>CAVPOY010000012.1:0-77346 GCA_963707135.1 uncultured Gammaproteobacteria bacterium | reverse complement strand
AACCTAAATCCAGGGCGTCTACCAATTCCGCCACCCGCGCGTTGCTGGCGCGCAAGATAGCCCACGGCGGACCGATTCTCAACGAGCCCGGCAACATTACGGGCTTGCGCCGCGCGTGACTTCCGGGCGGGCGTTCCTGTATCCTCTCAACCCTTTGTTTTTGCGCCCCGTGGACGCCTGTCTGGCTGACGGCGGCTTCCGGCGCCCAGACGGGAGCCGAGGACCAAATCAATTGGCACCATTCTATTTTCTGCTCGGCCTGGCGGCTCTCGTTTTCGTGGCCTTCGTGTTCAGCCTGCGCCGAAGCTTGGCCCGGCGCCACCGGCTGCCGTACGTTGCCGACGGCGCGCTGTTCACCCCGGACCAGCTGGCCTTCCTGGCGGTACTGGAGAGGGCGGTCGGAGACGGCTACCGGGTCTACGGCAAGGTGCGGGCCGCGGAGGTCATCGGGGTCAGTCGGCGTGCCGACCGTCGCAGCCGCGAGCGGGCCTACGCGCGCATCAATGACCGATGCTTCGATTTCCTGGTCTGCACCGCCGAGACCGGCGCGATCGGCTGCGCGGTCAACCTGGCGCCGCGTTCGCGATTCCGCAAGCGCCCGCCGAGGGATGCGTTGGCGGGCGTCTGCGCGGCGGCACGTCTGCCCTTCGTCCAGTTTCGCGAGAGCGACATCTACTCCGTGGTGGACATCGAGGAGCAGGTGTTCGCGGCCATGCAGGCGGTGCGCATTGATTCGAAGGCCGAGGAGCCGCCCAGGCGGGAGACTCAGGCCGTGCTGAACGGTCTATCCGAGGTCATCGGCGAGGACGACCGGGAGCCTCGCCTGACGCCGGTGCCGATGAGGGGGGATAGGCGGGCCGAGCCGCCGCGATTCGTGCCCAAGACAGTCAAGCCGGCGCCTCAGGTCGAAGAGCGGCCGCGCACCGAGCCCAGGCTCGCGCTCGAGGAGGATTTCGACGACGGGCCGACGTTCAGTATCGACGAGGATCTCGGCGACCACGAGCTGTCCATCCCGGCGGGCAGTGGGCTGGCCGCGGACGAGCAGCGGGTAGCGGCTCGCGGTCGGGGCACCCTCGGCTAGCGAATTTCCTCGATCGCGTACTTCTTTTCCATGATATCGGGCCGTATCAAGGCGTAGCCCTGAAGCTGCCAGTGGGCAAGCTCGGCGACTGCGGAGGGTGCAAGCTCGATGAAGTCATGGAAGTCCTCGGGCTTGTAACCATAGTCCTCCGCCGCCAACCCGCATACCCGGAACCGGATTCCCAGGCTCGCGTAGTAGCGCATGCGCTCGACTGCGTCGCGGTAGCGCTCGTAGTTGTGCTTGACGGTCGTGACGATCTCCGTCCCGTGTATCAGCACGATCAGGTCCAGGGACTCGGGGGCGTAGCCGTAGGGCTCACCCAACAGCGGGTTCAGCAGGGCACGAACCCAGTAGAGGGCACTGTCGATCTTCGCCGGATCGTCGAAATAGAAATCGAACACGACCTTCTGCTCGCCGTAGGGTGTCTGGACGACCGTGGCCTCGGCACGCGCGGCGTTGCCGACGATTAGCATCGCCAGCGTCAGCAGCAGGCCGGCGATCGTCGGTCCCCTCGGACCGCCACGTTCGGCAATCGATACCTTTTCCGGATTGGATCGCGTCCCGCGTCCGCTAAGAGCCCTGGGTAGACGTGTCATTGGAGTGTGCTCCGTTTTCGCGATTGGCCGGACGCTAGGCGCAGAAACCGGAGAGCGGTTGGTGCGGCGGCGTTCTGGTCGAAACGCTCGGGGCGCAATCGAGCGATCTCAATACGCGTAGACCGCGTAGACCGCGTAGAGCACTCGCGCCGAGCCCGCCGGCCGATCCCCTTGCCTTACAGCATCCGCCACTGGCAGAAGGTCGCGGCCTGACCCTGAAGTCGCCCGGACCCGTCGACCAGGTTCCAAACCGTCGCATGCTCGATCAGGAAGCGGCGGCCTGTGGCGGAGATACGCACCCCGGAGTAGTCGTCGATGAATCCTCTGGCGGCGACTTCCGCCAACAGACGGGCGCGCTCGTCCCGGTTGGGCGCTTGGGCCGTAAAACGGGACGGCATCCGGGTAAGCCGGGCCCAGTCCAGCTCGAAGAGATCGAGCGCGGTCCGGTTGCCGTACGTCAGCAGCGGGTCCGGTGAGGTGTTGTGGGAGAGCAGCGCAAACGGGGCCTCGAACAAGTCGCGGGCTGCCTCGGCCGCGTCCAGACCGGGGTCGACGAGCTCGCGACCCGTGAGCCGCCGGTAGCTCGAATACATCAACCGGGCGTGGTCGATCAGAAAGCGATTCGACTCGCAGGGCTCGGCGTACGGCGCGTCCGGAGTTGTCATGCGAAGGGCGTCTACTCTTGGCGATATCGGCGGGGTCAGAACTTGAGCCCCTGATCGGCTAGGCTAACGCGATTGCCGGTGCCAGGCACCTGAGTGGGGTCAGAGTAACCGTCCGCGATGGCGAACTTCCAGACGCACCTCAACGGGGGAATTCTCGTCAGCGGTGGCGCGGTGCTCGCGCTGCACGGGCTCGGCCTGGCGAGCGATCGGCAGACATTGGGCCTTTTCGTCCTCGGCGTGGTAGGCAGTCTGCTTCCGGACATCGATGCCGATGCCTCGGCGCCGGTTCGCGGCTTCTTCGGCGTGCTCGGCGTCGCGCTCGCGTTCGCGCTGACGCTGCCCCTGGCCGGGGGGCTGCCGGCGTTGACGCTCGCGCTGCTCTGGGTCGGGGTCCTATTCTCCGTCCGGTTTGCTCTCTTCGAGGTCTTTGCCCGCTTCACCGTGCATCGGGGCATCTGGCACTCTTGGCTCGGCGTCGCGTTCGCGGCCCTGGCGACCGTAAACGTCGCCTCCCGGCTACTGGGGACGCCACCGCCGACCGCCTGGGCCGCCGGATGGATGGTCGGTATCGGCTATTTGACCCACCTGTGCCTGGACGAGCTCTACAGTGTCGACCTGCTCAACACCCGGGTCCGGCGCTCATTCGGCACCGCGCTCAAGCCCTTCAGCCTTTCCGACCCTGTCAGCAGCCTGGGGATGGCGGCGGCCGTCGGCGTGCTGTTCTGGCTCGCGCCTCGGGACGGCGTGCCCAACAGGCTCCTGTTCGCACTCGATCTGTCGGATGCCCGGATTGCCTTGGTGATCGCCTGGGCGGAGCGGTGGTCCGAGCCGTTGCGGGGTCTTTTCAACTGAGAGGGACGGAGCGAAAGGGCCAGCGATAATTGGGCGAACTGGTGCCGGTTCGTCCGCCCCCAGGATCACCAGCAGGGCGACAGAACGCTCGACATCAGCCCCATGGCATCGCCCGGGGTCGGCATCGGCATGCCGCCCCATGGACCTCCGGCCTTGAGCCGGATCAGGTATTCGGCCCACTGCAAGGGGCGGGGCAGGTAGCCCGTCTGGGCGGCCAGTTGATGGATCTCGCCGACGAAGGCGCGGTCGCAGGCGGCCTCCGGGACGGGCGCCGAGGTGCAGGCGTCGTGGCGCATGCAGGCGGCGTCGAAGGCGTCGATCGGCGGCAGCGCCGCGGCGGTCGGGTGCCCCGGACCGCACCAGTTGCCGTAGATCGGCAGGCATTTGAAGGCGTGGGCCGCGGGGGCGCCGCTGAGCGCAAGGGTGAGCACGACGGTACGCAACGGGAGTTTCTTGAGGTAGGGCATCCTATCGGTCCGGGCTGTTGGCTGTGCCAATTTTTCCGGGTCTGCCGCCATGCTGCAAGCCCTCCCGTGCCGCCGGCGCCGACGGCGGCCGGTCAGCGGACGAGCGCCTAGGAAGACGGCGCGTAGATCAGGTTCGTCGAGTGCGCTATAGCCCGGGTCGATCGTCACCGGATCAGCTGCAGGTCCCGGTCGAATCTGGCGTTAGCCGGGCGAGGCGCGTCCGGTCCGATTCGAACGGTTGCTCGCCGGTGCATCCCCTGCCGACGGCGATCAAGGCCTCGCGCGCCCAAGCGGGTAGGTCCGGGTGGACGCGGTAGTGGATCCAGAGCCCAGCCCGGCGGTCGAGCAGCATCCCGGACTCGCGCAAGACGGCGAGGTGCCGCGAGATCTTGGGCTGCGGCAGGGCGAGCGCCTCGGTGAGCTCGCAGACGCACAGCTCCCCGCGCCCCAGCAGCAGCATCAGGATGCGCAGCCGGGTCGAGTCGGCGAGCGCGCGTGCGAAGTACTCCGGAGTAGTGCCCGCCGGCCGCCGGCCCGGTTCCTCGCTCCGGAACGCTCTGGATTGGGTCATGGCCGAGCCCTCGAAAAAGGCCGAGGCTACTCGAGTCCGAGGATGAACGACCACTGCCGCGGTGTCACGGGCATGATCGACAGCCGGTTGCCCTTGCGCACCAGAGGCATGTCCTTGAGCGCCCCGTCGGCGTGCTCCCTGAGCTCGGCGAGCGCGATGGTGCGCTTCAAATGGCGGACGTAGCGCACGTCCACCAGCCACCAGCGGGGGTTGTCCGGGTCACTCTTGGCATCGAAGTACCGGGCCTCGGGATCGAACGCGGTGGGATCGGGGTAGGCGTCGCTGGCGACTTCGGCGATACCGACCACACCGGGTACGTCGCAGTTGGAGTGATAAAAGAGGATCCGATCGCCGACGCGCATCTCGTCGCGCATCATGTTGCGCGCCTGATAGTTGCGCACGCCGTCCCAGGGCTCGGTCTGTCCGGGTCGGGATCGAAGGTCGTCGATGCCGAAGGCGTCGGGCTCGGATTTCATCAGCCAGTAAGCCATGCCGTCCTCATGGAGTTGTCACGGGGCGGACCCACGTTCCAGGTTCGCCGCCAAATGCCGGAAGTTGGCGAGCCGCTCGGGCGCGATCTGACCCGCCTCGACCGCATGAAGGATCGCACAACCGGGCTCCCGGTCGTGATGACAGTCGGCGAATCGACAACGGCCGATGTGGGGCCGAAACTCGCGGAAGCCCCGCTGCAGCGTGTCGCGATCGATGGCGCCGAGCCGGAAGCTGCGTACGCCCGGTGAGTCGATCAGCGAGCCCCCGCCCGGCATTCGGTAGCAGGTCGCCGCCGAGGTCGTGTGGCGCCCGAGCCCGGTGGCCGCCGACAGGCGGCCGATCTGGATCGACCGATCGGGCAGCAGGGCCTTTACCAGCGAGGACTTGCCGACCCCCGACTGGCCCACCAGGATGGTCGTTTCGCCGGCTAGACGGGTGGTCAGGTCGGCCAGCGTCGCGGGATCCCGCAAGCTGGTCCAGAGCGTCTCGTAGCCGATCTCCCGGTAATAGGCGTATGCCGCCTGGAAGGTCTGGCGTGCCTCCGCATCGAGCAGGTCCATCTTGTTCGCGACGATCAGCGCTTGCACGCCGACGGTCTCCGCCGCGATCAGGTACTGGTCGACGAGGTACCCGCTCGGCGGCGGCTGTGGCGCGATCAGAATGAGCAGACGGGTCAGATTCGCGGCCAGGGGCTTGTCCTGGCCGCTGTAGTCGGGCCGGCTGAGCAGCGTGCGCCGGGGCAGGATCGCGGTCACGACACCCTCGGCGCCGGTCGTCGGCTGCCAGACGACACGGTCCCCGCAGACCGGGTGACCGATGTGTCGTCGCGTCAGGCAGTGGTGGATGCGCCCGGCAGTGTCCTCGATGGCCAGGTTGGCGCCGTGACGGACGACGACGCGGCCCTCTTGCGGCGTGGGCTCTCCCTCGATCTCCGCGAGCGCGTTGTCGGCGCGGGTAGCGAGACGCTGGCGGCGGCGTTCCTGGATGGTGTGGATGCGCTGGATCTGGCGCTCGGAGAGCCGCCGCCTCGGCATCGCGCCGCGTCAGCGCTCGAACTTGTAGAAGTGGTCGTTCAGATAGGCGGTCACGTCGGAGATATCCTCGTCGAACCAGCGCAGCCCGAGCGCCGTCTCGCAACGGCGGACCTGCCGTTCGAGCCCATCCAGGGACGTGACCTTGCGGTCGGCGCGGGTGTAGACCTCGTCGCCGTGACACTTCAGGCAGTTGGTCTGATAGAGGGCCTGGACGTCGGTCGCCTCCTCGGCGGCAGCCGACAGGCTGAATGTCAGCGCGAGGGCGCCCATCAACTCCCCGATATGTCCGCGGCGTATGGTCATTGGCTTGCTCCGATAATGCGATTTGCGCGTCATTGTAGGGAATGTCCCAGGCCTTCGCACGGGTCCCGGCTGTTAGACTTGGCGCGGGACGGGCCGTTCGTCGCTCCTGTCCGCGCCGCCCGGAAGCGCCACGGAGGTAATCAACGCATGAGCGCACGCGAACAGAACCTGATCTGGATCGATCTGGAGATGACGGGACTCGATCCCTTCACCGACCGCATCCTGGAGATCGCCACGGTCGTGACGGATACCCAGCTGAGGATCTTGGCCGAGGGCCCGGTGATCGCTATCCACCAGAGCGAGGCCGTGCTGGCCGGCATGGATGAATGGAACCGCGGCCACCACGGCGAATCGGGGCTGCTGGAGCGCGTGCGATCCAGCGACCGGGACGAGTCCCATGCCGAGTCTGAGACTCTCGCGTTCCTGTCGCCGCTGGTCCCCGCCGGCGCCTCGCCCCTGTGCGGCAACAGTATCTGCCAGGACCGGCGCTTCCTGGCGCGCTTCATGCCGAGGCTGGAGGCGTACTGCCACTACCGAAACCTCGATGTCAGCACGCTGAAGATTCTGGCCCAGCGCTGGGCGCCGGAGGTGGCGACGAGCTTCAGGAAGTCGGCGCGCCACCTGGCGCTGGACGATATCCGGGAGTCGATCGCCGAGCTGAGGCACTATCGGGAATCGTTCCTGCGCGCCTGACCTCAGTCGGGACGCGGACGGTCGCCGAGCTGACGCTCAAGCGCCCACTCGACATGCTCCCGGACGAGGGGGCTCTCGTGCGCGGCTCGGCGCCGCAGGGCCGCGACCGCGGCGGCGGACGGCGGTGCGTTGCCCAGCGCCACGGCGAGGTTGCGCAGCCACCGTTCGTGCCCGATCCGTCTGATGGCCGATCCCTCGGTCCGCGCCAGGAAGCCCGCCTCGTCCCAAGCGAACAGATCGACGAGCGTCGCCGTGTGGAGGTCGGCGCGGGGCAGGAAAGCCGGTTCGCCGGTCAGACGCGCGAAGCGGTTCCAGGGACAGACCAGCTGGCAGTCGTCGCAGCCGAAGACCCGGTTGCCGATCAGCGGGCGCAGCTCTACGGGTAGGCTGCCCCGGCACTCGATGGTCAGGTAGGAGATGCAGAGCCGGGCGTCCAGCTGGTAGGGGGCGACGATCGCCCGGGTCGGGCAGACTTCGATGCAGGCTCGGCAGCGGCCGCAGTGGTCGCTGGCCGGGGTATCGGCCGGCAGTGTCAGATCCGTGTAGATCTCGCCGAGAAAGAACCAGGAGCCGGCGCGGCGGTTGATCAGGTTGGTGTGCTTGCCGATCCAGCCCAGTCCCGCCTTCTGCGCCAGCGGCTTCTCCAGCACCGGCGCCGAGTCGACGAAGACCCGGTAGCCGAACGGCCCCGCCTCGGCCTCGATCCGCTCCGCCAGGCGCTGCAGGCGGCGGCGTATCAGCTTGTGATAGTCGCGGCCGAGGGCATACCGGGAGACGAAGGCCGCGGCGGGGTCCGAGAGGATCCGCTCCATCGCCGGGTGAGCCTCCGGCAGGTAGTCCATCCGCACCGAGATCACCCGCAGCGTTCCGGGGACCAGGCTCGCGGGGCGAGCCCGTTTGGCGCCGTGCCGGGACATGTAGTCCATGGAACCATGACGCCCGGCGTCGAGCCAGGCGAGCAGCCGGGACTCGGCCTCGCCGAGGTCGCTATCGGTGATGCCGACCTGCTGGAACCCGAGCTCGGCGCCCCAGCGTTTAATGCGACCGGCCAGCTCACGGGCCGTATCCGCCGTGAGTTCGGGGGCGGCGGAGCCTGGCGGGACGGGTGTTCGTGCGGTCATCGCGTCGGTTGGTCAGCTGCTTGTGGGGTCGCCCCCGAGCGGGCATGCTTGGAGCGCCGCGGCCGCCCCCTTGGCCCGATCATCGGCTGCCGCGCCCCATTTTTCCAATCAGGTGCCTTTCCAGTGCCCGAGCCCGCGACCAGACCGATGCCGGATACGGATCGACTCCCCCACGCCCTGTACCGCGCCGAGCAGGTGCGCGCGCTCGATCGCACCGCGATCGAGGTCCACGGCATCCCGGGAATCGAGCTGATGCAGCGCGCCGGCGCCGAGGCCTACCGGTTGCTGCGCGAGTACTGGCCCGACGCCCGGACCATCAGCGTGCTGGCCGGCGCGGGAAACAACGGCGGCGACGGTTACGTCGTCGCGCGCCTGGCCAGGGCCGACGGTCTGTCGGTGCGGGTGCTGCAGCTGGGCGACCCGGCCCGGCTGCAGGGGGACGCCGCCACCAGTCTTGAAGACTATCTCGCCGCGGGTGGTACCGCAGAGCCCTACTCGGCGCTGCCGTCGGGTGTCGACCTGATCGTTGACGCCCTGCTCGGGACCGGGCTGGAGCGGCCGGTCGAGGGGCGGTGGGCGGATGCGATTGAAGCCGTCAACGCCCAGCGCGCCCCGGTGCTCGCCATCGACATCCCTTCCGGGCTGAACGCGAATACCGGCCGCGTCATGGGTGTCGCCGTGCACGCCCAGCGGACCATCAGCTTCATCGGCCTCAAGCAGGGGATGTTCACCGGGGCGGGTCCCGACTGCTGCGGTTCGATCCATTTCAGCGCCCTGGGCATACCGGCGCGGGTCTATGGGAGCGAGATCCTGTCGGCCCGCCGCATCGACTGGGCGCAGCAGTCGCAGTCCCTGGGGCCACGCCCGCGCGGGGCGCACAAGGGTCTATTCGGGCACGTGTTGATCGTCGGGGGCGCGCCTGGCATGTCCGGTGCCGCCCGGCTCGCCGGCGAGGCGGCGCTGCGCGCCGGGGCCGGATTGGTGACGATCGCGACCCACACGTCGCACGGCCCGCTCCTCAATCTGACCCGGCCCGAGCTGATGGTGGCCGGTGTGGGGGACGCCGCCGGTCTGGAGCCGCTGATCGAGCGCGCGGACGTGATCGGCGTGGGTCCGGGACTCGGGCGGGGCGAGTGGGGCCGGGGTCTCTGGGAGCACCTGCAGCAGACGGCGCGGCCCCTGGTGGTCGACGCCGACGC
Source organism: uncultured Gammaproteobacteria bacterium (assembly GCA_963707135.1). Lineage (GTDB taxonomy): Bacteria > Pseudomonadota > Gammaproteobacteria > Chromatiales > Chromatiaceae > JBGSTR01. The sequence goes on along the minus strand of CAVPOY010000012.1, from coordinate 68,272 downwards.
GCTGAATCTACTCGCCGAGAGGCCGAGGCCGGGCGGCCACTGGGTGCTGACCCCGCACCCCGGCGAGGCGGCCCGGCTGCTTGGTGTTTCGGCGGAAGAAGTCGAGGCGGACCGCTTTCGCAGCGCGTGGGAGCTGCAACGGCGATTCGGCGGCGTCGCGGTCCTCAAGGGGGCTGGCACCCTGGTGCATGGCGGTTCCGGCCGCCCGCCCGCCGTCTGCAGCGACGGGAACCCGGGAATGGCGACGGCCGGGTCCGGCGACGTGCTGACCGGGGTGATCGCGGCGCTCCTCGCGCAGGGGCTCGCGGCCGAGGAGGCGGCCTGCGCGGCGGTCTGTCTGCATGCCGCGGCCGGGGACCGGGCGGCCCTCGGCGGCGAGAAGGGACTGATTGCCGGAGACCTAGTCGCGGCCCTGAGAGGTGTCGCCAACGGGACCGGTGACCGATGATGCGCTTTCTGCTCAACGGACCCGACGAGCAACTCGCGTTCGGCGAGCGGCTGGCCGCGCTGCTGCGCCCCCAATTCGTACTCTATCTGGAGGGCGACCTCGGGACCGGAAAGACCACGCTGACCCGCGGCTTGCTTCGCGGGCTGGGCCACCAGGGGCCGGCCCGGAGCCCCACCTACACACTGGTTGAGCCCTATGAGCTGGACAGCGCACGCCTCTACCACCTGGACCTCTACCGGGTGTCGGACCCGGAGGAGCTCGACTACCTCGGGGTCCGGGATCTGGCGGGCGAGGATGCCGTGCTTGTCGTCGAGTGGCCCGAACGCGGGCAGGGGACGCTGCCGCCGCCGGATCTGACGATCAATATCGACTATCGCGGCGTCGGGCGTGCCCTCCGGCTAAGGCCCTGGACGGACGCCGGGCGGGAGCTGGTCGCCCGCCTGAGATAGCCCGTCCGCGGCTGGAAGCCCATCAATCTGACCTAATGCTGTATGAATTCCGCAACATGCGCTGAAGGCAGAGTGAGGAAACCCGCCTAATATGAGGATTTTGTTCTGGAAAGATGTCGAAACTCGTGCTAACCTAAATGCAACGTTCCGCGGAACAACGGCAACGAGGCTGCGCAGTGAACAGGGCTATCGCGATTCTGCTGCTGGTCCTCTCAACCCAGGCCCTGGCGGGGCAGGTGGCGGTGGAGGGCGCGAGGGTCTGGAGCGACCCGGACAAGACCCGGCTGGTTGTCGACGTCAAGGGCCCGGTCGATCACAAGATCTTCGCCCTCGACGGGCCGGACCGGGTGGTGGTCGACATTGCCGATGCGCGGTTCGTCGGTAGCCTGCCGAAGGCGGACCCCGGCGATCCGACACTGGTCGGGCTGCGCAGCGGGGTGCGCGAGGGCGACGACCTGCGTCTGGTCGTCGATCTGAAGCAGTCGGTTCGGGTCAAGAGCTTCCTGCTCGCCCCCAACGAGCATCACGGGCACCGTCTGGTCATCGACCTGATTCCGAAGGGCGGTGGCGGCTCGACGCCCAGGGTGGCGCCCACGCCCGATGCCCAGCCGTCGATCCGGGCCAAGCCGAGCTCACGAGCCGGCGTGATCGTCGCCATCGATGCCGGACACGGCGGCGAGGACCCGGGCGCGATCGGGGCGGCCAAGACCCGGGAAAAGGACGTGACGCTGGCGATCGCGCGCAAGCTGGCGGCCCTAGTTGACAAGGAACCGGGTATGCGTCCGCTGCTCATACGGGACGGGGATTACTACATCGGTCTGCGCCAGCGGATCCTGAAGGCCCGGAAGCACGAGGCGGATATCTTCGTGTCGATCCACGCCGATGCCTTCACAGACCGCACGGTGCGCGGCTCGTCCGTCTACACCCTGTCGCATCGGGGTGCGAGCAGCGAGGCGGCAAAATGGCTCGCGGACCGTGAGAACAGCGCCGACTTGATCGGTGGTGTTGACCTCGGGGAGGGTGATGACCTACTGGCGACCGTGCTGCTCGACATGACCCAGAACGCGACCATCGAGCACAGCACGGAGGCGGCGAAAGCGGTGCTCAGCAACCTGGGCCACCTCGGCACAGTACACAAAACGCACGTTCAGAACGCCGGGTTCGTCGTCCTCAAGTCACCGGACATCCCGTCCATGCTCGTGGAGACGGCGTTCATCTCGAACCCGGACGAGGAACGGCGCCTGAAGAGCGGCAAGCACCAGCAGCAGCTCGCCCAGGCCATCCTCGGGGGTATCAAGGCCTATTTCCGCAAGTACCCGCCGCGCGGTGCGCAGGTGGCGGAGGCGTCCGGCGGCGGCCGTCAGCACGTGATCGGCAGCGGCGATACCTTGGGCGGGATCGCCGAGCGGTACCGGGTCAGTCTCTCCTCTCTGCGCGACGCAAACAGGCTGTCGGGCGACGTCATCCAGGTCGGACAGGTGCTGACCATCCCGGAGGGCGGCTGACCACCGGCCGAGGGGGCGAGGCCGGGTCGGCGCCCTTGCCGCCGGCGCCGGCTTCTGGTTCCATCGGCGCCATGCCGAGGCCGATACGCATCCTTCCCGACCATCTGGTCAACCAGATCGCCGCCGGCGAGGTGGTCGAGCGGCCGGCCTCGGTGGTCAAGGAGCTCGTCGAGAACAGCCTGGACTCGGGCTGCACCCGGATCGAGATCGATGCGGAGCAGGGGGGCGCCAAGCGGCTCCGGGTGCGGGACGACGGCTGCGGGATCGCCCGCGAGCATCTGGCGCTCGCACTCTCGCGCCACGCGACCAGCAAGCTCGCCGAGCTCGCGGACCTCGAGGCCGTCGCGACGCTGGGCTTTCGGGGCGAGGCGCTGCCCAGCATCGCCTCGGTCAGCCGACTGGAGCTGACCTCGCGCGCCGCCGCTGCGCCGCAGGCCTGGCAGGTGGCCGTCGGCCCCGACGGGCGCCCCGCTGAGCCCGGGCCGGCGGCTCACCCGGTCGGGACCACGGTCGACGTGCACGACCTGTTCTACAACACCCCCGCGCGCCGAAAGTTCCTGCGCACCGAGAAGACCGAGCTCACGCATCTGGAGCAGGTCGTGCGTCGGATCGCACTCGCGCGGCCGGACGTCGGTTTCCGGCTGCGCCACAACGGCCGTACCCTCTACGACCTTCCCGCCGGTTCGGATGCCGAGCGGGTCCTTGGGCGCTTGGACGCGTTGCTGGGGCCGGAGTTTGGCGCCGAGGCCCTGTCACTTGAGCAGCAGGCCGTCGGATTACGCCTGCACGGCTGGGTGCTCCGGCCGGCTTTCTCGCGCTCTCAGCCCGACCAGCAGTATTTCTATGTCAACGGTCGCATGGTCCGCGACAAGCTCGTGACCCACGCTGTCCGCCAGGCGTTCAGCGACGTGCTGCACCACGGCCGGCACCCGGCCTATCTGCTGTTCCTCGAGCTCCCGGCCCGTCTGGTGGACGTGAACGTACATCCGGCCAAGCACGAGGTCCGCTTCCGGGAGGGCCGCCAGGTCCACGATTTCATCTACCGTGCGCTGCACCGGCGGGTTGCCGAGGGCGCGATCGGCGGGTCCGCGCCGGCAACGGGCGAGCGGGTGGCGGACGCATTCGGCTACGAGACGGCCGAGGCGGGCACCCCGGCGAGCACGTTCCACTCGGTGCCCGCGGCGACTAAAGGTCTGCCGCTCGGCATTGGCGATACGCGCGGCGGTTACGGCGCGAGCCTGGCGTTCCAGCGCCCCCCGGCCGGTGCCGCGGCGGCCGAGACGGCGGACCCGGAGGCCGCGGCCCCGCCGCTCGGTTTTGCGCTGGCTCAGCTGAACGGCGTCTATCTGCTGGCGCAGGCCGCCGACGGCCTGATCATCGTGGACATTCATGCCGCCCACGAGCGGATCGGCTACGAGGGGCTCAAGCGGGCGTGGGCTGGCGGTCCGATCACCCGGCAGCCGCTGCTGGTCCCGGTGGCCGTCCGGGTCAGTCCGCGCGAGGCCGAGCTGGCAGTCGAGCACGCGCCCCTGTTGGAACGGCTGGGGCTGGTGATCGACCGCGTGGACGCGGGAACCCTGGCGGTGCGGGAGGTGCCGGCCCTGCTGCGGGGCGCCGACATGGAGCGCCTGACGCGCGACCTGCTCTCCGACCTGGTGGTGCACGGCCGCAGCGACCGGCTGGAGGAGGAGATCAACGCGGTGCTCTCGACCATGGCCTGCCATACGTCCGTGCGCGCGAACCGCCGCCTGACGCTGGAGGAGATGAACGCGCTGCTGCGTGACATGGAACGCGCGGAGCGGGCAGACCAGTGCAACCATGGGCGGCCGACCTGGGTCAAGGTCGGCCACGGCGAGCTCGACCGGATGTTCTCCCGCGGGCGTTAGACGCCCCGGTAGGTTCGACCCGTGACCCGCGTCCAGACGGCGGTCCATCGGCCCCTGGCCGTCCTGCTGATGGGCCCGACGGCCTCGGGAAAGACCGATCTGGCGGTCGAGCTGGCGGCGCGGCTGCCCTGCGAGATCATCAGCGTCGATTCGGCGATGGTCTTCCGGGGCATGGATATTGGCACCGCCAAGCCGTCTCCGGAGACCCTGGCCCGGGCGCCCCACCGTCTGATCGATATCCTGGACCCCTCCGAGTCCTACTCAACCGCCCGGTTCCGGTCCGACGCCCTGGCCGAGATGGCAGCGATTTCGTCGGCCGGCCGGATCCCGCTTCTGGTCGGCGGGACGCTGCTCTATTTTCGGGCGCTTCAGCAGGGCCTGGCCCCGCTGCCTGCCGCGGACCCCGGGGTCCGTCAGGCCCTGCTCGAGGAGTCGGGGCGCGTCGGCTGGGCCGCGCTTCACGCGAGGCTCGCGTCGCTGGACCCGGTCACCGCGTCGCGGGTCCACCCGAACGACCCCCAGCGTATTCAGCGGGCGCTGGAGGTGCACACGCTTACCGGCCGGCCGATGAGCGCGCTGATCGCGGAGGCCCGCGCCGGGGAGCCGCCGTACCGACTGCTCAAGCTGGTCCGCGCGCCCGCCGAGCGGAGCCTGCTGCACGCTCGCATCGAGAGGCGTTTCCTGGACATGCTGGACAGGGGTCTGGTCGGCGAGGTCGAGGGCCTGTGGTCGAGGGGCGATCTGACCGCCGATTTGCCCTCGATGCGCTGTGTAGGGTATCGCCAGGTATTGAAATACCTGCAGGGGGAGTACAACTTCGAGCAGCTTGGCCGGCACGGCGTCTCGGCGACCCGGCAACTCGCCAAACGCCAGTACACCTGGCTGCGTACCGAGACGCACTGCGAATGGCTGGGCGATAATCGGCGACCGCTCGATGGTGCGATGCGGCTGATCGGTGAGGCCCTGGGCGAGGGCGGAGGATCCCGCTGAGCGGGCAGCGGGGCCGCCGATGCACCTCAAGAGCAGGAAGCCGCTGACAAATGTTGGTGGCAAGGCGGCGCGGTTTCTACGAAACTAGGCGCGGCAGGCGACTCGTCCGGCGGTTCGCCGCTCGAGCTGCGCACCCGGGGTCCGCGACCCGGCCCCCCCTCACGGGCCATAACTGCTGAAACATTACAATAAGGAGCCAACCCATGACCAAGGGCCAAAGCCTGCAAGACCCCTTTCTGAATGCCCTCCGGAAGGAACGCATCCCCGTTTCAATTTTTCTGGTCAACGGTATCAAGCTGCAGGGTCAGATCGAGTCGTTCGACCAGTTCGTAGTGCTGCTGAGGAACAACGTCAGCCAGATGATCTACAAACACGCCATCTCGACGGTGGTTCCGGCGCGCAACGTGAAATTTCATGTCGCCGGCGACGAACAGCCGGAGCCGGGCAATAGTTGACCGGTCCCGGCGGCTGCCAACAACGGACATGGCGATTCGCGCAGCCCCGCACAAAGTAAGCACGCATTGCCCGATCGGTTGCCCGGCATCCCTTGCTCAGCTCCCGCCGGGGCGAGGGGGAGCAGCAGCGCCTTCGGCGCGCAGTTGCACGGTAGGCCGGCCGGCGACGCGGACCGCGGATGTTTGAGCGGCCCGGCGGGGGTGAGCGTGCGGTCCTGGTTCACCTCGACATCGGTGTCGCGGTTGCGCCCGACGAGCGCGACGAGGCGCGTCTGCTCGCCGTGGCCGCCGGGGCGGAGGTCGCCGGCACCCTGACCGGGGCGCGCTCGGCCCCGGACCCCAGGCTCTTCATCGGTTCAGGCAAGGCGGACGAGCTCAAGGCCCTGGTGGACGCCACCGGTGCCGAGCTGGTGATCTTCAGCCACACGCTGTCACCGGCCCAGGAACGAAACCTGGAGCGGCTGCTCCAGTGCCGGGTCGTCGACCGGACCGGGCTGATCCTGGACATCTTCGCCCAGCGAGCGCGCTCCTTCGAGGGCAAGCTCCAGGTGGAGCTCGCCCAGCTGAGACACATCTCGACCCGCCTGGTACGCGGCTGGACCCACCTGGAGCGTCAGAAGGGTGGCATCGGGCTGCGGGGCCCCGGCGAGACCCAGCTCGAGACCGACCGGCGGCTGCTCGCGAAACGGATCGCGGTGCTGAACCAGCGCCTCGGGCGAATCGAGTCCCAGCGCGCCCAGGGCCGCCGGGCCCGTGCGAAGGCGGATCTGCCGGTAATCTCGCTGGTCGGCTACACCAACGCCGGAAAGTCCACGCTTTTCAACCGCCTGACCGCCGCGGGCGTGTTTCAGGCGGACCAGCTGTTCGCCACCCTGGACCCGACCCTGCGTCGGCTGACGCTGCCGACGGGCGGTACGGTGGTCCTCGCCGACACCGTCGGCTTCGTGAACAAGCTACCCCATGAGCTGGTGGCCGCTTTCCGGGCGACCCTGGAGGAGACCCGCAACGCCGCGTTGCTGCTGCACGTGGTCGATGCGGCGGCGCCCCATCGCGCGCGGTTGGCGGCCGACGTCGAGGCCGTTCTCGGCGAGATTGGGAGCGATGAGATTCCCCGTCTTGAGGTCTACAACAAGATCGACCTGATGGACGACACCGGCGTCCGGCTGGACCGCGGCGAGGACGGCCGGCCCGTGCGCGTCTGGTTGTCGGCGCGCGACGGCGACGGCATCGACCTGTTGCTCGCGGCAATCGGGGAGCTGACCGGCGGCGACCGGGTCCGCCGCCGGATGCACCTGGGGCCGGCCCAGGGCCGGCTTCGCGCCTGGATCTACGAGCACGGGCAGGTCCTGTCCGAAGAGCCGGTCGATACCGGCGGCTGGGACATGGATTTTCTGATCGGCGAGGCCGATTTCAACCGATTGTCGGCCCGGAGCACCAGCCACGAAACCCTCGCCGCGGGCGGTACATGAAGTGCCGTCGACCCGCGCGACCGGATGGGGCCCAGTCTTGCGTTTGCCCTGGCTCCGGTCATTGCCTAACATTACCGGTTCGGCCGGACCGGGCACGGGTTCTTGTCCGGCGCGCCGGTTGATATCGCAGGCGCGCGTCGGCATTGTTCGCGTCTATATCGACGAGATCGCACCACATACCCTAACTCACGCTTCTACGGAGTAGCTATGGCTTGGAACGAGCCAGGTGGCGGAAACAAAGACCCCTGGAGTGGCAAGAGCGGCGGCGATCAGGGTCCGCCGGACCTCGATGAGGTCGTGCGCAAGCTCCAGGATCGCCTCGGCGGCCTGTTCGGAGGAAAGAAGCCCTCCGGTGACTCCTCGCCGGGCGGCGGCTCCGGTGGAGGTGGCGGTGGCGGCGGGTTCAGTTTCCCCGGGGGCGGTCTCCCGTCCAAAACCATCGGGATCATCGCCGGGATCCTGTTCGTCATCTGGCTGGCCTCGGGGATTTACATCATCGAGCCGGCCGAGCGCGGCGTTGTGTTGCGGTTCGGCAAATACGTCGACACCACCGATCCTGGGCCCCACTGGCGCATCCCGTACCCGATCGAGTCAGTCGTCAAGGTCAACGTCGACGAGATCTCGACCTTCAGCCACCAGGCCGCGATGCTGACCAAGGACGAGAACATCGTCGACGTCGAGCTCACGGTCCAGTCGCGAATCCAGGACGCCGCCGACTTCCTCTTCCAGGATCAAAACCCGGAAAAAACCCTGAAGGACGCCACCGAGACCGTGGTGCGCAAGACAATCGGCGGAAGCAAGCTCGACTTCATACTCACCGAGGGTCGCGGCGCGATCGCGATCACCATCCAGGAGCGCGTGCAGGCCCTGATGGATCAGTACAAGACCGGTCTGATCGTGACATCGATCAACATGCAGCCGGCTAAGCCGCCAGATCAGGTCAAGGAGGCGTTCGACGACGCGATCAAGGCGCGCGAGGACAAGGAGCGCTCCGAGAACCAGGCCGAGGCCTACGCCAACGAGATCATCCCCCAGTCGCGCGGCGAGGCGGCCCGTATCGTTGCGGACGCAAAGGCCTATCGCGACAAGGTGATCGCGGAATCCGACGGTGAGGCGTCCCGCTTCATGGCGGTGCTCGCCGAGTACCGCAAGGCGCCCGAGGTGATGCGCCAGCGCCTCTATCTGGAGACCATGGAAGGGGTGATGAGCCAGAGCAACAAGGTCCTGCTCGACGTACAGGAGGGCGGCGGAAACAGCCTCATGTATCTGCCGATCGACCAGCTGATCAAACAGCAGCGTCAAAACGCGACCGTCCCGACGCGTCAGGACTCGATGGGTGTCGGCCCCGACGCGCAGACACGAGAAGGTCCCCAGCGGACGGTGGATCGCGACCGGAGGTCACGCTGATGGCTCGTTACAAGCATCTGTTTCCCGCGGCGCTTGCGCTGCTCGCGCTGTTGATCTACGCCTCTACCTTCATCGTCAACGAGTGGGAGATGGCCATTAAGCTGCGGCTCGGTGAGATCGTCCACAGCGATTACACGCCCGGGCTGCACTACAAGGTGCCCGTGCTCAACGATATCAAGAAGTTCGATCGCCGGATCCAGACGCTGGACTCGCAGCCTCAACGGTTCCTGACGATCGAGAAGAAAGACGTGATCGTCGATTCGTACGCCAAGTGGCGGATCTCGAACGCGGCCCAGTTCTACCGGTCCACCGGGGGTAACGCCAGCCGGACGGCACGGCTGCTCTCCGAGCGCATAAACACCAGCCTTCGGGACGAGTTCGGCAAGCGCACCATCCAGGAGGTCGTGTCCGAGGACCGCCTAGAGCTGATGACGCGGCTGACCCAGGATGTCGACCGCAGGGCGGCGGATCTCGGTGTCGAGGTGTTGGACGTGCGGGTGAAGAAGATCGACCTGCCGCCGGAGGTCAGCGAGTCCGTTTATCAGCGCATGCGCGCGGAGCGCGAGCGCGTCGCCCGCGACCTGAGGGCCAAGGGCTCCGAGGCGGGGGAGCGGATTCGTGCCGACGCGGACCGGCAGCGGACGGTGACCCTCGCCGACGCCTACAAGGAGTCCGAGGAGCTGCGGGGCGAGGGCGACGCCAAGGCCGCCGAGATCTACGCCCGGGCCTACACCCAGGACGCCGATTTCTACGCCTTCTATCGCAGCCTCAACGCCTATCGGGGAGCGTTCGGGTCGGGAGGGGATGTGATGGTCCTGCAGCCCGATTCGGAGTTCTTCAGGTTCTTCAGGAGCCAGACGGGGAATTAGCGCCGTCGGGGCCGGCCGTGCGCCGGGGGCCGCGCCGCCCGGCTGACCAGCCCCGGCCACGCTTGCAGGCTTACTCGGCACCGATGCGCCATAGCGACTGCCGTTTGTCCTGTTGCATGGACAAACGCGCTCCGGTCTGGAAAGATTGCGACCCTTTGGCGGTCCCGCTCACCGCGGGGACCGCATCCGTACGCCCGGGCGACGCCCTTTTTGCACGAGATTCTGATAGCGCTTGCACTGATGCTGGTGATCGAGGGTGTCTGGCCCTTCCTCAGCCCGCAGAGTTTCCGTCGCGCGCTGCTCACCATCGCCTCCGAGGCGGACCGGCCGGTTCGTGTCGCCGGGCTCGCGAGCATGCTCATCGGCGTTGCGCTGCTCTATCTGGTCAATTGAGTATCCGCGATGGATGAGGAGCGCTGGCTGCTTCCGGCCGGGGTGGAAGAGATCCTGCCCCCCCAGGCGTGGCTCATCGAGGCCCTGCGCCGCGACCTTCTGGACCTCTACCGCGGCTGGGGTTACCAGCTTGTCATTCCTCCCTTCATCGACTATCTGGAGTCCCTGCTGACCGGGACCGGTCGCGACCTCGATCTGCAGACCTTCAAGCTCACCGACCAGGTCAGCGGCCGGCTGCTCGGTGTCCGGGCCGACATGACCCCCCAGGTGGCCCGCATGGACGCTCACCAACTGCGCCAGGACGCGCCGACCCGTCTCTGCTACCTGGGCACCGTGCTGCACACCCGCTCCGACGGCTTCGCGGGCACCCGAAGCCCACTGCAGGTGGGCGCCGAGATCTACGGCCACGCCGGGATCGAGAGCGACACCGAGATCCTGCGTCTGATCATGGAGACGCTTCGAACCGCCGGGATCGACGACTGTTACCTGGACCTGGGGCATGTCGGGATCTTCCGCGGCCTTGCCCGCCAGGCGGGGCTCGATGCCGGGGGCGAGCACGCGCTGTTCGACGCGCTGCAGCGCAAGGCGGTGCCGGAGATCGAGACGCTGATCGGCGAGCTCGGCGTGGCCGGCGCCCCGGCCGACATGCTGACCGCGCTCGCCGAGCTCAACGGCGCCGATGCGCTGGCGCGCGCCGAGACCGTGCTGCGCCGCGCCGACCGACCGGTTCGCGAGGCCGTGGACTATCTGCGGCGGCTCGCCGATGAGCTGAACCGTTGGCTCCCGCGGGTCTCGGTTCACTACGATCTTGCCGAGCTCAGGGGTTACCACTACAAGACCGGGGCCGTATTCGCGGCCTTCGTGCCGGGCTGGGGCCTGGAGATCGCCCGCGGCGGCCGTTACGACGACATCGGCCGGGTATTCGGCCGGGCGCGGCCGGCGGTTGGCTTCAGCAGCGACCTCAAGGGCCTGATGCGACATGGCCAGGGGCTCGACGAGCGCTATCGCGACACCGGCGCGGTCGTCGCGCCCTGGTCGACGGACCCGCGTCTGCTGGAGACCATCGACGGGCTTCGGCGGGCCGGCCGCCGGGTCATCGCCGAGCTTCCCGGCGCCGAGCGGCACCCGACCGACCTCGGATGCACCGAGCGCCTGGTCGAGCGCGATGGATGCTGGAAACTGCAAGTTATTGACGCAGCGTAGGAATATCTACAGATGGGTACGAATGTCGTAGTGATTGGCACCCAGTGGGGTGACGAGGGAAAGGGCAAGGTCGTCGATCTGCTGACCGATCGCGCCGCCGCCGTGGTGAGGTTCCAGGGCGGACACAACGCGGGGCACACCCTGGTCATCGACGGCGTCAAGACCGTGCTGCACCTGGTTCCGTCCGGGGTGCTTCGCGACGGCGTCCTGTGCCTGATCGGCAACGGTGTGGTGCTCTCGCCCTCGGCCCTGCTGGAAGAGGTCGCCATGTTGGAGCAGTCGGGGGTCCCCGCGCGCGAGCGCCTGGGCGTCAGCGCGGCTTGCCCGCTGATCCTCCCCTATCACATCGCGCTCGATCATGCCCGGGAGCGGGCCAGGGGCAGCAAGGCCATCGGAACCACCGGGCGCGGCATCGGCCCGGCCTACGAGGACAAGACCTCCCGCCGCGGTATCCGCCTGGGCGAGTTGCTGGACCCCGAGCATTTCAGCGAGCGCCTTCGCGAGGTGCTCGACTATCACAACTTCGCCCTGGAGCACTACTTCAAGGCCGAGCCGGTCGACTACGCGGCGGTGCTGGACGAGGCCCTGTCTCAAGCCGAGGTGCTGCGTCCCCTGGTGATGGACGTACCCGGGGTTCTGCACGAGCTGCGCGCGGCGGGCAGCAATATCCTGTTCGAGGGGGCGCAGGGTTCGCTGCTGGACATCGACCACGGTACCTACCCTTATGTCACGTCCTCGACGACGACCGCGGGCGGTGCGGCCAGCGGTAGCGGCGTGGGACCGCGCGACCTCGACTACGTGCTCGGCATCGTCAAGGCCTACACGACACGGGTCGGTTCCGGGCCGTTTCCGACCGAGCTGTTCGACGCCGACGGCGATCGGCTCGGCGAGCGGGGGCACGAGTTCGGCGCGACCACCGGCCGCAAGCGCCGCTGCGGTTGGCTGGATATGGTGGCCCTCAAGCGTGCCTTCGCGATCAACAGCGTCACCGGGCTGTGCATCACCAAGCTCGATGTCCTGGACGGCATGGAGCGAGTTCGGGTCTGCACCGGTTACGAGCTCGACGGCGCCGAGCTCGCGGCGCCGCCGGTCGGCGCCGATGCGCTGGCGCGCTGCCGGCCCCTCTACACGGACCTGCCGGGCTGGTCGGAGTCGACCGTGGGCGCGACCTCGCTCGACGTATTACCGGCGAACGCGCGGGCCTACCTGGAGACCATAGAGGGCATGTGCGGACTGCCTATCGATCTGATCTCAACGGGTCCGGATCGCAACCAGACGCTGGTGTGCCGCCACCCGTTCGAGGGCTGACCCCTATGGGCCGGGTCATCGGGCGCGCGGGCGCCGGGGCCGCGTGCGGCGGCCGGATGCCTTAGCCATGCAGACGAGCGTCGCCGGCCTGTTGGTCGAGAGCCTGCGGCTGATGGCCGCCGGCATGACGATCGTGTTCGCCTTTCTGCTGCTCCTGGTTGGGCTGCTGACGCTTATGTCGCGGCTGGCCCAGCGACTTGCGCCGGAGCCGCCGCCGCAAGATGAGCCATCCCGGCCGGCACCGGGGGAAGGGGCGGACGGTCAAGACCCGGCGCGCGCCGCCGCCATAGTCGCGGCGATCGCGCATTATCGCGGCAGGCATCCGCGCTGAGCCTCGCGCGCCGGTCCGGGCCTCGACGGCCGTTGCTCGGGGCCGGGAAACCCAAGCCCCCCCGACGCGCGGCGAAAGGCCGGCACAGTAGCGATCTCGAGGAGCGACTGCCGCGATGACCAACACCAAGCCACTCGCCATCACCGACGTCGTCCTGCGCGACGCCCACCAGTCCCTGCTCGCCACGCGGCTGCGCATCGAGGACATGCTCCCGATCGCCCCGAAGCTCGACCAGGTAGGCTACTGGTCGGTGGAGAGCTGGGGCGGGGCGACGTTCGATGCCTGTATCCGCTTCCTGGGCGAGGACCCCTGGGAGCGCCTGCGCCAGATCAAGGCCGCCATGCCCAATACCCCGCAGCAGATGCTGCTCCGGGGTCAGAACCTGCTCGGCTATCGGCACTACGCCGACGATCTGGTCCAGGCCTTCGTCGAGCGCGCGGCCGCGAACGGCATCGACGTGTTCCGCATCTTCGACGCGATGAACGATCTGAGGAACCTGGAGTCCTCGGTCCGGGCGGCGCTGGCCACCGGGCGGCACGCCCAGGGCACCATGTCCTATACGGTCAGCCCGGTGCACGACCTGGACTACTGGGTCGACATGGGTCGCCGGATCGAGGACATGGGCTGCCACTCGATCTGCATCAAGGACATGGCCGGCCTGCTCAAGCCCTATGTCGCCGAGCAGCTCGTCGGCCGGCTGAAGGCGACCTGCGCCATCCCAATCGCGATGCAGAGCCACGCGACGACCGGAATGAGCACCAGCACCATCGTCAAGGCCGTGGAGGCGGGCATCGACATGGTCGATACCGCGATCTCGTCGATGAGCATGACCTACGGCCACTCGCCGACCGAATCCGTGGTGGCGATCTTCGAGGATACCGACCGGGCCACCGGGCTCGACCTGAGCCTGCTCGAGGAGATCGCGGCCTATTTCCGCGGGGTCCGCAAGAAGTACGCGCGGTTCGAAGGGGCGCTGCGGGGTGTCGACTCCCGCATCCTGGTGGCCCAGGTGCCCGGCGGCATGCTGACCAACATGGAGAACCAGCTGCGCGAGCAGGGCGCCACCGACCGGCTCGACGAGGTCCTCGCCGAGATCCCCCGCGTCCGCCAGGACCTGGGCTATATCCCGCTGGTGACGCCGACCTCGCAGATCGTCGGCAGCCAGGCGGTACTGAACGTCCTGATGGGGGAGCGCTACAAGACCATCACCGTGGAGACCGCGGGCGTGCTGAAGGGGGAGTATGGGGCGACCCCGGCCCCGGTCGACGGGACGCTGCAGCAGCGTGTCCTGGCTGCCGGAGAGGAGCCCATCCGCTGCCGCCCGGCGGATAACCTGAGCCCTGAGCTCGAGCGGCTGACCACGGAGCTTCAGGGTATCGCCCGCGAGCGGTCGATCGCGCTCGCGGCGGATAACATCGACGATGTGCTGACCTACGCCATGTTCCCCCAGGTCGGCCTCAAGTTCCTCGCCAACCGGGGTCGCCCGGAGGCATTCGAGCCGCCGCCGTGGCTGGAGACGCCGCCCCCGCCGGCCGCTCCCGCCCCGGTCGCGGTCCCCGCGGTCGTCGAAACCTACCAGGTCGAGGTGGACGGCCACCGCTACCGGGTCAGGGTCTCGCCGGGGGATCAGGCCGAGGAGATCGCCGCGCCGCCGGCGGCGGCCCCTTCCGGCGGATCGACCGCGGGCAGTCCGGTGCCGGCCCCGCTCTCGGGGACCGTGGTCAAGGTCAAGGTCAAGGCCGGCGATCTGGTCGGGTCCGGGGACATCGTCTTGATCCTGGAGGCGATGAAAATGGAGACCGAGGTGCGCTCGCCGCGGTCCGGCCGCGTCGTCTCGGTGGCCGTCAAGGACGGCGACGGCGTTCAGGTCGGCCAGACCTTGCTGGTCCTGGACTGAGCGATGGACGCCCTCATCAAGCTCTGGCAGTCCATGGGCGTCGCCAGCCTTACCGGGGGCCAGGTCCTGATGATGGGCGTCGGTGGTCTGCTGATCTATCTGGCCATCGCCAGAAAGTTCGAGCCGCTGCTGCTGCTGCCGATCGGCTTCGGAGCGATCCTCAGCAATATCCCGATTGCCGGGATCGGCGGTCCGGACGGCCTGATCGGAATGATCTACCAGGTCGGCGTCGAGACCGGTGTCTTCCCGCTGCTGATCTTCATGGGCGTCGGCGCGCTGACCGACTTCGGGGCCCTGATCGCGATGCCCTGGACCCTGCTGCTCGGCGCGGCTGCTCAATTCGGCATATTCGCGACCCTGATCGGGGCGGTCGCGCTCAACGCGCTGCCCGGGTTCGATTTTTCGCTCGCCGACGCCGCCTCGATCGCCATCATCGGCGGCGCGGACGGCCCGACGGCGATCTTCCTGGCCTCCAGGCTCGCCCCGGACCTGCTCGGCGCGGTCGCCGTGGCCGCCTATTCCTACATGGCGCTGGTCCCCATCATCCAGCCGCCGATCATGCGGGCGCTGACGACCCGGACCGAGCGGCGGGTCGTCATGCAGCAGCTGCGGAGCGTCTCGCGCCTGGAGCGCATCCTGTTCCCGTTCGCCGTTCTGCTGCTCTGCATCCTGTTCCTGCCGACCGCCGCCCCGCTGATCGGCATGCTGACCTTCGGCAACCTGTTGCGCGAGGCCGGTGTCGTCGAGCGCCTGAGCCGCTCGGCCCAGAACGAGATCATCAACGCGGTGACCATACTGCTCGGGCTCGCGGTCGGCTCGAAGCTCTCGGCGGACAAGTTCCTCACCGTCGAGACGCTCGGGATCCTGATCCTCGGCGCCGCGGCCTTCTGTATCGGCACAGCCGCCGGTGTGCTGATGGGTAAGCTCATGCACCGGCTGACCGGCGGAAAGGTCAACCCGCTGATCGGTGCCGCCGGCGTCTCCGCGGTTCCGATGGCCGCGCGGGTGGTCAACCGGGTCGGCCTCGACGAGGATCATCACAACTTCCTGCTGATGCACGCGATGGGGCCGAACGTGGCAGGCGTCATCGGCTCGGCGGTGGCCGCGGGCGTGCTCCTGACCCTTGTCGGTCCCTGATGGGCGTAGGCGAGGTCACGCAAGCCCGCAAGAGAGTTGCCGCAATCGATTCACCGGGTTATGGTTGCGCGTTTGGGCGCGAGGGCCGAACAGGACCCGAACGCGACGGCGCCGCGACCCGCGGTGCGCCGACGACCGGGTTCCCTAGGTCAGAATATGCTTGAGGTGGCAGAACTCGAATGTCGGCGCGGCGACCGGCTGCTCTTTTCCGGACTGGACTTTGCCGTGGCCGAGGGGACACTGCTGCATGTCCGGGGGCGAAACGGCAGCGGGAAGACCACCCTCCTGCGTTCGCTGTGCGGCCTGTTCACGCCTGATTCGGGGGAGATCCGCTGGAGCGGCGCCCCGATTCGTTCGCTGAGAGAGGACTATCGCCGCGAGCTGCTCTATTTCGGCCATCTGAACGGCATCAAGGGTGACCTGACCGGCATCGAGAACCTTCGTGTGTCGGCCACGCTCGACGACGACCAGGCCAGCGATGACGCGATCTGGGGCGCGCTCGGGCGCATTGGGCTGGCGGGTTTCGAGGATCTGCCGACGCGTATGCTGTCCCAGGGCCAGAAGAAGCGGGTCGCGTTGGCCAGGCTCATCGTCAGCGGCGCCCCGCTCTGGGTCCTCGACGAGCCCTTCACCGCGCTGGACCTGGACGCCGTCGATCTGCTTCAGGGCCTCATCGCTCGACACGTCGCGGACGGCGGCCTGGTGGTGCTGACGACGCATCAGGAGGTCCCGCTGACCTCCGGGCAGATACAGCGCCTAGAGCTCGGCGCCTGACGCGACGGTGTTCAAGGTCTTTTGGTGCATCCTGACGCGCGACCTGTCGCTGGCGATGCGGCGGCGCACGGACGTGCTGACCACGCTGTTCTTTTTCGTGATCGTCGTGAGCCTGTTTCCGCTGGGCGTCGGGACCGAGAAGCAGGTGCTGCGGATTATCGGGCCCGGCGTGGTCTGGGTGGCCGCGCTGCTGGCGTCGATGCTGGCGCTGGAGCGGCTGTTCGCCGCCGACTACGAGGACGGGACCCTGGAGCAGATGCTGTTGACGGCACAGCCGTTGCCGCTGCTGGTCCTGGCGAAGGTCGCGGCGCACTGGCTCCTGACCGGGCTGCCGCTGGTGTTGATCGCACCACTGGTAGGGATGCAGTATCACCTGTCGGACGACGCCGTTGGCGTCATGATGCTCTCGCTGCTGCTCGGGACCCCGGTTCTGAGCCTGATCGGTACCATCGGAGCGGCGTTGACGCTGGGCCTGCGTGGGGGCGGTATTCTGTTGTCGCTGCTGATCCTGCCGCTCTACATCCCGGTGCTGGTCTACGGGGCCGGCGCGGTGGAGGTCAGCTCCGTGGACATCGCCGACACCGAGCCCTATCTGCTGCTGCTTGGCGCGTTCCTGCTGGCAGCGCTGGTGCTGGCGCCGGCCGCCTCCTCATCGGCGCTGCGCATTTCTTTGGAATAGAGCGTACTTAAGAAGCGATTTGTTGATGTCGATGCATTGGTTCAGATTCGCGTCCCCCGCGACCTTCTACCCGCTTGCCGGCCGATTGGTACCGGTATTCTGGGTCCTGGCCGCCGTGCTGATCCTGGTCGGGCTGTATTGGGGCTTCTTCGAGACGCCCGATCAGCTCGGCGGCTCCAACCCCCAGAAGGAGTATTACCGGATCATCTTCATCCATGTACCGGCGGCCTGGATGTCGATGTGGCTCTACATCGTCCTGGTCGGCTGGGCCGCGGTCGGGCTGGTGTTCAACACCCGGCTCTCGTTCATGTTCGCCAACGCGATCGCGCCGACGGGCGCGATCTTCACCCTGCTGGCGCTCTGGACCGGGGCTTTCTGGGGACGGCCGAGCTGGGGCACCTACTGGGACTGGGACCCGCGACTGACCTCGGAGCTGATCCTGTTTTTCCTCTACATCGGCTACATGGCGCTGCATTCGGCAATTGACGACACCCGGCGCGCGGACCGGGCCGCCGCGCTGCTCGCCATCGTCGGTCTGGTGATGGTCCCGGTGATCTACTGGTCCATCAACTGTCCCGATCCGAACCAGTGTGCCGCCCTGCACCAGCGCTCGGACCTCGGCCGGATCGACGGTAATATCCTGTTCTCGATGCTGACCATGACGCTCGGGTTCTGGATGTACTCGTTCGCGACCTCGCTGATGCGTCTGCGGGGCATCATACTGACCCGCGAGTCCGAGACCACCTGGGTCCAGGACGTGCTGCAAAGGGAGGCCCGGGCATGAGCGAGTTCCTCTCCCAGGGCGGCTACGCCCAATTCGTCTGGGGTGCCTATGGCATGGCCGCCCTGCTCTTGGTCGCCGAGGTGCTGCAACTCAGGCACGAACGGCGAACCATTTTGAAACGCCTGGGTCGATTGATGCGTATGCGTGTCCCCGGAGGTAACCCATGAAAGCACGACAGAAGCGACTGCTCCTCGTAGGCCTGGCCATTGTCGGCGTCGGCGCGGCGGCCGCGATGGCCCTGAGTGCGCTGCAGAGCAACATCTCGTACTTCTTCAGCCCGTCCCAGGTGAAGGCAGACGAGTCGCCCGCCGATCACGTCTTCCGTCTCGGGGGACTGGTGAAGGAGGGCTCCGTTCAGCGCCAGGATGACGGGCTGACGGTCACGTTCGACGTCACCGACCTCGCCGAGACCGTCACGGTGGCCTACACCGGAATCCTGCCGGACCTCTTCAAAGAGGGTCAGGGCGTGGTCACCAAGGGGCGCATGGGCTCGGACGGGCGGTTCCTGGCCGACGAGGTGCTCGCCAAACACGATGAGGAATACATGCCGCCGGAAGTCGCCGACACGCTCAAGACCGCGCACGCCGAGGGCATGACCGAGGCCGCGACACAGACCGCCCAGAGCGGGGCGGCTGCCCAATGATCCCGGAGCTCGGACACTTCGCGCTGGTGCTGGCCCTCGTCCTGGCGCTGGTCCAGGCCGTCGTGCCGCTGTGGGGCTCGTATACCGGCAATCGCCGCTGGATGGGCGCGGCCCGGACCCTGGCCTGGGGGCAGCTGACCTTCCTGGCCATCGCCTTCCTGGCCCTGCTGCAGGCGTTCCTGACCAACGACTTCTCGGTGGTCTATGTCGCCACGAACTCCAACACCCTGCTGCCGGACGTCTACAAGGTCTCGGCGATCTGGGGCGCCCACGAGGGGTCGCTGCTGCTGTGGGCCCTGTTGCTGTCGGCGTGGGGGGCGGCGGTCGCCGCGTTCAGCCGGAACCTGCCGCTGACCATGATCTCCCGCGTGATCTCGGTCCAGGGCATGGTCGCGATCGGCTTCCTGCTGTTCATGCTGCTCACCTCGAACCCGTTCGATCGCATCTTTCCGGCACCGGCCGAGGGTCGGGACCTGAATCCGCTGCTGCAGGATCCGGGGCTCGCGATCCATCCGCCGATGCTCTACATGGGCTACGTGGGCTTCTCGGTCGCGTTCGCGTTCGCCATCGCCGCCTTGTTGGGCGGCAAGCTGGACGCCGCCTGGGCACGCTGGTCGCGCCCGTGGACGACGGTCGCCTGGATCTTTCTGACGCTGGGGATCGCGCTGGGCTCCTGGTGGGCCTACTACGAGCTGGGTTGGGGCGGCTGGTGGTTCTGGGACCCGGTCGAGAACGCCTCCTTCATGCCCTGGCTGGTCGGCACCGCCCTGATACATTCGCTGGCGGTCACCGAGAAGCGCGCCGCGTTCAAGAGCTGGACCGTGCTGCTCGCGATCTCCGCCTTCTCGCTGTCGCTGCTCGGCACGTTCCTGGTGCGTTCGGGCGTGCTGACCTCGGTGCACGCCTTCGCCACCGACCCGACCCGCGGCACCTTCATCCTGATCTTCCTGTGCATCGTCATCGGCGGCTCGCTCGCGCTCTACGCCTGGCGGGCCCCGGCGGTTTCCGGCGGCGGGCCGTTTCGATCTGGTCTCCCGCGAGAGCTTCCTGCTGGCCAACAACCTGCTGCTGGCCGCGCTGGCCGCGCTGGTGCTGTTCGGCACGCTGGCGCCGCTGATCTACGAGGCGGCCGGCTGGGGCAAGATCTCGGTGGGCTTCCCCTGGTTCAACAAGATGTTCATTGCGATCTCTCCCTTTCTGGTGCTGGCCATGGGCATCGGCCCGTTGGCACGCTGGAAACAGGACCCCGGGCTTTTCGCGCGACGGGACCTGTGGGTGGCGGCCGCGATCAGCGTCTTGATCGCCGCCGTCTCCTTCGTTCCCGCCGTCAACGACGGGCAGCTGCTCGTTGGGCTCGGGGCTGGCCTGACGGCCTGGCTGGTGATCACGAACCTGATCGGGCTGGCCGACCGGCTGCGTCACAAGGGCGGACTAAAGGGGGTTTGGGCGGACTTCGCCGGAAACAGCCGCAGCTACTACGGCATGCTGCTCGCCCACCTGGGTGTCGCCGCATTCATCGTCGGCGCGACCATGGTCTCGAACTACGGCACCGAGACCGACGTGCGCATGTCGCCGGGCGATGTCGTGGAGTCCGCGGGCTACCGATTCCAGTTCAACGGTGTCCAGACGGTTCCGGGTCCGAACTACAACGCCCAGCGCGGCGAGTTCATCGTCTACAAGGGCGACGAGCAGGTGACGGTCCTGCACCCGGAGAAGCGGTCCTACTTCGCCGGGAGCCGGCCGATGACCGAGGCCGCCATCGACGCCGGATTCCTGCGCGACATCTACGTCTCGCTCGGCGAGCCTGTCGGCGATCAGGGCGACTGGGCGCTGCGGGTCTACTACAAGCCCTATGTGCGCTGGATCTGGCTCGCCGGGATCCTGATGGCCCTGGGCGGCATCCTGGCCGTGACGGACCGCCGCTACCGCATCGCCCGCAGGCCTGCTACCGTGCCGTCGGGCGCCGGTGCGGTGGCCCGAGGCTGACGACCATGGCGACCTCCACGACCCGCTATCTGATGCCGCTGGGGATCTTTCTGGCGCTCGCGGCCCTGTTGTTCTACGGGCTGAAGCTCGACCCGAGAAAGGTCCCGTCGCCGCTGGTGGACAAGCCGGCGCCGGCGTTCGAGCTCCAGTCCCTGAAGGACCCGGACCAGACCATCACCAACGACGTCCTGCGGGGCAAGATTTCACTGGTCAACGTCTGGGCCTCCTGGTGCCCGTCCTGCCGGCAGGAGCACGGGGAGCTGGTGCAGAATTGCCCGCGAGTCGGACGTGCAGATGATCGGCTTCAACTGGAAGGACGAGCGCCCGGCCGCCCTGGAGATGCTGCGTCGCTACGGCGACCCCTATGTGCTCAGCGTCTACGACCCCGACAATATCGCCGGCATCAACTGGGGCGTCTACGGGGCCCCGGAAACCTTCGTCGTCGACGCCGAGGGCATCATCCGCCACAAGCGGATCGGCCCGATCGACCGCCAGGTCTGGGAGACCGAGATCCTCCCGATCATCGAGCAGTACCGCCCCAAGTCGTCATGAAGATCAGTCACCCGCATCGCCGCCCCGGTCCTGCTCGCCCTCGCGCTGGCAGGGGGACGGCGCCCAGGCCTATACGCTCGAGGAGTTCACCTTCGAGAGCCCCGCCCAGGAGACCGAGTTCCGGGACCTGATCGGCAAGCTGCGCTGCCTCGTCTGCCAGAACGAGTCCCTGGCCGGCTCCCAGGCGGACCTCGCCCAGGACCTGCGCGAGGAGGTCTACCGGATGATGAGCGAGGGCAAGAGCAGGGACGAGGTACTCGCCTTCCTGATCGAGCGTTACGGCGACTTCGTGCTCTACGAGCCGCCGATCAAGCCCTCCACTTACATCCTCTGGTTCGGACCCTTCCTGGTGATCGCCTTCGGTGGCTTCATGCTGGTGCGACTCCTTCGCCGCAAGGGGGCGGAGCCCGAGCAGTCCATCAGCGCGGCCGAGACCGACCGGCTGCAGCAACTGCTGGCTCAGGCCGGCGACCTCAAAGATCAATCGAAATGATAGTTTTCTGGGTACTTGCGGCCGGGCTCATCGGCCTGGCACTGCTGTTTGTCGCGCTGCCGCTGTTGCAGAAGCCCGATACGGCGGGCGGACCCGATCAGGATTCGCTGAACCTCCAGGTCTTCCGCCAGCGACTGCAGGAGCTCGACGCCGACCTCGCTTCCGGCTTCCTCGAGCAGGGTCAGTACGAGGCGGCACGCCACGACCTCGAGCGGGAGCTGCTCTACGACATCGACGGCACCGGGACAGCGCCGACGCCGGCCGCGACCGGTGGCCGCTGGATGGCCGCGGTGCTTGCGGTCGCGGTCCCCGCGGCCGCCGTTCTGCTCTACATGCAAACCGGCAGCAGCGACAAGATCGAGCGGATCGAGGCGTCCGCCGCCGGCGCGACGGCGACGGCCGCGCCTGCGGCGGGCGATATGCCGCCGCTCGATGTCCTTGCCGAGCGCCTGGCCGAGCGCCTGGAGCAGGAACCCGACAATCTGGACGGATGGCTGATGCTCGGACGCACCTACGCGGCCGTGCGCCAGCCGGAAAAGGCACTCAAGGCCCTGGAGCGCGCCTACGAGCTGGCGCCCGATCAGGCCAACGTCGTCCTCACGCTAGCCGAGGTGGTCGCCGCGAACAACGGCAACCGTCTGGACGGCCGCGCGGGGGAGCTGATCGAAGCCGCGCTGGTTCTGGAGCCCGGCAATCCCACGGCCCGCTGGCTGAGCGGCATGCTGGCCTTCCAGCGCGGCGAGTACCCGGCCGCGGCCACGACCTGGCAGGCGATCGCCGACGAGATGGACCCCGCCTCCGAGGAGGTGGCGCGTATTCGGGAGATGATCGCCGAGGCGAACACCCGCGCCGGAACCCCGGTTCAGGCATTGGCGGATCAGGCCGCGGCGGACCGCCCGACGCCCGAGAGCGCGAGCGCCGCGCCGGAAGCCCCCGCGGGCGAGGTCGCGCCGGCCGCGATCACGGTGGAGGTCACGCTGGACCCGGCGCTCGCCGGAAGCGTCGCACCGGACGACACCCTGTTCGTCTTCGCGCGGGCCGCCGCCGGCCCTCCGATGCCGCTGGCCGTGCAGCGGTTGCAGGCCAAGGACCTCCCGGCGACCGTGAAGCTGGACGACAGCATGGCGATGATGCCCGCGATGCGGCTCTCGGCGTTCCCGCAGGTGATCGTCGGCGCGCGGATCTCCAAGTCCGGTCAGGCCATGCCGCAATCCGGCGATCTCGAGGGCGAAGTCGGACCCGTGCCGTCCGCCCAGACCGAGCGCGCGTCCGTCGTCATCGGTCGCGCGCGGCCCTGACCCGAGGCTCAAGTGCCAACTTAGCGTGGGCACGGTGTAGGTGCCCACGCGCATCGGGCTGGATTCGTAGCGCCCTTCCCACAGCGTTCCGGTCCCGCTTACTGGCGGACGCCGTGAGAGCCCCTCTGCGCCCACGCCCGACTTAGCCATTCCTCTCGGCCATCTCGAATCGTTACAGGCTCAGGCGGTCATCCGAGAGCCTATGCTCAGTCCGACGCCGACGAGCGCCGCTGGAGCGCCGAGAACCGTGGTTCGTGCAACAACGTCACCTACCGGCTCCTGGCGCCGGCCCTACGGTATTACGGAAGCCCGAGGGGAGTGCGCGCCGATCACCATTACCGTCCCACGATCCCCCTGAGGAGCGCTGAGCACCGCCGCACGGCGCGGGCAGCGCTCCATCGCCACTATGATCGAGGTCCCGATCCTGGATCATCGCGGGCGGCATGGCGTCGGCTTCCCCCGGGCAGGCGGACCGCAACGCCTTGGGAACGGGTAGAGGCCAGCACCCGCCTGCAGCGAAAACCCACGCCCAGGCTGTACACAGAAGAAGGAAATCATGATCACCGGCGAACTCAAATCCAAGGTCGACCGCATCTGGGACACGATGTGGTCCGGCGGCATCTCCAACCCGCTCTCGGTCATCGAGCAGCTCACCTACCTGCTGTTCATCAAGCGGCTCGACGAGCTGCACACGCTGAAGGAGCGCAAGGCCGCCCGCACCGGCAAGCCCATCGAGGAGCCGATCTTCGCCGCCGACCAGGACGCATCTGCGCTGGTCGCGCTTCAAGGAGACCGCCCCGGAGCAGATGTTCGAGACGGTGCGCGACGAGGTGTTCCCCTTCATCAAGACGCTCGGGCAGAAGGGCGACGGCGACGCGAGAGGACTCGACCTACACCCACCACATGAAGGACGCCCTCTTCATGATGCCCACGCCGCGCGTGCTGGCCAACGTGGTGGACCAGCTCGACGGCATCGACATGGCCGACCGCGACACCAAGGGCGACCTCTACGAGTACATGCTCGGCAAGATCGCCACCGCCGGGCAGAACGGCCAGTTCCGCACCCCGCGCCACATCATCAAGCTGATGGTGGAGATGACCGCGCCCACGCCCAAGGACGTGATCTGCGACCCGGCCTGCGGCACGGCGGGCTTCCTCATCGCCGCCTCCGAGTACCTGCGTCGAGCACCACAGCGACGCCATCTACAAGGACGCCGCGGCCCGCCGCCGCTTCAACGAGGGCACCTTCCACGGCTACGACTTCGACAGCACCATGCTGCGCATCGGCAGCATGAACATGCTGCTGCACGGCGTGGAGAACCCGGACATCCGCTACAGGACTCGCTGGCCCAGGCCGATGACGACGACGCGGAGAAGTACTCCCTGGTCCTCGCCAATCCGCCCTTCGCCGGCAGCCTCGACTACGAGTCCACCGCCAAGGACCTGCAGCAGATCGTCAAGACCAAGAAGACCGAGCTGCTCTTCCTGGCGCTCTTCCTGCGCCTGCTCCAGACCGGCGGCCGCGCCGCGGTCATCGTGCCCGACGGCGTGCTCTTCGGCTCGAGCAAGGCGCACAAGGAGCTGCGCAAGATCCTGGTCGAGGACCAGAAGCTCGACGCCATCGTCTCCATGCCCTCGGGCGTCTTCAAGCCCTACGCCGGGGTCTCCACCGCCATCCTGCTCTTCACCAAGACCAACTCCGGCGGCACCGACCACGTCTGGTTCTACGACATGCAGGCCGACGGCTTCTCCCTCGACGACAAGCGCACCCCGCAGCCGGACAAGAGCGACCTCGCCGACATCCTCGCCCGCTGGCAGAACCGCGACGCCGAGAGCGAAGCGCGCAGCGCACGGACCAGAGCTTCCTCGTGCCCAAGGCCGAGATCGCGGACAACGACTACGACCTCTCCATCAACCGCTACAAGGAGGTGGAGTACGAGGCGGTGGAGTACGACCCGCCGAAGGTGATCCTGGAGCGGCTGGCGGAGCTGGAGGAGGAGATCGCGAAGGGGCGTGAAGGAGCTGGAGGGGATGCTGGGATGAAGTCGCAGCTGCCGCTCGGCGAGCTCTGCGACGTTCGAGGTGGCACGTGGCTCTCGCGACGGATCGAGAGCTACGCCAGTCGGACGGCGATGCCTGATCACTGATCGAGATGGCGACGACTTCGACGATCGATCAATGCCACGACCTCGGTACGTAAGTCGACGACGCAGCCGAAGAGCGACGATGATCACGAGCAGGCGACATCCTGCTCGCGATCTCGATGCAGACCGATTGGCGATGCGCTGATCTTGGTCAGACCTCGAGTGCATCGCATCGACGGGCGATCGCGTCACTAGCCAACGCAGCCAAGCTCGATCCACGATCTGCTACTGCTCTGACTAGCGGTATCTGGCACAGCTCCTCGTACCGAGCAGGCTCGAGATCGCGCAGCAGAGAGCGACTGTCAACGAAGCTCGCGATACTCAGAACTCGTCAAGATCCAGATCCCCCTCCCACCCCTCGCCGAGCAGAAGCGGATTGCGGGGATTCTGGATGCGGCGGACGCCTTGCGGGCCAAGCGCCGCGAGTCCCTCGCCCAGCTCGACACCCTCCTCCAATCCACCTTCCTCGACATGTTCGGCGACCCCGTCACCAATCCGATGGGGTGGGAGCACGCGGAACTCGGTACACTCATCGACTCCAGCGACAAAATTAACTACGGTGTGGTTCAACCGGGCGATGATTGGCCTGAAGGCAAACCTCTGGTTCGCGTGGGTGACTTCGTTGGTGGTGACTTGAATATCTCGGGATTAAAACTAATCGACCCGGAGATCGAGAAGAAGTACCAACGCTCTCGGCTCAACGGGCGTGAGCTTCTCGTTAGCTGTGTAGGTTCTATCGGAACGGTCTGCAGAGTTCCGATGCAAGCGGTGGGCTTCAACATCGCTCGGGCGGTAGCCCGTGTACCGCTCAGGCAAGAGATTAGCCGTGATTTCATGCTTCATTGCCTTCGCTCAGATGTGGTGCAACGACACTTCTTAAAGGAAACAAGAACAGTAAGCCAGCCAACCCTAACCCGGCATAGCCGGAACCAAACAGGTCCCAGGGTCTATGGTTGTCGGTAGACCCCAGGCGCTGGAGGTGCGGCGATGAACCCCTTCGTTGAACGTCATCAAAGCGACATTTCCGGGGTGCTGTCGTGCTTCGACCGGGTGGTGATCACCGGTACCCTGCCGGCGGTCGCCCACGCCGGTGCCATGACGGGGTTGCTCGGCTACCTGGGCATCCGGGTGTTTGACTACACCCAGTGGGCGGAGCCCCTGCGCGAGGCGCTGCGGGCCAACGCCGAGCGCCTGGCCCGGGAGGCCGGCCTCACCATCGAGTTCATCCGCCGCCACAAGGCATTTCGTAAGGAAGATCGCATCCAGGCGATCCTCGCCACGCGCGGCGCGCACCCGGGCCTGGTGCATGTCTTCGCCGCCATGGAGTCCTGCACCGCCTACCGGCCCTGGTTCGACAAGGCCAAGGGTCGGGCACTGCTCAAGCCCACAGCGGGCAAGTGCCTGCACTACTACTTCTACTTCATCGACGCAGACTTCGGCCTGGGCTACGTGCGGGTGCCCACCTGGGCGCCATTTCGTCTGCAGGTCTACTTCAACGGCCACGCCTGGCTCGCCCAGCAGCTGCGCGCGGCTGGGATCGACTTCGCGATGGCCGACAATGCCTTCCTCACGATCACCGATCCCCGGCGGGCCCAGCAGCTCGCCGACACCCTCGACGCCCACACCCTGCACCAGCATCTGGATCGTTGGGCCGCGCGCTTCTGCCCGGTGGTGGCGCACTTCCGCGGCGGTTACCACTGGAGCTTCATGCAGGTGGAATACGCCACCGACGTGGTGTTTCGAAGCCAAGCGCTCTTCCAGCCCCTCTACCAGGCCATCGTGCGCACCGCCGTGCATGTCATCCGTGCCGAGCACGTAGCCATGTTCCTCGGCCACAAGCTCAGCGGCCACTTCCGGGACGAGCTCGGCAACGACTTCTCCACCCGCATCCAAGGCACCCGTATCCGCCATCACATGGGGCCCGCCAGTATCAAGCTCTACGACAAGGCCGGGCTGATCGCCCGGGTCGAGTGCACCGCCAATGATGTGTCCTTCTTCAAGCACCACCGTCACGTGGAACAGCGCAACGGCGAGCGCGTCTTCAAGCTCGCCCCCCTGCGCAAGAGCATCTACAGTCTCCAGGACCTGCGCGCCCTCATGCAGGCCGCCAACACCCGTTACCTGGCCTTCATGGCCTGCCTCGATAACCCCGATGCTGCGCAACAGGCGATCGCCAAGATGGCCGGCCCGGCCAAGGTCCAGGGCCGCACCTTCCGCGGCTTCAACCTCTTCCTCGATACCGACTACCAGCTCTTCCTCGCCCTCGCGCGCGGCGAGTGGGCCATCTCCGGGTTTCGCGCCGGCGATCTGCGTACTCACCTCAGGGACCTCTCACCCGGGCGCGCCTCCTACCTCTTGAAGCGCCTGCGCACCCACGGACTGATCAAGAAGGTGGCCAACCGCTACAAGTACTACCTCACCAAACTTGGCCAACGCGTCCTGGTCACCGCCTTGGTCATCCGCGAGTACTTCGTGCAACCCACCCTGGTCCGCAACGCGCTATGAACTCCTTGCCTGTTTGTTCAAGATTCCAGAGATAAGGGACTGCCCATCGACAGCCCTTCAACGACATCGTGACAACATTCGGCGGATTGCCTTGAGGCACCGGGTCACCAATGTGCGGGTCTTCGGATCCGTGCTGCGCGGCGAAGACAAGGACGGCAGCGACCTCGATATCCTGGTGGAGCCCACGGAGGAGACGACTCTGTTGGACATCGGCGCCATCCAGTTCGAGCTGAAGGAGCTGCTCGGCATCCCGATCGACGTCCTCACGCCGAATGCCCTTCCGGACAAGTTCCGCCAACAGGTCGTGGATGAGGCGGAACCGGTATGAGTGATCTGGACGCGCTGCGTCTCGAAGACTTTCTCGGGCACATCATCGAGGCGATCGAGCGCTGCCAACGCCATGTCGCGGGGATGGACAAGGGCAAGTTTCTGACTGACGAGAAGACCCAGGACGCGGTGATTCGTACGATCGAAATCATCGGCGAGGCCTCGAACAATATCCACAAACGCTATCCTGCCATCCCGTGCCGTTTTCCGAACGTGCCCTTCGGGTTTGCGTACGAAATGCGAAACGTCGTAGCGCACGGCTACTTCAAGGTGGATCTCTCCATCGTCTGGAGTACGGTGCAGAAGGACCTGCCGGGATTGCTCGCCGCGGTGCGCGCGGTCAAGGCGCAGTTGGATTCCGAAGAACGACCCTGACGACCGGCACGGGCTGCCAACCGATGAGCAACTTCGCCTTCCTGCCCGAGCGAGTTCCGCGCCATCGCGGAATCCGCCAGCCAGGCGGAAGGCCACATCATGGGCGACCCCCGCGCCGCCTGCTTCCATGCCCGCTTCACGCTGGAGGCCGTGGTCCACTGGCTCTACCGGCACGACGCCGGCCTGCGGATGCCCTACGACCAGCAGCCTCGGTGCGCTGCTGCACGAGCCCAGCTTCCAGAACCTGCTGCCCGAGGCGGTCTTCCAGAAGGCGCGGGTGATCCAGAAGGTCGGCAACCAGGCGGTCCACAGCGCGCGCCCGATCCGCCAGTACGACGCCCTGCAGGTGGTCAAGGAACTGCACCACGTCTGCTACTGGCTGGTCCGCACCTACGCGCCCGATGCCTCGCGCGAAGGGCGCGGCGTGGAGGGATGAGCGCGTGCCGCAACCGCTCCGACCGCGGGCGAGGTGGTCCCGCGCAAGGAGCTGGAGGCCCTGGAGAAGCAAGCTGGCCGAGCAGAACGAGGCGGCGCTGAAGCGGCAGCAGGAGCGGGACGCCCTCGATGCCGAGCTGCAGGCGCTGCGCGAGCAACTGGCCGAGATCCGCGCCGCGGCCGAAGCAGCAGCCCGACACCCACGACTACTCCGAGGCCGAGACCCGCCGCTACCTGATCGACGTCGACCTGCACCGCGCCGGCTGGCCGCTCGATCAGCCGCGCGACCGGGAATACGAAGTCACCGGCATGCCCAACGCCCAGGGCATCGGCTACGTCGACTACGTGCTGTGGGGCGACGACGGCAAGCCGCTGGCGGTGGTGGAGGCGAAGAAGACCACCGTCGACCCGCAGGTGGGCCAGCAGCAGGCCAAGCTCTACGCCGACTGCCTGGAGCAGATGCACGGCCAGCGCCCGATCATCTTCTACACCAACGGCTACAAGACCTGGCTGTGGGACGACCTCGGCCTACCCGCCGCGCCGCGGTGGCCGGGTTCTACAAGAAGGACGAGCTGGCGCCGCCTGATCCTGCGCCGCGACCCAGCGCGAGCCGCTGCGACGTCGGCCCAGGTCAAGGACGCCGATCGTCGAGCGCTACTACCAGAAGCGGGCCATCGGCAGCATCGGCGAGCAGTTCGCGGAGGCGCGGCGCAAGGCGCTGCTGGTGATGGCCACCGGCACCGGCAAGACCCGCACGGCCATCGCCCTGGTGGACGTGCTGCAGCGGGCGGGCTGGGTGAAGCGGGCGCTGTTCCTGGCCGACCGGGTGTCGCTGGTCAACCAGGCGGTGCGGCGCCTTCAAGGCGCACCTGCCGGAGTCGAGCCCGGTGAACCTGGTCACCGAGAAGGACACAGACGGGCCGGGTCTACGTCTGCACCTATCCGACGATGATGGGGCTGATCGACGAGACGAAGGGCGACGAGGCGCGGTTCGGCGTCGGGCACTTCGACCTGGTGATCATCGACGAGGCGCACCGCTCGGTCTACCAGAAGTACGGCGCGATCTTCCGCTACTTCGATTCGCTGCTGGTCGGCCTGACCGCCACGCCCCGCGAGCGAGGTCGACAAGAACACCTACGACCTCTTCGACCTGGAGCCGGGCGTGCCGACCGATGCCTACGAGCTGGAGACGGCGGTGGCCGACGGCTTCCTCGTGCCGCCCCGCGTGCAGCAGGTGGACCTGAAGTTCCCCCGCGAGGGCATCGACTACGACTCGCTCAGCGACGAGGAGAAGGAGCAGTGGGAGAGCCTCGACTGGGGCGACGACGTGGAGCCGAGCACGGCCTGCCCGACCGGGTCAACGCCGCCGCCATCAACAGCTGGCTCTTCAACAAGGACACCGTGGACAAGGTGCTGCAGCACCTGATGGAGCACGGCCACAAGGTCGAGGGCGGCGACCGGCTGGCCAAGACGATCATCTTCGCCCGCAACCACGAGCACGCGAAGTTCATCGAGGAGCGGTTCAACCACCACTACCCGCACTACAAGGGACACTTCGCGCGCATCATCGACAACTACGCCAAGTACCCGCAGAGCCTGATCGACGACTTCTCGCAGAAGGACAAGGCGCCGCACATCGCCATCTCGGTGGACATGCTCGACACCGGCATCGACGTGCCCGAGGTGGCGAACCTGGTCTTCTTCAAGCCGGTCTACTCGAAGATCAAGTTCTGGCAGATGATCGGGCGCGGCACGCGCCTGTGCCCGGACCTGTTCGGGCCGGGCGACGACAAGCAGGACTTCCGCGTCTTCGACTTCTGCTTCAACTTCGACTTCTTCCGCGAGAACCCCGAGGGCATCGAGGCCGGCGGCGGCGTCCCGCTCGGCACCCGGCTGTTCCGCGCCCGCGTGCAGCTGCTCGGCCACGTCCAGGCGACGCCGGAACTGGACCCGGATGCCGCGCTCGCGGAGCGTCGCTCACCGACGGACTGCACGGCGAAGTGGCGGCGATGAACCGGGAGAACTTCATCGTGCGGATGCACCTGGAGGCGGTGGAGCGTTTCCGGGAGCGCGACGGCCTGGGAGCAGCTCAGCGAAGCCGACCGTGAGACGCTGCAGCGTGAGGTTGCCGGGCTGCCGAGCGAGATCGAGACCGACGACATCGAGTCGCGGCTGTTCGACCTCACGGCCCTGCGGATGCAGCTGGCCCTGGCCGAGGGCGACGCGGGCGTCTTCGAGAGCCACCGCCAGCGGATGGTCGAGATCGCCATGCTGCTGGAGGAGAAGAGCACGCATCCCGGCGTGAAGGCCCAGCTCGAGTACCTGGCCGCGATGCAGGAGACCGGCTTCTGGGAGGGGATCGACCTGACGGGCTGGAGGAGCTGCGCCTGCGGCTGCGTGGGCTGGTGCCGTTCCTCGACAAGAAGAAGCGCAAGATCGTCTACACCGACTTCAAGGACGAGGTCCTGGGCGTGCGGGAGGAAGAGGTCGTCTCGCATGCCGAAGATGACCGGCGCCCAGTACGAGAAGAAGGTCAAGGACTACCTGCGCAATCACCTCGACCACATCGTGATCCACCGCCTGCGGACCAACCAGCCGCTCACCGACGACCGACCTGAAGGGGCTGGAGACGACCCTGGTCGAGATCGGCGAAGAGGATGGCGAGACGCTGCTCTCCGGTCTGCTGGCCCGCAGCGAGGCGCCCTCGCTGGCCCACTTCGTCCGCAGCCTGGTCGGCATGGACCGTGCCGCGGCGCAGGCGGCGTTCTCGCGAGTTCCTGAACGACCGCAGCCTCACGCCGCCGCAGATCCGCTTCGTCGAGATGGTGATCGACCAGCTCACGGCGCGAGGCGTCATGGAGCCTCGGCGCTCTACGAGCCCCCTTCAGCAACCTGCACGCCGGCGGACCGGACGCGCTGTTCGCGGGCAAGGAGAACGTGATCGAGGGGATCTTCGCGGCCTTGAAGGACATGCACGCCAACCTGGGCAGCCGAGCCGCGTGATGTCGATGCCGCGAGGCAAGGTGGGCGTATGCACCCCTCAACGGGTCACAGGGCCGCTCCGAGGCCGCTACACCGCGACGTCGTATAGGCCCTCCTCCTGCCGCAGAACAAGTAGGCGGGCCCCAAGGCCCCGGGTATGACCCTATATCTTCCGTAAGCCGGAGTCTTCGCTCCCGTAAGTGCCTGAATCGCGGTTCCCGGCAGCGAGGTACGACCCAGCCTCAGCTTTGGCAACCCCCTAATCTGCCGAAAGCAACAAAGATCTAAGTAATGATCAGCCCTAAGCCCGCCTCTGATCGTCTTGGGGTGTCTAGGGAATGACCCCGCACGGCGATTAGTCGGTAGTACCGGGGAACCCGATCCAATTCATCAACTCCTTGCTGATCGAATCCTTGATCTTGGTGGCAACCTTACCGTCGGGTCTGGTGGCGAGTACCGAGACCTCCGAGACCCCGTCGAGGTTCAGGTCCTGTGAGGCGACCGCCTTGGTCTCCCACGGCGGACAGAAGAAGTAGATCTTGTCGATCCACTGCCCGGTCCTGCCGTCGCGCATCTGCACCACGGACACGCCATCACGCCGGGTCAGCAGCACCGCCACCTCGGGCGCTCCATTCCCGGTGATATCGAGCAGCCCGGTGACGCCCTTCGCTGTCTGGTTCGGGTTGCCAAAATCCATTTTGGCAATGAGCTCCTTGGTGTCGCTGTCCTTGATGATGACCTGCGGTTGGCCGTCTGGAAGCGTTAGAAGGGCGGCAATCTCAGGGGAGAGGTTGCCGTTGATGTCAGGAACGCTGGCAATGCCGACGTATGCAGATTGGGCGTCAACTCCCTCGACAAACCGATCAGAAAAGTCGGTCTTGGCGTAATCCCAGATCTTTAGGTTGTCGATATCTCCCGACGCTCCACTGTAGTTGTTTCCCGGAAGGCTCGGATCAAAAGACTGTCCGGTCGAGCTGCCGAGAGCCAAATACTCGCCGAATGGATAGGTGGTGGGGTAGGTCTGGGTGGTAGAAGCCACCTCTACACCGTCGATAAACAACATGACGGTCTTGTTGCCGTAGTCCTCGACGCCGGTGGATTTCCATACCAACCCGACGTGCATCCATTGCTCGGCGGCAAAGGTGAATCGGTCGGGATCGAACTCTGGCGGTGTCCTGGCGAACGTGTCATGCGTGACGTTGCCGGATGCGTCGAGCTCATAGATCGCAAACGTCCAGTAATGCCGCCCGCTCCAGCCGTGATAGGCGAAGTAGAGATAGCTCTGACTGTCGCGTTCCCGCTCGTAGTAAGTCTGAAGCGGATAATCGAGATTTGACTTGTAGCCGCTGAGCACCTGGATCACCGCGGAGGTATCGGTGTAGTCGAAATGCGGCTTGTACCAGAATTCGATGGTTCCCTCCGCCGGGCTCATCTGATCGCCGATGGGGTAGTTGATGGCGTCCTGGCTGCACCAGCCGTTTGCATTGCCCGAGTAGTTGAAGGTGACGCCGTTTCCGAAACGTCCCGCGGGCGAGAAGTTGATGTAACTGGCCGTCGTGGCGCCGCTGCCCCAGTAGCCGGGCTCCCAATAACGCAGGATGCCCTCGGTACCGACATCCGGCGTTACCGTGAAAAAGTGGTAGCCGTCAGCGCGGGAAAAGGCCGTCTCGTCGTTGAACGAGTCCCAGAGAATCAGTCCCGCCGCCACTGCCGGAGCATTGGCAAGGAACAAGAAAAGCGCGGCGACGGTGAGTACCGCCGCTTGCCTCGACTGTCGTGAGAAATTCGAAGATACGTTCATCTTCCCTCCCTGCGGGGTAGCCCCGGGTCATTGCGGAGCGCTCGAGGAGTGAACGATCGATTTCCGAGCGCAGCACCCGAGGAAGTCGTTTCTGGGGGCCCCACTGTAAGCCTAGTCCGCGCTGGCGTAAGGCCCAGCGCAGCGGAGAAAAAAGAACCACTTTCCTTGCCGCAGATCAGCTAACCTGCAAATCGTCCGGACTGCCGCGACGTCGCCTATGGGGACTTCACCGGAAACTCACTCTCAGGTTTCCACCGACGGCTCTTGGCCGATCCGCGCCTCTCGCTGTCGGCGTCCGCTGCAGCTTGCTCGGGTGGCTCTGATCGACCCTCTCCGGACAGTCGGCGCGTTGTAGCGAGCGGCGGCTTTGCCGCCAATTGTGGGCACTCCCGGAGGAGAGTGGCAGCGTCTCGTGAACGCGCTTTGAGGACGCTCGCCGTCACGCTGCGGAGAGGTTGGTTACGACGAGCCACGGGTTTACGGCGATTACGGTCAAAGGTCAGGGATTAAGCCCACACCCGACACCCGTCATGAGAAGGCACTTAGAGATACTGTCCTGAAATTCCGTACAAAATAACCGGGCGGTAGGCTAACAGAAAAGTTGTCGGTCCCCGTTTCCCACTCCCTGGCCGCCGAGTCCTCGCTCGGAAATGATCTATCCTTGATTTGGGTTGTTGTGCGGCAAGGATCGTTGCTGCGATGACCAGCGCGGGGTACATCACCTGGCTGTAGATCTTGAAGCTGCTCAGGCGTGGATGGTGCCGGTGTGCGTCCCAGGGCTGGGACGCGGATCAGGGGGTGGCTGGTAGCGGCGAATCGTCGCCTGGCCACCGTGTCGCGGGCGTCCCGGTCAGGGAAGTCCCGCATGCGACCAGAATGGAGATAACGGCAATGACATCGATGCTACGAACGGTAGTCGCCAGCGCTCTGATGGCGGGGATCGCGCTCTCGCCGGCCTTATCTGCTGGCCAGAAAAGGGTTATCGAGGGCTGCTACGTGCCCATACGTGGCTTTGCGGAAACGGCAAGCGATTCCGAGTTGGCGCAGCTCGGGCAATATCGGCTGGTCCTAATTCGAAAGGATTCGCACGATCGGAAGAGCGCGGACAGGGCGCTACGCCGGGTGGTGATCAAGGGGCCTCTCCGCGGTGTCATCACAAACTCGGAGCCCCTGTTACTGGAACATGTACTCGGGACCGAAGAACGCGACGGGTTCATCTACACGGCTGATGATACCTTCGAGACGCAAGAAGTTGTTCCCTGCGAAGGGGGCGGAGGCGTGATTCTGGAGGGCGACGAGACGATCAGCCCCGTCCGGGGAACCGGGAGGTTCGCAGGGCTCCAGCCGGGTGGGAGTTTGGTGGTCACCGGGACGGTGAATACCTGCACCGGTCTCAATGACTTTGAGGTTGTACCGGGCGAAGGGGAAATCTGTTTCGACGCACCGAAGGACTGAGCAGGGCCTGTAACCAACATCTGGGAAGGCTATGTAGGGCTGTACCGATATGCGTTCTCCGGCAACCCTCCTGTTCCCGATAAGGAAGAGCCACTCGACCTAGACAACGACGACCAGCTCAACGCTGACTACGCCGATGTTCATGTTGAAACGCTGGACGCAAATCGGGACAAGGACGGGTCGGGCAAGGTCGCCGGTCTTCCCTGGACCACCAAGATCCGCAAGCCCCTGGCCTTCCAGCAGGACCCGAGCCTGTACGACGCCCCGCACCTCACCCCCTGCAGTGAGGCGAAGGGCGGCCGCGGACCTTCAAACTGCGTCCTCTTCGCCCAGCAAAAAGGCCCCAGTCCGGGGGCCTTTTCGTTCCGAGAGCTGCGAGTCGGATGGGCCCTGGTTGCCTGGGGAGGAGCAGGGATACGGGGTGCTCGGGGCGTGTGGCTCCGGTATCTCGTCTCCGTCAGACTGCCGCCGCTCCCACTTCGGATGCCAGCGGCAGTTCTGGCCAATTGGGGTCAGTCGTCGCCCCCGAGCTGGGTGCCCGTATCTTGCCGGTTGGAGCCGCTTGCCTGACCTATCGCGAGCGGCCGCAATGCGTCCTTTGCGGTCGTCCAGGAGGTCAGGCTCGGGCGACCGGTATCAGCTTTAGGCGGTACTCAAGATTCGTTCAACAGGAGTTTGAAGAGGGTAGTCGGTAAACGGCACCGAATCGCTCGCAAACTCGTGTCGCTTTTGCCACACGTAGACTTTCTGACTGGATTCGTTGACTTCCGGGTTGGCTGACTGCTGGCAACGCCACCGCCCAGAAGGCACCTCCACGGAGCCCTTTACCCTGTCAGTTTCTCGGTCTCTGTCGCTGCACCAATCTTCCATTACAACTAGCCTCACCTAAGTATCTGAAAAACCGACACGTGGCCTCGCGAGCGCTCGCGAGGCAACCAGAGAGAACGGTGAGGAGAGAGGCCCTCGGCCGGCCGACATCGGCGGGATTTCGCTGTTGCCGCTCGCGAGGTAGTGGCCCCGAAACCGCGCCAGTACTGGCGTTTCGGGCAAGAAAAAACCCCAACCGAGAACGGTTGGGGTTGGGGTGTTGGTGGAGGCGGCGGGAATCGAACCCGCGTCCGCAAGCCCTCTGCCGTTGGTCCTACATGCTTAGCCCGTTCTATTGTTTTTAGCCTTCCAACGCCCGAAGGGCAGGGCGATCGGTCGGCGATTCCGAATTGGGTTTTAGCGGATCAGGTCCGGACTCCCGTCACCGCGATTCTGTGTGATGTTACCCCTGAAACCCGACCCCCACAGACAAGGACCGGTCAGAGGCCCGCTGGGATTAAGCAGCGAGAGCGTAGTTGTCGTCGTTGGCAACTATGAGTTTGCGGATGGATTTACGAGGTATCCCGCACCTCGGCATGCACCTCGGGTTTCGCGACCCACGTCGAGACCAAGTCGCCCCCAAGTACGTTGGAAGAGACAATGTAGCGGATGATTTGGTTCCCCGGCAAGGTCAGCCTTGCTTGAACAACCGCTCCTTTTCACGCTGCCAGTCCCGATCCTTCTCGGTGGCCCGCTTGTCGTGCAGCTTCTTGCCCTTGGCGAGCCCGATCTCGAGCTTGGCGCGGCCGCGCTTCCAGTACATGGCCGTCGGCACCAGGGTGTAACCGGCCCGTTCCGTCTGTCCGATGAGCCGATTGAGCTCGGAGCGCTGCAGCAGCAGCTTGCGGGTGCGCACCGGGTCCGGGCTCACGTGTGTGGACGCCGTCGGCAGCGGCGAGATGTGCGCCCCGATGAGGAAGGCCTCGGCGTGCAGGATCTTGACGTAGCTCTCCTTGAGCTGGACACGGCCGGCGCGCAGGCTCTTGACCTCCCAGCCCTCGAGCACCAGCCCGGCCTCGATACGCTGCTCGATGTGGTACTCGTGGCCCGCCTTCTTGTTGCGCGCGATGGTCGAGCCGCCGTCGGTCTTTTGTTTTCCCTTTGCCATCGCGCGAGTCTAAAGCAAAGCCGGCGACGGGTTAATCGCGGAGAGGTCGCGCCCGTGCGTTTCTTACGGTCTTGATCGGCGCTCGAGTTGCCGCTAGAGTACCGGGCTCGCTTTGATGGAGGTAGTTATGCGTCAGCCCCTGGTCGCCGGAAACTGGAAAATGAACGGGACGCGCGCGAGCGTTGAGTCGCTGCTCGGCGGTGTGGTGTCCGGGGCGGCTGCCATCGGGCACTGCGGAATTGCCGTCTGCCCGCCGTTCCCGTATCTCCAGATGGCGGGCGAGGCCCTGCTCGGCAGCCGCGTGGCGTTGGGCGCGCAGGATGTCTCCATTCAGGAGCCCGGCGCTTTCACGGGCGAGGTCGCGGCCTCGATGCTGACCGACTTCGGCTGCACCTACGTGATCGTGGGTCATTCGGAGCGTCGGCAGTACCATGGCGAGGATGACGAGCTGGTGGCCAGGAAGTACGCCCGCGCGGTGGAGTACGGCCTGGTGCCGATCCTCTGCGTGGGTGAGACCCTGGAGCAGCGCGAGCGGGGCGAGATGGAGCGGGTCGTCGCTGCGCACGTCGATGGCGTCGTAAACCTCTCGGGTGTCGAGGCGTTCAGCAAGGGCGTGATCGCCTACGAGCCGGTGTGGGCGATCGGCACCGGGGTCACCGCGACGCCGGAACAGGCCCAGGAGGTGCACGCGTTCATCCGCGAGCGTATCGCGGCCCGGAATGCGGAAGTCGCTGCGGGTCTGCGGATCCTGTATGGCGGTAGCATGAAACCCGGAAACGCGGCCGAGTTGATGGCGCAACCGGACATTGACGGCGGCCTGATCGGCGGGGCGTCGCTGGTCGCGGACGATTTTCTGGGCATCTGTCAGGCCGCGGATCAGGCGGCTTAACGGGGCCTCGCCGGCGAGTATTTGATGCAGACAATCCTGACAGTCGTTCAAGTCTTCCTCTCGCTGGGCCTTATCGGCTTGGTGCTGATCCAGCACGGGCGCGGGGCGGACGCGGGAGCCGCCTTTGGCAGCGGCGCGTCGGCGACCGTTTTCGGCGCACGCGGATCCGGCTCCTTCCTGAGCCGGGCAACCGGCATCCTGGGGGCGCTGTTTTTCCTGACGAGCATGGCGCTCGCCTTCTACGCGGCTCAAGGGGGTAAACCCGAAGGGCTGATGGACGGCGTAGGCGACAGCGTGGTCATAGATACGGCCGCGCCACCGGCATCCGCGCCGACGTCGGCGGAGATACCGTCCGTCCCGGGAGCGCCGGCGGTCCCCGCCGGTTCCGATGTCCCGGCGGTTCCGTCAGCGCCCGCTGCGGCGATAGAGGTACCGGCAACTATCGAGGCACCGATAGAGCAAGCGCCCGCAAACGCGCTCGACGAGGCCCCGGCGTCGTCAGTCGCCCCGGAAGCCGCGGTGCCCGCACCGGAGGCGCCGAAACCCGAATAGCAACGGAGTCGCCGGTTTATCGGCGTCTCTCTAAAGATCGTAGGCCGACGTGGTGGAATTGGTAGACACGCTATCTTGAGGGGGTAGTGGCGAAAGCCGTGTCGGTTCGAGTCCGACCGTCGGCACCAATCAGAATCGGCATGCCGCTGCGACGGCATGCCGATTTTTTTTGCGCCGTTATATCTCTAACCTATTGTGCGTATTTGATTTTTTAGTTCTGGCTCGGGTTGACACCCCGGTGATCGCTGAACTAGACTCGACCGCCACGCCGGAACGACCAGCCAACAACAGCGGGGAGGAAGGGTGCTCGAGAACTATCTGCCGGTCCTGATCTTCATTGTCGTCGGGATCCTGGTAGGCTTCGGCGCCCTCGTGGCCGGCGGTCTGCTCGGCCCCAGCCGCCCCGACGCCCAAAAGGGCGCGCCGTACGAGTGCGGCTTCGAGGCTTTCGAGAGCGCGCGCATGAAGTTCGACGTGCGCTACTACCTGGTCGCCATCCTGTTCATCCTGTTCGATCTCGAGATCGCGTTCCTCTTCCCCTGGGCAGTCGTGCTCGAGGAGCTCGGGATATTCGGCTTCTGGGCGATGTTCATCTTCCTCGGCATCCTGGTCGTCGGTTTTCTCTACGAGTGGAAGAAGGGGGCCCTCGAATGGGAATAGAAGGCATTCTCGAGCAGGGCTTCGTCACCACCACGGCGGACAAGCTGATCAACTGGGCCCGCACCGGGTCCATGTGGCCGATGACTTTCGGGCTTGCCTGCTGCGCGGTCGAGATGATGCAGGCCGGGGCGTCGCGCTACGACCTCGACCGTTTCGGGATCATCTTCCGGCCGAGCCCGCGCCAGTCCGACGTCATGATCGTGGCCGGAACCCTGTGCAACAAGATGGGGCCCGCGCTGCGCAAGGTCTACGACCAGATGGCCGAGCCGCGCTGGGTGATCTCGATGGGGTCCTGCGCGAACGGCGGTGGCTACTACCACTACTCGTACTCCGTCGTGCGCGGCTGCGACCGCATCGTGCCGGTGGATATCTATGTCCCGGGCTGCCCGCCGACGGCCGAGGCCCTGCTCTACGGGATCCTGCAGCTGCAGAACAAGATTCGCCGCACCAACACCATCGCCCGCTGAACAGTTACCGGTACCCATGGCAAACGACTCCCCGACTGGCGACCCCGGGCTCGACGCGCTGGTCGACTCACTCGCCAAGCATTTCGAGAAGCAGGGTTGCGAGACGATCCGGGCGCTCGGAGAGGTGACGCTGGTCGTGCCCGCCGAGCACCTGCTCCCGGTCGCCCGGGTCCTGCGCGACGACCCGGCCTTCCGCTTCGAGGAGCTGATCGACGTCTGCGGCGTCGACTACGCGGGTTACGGAAAGGCCGAGTGGGAGACCGAGGGCGCCTCCAACACCGGTTTCGGCCGCGGCGTCGATCGAGATCTTCAGCTTGCCGTCGATGATCCGCGGCGATTCGCCGTCGTCTATCACCTGCTGTCGATCAGCCACAACCGGCGGCTGCGCCTTCGGGTCTACGCGGGCGGGGATCAGCCGGTGGTGGATTCGGTCATGCCGCTGTGGTCGGTCGCGAACTGGTTCGAGCGCGAGGCGTTCGACCTCTTCGGCATCCTGTTCCGGGGGCACCCGGACCTGCGCCGGATTCTCACGGATTACGGGTTCGTGGGGCATCCCTTCCGCAAGGACTTTCCGCTGTCCGGGCAGGTCGAGATGCGCTACGACCCCGAGCAGCGACGGGTAGTCTACGAGCCGGTCTCCATCGAGCCGCGGGTGCTGGTGCCGAAAGTGATCCGCGAGGACAGCCGTTATGCCGGGCTCGACACCGGCACGGAGGCCTCCGATGCCTGAGATTCGCAACTACACGCTGAATTTCGGCCCGCAGCACCCGGCCGCTCATGGTGTGCTGCGCCTGGTCCTGGAACTCGACGGCGAGGTGATAGAGCGCGCCGACCCGCATATCGGGCTGCTGCACCGGGGCACGGAGAAGCTCGCCGAGTCCAAGCCGTACAACCAGAGCATCGGCTACATGGACCGGCTCGACTACATGTCGATGATGTGCAACGAGCACGGTTACGTGCGGGCCATCGAGAAGCTGCTCGGCATCGAGGCGCCGGAAAGGGCCCAGTACATCCGCACGATGTTCGACGAGATCACGCGCATCCTGAACCACATGCTGTGGCTGGGTTCGCACGCGCTCGACGTCGGCGCGATGACTCTGTTCCTGTACTGTTTCCGCGAGCGCGAGGACCTCATGGACTGCTACGAGGCGGTCTCCGGCGCGCGGCTGCACGCGGGCTATTACCGCCCCGGGGGCGTCTACCGGGACCTGCCCGACAAGATGCCCCGCTATGCGGAGGCGTCCACCAAGTGGCACAGCGAGGCCGACTTCGCCCGCCGCAACCGGGCGCGCCAGGGGTCGCTGCTCGATTTCATCGAGGACTTCACGGAGCGCTTCCCCACCTATATCGACGAATACGAGACCCTGCTGACCGATAACCGGATCTGGAAGCAGCGCACGGTCGGCATCGGTGTCGTCTCCCCGGAGCGGGCACTGCAGCTCGGTTTCAGCGGCCCGATGCTGCGGGGTTCCGGGTTCGCCTGGGACCTGCGCAAGAAGCAGCCTTATGCGGCGTACGACAAGATGGATTTCGATATCCCGGTGGGCCAGAACGGCGATTGCTACGATCGCTATCTGGTGCGCATCGAGGAGCTGCGGCAGTGCAACCGGATCATCAAGCAGTGCGTTGACTGGCTGCGGGCCAATCCGGGACCGGTGATGATCGCCGACCACAAGGTGACGCCGCCGAAGCGCACCGATATGAAGGACGACATGGAAGCCCTGATCCACCACTTCAAGCTCTTCACCGAGGGCTACTGCCCGCCCAAGGGCGAGGTCTACGCCGCGGTCGAGGCGCCGAAGGGCGAGTTCGGCTGCTACATCGTCTCCGACGGGGCCAACAAGCCGTATCGGCTCAAGGTCCGCGCCCCCGGGTTCGCCCATCTCTCGGCCATGGACGAGATGGCCCGCGGCCACATGCTCGCCGACGTGGTCGCGATCATCGGGACCATGGACATCGTGTTCGGGGAGATCGACCGCTGATGAGCTTCCGCACCGCACCGCTTGCCGTCGTCCACGACCGGGACACGTCGACGCTGTTTTCCGACGAGGTCCGCGCCGAGATCGACCGGCACATCGCCAAGTATCCGCCCGAGTGGAAGCAGTCCGCCGTGATGCCGGCGCTGACCATCGTGCAGGAGCAAAACGGCGGCTGGCTGACCCGCGAACTGATGGACGACGTGGCCGCGTACCTGGACATGCCCGAGATTTCGGTCTACGAGGTCGCGACCTTCTACGGTATGTACGATCTCGAGCCGGTGGGGCGGCACAAGGTCTGCGTCTGCAACAGCATCTCCTGCATGCTCTGCGGCTCGGAAGAGCTGATCGAGCACGTCGAGTCCAAGTACGGCGTTCATCCCGGGCAGACGACCCCCGACGGGCGGTTCACCTTCAAGGAAGTGGAGTGCCTCGGCGCCTGCCGGCACGCCCCGGCGGTCCTGATCGGTCGGACCTACCACGAGAACCTGACGCCCGAGGCCATGGACAAGCTGATTGACGAGTTGGATTGATATGGCGCCGAACCACAACACCGTCTGCTTCCGCACCCTGCATCTGGAGCCGGGCGTGCGGCACACGCTGGAGTCCTACCGCGGTGTCGGCGGCTACGTCCAGTGGGAGCGCATCCTGCGCGAGAGGCCGGACCCGAGCGGACTGATCGACGAGGTCAAGCTCTCGAACCTGCGCGGACGCGGCGGCGCCGGCTTCCCGACCGGGCTCAAGTGGAGCTTCATGCCCCGCGGCGCCCCGGGCCAGAAGTACATCGTCTGCAATTCCGATGAGGGCGAGCCCGGGACCTGCAAGGATCGGGACATACTGCGCTACAACCCGCATCAGCTGATCGAGGGCATGGCCATCGCCGGCTATTGCACCGGATCGACCGTCGGCTACAACTACATCCGCGGTGAGTTCTTCGAGCCCATCGATCGCTTCGAGGCCGCCGTCGCCGAGGCCTATGAGGCCGGCCTGATCGGCAAGGACATCGGGGGCTCCGGGATCGACTTCGATCTCTACACCCACCACGGTGCCGGCGCCTACATCTGCGGCGAGGAGACGGCGCTTCTGGAGTCCATCGAGGGCAAGAAGGGCCAGCCGCGCTACAAGCCCCCGTTCCCGGCCCAGGCGGGTCTCTACGGCCGGCCGACGACGATCAACAACACCGAGTCGCTGGCCTCGATCCCGGTGATCCTGGAAAAGGGCGGGCAATGGTTCTTGTCCCAGGGTCGACCCAACAACGGCGGCCCGAAGCTGTTCTCGGTCACCGGGCACGTGAACCGGCCGAACAACTTCGAGGTGCCGCTCGGCACGCCCTTCAGGGATCTGCTCGAGATGGCCGGCGGGGTCAAGGACGGAAAGCCGCTGAAGGCCGTGATTCCGGGGGGTTCCTCGGTCCCGGTCGTGCCCGGAGACGTGATGATGGGCGTCGACATGGACTACGACTCCATCGCGAAGGCCGGGTCGATGCTGGGCTCGGGCGCCGTGATCGTGATCGCCGAGGGGACCTGCATGGTCAAGGTCTTGTCGAACCTGGCGCATTTCTACATGCACGAGTCCTGCGGCCAGTGCACACCCTGCCGCGAGGGCACCGGCTGGCTGGCTCGGGTCGTGGGCCGCATCGCCGACGGTAAGGGGCGTGCCGAGGACCTGGACCTGCTGGACAGCGTCGCGGGACGCATCGGCGGGCGCACCATCTGCGCTCTCGGCGATGCCGCGGCCATGCCGGTACAGAGCTTCCTGAAGCACTATCGGCAGGAGTTCGAGTACCTCATCGAGCACGGCCGCAGCATGGCGGCCTGAGGCTGCCCGGCCGGATAGAAAATACAGGGCGCGTCGGGATTGGCGCGCTGGATTTAGCCACTTTTTGGGGAGCCGGCCGTTGACGTCGCGCCGCGTCCCGCGCCGCGGGTAGAACGGGTTCGCGCAATGGTGCCGATCGAGAGACCTCAATGACGGACAAGATCACCATCGAGATCGACGGCCAGGCCTGTGAAGCGGGGCCGGGCGAGATGATCATCGCGGTCGCCGATCGCGCGGGCATCCCGATTCCGCGTTTCTGCTATCACAAGAAGCTTTCGATCGCGGCCAATTGCCGGATGTGCCTGGTCGACGCGGAGCAGGGCGGGCGGCCGTTCCCGAAGCCGGTGCCCGCCTGCGCGACCCCGGTCATGGACGGCATGCGGGTCCAGACCCGCTCGGCGAGGGCGCTCGATGCCCAGCAGGGGACGATGGAGTTCCTGCTCATCAATCATCCGCTCGACTGCCCGATTTGCGACCAGGGCGGGGAATGCGAGCTCCAGGACGTGGCGATGGGCTACGGGGGCGATGTTTCGCGCTTCTGCGAGCGCAAGCGTGTGGTCAAGGACGAGGACCTGGGACCGCTGATCGCCACCGACATGACCCGCTGCATTCACTGCACCCGCTGCGTGCGCTTCGGCGCCGAGATCGCCGGCATCCGCGAGCTGGGCGCCACCGGGCGCGGCGAGACCATGCGCATCGGGACCTATGTCGCCCACACCGTCTCCCACGAGCTATCCGGCAATATCATCGACCTCTGCCCGGTCGGCGCGCTGACCTCCAAGCCCTATCGTTTCACCGCCCGCGCCTGGGAGCTGACGGAGGCTGACGGCATCGCGCCCCACGACGGGCTGGGCGCCAACATCCAGATGCACCTTCGGGGCAATCGGGTGATGCGGGTGCACCCGCGCGAAAACGAGGCGGTGAACGAGACCTGGATCTCCGACCGCGATCGCTTCAGCTACGCCGGGCTTGCCAGCGAGGACCGGCTGACGGCGCCGATGGTCCGGCGCGACGGGACCTGGCGGCAGACGGACTGGGCGGATGCGCTCGCGCTGGTGGCGGAGCGGCTCAAGGCCGCCGAGCCCGCCAGCACGGGATGGCTGATCGCGCCGAACGCGACGCTGGAGGAGATGTATCTGGCCCAG
Organism: uncultured Gammaproteobacteria bacterium; assembly: GCA_963707135.1. Taxonomy (GTDB): domain Bacteria; phylum Pseudomonadota; class Gammaproteobacteria; order Chromatiales; family Chromatiaceae; genus JBGSTR01. The sequence goes on along the minus strand of CAVPOY010000012.1, from coordinate 23,810 downwards.
CGGGTCGCCCGCGGCCTCGGCTGTGCGAACATCGACCACCGGCTGCGCCAGCAGGACTTCCGCGGCGACGCCGCCGATCCGCTGCTGCCCTGGCTCGGCATGCCGGTCGTCGACCTGGAATCGCAGCAAGCCGTGCTGCTCGTTGGAAGCGACATCCGCGCCGAGCAGCCGCTGCTGGCGCACCGGATCCGCAAGGCCGCGCTCGGTGGCGCCGAGGTGATCTGCGTCAATCCGATCGGCCTGTCGCTGACTCACCCCAGCCGGCAGCTCGTGGGCACGCCGGCGGCGATGCTCGGCGAACTGGCCGCCATCGCCAAGTCGCTGCGCAAGCGCGGCTCCGGCCCGATCAAGAACCTGATCGCCGCGAGCGAGCCGACCGAGGCCCACGCGGCGATCGCCGAGTCCCTAACCGAGGCCGGCAAGGATCACCGGGGCCTGATCCTGCTCGGCGCGCTGGCCGCCGCCCACCCGGACTTCACGCTGATCAAGGCGCTGGCCTACGTGATCGCGGACGCGACCCGCTGCAAGGTCGGCTACCTGCCGGCTGCGGCGAACAGCGTGGGCGCCTACCTGGCCGGCGCGCTTCCCCAGGCGTTGCCCGGGGCGCGAGCGGCCGAGCCGCCCGGGCTACCGGTCGCCGGGATGCTCGCGGGGACGTGCAAGACCCTGGTCCTCTGGGGTGTCGAACCGGACCTCGACCTGGGCAACCCCGCGGCCGCGCTGGCGGCACTCGGGAGCGCGGACTTCGTCGTCGCCTGCTCCGCCTTCAACAGCCCGGCGCTCGAGGGTGTCGCCGATGTGCTGCTTCCGATCGGCGGCTTTGCCGAGACCTCGGGGACCTTCGTAAATACCGGTGGGGACTGGCAGCGCTTTCAGGGCGCGGTGGCGCCGCCCGGAGAGGCGCGACCTGGCTGGAAGGTGCTGCGGGTGCTCGGCAATCTGCTTGATCTGGACGGTTTCGACTACCGGGACACGGCCCAGGTCCACGACGAGATCGCGGCCCTGTGCGCCGGCGTCAAGCCGGACAATTCGCCGCGCGGTGATCTGAAGGTCGAGCCTCGCGGTATGGGCCCGGGGCTGGTGCGGGTCGGCCCGGTGCCGATCTATGCGCTCGATGCGCTGGTGCGGCGCGCGCCGGCCCTGCAGCGGACCCCGGTGCCCGGCGGTGCATTCGGTGTCTATCTGAACCCCGATCAGGCGCGAGCCGACGGGTTGAGCGCGGACGATGAGGTCCAGGTGCGCCAGAACGGGGGTGGCGAGGCGGTCCGCGCCCGGGTGATCCTCGACGACCGGGTACCGGTCGGTTGCGCCCTTATCCCGGCCGCGGTTCCCGGCAGCGAGCGGCTCGGTGACCAGATCGCCGAGGTCAGCATCAGCAAGATCTAGATGAGCAAGGCCCTTAGACGATGATCGAGCTTTGGAACATGTTGCCGGCGGCCATTCAGATCTTGTTGAAGATCGTCGTCATCCTGTTGCCGCTGCTCACGATGGTGGCTTACTACACCTACGCCGAGCGCAAGGTCATCGGCTACATGCAGATTCGCATCGGCCCGAACCGGGTCGGGTGGCGGGGCCTGCTGCAGCCCATCGCGGACGCGCTGAAACTGATGATGAAGGAGATTGTCCTGCCGACCAAGGCGGACAAGACTCTGTTCCTGATCGCGCCGATGATCTCCATCGCACCGGCCCTGGCCGCCTGGGCGGTATTCCCGTTCAACGAGGGTTGGGTGCTGGCGGATGTCAACGCGGGCCTGCTGTACATCCTTGCGCTGACGTCGCTCGGCGTCTATGGCGTCATCATCGCGGGCTGGGCCTCCAACTCGAAATACGCGCTGCTGGGCGCGATGCGCTCCGCTGCCCAGATCGTCGCCTACGAGATCGCGATGGGTTTCGCGTTGGTCGGCGTACTGGTGGCCGCGGGAAGCCTGAACCTGGGCGAGATCGTCCGCGCCCAGCAGGGTAGTCTTCTGACCTGGTTCTGGTTGCCCCTGTTGCCGCTGTTCGGCATCTACGTGATCTCCGGCGTCGCCGAGACCAACCGTGCCCCGTTCGATGTGGCCGAGGGCGAGTCCGAGATCGTCGCCGGGTTCCACGTCGAATACTCGGGTATGGCGTTCGCGGTCTTCTTCCTGGCCGAGTACGCGAACATGATCCTGATCTCGGCCCTGTCGGCGCTGATGTTCCTCGGCGGCTGGCTGTCGCCGCTGCCTCAGGCCTGGGTCGACGGCGTTTTCCTGCTCGACGACGGGTTCCACTGGCTGCTGCTGAAGACCTTCTTCTTCATGTTCCTGTTTCTCTGGTTCCGGGCGACCTTTCCCCGTTACCGCTACGACCAGATCATGCGGCTCGGCTGGAAGGTATTCATTCCGATTACCATCGTCTGGATCTTGGTCGTGGCGCTGGCCGTGCTTTACAAGCTGCCGCCCTGGTGGAGCGCCTGACCGGAGGGGATGACCGATGCTTAACCGCGCGCGCGAGTATCTCCAGAGCCTGCTGCTGATCGAGTTGCTTCGGGGGCTGAGCCTGACGGGCACCTACCTGTTCAGGCGCAAGTTCACGGTGCAGTACCCGGAGGAGAAGGCGCCCATATCGCCACGCTTCCGCGGCCTGCACGCGCTGCGCCGTTACCCCAACGGTGAGGAGCGCTGCATAGCCTGCAAGCTCTGCGAGGCGACCTGCCCGGCGCTGGCGATCACCATCGAGGCCGAGCCCCGGGCCGACGGATCGCGGCGCACGACCCGATACGACATCGATCTGTTCAAGTGCATCTACTGCGGATTCTGCGAGGAGTCCTGTCCGGTGGACTCGATCGTCGAGACTGGAATCTACGAGTACAGCTTCGAGACCCGCGCCGAGAGCATCATGACGAAGGAGAAGCTGCTGGCAGTCGGCGACAAGTACGAGGCCGAGATCGCGGCCGCGCGCGCGGCGGACGCCCCGTATCGATGAACTGGAGCGATCAACCAGCCGCCGCGGGGCGAGCAGCCTGGTTGCCCCTATTTTTGGTCGCCTCGCACCGACGCGGCTGACCGTACCACCTGGACCGAGACATGGGCTTCGAAAAATTTCTCTTCTATGTCTTCGCGGCGATAACCATTGCGGCCGCGGTGATGGTGATCACCCGGCGCAACCCCGTGCACGCGGTTCTGTTCATGGTTCTGGCGTTTGTCAGCACCGCCGTCCTCTGGATCCTGATGGAGGCCGAGTTTCTTGGGATCGCGCTGGTCCTGGTCTATGTGGGCGCGGTCATGGTGCTGTTCCTGTTCGTCGTCATGATGCTCGATATCGACATCGCCACCTTGCGCGCCGGCTTCATCCGTTACCTGCCGTTGGGCGCCCTGATTGTCGTGATCATGGCCGTGGAGATGTTCCTGATCGTCGGGCCTGGGAACTTCGGGCTAGAGGCCTTCCCGAAGCCGGCGGCGGCACCGGCCGAGCTGAGCAACACCCGAGAGCTCGGGGTGCTGATGTACACCGTCTACGTCTATCCGTTCGAGATCGCCGCGGTGATCCTGCTGGTGGCGATCGTGGCCGCGATCCGGATCACGCTGCGCCGCCGTCCCGACACCAAGTACCTAGACCCGGCCAAGCAGGTGCGCGTCAAGAAGGGACCGGACCGTATCCGCATCGTCAAGATGCCCGCCGAGGGCAGGGTGAAGGCCGAATGATTGCGCTCTCCGACTATTTGATCCTGGGCGGCATCCTGTTTGTCATTGCCGTCGCGGGTATTTTTCTGAACCGCAAGAACGTGATCATCCTGCTGATGTGCATCGAGCTGATGTTGCTGGCGGTGAACACCAACTTCATCGCCTTCTCGCACTTCCTCGGGGACATGAAGGGCCAGGTGTTCGTGTTCTTCATTCTGACGGTCGCGGCGGCCGAGGCGGCGATCGGGCTGGCGATCCTGGTGGAGCTGTTCCGCAACCGCCAGACCATCAATGTGCAGGACCTGGACAGCCTGAAGGGCTGACCGTCGGGATTCGGGCCCGATAACACGACCGACCACGGCTGACAGAACGAAAAGAGCCATACAGTGGAAAACACCTATCTCACCATCGCGCTCGCGCCCCTGATCGGCGCCGTCATCGCCGGTCTACTGGGCGGTCGCATCGGCCGGGCCGGGGCCCACTCGGTGACCATTCTCGCGGTCGGCTTGTCGACGGTGCTGTCGCTCTGGGTCCTTTCGCGCTTCATCTGGCACGACGAGCCGGTGTTCAATGGCGCCGTCTACACCTGGATGGTCTCCGACGGCATTCGCTTCGAGATCGGGTTCCTGGTCGACAAGCTGACGGCGCTGATGATCAGCGTGGTCACCTTCGTCTCGCTGATGGTGCACATCTACACCATCGGCTACATGGCCGACGACGAGCACAACTGGCCGGAGGATTCGCTGGCGGGGCGCAACAGCTACCAGCGCTTCTTCGCCTACATCTCGCTGTTCACCTTCTCGATGCTGATGCTGGTCATGTCCAACAACTTCCTTCAGCTGTTCTTCGGCTGGGAGGCGGTGGGTCTGGTCTCCTATCTGCTGATCGGTTTCTGGTCGGTGCGAGAGTCGGCGATCTTCGCGAACCTCAAGGCGTTCCTCGTCAACCGGGTCGGCGATTTCGGCTTCATCCTCGGCATCGCCGCCGTGGCCATGTATTTCAACTCCATGGACTATGCCGAGGTGTTCGCGGCGGCACCCGGGCTGGCCGGAACCCAGGTAAGCGTCTTCGGCGGCGTGTCCCTGATGACCCTGATCTGCGTGCTGCTGTTCATCGGCGCCATGGGCAAGTCCGCCCAGGTGCCGCTGCATGTCTGGTTGCCGGATTCCATGGAGGGCCCGACCCCGATCTCGGCACTGATCCACGCCGCGACCATGGTCACCGCCGGCGTGTTCATGGTCGCGCGCATGTCGCCGCTCTATGAGCTCTCGGAGGCGGCGTTGTCGTTCGTGCTCATCATCGGCGCGACCACGGCCTTCTTCATGGGCCTGATCGGTCTGGTTCAGAACGACATCAAGCGCGTGGTCGCCTACTCGACGCTTTCGCAGCTCGGTTACATGATCGCGGCCCTTGGCGCGTCGGCCTACGCCGCGGGCATCTTCCACCTGATGACCCACGCCTTCTTCAAGGCCTTGCTGTTTCTCGCCGCCGGTTCGGTGATCATCGCGATGCACCACGACCAGGACATCCGCAACATGGGCGGCCTGCGCAAGTACATGCCCATCACCTGGATCACCTTCCTGATCGGCTCGCTGGCGCTGATCGCGTTCCCGGGCTTCTCCGGTTTCTTCTCGAAAGACGCGATCATCGAGGCGGTCGGCGCCTCCCACGTCTTCGGGGCCGGCTACGGCGCGGTGCTGCTGACACTGGGCGCGCTGGTGACGGCGCTCTACAGCTTCCGGGTCTACTTCCTGGTCTTCCACGGCAAGGAGCGGATGGACGAGCACACGCGCCACCATTTGCACGAGACCCCCTGGGTGGTCACCGTGCCGCTGATACTGCTTGCGATCCCATCGATTTTCATTGGCTGGTATACCATCGGGCCGCTTCTGGTCGAGGACTGGTTCGCCTCCGGGAGCTGGCAGCCGATCGTGGTCGCACCGGAGCACGACACGCTGCATCATCTTGCGGAGCACTGGCATGGACCGGCCGCCTTTGTCGCGCACGGAATGACCGGGCTGCCGTTCCTGCTGGCGATGGCCGGGCTGGTGATCGCCGTGGTCGTCTGGTGGTTCATGCAGCGCAGGAATCCGGGGATCGACGATCGGCTGCAGGCCATGGGCGGGCCAGTCACCCGGGTCCTTCAGAACAAGTACGGCTTCGACGACTTCAACCAAAGGGTGTTCGCCGCCGGCGGCCGCGGCATCGGCAAGGCCTTCTGGGTCGGGGGCGACCAGGGTGTCATCGACGGGGCCGTCATCAACGGCTCCGCCAAGGGCGTGGGCTGGCTCGCCCAGAAGGTGCGGCTGGTCCAGACCGGCTACCTGTACCACTACGCCATCGCGATGATCATCGGGCTCGTGGGCCTGCTGACCCTGTTCGTGACGCTCTGAAGCGGTAAGGGAGAGGACAGGCATGCAACATTTCCCCCTGCTTACGCTCCTTATCTGGCTGCCGATTCTCGGCGGCGTCGCGGTGCTGGCGAGCGGCGACAAGAGCGCGGAACTTTCCAAGCGGATCGCGCTGGGCTTCGCGGTCGTGACCTTCTTGCTCAGCCTGTCGCTGTGGCTCGGGTTCGACACCGAAACGGCCGAGATGCAGTTCGTCGAGCGCGCCGCCTGGATCCCGTCCTTCGACGTCTACTACCACCTGGGCGTGGACGGCATCTCGATGCCGCTGATCCTGCTGACCACCTTCATCACCATCTTCGTCGTCGTCGGCGGCTGGGACGTCATCACCTACAAGCCGACCCAGTACATGGCCGCCTTCCTGATCATGGAGGGTGTCATGGTCGGCGTCTTCTCGGCGCTGGATGCCATCCTGTTCTACGTGTTCTGGGAGGCGATGCTGATCCCGATGTTCATCATCATCGGGGTATGGGGCGGGCCGAACCGGGTCTACGCGACCATCAAGTTCTTCCTCTACACCTTCTTCGGCTCGGTGTTCATGCTGGTCGCGCTGATCTACATGTACTACCAGGCGGGCAGCTTCGAGCTCCTGAAGTACCACGGCCTGGAGCTCGGCATGACCGCTCAGGTGCTGATCTTCCTGGCCTTCCTGGCGGCCTTCGCGGTCAAGGTGCCCATGTGGCCGGTGCACACCTGGCTGCCGGACGCCCACGTGGAGGCCCCGACCGGGGGGTCGGTGATCCTGGCGGCCATCATGCTGAAGATCGGCGGTTACGGCTTCCTGCGCTTCAGCCTGCCGATGACGCCGGACGCCAGTGCTTCCCTGGACTGGCTGATCATCGCCCTGTCGCTGATCGCGGTCATCTACATCGGTTTCGTGGCCTTGGTCCAGCAGGACATGAAGAAGCTGATCGCCTATTCGTCGATCGCCCACATGGGCTTCGTGACCCTGGGCTTCTTCATCATGTTCACGATCCTGAATCGTTCCGGCGGCCTCAGCGGCGCGGCGATGGGGATCGAGGGCGGCATGGTGCAGATGATTTCCCACGGGTTCATCTCGGGCGCCCTGTTCCTCTGCGTGGGCGTGCTCTACGACCGGGTCCACTCGCGTCAGATCGCCGACTACGGCGGCGTCGTCAACACCATGCCGGTGTTTGGCGCCTTCATGGTCTTCTTCGCGATGGCCAACGCGGGGCTCCCCGGGACCTCCGGGTTTGTGGGCGAGTTCATGGTCATCCTGGCGACCTTCAGGGCCGATTTCTGGTGGGCCTTCCTGGCCTCGACCACGCTGATTCTCGCGGCCGCCTTCACGCTCTGGATGGTCAAGCGGGTGGTGTTCGGGCCGGTCGGAAACGACAAGGTCGCCGCCCTGAAGGACCTCAACGGGCGCGAGACCTTCAATCTCGGCGTGCTTGCCGCCGCCGTGCTGGCGTTCGGAATCTGGCCGGCGCCCCTGATGGATGTCATGCATACCTCGGTCGACAACCTGATCGCCCACGCCAGCGTGTGCAAGCTGCCGGCCGCCGAGGTGGCGAACTGCGAGCTCGCCCGGCCTGTCCCGGTAGCGGTCGCCGCCAGGCCCTGACATCGCCCGGCGAACCCTCGGCGCAGCCCCCAATCTGACTGGAACACCCAGATGCAATTCGACTTCGCGAGCCTGATACCGATCCTGCCGGAGATCGCTAATCCTCACCACGGCGAGCGCCGTCCTGGTCGCTCGATCTCTACCTGAAGGAGCAGGACAAGGGGATGAATCACACCCTGGCCCTGATCGGCCTGCTGGCCGCGATCGCGGCGGTCGGCCTCGGGGGAGGTGGCGAGCGGCAGATCGTTTTCGACGGCAACGTGGTCCGGGACACCGTCAGCGACGTGCTCAAGGTGTTCCTGATGATCGTCGCGCTGCTGGGCCTGGTCTATGCGCGGCCCTGGCTCAAGGACCGGAAGCTGCTGGTCGGCGAGTACTATGTGCTTGTGCTCTTCGCCGTGCTCGGCATGCTGGTCATGGTCTCGGCGAACAGCTTCCTGACCGTCTACCTGGGGCTCGAGCTGCTGGCCCTGTGCCTCTACGCGCTGGTTGCCTTCGACCGTGACTCGAAACTGGGCGCCGAGGCGGCGATGAAGTACTTCGTACTCGGTGCGCTCGGCTCGGGGATGCTGCTCTACGGCGTCTCGATGATCTACGGCGCAACCGGGTCCATTGAGCTCGGGGCCGTGGCCGAGACCGTCGCCAACGACGGTATGAAGGACAAGGTACTGGTCTTCGGTATCGCCTTTCTGGTGATCGGCATCGGGTTCAAGTTCGGGGCGGTCCCGTTCCACATGTGGGTCCCGGACATCTACCAAGGTGCGCCGACGCCGGTCGTGCTGTTCCTCGCCAGCGTGCCCAAGATCGCTGCCTTTGCCCTGGCGATAAGGTTGCTGGTGGACGGGCTCGGCGCCCTGCACCCGCACTGGCAGGGGATGCTGATCATTCTGTCGGTGCTGTCGATGGGCCTCGGCAACCTGGTTGCCATCGCCCAGACCAACATCAAGCGGATGCTCGCCTATTCGACCATCTCGCACGTCGGGTTCATATTCCTCGGGTTGCTCGCGGGCACCAGCGCGGGCTATGCCTCGGCGATGTTCTACGCCATCGTCTATGCGGTCATGGCCGCCGGGGCCTTCGGTATCCTGACCATACTGAGCCGAGAGGGCTTCGACGCCGAGAACCTTAACGACCTCAAGGGACTGAACGACCGGGACCCCTGGTACGCGGCCATGATGGCGCTGCTGATGTTCTCGATGGCTGGCGTGCCGCCGACGGTGGGATTCATGGCGAAACTCGTCGTGCTCCAGGCCGTGATCCGGGTGGATCTGATCTGGCTCGCGGTGGTTGCGGTGGCGTTCTCGATCATCGGCGCCTTTTACTACCTGCGCGTGGTCAAGCTGATCTACTTCGACCGGCCCGAAACGGACGCGGCCATTGTCACCACCGGGGGCGTGCGCGTGGCCATGACGGTGAACGGGCTTGCCGTTCTGGCGTTGGGGATCTTCCCGGCGGCCCTGCTTTCGCTCTGCCATTCGGCGTTCAGCTGACCAGACCGGCGGGGTGAGGGACGACCGGGTGCCGCCGGGGCGCTGGAGTGCGCGCCGAGTTGCGAACCGATTTCTTGAGCCGAGGTTGTGCGGGCGCGCAAGCCCGCGCTAACATGCCCCGTTTGTCAATTCCGGAGCTGGAGCATGTATCGCGGCAGCATCGTAGCCCTGATAACGCCCATGGACGCCGATGGGGAGGTCGATGACGCGAGCCTGAAGCGGCTCGTTGACTTTCACGTCGAGGCGGGAACCTCCGCCATCGTCTCGGTCGGTACGACCGGGGAGTCGGCCACCCTGGACGAGGACGAGCACTGCGCCGTGATCCGGCGAACCGTGGAGCTTGCCGCCGGGCGCATTCCGGTGATCGCGGGCACCGGCGCCAACTCCACCCGCGAGGCGATCGCGCTGACCCGCTGTGCGAAGGAAGGGGGCGCCGATGCCGCCCTGCTGGTGACGCCCTATTACAACAAGCCGACCCAAGAGGGCCTCTATCTGCACCACAAGGCCGTCGCCGAGGCAGTCGACATTCCGCAAATCCTCTACAACGTGCCCGGAAGGACCGCCTGCGACATGCTCCCGGAAACGGTCGAGCGTCTCGCCGCGATCGACAACATCGTCGGGGTGAAGGAGGCGACGGGTGACCTCGAACGTGTCGCCCGCCTGCGCGAGGGCTGCGGCGACGGGTTTACGCTCTACAGCGGCGATGACGCAACAGCGTGCGACTTCATGTTGCTCGGTGGCGACGGCGTGATCTCGGTAACCTCGAATCTCGCCCCCCGTCTGATGCAGGACATGTGCGAGGCGGCCCTCGCTGGCGACCGGGCGCGTGCGCTCGCCCTCAACGAGCGGCTCGACGGCCTGCACCGGGACCTGTTCGTGCAATCCAACCCGATCCCGGTGAAGTGGGGGGCTTATGCAATGGGGCTGTGCGGTAAGGGTATACGCCTGCCACTGACCTGGCTCTCCGAGGACTGTCAGCCGCGGGTCCGCTCCGCCATGGAGCGGGCGGGCGTGCTGTGACCAGTGGCATGGGCCGCCCAACGGCTGGCCAAGGAATTCGAAAGAGGCGGCCGAGTTTGAGAACCAAGCCAAGCCATATCGTCCTGCTGACCGCTACGGCGGCGATCCTGTTGCTCACCGGATGCAGCAGCGTCGACGAGATGCTCCCGGATCAGACCCTCGCCTACAAGCGGCAAAAGGAGGCGTCAGAAAACCTGGAGGTTCCTCCGGACCTCACCGGCGGCAGCTTCGACGACCGGATGGATATCCCGCCCCTGGATGGAGGGGCTGCGACCTACTCCGAGTACAGCAGCGGGCGCAGTGAGCGCCGGACGGCGGCCGCCTCCGGGGCCGTACTGCCCTCCGTGGAGAGCGTCGATCTGCGGCGTAGTGGTGATGAGCGCTGGCTCGAGGTCCAGGCAACGCCGCAGGTCGTCTGGCCTCAGGTCGTGTCTTTCTGGCGCTCGCAGGGGATACTGCTGCTCGAGCAGGACCCGGCGGTCGGGGTGATGAAGACGGACTGGCTCGAGAACCGGGCCGAGGTGCGAAAGGACTTCGTGACCCGGATGATGCGCTCGGTGGCGGACGGGCTCTACGCGACCTCGACGCGGGATCAGTTCAGCGTCCGTATCGAGCCGGGGCCGACCAGCGGATCCACCGACGTGCGCCTGACCCACCGGGGTATGGAGGAGAAGCTCGTGACGGGCGCCCTGGGCGACAACGAGCGCACGGTCTGGGAGCCGAGCGCGAGCGACAAGGGCAAGGAATCCGAGATGCTGAGGCGCCTGATGCTGTATCTGGGCGCCTCGAAGCAGCGGGCCGATACCGCGGTCGCGTCCGCCGCGCCAGCGGCTCCGCAGGCACGCCTGGCCAGCGAGGGCGGGGCGCAGGTGTTGCTGGTACCGGACGAGTTCCGGCGCGCCTGGCGGTCTACAGGGTCCGCCCTGGACCGGGCCGGATTCGCCGTCGAGGACCGGGACGTCGGCCGTGGCATCTACTACGTGCGCTATGAGGACGTCGATTCCTCGGGGCGGCAGAAGAAGGGTTTCATGTCCCGAATGGCATTCTGGAGAAAGGACGACATCGACCGGGTCCAGCAATACCAGATTCGGGTGCAAGGCGACGACACGCAGAGCCGGGTCAGCGTGCTGGACAAGAACGGAAATCCGGACGGCTCACCGGCGGCGAGCCGCATTCTGGCGCTCCTTTCCGAGAACATGCGCTGAGACGGCCCCTTGGCGTTGGAAGGTTCAGGCCCACCGGGAACGGCGACGTGCTTTGATCTGCGACGGGCCGTTCGCTGAGGCCCGTGCGCTTCGCGACCCTTGGCAGCGGCAGCCGCGGCAACGCGACCCTGGTGGAAAGCCAACAGTCGCGGCTTCTGATCGACAACGGCTTCAGCGTCCGCGAGCTAGAAAGACGGCTCGCCGCTCTGGACGTCGAGCCCTCCAGCATCGATGCCCTGCTCCTCACGCACGAGCACGGCGACCACGCCAAGGGTGTCGCGTCATTCGCCGTGCGTTACGGCGCGCCGGTCTGGACCACGGCCGGGACCTGGAGAGGGGCCGGGGCGCCCGAGGTCCCGCGGCTGCGGCTGTTTTCAGGGTACGACTCGGCGGTGGCTATCGGATGCGTTCGGGTCCAGCCTTACCCGGTTCCTCACGACACCCGCGAGCCGCGTCAGTTCGCCCTGGAGGCCGACGGCCGGCGTCTGGGTATGCTGACCGACGCCGGCTCCATCACCCGGCACATGCGCGAGGTCCTGCACGGCTGCGATGCGCTGATCCTGGAGTGCAACCACGACCCGGACATGCTGCGCGACGGACCCTATCCGCCGCCGCTGCAGCGCCGGGTCGGTGGCCGCTACGGTCACCTGAGCAACGGCCAGGCCGCCGGTCTGCTCGACACGTTCCCGACGGCCGAGATCCGCCAGCTGGTGCTGGCCCACATCAGTGAGAAGAACAACCGGCCCGACCTGGCCTTTCAGGCGGTTCGGGATGTCTCCGAGTCCCTCGCCGGGCGTACCCGGCTCGCCGAACAGGACCGCCCGGGTCCCTGGATAGAGGTCTGATTTGAACCGGAGTCCCTTTCCCCTCGCCAAGAGTAAACCCGAAGAACCATCGGAATGGTTTGAGTGGGTGGGTGAGTGTATCGGCTCGGATTGATTGGACACAGACGTGTGTAATCAGGCGGCGTCCTTACGGAGCGCTGCCTGACGGGCTTCCAGGGGAGTTTGAAAGCCCAGTCTCTCCAGACGCCAGTGGGCATTGTAACGCTCGACGAAGGCATCGACCGCCTCACGGACCTCTTCGAGGTTCCGGAAAATCCGTCCATGGATGGCCTGTTCCTTCAGGGTACGGTTGGAAAGCTCGGCCGCGCCGTTGGTGTACGGTTCGGCCATGAAGGCAAAACTCGGCGTGATGCCCCATCCCCACACAAATCCTCCCAGGGGGAAACGACATCTATCCTGACACCTGGGGCTCGCAGCACCGGGCTGCGGCGGCTCGCCCTCCCGCAGTGCCCCGCAACGAGCTCCACCGCGCCCCGAATGCCCTCGAATCCCGAGTAGGACCAATTCTGCAGCCGCACCGCGCCTAGCGGCCGCGCGTCGGGACGCGTCCCCATCGGCTCGTCGCTGCAGACCAGCTTCTCGGCTTGGCTGCCGGCCGTGGCGCAGTCGAAGCTCGGTCTGGCGGCGCCGGCGTATGCGGCGGCCAGGCAGGCCAGTATCGGTACGGGAATGGATTTCATTATCTCCCCGGCAATGGTGTGTGGGGCAACCTGGCGCGGCCCTGTCCGGGCCGGCGGAACATCTTTTCTCGTTCTGGCAACTGCCCCGTCGGGATGTTTGGCTCGGATATACGCGCCGCGCTCGACGCGACTCACTGTTATACGGCGATGCTGGCGGGTAGCTTGTGTCTCGTTGTTCTACGCTCGGGAACGGATACGGAAGCGGACAAGGGCACCGGTCCCGGTTCGTGGGCTCGTTGCGCGCTGAGATTTCCCGGCTGCCGAGCCGAGGACGATTCGGCGCTCAGACCTGCTTTCGTTGCTGAAGCCATGGGCCTATGGCGTAAGCCGCAAGCGCGTTGCCGATGCCCAGGCCGATCAACACGCCGATACCGATCAGGCGGTCCATCAAGCCGGGCTGGACGCTCGGTTCCCCGGGGCTGAGCAGGGACAGCAAGGCGATGGCGCCGCCGCCGAGAAAGCCGTCCCGCGCCACCCTGAGCACGCGTCTCTTGGCGCCTCCCGCCCGCCAGCGCAGATACACAGGGACCCGCAGGTAGACCAGCAGCGCGCAGGCCAGCAGGATCACCGGCACGATCACGAATCCGGGCGGCGGCGGTAAGTCGGCGATCGCGAGCGCGAGCAGCAGCCAGGTGCCGAAGAGGATCCCGGCCACCCGGAGCGCGGTCTTCTGATGGAACGTCATGGGGATGACAACTCCCGAAATGTTTGAGAGCCGGACCGTAACCAGGTCCTGTCTGGAGCGATGGAGACATCGCCGCCGGCTCCTCATGGGTCGTCACTTGTTTCGTCTCGCGAGCACAATGAGCGAGAGACCGAGTACGGCCAGGACACCGGCCCCGAAGAGCAGGGCCGGACGGCGCGCGGCATAGGGCAGGTAGGGTAGATTGACGACGTCTTCCCGACACCGCCCCTCGTGATAGTCGTAAACGTTCCCCGCATCCAGGCAGCGGTCGACGGCGACGAGCCCTCGCCCCAAGTCCGCTAGCACCAGGGCGCCGGAGCCGGCCAGCAGCAAGAGCCCGAGGCCGCGCCGCAGCTTCCTTATCGATCGCATCGAGAGCTGATCCTGCGCCGGCCCAACTACGCCCCGGCGAGGCGCACGGCATACTCACGCAGCCGATCCCGTTTCCCGTCGGCCTCGATGCGTCCTGCGTCGATGAGGACCTGCAGCCGGCTGGAGAAAAAGAGATCGCTCATCAGGTTGTGCCCGTCGCACCGGCCCATGGCGGCGCCGACGACGTGGGCCGCGGGTGTCCATAGGTTCCCACAGCACTCCAGCAGCAACGGGTCGTACCGATCCATCGGCACACCCAGGATCCGTCCCTCCTCCCAGCAGCGCAGGAGTCCGGTCTCGCTGCGGATGCGCAGGAAGTCCGCGGCGAGATCGGCGCGCTCGGTGGCCGTCAGCTCCCAAGCGGACGCGAACAGGTGAGCGAGCTCGGCCGGATTGTGGACGGCTACGTAGTGACGACCATCCGCTTCAGGGATAGTGACCCGCAGCACCCTCTCTGCGCTCTGCCTGAGCCACCAGCAGGCCATGCAAAGAAAGGTGGCCTCGGAGACGTTTTCGCCGCTCCAGATGACCACGGCATCTGGCCTCGCCTCGTCGATACGCTCGATGATCGCGCGCCAGGGCGCGAAAGCGTCGCTGACATCGAGGTACCAGTCGTCGTAGCCGCGGAAAAATTCGCGCATGTAGTCGATGCGCGCCTGGCCGTCGTCGAGCGGGCCGTGACTCAGGTCATCCGGTATTCCAAGCGCGGTACCGGGCATGCTGTGAGACTGGCAGGCGGCGCGCAGGCAGCCCGCGGCGCTGTCGCCGAGGGCGAGATGAAGGAGTCGTGGCATGCGCGTTGCCTCATCCCGGGAGCAAGGGGTCAGGTTCGACACCGGCCTGTTTCTCGTACTTTCTGCCGCCCGACACGGTTTTCGTTCAGTTGCACCTGCGATAGGTGTAGTCGCCGTACTCTAGCCAGTCCTGGTCCCCATCCTTGAAGACTAGGAACTCCGATCGGTCCTCGCCCAGCAGGGCAACCACGAAGCCGCGCGGCGGTTCGGACTTGCCGAAATAGCTGTAGGCGGTCATGGCGCGGATGGTCTCGCCGTTGATGGTGACCCGGGCGTCCCATTTGTCCGCAGGCTTCTTGAGGATCCTGTATTCGATCTGGCGCTCGACGGCTCCACCGCCGCAATAGACCACCCCCTCGGGCGCCTCGACGAATTCCGGGGCGCCTGCCGCTCGCGGAGCGCAGGCGGAACGCAGCGACTCGATCGCGGCCCCGGATCCCTTGAGGTCGAAAATGCCGTAACTGACGTCGCCGTCGATCATGGCCAGGTTCAGCACGGCGTTCTTCCCCATCTCATCCAGGACGAAGTCGTAGTCCGATTTCTCGTGAAAGACGATCTCCACGGGGAAGTTGTCGACTATGCGAATAGCAGCGTTGGCTGTCCCGGCCTGGAAGGTGCCAGCCTCCGTCGACCCGTCCTTCATGAAGCGGATGGACAAGCCCTGCTTGCGCTCGATTTCCTGAGCGTCCTCGTAACCCGCCGGGGCGAAGCGCATCCGGTCGCACTGCAGCTCGACAGTCATGTTACCGGTCTGAACAAAGGCGTTCGGGGACGGCGAGCCGCTGAAACTCCAGCCGGCGCATGCCGCTGAGCAGACTGAGACCAACGCGGCCGACAACGCTGGACCGACAATTCGGGGACGATACATGTTTAGCTCCGCAGATTTACGACATGGGGGCCGGTCACCGTAACGGGCGAATTGGGTGCAGCGGCGGAGCCGACGGGTGTCCGGGGCTCCGCGCCCCAATATTTTCGCCCCAGCCGGGCATTCTGTCCTGCTGCAATGCCTGGCCGGTTCAGTGACCAGGGGCCAGTCGCCGCTCGCGTCTTCCATCCCTATGCCGCGCGGCCAGCGATTTCCCGATTGGGTTTTCGATCACCACTGTTTGAAATCCGTGATGTTGCCGCTGCCGTCGACGTTGCAGTAGCCACTGGCGTTTTTCCGGGCGACCTCCCAATCGAACGAAGCTCCGTCTTTCTTCAGGTCCGCAGCGGTCATTGCGCCCGAGTCGATGTCTTGCTGCAGGGTGGCGCCCAGGCGGACAGTGATGTCCGAATTGGGCACATCAAACTGTTCCAGAACCCGGTTCTTGCAGCCGAGCCCTAGCTTGCCGATCATCGCTTCGGTCTCGCCGCCAGCGACGGCAGGCAGGGAAAACATCAGACCAGCAGTGATGAGGACGGTGGCCAGCAGCGGAAGGTCGCGTTTCATGTGCGTGTATTGAGCCTCAGAAAAAGTTCGGACCTGGAGAACTCCGCTCGGGCACAAGCACGAGCGGAGGGCCTGGGACGCTACCACGCCGGCAAGGTGCATATCAATTTGCGCAATGTGCGCAGGGCCCGTCGGGGCAGGCAATTTCTGATAAAGAAACGCGGTCTCCGCCGTTGGAGCATACGCTTTGTAGGCCGTCGTACTGGCTCGTACAGATTCGTCTGCTTGTCCGAACCGGGTCGTTCACAGAACTCGCCGCGGGCGTCCGCTTCGCGCTTGGTAACCGGCCGATCTGTCGCCGCGCTCTTTGACCCGCAGGCGGTGGCTGTCCATGTTTGTCGCGGGATTGCACCGGCAATCCCGATCTAGCCCAGCAACTTGGCGAGGGACACCAGGCCCAGTACCAGGGTCATGATGCCCACGGCGCCGCGAACAACCCCCTCCGGTAACCGTTTGACCGTTACCGTGGCCATCGGGACGGACAGCAGCGCGCCAAGGGCGAGCGGGGTCGCCAGCGCCAGGTCGAGTTGGCGATCGAGGCTAAAGTAAGCGGCCAGGCCGACCAGACAGGTGAAGGCCTCGGCGACCGACGTGATGCCGACCGCCTGCTTGGCGGGCACACCGGATACGACCTGTCCGGCCGTGACCAGCGGGCCGTAGCCGCCGCCGGAGAGTCCCTTGTTGAACGCGGCGACCAAGCCGACGGCGACCATGCCGCCCGCGCGGTACCGGATGCGACGGCGGGCGGTTGCGAGCGTCAGCAGTCCCATGCTGAGCACGATGACGACGATCGCGAGCGAGAACCAGAACTTCGGGATGTTCACGGCGACGACCGCGGCGACGATCGCCCCGGCCGCGCTGAGTGCCGTCAGCAGCAGGACCGTGCGACGCACGCGCAGATCCCTGAGCAGGTCCAGGTTGCCGTCGCGGTGGTGCAGTGCGCCGGCCGTGAGCCCGGTCAGTAGCTCGGAGAAGAGCACGGCCGGGACGATCTGCAGGGGATCGAAGCCGGCGATCAGCAGAAGGGGGGTGAGGGTGGTCCCGTAACCCATGCCGAGGCTTGAATCGACGTACTCGCACAGGAGTGCCGAGAAGAAGACGGCGAGCAGGGCGTTCGCTGGCACCGCATCCATGAAGCCGGGCAACAGGTGCCATTGGGGCATCGCCCCGTGAGCGATGAAAAGTACGGCGACGGCGGTGACCAGCATTATCCACAGGAACAAGCGGCGGCGGTGCCAGGTATATATGCTTCCCAGTGATGTAACGGCTTCGCGGACCATGATGACTCTCCATTGATCGGGTTCGACTTTCGAGACAGGGTCTCGCCCGAATCCCACCAATTTCCGTGCCGGTATGCGCGGGTCCTCCGCGGGTCGCGACGGAGCAGCACGGCCGCAGGAAAACGGGTCGCACTGCTAGCCCACGGGCGCTGCAAGATCCCTGGGTGATAACATAAGCTAGATTTGTCAGCATATTTCACGGCTTTTCCGTCACGGGGTCATCGTGGATCGCTTCGTCCCCCTGCTGCTCCAGGTTTGGCAGCAAGCCTGTCGGCATATCCGTATTGAAGAGTCCGCGGCGGCGATCCTGCGGGTACTGGGCACCCGCATTCCGGCCGACTGGATCCTGGTGAGCCGTCTGGACCTGCCGCGGGCGCGGCTCGAGATCCTGGCGACCGCCGGTGCCTCGGCCCCGGCCGTGGAGTCCTTCCGTAACCTCACGAAGGGCGAGCTCGACGAGCTGGTGCGCTGGTGCTCGGCGCGGGAGCTGCTATCTGGCGCGGCGGCGGGCGCCCGCCCCGTGGTACCGGGGTTGCTCCCGGACGGTTTCGACGGCGCGGTCCTGGCCGGCGGGTTGATGCTGGACGGCGACCCGATCGGGGCGCTGGCCCTGGGTGCCGCGGATCCTGGCGCCTTCGGCCCGGAGCACGAGCCGATGCTCGGTGCGTTGCTGGACCCGCTCGCCGTGGCGGTCCAGAACGACCTCTACGTGCGCGAGCTCTCGACGTTGAGGGAAGCGGCGGAGGCGGACAGGCAGTCCCTGCTCACCCGCCTGGGGCGGCAGGACATTGCCGAGACCGTCGTCGGTGCCGAGTCGGGGCTCAAGGAGGTGATGCGCCGGGCGGACCTCGTCGCCCGGGCGGACACGCCCGTGCTCATCATTGGCGAGACCGGGACCGGGAAGGAGGTGGTGGCGCGCGCCATCCATGACCGCTCCCGGCGGGCGGCCGGGCCGTTTCTGCGGGTCAACTGCGGGGCGATCTCACCGGATCTGATCGACTCGGAGCTGTTCGGCCACGAGCGAGGGAGCTTTACGGGTGCCTCGGCGCTGCGCAAGGGATGGTTCGAGCGGGCCGACGGCGGGAGCCTCTTCCTCGACGAGATCGGCGAGCTGTCGCCCGGCGTCCAGGTCCGACTGCTGCGTATCCTCCAGGACGGGACCTTCCACCGGGTGGGAGGGCAACAGCAGCTACGGGTGGATGTACGGGTCGTCGCGGCCACCCACCGCGACCTTCGCGCAATGGCGCGTGAAGGGCGCTTTCGCGAGGACCTCTGGTACCGTATAAACGTTTTCCCGATCCATCTGCCGCCACTAAGGGAACGGCCTCAGGACATCCCGGCGATGGCGGCCCACTTCGCGGAGCGGGCGGCCCGGCGACTGGGGCTCACGCCGCAGGTCCCGATGACGGAAGACGTATCGCTACTGCTGGCCTACCCCTGGCCGGGGAACGTTCGTGAATTGGCGGCCGTGATCGAACGGGCGGCGATCCTGGGCGATGGTCGGGGATTGGAGGTCGCCCAGGCCCTCGGGGTCGGTCTCGAGGTGGCGGCGCGAGTCCCACCGGAGGTGGCCGTTGTCCCGACGATGGAGCGCGACGGGCCGAACGAGACGCTGGACGCGGTCAACCGCCGACACATCGAGGGCGCCCTGACCCGCAGCCTCGGGCGCATCGAAGGCCCGTTCGGCGCCGCCGGACAGCTGGGCGTGAACCCGCACACGCTGCGCGCGCGGATGCGCAAGCTCGGCATCGACTGGCGTCGGTTCCGAGTCCCGGCGCCTTGAACGCATCGGTGGACGCGAGAGATCTGGTCAATAGACCTGGAATGAGCACAAAGGGCTGAGTTGTCGGCGCGACGCCTGCACCTCCGGCGTCTGAACGCAGCCCGGCGAGTCGTGCCATCCGAGCCAACAGGGGCGTTCGCCTACCATGAGCGTTCGATAGCAACGCCCGGGAAACGGGAAACCAGCCGGCAACATCTCCTGCTGGTCATCCGGTGGGGTTCGCAAACCTAGCCGCAATGCGCTGAGGGGTCGGGCGCGGTCCTCACGGTCGGGTGTTCTCCGGTGCGTTGCCGGAGTCGACCGGCGATTGTTGTCGCCCAGTTTGTTCCGCTGAATTTACTCTGAAAAATGCGCGCCTTATCTGTCAGATTACGCCACCGCTGTTGTCGAGGCGAGTGAGTCCTGAATATGCTTGGACCCCTTCGGTCTTCGTTACGGCAGCAACCGGCCAAATGCGGTCACCCGGCCGAGAGCTGCGAGCGTTTCCAAGATGCTGTATTGCTGACGCTCACGGCTCGACCTCTGGACGACCACTACGGACGCAATGGAGACTCTCGGAGCTGACCTTGTGAGCGTCTCAGGTCGGCCAGCTCCGGACACTCACCCTCCCTTGCCGAGCGGCAGGTTCAGCGAGGCAAAGAGACGTTGAAGCAGTACGTGCAGGGCTCGTTCAAGAAATCGCAGTCTCAGCGCACGGAGACTCTGCGACGCGCGATTGAAATTTAAGCTCGGCGCGAACCCGCCGCTGCACGCCCGGTTGCCCGCGAACGCCAAGCGCCTCTGACGGGAGTTCACCGAAGTGGAGTCGGTACTCGTCCGCGAAGGAACCGAGCCGATTGAAGCCCCAGCGCCGAACGATATTTGCGACGCCCTCGTCGCCTCCCCTCGCTGCCCTGAGCGCGGTTCGGACCGCGTGCAAGCGCATCACCCGGAAATAGGCCAGCGGTCCTAAGCCGAAGGATTCTCGGAAAGCGCGGCGAAGCACCCGGTCGCTGACCTCGAGCTGCGCGCACAAATACAGGGCGGTCAACGGTTGCTCCAACCGCTCGTGCATCAAATCGACGGCCCGTTTGACCAAGCGCGAGCGATCGGCCCAATAACGGGGCGTCGACTCCTCGGACGTCGGATCGGATACCACGTCGATCAACCGGCGGAGGCATTCGCTTTCCAAGGCATAGCCGCGGGGGGAGCGGAGAAAACCCGGCTCACGCATCGACGATGCCAGGAGCGCGGCCAAGGCCTTCTCGAAACGTCCCATCGCTCCTGGCGAGGGTCGGATCGCAGCCCATGAAGAGATCGCTCCGTCGGCCTCCTTACCGGACAGGATACGGGCGGCGTGCCGGATGTTGCCCAGCGGCACGAGAAGTGAGCGGATGGCGCAATCGCGACGTGTTTGGTTGTTGTACTCCACCTCGGGGCCCTTGATGATCAACTGTCCCCGCGACAGCGTTCTTCCCTGCCAGCGGGTCTCCTCGTTGCGAGCCGTTATCGGGATGAAGGTCGCGTAGGAGGTGCTGTCCATGCCGCGCGTGAGAAGGGACTGACTGGCTTCCGCCTGGAACACCCGTGCGAGCTGCCCGTCCGCGACAAGGATCCTGCCCTGGAATTTTCCGCGGGACATCTGACGGAAGTCGCCATCCCATTGCCCGAACACCGCGTAGAAATCTTCGAAATCGTTCAAATGGCGCGAGAACGCGTGTTGCTGGGGAGCCGGTCGCGAGGTGCCGAGTGGTTGTGGAGCGGGCAAGGTTGAAAACCCCCGAGGTGGCCGAAAGCGGATATTTCCCGGTCCGTTTCTACCAAATATCCGATGAGTCGGCTATGGTTTTGCGCCACTTTGTTTAAGCCCCACAGGAAGCGTTGTCGTGCGAGTCCTACTCCTTGCTCTGCTCACAGTTCAGGCGCTGCTCGGCGGTGCAGCGACACTAGCCATGGCCGCAGACGCCGCGGAGCGGCCGAACATTCTGCTGATCGTCGGTGACGACATCGGCTTCGGCGACCTCGGCATCAGCGGGTCGGTGACCAACACGCCGACGCTCGAGCGCTTGGCGAAACACGGCCTGACCTTCACCCGCTTTCATGCCTCGCCGGTCTGCTCCGTGACCCGCGCCATGCTGCTGACCGGCAACGACCCCATCGATATCGGGCTGGCCGCCTTCGACTATGCCGTCTACCCACCCGCAAAGGGCAAGCCCGGCTACGAGACCTACCTGACGCCCACGACCGCCACCATTGCGGAGCTGCTGCGGGATGCCGGCTATCGCACCTACATGGTCGGCAAGTGGCACCTCGGCGGAACCAGCCATGGGGGAGAAGGACCCACGAATGGGGCTTCGACCGAAGCTACGGGATCTACACCGGCGGTTCCAACCACTGGAACCAGGGCGTTTTTCACGTCGACATGAGCGACCCGAAGGTCGCCGCACAGGTCAAGGCCGGAAAGATCCCGAAGGAACCGTTCTACGAGGACGGCAAAGAAGTCGAGCGACCCAAGGGCATCTACTCCGATGACCTCTTCACGGCCAAGATGCTGCAGTACCTCGAACAAGGCCGCGACAGCGGGAAGCCCTTCTTCGCCTATCTGGCCTACACCACTCCCCACGCGCCGCTGCAGGCTCCGGACTATCTGATCGACCGCTACTTCGAGCACTACCTCGAGGTCGGTTTCGAAGGGCTTAAGCGCGCCCGGTTCGAGTCCCAGAAGATGCACGGCATCATTCCCGCTGACGCGCCCTTCCCCGCGGATAAGGATAGTCGCTTGCTGCGGTCCTGGTCCGATCTCAGCGAAGAGGAGAAGCGCCGCCAGGCGCGTGATCGCGACCTCCTCGGCGATCGATGAGAGTCGCAGGACCAACACATCGGCCAGCTGCTCAACTCCTCCGCAACCGGGCAGCACGCGAATACCCTGGTCATCTACATGTCAGACAACGGACCGGAGGGCACGGACGTTCGCGGTGAGCTCAGCAATGCGCAGGCAACCAGTGGCTGGCCGAGAATTTCAGCCAGGCATTCGAGGACATCGGCCGGGGCAACGTCCTTCGGCTTCATCGGTACCGATTGGGCCAATGCCTCCACCGGCGGCCTCCAGTGGTGGAAGTGGTTCATCGGCGAGGGCGGTGTCCGCGTGCCGTTGATCATCGTACCGCCGCAGAACAAGTCCTTCGCCAAGGCAGGCCAAAGACCGACGAGCTCGCCAGCGTGAAGGACGTGGCGATGACGACCTGGTCTCTGCCGAGTGTCGAGCGTCCACGACCGACTACAAGGCCGCAAGAAGTCACGCCGCCTCGGATACCTCCATGCGCGATTTCCTCGAAGGCGACGCGCGCGTCCCCGCGCCAAGGACCAGTGCGTCGTGTTGAGGTTCTTCGGCGACGGCTACATCGTCGCCGTGACTACAGGCGATTCAGGTCCGCACCCGCGGGCATCTACAACGACGGCGAATCGGCATCTCTACGACATCAGGCAACGGGGAAACGACCCCCCTCGACAGCAGCAGCCCGACGACTCGAACAGATGGTCGCGCTTTACAGCAATTCGCAAGGACAAGGGGCTCGTCCCATCGCCGACGACTGGAGCCCCTGGCCGGCTAACTCCGGAAAGACACCCAGCTCACTGACGTCCGCCTTTCCCACGGACGCATTCCCCAAATGGAGCGAACCCAAGATCCCATCGGCCTTTACGCAGCTAAACGCAGGGCGTGCTGTCGCCATCACGCCCATACAAGCCCATGCGGTGCCCGCCCAGCGGGCGTCGGGTCGGGGGACCAGCCTACGTCCACCTCGGCCGAATTGCGGCATGCCAGCCCCATACCGCGCAGTCGGCGGCGTCAAGTGCGCCTGGCCGAGGGCGGCAGCAGAACGGACCAACAGTGCTGCTCCTCGGCCCGCTCCCCCAGAGCATCCTGGCCTTTCGATCCGATCTGGACACGACTCGGCGACATTGCCAGCTGGTCGCGCTGGACCTGCCCGGCTTTCGGCGCAGCGAGGGCGGCCTCGAGTTCATGACCTTCGAGGCCCAGGGGCGCTTTTTGGCGGCTTCGTCAACGCTCGGTCTGGAGCAGGTCCACATCGTCGGGCCGGACGTCGGCATGTCGACGGCTCTCCACTACGTGGTCCACGCCCAGCGCCGGGCCGTCGGCTGCTGATCGGTGACGGCCCTGGCATCTCGCCCTCGCGCAACGGCAGCGTCATCGACAGTGGTTCAGTTCCGGGTTCTGGCGGTAGAGTCTTCAATCACCGGGCCGGTACGTCGTCGAGGCCAACGACCAGCTCTACTACGTCGAACTGTGACCGGCCCAGAGGTCGCCAACTATGTCTCCAGCAGGCCGGCCGCATCAGGCCGGTGACGCATGACCCGCCAGGTACCCGGATAGCCTCGCGACGGTTGACCCGCGCTGGCGAGATCGATCTACCATTGCGCAAGATCTTCTGGGGCGAGCCGATCAGGGCTCCTTCTTCGTCGACAACGGCCAGCGCCTGCACGCGGCGCATGAAACGTGGCGAGCTGACCGTTTCCGGACTGCGGCCACTTCTCCTATCAGGATAAGGCCGACGAGTTTGCCAAGATGGTTCTGGACTGGGTCGG
>CAVPOY010000011.1:0-155297 GCA_963707135.1 uncultured Gammaproteobacteria bacterium | reverse complement strand
TGCGGCCGGCGATCCGGCAGCGCCCCGCCTGGAGGATTCTGCCCGAGCCGAAGCTGCACCTGCTCCGTGACGCGGAGGTGGAAGTCCCGGAGCTCGCGTCCGGCGCCGTGAATGCATGCCACGCATCCCCGCCGGTCACAGAATTGAAGGCATTCCGGATTGCGTCTACGAGATCCTGTCGGGCTCCACCGAAAGCAAAGATCACGAGACCAAGATGCCGATCTATGCCCGATACGGGGTCGCCTACGCCTGGCTTCTCGATCCCCGAACCAAGACCGTCGAGGGGCGTTTGCCCTAAACCAGGACCAGCGGCGCAGCGTTGGGCGGTTTACCGGCGACACCGCGGCTTGTATTCCGCCCTTCGACGCCGTTTCCATTGACATCGCTGTCCTCTGGGAAGACGGCAGCGGGACATGAGCTCCGAGCAGGCTAGGGGTTCCGACCCCCATATCACGGGTACTTAGTCTGTCCCTCGCTTCATCTTGAGCTTCCGTCGACCGGCGTGAGTGGCAGAGCGCGCCGGGGCGGTGACGACGACCAGCCCGAGGCGCGGGCCGTCCTCAACAGGATGAGGAGTCGGTGCGGGGCCTGGAAAGGGGCCACCAGGCCCAGTGCGGAGTGAGTAAACGGCTCCTTATTCTCCTCCCCCGATGCTGAATTAACGGTCCCTTTTCCCCCGGGTTAGACGGCGAAGGGCGCGACCTACGTAACGTTCCTATGGCGTTCTCCCCCGGAATTCCGGAGCTACGGATATTGTCTTTGGCACTCCCGCTTGGAATTCCCGAACCCGAAGACCTCCGGTTACGCGACCAAGACCCCCGGCCCTGGGCACGTATTTCCCTTGTCTGCTAGAATATTGACCAAGATATGAACCAATAAGAGGACCATGACATGATCCAAGTCAATGTCCATGAGATGAAGGCCAAGCTGTCGGATTACCTTGCCGCCGCGCTGCGGGGGGAGCGTGTCGTGATCGCCAGACGCAATGTGCCAGTTGCGGAGTTGAAACCCATCGCGTCGTCACCCGGCACCCCGAGGCCCCTGGGTCAGGGTCCGCGGGAGGACGGGTACGAGCTTCCGGACAGCTTTTGGGAGCCGCTGCCCGATGAGCTGATCGCCGCCTTCAGCGGTACCGCCGATACACCGGGTCAGGGTCCGGCGCGATGAGGCTAATTCTGGACACTTGCACCTTCATCTGGGTGGCCTCGGCCGAGCACCGTCTCTCCGGGCTCGCCCGGGACTTGATCGCCGATTCCGACAACGAAGTTCTAGTTTCGGCCGCCTCGGCCTGGGAGATCGGGGTCAAGCACGCCCTCGGGCGTCTGCCCCTGCCCCAGGGCCAGTCACCGGCGGCCTTCATCCCCGAGGCCCGCTCGCGCCATCGACTAGACCCCCTGCCCATCGATGAGGCCGATACCTTCGAGCTGGCCCGGCTGCCGCCGCTGCACCAGGACCCCTTTGACCGTATGCTGATCTGCCAGGCCATCGCCCGGCAGGCGGTCATCGTCACACCCGACCCCTTGATCTGCCAGTATCCGGTCGCGGTGCGTTGGTAACAGCCGGACCAACGCCCACCGGCCGAGCATTCCCGGACCGTGCCCTTCTCAGCCACAGACGGCAATGCCGGGATCGCCGAGATACTCTTCCTTAAAGGGTTCAGGGATCTGATCCCTTTACTGTTCGGTTTACTGTTCCCGGGACCCTTTTCCCCATGCGCGGAGCCAACCTGTTGTTACACTCTGAGCCCACAGGTAGACTAAGTCCAATGACTAAGTCCAATTGAGGTGTGCCGTGACCCGAATCGTCAACGTTCATGAGGCGAAGACTCATCTTTCGAAACTCTTGGAGCAGGCCCATGCCGGAGAAGAAATCATCCTGGCGAAGGCCGGCCGGCCCTATGCCCGGCTCCTGCCGTTGGCCCCGGCCCCTGGCGCCAGGCAGCCCGGCCGGCTCAAGGGCAAGTTGGGCGACGCCTTTTTCGAGCCCTTGCCTGACGAAGAACTCGACGCCTGGAACCGTTGATGAACCTGCTGCTGGATACTCACGCCCTGCTCTGGTGGTTTACCGACGATGAACGCCTTTCCAGAACCGCAAGGCAGTTGATCGCCGACACTGGCAATCGCGTATTCGTCAGCGCCGCCAACGCCTGGGAAATCGCCACCAAGCAACGGCTGGGAAAATTACCCGGGGTGCCCGAGGCCGCTTTCCGTTATGGGGAACTGGTCGCCGCCGACGGTTTCGAACATCTGCCGATAACCCATCGCCACAGCCTTTATGCCGGAGGTTTTACGGCAACCCATCGCGATCCCTTCGACCGCATGCTTGCCGCCCAGAGCGACCTGGAACGCCTTCCGCTAGTAAGCCGGGACCCAGCGTTCGAAGCGTTCGGGATAACAACCCTCTGGTAATGGAGACCATGGCGACCCCGGCGGACGGCGGGCTGGCGCCGCGAGCGCATGCCGCGCATCCCCATCGGGCACCGATTCGAGGTGGTTCCGGACTGGGTCTGCGAGATCCTCTCGAGCGCCACCGAAAGCAAGGACCGCGAGATCAAGATGCCGATCTACGCCCGATACGGCGTCGCCGATGCCTGGCTGCTCGATCCTCGGACAAGATCGGTCGAGGCCTTCGCGCTCCACCAGGACCAGTGGCGCAACGTCGGCCGGTTCACCGGCGGCACCACGGCCTGTATTCCACCCTTCGACGCGGTCGCCATCGACCTCGCCGCCCTCTGGGATCTGGGCGGCGAGTCCTGCGCCGCGGTAGCCAGCTACGCGGTGCAACCCGCTGGTCGGAACGCGTCCCAATTGAGCGAAGGATTTGGGCCAACAGCGGGCCTGCAACCGGCCACCGTCGTCACCCCAGACCACTGAATCGTGGCGGCGGCTTTTCTCGCCGTCGAGCAGACCGCAGAGTAGGTAGCCCAACGCTGAGTAAGCATGGGGGTGCCGGCCGGTCGTCAGGTCCGGTAGACAGTGCGGCGGTGACCGACGCGAATAGCTTCAACGATCAAACGAGTTCCGCACAGCACGAACCCAGCGCATCGCGCTCCTCGAAACTTCGGGAGCTTCGGGGGCAAGCCCTGGGCCCTGCCGGGTGACTCAGAGCGCCGTGTCACACCGTGCATGGCAACGGGCTCCGCCCCCGATGTTTGGGCCCCGGCGGGGTTGCACCGGGACCGTTGTCGTATTACGCTGCGTAATAACACCACTACGATGGGTACCTGCCATGGGCACTCGAACCGTTCGGCTGGACGACGAGGCGGAGAAGACCCTCGAGCGATTGCGCTCGATCACGGGACTCTCCATCTCCCAAGTGCTGAAGGAGGGCCTGACCGCCTTTGAGATCCAGGCGCTGCAACAGGCCAAGCGCAAGCCCTACGACATCTACCGCGAGCTGGACCTGGGTGAAGGGGGCTATGCCCGTGCGCCAGCTGGCCAGGCCAAGTCCGCTCTCGCGGGCATCATTCGCCGCAAGCACCGGCCGTGATCCTCACCGACACGGGGCCGCTAGTCGCCCTGTTTGATCCCGCCGATGGGGATCACCGGCGGTGCGTGGGGGTCCTGGCGCGGATCGAGGAGCCGCTGTGCACCACGGTGCCCGTGCTCACGGAGGCCTTCCACCTACTGACCCCTGGCAGCATCGGCTCGCAACGGTTGATCGACTTCGTCATGGCCCAGGGGCTGCACGTCTGGTACTTGGACGCTGGCACATTGAGCCGGGCCTTCGAGCTGATGGTGCAGTATGCGGACCGCCCGATGGATCTCGCCGACGCCTCCCTTGTCGTCCTCGCCGAGGCCCTAAAGCTCAGGAAGATCTTCACCATCGACCGCGGCGATTTTGCGACCTATCGCATCAAGCAGGGACATCGGCATCTGGCCTTTGAGATGGTCTCTTGACGGCCGTCTGGCTGCATTTGCTATTCCCCGCGAGCAGCCGGTTGGCACGGACCGTCGCCGCGATGATGCGCTCAAAGGGGCTGCCCTCGACCAACAGGTCCAGGTCGCTCCCGGGTCTGCTCGCGCCACGGGTGGAACTGCCGAAAAGCAGGATACGGGTGGCCCCGAAATCATCCACCAGCATGCGCACGAGCCTCCGAAGATGCTTTGGGTTCTCACCTCGGCCCACGCGACGCGCACAGACGTCGGCCGACGGCGTTCTGGCGCACGGAGTGTGAGACCCTGAGGTGGTCAACGGGGGTTGTCGTAGCCGGGGCCGATGCAGCCGAGGACACGGGTCTTGACCGTGACGCTGTTGTCAACCTCGTTGAGGTCGGCCTCCGCCGCGGTGACCTTCGCCCGGTTGATCAGGAGACCGAGCTGCTTGGGCCGCACGACGATCTTGAGCCGCGTCTCGTCCCCGGCCGCCAGGTTCCCGAGCCAGCAGCGCAGCTTCCCTCCCTCGGCCAGCCGGCAGCGCTCCGGTAACGCCACCACCCGAACGTCCGCCGGCATCCAGTCGCGCAGCACGACCTTGGTCGCGTCCCCCGCGCCTTGGTTGGTGACGATCAGGGTGTAGGTCAGTTCCTTGCCCACCCGCGCCGGAGTTGGCGAGGCCCGCTTGGCGATGGCGAGATCCGGCTGCTCAGCCGACGGCGCACCTCCGCTGGCGTAGACGCCGATGCCGACGATCGCGGACCGCGTGGTTCCGACGGGCGAGCCCAATGAAGGCGTCAAATCCCCAGTCGGCCCGATATTCATCACTGAGATGACGCTGGTTCCCGCGCTGTCGCGCTCGATGACGTAGAGTGCCGTACCCTCCGGGTTGGTAGCCATGAGTGTCGGAAAAGAGGTGCCGGGATCCAAAGAAAACGGCGAGCCAGCCGCAACGCTCAGGCCGCCGTCCGACAACACATCAAAGGACGTGACCGAAGCGCTCCCTTGGTTGCTGACAAAGAGCGATTGCTCGTCCGAGCTGAGCAGCACGACGTTCGAGTTGATGCCGTCTGACGCCGCAAAGGGCGAGCCCGCTAGGGGGCTCAGCACGCCGTCGGTGGCCATACCGAAGACGTCCACGATGGGCACGCCGAAGAGGGCTTGCCCCGCGTAGAGGCGATCCGACGAAGCATTGAACGCGATCCCGGCCGTGCCCCCGGTGCTCGGAAATGGCGAGCCCGAGACCGGCGTCAGGTTTCCGTCGACACCAATGCCAAACATCGCCACCCCGTCGAACCCCACCCCGGCCGCCAGATACTTACCGTTCGGGCTGATCGCGAGCGCGCGAAGGTCTTGGAATGGAAACGAGGCATAAGTCAGACCGTCCATGGTGAGAGCTCCGTCGGGGGCAACGCTCATGCGGTAAATGACCTGTGCCAGATAGCTCGCCGCGTAAAGGTGACTCCCATCGGGAGTGACGGCAAGAGAGGTGGCCGCGCCGGAATTGTTGAACCCATAGGGAAGCGGGATCACATCAACGAGTGTCAGGGCACCGTTGGTTGGGTCGATCGCGAAGGCGCTGACGCACCCGTCGTTCGCGTTCGCGGCGTCGCATCCTCCCCCGTCCGCCGTGAAGAGAAACGGCCCGCTGGGTGAGACGACCAGGCCCTGGGATGCGTAGACGCCAACCCCGCCGTATCCCGCCGCGCCCGTGCCGAACGGCGATCCTGCCACTTCTGTCAGTCCTCCGGCGCCATTCACGACGAATGCCGAAACAGTGCTTGGTCCGACCTCGTTGTTATTCGTATACAGATAGGTCTCGGCACGGACCCAAGACGGCCCCATCAATAAGGCAGACGCCAAGAGGAACCCGACGGCATGTGAGCAACAAGCCGCACGGGCGCCGTCAAGATATGGATGACAGCGCTTCCCACCCAAAGATGCGTCGTAATCGCGTGACGCTCGCGGCGCCGTCGACTGGGACCCCGCGCGATCAATACCGATGTTTCTTGGGACGCTCACGATTTCTTCCTTCACGACCGCTTGTGGTGGTTGCTTGACTGGGCCTAGGCTCGCCGGCCGGTCCACAGCGAATGCCATGCCCCGGACACCTTGGTTCCGGGTTGGATCGGCTTTGCATTCGGACGGGCAGTGTCGGACTGCCAAGCCTCGAACTACGGATGGCTGCCAGAATCGCGCGTTGAGCGCCTCGGCGCGCCTGACCCGACCTGAGGCCACGGCAATTGCGCCTGACCGATGATTGGCGGCAGGACAGTGAGCCCCGGGTCCGCCGCCTGCGCATGACCCTCCGCGGCTTTTTCGGCCGGGGGCTCGTGGTAGACGAGCAACCCCAGCTCGCGGCGCACCGCGTTGAGGTCAAGAAAGTCCTGCCGGTCCGCTTCGACCAGGCTGAAGCGCAGGCCCCCGTCCGCGGGAAACGCCTCGCCGTGATCGAACTGCCCCATGAAGATCTCCTCGGGGATGGCAGCGAACGCATCGCAGCTCGGGAGTGCGTCGCTGCGTTCGTTGCGCGCCGCGTGATAGTGCCGACAAAACACGCAGGCAGGGGGGATCAGGCAGCTCATGTCCGTCTCCATTTCCAAGGGGTCGGCTCGGGTCTTTGGCCGGTCCGGCTTCGATGCCGGCTCAAAGTGTCACCAAGGTCCCGAGCCCCAGGTTCCCGAGCACCGCCGCCAGCCCGCGCGGTTCGATCCCGGTGCGCCGCCGCGGCGGCTCGACCGCTTCCCCGGCGGTGATGCCGCAGACCTGATCGCAGGCGGAGCAGACATAGATGGCGCCGCCGAGATCGACCAAGTTCTCCATCAGCGTCTCCAGCGCTGGGAAGCCGTTGCGCTGGATACCGTCGGTGCGACCTTCGTAGGCCCAAAAGGCCCCGTCGCCCGCCAGAAAGACCTCGACCTGCTGCTCGAGGCAGAGCGCGGTCACCGCGGCGCACAGGGCAAGGGTGGCGCGCATGCCGCCGTCTTCCGGTCCGGAGGCGAGCACGACGGTGAGCTTCTCGCGCGGTGACCCCACGGGGGGGTCCAGACGCAGCGGTTCTAGTAGATTGATGCTGTCCATGGTTGCGGTACCTCGTTTGGCATGCATTCCGCCGCGTCCGGTGCCGCCAAGGTCGACGGCGCCAGACGCCGAGACCAGATGCAAAGGCTCAGGCGCAGCCGACGATGCTGGCATGGCGCCCTGCACCGCGGACGCGGGTGACGATGCTGGAAGAGCTGGTGCGGGTGGCGTTGTAGGCCACCATCAGCAGGCGGGGCAGATGGTCGGGGCTGCACACCGAGACCACGCCGGCGTCGGCCTTGAGGGTCTCTTCCAGGCTCCTCTTGCGTTGCTCGTCGAGGGGCCGATGCATGTCCAGAACGGCGGTCGTCTTGTAAGTGTTCATCGATTTCTCCTTTCGGGGTGGTTGGCGGGCGGGCTGCGGCGTGCGCGGCGCGCCCGCCGCATTTCGGTCAGTCGTCGTAGTCGAGCGTCGACGGATCGGTGTGCTCGAAGCTCAGGTAGTAGGGCATGATCAGGGTGCCGTCGGCCGGGACCAGGACCTTGCAGGAGAGGTCCCTGGTGCGGCAGCGGCGCACCTCGCCGGCGGTCGTCGGGTCGCCGCCGGTGATGGGGATGTAGAGGTCCCCGCGAGTGACGAAGCTGTCCAGGACGCGCACTTAGCTTCAATGCTTGCGCGTGGCGCCGAACCATGGGAGCACGCCGCTCGAGCACCCGTCGTAGCTTGCCTGCGATTGCCGCCAGCTCCGGATCTTGTCGTTGTCGTCCGCGTCGGACGGAAGCTCGTCACCCATAGATTCCCGCGCGTCGTCGAACACCAGGCCCTCGCGGGCGGTGCAGCTCCGGGATGGTTTCGTTCGACGCGAAGACGTCGACGAATGCTCCGGTGCGCGGATCGAAGCGCAGGACATAGCCGGCGAGGGGGTCGAACAGCGGATCGTCGGGATTTAGGCAGCCGACCGACGAGACATAGAGCAGCCCGTCGGGACCCATCACCAGGCCACGGGGGTGGAACGGAGCGTCGAAGCCGTCGCGGTCGAAATCGCCGAGGTACGTGCCGTTGGAGAGGCGGTAGCGAGCCACACGGCCGTCGTTGCTGCAGTCGTCGCCCTGGGTCCCGACGTCCGCGACGTAGCCAGCTTGGATTGCCGTCGGGAGCCGGATGATGCCGCGCGCAGTAAGACGTCGTTGCTGGTCGTAAGGCGTGAATCCGGCTTCCAATGATGTCAACGTGCGTTCGCTGCGAGCACGCACTTTCGCCGTTTATCCCATTGACGAGGTTGTGATCGCGTCAGGGTAGGGCCCGTCGACCTGGGTGAAGACGCCCTTGTGCAGGACAAAGCCATGCGTATTGCCGTCCGCGTCGTGACGAATTCCCCGAGCAACCGCGTGGGTACTGTTCCGTCGAACGACGTGCCACGCGTGTCGTCGCGAACGTCGCCGATGTAAAGCCGAACCTGTCCTCCCTGGCGCATTCGCCGCGGCCTTGGTGTTGAACCTGCCCGCGCCAGACTGGCGGCGGCCGAGACAGCACGCGCTTCAGGCCTGCTCCGCGCTATCTCGATTCGCGTTTCCGAATCGTTCATCTGGTCCTCCTCCGACTGAATCGTTGTTACGTTCCAGTCGCCGCGGGACTTCGGGCCTTGCCGCTCGGCGTTCCTATGCCGTTGGTGTCTCAGGCATCGCCTGGCAGAGCCTCGCCGCGGGAAACATAGTTTCACGGTCGGACTTACAGATGACTTACAGAATCGACAAATTCTCTCTGCCGGGGTCAGGGCGGTATAAGGGCAGGAACAGGGAATAACGGCGCTAACGGCTTCGGCACGGATCGGTTGCACGGGAAAGGAATCAGGAACCGCCGAGGGCGCCGATCGGGCGCCGGCGCTGTCACCAAAGACGGTAAGTCCGTGGGCGGCCGACATCGCTGACCCATCCCGCCGCCTGTACCCCGCAACGTCCGGCGCAAAAGTTTGGTCAAGCTTGACCAAATGGTCCCACTGCAATGCCTAAGATGTTGTTGAATCTCTACGAGGCAAAGACCGAGCTGTCCAGTCTCGTGGACCGGGCCGCCGCGGGAGAGGAGATCATTATCGCCAAGGCCGGCCGGCCGCTGGCGAAGCTGGTCCCCCTGGGGAGGCCGCATCAGGGACGCGCGCCGGGCGGCTGGCAGGGCAAGGTGCGGATCTCCGAAGACTTCGACGCGCCGCTGCCGGACGAGACCCTCGGCGCGTTTGACGGGCGCCCGTGAGGAAGGCCCGCCGGCTGCTGCTGGACACCCACTGCTTTCTGTGGTGGAAGACCGACGATGTCCGGTTGACCGAGGCGGCGCGCCAGGCCATCGTCGACGCGGATCTGGTGTTCGTGAGCGCCGCGTCGGCCTGGGAGGTCGCAATCAAGGCGCGCCTCGGCCGCATCAAGCTGGATGCCGACTTCGCCAGCGGCGTCGCGGAGAGCGGCTTTGAAAGGCTTCTGATCCGTTTCGAGCACGCCGAGGTGACGCGGGCGCTGCCGGACCACCATCGTGACCCGTTCGACCGCATGCTGATCGCCCAGGCGCGCGTCGAGGGTCTGACCCTCGTCACCCAAAATCGACAGCTCGAGCCCTACGAGGTCGAGCTGCTCTGGACTTGACGTATCCGTATGTAGAAGGTGTCGAGCAGGGCCGCCGCGCCATCGAGCTGAAGCCGCTCGGCATCCGGACGGCCGACCGCGTCGACGGCGGCGGCATAGTCCGCCAGGGTTCAATCGATGCGGCTCTTCTCCGCGCGAACCTCCGCCGCCAGTAGGCGCAGCTTGGCCGCGCTGTCAGCCGCCATGGAGCAGGATCCCTTCGGCAAGCGCCCGGGTTAGTACCTCGGGTCTGGCCCGATCGGCCGGGACCGGGTCCGCGCTCGCCTCCGCGAGCAGCCGGTCGGCGCGGACCGTCGCCTCGATGACGCGCTCCATGGGGAGGCCCTCCACCAGCAGGTCGACGTCGCTCTCGGGTCGGGCCGCGCCGCGGGCGACGCTGCCGAAGAGCAGGACTCGGGTGGCATCGAATTTCTCCGCGAGCATGCGCGCGACCCCGGGCAGGCGAGCCTCGATGCGAGCGCGCCAACGGGCTTGGTTTTTGTGTCTGGCCCGCTCGCGGGCGAGCCACCCGGCCGCATAGCTCGAAAGCTTGGCAGGATCCGCGGCGCAGGGCTGTCTTGACATGGGGAACATGAACCTTGGCTTACCGTCCAGATTCTGGACGATGACCCAGGCCGATGCCGTCCACAACGGAGCCCGAATCGCGGGGGCTTGTACATCTGCCCAAGCCGCGGGGACACTACCCGGGGACTACGGCCGTGCACGCTGTTTGCCGCTGTTATTGAACCACCCATCCACAAGGACCCCTTCGACCGAATGCTGGTGGCGCAGGCGACGGTCGAGGGCATCACGCTGCTGCCGACGGATCCGTTATGGTCGCCCGGTATCCCGGGCCCATTCGGCGCTTCCGACGGACCGGTGGCGCCGTCAGGACTCGATCAGCCGCCAGAGCACCGGCGAGGGGGGCCGGCCAAGCAGCCGCTGGAACAGCAATTCCGACTCCCGCAGAGCGGCGGTGGCCTGGGCCGTCAGCCCACCGGCGATCAGGGAGCGCAGGAGCTCGACGAGTATCTCCTCGGCAACCGGCTCGATCTCCAGCACCCGCCGGCAGAGCCTGGCCGCCTCCTCGCAGTCGCCGCCCTCCCGGAGCTGCCGGGCGCAGCCGCACGCCAGGCGCAGGAAGCGGCTGCGCAGCCGCGCCCGCATGGCCGCCGCCCAACTCGCGTCCTCCCCGGCGAGAAAGGGGCCCTGGTAGAGCCCGAGCGCCTGCTCGGCCAGCCGCTTGGGCTCGGTGCACCGCCCGCCTTCGGCCACCTGTTCGGCCTCGAAACGGGTCACCTGTCGCTCCAGCGCCCAGGCGTCGACCCGGCAGTAGCGGTCGTTGAGGGAGACCCGGTGATCGTGGAGCGTCAGCGCCGCGTCCCCGAGCATTCGCCGCAGCCGAAGCAGGGTGACGTGGAAGGCATTTCCGGCACCGTCTCCCTCCGAATCCGGCCACAACAGGTCCTCCAGCGCGTGGACCCCGACATCGCGGCCGCCGAGCGCGATCATCGCCTGCAGGAGCTGGATCGGTTTTCCAGGACCCCTGCGCTGAAAACCCAGGGGGTTGCCGCCGACGAACACGCCGAAACGGCCCAGGGTGTGGATGCGCACCGGCCAGGGCCAGTGCTCGACGTCCGGCGACGGCGGCACGAGGGCGCGACGGGTGATCAGCTCGCGGGCATAGTCCGACTCGATGCCGGCCTCCAGGGCCTCGGCGCACAGCCATGACATGGCCTCGGGCTGCCAGACGGGCCCAGTGACGAAATAGCGCCGCTGCCGGCCCAGTTCGAAGGCCTCACTCAGCGTCTCGCGGGCGACCTCCCGCTTACCATCCGCTAACTCCGTATAGGCGAGCGCGACCAGGGATTCGAACTCGATGCTGGCGGTCCTTGCCGCGCGGGTGCGGGCGATGTTTTCCCGTATCAGGGCCCGCGCGCGGTCGAAGGAACCCTGCAGCGCCAGCACCCAGGCCAGCATGGCCCAGGTGACCAGGGCGGCGAAACCCATCCCCAGGCTCTCCACCACCTCGGCCGCGCGCGTTATGTCGTGCTGTGCACCGAGCAGATCGCCGGCCAGCAGCTTCCAGCACCCGGTGAGTGCCCCAAGGTGCGCGGCGTCGCCGCGACGGTCCGGCCGAAGCAGGGCGGCGAGCCGGTTCAGATACTCGAGCGCTCGCGGCCCGTCGCAGACGGACAATGCGGCGTAGACGCCTTGCGTAGTGGTCACGAAATCGGTGCCGTGGATGCCGGTTTCGTCGGCGTACCTGAGCACCCGCTCCACCAGCTCATCGGTCCGCTCGGGGTGCCCGGTCTGCCAGGCGCAGGCGGCCTCGAACTGGAGGAACAGCATGCGGGCGAGCGGCGGCCACTCCGAGAACCCGGGCGCGCCGCTCACCATGTCCAGCATGGCCTGCGCCTCCGCGAAATCCCCGCCGTAGAGCCGGTCGATCAGCAGCAGGGTCATCGCCGGGCCCCGGGCCATCTCCAGATCGGGGTGCCCGAGCGCGATCCCGGCGAGCTCGACCAGGCGCCGGGTAACCGGGTGGGCGCGTTGGGTCACCTCGAGCGCCATACCGGCGCTGAGGAGCCGCGCCACCACCGGGGCCGGCAGGCCGGGAAGGTACGCCGGCAGCTCGGCCTGGATCCGGTCCGTCCAGTCCGCGACCGCCGCGACGTCGTCCCACTCGAAGCTGTAGCTCTCGATGATGCCGCCCCAAGCGAGCAGCATGCCTTGCAGCTCCCTGTCGGACGCGAAGCCCCGATAGGCGCATTCGAGCAACGCCCGTCCGTCTCGGGTCAACCCCGCGTAGACCCGCGCCGTTCCCAGCCAGTAGAGCAGCCACGCGGATTGCGCCCGGACATCCGCGGGGACCTGCCCGATCCACTGCTCGAGGAGGGCGTGACGGCCCTGGGTCACCAGCGCCGGCGCCGTCCGGCACAGGAGCCCGGTCAGCTCGCTCCAGGCTCGGGTCTCGATGCAGAGCGCCGCGGCGGTAGCGGTCGCGCCCGCCGCCTCGGCCAGCGCCGCCGCCTGCAGTCGCAGGCGCAGCCACTCCTGTGCCGTTAGCGTGCGCCTTGCCTCGTGGCGCAGAAACTCGTGAAAAAGGGGGTGGCAGCGGTAGCTTGGCGGGTCGGTGGAGAGCCGGGTGACGAAGAATTGTCCGCAACGCAGGGTCTCCAGGACCTCTTCCGCGTCCTCGCGGCCCGTGAGCGCCTGCGCCTGCGCCAGCGTGAAGGTGGCGAGCGGGGCGGTCGCGACCAGGAAGGCCTGCTCGGCCGGACTGCAGCGGGCGAGGACCTCCTGGCTGAAATAGGCGAACAGGGCGTCGCCGGCGTCCGGCGTCAGTCTGGGCTCCTCGGCCGCCGTCGCGCCGGGATCGCTCGCGAGCAGCGCGAAGCCGGCGACCCAGCCCTGGGAGGCCCTGATCAGGGCCTCGACGTCCCGATCTCGGCCCGGGTCGATGCGCTCCAGCAGTGCCGCCGCCTCGGATGCGTCGAGCCTGAGTTCCTCGCCGGTGACGGCGCTCTCGTTGAGGGTGAAGCGGGCGAGCGCGGGCGGCGGGGCTGTCCTGCCGCACAGGATGACCGCGCTCCCCGGTGGCACCTCGGACAGCGCGGCCATGAGCAGTCGCTGTGCCGGGGAGTCCGCGTGGATCTGATGGATGTCATCCACCACCAACACGAAGGGTTCGGGCAGGCGAGCGTAGAGCTCGCGCACGAACTGGCGGGCGAAGGTGCTGAGATCGCCGAGGTACTCCGGCGTCAGCGCGGGCAAGGGCGGCGCGCCCGGGTCATGCTCGGAGGCCAGGCGCCCGAGATAGTGCACCAGGGTCGCGGCGTCCGCGTCGTCCTCGTCGGCCCGGTACCAGATGGGGGCCCGCGGGCCAGCTTCGACCCAGGTCGCGAGCAGCGACGTCTTGCCGGAGCCTCCAGGGGCGTAAACCCAGACCGCCCCGCGCGCGCAGCCACTATCGAGACGTCGAAATAGGCGCGGTCGGGGGATCAGCCCCGCGGTCTGGGGGCGTGACAGCTTCGCCAGGCACCCCGAGGCGCCGGTCAGGCCGCCCATGGCGACGCGACGGGCGCGGGTTAGGACCGCGGGGCCGGTCGACAGCGCTTGCTTGGCGGGGGGCTTGCCGTCAATCGTATCCGTGTCGAGACCATGGCCGAATCCTCCCGGAAGGCACCTGACGGCGGGTCCTAGGTCCCTGGCCGTCTACGGGTGCTAGTTATAATTTCTATCCTGGTGTCGCGGGCTGTAAGCGATCTCATCGGTGTACTCGGGGGGAGTACGCACCGGCGACGTGAATGGTATAGCAGTGGAATCGTGATCTGACAAGGCGCGGCCCGCGCCGCCTAAATTGCTTCGCGGCGTCCAACGTTTTTCTCTCGTGGTGGCCGCGCCTTACGGAAAACGTCCCGAGCCCGAGGAAGCGTCCGGGCAACCCCTTGGATCTCTGCGCGCTCTGGGACATCCCTGCGGGTCAGGCGCTCAGCCGCGATGACCGGGGTGGAAGGAACGGCGGCCGCGGGGTGATCGGCTATCTGCCGGCGGCTGTGGGCGGCTTTCGGGTTCGTTTCCGGCCTGGTGCGTCCCCATCTGGCGGGAAAGCCAGTCAGGAGAGCCCCCATGCAGGACCGTCCGTCCATCCGGACCGCCATCCCTAAACGACGCTATCAGATCGGAGACTACGCCGCCTCGCTGCTCGGCGAGATCGAGAGCGGGGACGGCCGTCCCTACCGGTTCGTCCTTGCCTTCGTGCCAATGGGCGGGCGTGAGCCGGAGCTCTATGTCTGCGCGGAGGAGACGCCGGTTGCCGAGCGCGCCGCGGGCGCCTACAGGCTGCGGCTCGTGAGCGAGTCGGTTTCGGATGTCGTCGACACCGGCGACCGCTGGGCGGATCTGGAGAGCTTCGCCGAGCAGGCGCTGAAGATCGGAGTGCTGACGCTCGGTCTGCAGCATGAGCAAGTCGTCCGGTTGATGTAGCGTCGCCCGACTGGGCCGCCCCTCACCCCGGCCCTCTCCCGCGAGCGGGAGAGGGGAATAGGACGTTCCGTCCATGGAACAGTTGTTTATGTCTGCGCCCATGCCCGCTCATCGGCGGGCCGGTGGGCATTAGAGCGCCTCCGGTTTCTTAAGAGGACGGCGCCGCGACTGGAACCTCCGTCGGCACTGGCGGCAGCAGGAAGGAGATCGCGGCCGCTGCCAGCACGAAGGCCGTGGACCACCACAGGCAGCCGGTCAGTCCCTGGGTCTGGTAGACCCAGCCAGAGAGCACCGTTCCCGTGAGCCGGCCCGCCGCGTTGGCCATGTAATAGAAGCCTACGTTCATGGCGACCTTGTCGTGGTCCGAGTAGGCCAGGATCAGGTAGGAGTGGACGGCGGAGTTGATCGCGAAAACGGCGCCGAATGCACCCAGGCCGATGATCAGCGACAGGGCCGGGTCCAGGCCCGACGTCAGGGCCACGGCGATGCCGGCGGGGAAGACCGCGAGCAGCAACGCCCAGTTGCGGGCGCTGGTACCCTGGGGTCCGCGTCCGCGGTGGCCCCTGCGCAGCAGGGCAGGGGCGCCGGCCTGGACGAATCCGTACCCGATCACCCATAGGGCAAGGAAGCTGCCCACTTCGATGTGGTTCCACCCCGTAACGGATGCCAGGAATACCGGGAGCCCGACCACGAACCAGATGTCCCGGGAGCCGAACAGGAAGTAGCGCGCCCCCGACAGGATGTTGATCTCCCGGGTCTTGGAGAAGATCTGGCTGAACTTCGCCTTGGTCTTGGCCGCACCCAGCCCCATCGGCAGCACCCACCCGGCATAGAGGTAAATGACCAGGAGCATTGCAGACATGCCCGCCATGGCCCAGCGGAACCCGATCAGGTAGAGCAGCAGTCCGCCCAGGAAGAACCCGACACCCTTGAGGGTGTTCTTGGATCCGGTGAGTATGGCCACCCATTTGAACAGCCGCGTGTCGGCGTCCTCGCCCTTGGGCACCACCAGCTTGACGCTCGACTTGGCGCTCATCTTGTTGAGGTCCTTGGCGATGCCGGACAGCGCCATGGCCGTCATTACATAACCCACTGACAGCCAGGACGGGTCGACGGCCAGCATGCCGAGGGCGAAGACCTGCAGGAAACCCCCAATGACCATGGTGCGGTTGAGCCCGATATGGGAGGCGATCCAGCCTCCCAGTCCGTTGGTGATGATCCCGAACACCTCGTAGAAGAGGAACAGGAAGGCGATCGCCAGCGGGCTGTAGCCCAGGTTGTGGAAGTGCAGCACCACCAGCATGTGAATGGCGCCGTCGGTCAGGGTGAACCCCCAGTAGGCCCCGGTTACGACCAGATAGGTGCGCAGTCCCTGATCCACGGCTACATCATCCGTGCGAGCTTGCGCGCCAGATCCATCATCCGGTTCACGTAGCCCCACTCGTTGTCGTACCAGGCGTAGATCTTCACCTGCGTGCCGTCGATGACCATGGTCGAGAGGGCGTCGACGATGGAGGAACGCGGGTCGTCCTTGTAGTCGATCGAGACCAGGGGGCGCTCCTCGTAGCCCAGGATGCCCTTGAGCTCGCCCTCGGCCGCCTCCCTGAAGTAGCCGTTGACCTCCTCCGCGGTCACCGGGCGCGCCGCCTCGAACACGAAGTCGGTCAGCGAGGCATTGAGCAGGGGCACGCGCACCGCGTGGCCGTTCAGCTTGCCGGTGAGCTCCGGGAAGATCTTGGTGATGGCCTTGGCGGAGCCGGTGGTCGTGGGGATCAGGGACTCGCCGCAGGCCCGGGCCCGGCGCAGGTCCTTGTGGCCCACGTCGACGATGGTCTGGGTGTTGGTGATGTCGTGGATGGTGGTCATGCAGCCGTGGACGATGCCGATCCGCTCGTGCATCACCTTGACCACCGGGGCCAGGCAGTTGGTGGTGCAGGAGGCGGCGGTGACGATGTCGTGCACGGCCGGGTCGTAGAGGTGGTCGTTGATGCCGTAGACGATGTTGAGCGCAGGCTCCGGCACCGGCGCCGAGACCAGCACCTTCTTGATGCCCTGGTCGAAGTAGGGCTGCAGGGCCTCCTGGGTCTTGAACTTGCCGGAGCACTCGATCATCAGGTCGATACCCCGGGCGCCCCAGTCGACCTCCTCGGGCTTGGCCGTCCGTGCTGAAGCCGATCTCCCGGCCGTCGACAACGATGGCGTCCTCCCGGGAAGTGATTTCATGGCGCCAACGCCCGTGCACCGAGTCGAACTCCAGCAGGTGCGCGTGGCAGGCCGCGTCGCCCTTGATCTCGTTGATGTGGACGATCTCGATCTCTGCGGCGTCCCAGCCGGCGCGCAGCCCCAGTTTGCCCATGCGGCCGAAGCCGTTGATGCCGACGCGAATAGCCCATTGTCTCGTCTCCTCTAGTCTGAAATGAAAGCGAACCAAATCCGATCGCCCGAAGGCGAAACCGCCGGCTTGCACCGCTAAAGCTCGAACGCCTCGTCGAAGGGCGCCTCGCCCTCCACCACCGGCAGCGTGAGGGTGTTGCCCCAGTGGGACCAGCCGCCGTTGTAAAGGCGCACGTCCTCGTAACCCAGGTGCCTGAGCTGCATCCACGCCAGGCTCATGCGGAAGCCGTCGTGGCAGTAGACGTAGACGGTCTTGTCCTTGGGGATGGCCTCGTACAGCGCGGCGAGCGTCTCTTCATTCGCGCCACTTCTGGCTCTGGCCGTCGGTGCCGTCGAGGCTCACGATGTTTATCGCCCCCGGGATGTGCCCGCCCACGATGGAGTGCTGGATCACCTCGCCGGTGTACATGGCGCGTGGCCGGGCGTCGATCAGCACGACCTTGGGGTCGCGGCGGGAGACCACGTCGTCGTAGACCGCCGTCCACTCCACGAACATCTCGGGGTTCGCCTCCGTCAGGGTGACGGCTCCCGGGTGCGCGCTCGACGGAGTCCTTGCTCAGCTCGTTGAAGGCGCTCCACTCGATGGTGCCGCCGTCGAGGACCTTGACCCGCTCCATGTCGAAGCCGTAGAGGGCCAGCAGGTAGTACAGGCGTGAGGCCAGCGCCGTGCTCGACGTCGTCGTAGATGACCAGGGTCGAGTCGTCATTCACGCCCCAGCGGCGCAGCGTGGTCTGGAATGGCTCCTTGGGGGGGAAGCGCATCAGGGGGCTGGCGGCGTTGTCGCCGAGGTCCCTGAAGCGTTGTACCTGAACCGCGCCGGGGATGTGGCCAACGGTGTAATAGCGGTGAGGGTGGTAGCGGACCTCGAGCACGACGAGATCCTCGTCCTCGATGTGCTCGGCGAGCCAGTCCGCGTCGACCAGGAACTGACGATCGGCAACGGCCGGGGCGATGACGCCCAGAAGAACGGCGAAGAGGAGAAGGCGGTGCGGAAGGAGCATACCGGGTTCCTCGGAGGCACGTGTGCTCAGTTGATTGCCGTCACAC
Organism: uncultured Gammaproteobacteria bacterium; assembly: GCA_963707135.1. Lineage (GTDB taxonomy): Bacteria > Pseudomonadota > Gammaproteobacteria > Chromatiales > Chromatiaceae > JBGSTR01. The sequence goes on along the minus strand of CAVPOY010000011.1, from coordinate 137,360 downwards.
TCCTGTTGCAGCGGCGATGGCGGTACCAGCGCGCCTGTCCCCGGCAGACAGGGGGAGCTGCGGTGCGACGGGCAATTATATACGACAAATCGAATATTAAAACGCGCGATTAACAACTGGATAGACCGGGCCTTCCGGTTCTATCACGGCGGAGGCCGCTCGGCGGGACAGCATTCCTCGTAGGTCGTTATCCCGTCGCGGCGTTCGTACCACGCCCGGGTGCGGTTGACCACCGCCACGGCGGCGAGCATCACCGGCACCTCGATCAGCACGCCGACCACGGTCGCCAGCGCCGCGCCGGACTGGAAGCCGAACAGCACGATGGCCGTGGCCACCGCCAGCTCGAAGAAGTTGCTGGCCCCGATCAGGGCCGAGGGGCCGGCCACGCAGTGCGGCGAGCGCACCGCGCGGTTGAGCAGGTAGGCGAGTCCCGAGTTGAAGAACACCTGGATCAGGATGGGCACCGCCAGAAGCAGGATGACGAGGGGCTGCTTCAGGATCTGCTCGCCCTGGAAGCCGAAGAGCAGCACCAGGGTCGCAAGCAAGGCCAGCAGAGAGCCCGGGTGCATGGTCTTGATCAGCGCATCGAGACGCGTCCGGCCGTTGCTGCCGCGCAGCACCAGCGTCCGCCAGGTCTGAGCGATGGCGAGCGGGACCACGATGTAGAGCAGCACCGACAGGAACAGCGTGTCCCAGGGAACGGCGATGGCGGACAGTCCGAGCAGCAGGCCGACGATCGGGGCGAAGGCGAACACCATGATGACGTCGTTCAGCGCCACCTGGGACAGCGTGAAGTGGGGCTCGCCCTCTGCACAGGTGGCTCCAGACGAAGACCATCGCGGTGCAGGGAGCGGCGGCGAGCAGGATGAGTCCGGCGATGTAGCTGTCGATCTGCTCGGCCGGCAGCCAGTCGGCGAACAGGCCGCGAATGAAGATCCAACCGAGCAGCGCCATGGAGAACGGTTTCACCGCCCAGTTCACGAACAGGGTGACGCCGACACCGCGCCAGTACCGTCGTACACCGGCGAGGGCGTGCAGGTCGATCTTTAGCAGCATCGGAATGATCATGAGCCAGATCAACACCGCCACCGGCAGATTGATCTGGGAAACTTCCAGCCTGCCGACGAACTGGAAAAAGCCGGGGAAGATCTGCCCGAGGCCGATGCCCGCTGCGATGCACAGGAACACCCACAGGGTGAGGTAGCGCTCGAATGCGCCCATGGGGCTACCGGCGGCCCTCTTGGCGGTGACCTCGCACTGGGTGCTCATCGTGAGTCTCCTGGCAACCGACAGTTCCTAATCCGTTCACCCAGGCCCGGACCAGGTCCGGGCCGGGGATCCCGCCCGCATGGACCAGTTGACCGTCGATCACGACGCCGGGTGTCGACATGACCCCGTAGGACATGATCTCGCCGATATCGGTGACCTTCTCCAGCGCGATCTCCACGCCCGCCTCCTTGGCCGCCTGGGCAATGACGTTGGCGGTGATCTCGCAGTTGCGGCAACCGGAGCCAAGTACTTTGATGTTCTTCATCGGTCTATCTGTTCCTCAGGACTGAGTCTTCAGCAGGGGCCGGCGGAAGTATTGCCTGGCTTGAAGGCGACGATGGTCGCCGAGCAGACGTAGTCCTCGACGCCCCGTCCCGGAAACCAGTCGCGGACCATTTCACGGCTCTCCGGCTTGAGATCGACCCGCACCTCGTCGAAGCCCGCTGCTGGCCAACCAGCGCTCGATCTCCTCAACGGTCGCGGCGCCCGCGACGCATCCGCTGAGCAGGTCCGGATCGTCGCGCAGCGCGTCGGGCAGCGGGGCCGTCGCGACGATGTCTGAGATCGCCAGCCGTCCGCCGGGCTTGAGCACCCGGAACGCATTCCTGGAAGACCCGCGGCTTGTCCGGCGACAGATTGATGACGCAATTGGACATGATCACGTCCACGCTGTTGTCGGCCACCGGCAGGTCCTCGATCTCGCCGAGCCGGAACTCGACGTTGCCGATGCCGTCGCGCCGGGCGTTGGCGCGCGCCCTGGCGAGCATCTCCGGCGTCATGTCGACGCCGATGACGCGCCCGTCTCGGCCGACCTGCCGCGCCGCCAGGAAGCAGTCGAAGCCGGCACCGGAGCCCAGATCGAGCACCGTCTCGCCGGCGCGCAGCTCGGCGATGGCCTGGGGATTGCCGCAGCCGAGACCCAGATTCGGCGCCGGCTGGGACGCTTTCCAACTCCCCGGTGCTATAGCCGAGTCGCGTTGAGTCGACGGCGACGGGGCCACAGCAACCGCTGCTGCAACAGGCGTCGGCGGTCTCTGCGACGCTTCCGTAGGTCTGGCGAACCTGCTCGCGGACTTTCTCTTTCTCATTGTCCGTCGCTGTCATGGAATTCCTCCGGATGCTGTCATGGAGAGCGCTAGGTGAGGGCATTGAAGCCCCACCCGACGAGAACGAACGCCGTCGCCAGCACGCCGGCGAACAGCGCCAGCGCCTGCCACTGGATGACCTTGCGCAGGATCAGCATCTCCGGCAGCGACAGGGCCGCGATGCTCATCATCAGCGCCAGGGTCGTGCCGACGGCGACCCCCTTGGCCAACATGGCCTCGGCGACCGGAATCACGCCGGTGGCGTTCGAGTAGAGCGGGATTCCGAGCACCACGGCGCCGGGCACGGCCAGCCACTGGTCGCCGCCCAGGTGCTCGACGACCCAGGATGTGGGCACGAAGCCATGGAACAGGGCGCCGACCCCGATGCCGATCAGTACCCACCGCCAGATGCGCCCGACGATCTCCCGCACCTCGCCCACCGCGTAGCGGTGGCGCCCGATGAGGCTGGTGTCGGGAGCGGCAAGCGCGGCATCGCCCACGCGGATCTTCCAGACATAGTCCTCCACCCAGCGCTCCGGTCGGAACCACTGCATGACGATGCCGCCGAGCCAGGCCACGGCGAGACCCGCGGCCACGTAGAGGGCCGCGAGCTTCCAGCCCAGGATGCCCACCAGCAGCACCGCGGCGACCTCGTTGATCATCGGCGAGGCGATCAGGAAGGAGAAGGTCACCCCGAGCGGGATACCCGCCTCGACGAAACCGATGAACAGCGGAACCGAGGAGCAGGAGCAGAAGGGTGTGACCGCACCGAGCGTCACCGCCATTCCGCGGGCCTGCCAGTCCGGTCGACCGCGCACGAACGCTCGCACCCGTTCGGGCGACAGCATCGCCCGCAGCAGACCCATGCCGTAGATCACGAGCACCAAGAGGACGAAGATCTTGGCCACGTCCATGACGAAGAACTGCACCGCGGCCCCGGCGGCGGAATCGCCGGGCAGTCCGAGCAGGCGGTATGCGACTAGATCGCCAAGCTTCTGAAACACGTGGTTGGATGCCGTGGCCGTTCAGATTCGGCCATTATATGCGGGGAAACAGATATTGGTGGCGGCAATTACACCCCGATGAAAATAAATCAAATATCCGATGCTTAGAGCGATGGCTCGTCCAGCCTGCTCGGCCATTTTCGGCTGGCAAGCCGCTGGAAGAACGCTTGGAAGGCGGACACAGACCTCGGTAGTGGTCGAAATGCGGAACCGGGCAGGAATCGCGTGGGTCAAGTTCGTCGGGACCCATGCAGACTCCGACCGTATCGACGTAACGACCCGTCAATGAGCATTGTCCCGCGGCTTGATGTTCCCCGGGTCACGGCGCATGTGGGGCAGCTCCGTCGGTCAGGGCCGCGGGCGGGCGAGGAAGCTACAGCCACCCGCCGCGGCGGAAGCGCCGCAGCATGAACAGGGCGATGGCTACGCAGAGGATCCAAAACACCCCGTAGCTGTACTGCCAGTGGTTCTCCGGGATGTACATGTTCATGCCGTAGACGCCCGCCAGGAAGGTGAGCGGAATGAAAATGGTCCCGATGATGGTCAGTACCTTCACGATGTCGTTGGTGCGGTTCGAGATGATCGACACGTAGGTGTCCGCGACCGCTGAGGCAATCTCCCGGTAGGTCTCGATCAGGTCGATGACCTCCACGCAATGGTCGTAGACATCACGGAAATAGGTCTGCGTCACGTCAGACAGACACTCATGGGGCTCACGCTGGAGCTGCGTGACCAGTTCCCGCATTGGCCACGCGACCCGCCTCAGCAGCACCAGGTCCCGCTTGATCCGGTGGACGGCTTGCAGGCTTTCTCGGTCTGGGTGCAACAGGACCGCCTCCTCGACCGTTTCCAGGCGCTGGGAGATTTCCTCGAGCATCGGGAAGAAGCGATCGACGATGGTGTCCACCAGGGCGTAGAACAAAAAGCTGGCATCGTGCTCGCGCAGACGCGAGCGCGGACTGGCGATTCGCCGGCTGATCTCGTCCATGGCCGGGCAGGGGCTCGGTTGAAAGGTGATCAGCGTGTTGCGGCCGAGAAAGAAGGTTACCTGCTCGGCCTGGGGCCCGCTCTCGGCGCTGCGGACACGGCGCGCCACCACGAACAGCCGGCCGGGTATGTCCCCGCTGCCCGGATAATCGTCGGCCTTGGGCCGCTGCTGGCCGTCCAGGGCGTCCTCGATGGCGAGCGGATGCAGCTGGTACTTCTCAGCGAGCGCGCGTACGGTTGCCTGGTCGTGCAACCCCTCCACATGGATCCACCGCACCTTGGACCAGGTCGGGCGATGTGTCGCGAGAAAAGCGGCGATATCCGCCACTTCCTGAACCTCCGCCCGCTCCGGGCAGTAGTCGGTGCAGACCACCCGCGCCGGCTCCATGCCCGCGCCCGTGACCAACTCGTGGTACTCGATGCCAGCCGGGGTGCCGGGCGGAGGTTGGTGGAGGCGCGGGATGCCGGCCGCAACCATACCCGCAAGACGGCGGTGCCGCCGTTTGGTCGCGCTATCCCCCTTGGATCCACGGCCTTGACGGTTGGCGTCATCCGACGGGTTTACATTGCTCATGGCGGGATTCCGGGTGTCACGATCGACGGGTACTATCTGACGGAGTGCCGTGGCGGGCAACCCTGGAGCTATTAGCACTTGCCCCTGCGCGGCCAACCTATTTCCCTCCAGTGCCAAGGAGGAAGGCGACCCCTGGATCAACGCCAATGCACGCTGCATCGGTGAGATACTCAGCGTAATCCGTGGCGATTTGGGCCGCGACGCCGGCCTGGCGCACGGGCTCTTCGACCTCGCAAAGGCGCTGCCTATCGACCAGCGCGTCACTCAGGCCTTCGGCTAAGCGGACTTCGCGTCGGGCGGTGCCGACCAACGCACGGAAATGCCGAAGATTGGTAGACCGCCTTTTTTCCGAGGTGCGTCCGCATTGGAATCCGCATTTCGGCTTAACATCGCCGCACGGGCTCGATGGCAAGGCAAGAACAACAATATGGGAAAATGGAGCCTTATCGCCGTTTGTCTCAGCGCGGGCATCGGTCTCCTTGCCGCCGTCGCGGGTGGCGAGACGGTCCATCCGGCGGACCCGCCCACCGACCCCATATCGTCGCTTGCCTCCGAAGTCGAGCGGATCGTCGCCCACAGCAAGCCCACCGATTGGGAGTTCAGACGCGCTTGCCTCTACTATGCGTTCGCGGGGCAATACCTGTTGGCACGGCAGGGCATTGCCGCCACGCTATGGGTCGGGACGGTCGTCTATGATCCCCAGACGCCCGCCGCCCATCTAATCAGTCCACATGCATGGTTGGAAACAGCGACCCACTTCATCGATTACTCCGCTCTCCCGCGCTGGGGAAACGTCACGGTGATCCCGCACAATCGGGTGGCCACTGACCAATCGGAGGTGGTTCCCGGCGCGACACAAGTGTTGGCGCTGCATAGGGCCGAAGACCCAGGTCTGATCGCCTACCTGTCAGAACATCGCGCAAGATTCGAAAAAAAAATGAACGGCGGTGAATAACCGCGGTTAACGCTGGGTTGACACCCGCCCAAGAGAGCAACTGCGACCGGTGATCTCCCGCGCGGCCGAAACGGGTTGCAGCGATACTGGAAAAGCGTGATATCTCCAGCCTTGACTCTTCACGCCCGATCGGAGCGCGCGTCATGGGGGTTCCCAGACCGGGTCGTGCCGGCAGGCCTGCCGGTCGCGCTGTCTGTTTGTCTATGCTGACGGCTGCCGCATTGGCGTCGACCGGTCGCTGCCGAGCTACGAGGAAGCACTGGCTGCATTTCAGGCCGGGTCCGGGGCTCCGGGTCGGCGAGCGGGCCCCGAGTTTCCGCCTTACCGATGTCCGGGGTGAGTCCGCGTCGCTCCTCTGGTCCCGTCGATGGGGAGAGGGAACAAGGACGCCATTGGAAAACGGGCGATCAACGAAGCGGGTCGGGCGGCGCTCGATGCGGCGCCCCCGTGGGGGAACTGTTCCCGACGTCCCCCGATTGCGAGGCGGACGTTGCGTCCCGCGTCCTCATATACCGTTGCTCGGGAATCCCGTCGCTCACTGAGGCGGTCGAAGCAAAGTCTGGGACGGCATCTCGCCAAACTGGCGGCGGTAATCAGCGGAAAATCGACCAAGGTGTCGGATTCCGTGCCGGCGGGCGGTCTCGGCTATTGTCGCGGATTCCGCAGTGACCTTGAGGAGATCCCGTTGGATGTGATTCAGCCTCACAATTTGCGCATAGCGCTTGGGCGACACGCCTACATGCGTTCGGAAGACGTACTCGAGCGTCCGCTGGCTAACACCCAGGCCGGAGACGAGATCGGGAATGCGCACATTGCAGGGATCGGCGTTCGCCAGAGACAGCTCGAATCGACGTACCAGGGCGGCTCGCGATTGGAGGGTCTGACGCCGCACGCCACTCCTAAAATCGGTTTGCTCCAGGGTTCGCCCGATCAATTCCATCAGGGTCTCGGTGGCTGTCGCTGACTCCTGGTCTTCGCCGACCATCGGCCACGGGTCCTCGCCTTCGGGGTCCACGAGACGGCGCAGCAGGTCCGCGAGCGCGGAATTCGCCGGGCTGGTTGCGGGAAAGACGGAGACCCTAGCCAGGGATTCCGCCGGGATCCCATTCCCGATCAGTACTGAGACGGGCGCTTGGACCGCGACCCAATGGGTCTCGGCGGGAACCAGGTAGTCCATTTCGGCCCCCGCGGGGAATACCACGACGTCGTGCCTGCCGAACCGGCACCCGTTGATGCAGCCCGCCTCTTGCTCCTCCAGGATGCAGCCGATCACGGCCGCGCCGGGACTAAAGGTGCCGCGCGATTGCAGGGACTGGCTGTATCGCCCGCTGTCCAGCGAAACGCCGCCGATCTGTCGCCGCCTGAGCGTGCCGCGGAACGGCCCGCTTCCGATCTGGCGGTGCTCCAACCCGCTCCCCGCCACCGCCCGACTCAGCAGGCCGGAATCGAACACGTCAAGTGCCTGGTATGCAGCGTCCACATCCGGGTCAGACGTGTCGCTACCGCCCGCGCTATGTTTGCGAAAAATGGATAGCGCCATTGCTTCTCCGTCAATTCCGTCAATAATCGCAAAGCCTACCAAACCAATGCACAATTCAAGATGGAGGAGAGTAATGAAGTCAACTGTTTCCAGGTCGTTGCCTGCCGTGCTTCTTGTTGGCCTCGCCCTATCGGGTCTAACCTGCGCGGCCGACAAACCCAACATTCTGGTGGTGTGGGGCGACGATATCGGCCAGTCCAACATCAGCACCTACACCACACGGGCTGGTCGGCTACCAAGACCCCCAACATCGACCGCATCGCCAGCGAGGGCATGACCTTCACCGACTACTACGCCGAGCAGTCCTGCACCGCTGGGCGTGCCTCCTTCATCATGGGCCAGAGCGTCTTCCGCTCCGGACTCTCCAAGGTCGGTCTGCCCGGTGCGAAGGAAGGCATGAGCGACAAGGACCCGACCATAGCCGGTATGCTCAAGGCCCAGGGCTACGCCACGGGGCAGTTCGGTAAGAACCACCTGGGTGACCGCGACGAGCACCTGCCGACCAATCACGGTTTCGACGAATTCTTCGGTAACCTCTATCACCTGAACGCCGAGGAAGAGCCCGAGAACCTGGACTACCCGGGCGACATGGTCCTGCCCGACGGCAAGACCTTCCGCGAGAAGTTCGGCCCCCGCGGCGTGCTCCACTCCTGGGCCATGCCCGACGGCACCCAGAAGATCGAGGACACTGGCCCCCTGACCAAGAAGCGCATGGAGACCGTCGACGACGAGACCTCCGACCGCGCCATCGAGTTCATCAGGGAGCAGCAGGCCGCCGGCAAGCCCTGGTTCGTCTGGTGGAACGGCACCCGGATGCACTTCCGCACTCATGTGAAGGCCGAGAATCGCGGCATCTCCGGCCAGGACGAGTACGCCGACGGCATGGTCGAGCACGACCGGCACATCGGGAAGTTCCTTGCGCTGCTCGACGAGCTCGGCATCGCCGACAACACCATCGTCTTCTACTCCACCGACAACGGCCCGCACATGAACACCTGGCCCGATGCCGGCTGGAACCCGTTCCGCGGCGAGAAGAACACCAACTGGGAAGGCGGCTGGCGCGTGCCCGCCATGGTGCGCTGGCCCGGCCACATCAAGCCGGGTCAGTGGACCAACGAGATCGTCCACCATATGGACTGGTTCCCGACCTTCCTGGCCGCCGCGGGCGACCCCAACGTGAAAGACGAGCTGAAATCGGGCGTCCACAATGACGCGATGAATCGCGACTACAAGGTGCACCTCGACGGTTACAACATCCTACCCTTGCTGAGCAGCGAGACCGATAAGAGCCCGCGAAACGAGGTCTTCTACTTCTCCGACGACGGCGACCTGACTGCGCTTCGCTACGGCGACTGGAAGGTCCTGTTCATGGAGCAGCCGGTAGCCGGCACCTTCCGGGTGTGGCAGCAGCCCTTTGTGCCCATGCGCGTGCCGTTCGTCTTCAACCTGCGCCGGGATCCCTATGAGCGCGCCACCATCACCTCCAACTCCTACTACGAGTGGCTGCTCGACCGTGCCTACCTGCTGGTGCCGGCCCAGGCCTACGTGGGCAAGTTCCTCGAGACCTTTAAGGAGTTCCCGCCGCGGCAGAAAGCCGCGAGCTTCAGCCTCGATAAGGTCATGGATGCCTTGTCCCCGTCCGGCGGCTGACTTCCCCGCTCGCAATGCCAGGGATGGCATGACCTTGGAGCACCTGGAGCCGCCGTTTTTTGAGGCGGCTCCTTCATTTCGAGGAACCGCTGGTAACTGTCAAAGAAGATGAACGGAAACAAGCGGAAGCACGGCGTCAGCCGCCGGTTTCTCAACCATTCCCGCTGCGGGCGGCGCCTTCGTGATACCAAGGGGTATCGCCGTCTCCCGGCTTAAACCGAAGGAATCGAGAAATGATGATTCGCTACCTTCCTAATTGGAGCCTGCCGCCGCTGCTCTGCGTCGGCGCACTGATTGCCGGTCCCGCGACCGTTGCGGCCGGCGAGTCCGCCGCGGAGTGATGACTGGCAGTACGCTGCCACGATCTACTTGTGGGGAGCGGGGATCAACGGCGAGACCGCCCGGGGCTCGGAGGTCAACGTCAGTTTCAAGACCCTGATCGACAACCTCAACATGGCCTTCATGGGCGCCTTCGAGGCCCGCAAGGACAAGTGGTCGCTGCTCGCCGACGTCGTCTATCTCAACGTCGGCGCCAACGACAGCGGCAAGGTTCCGGTCCCCGTCGCACCGGACTCCAACGTCGACGTCAAGGTCAACGCCAGCGTCAAGACCAAGGGCTGGGTGCTCGATCTCATTGGCGGATACACCCTCTGGCAGTCCCCCGAGGCCAGCCTCGACCTGCTTGCCGGCGCCCGTTACCTCGATCTCCAACTCGACTTCGGACTGGGTCTGGGCGTCGGACCCTACGCGCGCGCCCGGTCGTTCTCCAGGTCCGGCAGCGCGTGGGACGCCGTCATTGGCGTCAAAGGACACGTCGACCTCAATCCCAAGTGGTATGTGCCCTATTACCTGGACGTCGGCACCGGCCAATCGGACCTCACCTGGCAGGCCTCGGCGGGGCTCGCCTACCGGTTCGACTGGGGCGACGTCTCGCTCGCCTACCGCTACATCGGCTGGGAGCTCGGGTCCGACAGCCCGATCGACAACATCAACTTCAGCGGGCCCCTGCTGGCGGCCAGGTTCGTGTTCTGAAGCCGGTGGCTGGCAAGCGGCGGAGCCGCCGGCTGTGACGGGGGCAAGACCCCCTAGATCTTCCTGTCCCGCTGTTGTTGCGGGATCAGCCGAGGCGTGGCCACGGGCTCGCCGGTTTCCCGGTTTCCTGGTTTTTTTCATAACCCGTCTGACGGATCCAGACCAATCGCCACCCACCACTGAGGAGTCATCCCCCATGAAGAAGACGCTGATCGCATCCGTTCCATTAGCCTCGGCCTAGCCCGTACTTGCCCAGATCGCGGCGCCCCGCCGGGACTGGAGGGGGCCGAGCTGATCAAGACCACCGCGACCGTCGAGCCCGTCAATCCCTCCAACCGCTATGTCACCCTCAAGGGGCCCGAGGGCAACATGATGACCGTCAGGGCCCGGGATCGCATCGAGAATCTCGATAAGGTAAAGCCCGGCGACCAGGTCGACATCAAGTACTACCGCAGCGTCGCGCTCGATGCGGTCGCAACCGCCGCAGACGAGACTGAACCGAAGCTCCAGCGCTCGACCTGGGCCGCCGCTGGTGTTACGCCAGGGTCGGGGGCAGCGAATGGCCGTGACCGTCAAAATCCTGGTGGTCGACCCTTACAAAAAGGCCATTGCCTTCCGCGATCCCGAGGGGCATTGGCGAGAGGTCTCGGTCGCCTCTCCAGGGCTCGAGCACTTCCTGAGCGACCTCGAGGAAGTAGACACCGTCAAGGTCACCTTCACCGACGCCGTGGCCGTCCCACTGGTACCACGCTGAGCTCCCAGCCGTCGACGCGGCCATAGGCCTCGACCGGGGCATCGGTCCCCGGGCGAACCCCCGACCAATCTCCAATCCGAACCTGGGATCGCACCGACCGCTGAAGTCCATGTTGCGGGTGCGTTCAATGTCAATTGCGCGGACGGACCTTCGCACTGGGGGTGATGGAGCGTCTCCGTCTCGGTGAGACATGCGGTCTGCCAACTCGGAGAATGCTCGCAGTACCTGCTCCGTTTCGGGGAGGACTTCGCGTCCACGTCTCGGCGCCGGCGAGCAGCGCCCCGGCGCGGCATGCCTGGCCTGGCTGGTCGTTTGACTTACAGCGTAAGTCGCACTAACCTCGGCGCAGAGAACTAGTTGCACTACCGGGAGCGCCTCGCATGACCACTGTGGTTGTCTCGTCCAAGGGCCAGATCGTGCTGCCCGCGGAGCTGCGCCGGCGGCTCGGGCTAGGTGCCGGGACAAGGCTCGAGCTGTCGGAGGAGTCTGATGGCCTGCGGCTGCGCGTCACCCGAACCGTTCACGAGGCGGTCGTCTCCGACCTTGCGGGATTGGTAAAGGCGCCATCGCGTGGAAAGCCACGCCGATTGGACGAGTTCGATCCGGCATCTCTGCTCTCACGCGAGCGGGTCCCGGGATCATGAAGTCGTTGGATACCAACATCCTCGCCCGCTTCTTTATCGACGACCCGGACGATGAAGAAGCCGTTCTGCAACGCCCGGCGGCGGTGGCCGCATTGTCCGAGCCGTCCTTCGTCACTGTCACCGTTCTGCTGGAGCTTGAATGGGTCATGCGCGGCTTCTACGAGCTGCCTCGGGCCGATATCGAGCGCGTCCTGCGGGCATTGCTCGGCATTGGCCATGTTACCGTCGAGGACCGGGGCGCGGTCCTCGATGCCTTGGACCACTTTGGTGGGGGGATGGACCTTGCCGACGCACTGCATTTGGCCCGTAGCCAGCGGGCCGCCGCCTTCGTGACCTTCGACCGCCGGCTGGCCCGCCGTGCAGAGGCGCTTGACTGCACGCCGAGGGTCGAGCTGTTGGGATGAAGCTCGCGTTTGTCGGTTGGTGTGAGGCGCGAGTCTTAACGTGGCGCTGGCCCGAACCGCCATGTTCACCATTGCCGTCTACGTTCGATGCTGACGGAGGGTCGCGCCGACCTGGCCGCTGGCACCATTACGGTGACCGAGGGACGCCGTGCCCTGGTGGACTTCAGCGAGCCCTTCCACACGCAAGTGCGCGAGGTGCTCGTGACCGGCCCCGCGGCGCCGCAAGTCAAGGCCGCGGAGGACATGCTCGCGTCCAAGGTCTACCTGCGCCCCTCCACCAGTTTCTATGAGCACCTCATCGCACTCAACGCCAAGCGCGTCGCGGAGGGCAAGGCGCCCTTCCCCGTGGAGGAGGCGGATGAGAACCTGACCGACGACGACCTGATCGAGATGGTCGGGATCGGGATCATCCCCGCCACCATCGCCGACGAGCCGGTGGCCAAGCTCTTCGCCCAGGTCTTCGACAAGGTCCGTATCCACGAGGACCTGATTCTGGCAGCCGACCAGCACATCGCGTGGGCTATGCCCAAGGACAGCCCCAAGCTCAAGGCCTTGGTGGACGGCTATGTCGCCGAGGCGCGCAAGGGAACCAAGCTCGGGAACATCCTGCTTGCCAAGTACCTGAAGAGCGCCACCTGGGCCAAGAACGCCCTGGCCGCCGAGGATCGGGAACGGTTTAGGGGCATGTCCGATCTGCTCAAAACCTATGCGGGGAAATATGACTTCGACTGGCTCATGATCGCCGCCCAGGGCTATCAGGAGTCCCGGCTCGACCAGAGCAAGCGCAGTCCCGTGGGGGCCGTCGGGGTGATGCAGGTGATGCCAGCGACCGCCAAGGACCCCAACGTCGGGATCCCGGATATTCATCTGAAGGAGCCCAACATCCATGCCGGCGTGAGATACCTGCGCTTCCTGCGAGACCACTATTACAGCGATCCGGCCTTGTCGGCCCTGGACCAGACCCTGTTCAGCTTCGCCGCCTATAACGCCGGGCCGGGAAACGTCGCCAAGGCCCGCAAGCGGGCCAAGAAGCTCGGGCTCGACCCCAACGTCTGGCTCGACAACGTGGAAATCGCCACCGCCAAGGTGGTGAGCCGCGAGCCGGTGGTCTACGTGCGCAACATCTACAAATACTACGTGGCCTACAAGCTGCTCACCGAGGGCAAGTGAGGGGCGGCGGCTGGCGGTTAGCCCGGATCGCTGGTGCCCTGCACAAGGCACACTGAGGTTTCCGGGCTGGAGTCCGAGTTTTTCGCGGCTGTGGTTTAAGAGGCCGATCGCATTCACCATCACCAGCGACAGGCCGACACTTTGCAGGTGCACGGAGCCGCCAACTCGGCAATCTGAAGCGGTTGCGTCGTCTAAGCGACGTCCTCGGCCCTCTCCTTAAGACATGGAAGACGGCACCGCCGTGGGCTTGGCAATCAAGTTCCTCGCGGACCGAATCCCTCTGGGCAGAGAAAGCCTCGACAGCCGCTCACGCAATCGCGCTGCAAGGTTACCGAAGGTGATTCGCCAAAGAGGGCTTTGTAGCGCACCGCAAAGCGGCCCATTTCGTAGAAGCCGTTGCGCTGCGCGATCTCGTTGACTGTCGTGGTCCTGCCGTCGGCAGTGAGCAGGTCCCGTCGCGTCGCGTGGTAGCGCCGCAAGTGAAGGAATCCGAGCGGGCTCAGGCCGAAGGTCTCGCGAAAGGCGTACTGGAGGGTTCGCTCGGTGACGCATGCCGCGGCGCACAGGTCAGCGACCGTGGCCGCTCCTGGATCCATGGCTCGCAGGTACTCGATAGCCCTTTGCAGGCCGCGCTGGCGGACGGCGCGCCCGACACACCTTGGAGCTGGCAAGGGAACCGTCAACGAGCGGCTGAACGCCGCCAGCAGGTCCTGCTCCATGCAACGGACGGCGTTTGGGTGGTGGAGCGCCTGGCGGTGGGCCTTTGCCCCGTCTAGCAGCGCGCTGAACGTCGTGCCAAGCCGGGCGACCGCCAAACGCGAGGCGGGAAGCACATGCCCACATGCCGCCTTCTCGATCGCCACGCGCAGCTCGTCCGGTATGCTGTCGTGAAAGAGTCCGAGGTCGACCAAGGCAACAAAGTGCTGCTGCCCGGGCGACATTTCGACGTGAACTCCGCCCGGCATTGTGGCGGGAAGCCCCTTCTCATGTAGCGCTGACCCCCACCAACGTGTCTTGCTGCCGAGCCGAAGCGGCACGGCGAAGCCGAACATGCTCGGTGGCGACAGTCCCTGAACCCGCGTCCGAACCGAAAAGGTCTCCCGGTACAGGATGAGCCTGGAGGTGGCGAGAAAGGTGTTCTCGTGCCTGTACGGATCCCGGGAAAGCGGCGTTATCGCGTTGTCCCACGGCACGGTCGCCTCTTCGGCGAAACTCGGATCGTCGCACGCGAAGCTCCCGACGCGCAGCAGCGGGCTTGATGGTGGGTTGGCGTCCCCCGCGCCCAACGTTTCCATGTTTCTTAGTATCCCCGTCGGTTAAATGTTCGGAAACTGCACATGCTAAGCGTAGCGCAATTTCCTAGTATCCCGCTGGCTTGAGCTGAGCTGCCGAAGAGCAACCGGTTTCTACTGGAGGAGGACCAGTCCAATGTTTCAATTACGCTCCCATTCTGGGCTTGGCGTTACGGCCTTGCTCCTTGCCGGGATATGCCTGAGCCCGACGGCCAGCGCCCAGTCCAATAAACCCAACATTCTGGTCATCTGGGGCGACGACATCGGCTGGGAGAACGTCAGTGCCTACGGCATGGGCGTGATGGGCTATACGACGCCGAATATCGACAGCATCGGCATGCAAGGCATCCGCTTCACCGACCACTACGCGCAGCCCTCCTGCACCGCCGGACGTGCCTCGTTCATCACCGGCCAGTACCCGATCCGCTCCGGCATGACCACGGTCGGCCAGCCCGGCGACGCGCTGGGCCTCCAGGCCGCCTCGCCGAGTCTCGCCGAGGTCCTGAAGGAGGAAGGGTACGCCACCGGCCAGTTCGGCAAGAACCACCTGGGCGACCGCAACGCCCACCTGCCGACCGTCCACGGCTTCGACGAATTCTTTGGCAACCTGTATCACTTGAACACCCAGGAAGAGTCCGAGCAGCGCGACTACCAGAACTTTGCCAAGGCCTACTCCGGCAACCTCGAAGACTACGAAAAGAAGTTCGGTACCCGCGGCGTGCTCCACTGCGTCGCCACCGATACCGACGATCCGACCGAGGACCCGCGCTTCGGCAAGGTCGGCAAGCAGAAGTGCGAGGACACCGGCCCGCTGACCCAGGAGCGGATGAAAAACTTCGATGGCGGAGAGGTCATCCCGAAGGCCGAGGACTTCATGAAGAAGGCCAAGGCCGACGGCAAACCCTTCTTCGTCTGGGTGAACCCCAGCCGCATGCATCTCTACACCCGGCTCAACGACGAGTGGCGCTACGCGGCCGAGAAATACACCTCGGAGGCCGATGTCCACGGCTCCGGGATGCTCCAGCACGACCACGACATCGGCCAGTTGCTGGACTTCCTGAAACAAGACGGCCTGGCGGACAACACCATCGTTTGGTACACCACGGATAACGGCCCGGAGCACTCCTCCTGGCCCCATGGCGCGACCACCCCGTTCCGCGGCGAGAAGATGTCCACCTATGAGGGCGGCGTGCGGGTGATATCCATGCTGCGCTGGCCCGGCGTCATCGAGCCGGGACAGACCTTGAACGGCATCCAGAGCCATCATGGACATGTTCACCAGCCTCGCCGCCGCGGCCGGTGTGCCTGACGTCGCCGAGCGCGTCATGCAGGAAAAGAACCAATACATCGACGGGGTGAACAACCTGCCCTACTGGAAGGGCGAATCCGACCGATCGGCCCGCGACAGCATCTTCTACTACTACGAGACCAAGCTCTCCGGGGTGCGGATGGGACCCTGGAAGTTCCTCTTCTCCACCAAGGAGAACTATTACGCCAACCTGGTGCCGCGCACAGTCCCCCTCGTCTTCAATCTCCGGATGGACCCCTTCGAAAGCTACAGCGACAAGGAATCCTACGGACACCTGATGCAGAAAGTCTCTTGGCTGATGGCGCCCATGGGCGAGCTGATGGCCGCTCACCTTCAGACGCTGAAGGACTATCCCCCGGTGCAAGGCGGCAAGAGCTTCGACATGTCGAACGTGATCCAAGAGTTCATCAACAACGCGCGGCAGTAGACCCTTCGGGACGTGCCGATGCAGTCGGCACGTCCTGCCGCACCAGGATGTTCGCCATTTCCCAAGCCGACGCAGAGCAGAAGATGCCAATCACAGCACCCAACAGATTCCAGTTGCTGCTTGCAGCGAGCGTTTTGCTCGTCCATGGCACCGTGTGCCACGGCCAGGACGCAGCGGCGTTGGCCAAGGAGCTCTCCAACCCCGTTGCCTCGCTGATCAGCGTGCCCTTCCAATCCAACTGGGAGCAAGGCATCGGGCCTGACGGCGACGGTAGCCGCTACACCCTGAATATTCAGCCCGTGATCCCAATCTCGATCAGCCCGGACTGGAACCTGATCTCACGCACCATCCTGCCGGTGGTCGATCAGTGGTCGATCTTTCCGGGGGCCGGAGAGCAATTCGGTCTCTCGGACACGGTGCAAAGCCTGTTCTTCTCACCCAAGGAGCCCACCGCCGGCGGGCTGATCTGGGGAGTCGGACCCGTTTTCCTGCTTCCGACGGCGACCGACGATCTGTTGGGTAGCGAGCAATGGGGTGCCGGGCCGACCGCCGTAGGGCTTGTGCAACAGGGCCCTTGGACCATTGGCATACTCGCGAATCACATCTGGTCCTTTGCCGGCCCGAGGGATCGCACCGATATCAACAGCACCTTCATCCAGCCCTTTGTCTCCTACAACACCCCGACCGCTTGGACCTTCACGTTGCAGACCGAATCCACCTATGACTGGGAAGGCGATCAATGGCAGATACCCGTCGCCGCCCTGGTGAGCAAGGTGACGAAGATCGGCGACCAGCTGGTGCAGTTTCAGGCGGGACCACGCTATTACGCCGCGAGCACCGATGGTGGTCCGGACGGATGGGCGGTGCGAGTCAACGTCGTCCTGCTGTTTCCGAAGTGAAGGCACGCAGGGGTTGCTAACCAAGCCCGGCATCGACGGGCTATCGAGATTGGGGGTGCGCGAAGGCCTGACATGATGAAGCATCAACCAGCCGATCACCTTGGGCAAGCGACGACCCTTGCTCACGGCCGTCGGGTGTTTTCTGGCACCTCCCGTGGGGAGGCGCCAGCCAAGGTCGAGACCGTCATCGGCGACCGCCAAGTGCGAGCCACCGAAGAGGGGTTCGGCGATAGCTCGGTACACTCCATGAGTCGCAAGGCGAATCACCGAGACGTAGATTCGGCATGTGCGATCGCCGCGAAAACAAGATGAAAAGGAGAGAGATATGAAACTCGTATTGCGCATCCTGTGGATATGCCTGTTGCTGTCCGCATGGACAACTGCCGCATTCGCTGCGGAGAAGCCGAACATCCTCATCATCTGGGGCGATGACGTCGGCATGTGGAATATCAGCGCCTACCATCGTGGAATGATGGGCGGCACGACGCCGAACATCGACCGCATCGCCAACGAGGGCATGATCTTCATGGATCACTACGCCCAGGCGTCGTGCACCGCGGGCCGCGCGGCCTTCATCCTGGGCCAGTACCCGATGCGCGCGGGCCTGAGCACGGTCGGGCTTCCGGGCGCGAAGGAGGGCATCCAGGACAGCGATCCGACCCTGGCCCAGATGCTCAAGCCGTTGGGCTACGCCACCGGGCAGTTCGGCAAGAACCACCTGGGCGACCGCGACGAGCACCTGCCGACTAATCACGGGTTCGACGAGTTCTTTGGGATCCTCTATCACCTCAACGCAGGTGAGTATCCCGAGCAGTACGACTTCCCGAAGGACGAGGAGGCGCAGACGCGCTTCGGCCTGAAGCAGCGCGGCGTCATCCACTCGAAGGCGCTGGCCGGACGGCTCCCAGCAGATCGAGGACCTTGGTCCCTGGGGGCAGGAGCGGCAGAGAAACCTCGACCAGGAGGTCCTGGAGCAGTCGAAGCGCTTCATCACCGACACCGTTCAGTCCGGCAAGCCGTTTTTCGTCTGGCACAACACGACGCGGATGCACTACCGCACCAACCTCAGCAAGGAGTACGAGGGCAAGAGCGGTTACGGCGTCTACGCCGACGGCATGATGGAGCTGGACGACGATGTCGGCGAACTGCTCGATCTGATCGAGAAGCTCGGCGTTGCGGACAACACCATCGTCATGTTCTCCACCGACAACGGTGCCGCCTCGAACTCGTGGCCCGACGGCGGCAACCAACCGTTCCATGGTGAAAAGGGCGCAGGCGGCTGGGAGGGCGGCTTTCGCGTGCCCATGGTCGTCGAGTGGAAGGACCACATCCCGGCCGGCGTGAGCACCGGCGAGTTCATGACCATGGAAGACTGGGTCCCGACGCTGATGTCGTGGGTCGGCGAGCCGAACATCAAGGACGAGCTCCTCCAGGGGAAAAAGATCGGCGACAAGACCTTCAAGGTGCACCTCGACGGGTATGACCAGAGCGACCTTCTCCTCAACCAGGGCAAGTCGAAGCGCAAGGAGTTCTACTACTTCACCGAGACGACCTTCCACGGCATGCGCTACGGTGACTGGAAGGTGCTGTTCAGGGACCAGGAAAAGTGGTTCCGCGCTCCCCAGCCCACGCTCTCGACGCCGTACATCATCAATCTGAAGCTGGATCCCTTCGAGCGGCTCATCCATGCCCGGGGCTACGACGAATGGGCCGAGAACCGAAGCTGGGTCCTCGGTCCCGCAGGCGCTCAGATTGCCGCGTTCGTAAAGACGTTCGAAGAATTCCCGCCCAGCCAGGAGAGCATGTCGCTTGAGGTCGGCGATTTCAGCGAGCTGATCAACTCGCAGTCGGTGGGTCGCTAACGGCGTACTCCGCACTGAACTGACGCATTAGACGGAAGTGAGCGAGGTCCCGCTCGGTGGGCGGGACCTCGTGGCTCGCAAACCCGTTGAATCGCCATTCGGCGAATGATTGCGATCCGGGAAGACCATCGGCCATCAAATCCGATTGGCCGCCCAAGAAATATCGAGGAGTAAGATGAAGCCATACGTGATCGTCACCATTCTCGGCACCCTCACGGTACTGCCGTGCCAGGCGCAGGAATTCACGCTGCACGAAGGCGACTACGCGGGAAGGGGTAAGAAGTATTCCCCCTACGTCGACGAGCATTTTCCGCAGAACGTCTACTTCGGCGATACGCACCTGCATACCTCCTGGTCCGCGGACGCGGGGCTGGCCGGCGCCACCCTGGGACCGGAATTCGCCTACCGCGTCTCGCGCGGCGAGACGGTCACGAGCCAGACCGGTCTGCCCTTTAAACTGATCCGTCCGCTCGATTTCCTGGTCGTGGCCGACCACGCGGAGAACATCGGGATCTACGACTACCTCGACCGTGCCGATCCAATCCTCGAGCAGAGCGAGAACGGGCGGAAGTGGCTCGAGTATTTCAGGAAGGGAGAGGGCATCAAGGCGGCCTACGAGTGGAGCGCGTTCAACGCCAAGGGGCAAGACCCCATCGACAGCCCCGAGATGCGGTCCCGGGTTTGGGAGCGCGTGATCGAGAACGCCGAGAAATACAACCAGCCGGGCGTCTTCACCACCTTCATCGGCTACGAGTGGACGTCCGGCCCCGGCAGCAACAACCTCCACCGTAACGTCATCTTCCGCGACGGCGGGGAGCGCGCCCGGCAGATCGTGCCGTTCTCGGCCTTCGACAGCGATGACCCGGAGGACCTCTGGGCCTATCTCAAGGCCTACGAAGAGAAGACCGGCGGCAGGGTATTCGCCATCCCCCACAACGGGAACCTGTCGAATGGAATGATGTTCATGCTCGAGACCTTCGACGGGGAACCCTTCGACAAGGACTACGCAGAGCGGCGCCAACGCTTCGAGCGCGTCGTCGAAGTCACCCAGCCGAAGGGCACCGGCGAGGCCCACCCGCTGCTCTCGCCAGACGACGAGTTCGCGGACTTCGAGCTGATGGACAAGTCGAACCTCACCGGCACCGTCGCCAAGACACCGGAGATGATCAAGACCGAGTATGCCCGCGAAGCGCTCAAGCTGGGGCTGGCCGAGGAGGCGCGTCTCGGCGTCAACCCGTTCAAGTTCGGCATGATCGGCTCGACCGACAGCCACAACGCGATCCCCTCGACGCGCGAGGAGAACTGGTTCGGCAAGATCCACTTCGTCGAGCCCTCCCCGCACCGCCGCGACGGCTACTTCATCGAGAGTGCGGTCGACCCCGCGTATTCGATCCGCGATGTGGACCTGGGCGCCTCGGGTCTCGCCGCCGTGTGGGCAACCGAGAACACGCGCGAGGCGATCTGGGACGCCTTTGCCCGGCGCGAGGTCTTCGCGACGACAGGAACCCGGCTGCGGGTGCGCGTCTTCGCCGGCTGGGACTTCGAGGCGCCGGAGGTCCAGCGACCCGACTTCGCCCGACAGGGCTACGCCCGCGGCGTACCCATGGGCGGCGACCTGCGTCCCGGCCCCGAGGGTGCGGCGCCCAGGTTCATGGTCCGCGCCCTGCGAGACCCAGACGGCGCCAATCTCGACCGTATTCAGATCATCAAGGGATGGCTCGATGCCGACGGCAAGACGCGCGAGCGGATCTACGACGTGGCCGTTTCGGGAGACCGCAGCATCGGTGCCGACGGCCGGTGCAAGGAGCCGGTGGGCAACACCGTTGATCTGGCCAATGCGACCTACACCAACGACATCGGGGCGGCCGTCCTTTCCGCCTACTGGAAAGATCCGGAGTTCGACGCGACTCTTCCGGCCTTCTATTACGTGCGCGTGATCGAGATCCCCACACCGCGCTGGACGGCTTACGACGCGAAGTTCTTCAACATCGACATGCCAGAGGGTACCGCCATGGAGGTCACCGATCGCGCTTACACCAGTCCCATCTGGTATACGCCCAAGGGGACGCGTACGGCCCAGGCCCAAGGGGCGAGCGGCGAGGGCTGACCGATGACTCCGCGAGGAGCTGCTGCGCTTCCTGGTGCTCGGCGGCCTGCTGCTCGGGCTGTTCGGCCTGACGTAGGAGCCGGGCCAAGAGGGGCTCCCGGCGGATCCACGTCCCCGTGGCGCACGTGCAGCCGTTGACCGCCCAGTTTTCGCGCACCTGAATTAGAACGCGCTTTATGGTTTTACCGGTTGCCATGAGGATTCAGCCATCAACACCCACTCCTTCCGTTCCATGAGCATAGCGCGGGCAAGTCTGGTCACGATGCTTGCTGCGGTCACGACGACAACCGCATTCGCCGCCGATTATTCCGCGCGTATCGAAAGGGAGATCAAGTATTCCCCCTATCCGGGCGAGGACTATCCCAACCAGGTCTTCTATGGCGATACCCACCTGCATACCGCGTATTCGACGGACGCCGGCATGGTCGGCTGCACCCTGGGCCCGGAGGACGCCTATCGCTTCGCCCGGGGCGAGACCGTGATCTCCAGTACCGGCGTGCCGGCGCGACTGAACCGGCCGCTCGACTTCCTCGTCGTCTCGGACCATGCCGAGAACCTGGGACTGGCTCCGGCGATCGCTCAGTCGAACCCCAAACTGCTCGAGAACGAGTGGGGCAAGATGGAGCACGACCTGGTCAAGTCCGGCCAGGAGGGCGGCATCAAGGCCTATGAGAACTGGATGGAGAAGACCGGCAAGCGCGAGGATCCACTGAAGGACATGCCGGAGCTGGCCGCGGAGATGTGGCAGCGGGAGATCGATGCCGCGGAGAAGTACAACGCCTCCGGCCAGTTCACGGCCTTCATCGGCTACGAATGGACCTCGCAGCCCAACGGCAACAACATGCACCGCAATGTGATCTTCCGAGACGGTGGCGACAAGGCCCGTCAAGTCGTGCCGTTCTCCCAGTACGACAGCTTCGACCCCGAGGACCTCTGGGCCTGGATGCAGGGCTACGAGGCGAAGACGGGCGGCAAGCTGCTCGCGATCCCGCACAACGGCAACCTGTCGAACGGCCTGATGTTCGACGATGTGACCTTCACCGGCAAGCCCCTCGACCGCGACTACGCCGAGCGCCGCCGCAAATGGGAGCCCCTCTACGAGATCACGCAGATGAAGGGCGACGGCGAGGCTCACCCGCTGCTGTCGCCGGATGACGAGTTCGCAGACTTCGAGGTGTGGGACAAGGGGAGCTTCGGGGCCGAGCCCAAGACACCGGACATGCTGCCGCGCGAATACGCCCGCGAGGCCTTCAAGCGCGGCCTTGCCTACGAGAAGCAATTGGGAACCAATCCCTTCAAATTCGGCGTTGTCGGCTCCACGGATGCACATACGGCGCTGTCCACCGCCGAGGAAGACAACTACTTCGGCAAGGTGACGCTGTTGGAGCCGTCCGCCGATCCGATCCGCTTCGACGAGGTGATCGCCGGCCGCCCGGCACCCCCGGGCTACCAGATGTACGCGCGCCAAATCAGCGCCTCCGGTATCGCCGCGGTCTGGGCACGGGAGAACACCCGCGAGGCGCTGTGGGACGCCATGGCGCGCAAGGAGGTCTTCGCCACGACGGGCACGCGCCTGAAGATCCGGGTCTTCGGCGGATTCGATTACGCGCCGTCCGACCTCGATCGTTCCGACTTCGCCAAGTACGGCTACGCGAACGGCGTGCCCATGGGCGGCGACCTGCATCGCGCCGGGAAGGCGCCCACCTTCCTGGTCCGCGCCCTGCGCGATCCGGACGGCGCCAACCTCGACCGCGTCCAGATGATCAAGGGCTGGCTCGACAAGGATGGCAAGGCCCATGAGCGGATCTACGACATCGCCGTGTCGGACGGCCGGGCGATCGGTGACGATGGACGTTGTCGGAAGGCGGTCGGCAATACGGTCGACGTTGCGCAAGCGACCTATTCGAACGTGATCGGCGCCCCATACCTCCAGGCCTATTGGGAGGACCCGGCATTCGATCCCGCCGAGCCCGCCTTCTACTACGTGCGCGTCATCGAGATCCCCACCCCGCGCTGGACCACCTATGACGCCAAGATCTTCGGCGTCAAGCTCCCCGACGACGTCCCCGCCAGTATTCAAGAGCGCGGCTACACCAGCCCGATTTGGTACACGCCCGAGGCGAGCACGGCGGAGGTCCAACGGGCCAGCACTGAAGGCTGACGGATGATGCTGCGCGCTCTACTCCGTGAGCCGCTGCTGCACTTCCTGGTGCTCGGCGGCCTGCTGTTCGGGCTGTTCGGCCTGACGCGGGCTCCCGAGCAGGAGGGCGCCCGGCAGATTCGGGTGACCACTGCCCAGGTGGAGCAGCTGGCCGCGCAGTTCCGGCGCACCTGGATGCGGCCGCCGACCGAGCAGGAGCTTGCCGGCCTGGTCGAGCGCCACATCCGAAGCGAGGTCTTCTACCGGGAGGCGCTGGCCATGGGCCTGGATCAGGAAGACCCCTATGTGCGCAACCGTCTCGGGCAGAAGCTTGAGCTCCTGCTGGATGACCTGTCCGCCGAGACCGTGCCGGACGACGAGACCCTTGCGCACTATCTCCGGGAACACCCAGAGCGCTACCAGGCGCCGGCGCGGGTCTCGTTCCAACAGGTCTACCTGAGCCCGGAGCGGCACCCCCGGTTGGAGGCCGATGCGGCCGACCTGCTCGCGCGCCTGCTTGCCGGTGCCGACCCGGCCGGGCTTGGGGATGTCACCCTGCTCGGTCCGACCTTCGACGATCTGAGTCAGCCGGAGGTCGCCCGGCAGTTCGGGGACGGCCTTCGCCGAGGCCTTGCTGGGGCTGGAGCCGGGGCAATGGCTCGGGCCGGTCCCCTCCGGTCTCGGTGCCCATCTAGTGCTGCTGACCGACCGGCAAAGCGCCCGGCTGCCAGCCCTCGGCGAGGTCCGGCCCCAGGTGCTGCGCGACTGGCAGGATCAGCGGCGCCGGGAGCAGAAGGAGCAGGCCTACGCGCGGATTCGGCAAGCGCTACGAGATCCTCGTCGAGCCCGCCGGACAGTCCGCAAACGCTGACGTCCACGGCGAGCCCGGGCTCGGTCGCCGACGCCCGATGACAAGCCCCTGGCGCCCACTCATCCTCGGCCTGGCTGGCTTACTGGCGCTGATCGCGCTCGGTCCCGCCCCCGGCGGCTCTGGCCCACGAATCCCAGCCGGGCCTGCTCGAGCTGCGGCAACTCACCGCCGACCGTCACCTGGAGGTCCTCTGGCGAGCGCCGATCTACTACGGCCGGCCGCATCCGGCCCGGCTCGAGCTGCCGGCGGACTGGCAGGCCGTCGCTGAGCCGACGGTGCGCCAGTTGCCCGATCGCGAGCTGCACCGGCAGGTGGTGCGGATCGAGGGCGGCACTCGACGGCAGCGTCATTCGCCTTTCCGGGCCTGGAGCGACCATCACCGACGTCTTCGTGCGCGTCTCGCGGCTCGACGGCAGCGAGGCGTCAGCCAGGTGGTGCGGCCCACCCGGCCGTTCGCGGAACTGCGTGGCGAGCGGCCCTGGTACGAGATCGTCCGGCGAATACCTCATGCTCGGCTTCAACCACATCCTGATGGGCATCGATCACCTGCTGTTCGTGCTGGGGCTGCTGATCATCGTGCGCGGCCGGCGGCATGCTGATCAAGACCATCACCGCCTTCACCGTCGCCCACAGCATCACGCTGGCCGCTGGCGACCCTGGGCTACGCGAGCATCCCGGGCCCGCCGCTGAACGCGGCCATCGCGCTGTCGATCCTGTTCCTCGGCCCGGAGATCGTGCGCGTCTGGCGCGGCGCAGACCAGCTTCACCATCCGCCACCCCTGGGTGGTGGCCTTCGGCTTCGGACTGCTGCACGGCTTCGGCTTCGCCAGCGGGCTGTCGACCGTGGGCATGCCGCAGGCCGAGATCCCGCTCGCGCTGCTGATGTTCAACATCGGCGTCGAGCTCGGCCAGCTCGCCTTCGTGGCCTCGATCCTGCTGCTGCACCGGGCGTTGCGGGTGCTGGAGTTCCGCTGGCCGCGCTGGGTGGAGCTCGCGCCCGGCTATGCGATCGGCTCGCTGGGGGCCTATTGGACCATCCAGCGCACGGCGATGATGTTCTGTAGCGGCGATCGCGCCGGCCGACCTCCACCGGAGTCATGACCGAAGACTTGTCATCCTGTCCCGCCGCGGCTGCTGCTAATGACGCTGTTGCTGTGGCCGCTCGCCGCGCTGGCCCACGTCGAGGGTGGTGCGGCCGGCGGCTTCTTGAACGGGTTCGCCACCCGATCTCGGGTCTGGACCATGTGCTGGCGATGGTCGCGGTCGGGCTCTGGGGCGCCCAGCTCGGGGCGCCGGCCATCTGGCTGTTGCCGGTGGCCTTTCCGATCATGATGGCCTTCGGCGGCCTGCTCGGTCTGATCGGCGTCCCGCTCGCCCGGCGTGGAGCTGGGCATCGCGCTGTCGGCGGTCATGCTCGGCGCGCTGATCCTCGGCGCGGTTCGGCTGCCGCTCGCGGCCGCGCTGCTCGTGGTCGGCTTCTTCGCCGTCTTTCACGGGCACGCTCATGGCACCGAGATGACCCCTGGCCAAAGCGCGATCCTGTACAGCATCGGCTTCGTCATCGCCACTGGGATGCTGCACGCGCTGGGCATCGGTATCGGCCTGATGCACCGCTGGGATGCCGGCCGGATCGCGCTGCGGGGCGCGGGCTCGATCGTGATGGCCGGCGGCCTGTTCTTCCTGTGGAGCGCGCTCGCCTGATGCGCGCCGCCGCCCGGGTCCTGCCGCTCGCACTGCTTGCGGGCGCCCCGCTTCCTGCCCACGCGCACCTGGTCAACTCCGGGCTGGGTCCCTTCTACAACGGCGCGCTGCACCTGTTGCTGTCGCCGGGGGACCTCCTCGCGGTGCTCGCGGTGGGCCTGCTGGCGGGGCAGAGCGGCAAGGCGAGCGCGCGCTGGGCGGCGATCACGCTGCCGCTGGCCTGGGGCGCCGCGGCGCTCGACGGTCTCTCGCTGGGCCACGGCGCCGACCTGGGCTGGTTGCAGGTCGCCCTGCTGATCCTGCTCGGCATCCTGGTGGCCGCCAACGTCAGGCTATCGGCCTGGGTGATGGCGTCCCTGGCGGCGTTAACCGGTCTGCTCCATGGGCTGGACAACGGTGGCGCCTTCGCCGCCAGCGGCAGCGCCCCTGTTGCCGTCGCCGGCATCGCTGCGGCCGTGCTGATCCTGACGCTGTTCACCGCGGCGCTCGCGGTGTCGCTGCAGGCCGCGTGGACCCGCATCGCGCTGCGGGTGGGGGGCAGCTGGATTGCGGCGGTCGGGATGCTGATGCTGGGCTGGCTGCTGCATGGCACAAGCTGAGGCCGCTCCCCATGTCACCCGTCATTCAAGACAGATTGAACCAGCTGAGGTAGAAACCCCCATGCCGCGAAACCCGTCGACTCTCTATGGCCCAGCCTTTTTCGCGCTGGCCGCGCTGGCGCTGATGCCGGCCGCTGCAAACGCTGGCGAAGGCGGGACTAGCCATTACCTGCCAGGGGCGGTCGCGACCATGATCGACCTCGCGCCGACCCAGCCCGGCTGGGTGATCGAGCCGATCTATCTGCACTACGAGGGTGACGCCGGCACGGACAAGGAGATCCCGATCGCCGGCCTCGACGCACTGGGGCTGAAGGCGACCACCGACGTGGCCTTGCTCGGCGGCTTCTACACCTTCGAGCAACAGGTGCTTGGCGCCTACTACAGCGTCGGCGCCATGCTGCCCTACGTCTGGCTGACGGTGGAGGGCAAGATCGACACCGCCCTCGGCACCTTCGCGCGCCGGGATACGACCTCCGGGCTCGGCGATTTGACCCTGATCCCGGCCCTGCTCGGCTGGAAGCATGGGTCGATTCAGTACAACGCGGCACTGACCGTCTATGCGCCGACAGGTGAGTACGAGGCCGGCGAGCTGGCCAACCCCGGTCTCAACTACTGGACCTTCAATCCCTGGGCGGGCGTCTCCTACAACAATGCCAAGACCGGGTTCAACGCCGCGCTGCACGGTGGCATCGCCTTCAATACCGAGAACCCGGACACCGACTATCGCAGCGGCATCCTGACGCACCTGGAGGGCAGCGTGCAGCAACTGCTGCCGCTCGGGAAGGGATTCGTCAGCCTCGGCGCCGAGGCCTTCTGGGTGGAGCAAGTGACCGCCGATAGCGGGCAGGCACCGTTCCTCGGCGACTTCAAAGGACGCACCGCCGGCATCGGTCCGGTGCTGGGCTACGTGCAGCCTATGGGGAAGCAGAACTTCGTTGCGGAGCTGCGCTGGCTGCCGGAGCTCGAGACCCGCAACCGGCTCGAGGGCGACTACATCTGGCTCAAGGTCGTCTATCAGTTTTGAGCGCCCCAGGCGTCCGCGAAGCTACCCCGGTGGCGCGCTCGGCACCCGGGTGAAGGCGCGATCTGAGACAACCGACCCGAACAACCAAAGGAGCACGCCATTGATGAGAATCCCAGGTTTACGCCGCACGCTGTTCTTGGGCGCGGCGCTCGCCCTGCTTCCCGTTGCAAGCCATGCCTTCCATCTTGCAGACGGGAACGACTGGAAGAACTCCAGCCAGTCCGAGCGCGCCGCGTATCTGGTCGGTATTTCCAACATGATCTCGGTCGGCAACGCCTACGACCAGCGCAAGGTCCCCGGACAGGAAAAGACCTTCATGCGGCAGGCCGCTCGGGGACTCTCTGGTACCACGGTTCCGGAGGCGGTGCGCCGGATCGACGCCTGGTATGCGGCCAACCCCAGTCAGCTGGATGTCCCCATCCTCTCGGTTCTCTGGATCGACATTGTCAAGCCGAGGATCGGGCAATGACCGGTGCCACAGTGAGGAGAGCCCAATCCATGAAGCGAATCATTGCGGCATTGAGCGCAGCCCTGATCGTCGCCGCCGTGCTGACGGCCTGTGCCACCACCAAGGGCGCGGTGTACGGTGCCGGGATCGGCGCCCTGGCCGGAGATGCGCAAAAGGGCGCCCAGATTGGCGCGACCGTCGGTACCGTCTACGGCATCCTGGACTAGGAGGTTGTGGGAGCGCTAGAGCAAGGAAGCCCGCGGGCTCGATCGGTCGCGAGCGGAGTGCCGCGGCTTCGGTGTGCAGCAAAACCCTCGTGCCGCGGCGGCGGGCCGAGTGTGCGCACACTCTCCGGATTGATTCTGAGGGGACCGCAAGATGCCCCAGGTCGGCAAGCGGCTGCCCCCTGGATTGTTTTGTCCGCTGTTGTTGGGAGACCGGCCAAGGATCCAACCATCGTCGCTTGGGCGGCTGGTCCCCCTCCTTTTTTTTTCCCAACTGGTCTGGGTATCCCAGACCCATCACCCCTGACTGAGGAGAGAGAGACGAGATGAAAACCCTGAAAGCCATCGCCGCGTCCATTCTTCTGGCTTCGGCCTTGCCGGTGCTCGGTGAGATCGAGGCACCCCCACCCGGGCTGGAAGGTGCGGAGCTCATCGAGACCACGGCCACCGTCGAGTCCGTCAATCCCGCCAGCCGCTACGTCACCCTCAAGGGGCCCGAGGGCAACCTGGTGACCGTCAGGGCCGGGGAGCGCATCGAAAATCTCGACAAGGTCAAGCCCGGCGACCAGGTCGACATCAAGTACTACCGCAGCGTCGCGGTCGATGTCGTCGCCGAGGCGGGAGAAGAGTCCGCGCCGGAGCTCCAGCGCTCGACCTCGGCCGCCGCTGGCGCTGCCCCGGGCTCTGGGAGTCTGCGCATGACCGTAACGGTCAAGATCCTCGTGGTCGACCCGTACAAAAAGGCCATCGCCTTCCGCGATCCCGAGGGGGACTGGCGCGAGGTCTCGGTCGACGCGCCGGAGCTCAGGCACTTCCTTGACGATCTCAAGGAGGGCGACACCGTGCGGGTGACCTTCACCGATGCCCTCGCCGTCTCGCTGGTGCCGCGCTGAGCGAAACTGGCACGGCGCTAATGGCGGCACAGGGTCGTGCCGCCCTTGCACTACGCTTCCCACGCGAGGCTCCCTGTGGAGATACCCTGGCTCTACCAGATCCCCATCTGGGTGAACGGGCTGCTGTTCGTCACCGTCTTGCTCACGGCAGTCGAGGGCGGTTACCGCGTTGGGTTACACCGCTACCGCGTCGTTGGGAAAGCGATGAAGAAGACGGGCGACGACGTCACGCTCGCCTCCATGCTCGCCCTGCTGGGTTTGCTGCTCGCCTTCACCTATTCCTTCAGCCTCAGCCGGGCGGACATGCGCAAGCAGGCGATCATCAACGAGGCCAACGCCATCGGCACCGCCTTTCCTCCGGGCCGACCTTGCCCAAGAACCCGGCCGAAGCGCGCTGCGACAGGCACTGATCGACTATGCGAGGACCCGGGTGCCGGGAAAGGGATTGTATGGAGACGCGCTCCGTGCCGAGATCGAACACTCGCTGGAAGTGCAGTCACGACTCTGGCCGACAACCAAACAAGCGTTGCAGGGGGAGATCCCCGCTCCCCTGCAGGCGTCGATCGTCCAGGCGGTCAACGAGGTGCTGGACATGCATGCCGCGCGGATCGCGGTGATCCGCGACCGCTTACCCGGCGCCGTCTTGCTCCTGCTCGTGCTGGTCGCGGCGACCTCCTTGGCGGTCGCGGCCCATAACGCGGCGTTGAACGGGCAAGTGAATCGCGGCCGGATGACCGCCTTTGCCATCGCGCTGGCGGCCCTCATGCTGATCATCGTGGATTTCGATCGCGGTAAGGAGGGCCTGATTCAGATCAGCGACCGCCCCCTCCTCGATCTGATTCGGGACCTTGACTCCGACGCCGTCACCCAGGGCCTAGCCCCATGAACAGAACGCACCTCGCCGCGCACCATCCGACCCGCCGGGGCCTAGGTCTGCGCGCCCTCGGCCTCTCTCTGGCCCTGATGGGCCTCCTCCTTGGCGGCTGCGCGAGCCTGCCCAAGGAATACCCGCGCGCCACCTCGGCGGCCTATTCGGACCACGCCAGCACCGCGATCGGTCGCTATGTGGAGCGAGCCGCCGCACGTCACCCGGGCGAGTCCGGCTTCGCCATCATCCGCACCGGACGCAACGCCTTCACCACCCGGGTCGCGCTCACCGATCTCGCCGAGAAGACCCTCGACCTGCAGTACTACATCTGGGAGCAGGACGCCACCGGGCGGCTGCTGGCCGAACGCGCGCTGCGCGCCGCCGACCGCGGGGTGCGGGTACGGTTGCTGGTCGATGACATGAATTTCAAGGGCCGAGATGCCATCCTCGCCGCCCTGGATGCCCACCCCAACATTGAGATTCGCATCTTCAATCCCTTTGCCATCCGCGGTGCGCGGGGGCTCGAATTCGTCACCAACTTCGCCCGCGTCAACCACCGCATGCACAACAAGCTGCTGGTGATGGACAACGCGCTCGCCATCGTCGGCGGGCGCAACATCGGGGATCACTATTTCGGGGTGCACACCGAGGCCAACTTCCGCGACCTCGACGTCGCCGCCGGCGGGCCCGTGGTGCGGGAGATCTCCGATGTGTTCGACCATTTCTGGAACGGCCCCTGGTCCGTCCCCATCGCCGCCCTGGTGGATCGGCCCTATACCGAGAAGGACCTTCAGGCGGCGCGGGCGGCGATCCGTGCGGGGATCGCCGAGGAAAACTACCCCTATCCGGTTGATCAAGACGTCGCGGAGCTCAAGTCGTTGCTCAAGGCGGAGATCGACAAGCTCGTCTGGGCTCCGGGGCGCATCGTTTGGGACGACCCCGCCGAGATCGTCGCCACCGGTGGCACCAGCCGCTTGCTCGAGGGGCTGCACCGGCGACTCGCCCGGCTCGACACCGAGCTGTTGGTGGAGTCGCCCTATTTCGTCCCCCGGGACCGCGGGATCGCGCGGATGGCCGAGCTGCATGAGCGGGGCGTGCGCCTCCGGGTGTTGACCAACTCACTGGCCTCCAACGACGTGCTGGCCGCCCACGCGGGCTATGCGGATCGGCGCCGACAGGTGCTCGAGAGCGGCGCGGAGCTCTACGAGCTGCGCGCCGACGCCGGGGTGATCAAGAAGCGGATCGCCTTCTTCGGCGCCAAGGCGGCGTTGCACGCCAAGGTCGTGGTCTTCGACCGCCAGGATGTCTTCATCGGCAGCTATAACCTCGACCCGCGCTCGGCCGACATCAACACCGAGGCGGGGCTCTATATCGAGAGCCCGGAGCTGGCCGCCCAGGTCATCACCTGGATGGATGAGGGCGTCTCGCCCGAGAACAGCTATCGGGTGCTCCTGGACGAGGACGGGAAGCTGACCTGGGTGACCCAGGACGACGGCCGTGGAGGTCGGTCTACCACCAAGACCCCTTGAGCACGGGCTGGCAGCGCTTCCTGGCCGACTTCATCGGCATCCTGCCCGTAGAGAATCAGCTGTAAGCCAGCATAAGCCACTGAATGAACCACCCAGCCGCGGATAGAAGCGGCTCACGGATTTCGTTACGCATTGAGCGACCGAACGGTGGGGTCCTCGATGCCCCTTGTATCCGCCGTAACCCTGAGGAGAGAAGCTATGTTCAATCGCAAGACCCAGGTCGGCCTGATGGCCGGCATCCTGACCCTCGGTGTGACCCTGTCCGGCCAGGCGATGGCCAAGTTCACCGCCGAGGACGCCGCCGAGCTCGATGCCGAGGCCAAGGCCACGTTGGAGCAGTTCGTCGCGGAGACCAAAGGGGCGAAAGAGGTGCTCGCCGACGCCAAGGGCGTCCTAGTGTGCCCCAAGATCCGCAAGGGCGGCTTTACCGTTGGTGTGGAGGGCGGCAAGTGTGTGCTGACCTCGGGTGCCCCCGAGCACCTCTACTACGGGTTGCTCGCGCTCAAGGCCGGCTTCATTGTCGGCGTCGAGTCCCACTCCATGATCCTGGTGATGAACACCGACACGGCGCTTGCCAAGTTCACCAAAGGAGAGCGCGAGTGGGAGCTCGGCGTCGACGCCTCTGTCGCCGTCGCGAAGATTGGTGTCGGTGGTGATCTGGACACCACCAACCTCAAGAAGGACATTGTCTCCTTCATCTTCGGCTCCAAGGGGCTGATCGCCGACGCAACCTGGGAAGGCTCGCGGTTCAAGAAGCTCGATGTGGAGTGACGGCTTGAGCTGATAGGGGCACCCCCGGCCGCGCCGGGGGGCTGCCATTAATTCCGGCTATTCTCCGCAACTGGACGCTGAACCGAGACCGGGTTGTCCGGTTTCAAGTCGAGCGGCGCGAGCCCATCGGTTCTGAGCTGCAGACACCGCTGGCCGCTATTCCGGGGAAGTGCGCATTACCTTTGGGCTAGAATCGGCATCCTTCCTGTTGAGAATGAACTCTGACCTCCAGTGTTTCCACGGACACTGCTAGCCGAGCACTCCTTCTGGGTCGTCACGGACCAGCTCTGAGGCACCGCACGCGCCGTTTGACCTTCGTCAAGGGCGCTCCGACGTCGAGTTCTTTAGTGTCTAGGCCACACCAGCACGGGGCCGACCGCTGGGCCTAAGCCCGGCCGGCGTCCCCGATAGAGGGGCACGCAAATGTCGGAGTATGGGGTCGTATATCTGGTCGGCGCCGGCCCCGGCGACCCGGAGTTGCTCACGCTCAAGGCCGTCCGGCTATTGAGCGCGGCGGATGTCGTGGTCTACGACCGGCTGGTCTCGCTCGAGATCCTGGACCTGATCCCCAGCGGCGTGACCCGCATCCCGGTCGGAAAGTCCCCTGGTCATCACTGTGTCCCCCAGGACGAGATCAACGGGCTGCTGGTCGCCAGCGCCCGCAACGGGCGCCGGGTGGTTCGGCTCAAGGGCGGCGATCCCCTGGTGTTTGGCCGCGGGAGCGAGGAGGCACTGCACCTGCGCCGCCACGGCGTGCCGTTCGAGATCGTCCCCGGCATCACCGCCGCGAGCGCCGCGACCGCCTACGCCGGGATCCCGCTCACCCACCGGGGCTTGAGCCGGGTGGTGCAGCTCGTCACCGGCCATCTGCGCGACGGCGAGGCGCTCGACCTGCCCTGGGAGGCCCTTGCCCGCGGCGACACCACGATCGCCATCTACATGGGGCTTGCGAACCTTTTCGAGATCACCGGACGTCTGATAGCGTGCGGGCTCGATCCGCTGACCCCGGCGGCCGCGATCCAGTCCGGGACTACCTCCGGGCAGAGGCGCGTGCTCGCCACCGTCGAGACCCTGGCGGAGCGGGTGACGGAGGCATCGCTGGAGGCCCCGGTTTTGGTCGTCATCGGGCGGGTCGTCGACCTGGCCGAGGACCTGGACTGGTTCAAACCGTCCGAATCGGAGGTATTCGATGTACGCACCCATGCATTCGGCCGCTAGGCTGATCGGCATCGCGGCGCTGGCCGCGGCGGTGTTCACCGGGGCGGCGGCGGTCGGCGTGGAGGCGGCCTCGCCGGTCTCGATGGAGCGCCGCGCCGAGCTGCGCCACCTGCTTATCCAAGACTGCGGGTCCTGCCACGGGCTGAGTCTCGGCGGCGGGTTGGGCCCGCCCCTACGGGCGGGTGCGATTGCCAACCTGCCAGCCGAGTACCTGGCCGCCACCATCTACTACGGACGGCCCGGCACCGCGATGCCCCCCTGGCAGCCGTTCCTCACCGAGGCAGAGTCGCTCTGGCTCGCCAATGAGCTCAAGGGGCTGAACCCGTGATCGGATTGCGCGCGACTACGGGCGCCGGTCTGCTGTTGCTCGCCGCAAACGCCGCCGGTCTCGAGCCGCGCGGGACCGGCGACCTCGGGGTCGTGGTCGAGCGCGCCGGGGGCTCGCTTCAGTTGATCGAGACCACCGGCAACACGTCGCTCGGCCGCATCGAGGGGCTCGGCGACCTGTCCCACGCCTCGGCGGTGTACTCGCGCGACGGCCGTTACGCCTACGTCTTCGGCCGCGACGGCGGCCTCTCGAAGGTCGATCTGTTGACCGCCACCCTGGTCAAACGGGTCGTCCAGTCCGGCAACGCCATCGGCGGGGCCATCTCCCAGGACGGCCGCCTGGTCGCGGTCTCGAACTATGAACCGGGCGGGGTGCGGGTCTTCGATTCCGTAACGCTAGACCCCGTCGCCGACATCCCCGCGACCTACGGCGACGCGGGGCAGCGGTCCAAGGTGATCGGGCTGGTGGACGCCCCGGGAAACCGATTCGTCTTCAGCCTCTGGGACGCCGGCGAGACCTGGGTCGCGGACCTCTCGGAGCCTGCAAGCCCGCGCGTCGAGCGTTTCCGCGACATCGGTCGCCAGCCCTACGACGCCCTGATCACGCCCGATGGGCGCTATTACATCGCCGGGCTGTTCGGCGAGGACGGTCTGGCGTTGCTCGACCTCTGGCACACCGACCGGGGGGTGCGCCGAATCCTTCCGGGCTACGGCCGTGGCGAGCAGCCGCTGCCCGTCTACAAGATGCCTCACCTGGAGGGGTGGGCGGTGGCCGGCCGGCGCGCCTTCGTTCCGGCGGTGGGGCGTCACGAGGTCCTGGTGATCGACATGGACAGTTGGAGCGAGGCCGGGCGTATCCCGGTGGCCGGCCAGCCGGTCTTCGTCATGGCCCGCCCGGACGGCCGCCAGGTCTGGGTCAATTTCGCGCTGCCGGACAACGACCGCATCCAGGTCATCGACGCCGAGTCGCTGAAGATCGAGGGGGAGCTTAGACCCGGCAAGGCCGTGCTGCACATGGAGTTCGAGCCGCGCGGGGAGGAGGTCTGGGTCTCGGTGCGCGACGAGGACCGAATCGATGTCTACGACACGGCGACCCTCGCCCGGGTCGCGACGCTTCCGGCGAGCAAGCCGAGCGGCATCTTCCTGACCGACCGCGCGAACAGGATCGGACTATGAGCGGCAACGCCCAAGCACTTGCCTGCGACGCCATCGACCGCCGGCTGCTCAACGACTTCCAGTCCGGTCTGCCGCTGGTGCCCCGGCCGTTCGCCGCTATCGCGGATCGACTGGGCATCCCGGAATCCGGCGTGATCGAGCGCCTGCGGCGGCTTACCCGGGCCGGTGCCGTGAGCCGGGTCGGTCCGGTGTTTCGCCCCCGCCGGGTCGGGGTCAGCACGCTGGCCGCGATGGCGGTCCCGGCGGAGCGCCTCGATGAGGTCGCGGCGCTCGTGAACGGCTATTCGGAGGTCAACCACAACTACGAGCGCGAGCATGAGTACAACCTCTGGTTCGTGCTGACCGCGGCGGATCGCGAGCAGCTTGGCCGCGTTATCGACGAGATCGCCCGGCGGGTGGGGCTGCCGGTCCTGGATCTGCCGATGCTTGCCGAGTACCACATCGACCTGGGGTTCCAGCTGCAATGGGTATGAGTGCCGCACTCGACGAACTGGAGCGCGAGCTCGGTGATGCCGCCCTGATCCGGGCCATCCAGGACGGGCTGCCGCTGGTTGAGCGGCCTTTCGCGCTGATCGGCGAACGTCTAGGCCTCGACGAGCAGGCCGTGATCGAGCGCATCGAGCGCCTGCTCGCCGCCGGGGCGATCAAGCGCTTCGGCGTCGTCGTGCGTCACCAGGAGCTCGGATACCGGGCCAATGGGATGGCGGTCTGGGATATTCCGGACGCGCGCGTCGACCAGCTCGGCGACTGCATCGGGCGGATGCCCTTCGTGACCCTTTGCTACCGTCGGCCGCGGCGCCTGCCC
The DNA here is from genome assembly GCA_963707135.1 of uncultured Gammaproteobacteria bacterium. Lineage (GTDB taxonomy): Bacteria > Pseudomonadota > Gammaproteobacteria > Chromatiales > Chromatiaceae > JBGSTR01. Next base: position 101,802 of record CAVPOY010000011.1, on the reverse strand, counting down.
GACTGGCCCTACAACCTCTTCACGATGATTCACGGCCGGGACCGGGAGTCCGTGCTGGCCCGCGTGGAGCAGATCAAGCAGAACCTCGGGCTGCACCGGGTCGAGGCCGCGGTCCTGTTCAGCGGCCGGCGCTACAAGCAGCGCGGTGCCCGGTACGCGTCTGAACCTACCGCGACCGGACCGGACGAGGTCGAGTTGTCCCCCGGGATCCAGGATTCCCGGGAACGCGCCCAGCGGCCACGGATCCAGTCACTGTGACGGCGGCTCGCGCGGCCTCCGAGCTGGCGTCGCAGCGCCGTACCGGCGGCCGGCCAGCCGCGGCGATCGACCCGCTCGGCCGCGCCTTCCTGAATCGCTTTCAGGGCGATTTCCCGTTGAGCCGGCGGCCCTTCCTTGCGGCCGCCCGGGAGCTGGGCACGGGCGAGCCGGAGTTGATTGCGGCCGTCGAGGCGATGCTCGCCGCCGGCCTGTTGAGCCGTTTCGGACCGCTGTTCGATGCCGAGCGGCTCGGGGGACGTTTCACGTTGGCGGCGATGGCGGTGCCCGAGGCGGTGTTCGACCGGACCGCCGGGATACTCGACGCGATCCCCGAGGTCGCCCACAACTACCGGCGCGACCACGCCCTGAACATGTGGTTCGTCGTCGCCACCCCGAGTCAGGCGGCACTCGACGAGGCACTGCGGGGCATCGCGGGCGCCACCGGGCTGGAGGTCTACGACTTTCCTAAGCTCAAGGAGTATCACCTGGGCTTCTGGCTCCACCTGGGGGACGACGGGGCCGTCGGGGTACGCCGGGTGCAACGCGAGCGCCCCCCGACGCCGCCGGTGCTGGACGAGCTGGACCGTGCCCTGATCGCGGCCACCCAGGCGGGACTGCCGCTGGTCCGGGCGCCCTATGCCGAGGTCGCGCGGGGCCTGGATTGCGACGAGGAGACCCTGATCGCCCGGCTCGGGCGCCTGCTGGAGGGCGGGGCCATCCGCCGTATTGGCGCCGTGCCCAATCATTACCGGTTGGGATTGCGCGGGAACGGCATGACGGTGTGGGATGTCGACGACGATCGGGTGGACAGCCTGGGCGAACGCGTCGGCGCGCTGGACCTGGTGAGCCATTGCTACAAGCGTCCGCGCCGGCTCCCGTTGTGGCCGTACAACCTGTTCGCGATGGTGCACGGGCGCGACCGCGACGAGGTACGGGCCGGCGCGGCGCAGGTCGAGGAGATCCTGGCCGGGCGGTTCCGTGACCGCAGAATCCTGTTCAGCGAGGCGGTGCTGAAGAAGACGGGCCTGAGGTTTGCGGCCGGCTGATTCGCTGTCAATTGATTCGATGCCACTTGAGGCAACCCGACATGTTTCGACTGGGCCACTATCTTGAATTGCTAGCCGATCCGGCGCGTCTGGAGCACACGGCGGCCAGGCCGCGCAGCGAGCCGAGCGGGCCGGTGGTGATCTGGAACCTGATCCGACGCTGCAACCTGACCTGCCGCCACTGCTATTCCACTTCGGTGGACAAGGACTTTGCCGGCGAGCTCGATACCGAGGAGGTCCTCGGCCTGATGGGCGATCTGCGCGCGTTCGGCGTGCCGGTGCTGATCCTCTCGGGCGGCGAGCCGCTGATGCGCCCGGACATCTTCGACCTGGCCCACCATGCCAAGGGCCTCGGCTTCTACCTGGCCCTGTCCACCAACGGCACGCTGATCGACGAGTCGATGCTGCCGCGGATCGCCGATGTCGGGTTCGACTATCTGGGGATCAGCCTGGATGGCCTGGAGGGGACCCACGACCGCTTCCGCCGCCGCATCGGGGCCTTCAGGGAGTCGCTCCAGGGGCTGCGCCTGTGCCGCGACGCGGGGATCCGGGTCGGCATGCGTTTCACGCTGACCCGCGACAACGCCGGGGACCTGCCCGGATTGCTCGACCTGATGCGGGAGGAGGGGATCCACAAGTTCTACCTGTCCCATCTGAACTATGCGGGGCGCGGCAACAAGAACCGGGGCGACGACGCCCACTTCCGGATGACCCGCGACGCCATGGATCTGCTGATCGAGACCGCCTGGGCCAGGATCCAGGCGGGCGTGCCGGCGGAGTTCGTGACCGGAAACAACGATGCCGACGGTGTCTATCTGCTGCAGTGGGCCCGCGAGCACCTTCCGGATCGGGCCGATTCCCTGAGCCGGGTGCTTGAAAATTGGGGCGGCAACGCGTCCGGGGTCAATATCGCCAACATCGACAATACCGGCCAGGTCCATCCGGACACCTTCTGGTGGACGCATGGACTGGGCAACGTACGGGATCGGGCCTTTGCGGAGATTTGGCAGGACGTCTCCGATCCGCTGATGGCCGGACTCAAGCAGCGGCCGCGGCCTGTCACCGGGCGCTGCGCCGCCTGTGCGCACCTCGCCATCTGCAACGGCAACACCCGTACGCGCGCCTTCCAGGTCACCGGCGACCCTTGGGCGGAAGATCCCGGGTGCTATCTGACCGACTCCGAGATCGGTCTGGAGGTGCCGTTCTCGCCGTCCGTCGAGCTTCAGGGTAGGATGCCGGCATGAAACGGATCTGTTGTCCCGCGGCGTTGCTGCTGTTGGGGGTTCTGGGTTGGCTCGGTTACAAGTTGATCTTCGTCGGCGAGACCCGACCGGCGGAGGACGGACGCAGCGCCATACTGTTGCAGCCCGGCGAGCGCGATCTGGTGCTCGCCGAGATGCGGGCGTTCCTGGAGTCGGTCCAGATCATCACCCAGGCGGTCAGCGACGGCAATCTCGACCAGGCCGCCGAGGCAGCGCGCCGCGTGGGTATGGACGCCGCTCACCAGGTACCGGTGTCGCTGATGGCCAAGCTTCCGATCGGCTTCAAGCAGCTGGGGCACGCCACCCACGGCGCCTTCGATCAGCTGGCCCTTGACGCCGAGCAGCTCGGCGACGCCGCCCACACCCTCGGTCAGCTTGCGGCCGTGCAGGCCAACTGCGTGGGATGCCACGCGGCCTTCCGCATCGACGCCGCCGAGTGAACCGAGACATCCGGCCGTCGAGGAGGCGGGGGCGAGGTCAACGCGTCGACTTCGTCGCGGTGATCTTGTCCTAGCTGCGCGGCCACGTCGGTCTTGCTGCGGTGGGGTTCTTGGTCCGGGCTCTGGGCGCGACCACCCGGTGATCGCGAGCCTGGGGCGAGTATCGTCTCTTTCGTCGGCGCGGGGCACCTGCTGCACGTCTTCGGCCGAGCCGATCTGCCGAGTCTGCGTTTCGGTGGCGAGGGCGGCAGGCCTTCGAAACCCTGACCGGCCCGGTTTCGGCGGGTCGCCCGGGATCCCTGGCCTATCGGTCCGTCCCCTCGTCGTCTTCCCATCGTCGACGATTGATGGCGTAGCCGCCGACCCCGCCCCTAAACGGCAGGGCCAGCATGCCCGGCAGCCGATTGACCACAGCGGGGTTCCGGTGGCTGCGGATCCCAATGGTCATGCCGTCGTGTCCCGCCCTGGGCCGTTCGCGGTAGGTGCCGAACATCCGATCCCACCACGCCAGATTGAAGCCGAAGTTGGAGTTGGTCTCGTCGTCCTCCACAGAGTGGTGCACGCGGTGCATGTCCGGCGTCACCAGCATCCAGCGCAGTGCCCGGTCCAGGGCGGGCGGAAGGCTCACGTTGCCGTGGTTGAACATGGCCATGCCGTTCAGGATCACCTCGAACAGGATCACCGCGACGATGGGCGGCCCCAACACCACGATGGTGGCAAACTTGATCAGCATGGACAGGATGATCTCGAGCGGGTGGAAACGGGCGCCCGTGGTCAGGTCGTAGTCCAGGTCGGCGTGGTGCACCCGATGCAGGCGCCAGAGGGCCGGCACGGCATGTACCAGAACGTGCTGCACCCAGATCACCAGGTCCATCGCGACCACGGAGGCCACGACCGCCAGCCAGAACGGGGCCTCGACGTAATTGAACAGCCCCCAGCCGTGCTCGGCGGCGAAGGCCGCCATGCCGACCGCGGCGGCCGGGAAGAGAAGCCGCAGCAGCAGGGTGTTGAATACCGTCAGACCCAGGTTGCTCGACCACCGCTGGGCCTTCGGCACGCTCAGGGCCCGGCGCGGGGCCCGGATTTCCCAGAGCGCCATGAGGGCGAAGACGCCGAAGAAGAACCCGAGGCGGACGGCCGCCTCGTTTGCTTGAAGAAAGGTCTGCACGGCATGCTCCCCGAAGGGGGATAAATCAGATTGCCTCGAGGTCTCGAATCTAGGGTACGCTCGGGGCCATTTAAACCCGCTAGGGCCGAGGACGCCATCATGGATGCTCCCGTCGGGGCGGACAGTCGGCGACCACCGGGGCCGAGATCGAGAAACAGGCGCGTGACCTACAGATTTCCACTCGGGAGCGCGACGACCGCTGCCACGTTCGCCGCCCTGCTGTTGATCGGGTGCGCCGGCGTGGCGGCCACCTCACCTGAACCTGTAGCAGGAGTCCCGTCCGTTCCGCCCGGAGGCCCGGGCATGGCGATGGGTCCGCCGATGCGGGGTGGCGGCATGGGGATGGGTCCGCCGATGGGCGGGCGCGGTATGGGGATGGGCCCGCCGATGCAGGGCAGGGGGTGGGGTATGGGGATGGGACCCTCGATGCAGAGGCATCGGCTGGCCATGTCCGGCGGAATGCCGGCGGGTTATCGCGGGCTGACCAACCCGCTTCCGCCGAGTGCCCGGGTCATTGCCGAAGGCGAGTCTCTGTACCGAACGCACTGTAGCGCCTGCCACGGTGAGCTGGGGGAGGGAAACGGCCCGGCGGCCGCCGGGATGTCGCCGCCGCCGGCCAATCTGCGCTGGTTGATGCGGCGCCCTATGTCTGCGGATTCCTTCCTGATGTGGGCCATCGGAGACGGCGGGTCGGCGCTCGGCACCGCGATGCCGGCGTTCAAGGATGCACTCAGCGAGTCCGAACGCTGGAAGATCATTCACTATTTGCGAACCTTTTGAGACGCGGCTTTCCGTCGTCGTCGCGGCTTCTTTCGCGCGCGTGCGTGCCGTTCGATCAACCCGCAGCTTTAGCCAGGACCTTCGTTCGCAACCGCGCGTTCCACCAGGCCAGGATCCCCGAGGGCAGACGTTGGCCATTATCGCCGCGTCGTCGGAGAGGCGTCTCCTGAATACAGGTCATGTCGTAAGCTTGGCATCAGCGGAAATGGGGAAACGATCAGATGCCATGCGGATTCGAGTGAATCATGTCTGCGCGCGTATCCCACCACGTCGGGGCACCGACAACTAGCCGACTGGTGAATCGGCTGAAGCGTTCTGCCAATTAGTACGGTATGCCCAGCGTTCCATGGACATCGACCAGGCTCGGACCTTTCTCGCCATCGCGGCCTACGGCAGCTTTCTCGAGGCGGCCAGGCGGCTGCACTTGACCCAGTCCACCGTCAGCGCCCGAATCCAGAATCTTGAGAGTGATCTCGGGGCGCGGCTGTTCGTGCGCAACCGTGCAGGGGCCAGCCTGACCCCGGCAGGGCGACGCTTTCTGCAGCACGCCAAGACCCTGGTGCTGACGGTGGAGCAGGCCCGGCACGACGTGGGCCTGCCCAGCCGCTATCGGGCCAGTATCCGGGTCGGCGGCCGCATCGCGCTGTGGGAAGGCTTTCTTCCGCGCTGGGTCGGTTGGATGCGGCAGGTTGCCCCGGACGTATCCATCCGCAGCGAGATCGGTTTCGAGGAGGACCTGATGCGCCGCCTAGTCGAGGGCACCTTGGATGTCGGGCTCATGTACACGCCGGGCCACGCCCCGGGCCTGACGGTGGAGCATCTGTTCGACGAGATTCTGGTCCTGGTGAGTACGCGGGGGGACGTCGGATGGCCCGGCGAGGACTACGTCTATGTCGACTGGGGTCCCGGCTTCTATGCGAAGCACCGTGAATACTATCCGGATCTCGAGCGACCGGCGCAGGTGGTCAATATCGGGTGGCTCGGTGTCCAGTTGATTCTGACCAACGGCGGCTCTTGTTTCCTGCCGATCCGCATGGCCCGACCTCTGATAGACGAGGGGCGCCTGTTCCAAGTCAGCAGCGGCCCGGAGTTTGTCCACCCCGCCTACATGGTGTTCCCGCGTGAGGCCGACAGCGATGTGCTGCGTCAGGCCGTGCATGGCCTCCGCGAGCTGGCCCGGGACGAGCCGGCCAGCTCCGGGGGACCCGCTCCAGCAGAGCCTGCCGAGGGCTCCGGCCCCGCCGATCGCTAAAACCAGATCTCCGGATAGCGTCGCGACGGTGCGATATTGTTGGTCAGTAGGCCCACGAGTAGCAGTACGATCGGGCCCACCGTAGCCGGGACCAGGACATAGTAGTAACCCAGAGCGTGGATCTGATCGCTGCCGATCACTGCGATGAGGGCCGTAGCCCCGCCGGGTGGATGCAGCGTCCGGGTCGCATGCATGGCGGCGATCGCGGTTGCCACCGCCACGGCCTCCGCCAGCCAGGGCGTGTGCTGGAGCAGTTTCCACGCGGTGACGCCGATCAGGGCCGAAACCACATGTCCACCGATCAGGTTGCGCGGCTGTGCCAACGGGCTGCGCACCGCGCCGTAGACCAGCACGGCCGACGCGCCGAAGGAGCCGATCATCAGCGTGGCATCGCTACCGGAGAAGTACGACTGATTGATCCAGGCCAGCGCCGCCATCCCGAGAAATCCGCCGATCCACGACCACAGAATCTCGCTGTTGCTGACCCGTGGCGGGCTGCCGCCGGTGGTGCCCCGCAACTTTCCCAGGTAGGTCTCCAGAATCGTGCGAAGGCTCAAAGCAGATCCTCCATGTGGTGGGCTTTGAAGAAGTCCTTGCGCAGAAGCAGGCCCTGCAGTCGGCCTTGGGCATCCACCACCGGCATGGCCCGCCCCTCGTGGGTATGGAACGCGCTGACGATCGCCAGAAATCCCGCGTCTACCGGGATGGTTACCGCCGGGGCGGACATGGCCTCGGAGACGGGCGTCTCATGGCAGCGGTGCGTAAAGCTCCCTCCGTCAGCGACAAGGCGCAGCAGCAGCTCGAGAAAGGTATCCGCCTTGAGTCGCCGCAGGAAATCCGTCTCCGTCAGAACCCCGACCACCTTGCCATCGGTGTCTACGACCGGGAGGCTCTTGCGCCTCTGACTCGCCAGCAGCCGCGCGGCCTCGTCGAGCCGTGTGTCCGGGCGCAGCGGCTCGATCCCGGTGCGCATCAGGCGGCCGGCAGTGACATGGCGGAACAGGCGATCCAGCGCGTGACGGTGTGCCAAGTGATAGATGGCGCGAAAATCCGCGGTGGTGATGTCCAGGTATCCCGGGATGTGGCGCATGGCGTCCAGAATGTCCTCGTCGGACAACTCCAGCTCGGGGATGTCGTCCTCACCGGCACGGACCGCGTTCGGGTCGATCAGGGTCTCTTGGTTCATGAGCCTAGAATACGGCTTTCGGGTTGGCAGGGGGAGTCGATGCAGCAGCAGTCCAGCCGCGGCGGCGGCTAATCGACAGATCGGGAGAGCGCGCCTCCTCGATGGGCTGCCGCGGCAGCTCAGGAAACCGGGCCGACACTCCCGCCGTTCGTCCCGGAAGGCCCGGACATGGACCGCCGGGCCTCCGCCGCGATTCGCTCCAGTTGCGCCAGCGCATCGGGATCAAGCAGGCGTTGCGCGGCATCGAACAACGCTGTCTCCTCGAAGCGGATGTGTGAGACCAGCAGCTCCGCGAACTGGGTCAGATTTTCGGGGCGATCGTCCGCGATCAACGCGTGCAAGGCCTGGTGCTCATCGTGTGTCCGCTGCACGAGCTCGACCTCACCGGCGGCTCGCAAGGCGGGAAGCAGTCCCTGCTCCTCGCGCTGAAAGTGCCCCTCCAGCTCGGCCCGGAACCGCTCCCGGACCTCGTGCCACGCGGCGGACCGCGCCGAGACGTCCTTGTCCACCGCCTTTCGCGCCCAGCGGGCCAGCACCAGCCCGGTATGGTGCTCGCTGCTGAGATCGCGCAGTGCCGGGTGTCGTCGCATAGTGCTATACCGCGGTTGCCGGGAGCGGCTCCCGGTGACCATAGCGTCGGCCTGATCCGGTCGCCGAGAGCAATCGCTCCAATCCGATGTCGGCAAGCTCCGCATCCAACAGCTGCCGCAGCGCCTCCGGACGCTCGCACAACAGCGCCTCGGCGGCCAGGGATCGCATGTGCGACCAGGTCGTGCCGCGCACGGCCCACTTTAGTTGCGGCAGAGCCGCCGGACTCATGCTGAGGCCGTCGAAGCCCATTCCCAGCAGGACCAACCCTGTGGCCGGGTCGCCGGCGATCTCGCCGCAGACCGTCACCTTCCTTGCGGCCCGATGGGCCGCATCCACCACCTGTTGCAGGGCCCGCAGCAAGGCCGGATGCACCGGACCCAGGCGCATGGAAACCCGAGGATTGTTGCGGTCGGTGGCCAGCAGGTACTGGGCCAGGTCGTTGGTCCCGACGGAAAGGAAGTCCACGCGCCGGGCCAACTGCTCGGCTTGATAGACGGCCGCGGGCACCTCGATCATCACGCCGACCGGCGGGCGCGTGACCGCTACCCCCTCGTCCGCCAGTTGCTGCATGGCCTGTGTGAGCAGATCCTGCGCCCGCTCGAGCTCTTCCAGGTCCGAGATCATCGGTAGCAGCAGACGCAGATTGCCCAGACCCATATTGGCCCGAAGCGACGCCCTGAGCTGAGTCAGAAAGATCTCCGGGTGGTCCAATGAAAAACGTATGCCGCGCCAACCCAGGGCCGGGTTGGCACCGTCATCGGGCAGGTAAGGCAGCTCCTTGTCGCCCCCCGTGTCCAGGGTGCGCAGAGTCATGGGCAAGGGCGCCATCGCCTCCAGCGCCTCCCGGTAGAGGCTCAGCTGCTCGAGCTCACTGGGGAAGCGGTCGTAGAGCATGAACGGCACTTCGGAACGGAACAGCCCGATACCGGACGAACCAGTCGCCGCCGCCGGCTCCAGGTCGGCGCTCAGGCCCGCGTTGACGAACAGCCGGAATGCGACGCCGTCCAGCGTGACCGCATCGAGCGTGCGGACGGACTCCAGCGCCTCGGTCAGGCTCCGCTGGTTCTCGATGGACGTCTCGAACGCCCGCCGCATCGCCGCGTTCAGGCGCAGGTGCACGCGGCCAGCCGCCCCGTCGACGACCAATTCCCGACCGTCGAGCCGTTCCAACGGCAGGTCGGATACTCCCATCACCGCGGGGATGCCCAAGCCGCGCGCGAGTATGGCGGCATGGGACAGGGACGAGCCTTCGCCGGAGACTATTCCGACCAGGTTCCCGGCCTGGGCCCGGCCGATATCGATGGCGCTCAGTCGCTGTCCCACCAGAATCGTCGGTCCCGAGCCCATCGTCGGTGTACTGGGCTCACCGAGGAGCCGGGCCAGGATGCGTCCGCCCAGCGCCCGCAGATCCGCACCCCGTTCCCGGAGATAGGGGTCCTCCATCCTGTCGAAACGGGTCGCATAGGTCTCGATTGTTCTGGACACGGCACCCGGCGCCCAGTTGCCCTGCCGCACCAGGGACGCGGCGGACTCCAAGATCTCCGGGCTGTCGAGTAGCATCACATGGGCATCGAAGAGCAGGCGGTCCGCCTCGGCCAGTGAGCCGCGGAGGTCACTGCCGAGCGCGGCCAACTCGGCCCGGACGGCGGCTATCGCGGCCGTCAAGCGGGCCTCTTCGCCCTCTGTGTCCTCTACCCCGCGCGCCGGGACACCCTCGATCTCCCCCGCGCCTATCACGGCCCATCCCTGGCCGATGGCCAGCCCGGGTGCCCCTGCCAGACCATCGATCTGGTGCGGAATCGAATCCCCCGGGCGACATGCGCGGCACCACTCGCCGCTGGCCTTGGCGCAGGCAATCGCTCCACCCAACTGGGCGGCGAGCGTCGTCAGAAACGCCTCGTCGGCGTCGTCGAAGCGGCGCGCCCGACGCTGGCGAACCAGCAGGACACCCTGGACCCGGGCCTTGTGGATGATCGGAACGCCAAGAAAACCCTGGTAGGGGCCGGCGCCCGTTTGCAGCAGGAAATCCTCATCGAGGTCCGGCGGCACCCGGTCCAGATTGACGGGCTGGCGGCCTTCGGCGACTCGTCCTATCAACCCCTCTGCGAAGCCGAACTGGAGGTTGCCGACGACCCGCGACGAGAGACCGTCGGTGGCGGCCACCACATGCCGGCGCGTGGCCTGATCCGTGACATAGACCGTGCAGATGTCGGCCCCCATCACGGCGCGCGTGCGGCGCACCAGCAGACGCAGGGCGCTTTCGAGGTCGGCGGCCGAGTCGACCGCGCGCACGATCTGTGTCAGCGCGGCGAGGCGCTGACGCGATCCGGAACCTGGGCTGCCCATCAGGTCCCGCATCGGCTCAGTGCTCGCCCTTGGTGCGCAGCAGCCCCGCCAGTCGGTTGCCCTGCTTCTGCGGACCTCCCCTGGGAAAGATCTGGTGCAGATAACGGTTGCTGCCCTTTTCGGTACCCCAGACCCTTCGGAAATGTCGAATCATTTCCCGAACCGTCATTTGGGTGCCCTGCCGGGCATACTGCTCTCGCAGCAAGCGAATCACTTCCCAATGCTCGGCGTTGAGCTCAAGCCCTTCCAGCGCCGCCTGCGCCCGGGCGAAGCCTTCCGACCAGTTGGCGGGATCCACCAGGTAGCCTTCGCCGTCGGTCAGAATGTCCCGGTCGCCTACCCGGACGGCGCGGGTCGTCATTCCGGGGTAGGCATTGCTGCCGGCGGGAAACTCGCCGGGCATACCGGCCGAGTCGTTGCTGGACTGGGTGATCGACCAGAGACCGATCACGATCTCGCCGTCGAGACGTCCGTGATAGCGCTCGACCCCGGACACCAGGATCTTCCCGCTCGCCGGGGGCAGCTCGAAGCGGGCGATTCCGGTGCGGTCGGTGAAGACCGGTCCGGTCTCGGTGCCGTCGGCGTCCATCTGGAGCACGACGGGCGTGCGCTTCAGCGGCTCTTTGGAAACCTTCATGCAGACCTTGACTGCGATCATCGTGTCCTCTCCAGGAATTCATTATCCGGTATCAGGATATAGACGGATTCCGATAGAAAACAAATGAAATTTATTGCTGAAAAATATCGAATCAATCGATATATAGCCCGTGCCGTGTGGTTTGCGGCACCCGGAAAGATTCGACGGCTGATGCCGTGCAGGCCGCATCGACAACCTGAACCCGCCGCCGCCTCCGCGACCACTCCGCCACGGCCGGGGCGAGCCTCGCCGCAACTTTGGGAAACCATAGGGTTACAAGATTCATACAGGCCGCTAGCCGTCCCGATACATGGGCGGTCCAGATTGCTCATGAGTCGGGACGGGGACCGCCGCTCCCGGGAGACCCGGGGGAGCGAGGCAGGGGTGAGGTCACCCAATGGACCGAAAGTCGGGAGGGAGGTCATGAACGCCACCTAAATAAAGGCTTGGATGAACCCAGCGATTACGCAATGCCTTGGACGGGCTGCTCGGCGACGAAGCGATCGAGCTCCTGGCCAACCTGGCCTGGCTCCGCTGCGCTGCGCTCAGCTCTTGATCGTGTCTAGGAGGACCATTCCGTGTTCAAACGCATTTGCGTATTCGCCTTCGGCGTGGTGAGCTACGCCACTTTGCCGCCACCTTCCTGTATGCAATCGGCTTCGTCGGCGACCTCTGGGTGCCCAAGTCGGTCGACTCCGTCCCGCAATAGCCGCTCTGGCTGGCGCTGGTGGTCAACGGACTGTTGTTGGGGCATTTGCCATGCAACACAGCGTCATGGCTCGTCCCGGGTTCAAGCGCTGGATTGCGCGCGTCATCACCAAGCCGGCAGAGCGCAGTACTTATACCCGGGTGGCAAGTCTGCAACTAATCGCAGTGTTCGCTTTCTGCGAGCCCATCGGCGGCGTCGTCTGGAGCGTTGAAGACCCCATCGGCAACGCCGTGCTCTACGGTCTGTTCGCGTTCGGCTGGGGGCTGGTGTTGGTGGCGACGTTTTTGATCAACTACTTCGACCTCTTCTGTCTGCGCCAGGTCTGGCTCTATCTGATCGGTGAGGAGCGGCGACCATGAACCGCGTCCAAGAGCTTTCCTGGTGGTATTGGCCGGCGGCCTGTAGGGCTATCCGCTGAGCGTCGCGCCCCTGATCGGGCTTACGGTGGTGCAGACCCTGCACTACATGGCGCGGGAGGGATCGTGCAAGGCGCTCCCCCGTTGCAGGTGCGCCTCGGCTATCTGCTCCTTTTGCTGACGGGGCGGTGGGGACCGCTGCGCTTCGTCTACTGGATAAAGCTCGCCGGGACACCGCCGTCGTGCTGGTGGGCTATTGCCCGCTGGCGCGGCTGCTCTCCCAAAGAGGGTGTTTACGAATTGGCGCACAGCATCTGCCGTGCCTCGTGAGCGGGAGCATGGCAGATGGTCAAGCGCGGGCGGCCTTACAAGATCACGGATGTTGGCCATGGCGTGTTGGTGGCCAATGTCGAAGCGAATCCCGGTGCGACGTCGGAAGAGATAAAAAGGAGTTGAAGCATCGAGTGGGAATCGAGGCGCACCGCCAAACCATCGAGAAGTTGTTGAAGGAGGCCGGACTGCAGCGCCGGGCGGACGCATCGGGGAAGTGCGTGGATAGGGTGGCACGCTCGGAGCCGCGCCATTGGTATTAGGCGGCGCACCGACGCCTGGAACCCGAGCAAACCTATGCGAGTTCTCTGACCAATGCCGAATGGGCGCTGGCCGAGGATCTATTCGACCGGAGTATCGGCGCGGAGGCAGCTCTCCGACGCGCGCGGTGCAACAGAGGCTTGTTTGCGGAGGGAAAGACGTCTATAAGTTCGCGTAACGCACTTGTCACAATTCTCCGCCGACGGCGCCTGCCGTTTGGACCGATCGGCGGGTAGGGCAGGGCGCCGGTCGCAGCGGAAGATCCGAGTGCGACCGCGACGATAAGAACGGGGCCGGTGCCTGGCGTACGTCAGACGCACGGTCCGGAAGAGCGCTGGATGAGAGGAGGGTGTGATGCCAATACGTCGCCGGGATTGCCGTTTCGCGGTTTCCGCTCACCCTTTTGCCTACGCCCGGTCGATGGCACGGGGCTGTACCGACTCGCCTGATTGCCGCCGGTCGGGGTCTCTCTCAACTGCCGCTCGGTCTTTAATCCACGCGTCACCTCAGGCGCTCCGACCTTAGCGGGACTAGATACCCGAGCGCGATATGAAAAACCGATCATCCCCGACATCGAGGCTCATCGTTGCCCTTTCCCTCGCTTTTCCCGTCGTCCTGGCTATCCCCGGCGCACGGGCCGTTGCCGACGACCACGCGCTAGCGGCCGCCGAGATGGAGACCGCGATCCATCTCGAACCTAACCTGGAGGATGGGCGCAAGGTGTATCTGCTGTGCGCGGTATGCCACCAGCCGGAGGGCTGGGGTTCCCGCGACGGCGAATACCCCCAGATCGCCGGGCAGCACAGCTCGGTCATCATCAAGCAGATGGCCGATATCCGCGCCCGCAATCGCGACAACCCGACCATGTTTCCGTTCACGCTGCTTGATCATCTGAGCCTGCAGCAGATCGCCGACGTCAGTGCCTACATCGCCCAGTTCCCGATGGCCCCGGGCAACGGGGTCGGTTCCGGGGACGACCTGGAGCATGGCGAGCGGCTCTATGTGAAATATTGCAGAGAATGTCATGGGGACAGCGGCCAGGGTGTGGCCGAGGATCACATGCCCCTGATCCAGGGTCAGCATTACCTGTACCTGGTGCGGCAGTTCGAGTGGATTCGCGATGGCAAGCGCCGCAACGCGGACCCGGAGATGGTCGAGCAGATCAAGTTCTTTTCGGACCGGGACGTGGCTGCCGTGATGGACTACACGTCGAGGTTGCGTCCTCCCCCGCAGCGCGTGGCGGAGCAGGACTACCAGAATCCGGACTTTCCACGGTTCTGGCGACCGCAGCTACCAGCTACCGCCGCCAACGACGGGTAGCGGTCGGGCATGTTGACCGAAAAGACGGGAGCAGTCCGTCGCGGCCAGTTGTCCGCGGCGGCGGAGAATTCGCCGGCGCACTGGCTGCCGGCGGCGCGTGGCAAGAACCGCTCCAATGAGCCGGGTGAGAAAGTGGATTCGCTGATTAAGGGCATCATGCAGCTTTATATGCAGGTATCGACCCGCCTGCTGCAGTTCCGGATCGACCGGTCCGCGTCCACGGGCGGGGACGCGGCGGACACCGACGTCGCCAAGCTCCTGATCGCGCGGGTGCGGGAACACGCAGCGGAGAGCGGGGGCGCCGGGTATACCACGGCGTCTTCGAACGCGGCTGGGAGCGGCCGGTCGGAGCCGAGTGCAGAGGAATCCGCCGACGAACCGATGGCGAACGGTGCGGACGCCGCGATGCAGAATCCCTCCGCCCTTCCCAACGAGCTGTCGCTTCATCTCGCCCGGGGGCCAAAGGCCGGGGGGCTCAGGCCGCGGCTAGGCGAGCAGCTCAAGAGGCGCACCTTCGACTACATCAATCAGGCCCTCGACCTTGCGAAACAGGGCAAGATCGAGTCCGCGGAGACCTGCGCGAAGCTGGCGGAGAGTGCGCTGCGAACGGCGGCGGAGTACCTCTCCGCGGAAGAGTTTCTCAGCTTCAAGAATGAGGTGAGATCGCGGGTGCAGCGGAACAGCGACGAGCTGGGCTAGGGAAATGATCTATTGCGCTTTCCGTCCGGACTAGGATGGCACTTGATCAGCCTCCGTCCAGCGGCGACAGGTTCGTCGCGGAATGTCGGAAACGCGCCGGGCAGGCACCGGCGCGTGCGGTCAGTGTGCTTCCGGGTTGTAGAGACCCAGGACGTAGTCGCCGGCCAGCTTCAGGCGCAGGACCATCGGAACACCGTTGCTCGACCTGAATCCGCCGCGCGGCAGGAAGGGTTTGACCTTGGGTGAGCGGCAGACGTGATGGGGCGAATAGACCCTCAGCGGATATCCGTAGGGCATCGGGCACGAATTTCCCACACAGCCGCACATGATCCTGGCGAGGGTCAGCTCCTGCTGAAACTCCGCCACGTGCTTGCCGACCATCTCGTCGACTCGAGTTGCGTATGACATCCGTGGGTAGCCGTCGGGTTCGGGTTGAATAGGGCTAAACAATAGTAAGGCCTAAATTCTAAACGTAAAGCCCTGTCGCGCCAATAGGAATAAGGGCACGGCCGTCGCAAATTCTTTATCCGCTTCACGGAGGCTTGGACTAGTCCGGCGCGCCGCCTAGACGGCGGGCACGCCGCACTGGACCTTAGGGTCTCTCGGGGCCGGGAGATGCGACCGGGTCAGCCGAGGGTTCCGCGTCCCCATCCGCCGATGCCGGACCGGCCGATTGCTCGGGACTGTCGCGCGGAACCACGGCCGGGTCGACAGGGGCAACGTCGTCGCCGCTCTCCACGTCGGCAGGGGAACCGGTCGGTTCCTCGGGCGGTTCAGTGCCCGCCGTCATTTCCGCGTCCTCCGTCGCGTTACCCAATAGCTTTGCCTGATCTACGTCGATCAAACCCTCCAGGTCGAGCTTCGAGAGCTTGAAGACAAAGGGCCGGCCGGCGTCCTTCAGCAGGTAATCGTCGCTGTCCGGGATCCGTGTGATCCGGTAGACGCGTTTCTCCCCGCCGGACAGCTCGATGGTGAGATCCAGGAGCGGATCGTCCTGCACGTGCCCGGCGGCTTCCTCGGTCCCCAGCACGCCGCGGTATCCGAGATTCGCGACGCGGCCGATGAGCCCCGAAACGGCATTCTCGTCGACCGCCGCCTCGGCGCCCGCGAGCCTCCAGCCGTCCCCCTGCTTGGCCAATGTCCAGTCGGCGGTGGAGACAACGGTGATCTTCTCCTGGTCCAGCCGAAGCTGGTCCCTGGCGAGCCAGTCTTCCCGACCGCTGGAGACATCGAGTAGCGGCAGCTCAAGGTCGTAGACCGCGGTCTCGCCGGCCGGGCGGGCGAATAGCCGCTTGAAGCCCGGGGAGTCGCCAAGCAGCAGGGTCGCGACGGCCTTCCCGTCGCTCCCGAGGGTGACCTGACGCTCGAAGGCGTCGTCGGCGAGCCTGAAACGCTTCAGCGCCCCCTCGCTGGTGGCCGTGGGCAGCGGACGTCTGAGCTCATGGAGCTTCGCGATCAACTCGTCGGCCTTGCCGTCGGCGGACGGGAAGCCCTCCGGGTCGGCGAGCACCCATTGCTTATCGCGTCGTTCGAGGGTCACCGCCGCGCCCTCGCCGTCTTCAATCCGGATGGTGCTGATGCCCGCCGGATCGAAGGCGAGCAGGGGCGTGTCGGCCGCTGGGGGCGTGAGCCTTCCCCGACCGTCCCCCCAGCCGATGGCGAGCGCCGCCAGCAGCTGAAGCACGAGCAGGGCGGCCAGGGCGATGATGGCTGGCGACCGCGCGCTATTCCGCAGGTGGGGGCCGGATGTCTGGGTACCACCGGGTGTCATTGCTGTTGCATCGATGTTGTCCATGACTCACATCCCTCCCGCTGACAGGAATTCCGCATAACGGCGCTCGCGCCGGGCCCGGGTCCGGCGGGCGAGCCAATAGACCAGTGCCAGCCCGGCGACGGCGAGGGCGTAGTTCAAGTACTCCCAGAAGATCCGTTGCTCCCGCCCGATCGGCTCGAGCAGCCGGCTGTACTGGCCGCGGCCCCGGAGCGCCAGCAGGCCGCGATCCTCCAGCGACCATTCGACGGCGTTCTGCATCAGCTCCAGCGGTTTCAGGTAGCGCGATTGCGTGGCCTCCGTGGCCAGGCTGATAGCCGTGTCGGTCAGGAAGCTCTCCGAGCCGATCAGGATAAGCCGGGCCGACGGCGGGGACCGCTCGACCACGGCCGAGACCACGGGTTGCCGGTCGGTGCCCTCGTCGTCGGCAGCCTCCTGCGGGTCCTCGACGGGCATCTCCGGGGCCTCGGGGTCCGACTCGGATTCTGCATCGGGGTCGGCCGCGTCCGCGTCGGTATCGTCGGCGGTCAGCAGCGGGGAGGGCTTGCCGGCGAATGCCGACTCGAAACGCCCCTCGACCGTGACCGCAAGCAGCTTGCGCCCGCTATTCTCGCCGCGCGCGAACCCGAGATCGCCGTGCGCGTCGAAGTTCGGCTGCATGTCGCCCGAATCGGTGGCCCAGGCGTCGTTGGAGCTTGCGATCAGCTCGGTGACGGTGCGCTTTGCGTTCTTCTCGGCGTCGATGCTGATCGGCGAGGACCAGTTCATCGTGATCTGCCCGAGGTTGGAAGTTATCCCGGAATCCGCGGACAGACCGTCGGAGCGGACGTCCGGGAAGTAGGGGTAGTCCAGGGTCTGGATCTCCTCGACCACGAAACCGCCGAGGTTGCGCTGAACCGGGATCGGGAACGGGGTGTTTTGCGGGTCGAGGACCAGGTTCGGCTCCAGCGTGAGACCCATATGCGCGAGCCAGTCCTCGAGCCCGGTCTGCTTGGGACGAGCGGTGATGGAGCCGCCGCCCAGGTCCACGCGGAACCTGGAGGCGGCGATCACTACCGTGCCGCCCTGCATCAGGAACTGGTCGACCGCGAACTGCTGCTTCTCGTCGAAGTCCTCGGGGCCGATCACCAGCAGCAGGTCGGCGTCGTCGGGGGCCTGACCCGAGGTCAGGTCGGTATCCCGCAGCGCGAAGCCCTCGCGCAGGCCCTCCTGAACCAGGCTGTAACCGGGCCCGGGAGGAGGTCCCATTCCGAAGCTCGGGGCGGCGGGCTGCGGGGTGTGCAGGGCCACGGTTCGCAGGACGCCCGGCGCGAAGCGCTTGATCCCGGCCTCGACGGCGCGCTGCAGGCCCGCCTTGTCAAGGGACTCGGGCAGGGGCACCGACTCGGCGCGCTCGCCGGCCTCCAGTACCATGTAAAAGTAAAACGGCGCCGGATCGAGCAAGCCGATCACCAGCGGCTGGAAACCGAATCGCTCGTCGATTTCACTGGCGAGCTGCTGATCCGCGCCGGGGTCCTGAATCTCGTAGCTGAACCGGCCGCCGGAGGTCGACTGAAGCTCCTGCAGCACGGCCTCGAGATCGGCGCGCAGCGCGGGCAGCGGTTCCGGGAGCTGGCCCGGGTCCGAGACGAAGGCGCGCATCCGAACGGGTGCCGAGAGGTTCGCGAACAGGTCGCCGCCCTGGTAGCCGTACAGCACCTTTTTGATCGCCCGGGTGATGTCGTACTCGGGGTTGCGCAGGCGCACGTCCAGATCGGACTCGCCGCGGACCTTGACCTCGATCAGATCCTGGAAGCCCAGCTTCTCGAACTGGTCGCCGTACTTCACCAGCACGTCGAAGTAGGAGTTGACGACGCCGGCCTGGTACTTGGTCGCGGTCTGGAAGGCCACGGGTCGGATGCCGTACTGCTCGCCGGCCTCCCGTTCCAGCTCCGGCTCCTCGGCCGGATCGACGATTTCGACCCGCACCTTGCCGCCGCCGGCGACCTGGATCTCCTTCAGCAGGTCGCGGATCTGCGGCACCAGCGGGGCGAGCAGCGGGTGGGTCTGGGCGCTGAAATAGCCGCGGATCAGCAGCGGCTCCTGGAGCTGGTCCAGATACGTGCGGGTGGCGTCCGAGATAGAGTAGACGCCGCCCTCGGTGATGTCGGCCCGGGCATGGGTCAGCTGCAGCAGCCAGAGGTTTGCGGCCAGCAGGTTCGCCGCGGCAAGCGCGGTGATCAGCGTCCAGCGGCGGTGGCTGGCCCGCCGGTCGCTGTCGTCCGCCCAGCGCAGCCGTTCCAGGCTGTAGACGGTGAGCGCCAGGAAGACGCCGACGATGCTGAGGTAGTAGTAGAGGTCCCGCAGGTCGATCACGCCGCGGGTGATGGACTCGAAGCGCGAACCGCTGCCGAGGAGCCGCAGCAGCTCGCCGCCCCGATGCCCTACCAGCGTGGTCAGGGCATCCGAGCCGATCAGGTAGAAGACCGAGCACAGCAGCGTGCTGCCGATCAGCGCGACGATGGGGTTGTCGGTCCGCGACGACACGAAGGTACCGATCGAGATATAGGCCGCGGCCAGCAGCAGGGTCGCGAGATAGGCACCGATCACCGGGCCCCAGTCCAGCGGGCCGAGGATCGCCACCGTGACCGGCAGCGGCAGGGTCAGAGCGAGCGCGACCGCGACCAGCGCGAGCGCGGCCAGGAACTTACCCAGCACCAGCCGCCAGGTCGGCACCGGCAGCGTCGCCAGGTTCTCCAGCGTGCCGGAACGGCGTTCCTCGCTCCAGAGCCGCATCGTCAGGGCGGCGGCGAGGAAGATCAGCAGCACCGGCATCCAGTCGAACAGTGGGCGGGTGTCGGCGATGTTGCGGGCGAAGAAGGCCTCCACCCAGAAGAAGATGAACAGGCAGACGGCCAGGAAGGCACCGATGAAGATGTAGGCCACCGGCGACCCGAAGAAGGCCGCCAGCTCCTTTCGTGCGACGCGCAGGGTGTCAGACATGGACCGCGTCCTCCGTTCCGGTGACGGCGCCGAACAGCGCCTCCAGATCACGACGCTCCGGCTCCAGGCCGAAGAGATCCCAGCCCTGGGCGCCGACGGCGCGGGCGACGACCGGCGCCGCGGCCTGGACATCGGCCGTTTCCAGCGCGAACCGGCGCCGTTCCCCGTCGGCGTCCAGTCGGGTCACCGCCGAGATGCCGGCGAGCCCGGCCAGGACCGGCTCGGCCTCGGGTGGCGTGCGGTCCAGGGTCACGATCAGCCGCGGGTTGCGGCCGATGCTGTCGAGGGCGCTGTCCAGCGCGAGCCGGCCGCCGCGCATGATCAGCACCCGGTCGCAGACGGCCTCGACCTCCTGCAGGATGTGGGTCGAGATGATGACCGTGGCCTCTGCGGCCAGCTCCCGGATCAGGCCTCGCATGTGCTGGATCTGGTTCGGGTCCAGACCGTTCGTGGGCTCGTCGAGTATGAGGATCTGCGGCTCGTGCAGGATCGCCTGGGCCACGCCGAGCCGTTGCCGATAGCCCCGCGACAGGGTCGCGACCGTCGCCGCGGCCTTCGGCCTCAGATCGGTGCGCTCGACGGCACGCCGGATCGCGGCCGGGCGGCGTGTTACGGGTAGGCCGTGCAGCGCGGCCTGGAGCTCAAGTGACTCCAGCACCGACATCTCGGGGTATAAGGGGCAGTTCTCCGGCAAGTAGCCGATCCTCCGCTGGGCCTCGCGTCGGCGCTCCGCCAGGTCCAGCCCATCGATCAGGATGGTGCCCGAGCTCGGCTCCAGGTAACCCGTGAGCATCTTCATTATGGTGGTCTTGCCGGCCCCGTTGTGGCCGAGCAGTCCGACGATCTCGCCGCGGCCGATGTCGAACGACACCCCCTGTACCGCCTTGAGCTCGCCATAACTGCGACTGAGCTTGCGTACCTCGATCATTCCCGACTCCGTATTGCCAGTTCTCACCGCGGGGCGGATATCCCGGCGTGCAGCATAGACCGCCATTGCACCCGCCCCGAAAAACCCTGCTAGATGTACCGCGGCGAACGCGGAGGTCAAGTGACGGAATTGTTAGGAACGTCCCTCGGGGCACGGTCGGCATGGGAGGCGCTCGCAACAGGCGCGACCCCGGGCCGGGGTACGGGTGTTATTCTCCCGTCCACACGACCCTATCCCGCCGTTCATGCGGCCGGGATGGGGCCCCTGCAGCGA
This sequence comes from uncultured Gammaproteobacteria bacterium, assembly GCA_963707135.1. Taxonomy (GTDB): domain Bacteria; phylum Pseudomonadota; class Gammaproteobacteria; order Chromatiales; family Chromatiaceae; genus JBGSTR01. Next base: position 81,207 of record CAVPOY010000011.1, on the reverse strand, counting down.
CTGAAGCTTATGAGTTCAAAGCTCGCGTCCACATCGTCCCCTGCCGCCCGATGAGCGTGTCGTCTCCCCGAGTCTTCGCGATCTGGCTGACGGTCATCGGGCTGGCCGCCGGGTCGGCGACCGTCGCCGAGGAGTCCGGCCGTGTCCTTGGTCCGGAGATCAATGCCTACTATCAGGAGGCCGACTATGATCGCTGGCGCCGCATCTTCGAGTCGCCGGGCCGCGAAGTCTTCGACCGGCGCTTCCAGGTGGTCGCCGCGCTGGATCTGAAGCCCGGCATGGATGTCGCGGACATCGGCGCCGGCACTGGGCTCTACACCCTGCTCTTCGCCCGCGCGGTGCGCCCGGACGGTCGGGTCTACGCCGTGGACATCTCGCGTGGGTTCGTCGACGCCATCATGGCCCGCTCCGCGGAGGCGAAGGTCGACAACGTGGTACCGGTCATCAACCAGCAGCGAGGCGCCGGGTTGCCGCCGGAGAGTATCGACCTGGCGTTCATGGCCGACACCTATCACCATTTCGAGTTCCCGCGGGACATGCTCAGGTCCATTCACCGGGCGCTGCGTCCGGTCGGCGTGCTGGCGGTCATCGATTTCCGACGCAACCCCGGGACCAGTAACGCCTGGGTTTTGAGCCATGTGCGCGCCGGCCGCGATCAGGTCATCGCCGAGATCGAGCAGGCCGGCTTCCGGCTCATCGACGAGCCTCTGGTGTTGCGGGCCAATTACCTCCTGCGCTTCCGCAAGGTGGACACCTGAGCGTGGCGACGAGACCCCGATGACCCCCGAGTTCTGGCACCAACGCTGGCAGCGCGGCGAGATCGGCTGGCACAGCGACGAGTTCAACCGCCACCTGGCCGAGCACTGGCCGGGGCTTGGCGCCTCCGCCGGCAGTCTCGTGCTCGTACCCCTCTGCGGCAAGAGCCGCGACCTGTTATGGCTGGCCGCTCAGGGTCATCGGGTCATCGGCGTAGAGATCAGCGGGCTCGCCATCGACCACTTCCTGGCCGAGAGCGCCCTGAGCGCGACACGGCTGGAACAGGCGCCGTTCACGCGGTTCATCGCCGACGAGATGGAGCTTCTGGTGGGCGACTTTTTCGACCTCACCTCGGCCCACGTACCCGGCATCGGCGCCGTCTACGACCGCGCTTCCCTGATCGCTCTGCCGCCGGACATGCGCCCGCGCTACGCCGCCCGGCTCGCCGAGCTGGTACCGTCGGGTTCTCCCTCGTTGCTCATCACGCTGGACTACGACCAGACCCAGATGAACGGGCCGCCGTTCGCGGTCGCCAAGGGCGAGGTACGCGGCCTTTTCGGCGATGCCTTCGACATCGATGCCATCGCCACCGTCGACGTTCTCGCGGAGCAGCCCCGCTTTCGCGAACGTGGCCTCGATCGCCTGACCGAGCAGGTCTACCGGCTGCGCAGGCGCTGATCATTGGCGCTGGCTTCCAGGCGCCCGTGTCCCTGCCGGATTGTCCAGAAGTCGAATCACTCTTCCCTGACTTGGGGGAAAACCCTTTCCAGTAGAGCGCGCCCCAATGAACAGTGGATTACCCCCCGATCAATACCGATTCGCCCTCGCGGTGGTGCCCCGCCCGATGCGGGCCGAGCGGAAGGTCGGTAGCGGCTTTTCCCTCGCCGGTGGGCTTGCTTGGCCCTGCCTGCGATGCTAACGACCCGCGCGCCTTTACCGTCCTGCGGTGGAACTTCCCAACCCCTGACCTCCTATCAATTCCAATAGGCTCAATCCATGCATATGAATCGCGCTCGCTCCCTGCTGGCCGCCGCCCTCACCTCCGGTTGCCTGATGATTGCCGCCCCCGTCATGGCCGATGCCAAGACTGACGCCGTCATTGGCAAGCTCGGACTCGGTTGCAAGAACCGGGTGCTCGAGCAGTTCGATGTGCCCAACTCGGACATCACCGTCGGCCTGGGCGCAACCTTGCAGCAGGACATCGACTCCGGCGCAATGACCGCCGAAGACCTGAAGAAGCAGGGTGCGTCGTTCAATTGGGAGGTGAGCGGAAAGAATGCCAGCGGCTACTGCAATGTCGACGGTGCCGGCAACATAATCGAGTTCAAGCAGTTCTGATCCAAGCGAGCGTTCCGGAATTCTGGGGACAACACACCGGAATCCGGTCGGTCTTCCGGTCCGGGAAAAGTCGGGATTCGCGCCGCGCTTCGGTCTCGGCGATCGTCCCTGTATCTCGGGCCGCCGCGCGAGTGCGAGTTGTGCCTTCAGCTGTATTTCGAATCGTCCGTGCGACCGGCTCCGGGCCGTGACTGGTAGACAGCGCCTCCTGCACGGCGCGACGTCCCGTCCTGCGGGAATCCGGCGCGAGAAAGGGGGTTTGATCAGGCGTCAGCGGGTCGGGAAGTCGTCATCGCCGGGCGGCAGCCGCCAGATGCAGTCAGATGATCGGGCAGGACCACGATGGCGTCGATGGCCACGGGGTGGTCGGCAAGGGTTTGCCGAAATGCTCGGCGCAAGTCGGCGATAGGACGAACCCGCAGGTCGTTGCCGCGCCGCTCGGTCAACGTCAGCGTTGAAGAAATGGGTGCCGCGTTGGATTCTGACCCGCTTGTAGGTCCGCACGGGGGGCGAATACCCGAGAAAGAGCTGGGATTCGTTCCTCAGCCCAGCCTAAGTTTCTTTCTCAACCAGGTCCGCTTCTGGGGCATCACGCCGAGCGTCGCCTTCCTCGCCGAGCCTCTTAGACCCATGGTGTGGCCGAGCGCTTCAACCGTGCCCTGAAGGACCGGGTCGTCCATGGGCGGATCTTCCTCAACCTCGAGGAGGTCCGCGAGGCGGTCGATGCCTTCGTCAGGCGCTACAATGCCCGCTCGCGTCTGGAGAAACTGGGCTTTCGAACTCCTCTGGAAGCCCGTCAGGTAGCGCTCCGCCAGGAGGCCGCCTCATAACGCGAATCCGTGTCCAATCAATCCGAGCCGATACATGAGCACACTGACCCTTTCCATCGCGAACCAAATCATTGACTTGGCCCTGCGGAAGGCGCGCGAGCTCAACCTTCCTGCCATCGGTTGCGCCGTCCTGGATGCCGGTGGCCACCTCAAGGCCTTCCAAGCAGAAGACGGCCTAGCGTTCGCCCGCGTCCACGTGTGCCAGGCCAAGGCATGGGGATCCCTCGGCATGGGCGTTGATTCGGAGCAGATTGCGGATCGCTATATGGCCGGCGGTGCGAACCCTGGGTTTATAAACGCGCTTAACGCAATGACCGGGGGTAAAGTTATCCCCTTGGCGGGTGGGGTGCTCATCCGGAACAGTGACGGCATGATTCTGGGTGCGGTCGGTGTCTCCGGCGCCAAGCCGGAGGAGGACGCCGTCTGTGCAAGAGCAGGGGTCGATTCCTGCCGTCTGTAGTCTGCGGTCGGACCGCGGACCGCGTGTTGTCTAGCTTGTCCCTTCGGTCGTGAATTGCCGCTGCTCAAAGTCTAGCTTTAGCCCCTGTGAGCCCTGGTCGGACCGTCCACAGTCTAACCGCCAGCGTCTGGAAACCAGCGCCCAGGGGCGAGTCATAGCCGAATAGGGAGCGGCCGGAGCTGGCCGGATGCCGCCCGTGGACGGCAACGAGGGCCGTGGCAGATGACTTCGCTCGTTCCAGGCGACAGGCCCACGGACCGGATGTGTCGGCGCCGACTCGAATCGGTACGGCTTCAGATCCATCATGATGCGGCAGTTTTTCCGCCACCCCGGAGTCCTGGTCGCGAGGTGGACTCCCTTTGCGGCGGGCTGGGGCTGCCGCGTCGACGATCTCGGATTTCACGCCGATCCGCTCGCGGGAAACGTAGCCGTTCCAGACGGGTTTCCGAACACGAATAAGGCGCCCGAAGGCGCCTCAGAGTCGGCGAATCGATCGGCTATTGCGTCAGGGCTTGACGGTTGTCAGGCCGACGCTGACCCAGTCCTGCATACCGCCGCGGTACCACTTCAGCTTGTGGGCGGGGTAACCCAGTCCGACCAGGGTCTGGATGTTGGTGGCCGACTGCGGACACCAGATTCCGTTGCAGAACAGCACCAGGGTCTTGGCGTCGCTGAAATCCCACTTGCCGTCGTCGCCCTGATCGGCCCCGAACTCGTCGGCCAGGATGTGCTGCAGGGTGTCCGCCTCGGCCGGCGTCTCGAAGGTGCCGCCCGTGTCGATATTGATCTTGGTCCAGGGAATGTTCACCGAACCGGGGATCGTGCCGCGCATCACCCAGTCCGGCGTGCGCGAGTCCACTACTAGGATCGACTGGTCGCCTTCGGCCGCGCGGTGCAGGTAGTCGAGCATCTCCAGCTCGCCGATGGTGTCAACCCCCTGGACCAGGACCATGGGCTGAACGCAAAAAGGCGGGCAGCCGCGGTCGGTCTTCTGGAAGATCTCAGGCACATGGGCCTCCGGGTCGTGACCGCGCTGGATGGTCACCGGCTTGCCGTCGTGCATGACCTGAACGGAGTCGAGCGACGAGGCTGATCTTGTTGTCGGCGGCGATCAGGGGTGCGGTCGAGAGAACGGCGAAGGCCGCGGCGGCGAAGAGGGCGTGTGATCTCATGGAATTAGGTCTCCTTGAACTGGGCGATGAACGCGATTGGGTGCAGGGGCTGGCAGCGGCCCGGCCCCGTATGTCGCGGTGCCGGGCCTCCCGATCACTGCTTGGACTGAACGTAGGAGGGGAAGCCGGCGTCTTTCTCGGCCAATGCCTGCTCGTAGCCCAGCTCGCCCTGGCGCTTCGCCTTGTTCGCGAGCTTGATGGCCTTGTCGTACTCACCCGACTTCACGAGGTCCTGCGCCTCCTTGATCATCTTTCCCGTGTCGCGCCACTCCCCGCCGACCGACGCGGCCTTCTTGCGGGCGGCATCCGCGTCGACGATCGCCTGCTCGGCCTCGGCCTGGGGGGCCGATGCGGCTTCGGTGGAGCCGCCTTGGGGGCTGCCGCCGGTTTCCTGACCTGCCGCGAACGTGTCCTGCTTCGCCGCCTTGGTCGCGATCTGGATCGCCTTGGTGTACTGCCGCGAGGGCAGCAGGTCTTCGGCCTGCTGGATCAGCGCGGCCGTGTCCTGGGCTGCGGTGCCGGCGGCGACAGCCTTTTCGTGGGCGGCCTTGGCCGCGGCGATCGCCGCCTCCGCGTCGGATCTGTGAGCGGCCCAGGCGCTGGTGGCCGGGATAGAGACCATCAGGGCCGCGGCCAGAACGGCCGCGGAATAGGTTCGAATTTTCATCTTCTGGAAACTCCTGTCGTGTTCCTGAACGGACCGCGCCTGCCTAGGCGCGGTCCCGCGTGTGTGCGGATGGGGGCGGCCTACTTGCGGGCCGAGGGACCGTTTAGCTCCTGGCCGTTGTTCATGTAGGTCATGAAGAACTCCAGGTTGCGGTATTCCTCACCCTGGGGCTCGAAGGCCGCGGCCCGGACTTGCTCGTTACAGCCTTTGTAGCGGCGGTGCAGGGTGCCCATCTCACCCCACTTGGAGCGATAGACCGGCCAGCCGGTGGTGTGGCCGAGGGCGGGGCTCAGGATTTCGGTGCGCAACGTGGTTCCCGAGTTGCCCAGGTGGCAGGACGCGCAGGAGAAATTGAACTGTCCGCGGCGGGCGAAATAGAACTGCTTGCCCTTCTCGTAGGCCTCCAGTGCCTTCGGGTCGTCGGCCGGAATCTCCACGTTGGTGATCTGGCCGCGGGATTCCATTTCGATGTATGCCAGCAGATCGGCGATAGGCCCTTTCGCGTACTTCAGCGGCTCCTCGCCGTTTGCGACGCGGCACTCGTTGAGTGCCAGCGGGAGCGTGACGACCATCGCGCGTTCCTTATCCCAGTAGGGGAACTTGGCCCCTATGGCGGGCCCGTCCGGCAAGCAGTCCGCATAGGTCTTGCCGTTGGCGAACGGGGTATCCCACATTTCCCGGCCATTGTCGATGGCGGTCTCGTACGGGGGGAACTCCTCGATCGCTTCCCAATTCTCCCGTCCTACCGGGTCGATCGAGTAGACGCCGTTCTTGAAGTCATCGACGGGGACATTGGGGAAGCGTTCCTTGAAAAAGGCCTGGAAGGTCGCCTGGTCCTCCGCCGGGGTGGCGAACAGGGGGGCGGCGAACGTGCAGGCAAGCGCGGCCGCGGTCAGCTTCAGAAGCGTGTTCTTCATGGTTCGGTGTGCCTCCGGTGGCGATCGTTTATAGGGACCAGATGTACTCGACGACATCGGCAAACTCCTGATCGGTCAGAATCTCGTGCTTGCCGAAGGGCGGCATCACGGCCTCCGGGTTCTTGACCGTGGGATCCCAGATCTGGACCGCGAGCGCCTCCTTGTTCGGGTACCGGGTCTGCATGGCGACCAGGGCCGGGCCGATCGCGCCAGGGCTCTCGCCGCCGGGGATCATGTGGCAAGCGATGCAGTTGCCCTTGGATCGGTCCATGGCGATGGCCTTTCCGCCCTCGACGCTGCCGTTGAGCTCAAGCTTCGGCATGTCCGCGGCTGTGCCAGCCGTGGAAACGGTGACGGCGCAGAGCGCCAGGGCGAGCACACCTCGCCGGGGTTGCAGTGACAGCATGATTGGACCTCCAGATGGTTTGAGTGCTGTTTTTGGCCGTAGGAAACGTTAAAGCGCCTTAGTCGGGCGAATTTCTGCTTGGTTCTTTTCTGCCGTCGTCCCGCGGTAACGCATCTCCATCCTGGTCCGGATCTCGTCGCCGCGGCGCCGCAAGCGGCGATCCTAGCACGGGTGCGCACAGATTCCGATCAAGGTTAATGGGGTTTCGACCGGTGTATGCGATGCTGTCCCGCAGGGAGCGGGGAGGAACTTTCCGTAAGGGTCGCAGGCTGTCGGCAACCCCCTCGGCCGCCTCCCGGGAGCCTGCCATTCGTCCTTGCCCGGGCCGGAGGCCAGCGGATCGCCGAGACAGCCCATTACGGGGGACGGGGCCCCACCGTGCGACGCTGACCATGATCCGGGATGTGGCCGCGGTTCGCCATTCTGAGAAGCCCGACGCGGTCTTGGGGTTTTCCTCAATCTGTTGGTCGGATGGCGCGTTGCACTCGACTATCTGGGTGGGCGACGCCTCTCCTGCCCGCCCCCTGGCAGGGAAGGTTATGTGCCGGGTCTCTTTGTCGCCGCGATCGACAACCTGCAGGTAACGGTCCGCTAGTGGGGGGCCAGCGCGATGCACAGTGGCGCCGCCGAACAAGAGCAATCCGGAGCATTCGATCTCTGGATCACCGCGAACGGTTCTCAGCCGTTGGCCTGGATGGAGCCGGGCGTGGTTGGCCCGCCGGTCGACCCGGGATGGCATTGCGCGCGGTGCTCGTCCACCGCTTGGCGCCCGGCGCAATCAAGGTGGGCGCCCGCGCTGTTCCGGCATGCGCGCAACGCCATCCAGGCGACGTGAATGCTCAGAAGTACAGCCGGTTCAGGGTCTCTGCGGTCCTGGCGTCCTTTACGACAGCCTTGAGCTGGGCATCGGTTCCGCAGCGCCCGAGCATCACCACCTCCTCGGCGCCGTTGGCGTTGATGTCGGTGATGCTGACCAGGTCGAGCGGCGTGCAGTCCTTGCTGAACCAGAGGGTGCTGATCAGCTCGGACGTGGCGCCGTCGTGGACCCTGGCGTGCACTTGGCCGGTATCGGGGTTGCGGGCGAGGAGCGCATACTCCTCGGCGCCGTTGCCGTTGAGGTCCGAAACCGCCGCGAGCTTCACCGGGTCGAAGCTTGGGTTGTATCCGCGCACCATGGCCAGCTGCGCGTTGGTGGTCGCGTCGGTGACTCGCACCAGGGTCGTCCCGGTGGCCGGCTCATGCAGCAGCAGCGCCACCTTTCCGGTGGGGTTGCCGTCCGCGTCCGGCACCGGCAGCGCCTGCAGCAGGTCGAATCCCTGCTGCGGTTGCCAGGCCATCAGCGTGCCGACCCGTTCGCCGGTCAGCGTGTCCTTGATCGCCACCCGGTCGGGCTCGTCGGCCTTGGTCAGCACCACGCCGACCTCGGCGCTGGCGTTGCCATTGAGGTCAGGTAGCCTGATGACCTGGCGCGGGTCGAAGCTCGGCGCGAACCAGAGGTTGTTGACCGGGTCGCCGGTGACCGCATCGAGTATTTCGACCCGGGTCGAGCCCTGACCAAGCGTCCCAAGCTCAGGCACACCGTTGCCGTCCTCATCGGGTAGCACGGTGAGATCCACAGGGGTGAAGCTCGGGTTGAACGCGACGCTTCCGAGCCGTTCGCCGCCGAGTGCGTTGCGGGTCTCGGCCGTGGGTGGGCCGTCTCCGAGCAAAACTAGGTTCGGTCCGAGCCCATAGCCGTACAAGAAGTCGTTCATGACCTCGACGTCCACCGCCTTCAGTTCGGCGCTGAACTCGAATTGGCTGACCAGGGTGTCGTTGGCCGCGTCCCTGACGGCGGCAAGGTTCCTGCCGTCGGTCCTGGCGACGACGGCTATCTCCGGTGTGCCGTCGCCGTTCGTGTCACCCAGGGACTTCAGCCAAGCGCTCCCTGACGGCTCCACCGGCGGTTCACCGTCCTGGACCTCAAACGCTCCCATGTCGATGCGGCCGTTGACCACACGCGGAAAGCCCGCGCCGCGCTGGTCATAGTCCGGTGGCGGCAAGAACGCCGGGTCGCCGTGGTCGATGGCGGGGCTGCCGGGCAGCAGGGCATGGGTCAGGGTCGGCCCGCCATTGTCTGTCAGTGGCCCCAACAAGGGGTCTACACCGACCAGATTGGTGCTCAGGTCGACATGCACTTCGCCCGGATTTTGAATAAGGGAATTTTCCGCAATCAGGCAGCCATACTGATCGACCAAATCGACCTCGGTGCCGTTTCCACTTCCCGAGATGATGCTGTCTTGAAGGCTCAGCGTATTGGCGTATTGGCACAACGCTCCCCCCGCCAAATTCGACGCAACGGTCGAATGCCGCACGGTCATTCGCGACGTATAACCAAGAAACAAGCCGTAGTTACCGTTCGACGAAAGAGAACTATTTTGAATCGTAAAAATAGCCTGATCCACCCCGTAAACTCCATTACGGTGATTACCTGATATCGTACAGTTCTCAACAGAAGCGTGACTCATGCCCCCGGCATACTCCGTGGATATCCCATCCGTGCCATTGCCGGAAATCGTGGAGGAAACCACCGAAACGCTTCCATCAGTCAAATGAATGCCAGAGTCGGCGTTAGCTGTAATCACCGTATTCTCGACGTGGCCCCCGCCTGAGTAATAGCCCGAGGGGATGAAGATTCCCGTGGCGTTGCCGCTGATGAGGCTATCGGTCACCAAAACAGGCGCGCCATAAACTGTTATCCCGTCATCGGCGTTGTCTTGGATAGTGCAGCGCTCGATCAACACGCCGCCCACATGATCGTTTCCGCTCACGCTGATGCCGTTGTTGCTGGCGGCGGAGATCGTGCAATCCCGAATAATGGCTATCGGTTCGCAATCACGAACCAGCGAGCCGCCCACTATAGAGACGGCGTCTCCACTCGCGCCTATCAGGGCGAAGCCCTCGATGATGACTCCCGGAGAGTCGACTTGCGCGCTGGTGCAAACAGCTTGTAGGTCGGCAAGGATTATCTCGGATTGATCGTTCGCATCGATTCGCAAGGCATCGGCACCGGGACCACGGATCCACATCGCGGATTCGATCGCTATCGGTCCCGAAGTCAGGCCGATTGTGCCGGTCACAGAGGACGCGAACAGAATCTCGTCAACGCCGGGATTCGCATTGGCATCCAGCACCGCCTGGCGCAGGCTGCCGGGTCCGGCATCGTCGGTGTTGGTGACGGTGTAGGTGTCGGCCAGCGCGGCGGCCGGGCATCCGAGCACCAGGGCCAGCGCGGCGGCCGCGGCGAGTTCCCGCCCCGGTTGCCGCAGGCAGGCCGCGATCGCGGCCGCGAGCGGGTGCCGATGGAACGACGGGGTGGCGGGTGACGTGGTGCGCCTGGTCATTGGGGATGCCTCCTGCTCGGGGTCTGCAAGGATCCGCGTCGGCACGCGCTTGGGGGGTCAACTGAAGTCTAGTCGGGCGCCAGCCTGATGCACCGGGGCTCCGCTGAATAAAAGCAATCCGGAGCATTCGATCTGTCTATCATCGCGAACGGGCTTCAGCGAGTAACCTGGATGGAGCCGGGCGTCGTTGGCCCGCCGGGGACCTTGGTTGGCGTTGTGCGCGGTGCTATTCGATCGCTTGGCGCCTGCGCTGTCTCCCCTGTTCCGTAAACCGCGCAACTCGATCCTGGCGACGCGGATGCTCAGAAGCGCAGCCGTTTCAGGGTCTCGCCGGTCTCGGCGTCCTTGACGACAGCCTTGAGCTGGGCATCGGTTCCGCAGCGCCCGAGCATCACCCGCTCCCCGGCGCCGTTGGCGTTGATGTCGGTGATGCTGACCAGGTCGAGCGGCGTGCGGTCCTGCCGAGCAAAGCCGAGGGGTTTGTGACCCTGAAGCCAGCGGTGGACGAGGCCGCTAAGGAGGCGCTGGCAACGGCGTCATGAACATTTTTCCCCGAATGCGAGAAGGGCGGGCCTTAGAGCCCGCTCTTGTTCGGGCAGGGCAGGGGGGATTGGAGGGCGGCCCGGGATGTGCGTAAGATGCCCCCCCTATCGCAGTTCGTGCATCTGATTTGTCAGGTTTTCTGTTCGGTTTAACGAAGGGGGTGCGTATCCATGGGTCTTCCGATGCTCGGTGATGGCGACGCGCGGGCCGGCCTCCTCCAAATCCTGCGGGCCGGCCTAGGGGTAGGGCTGTTGCTCGTCGCCGCGCTTGTTTTCGCGGCGCAAACGGAGGTGGCCGAGGAACCGGTGGACTGGCTCCAGCTCTTCCTCGGGCTTTTCGGTGGGCTCGCGCTGTTTCTTGGCGGTCTGCAGATGCTCTCGGAGGGGATGAAGAAGGCCGCCGGCCAGACGCTGAAGACCGTGCTGGGCAAGCTCACGACCAACCGGTTCATGGGGGCGCTGACGGGGGCGTTCGTCACGGGTGTGCTCAACTCGTCGACGGTGACCACCCTGCTGGTGGTCGGCTTCATCAGCGGCGGCCTCATGACGCTTGCCCAATCGGTCGGCGTCATCATGGGCGCCAATATCGGCAGCACCGTGACCGCCCAGCTGCTCGCCTTCAACCTCTCCGCGTACTCGCTCGGTCCGGTTGCCATCGGGTTCTTCATGCTGTTTACCGCCAAGCGGGAGAAGGTCAAGTACTACGGCATGATGATCATGGGCATCGGCCTGGTGTTCTACGGCATGGGGTTGATGAGCTCGTCCATGACGCCGCTGCGCAGCTACGAGCCCTTTCTGGAGATCCTGAAGACCCTGGAGCGGCCCGGCGCCGGCATTCTCGCCGGGGCTGTTTTTACGGCCATCGTGCAGTCTTCCGCCGCGACGGTCGGCATCGCCATCGCGATGGCGAGCGAAGGTCTGCTGGCACTTCCGGCGGGAATCGCGCTCGCGCTCGGCGCCAACATCGGCACCGCCGTGACAACGGCGCTCATGGGGATCCTCAGCAGTAAGTCCACCGACGCGACGCGGGCCTCGGTCGTGCATGTCGCCTTCAATGTGCTGGGGGTGCTGCTGTGGCTGCCCCTTATCTGGCTGCTCGTGGACCTCGCCGTATGGCTCTCGCCGTCGAGCCCGGGACTCGAGGGGACCGCCCGGGCGTCGGCCGAGGTGCCGCGACAGATCGCGAATGCCAACACCCTGTTCAATGTCGTCAATACGTTGCTGTTCATCGGGTTCACCGGCTGGTTCGCCCGCCTCGCGGAATGGGTGGTGCCGGAGCGCGCGCCTCGGGAGGGGATCATCATCGAGCCCGAGTTCCTGAACGAGGGCGCGCTCGCGGCGCCCTCCATGGCGCTTCAGCAGGTGCGGCTGGAGCTGGGGCGAGTCGGGGAGATCGCGCTCGGCATGCTGCGGGACGTGGAGCCGGCGTTCAGGCAGCGCGATATGGCGCGGCTCGAGGACATAGCACGCCGCGACGATCAGGTCGACATCCTTGAGGCGGCGATACTGAGCTACCTCGCTAAGGTGCGAAAGGGCATGCTCAGCGATCAGGAGAGTCTCGAGTTCCAAGGCCTGATGATGGCCGTAGACAACTTGGAGAACCTGGCGGACGTGATAGAGAGCGACATCGTGCCGCTGGCGCGTAAGGCCGCCGATCTCTCCGCGGCGGCCGGAGACGAGACGCGGGAGTTGCTCGTGGGGCTCTACACGGGGGTCATCGAGTCGGTCGAGCTCGCCGTGCGGGCCGTGCGCAACAACGACCAGCGCGCGGCCGAATCCGTTCTGATGATGAAGGACGCGATTCGCGACCAATCCGAGCGCTTGTTGGCGCGAAAGGCGGAGCGCCTCGCCGCCGAGGATCCGGAGTACCTGGCGCTGGTGCGTCTGCAGATGTCGTTCGTGGACCAGATGCGGCGCATCTACACGCTGGCGAAACGCGTCGCGAAGGTCGTGCTGCCCCCGGTGATCGCGCAGCGGGACTGATCGCCAGGAGGGGACGGTCTTCGGACGCGGTCAATTGCCGGGAGATTCGATCCCGCCATGTCCCAATGCTGGAGCGTTCTTCGGTGACCCGTCGAACGGTCCGGCCGACGGCGTCCAAGATCGCCGGTTCGCCAGGTGCGCGTACGGTGGCTCGCTGGTGAGCCGGGCGTCGACCCGGGCGGTGCCCACGGTGAAGTGGTAGAGATCCTGGAAGCGCCGTGTCTCAAGTCCCAATGCCTCGTGGACGCTGTCGTCGAAGTAGCAGCCGATGCCGGTGCCCTGGATGCCGGCCGCCTCGGCCTCGAGATAGAGCACCTGGCCCAGCATCCCCGCCTCCCAGAAACGCTCCCGGTACAGCCAGGGCCTGTCCTCGCTGATGTCGTCGAAGCGTGCGAGCATCGCCAGCGAGAAGGCGGAATCCGCGGCGATGTCCTGGTGGCAGGACGCCGCGGCGGCGAAATCGCGGACATCCGCCGGCGCCAGCAGGTAGAGCGGCAGGTGCGCCGGGCAGCCAGGCACCTGGGACCATTGCCAATCCGGCTTCATCTCGGCCTTTAGGGACGGCAGCTCGGCAGCGTCCCGCGCGAGGCAGTAAAGGCCGGGGTCGAGCCCCCTGACCCGATGCACGAACAGGACGGGATGCACGCTGGGCGTCACGTCCAACGTCGACCAGGGAGGCCGGCCGGCGCGCGGCAACAGGGCGTCAAGAATCCGGAAAAAGCTCCCGGCACCGATGCCGGAGACGCCGTCGAACGCCTGAGCCGAGCGGCGACGACGGATCAGGCCGGATGCGGGCTCGCGCGATACCGGCGCCAGCGGCGGGACGGGGAGAGGAGCGGCCGGAGCGGGCGGCTCGGTGGCCGGCTTGCGGGTCGCGGCCGCGACCCGGTCGATGTCCGGCCAGGCCCTGTGGCCCGGACTCAGCGTATTCGCCCGGCCGCTCCAGGCCGCGTCGGCCAGCGCCTCGAGCAGGGCTTGCGCCGGTGGCGGGCTTGCGGCTCCCAACCAGACGATGGCCTCGGGTTCCTCACGCTCCGCCTCGGCGAAGTCCGGGTCGCGGTCAGTGCCGGTGACCGCGCCGATCTGCCCGTCGCTCCAATGGCTGAGCCGGCTCGCTGGCCAGCCGAGCGCGGCCGCGGCGTAGGACAATCCGGCCAGCGCGTGCCCACAGTCATGCTGGCAGTAGCGGAAGGCCCGCAGGCCGTACTTCCAGGCCTCGCGCCAGTGAATAGTGGTCAGCGCGACGAAGACCCCGCCCGTCCAGGAAAGCGGTGCCGCCGCCCGCCGCTCGAGCCGGTGCTGCTCGGGCTGGTAGTGATAAACACCGGCCGCCAACCCCGGCAGGTCGGGACAGATCAGATAACCCTCGGTCGGGTGCAGATTGCCGCTCGATGGGTTGCACCGCAGGGCCCAGCGGCTGCCGCCGTAGGACTTCCAGGCCGAGAGTCCCAGCGACAGCTGGAGCAGGTGGGACAGCGCCTTCAACCCAAACGGTTCTGCGGCCAGGCCATCGGGTCGGTACAGGTCGTCCCAGCGGGCGTCCAGCTCGCCTTGGAGGAGCGGGAGATCCACGATCGGCGAGCCCTCGAACCGACGAAAGGGGTCGGGCTGAGTGGCCCAGTCGAGCCTGCCCGGCCCGGGCGCATAGCGGTTCAGGTGGTGCTTGGAGTGCTCGTGGTAGTCGTGCACCGGATTCATGCTTGGGGCTTCGCGTGACCGGGGCTGCCCACTATAGCGCACGGCCCGCCCGAAGGAGTCTAGGATCCCTACGCTGCCATGAGCTCACGCGACGTTGGAACGCCCAAGACCTCGATTGGCCAGACGGTAGAATACGTAGGGCGCCGCCGTGACCCAGGCAAGCAGGACCGCCCAGACCCGTCCGGCGAACAGGTTGTAGTCCTGAAGGAGCCGGGTCCAGGAGTGCTCCGCGATATAGTGGCCGAACAGAAACTCAAAAATCACCGTCATCGCCAGCCACAGCACGCCGACGAGGGCGGCCTGGGTCCCGGATTCGGGAGGCCATCGACGGACAACGAGCCCGATGTAGGCGCCGAACAGGATCATCGCCGTCAGCGTCGACACCTGATGGGCCGCAAGCTCGCCGAGGTATTGCTGGTACCAGCCCTGACGAATCGCCCCGTTAACGATGGCGATTGGCACCATCGGAAACCAGGCCAGGATGTACTTCCACATCGCAGTTCGCTCGCTCCGTCGCTTGGACATTATAAGGCGCGGAAACCCGCTGGCCTCGTCGACGCGTGCAACACCCACCCCGGAACTCGGCGTATTCTAGATAACCATGTGGATCTGGTCGCTCAACTGGGGTGAGGTTACGCCCCGCATTTTAATCGGGACCTGTCCGATGAGGCCCGCTGACCTCGGGCGCATCCGAGCCGAAACCGGTGTTACCGCGGTGCTCTCGGTGCAGCACGACGATTGTCTGGCCTATTGGGGCATCGACTACGGAGAGATGCGCGAGCACGGCGCGGGGCTCGGCTTGCGGATGGAGCGCCGGGCGATGCGTGACTTCGATGTCGCCGATCAGCGCGAACAACTCCCCGGCGCCGTCGCCGCGCTTGCGCGTCTTCAAGCGGAGGGTCATCGCACCTACGTGCATTGCACCGCGGGCCTCGGCCGCTCGCCGCTGACCGTGCTCTCTTATCTGATCTGCATCGAGGATCGGTTGCCGGAGCAGGCGATCGCGTTGATCCACGGCGCTCGGCCGGGGGCCGTGCCGGCCTGGGAAGCCTACCATGGCTGCCGCCAGGACCTGATCGACCGACACCGGACCCGGGTCGAGCAACGCGCCTTCGAGTTCTACCGGGCGCGGGCCGGAGGTCCCGGGGACGCGGCAGCGGACTGGGCGAAGGCCGAGGCGGAGGTTCTTCGCGCCGTGTTGGCCGAGCTGAGCGGGGCGCCCGCCGACTAGAGAAGCGCCAGGTTGCCCGCGGCCGCCCTGTCTAGGGCAGGATCTTGATCGGCGTGCCGTTTCTGACCATGCGCCAGATCTCGTCCATCTCTTGGTTCTGCACGGCAATGCAGCCGTCGGTCCAGTCCCGGCGGGCGTATTCGGCTCGAACCCGATCGGAGCGGATGTGGTTGGGTTGTCCGTGGATCATGATCATGCCGCCGGGGCTCGGGTAGCCGAGCAGACGTGCCATCATCTGGTCGCGATCGTTCGGGTACGAAACATGTATCGACCTATAGTAGCTGCTGCTCGGATTGCGCCAGTCCAGGATGTAGTCGCCGATTGGCGTGCGCTCGTCGCCCTCGCGGAACTTGTGTCCAACGGGTGCGTCTCCCAACGCGACCCGGTACTCGCGAACCACTTGTCCGCCCTGCATCAGTTGGAGCTTGCGCTCGGACTTCTTGACCACCACGCGATCCACGTGGCTGGTCGTCGGCGCCTGCGGCGCGCTCCCGCATCCGGCCAGCAGGAGCGCCAAGGCGATGACGATCGGCAGGGCCAGAGGCGACAGCCGCCTTCCCAGTGACCGCGCGGAGCGGCGCGGGTTGGTTTCAGATGCCACTGACATGCTAAGTGTGTCGTTGCTCATGCGTCGGCGCTCGAAGGAGGGTGAATCCGTCGTTGGTCTGGGACCCAGAAGTTACAGTCAGAATTTTAGGTAAGATGCCGGGAAACCGCTATCTTTTTGCGCGCCTCGGTCCCGGATCTGTGATTTCATCCCGCTTCCGGGATCAGAAGGCCGGGACGACCCTGAAAAACAGCGTCTTGAGATACCCGGTCTCCGGGATCGCCGGGTGGACCGGATGGTCAGGTCCCTGCTGTCCCGCCTCCAGGAGCTGCAGGCCGCGGCCGGCCCGGCGCCCGGCCTGCTGGACCGTGCGCAGGAAGGCGTCGCGGCCCATATGGAACGAGCATGAGGAGGTCACGAGAAGGCCGCCCGGCTCCAGGATCTCGATGCCGAGCCGGTTCAGCCGCTGGTAGGCCTGTGTGCCCTCTTTCTCGTCTCGACGACGCTTGATGAAGGCGGGCGGGTCCAGGATTACCGTGTCGAACCGCCGGCCCTCGTCCCGCAGTCCTCTCAGCACCTCGAAGGCGTCGCCGTGCAGGGTCCCGACCCGGTCCGCGAGTCCGTTGCGGTCCGCGTTTTCCAGCGCGCGGTCCAATGCCGGTCGGGAGCTGTCCACGCAGGTTACCTCGGATGCGCCGAGCGCCGCGGCGCGCACACCCCAGGCACCGATATAGCTGCAGACGTCCAGTACGCGCGTGCCGACGCCGAATCGGGCGAGCCGCGCGCGGTTCTCCGCTTGATCGAAGAACCAGCCCGTTTTCTGGCCGCTGAGTGGGGAGATGCTGAACTCCAGCCCCCCCTCCGAGAGCGCCAGCTCGTCGGCGGGCTCGCCGAGAACGACCTCGACCCCCTCCTCGAGCTCCTCGAGCTGCCGCACCGCCGCATCATTCCGCAGTACGATCGCCCCGGGCCTCAGCACCTGCTCCAGGGCCGCCAGCAGCTCGCCGCGCGCGCGCTCCATGCCGGCCGTGGTCAGCTGGACGCACAGCAGGTTCCCGTAGCGGTCGACGATCAGCCCCGGCAGCCCGTCGCTCTCTCCGAATACCAGCCGGTAGAACGGCGCCGGGTAGAGCCGTTCGCGCAGCGCCAGCGCCTGGCGGACGCGCTCGACCCACAAGGCCGGGCTCAGCGGATGGGACCGCTCGCGGCTCACCAGGCGCGCGCAGATCAGCGAGTGGGGGTTCACGTAGCCATGACCGATCCAGCGTTCCCGCTGGCTCAGGATCTCCACCGGCTGGCCGGGGTCGAGGTCCCGCAACGGCGTGGCCTGGGTGTCGACCTCGTTGCTGTAGACCCAGCAGTGACCGGCGAGCAGGCGGCGTTCCTGATCCTTGCGCAGCAGCAGTGGCTTGGGCGTCATGGCGAGTCTGTCCTGGCGGTCGTCGAATCCCGGGAAGACTAACAGAACCGGCACCCGGGGTGTCCTGGCATGGAAAGGCCCGGCAGCGGGACCCATTGTGGGGGCATCGGTGACCGAAAATCGGACCAGCTAGAGGAGCCGCCATGGCAGACGTCAGCCGAGACGACGAGGGGCACGCGAATCGGCTCGCGGATACCACCAGCCCCTATCTTCAGCAGCACGCGCGCAACCCGGTCGACTGGTGGCCCTGGTGCGACGAGGCCCTCGAGCTGGCCAGGAGCGGCGACCGGCCGATCCTTCTCTCGATCGGTTACTCCGCGTGCCACTGGTGCCATGTGATGGCCCACGAGTCGTTCGAGGACCCCGCGACCGCCAGGCTGATGAATCGGCTGTTCGTCAACATCAAGGTCGACCGGGAGGAACGGCCGGACCTCGACAAGATCTATCAGACCGCCCACCAGCTGCTGACAAGGCGCGCGGGGGGCTGGCCGCTGACGGTCTTTCTGACGCCCGAGGACCTGACGCCCTTTTTTGCCGGGACCTACTTCCCGCGCGAGCCGCGCCACGGGCTGCCGTCGTTCGGTCAGCTGCTCCAGGGCGTCGAGCGTGCCTACCGGGAACAGCGGGACGCCATCGCCGAGCAGGGCCGGGGGCTGCTGGAGGCGCTCGGCGAGCTCGAGCCGACGCCCGGCGGCGCGATCCCGGACGCGTCAGCCATCGACGCGGCCCTAGGCCAGATCTCGGAAAGCTTCGATGCCCGACGCGGTGGTTTCGGGCGGGCACCTAAGTTTCCGCACGCGACCAACCTGGAGCTGCTGCTTCGGCGGTTCGCCGCCACCGTGGCCGCCGGCGAGCCCGACCACGAAGCACTGCGAATGGCCGGCTTCACGCTGGAGCGGATGATCCGCGGCGGGCTCATGGACCAGATCGGCGGCGGCTTCTGCCGCTATTCGGTCGACGACGACTGGATGATCCCGCACTTCGAGAAGATGCTCTACGACAACGGCCCGTTGCTGGCGCTCTGCTGCGATGCCTATGCGGCGACCGGCGAGACGCTGTTCCGAAGGGCGGCGGTCGCGACCGCGGAATGGGTCATGTCCGAGATGCAGTCGCCGGAGGGTGGTTACTACTCGTCGCTGGATGCCGATAGCGAGGGCCATGAGGGTCGCTTCTACGTCTGGGACCTGGAACAGGTCCAGGCCCTGCTGACGCCGGCGCAGTACGCGGCCTTCGCGCCGGTCTACGGGCTCGATCGGGCGCCCAACTTCGAGGGTCGCTGGCACCTGCACGGATTCCGGACGCCGGCCGAGGTCGCCGACACCCTCGGGCTCGATTTCGAACGGGTCGAGGCCCTGCTCGCCGCCTCCCGCGCCGAGCTGTTCGCCGAGCGCGAGCGCCGCGTGCGCCCGGGCCGCGACGAGAAGGTTCTGACCGCTTGGAACGCTCTGATGATCAAGGGCATGGCCCGCGCGGCCCGGGTCCTGGAGCGGCCGGATTTCCTGGAGTCGGCCGAGCACGCGCTGCACTTCATTCGCGGGACCCTGTGGCGGGGCGGTCGACTGCTCGCGACCTACAAGGACGGCCGGGCGCACCTGAACGCCTATCTGGACGACTACGCTAACCTGATCGACGCCCTGCTGGAGCTTGTCCAGACACGCTGGTCGGGCGCCGATCTCGCATTCGCCGTAGAGCTGGCGGAGGTCATGCTCGATCAGTTCCATGACCCGGTCGGCGGCGGTTTCTGGTTCACGGGACGGGACCATGAGCGACTGATCCACCGGCCCAAGCCGCTCGCCGACGAGTCACTGCCGGCCGGCAATGGTGTCGCGGCCGCGGTACTGCAGCGTCTGGGTCATCTACTCGGCGAGACCCGCTACCTGGACGCGGCGGAGGGCGCGCTGCGGCTCGCCGCCGAGGCGATCGAGGGCATGCCCTACGCCCACGCGGCGCTGTTGATCGCGCTGGACGAGCAGCTGGAGCCGCCCGAGACGCTGGTCATCCGCGCCGACGGCGATCGCCTCGAGGACTGGCAACAGCATGCCCAGCGCGGCTACCGGCCGCGCCGGATGGTGCTGGCGATCCCGTCGGCCGAGACCGAACTGCCCGGCGCGCTGGCGGCCATGGCTCCTGGCCGTGGTCCGAGCGCCTACCGCTGCCGCGGCACGCACTGCGAGCCGCCGGTCGAGCGTCGGGAGGATCTCTGACGGGGAGGCGGCCACCGGTGGGAAATCCGCTGCGCGATCGGGATCGGGGCCGGGGAAGTGCGTTGACGTTATCCTGGCCCGGTCCCGGATGCCGTCCCCTCGTCGGCCACGTCCCGTTCCCTCAGCTCCGCGACCCACATCGCGGTGGCACCGGCCACGGCACTCGGCATGACGATGAAGTTGACCACCGGGATCATGCTGAGCCCGGCCGTCGCGGCGCCGAAGCCGAGCGTCAGGCTGCGACGCGCGCGCAGCCTGCGCCGCATCTCGCGAAACTTGAGCGCGTGATTGCCCATCGGGTAGTCGCAGTACTGCACCGCGAGTACCCAGGCCGTGTAGAGGAACCAGAGCGGCGGGCCGACGACCGGAACGAACAGCAGCGCGAGAAAGGGAATGCCCAGCGCAACCGCGTAAATCAGCTTTCTGGCCTCATCCAGGAGCGTCGGCGCGAGATCGCGCAGCATCCGGGTGACGCCGCCGCCCTGATCCAACGGACGCCCGGTCAGCAGCAGCTCGACCTTTTCGGCCAACAGGCCGTTGAACGGGGCGGCGATCAGGTTCGCGACCAGGGTAAAGCCATAGAAGACGATCACCAGCAGCACCAGTACGAACAATGGCCAGAGGATCCATTCCAGCCACTGGAGCCAACTCGGCACGCTGGCTTCGAGCAGGGTCATCAGGCCGTCGAAACGACGCACGCCGTAGTAGATGGCGCCCGAGAACACGACGACATTGATCAGCAGGGGGATCAGGACGAATCGTCTGAGCCCCGGGCGCAGGATCAGGCGGACGCCGCGGAGCAGGTATCCGGCGCCTGAGACAGGGTTTGAGGACATGCTCGATCCTGGAATGCAAGGGAACCGCTCGCGCAGTATAGGCGCGGAGCGGGCCGAGTTGCCCCAAATCCTGGCCGTGCGGCGAGGGCGGCCACCGGTGCGTCGGCGCCGAGTCGCGAGCAATCGGGCTATAGTTGCGCGAGCCGCCAGTCCGATCGACCCCTTGAGCCGATGCAATTGCGCCGCTCCGGTGCGCTGAGACGTCTCGCCGGCCCCGGCGAGGGGGAGTCGGCCTATGTCCGAGCGCTGCCGGCCTATCAGGTCGCTCTCTGGCCCGACGGTTGGGAGTCGCTGGACACCGGCGCGATCCGGGTCCGGGACACCCATGCGATGGCCGAGGCGAGGCGATGGTACAGTCTGGCGGAGCGCAACCGCTCGGGGGGCCGCATCCAGAGCGCGATGAGGCTGCACGGCGTCTTCGTGCCGCGACCCATCGTCGATATGGCCCACCAGGTCTTCGCTACGGAACAGGCGGCCTCGGTCGCCGTCCAACTGGTGGCCGGAGACTGGGTGGCACAGCGGCGCAGACAGCTGGTTGGTGCGCCGCGGGGGGCGCTGCAGGAGCGGCTCCTCGGCTGGACCGGCTCGAGGCACGGGGCGCTGTCGGATAGTGCGAGGCTCGCCGCCCTGACTCGCGAAATTGTTTGCCTCTGTATCGCGGAACGGCTGATTCCGGATACCGTCTACAGGGTCGAGGTACAGGGCGTGGACGGTTTTGGAATTCCGGGCTTCCGCTGTATCGTGGAGGCGGCGCTGGAGCGCGTACCCCGCGACGGAATCGAGGACGCACTCCGGGTGGCCTTGTTGCCGTGGAATAGGGGCGTCGTCTGTAACGGCCGGGTCCGACCGCTGGTCGGTCTGGTCGTCCGCGGCGCCAGTGGAACCGGGACGCCGCGGCCCTTCTAGTTCAAGTCAGGTATCGAGTCGTGACAACAATCGTTCGGATCTCGCTCATGCTCCTGATCTCGGCCGCTGTTTCGTCGCTGCAGGCGGGGGAGCGAAGCAGGCCCAGCGGTGATACCTCTAGAGGCCGGATTGGGGCCTCCGAGCCGGCGCCGCAGCACCCCGACCCCGCGGTTGACCAGTACTGGTCGGACCGGTGCGTGCGCGAGCGCGAGTTTGGCTATACCAGCAGCGCGAACTGCCGACACCCGGCCTACAACGGCAGTGGCTATGGGTATGGATACGGCTCCGGCCTACGGTTACGGTTACGGATCCGGCGATGGCTACGGCTATGGTTATGGGTACGGCGGGGATCGGGGGACCGTGGTTATCAACCGTGGCGGAACGGTCGTGATCCAGCGCCCCGGGCCCCCCCCGCAACACCGGCCCGACCGGGACGACGGACCGCCCCGCCGTGGATCGATCGGTGGCTGGGGGCGCTGACGGCAGTCGGAGAAACCGTTTTATGCGCGTTTACCTCGAGCTCTACGCTTCGCTGATGGCCTATCTGCCGCCCGGCGCTCAACGCCACCGGGCCACGCTCGAGGTGCCGGACGCAACCACACCGGCCGAACTGTTGGCGCGGCATTCGGTCCCGCCCGAGCAGGCCCATTTGGTGCTGATCAATGGGGTGTTCGTGCCGCCATCGGAACGGGGCAGGCGGCCGCTCGCCGACGGTGATGTGCTGGCCGCCTGGCCGCCGGTCGCCGGCGGCTGAGCGGGACGCCCGAATGGCCGCCGACGATACCCGGACGATGGCGATCACGCACGCGGACTTTCTGCGGCTGCTTGCCTCTCTGCAACCTGAGGGGCCCCCTCCGGAGGTGCGCCGGGGCGATGGGACGCTCCGGATCGACTATCCCTGGGGCGAGCACCGGATCGGGATCCTTCTGGGCGCCGAGTCCGCCGCCCCGCTCGGTTCGCTGAGCCTGCCCCAGACCCGGGTCCGGCTGGACTGCGGCGCGCTCGGCGCGGCCGAGCGCGAGCGCTTTCTGGAACGTTTTAACCGCTGCTTCCAGCGGGGCGGCGGCTAGCGTCTCCGTCAGAATCGGCGCCGACGGCTCCCCTAGCCTCCCATTTTTCGGCCGAAGAGCACGGGGCGACGGCGGATGTTCCGTCACAGCGTCTTCGCGTGCTCCGCCAGAAATACCCAGGTGTCGATCACGGTATCCGGGTTCAGCGACAGGCTCGAGATGCCCTGTTCGAGCAGCCATTCGGCGAAGTCCTTGTGGTCGGATGGGCCTTGACCGCAGATTCCGATGTACTTGCCCTGGCGGCGGCAGGCGTCGATGGCCATGGCGAGCAGCTTCTTGACCGCCGGGTCGCGCTCGTCGAAGTCGGCGGCGACCAGCGCCGAGTCGCGGTCGATGCCGAGCGCCAGCTGGGTCATGTCGTTCGAGCCGATCGAGAAGCCGTCGAAGTACTCCAGAAACTCCTCGGCCAGCACCGCGTTCGACGGGATCTCGCACATCATGATCAGCTTCAGCCCGTTCTCGCCGCGCTTGAGGCCCTGCTCGGTCAGCGCCTCGGTCACCGCGCGGGCCTGGCCCAGGGTACGCACGAACGGGATCATGACCTCGACATTGGTGAACCCCATGTCGTTTCGCACCCGCTTCAGGGCTTCGCATTCCATCTGAAAACAGGACTTGAAGCTCTCGGCCACATAACGGCCGGCGCCCCTGAACCCGATCATCGGGTTCTCCTCGTCGGGCTCGTATCGCGGACCCCCGATCAGGTTCGCGTACTCGTTTGACTTGAAGTCCGACATCCGCACGATCACCGGGTTGGGTGCGAATGCCGCCGCCAGGGTGCTGATCCCCTCGGTCAGCTTGGTTACGAAGAACTCGCGCGGGTTCGGGTAGGCGGCGATCCTGGGCTGGATCTGGGCCTTGAGGTCGGCAGGTAGCTGTTCCAGCTCGAGCAGGGCCTTGGGGTGAATGCCGATGCTGTTGTTGATCACGAACTCGAGCCGTGCCAGACCGACCCCCGCGTTCGGCGTCGCCGCGAACGAGAAGGCGCGGTCCGGATTGCCCACGTTCATCATGATCTTGACCGGGATCTCCGGCATCGCCGAGAGCTCGATCGTCTTGTGGTCGAACGGGAGCTGGCCTGCGTAGACGAAACCGGTGTCGCCCTCGGCACAGCTGACGGTCACGGCCTGACCGTCCTGGATCAGATCGGTCGCATCATTGCAGCCGACGACCGCCGGCACGCCGAGCTCGCGGGCGATGATGGCCGCGTGACAGGTGCGCCCGCCGCGATTGGTGACGATCGCCGCGGCGCGCTTCATGATGGGTTCCCAATCCGGGTCCGTCATGTCGGTGATCAGCACGTCGCCCGGCTCGACCCGGCTCATGTCCGAGATGCTGGCGATGACCTTGGCGGTACCCGCGCCGATGCGGTTGCCGATGCTGCGGCCGGTGGTCAGCACGGGGCCACGCTCGCGCAGCACGTAGCGCTCTATGACGCTGCCCGAGCGGCTGAGCACCGTCTCCGGACGTGCCTGGACCACATAGAGCCGCCCGTCCACGCCGTCCTTCGCCCACTCGATGTCCATCGGCCGACCATAGTGTTCCTCGATCAGCACGGCCTGCTTGGCGAGCTCGATCACCTCCGCATCGCTGATGCAGAAGAGCTGCCGATCGGCCTGTGGGACCTCCTCGGTCAGCACCGGGCTCCCGGCGCCGGGCGGGGCGTAGACCATGCGAATGGCCTTGTCGCCGACCGTGCGGCGCAGGATCGGCGGGCGGCCCGCGGCCAGCGTCGGCTTGTGGACATAGAACTCGTCGGGGTTCACGGCGCCCTGGACCACCATCTCCCCCAGCCCGTAGCTGGCGGTGATGAACACGGCGTCGCGGAAACCGGATTCGGTGTCGAGCGTGAACATGACCCCGGAAGCGGCGCGGTCGCTGCGGACCATCCGCTGCACGCCGGCGGATAGAGCGACGTGGCGGTGCTCGAATCCCTGATGAACCCGATAGGCGATCGCGCGGTCATTGAACAGGGACGCGAACACCTCCTTGATGCGGTGCTTGATATCGCCGAGACCCTGCACATTGAGGAAGGTCTCCTGCTGGCCCGCGAACGAGGCGTCGGGCAGGTCCTCGGCGGTGGCCGACGAGCGCACGGCCCAGGAAACCTCGTCGCTTCCGGCCTCCGCGGCCAGACGCTGGTAGGCGGCGTCGATGGCCTCTTCCAGGCCGGCGGGGAAGGGCTGCTCCAGCACCCAGGCTCGGATCTGCGGCCCCACCTTGGCCAGGGCCGAGACGTCGTCGACGTCCAGCGTATCCAGGATTGACTGAATTCGTTCGTCGAGCCCTTCGTGGGCGAGAAATTCCCGATACGCGCCGGCCGTGGTCGCAAAGCCACCCGGGACTCGAACGCCGACGCCCTGGAGGTTCTGGATCATCTCACCCAGCGACGCGTTTTTTCCGCCGACGACCGGTACGTCGCCCATCCCGAGATCGCTGAGCCAGCGGACATAATCGGTCATTTCGTTCTCCAGAATCCGGCCCCTTCCCGGGAAGGGCGAGCGCGTTGGCAAACGGCGGCTAGGTCGAAGCCGCGACTGAACGCTGCAATATAGCTCAGGGCCCGAGCACGTAAACCGACCAATGCCTCAATTGAGAGCATTTGCAACCGGCCGGGCGGACGTCCGATAACCGGAATCCGATCGCCGTCTACGTAGTTCTACGTATATGGCTTTCGGACATTGCGGATTGTGCGGACCCCTCGTCCTTCTCTAATGTAGCTCTCCACTGGGAGAGGAGGAGTAGGGCGCTGTATCGGGCGGCGGCGGGCATTTGCAAGGGCCCGCCGCCGCCGGCCCGCCAACGGGGTGGTTGTACAAGAAAAGCGAATCACGGCAGAGCCTGGCGCAAGACCGGGCGTTGCATCGTGGCCCCGCCGATAACATTGCTGCCTGACTTGGAGGATATCGTTCATGCCAGCCCGTACGTCCTATATCGCCGAGGAAGAACGGTTGGATCTGAGCTTCGAGGGCAACCTGGACGTGACCGTGTCCGAGGATGTGTGTGCGGCCTGCAGGCGTGTCACGGCCAACCTCAAGTCCTGCATCATCGACCTGACGGCTGTCGATCGCCTGTTCGATTCGGGTGCCGCGTTGCTGCAGATGCTGCACAAGCGCCTGCGCGAGTATGGAACGACGGTCGTGATTCTTAGCGACCGCCCCGAGATCACCGATCGACTGGCCACTCTCACCGCCGGGGCTTGGCACATCTCTCCGCTGCACCGGGCCTAGGCCCGGGTTTCCGCCCAGCCGCGCGTTTCTGTTCCGAAATCTAGGACCGAAATCCAGGACCGAAGCAGGCACCGGACGCCACCATCCGCTTCTCGTACAAGGACGTACACCCCCTACCCGCGTTTTCTGCCGGGCGTGTTGAAGGCCTACCGAGTCCAGACACCTCTGTCGTGACCCGCCTTTGAGCATCGGCCAATGACGAAGGTGGCGAGTCCGCCGATGGCGTCGGATGCGGGCCTACCCCATCGCGATGGCCGAGAGGACGGTGCAAGTTCGCGGGATGCCGGCCGACGCGAATCCGCCGGGCTCAGGCAATGGCTCGCGCGCCTGCTGACGAGAATTCCGGGTTCCCTCCCGCTTCGGTTCGGCGTGCTATTCGCCAGCGTCCTCGTCGGCGCGGCGCTCGCCGTCGGCTACCTGTTCGATCTCGGGCGAACGGCCGCCCTGCAGGAGCGGGAGCTTGAGCACCTGAGGCGTCACGCCGAGCGCGGCGCCGACGAGATCAGTCACGCGGTGTCCGCGCTGCGTGGAGACGTCCTGTTCCTCGCGGGCACGCCGCCCATCCAAGGGATCCGCCGGGCCCTGGAGGGAGGTGGGCGTGATCCGACCAGCGGATCGAGCCTGGTTCAATGGCAGGAACGTCTGCAGCAGATCTTTCTCGCCTTCGCCGCATCGCGGCCCGACTACTTCCAGCTGCGTCTGATCGGGGCCGCGCACGACGGTCTCGAGCTGGTCCGCGTGGACCGAATGGAGAACGGCCCCCGGGTTACGCCGGGGAACGCGTTGCAACCCAAGGCCGACCGCTATTACGTCCGGGAGGCGGCCGCCCTGCCGCCCGGTTCGGTTTATCTGTCGAGAATCGACCTCAACCAGGAGCACGGGCGCATCGCCTTGCCCCTGCAGCCGACCCTGCGCGTTGCGACGCCCGT
Source organism: uncultured Gammaproteobacteria bacterium (assembly GCA_963707135.1). GTDB lineage: Bacteria > Pseudomonadota > Gammaproteobacteria > Chromatiales > Chromatiaceae > JBGSTR01. Next base: position 54,685 of record CAVPOY010000011.1, on the reverse strand, counting down.
TCACGACCCCGCGGGCAAGCTGTTCGGCGTGGTCGTCATCAACATGGATGTGGGGAGGGTCCTGGAACGGCTCGAGCACTTCACGCACCCTACCGAATCCGTCTACGTAGTGGACGAGCGGGGCGAGTTTCTATCGCACTCGGAGCCTGGGCGGTCATTTGCGTTCGAGTTCGAACCGGCCGAGCGCCTCGCCGATCGGTTTCCCGTATTGGCTGACCGTCTTGCGGCCGCCGGCAGCGCCGGCGAGGCCTTCATCGAGACTCTGGGGCCGGACGGCGAGACGGTCGCCTACGTGACCTCGCGAGCCTTCGATCCGTCGGACCCGGATCGGCGGCTCGTCGTCATCCTGCTAGAGCCCGCGGCGGACGTGTTCGAGGCGGTGGGGTTGGCTCGCCGTGAGAGCCTGGTGCGGGTGGGCGGACTGCTTGCGGTCGCCGTCGCCCTGGTCGCTGGCATGGCGCTCTTGCTGACCCGGTCCCTGCGTCAACTCTCGCGGGCCGCCGAGGCGATCGCCCGCGGCCGATACCCGGTCTCCTTGCCGGTCGTTGGCGGTGGCGAGGTCGGCACCCTGGCAGCCGCGTTCCGTCGGATGGCCGCGGAGGTGGAGAAACGAGAGACGGCGCTCGCCGACCTGAATCTGGAGCTCGAGAAACGTGTCGAGCAGCGGACCAGGGATCTGACGCGGCAACACGCGCTGCAGCGATTGATACTCGACAATATTGCCGACGGGGTCGTGGTCACCGATCAGGATGGACGCTTCCTGCTATGGAACCGAAAGGCCGAGCAGATCGTCGGTTCGGGGCCGGAGGATGTCGGCCCGGACCGCTGGGCGCCGCACTTCGGCGTGTACTGGGACGAGTCCGGAACCCCGGTCCCGACCAACGAGCTGCCCCTGGTGCGCGCGATGCGGGGAGAGTCCACGGACAGCGTGGAGTTGTTCCTGCGAAACCCCGGTGCGGCCGAGGGACGCTGGGTGCAGGTGACGGCGCGTCCTCTGGTGAACGAACAGGGGCTGAGCGCGGGCGGCGTCGCGGCGCTGGTCGACGTCACCGAGCGCAGGTTACTGCGGCGCCGCCTCGAGGAGCACCGGGCCGAACTCTCAAGGTTCGGCCAACTGGCCCTGACGGCGGAGATCGCTGCCTCGGCGACCGATCAGCTCAGCCAACCGATCGCCGCGATAAGCGCCTTCGCGGGTGCCGCTATCCGCCTGCGGACCGCGGGTCGTATGGATGACGCCGAACTCAACAGCATTCTGGAACGTATCGAACGGCTATCGCGGCAGTCCGGTGATGTCCTGGACGGATTGCGGGGGCTTATCCGCCGACGGAGCCCGGCGCCATCGCCGATCGATCTGAACGCGGTCGCGGAGACCTGTCTGGACTTGCTGCGGGAGCGTATTGAGCAGTACGGTGTCCGGGTCGAGCGCCACTACGCGCCCGACCTGCCGATGCCGGTCGGCGATACCGCCGAGCTCGAACAGGTCCTCTTGCAGATAATGAATAACGCCCTTGAGGCGATGGACGAATCCCCGAGCGGGACACGCCGGCTCTCGATACGTACCCGGCGCGATCACCCGGCCGATCGCGTTGTGATCGAGCTGACGGACACCGGGCGCGGGGTTCGACGCGATATCGCGGACTCCGTTTTCGATCCCTGGGTAACGGACAAGGCCGATGCGCTGGGCATAGGCCTGTCAATCGCCCAGACCATCATCGAGCGGCTGGGGGGGCGGATTGGCATGCGGAGCACCGCAAGGGGCGCACGACTGACCGTCGAGCTGCCCGCGTCGCCGGGAGCGGGCACATGACCGAGGGCCCGCTGGTCCACGTGGTCGACGACGACCCGGATATCCGCGAGGCACTTGCGCTGCTGTTGAGCTCCGTCGACGTCACGGTCCGTTCGTATGCCAGCGCCGATGCGTTCCTCGCCGAGCACGACGACGGAGTCGGCGGCCTCGCCTGCATGTTGCTGGACGTCCGGATGCCCGGGCTGAGCGGCATGGCCCTCCTGGAACGCCTGAACGCGCGGGGGATGCGGCTGCCGGTCATAGTCATGACCGGTCATGGCGACATCGACATGGCGGTGCGCGCCATGAAGCTCGGGGCCGCGGACTTCGTGACCAAGCCGCTGGCCCCGCAGGCGCTGCTCGAAAAGGTGCAGGACCTGTTGCGGCGGGGATCGTCGCCGACCGATCCGCTGGGCGACAGCGCGAAGGCCGCGGTTCGCCTGGGGACACTGACGGTCCGTGAACGCGAGATCTTCGATCGGCTGGTCTCCGGTGACTCGAACAAGGCCATCGCGCTGGACCTGGGGATAAGCATCCGCACCGTCGAGACCCACCGGTCTCGGATAATGGCGAAGCTGAGCGCGAAGTCGCTCGTCGATCTGGTCTTGATTTCGGTGGCCGGTCAGAGACTGTGACCGATGGCCGTGCGCGCCGGTCGCTCTGGACGCTTGGATTTTCTGGAGCCGACGGTTTAGGACTTGGAGTCGATGCCCGATAAGCAACGGGCGGTAGACGGCAGGCATAAGGCAGCGGGACCCTGACCGGACAGCTGCAGCGGCAGGGGGAATGGGGTCGAGGTTGCTTGAGACGGGCCGGGCAACGTTGGACGTTGCCCGGCAATACGGCGGTTACTTCTCGACTACACCCTCGACGGTGACCTCGACGCGGCGGTTCGGTCCGTAGCACTCGATAAGGGCCGCCCGGCTGGTGGCCTGCGCGCAGTCTTCAGGCGTCACCTTGAGCCGAGACTTGCCGAAACCTTGAGCGGTAATTCGGTCTGGTGTCACGCCGTCGCTGACCAACTGGGTCCGCACGGTATCGGCGCGGCGCTCGGACAGGTCCTGGTTGTACTCGGCGGAGCCGATCGGATCGGTATGGCCGTCGACCTGCACCGAGTTGTAGGAGACCTGGCTCAGATCGTTGGCGAAGTTGTTCATGGTGCTGACGCCGGTCGGCTTCAGCTGATCGTCGTCGAACGCGAACAGGGCATCGGCCGAGAGTTCGTACTTGCGGGTAACCGGGGCGGCGGCCCTGGTGCCGATCGGAATCACGATACCCGCGGTGACGAGCCAGTCGCCGAAGCTGCCGGCCTCGAGAATATCGGACGAGTTGTTGTCGTAGCGGTAGCGCGCGTCGGCCCGGAAGGCGGCGTATTCGCCCATCGGCACCAAGATGCCGGCACCTGCCTCGGCCATGAAGCTCCACTTGCTGCTCTGGTTCTGGCAGAAGCCGACGTTTGCCACGTTGCGGTCGCAGCTGAAGTCGTCGCTGATGGCGCCGAGCCCGGCGAGCAGGAAGGGCTGCACCTGGCCCCGGTTGAAGAAGAACAGGCCGTCGAGGGCGATGTCGCCGACCTCGATGTCGCCGGTACCGTGGAATCCACGCTTCATCAGGACGTTGTATTTGTCCTCGAGCTCGTCGTCGGAGAGGTCGAGCGGGTTCTCGCTCACCAGGTTCGTGTAGGTGCCGCGCAGTTCCAGGTTCAACCACTCGTTGATGGGCTTGCCGACGCCGAATCCCCAGCCGGCCCCGTCATCGGTGTTGCGGTTCTCGTCGGCCCAGGTGTAGGTCGCGAACGGAGTGATGTACCAACGGTCGTCAAACGTGGGCGCGTAGGACGACGGGGTGCTGGAGTACTCCAGGGATTCGGCCTGGGAAGCCAACGGGCTGGCCAGGACGAGTGCCGCTAGGGCTGAGACGCATGCCTTGTTCATCGTGTTCCCCCAAGATTGCGAATACTGATCGCCGTATAAAAAAATCGTTGCCGGCAAGGCGAGCCTTCCGTTCGCCGGCGGTCCCGGGTACCGGCACGCGGCGTCTATCACTGCACACCGTCACCCGCGGGCCCCACCGGTTGGTGCAAAAATAGCACATGTATCTTTCGCGTGTCGAAAAATTTTGCGGGGGGATATTTCGCCGCGTGCAGCCGCGCGCGTCTCCAAAAAGACGCCGCGGATCGGGAAATGACTGTATCTTATCGGCAACAGCCGGTGATTGGAGAATCCAATCTCCGGCGCGGTTGGCTCGGTGTCGTCGCCGATGCGGCACAGCCGTCGCAGCCTTGGGCACCCGCGGAGGGTATCCTGTCGGCCGCACGGCGTTGCTGGGCACCAGGCATCGAGCCCGTTTTCGCGGTCTGGGGCGGGATCGAAGCAGGCGCGATCGGCGAACGCTCGACCGGACGGCTACCTTCGACTTGAAATTGTCCGAAGAAGGGTGGGTAAGACTATAATAGGGCGGATTATTTAGGGGGATCACATGGGACAGGCGACACGGCACGGGCAGTTGACATTCAGCGACTACGTCGAGCGGGCACTTCGCGAGGGTGCGATGTGGACCCTGATGTGCGTCGCCCTCTACCTGGTGCTGTCACTGGCGAGCTACTCGCCGGAGGACCCCGGATGGTCCTATGTGGGCGACACATCCCGGGTCACCAACGCCGGAGGGCGTGCGGGTGCCTGGTTCGCCGACGTGAGCCTCTACCTGTTCGGCTTTTTCGCCTATCTGCTACCCGTCATGGTCGGGTGGAGCGCCTGGCTGGTGTTTCGCGGCCGGAGCGAGGAGTCGGGCCTGAAGACCTGGCTGCTGGCACTGCGCTGGATCGGATTTCTGCTCACGCTCGCGGCCGGCTGTGGCTACGCGTCGATCCATTTCTCGGCGCTGGGCGCGCATCTGCCGAACGGCACCGGAGGGGGTCTGGGGCTGTTCGTCAGCGGCTGGATGCTGAGCCGCTTCAACTCGTCCGGCACGGACGTGCTGCTCTCCGGTGCCTTGCTTGTCGGGTTCACGCTGTTCTCGGGGATCTCGTGGATGGCCCTGCTGGACGGCCTGGGTGCCGGTGCGCTGCAGCTGGGACGGGCGATCTGGACCGGTATCCATGGCGGCATGACCTGGCGGTTCGCCCGCGGTCGCGCGGCCGAGGGGGCGGGGGAACTCCCCGGGGGACTCCTGCTGATCGATGCCCCGGAATCGGCACCGCAGGAGCCGCCGCGTGTCGAGCGCACGGCCTCGGTGCCGCGCAAGCGGGCGGCGGAGCCGCCCGCAAAAGGCCAGGATCCCGATCAGGTGCTGACGCTGTCGGACCTGCTGAAAGGCCAGCGCCCGGTCCCCACCGAAGCGCCGCGGGTCAAGCGGGTGCGACGCCCGGCCGGTAAGCCGGAAGGCCAGATGTCGCTGCCGCAGCTGGTGGGGGCGGGCGAGCGCCCGCCGCTCGAGTTGCTGGATGTCGCCCGCAAGAGCGGTCGCGGGTACACGCCGGATCAGATCGAGGAGCTCTCGCGTCAGGTTGAGGTCAAGCTGGCGGACTTCGGGGTCGAGGTGGAGGTCGTCGCGGTGTACCCGGGTCCCGTGGTGACCCTGTTCGAGCTCCAGCTGGCCCCCGGGATCAAGGTCAGCAAGATCACCGGGCTGTCCAAGGACCTCGCGCGCGCCCTGTCGACCATCAGCGTGCGCGTCGTCGAGGTGATCCCGGGCAAGTCGGTGATCGGTCTCGAGATCCCGAACCGGCAGCGCGAGACCGTGTTCCTGAGCGAGGTGCTCGGCGCAGAGGTCTATCGCGACGCGAAGTCACCGCTGACACTGGCGCTGGGCAGCAACATCGCCGGCCTGCCGGTGGTCGTCGACCTGGCGCGGATGCCCCACGCCCTGATCGCGGGCACCACGGGCTCGGGCAAGTCGGTCGCGATCAACGCGATGATTCTCAGCCTGGTCTACAAGGCCAGCCCCGAAGATGTCCGCCTGATCATGGTCGACCCCAAGATGCTCGAGCTCTCGGTCTACGAGGGCATTCCGCACCTGCTGACGCCGGTGGTCACCGACATGAAAGAGGCGGCCAACGCGCTGCGCTGGTGCGTCGGCGAGATGGAGCGCCGCTATCGGCTGATGGCCCAGCTCGGCGTGCGCAACATCACCGGCTACAACCGCAAGATCGCCGAGGCCGAGGCCGCCGGCCGGCCCATCCCCGACCCCGTGGTCAGTCCCGATTTCGCCACCGAAGCGGGTTTCGAGGTCCCTGTCCTGGGCCATCTGCCGTACATCGTCGTCATCATCGACGAGCTCGCCGACATGATGATGGTGGTCGGCAAGAAGGTCGAGGAGCTGATCGCCCGTCTGGCGCAGAAGGCACGCGCCTCCGGGATCCACCTGCTGTTGGCGACCCAGCGTCCGTCGGTGGATGTGCTGACCGGCCTGATCAAGGCGAACATTCCGACCCGCATGGCGTTCCAGGTTTCGGCGCGGGTGGACTCCCGGACCATCCTGGACCAGATGGGCGCCGAGCAGCTCCTGGGGCACGGCGACATGCTGTACCTCCCGCCCGGCGGCAGCATCCCGCAGCGGGTCCACGGGGCGTTCGTCGATGACCACGAGGTCCACCATGTCGTGGACTTCCTGAAGGCGCAGGGCTCCCCGGACTATATCGAGGACGTGCTGAGGGAACCCCTGGAATCACTTCCGGGCATCGACCCGGAGCCCCGCGGCGAAACCGAGGATACGGACCCGCTGTTCGACGAGGCGGTTCAGATCGTCGTAGAGAGCCGGCGCGCGTCGATCTCGGGGGTTCAAAGACGGCTGAAGATCGGGTACAACAGGGCGGCGCGCATGATCGAAGAGATGGAGCGCATCGGCATCGTCGGCCCGGCGGAGACCAACGGCAACCGCGAGGTGCTGGCGCCCCCACCGCCCGAGGATTGATTCAGCCATGCCCCCGTCTTTCTCGCCCGCTGAGGGCGGCCCCCGAGCCGCCCGTTTCCTGTCGAGCTTGCTGTCGCTTGTCTTGGTCGCGATGGCCGGTACGGGCACCGCCTCCGCGGCCGGCGCCGATAGGCTCGACGACTACCTGAAGGGCCTGAACAGCCTACGTTCCAGCTTCCACCAGTTTACCTTCAACGCCGACCGCACCCGGATGATGGAGGGTCGCGGGACACTCTATCTGCAGCGCCCCGGCCGCTTCCGTTGGGAGTACGACAGCCCGAACAAGCAGGTGATCGTCGCCGACGGCAAGCGGGTCTACCTTCACGACCTGGAGCTTGACCAGGTCTCGCACCAGAGCCAGCAGAAGGCCTTGCGCGGGACACCGGCCCTGCTGCTGGCCGGTGGCGAGCCTATCGAGAGTCACTTCTCGGTCCGAGCCATCGACAGCAGCGACGGGCGCGACTGGGTGGAGTTGATCCCGAAGGACAAGGAAACCGACGTCGTGCGCATCGAGCTAGGGTTCAGCGGCGAGAACCTCGACAGCCTGATCATGGAGGACGCCTTCGGGCAGGATACCCGGCTGAATTTCTCTGCGACCGAACGCAACCCACGGCTTGACCCGAAGCTCTTCGAGATCGACCAGCGGGCCGTCGACGAGTTTCTACAGTTCGACTGAGAACGGTGACGCGGCTACCCCTCGCGGGGGTTTCGTTCTTCGAGCGGCGACGTCTCTCCCGGAAGGCCCATGACGCCTGATCGCGCCGCGGCCCCACTGGCAGATCGCATGCGGCCGGCCAGCCTCGACGGATTCTTCGGCCAGTCGCACCTGCTCGGGTCGGGCAAGCCGCTCCGGCAGGCGATCGAGACCGGCGGCCTGCACTCGATGATCTTCTGGGGTCCGCCGGGCACCGGAAAGACGACCCTGGCCCGGCTCGCGGCCAACAGCTCCGGCGCACACTTTCTGAGCCTCTCGGCGGTACTGGCCGGCGTCAAGGACGTTCGTGAGGCCGTGGTGGAGGCCCACTCGGTCCGCGCGGCCGAGGGGCGTGGCACGGTGCTTTTCATCGACGAAGTGCACCGGTTCAACAAGGCCCAGCAGGATGCCTTCCTGCCCCATGTCGAGACCGGCGTGCTGACATTCATCGGGGCGACCACGGAGAACCCGTCGTTCGAGCTGAACAACGCGCTGTTGTCCAGGGCGCGGGTCTATGTCCTCAAGGCACTCGGCGTCGACGAGATCACGGCGATCCTCTACCGGGCACTGAACGACGCGGAGAACGGGCTGGGCGCGCGCGGTCTCGAGCTGCCGCCGGAGACGGCCCGGCTGCTCGCCGAGTCCGCCGACGGCGACGCCCGGAGGGCACTCAACCTGCTTGAGCTGGCCGCGTCATTGACCGCGGGCGATCGCATCGAGCCCGGGACGGCCGCCGAGGTCATCGCCGGCTCGGTGCGTCGCTTCGATAAGGGCGGGGACCTCTTCTACGACCAGATCTCGGCGCTGCACAAGTCGGTGCGCGGGTCGGCCCCGGACGCGGCGCTCTACTGGCTCGCCCGGATGGTCGACGGCGGCTGCGACCCGCTCTATATCGCCCGCCGGCTGGTGCGCATGGCCTGCGAGGACATTGGCAACGCGGACCCGAGGGCGCTCGCGCTCGCGCTCGATGCCTGGGATGCCCAGGAGCGTCTGGGCTCGCCGGAAGGCGAGCTGGCCCTGGCACAGGCCGTCGCCTATCTCGCCTGCGCGGCCAAGAGCAACGCCGTCTACAAGGCCTGGCACGCGGCTCAGGCGGACGCCCGGGGCTCCGGCTCGCTCGAGGTCCCGAGCCATCTGAGGAACGCGCCGACCCGACTTATGCAGGGGCTCGGCCACGGCCGGGGCTACCGTTATGCCCACGATGAGCCGGACGCCTACGCGGCCGGCGAGACCTACTTCCCGGACGCGCTCAGGGAGCGGCGCTACTACGAGCCGACCGACCGCGGGCTCGAGATCCGCATTCGCGAGAAGCTCGAGCGCCTGGCGGCGCTGGACCGGGCGGCAAGGCGTGACCGGCGCTGACCGCCGCGCGCCGTGCCTCGAGGTCACGAGAGTAGAAGCCGGACAACGTCGCGGAGCCGCGCTACGAGATGCTCGCGGCCGCGCGCCCGGGACCATGCGGCGAGTTCGCTGATCGGCCGCAGCTGCCGCGTCGCGGCTAGCAGCAGGGCCGCGCTCTCGGCGTCGATCCGACCGGCGCGCAGACTTGGGCCCAGCTCACGGCGCGTCAGCTCGCTGATTAGGGGGAGCGCCGACTCGAACGTCCGGTGGCCATCGACGAAAGCGCCCAGCTCCTGATCCGCGCCGTCAGGATCGGTTCCGGTCTCGCTTGGAGGCGGCACTGCCCGCAGCGCACGGACAAGTAGCCGCGCCGACGGCGGGGTCCAGGTCGCGCAGCGGGCCGGCTAGGAGTACCGGGAGCCGGCGCTCGAGCCGCCGCTGGGCATCGGCGACGAACGCCGACCCTCTGCGGTCGACGCGCCGCAGCATCACGACGGCGTGCTCGCCGCTGGCCGCGTTTCGGCTGGTACCGATCTGGACCGGACGGAAACCGCACCGGTCCCAGAATCGGACCAGGCCCGGGCTGGCGCCGAAGCTGGTGCCGACCAGCTGAAACCCGTCGCGGCGGGCGTCCCGCCAGAGGCCGCGGAGCATTGACCGCCCGAGCCCGCGTCGCTCGAGCGCCGGGTGGATAGCGATTCGGACCACGCGCAGGAAACGCAGCCGAGTGGCCGTGGCGATCCCGGCATGGGCGCTCAGGGTCTGCGGCAGCAGATGGCCGCGCGGGCGGCGCCGGCCCTCGAAGATCGCCTCTTCGAGCCCCGGCTCGTCGAGCGCGCCCTCCTCGGCGGCGATCAGTGCCCCGACGACGGCGCGCTCGTGGCGCAGCGCGTAGACACGCAGGTTCGGGCCGTCGAGCAGGATGCGCAGGTCGAGCGGTCGTGTCTGGTAGTGTGCCAGCACCAGCAGGCCGAACAGCTCCCGCAGGGTCTGCTCGTCGTCGGCCAGCGCGTCCCGGTCCAGCCGTACGAGCGAACAGTCCTCGGGTGCCGGATCGGTGTCCGGCCGAGTCCGCGGCCGGTGCCGCGTCCAGCAGCAGGGCCTGGAAGGTTAGGGCCTCCAACGGGTCGTTCGGGTCCCAGCGGATCGGCGCCTCCAGCGTGAGCATCCGCCATTGCGGCGTGAACCGGTCCAGCGTCGAGCGGAAGCGAACCTCGAACCCCCGGCCCGTCCCCTCGTAGCCGTGCACCGTGGTCGCGAAGACGATGCGGGGGTAGTGGGTAAGGAGCCGGGTTAGCAGCGGCGCCGGTATGCCGGCGGCCTCATCGACCAGCAGCAGGTCCGCCTCCGGCCGGGCCGCCGCGGCCTCGTCCGGCGGAACGAACCCGATCCACCGCCCCTGATACGCGAGCCCGCTTCCAACCAGGTGTGCACCCGGCAATGCGGCGGCGGCGTGCCTGAACAGGGCGTCGACCGCCGCGCGCCGGGGTGCCGTGACCAGGATGCGCGACAGCCCTGCGCCGAGCAGGACCGCGGCGGCGAGACCCAGCGCCGCGCTCTTCCCGCGTCCCCGATGCGCCTTGATCACCAACGGGCGGCGGGCGCGCCCGCGCGCGAGCCGGACGATCGCCGCGATGGCCTGCCCCTGGTCGGGCGTTGCCGGCCGCGAGGGGTTCAGGTCCCTGCCGGAGCGCTCGCGCCGATCCCGGTTCGGGCGGCGATCCAGGCCGATGGACGGGATCGCACCGGGCGTAACGACGTAGGGCGTCGACGCGAGCACCCGCGCCAGGCGGCGAAGGAATCGGCCCGTGACATCGGCGGCCGCATGGGGCCAGACGGCGATGCGTCCGGCCTGCGCGTCGGTGAGCGAGGGCCAGCTTGCCAGTGGCGGTGTCAGCAGCACCAGCAGTCCACCGCCGGCAAGGGCGCCGCTCGCGGCACCGAAACCGTCGGGGTCGAAGCCGCTATGGGCATCGTAGATCAGCAGCTCCAGTTCGGAGCCCAGCAGCCGGGTCGCGGACCCGATGGGCAGGCCGCCCGCGGCCAGCTGTCGGTCCGTGAGCCAGGTCGGCCGGACATCCGACAGCGTCGACACGACCCGATTCGCGGCGTCCGCGGTCCATGGCGCGTCGCCGCTCAGGATCAACGCGACGCGGTGGTTGGACGCCCTGGCCCGGCGCCGGAGTGAGCGCGCAAGCCCGGCCAGGGCGGGCGTTGTCCTGCTGCGTCAAGACCCTACTGGCGCCGCATACGGATCGCTCGCTCGTTGCTCAGCCGGCCAGCTTCAGCGGCAGCGTCCGCAGCCGCTGGCCTGTCGCGGCGAACAGGGCGTTGGCGACGGCCGGGGCGATCACCGGTGTCGCGGGCTCGCCGACACCGGTAGGGGGCTCGGCGGACGGAACGATGTGGACCTCCACCTCGGGCATCCCGTCGATCCGCAGCACCTTGTAGTCATGGTAGTTCGACTGGATCGCCGCCCCGTTCTCCAGCCGGATCTCGCTGAGCAGGGCCGCCGACAGTCCAAACCCCATGCCGCCCTCCATCTGCGCCCGGATCACGTCCGGGTTGATGGCGACGCCGCAATCCACGGCGATCACGACCCGATCCACGCGGAAGCTCCCGCCCTTGCGGACCGTCACCTCGGCGACCTGGGCCACGTAGCTGTTGAAAGACTCGTGGACCGCAACGCCCCTTCCGCGGCCTTCGCCGAGGGGTTCCCCCCAGCCGGACCGCTCGGCGGCGAGCTTGAGTACCCCCTGATGTCGCGGGTGGCCGTCGAGCAGCGTCATCCGGTAGGCGACCGGGTCCTGTCCGGCGGCGGCCGCGAGCTCGTCGATCAGCGACTCGACGGCGAACGCCGTATGGGTCGAGCCCACCGACCGCCACCACTGGACCGGCACCGGAAGGGTCGGGGAGTGCAGGTCGGTCAGGATGTTCGGAATCGCGTAGGGCAGGTTCGCCGCGCCCTCGACCGAGGTCTGGTCGACCTCGTCGACGACCAGCATCGGCTCGAAGGCGGTCCCGGCCATGATGGATTGGCCCACGATCCGATGCTGCCAGGCGACCGGCTTACCGTCCGCGTCGAGTCCGGCGCGCAGGCGGTGCAGGTAGAGCGGCCGGTACCAGCCGCCGCGGGTGTCGTCCTCGCGGGTCCACTGCAGCTTGACGGGGACCTTCCCGCCGGCCGCCTTAAAGCAATGCGCGGCCTCGACCGGGTAGTCCGAGGCCGGGTTCGCCCGGCGCCCGAACGAGCCGCCCGCGTAGAGCATCCGAATTCTGACCTGCTTGGGTTCCAGCGCGAGCACGGCCGCGACCGCGGCCTGATCCGCGGTCTGAAACTGTTCCCCGTTCAGCACCCGCACGCCGTCGGGCAGGGGCTCGATCACGCAGTTGAGCGGCTCCATGGCCGCGTGAGCCAGGTAGGGCACGCTGTACTCGGCCTCGATCAGCCGGCTGGCCCCTGCGAGCGCGGCCTCGACGTCGCCCGCGACGCGCGCGGGCTTGCCTGGCCGCGCGGCCAGCTCCCGGTACTGTTCGAGGATCTCGGCCGAGCCGAGCGCCATGGCATCCGACTCGTCCCAATCGACCCGCAGGGCGTCGCGGCCCAGCTTGGCGCTCCAGAAGTCCCGTGCCAGGACGGCGACCCCGCTCGGAATCTGGACGACCTGCACAACACCGGGGATCGCCTCGGCGGCCGCGGCGTCGAACGACCGGACGCGCGCGCCGAAGCGGGGAGGGTGGGCGACCAGGGCCGTCAGCATCCCCGGCAGACGCATGTCCTGGGTGAACAGGGCGCTGCCGTCGATTTTGCCCGCGGAGTCCTTGCGCCTGAGGCTCGCGTTACCGATCAGCCGGAACTCGGACGGGTCCTTCAGCGCGACCTCGTCGGGGACAGGCTGACGCGCGGCGGACTCGGCCAGCTCTCCGAAGCGGGCGCTCACGCCGCTTGCATGGCTCAGAATCCCGTCTCGGACGCCGATCTCGGCAGGTGGGACCTTCCACCGCTCCGCCGCCGCGGCGACCAGCATCTGTCTTGCCGCCGCGCCCGCCTTGCGCATCTGCTCGTAGGAGTTGGCGATCGCAGTGCTGCCCCCGGTACCCTGGGCGGGTCCCCAGAAGAGGTTGTTGTAGCGCTCGGCGTCCGCCGGAGCGCCCTCGGCGCGAACCTGGTCCCAGCGGGCATCGAGCTCCTCGGCGACCAGGGTCGGCAGTCCGGTGTAGGTTCCCTGGCCCATCTCCAGATGCTTGACGATCACGGTCACCGTGTCGTCGGTGCCGATGCGCACGAAGGCGTTGGGCGCGAAGGCGCCGGGCTCCCGTTCGCCTCCGCCGGCGATCCCGGGTCCGGCCCTGCGGTCCTCGGCGCGCGCCGGCAGGTGAATCCCCAACGTCAGTCCAGCCCCGGCAACGAGGCCGGTCGTCAGGAAGGCGCGTCGGCTCAGCTTGCGGATGCTTGTTTGGCTCATGTTCGGCGCGTCCATTAGGTGAGGGCCTCGGCGGCACGCTTGACGGCAACCCGGATGCGGGCATAGGTGGCGCATCGGCAGATGTTGCCGGCCATCGCGGCGTCGATCTGGGCATCGGTTGGCGCGGGATTGGCCGCGAGCAGGGCCGCGGCGGACATGATCTGTCCGGACTGGCAGAAACCGCATTGGACCACGTCGATCTCCGCCCAGGCATTCTGGACGGCCTTGCCGGCGCGGGTGTCGAGACCCTCTATCGTGGTCACGGATCCGCCCGATGCGAGGGACAGGGGCGTGGCGCAGGCCCGGACCGGCGCCCCGTTCAGCAGGACCGTGCAGGACCCGCATTGGGCGATGCCGCAGCCGTATTTGGTGCCGGTGAGTCCGGCGTGCTCCCGGATCGCCCACAGCAGGGGCATGTTCGGGTCCAGGTCCAGGTCGTGCTCGGTGCCGTTGATGCGCAGCTTGGTCATGGGTGTCTCCGGCGGGGGTCGGGTACTTCAGTCTAGAAGCCCATCTTGGGGACAGCGAGCATACGGCCATCCCGGCCGCCGGCCAACCGGGTCGAACAGGTAGCAGAATATAGTGATAGGCTAACGAGTCGCCGCGTACCCGATGGTTGCCCGCGCGAACCTTGAGTCGCGAGCGGCGCGGGCTTCAGACCGTGCCGCATCTGCCGGCGCCCATGAGTAGGGGTCGCAAAAGCCCACCCATGGGCTTTCGCTTCACGGAAACGGATAATTGGGATTTCCCGTTTCCTGGGCCGCACCGGGTGTCGCCTGTTTTGACAGCCTCAATGATCGTGGAGAGAATCTCATGCCTGCCTGGTCCCTCATCGTATGGCTTGCGATCGGCGCGCTCGCCGGTCTGGTGGCACGCAACCTGATCGGCGGGACCCCGCCCTTCGGAAAGATCGGCGACATCATCCTAGGTATCGCCGGCGGCGTGGTCGGCGGCTTTCTGCTGGCGCTACTCGGCATCGGGGGGACGGTCGGGGGCCTCATCGGCACCATGGTGACGGCCCTGATCGGGGCGCTGGTGCTGATCTGGCTGTCCAATCTGATCAAGGTCAAGTCCGGCTGAGCCGGCAGGGGACTGGTGCAATGGCTGTTTCCGACGACAAGGGCTTTTTCGACCGCCTCGGAGAGATACTCAACACCCCGCTGCCCGGCACCAAGCCGCCGGATGCGACAACGGCGCCAGCGGGCGCTGCCGACGGCGACGAGGACGAGGCGGGTCTGCTGAACCGGATCCGGGATATCCTGAGCACGCCGCTGCCCGGCACGATAGCCGCGGAGGCGCCGGTATCGGCGACAACCGAGCCCCGGGCTCCGGCCCCGGACCAGGCTCAGGCGCCGCGGCCCCCGGCCGCCGACGGTGCGCCCGCGCCCGCGACCTCGGCCGACGGGACCGTGGCTCAACCGGCGCCGACCGCGGACGACCTCGACGAAGACTGGTGGGAGCGTGACTGGGAGGCGTTCCGCGTGCACCAGGAGCGGGAGCGCAACGGGTTCGGCACCAAACAGCGCCAGGATCAGGAGAAGTTCGCGGCCTTCCAGGAACAGGAGAAACGGCGTTTCGACGCCCATCAGCAGCAGGAGGTGCAACAGTTCAAGCAGCACCAGCAGTGGAAGCTCAATGCCTGGAAGCAGCAGGTCGAGGCCGCCCGGTCTGGCCAGCCACTGCCGCCACCGCCGTTCGGCATGCCGCCCGGACCTCCGATGATGCCGGGTCCTCCGGGGATGATGCCGCCCGGAGTACCTATGCCCGGCCCGATGGGGCCGCCGCCCTGGATGCGTCGCCCGCCGGGTCGGGGGCCGCGTTAGCGCCTCAGAAGGCCGTTCGGACTAGGCGTCTCGGACGGCTCGCGGCAAGCTTGAGTCTTTAGCCGGTCGGGCGGCGCGGTGCACCCGACCGGTTCAGTTCACCGGCACGGTCTGGCCGAGCCACTGGACCGTGGTCTCGATTAGCGGGTCGTCCTGGCCGTCGAAGAAGTGGTTCGCCTCGGGGACTTGGACCTGGTTGTATTCTCGATTTCCGTTCGTCAACGCCGCTTCGGCGCGCGCCTCGCGCTGTCGCAAGCACGTCCTCGTCGTCGTTCTGACCGTAAAGGTCCAGTGTCGGCGATGCGGATCCCTTCGACTAGCCGTTTGCTGTTCAGCTTGCGCCGCTTCGGCCTCGCTCAGGGAAAAACCCATGGCGACGAAAGCGACAGCCGCGTCCGGATGGCTGCCAAGATAATCGGCGGCCATGAGTCGCGCCGAGGCTGTGGGCGATGATGGCGATGCGGTCCGCGCCCTTGCCCTTGAGATAGGCGACGGCGGCGTCCAGCCTCGGGGCGACCTCGTCGAACAACGGGGCGTAGTCCGCCGTCGTCGCCTCGTTGGGCAGGACCGGCATCTGGATCGACAGCGTGCTCCAACCCTGCTGGGGCAGGCCCGTGCGCAGCGGCTGGATGACCTGCGGCCAGTCCGGGTGGACCCCGATGCCGTGCGCAATGATCGCGGCGCGCGCGGTAGGTTCCTCGGCCTCGGTGTAGATCCCGAGAAAGGTCACGTCGCCCGCGTTCAGGTCGACGGCCTCGCCATCGAGCAGCGCGTCGACGATCTGCGCCCGCCAGCGTGCCTCCTTCTCGAGATCCGACGCGGTGGCGGCGGTTGCGGCGAGTACGAAAAGGGAAAGCGCGGCAAGAATCAGTCTCACGTCTCGTTCTCCGGTGGTTGAGGATGCCCCGCGGCGAACGCCCGGTCACGCGGTGCCGGGCTCGGCATCGGGCATCGGGCATCGGGCAGGCAGTGTATCAAGGAACCGATAGTGGCCCGGTTACGGGAACGAAACGCACCGGCAGGACGTTGCGGCGGATCAGCTCGCCGCTGGCGAGCTTCTCGAACAGGATCAGGTTCTGAACGTCGGTCGGCCCGCCGATCGGAATCACCAGACGCCCGCCCGGGGCAAGCTGCTCGATCAGCGTCTCGGGGACCTTCGGTGCCGCCGCGGTGACCAGGATGCCGTCGAACGGGGCCGCGTCCGGCCAGCCGAGCCAGCCATCGCCGGCGCGGACGTGGACGCTGTCATACCCGAGCCCGCGGAGCGTCTCCGCGGCCTTGTCGGCAAGCTCGGGTACGATCTCGACCGAATAGACCTCAACCCCCATCTGGGCCAGCACCGCGGCCTGATAGCCGGAACCGGTGCCGAGCTCGAATACCCGATCTCCGGGGCCGACGCCGAGCAGTTGGGTCATGATGGCGACGATATAGGGCTGGGAGATGGTCTGGCCGCGGCCGATCGGGAGCGGGTAATTGATGTACGCCTGTTTGCGCTGCGGCGCGGGCACGAAGGCATGGCGCGGCACTTGTCCCAGCGCGTTGGCGACGGCCGGATCCAGCGACGAGAAGCCGAGTGCATCGGCCGTCATGCGCACGTCCGCCTCCACCTCGGCGAGCAGGGCCGCCCGCTGAGCGCTCATGTCATCCTCGGCGGCGCAGGCGCCGAGCCCTACGACGAGGCAGAGCAGGGGAGCGAGGCGCAAGGGCTTGTTGGGGGCGGGGAGGTCCATAACGAGGGACGGGCATGGGTCTGGGCCGGTAGCGGTGGCTATTTGGTTTAAAGTTTAGCACCCCGGTCGTCAACGCCGGCTCGTTCCCAGGCGGTCTTCCATGCGGTCTCTTCAGTGCGTCCCGGTTTCTTCTCCTATTCGCGTTGATTCTGCTCGCGGGCGTCTCCCGCGCCGACGGCGAGCCCGACTGGGTCTCCGCCGCGCCGGATGGGGGCACCCGTGTCCGTCTCTATGTCTTCTGGTCCGAGCGCTGCCCCCATTGCCAGGCCGCGATGCCCTTCCTTGAGCGCCTGCGAGCGGAGGAGCCCTGGCTCGAGGTTCAGGATTTCGAGATCACCGGCAATCGCGGCAGCGCGGAGCGTTTCGTGTCCATGGCTCGGTCGCTCGGCGAGGAGGCCCGCTCGGTACCGGCCTTTTTCGTCTGCGGCCGGATGTTGACCGGATTCGATGCCGAGGACGGCATTGGAGCACAGGTGCTGGCACTCGCGCGGCTTCTGCCGGCAGGCGGCTGGAGACCCCGCTAGAGACCCGGCCGACGGAACCCCGCACCCGGTGTCGCCCGGAGACGAGGGAACGATCGATCTGCCCCTGATCGGGACCGTCGACCTGCAGGCGCTTTCGCTTCCGGTGTTCACGCTGGTGATCGCCGGGCTGGACGCGTTCAATCCCTGCGCCTTTTTCGTGCTCCTGTTCCTTCTGAGCCTGATGGTCCATGTCCGCAGCCGGCCCCGCATGCTGCTGATCGGCGTGACTTTCGTGTTCGCCTCGGGCCTGGTCTACTTCCTCTTCATGTCGGCCTGGTTGAACCTGTTCCTGGTGATCGGGGCGGCTCCCTTGGTGACGGCCGTCGCCGGGGGCGTGGCGGTATTGATCGGGCTGGTCAACGTCAAGGATTTTTTCCTTTTCAAGCAGGGCCCGACCCTGTCGATACCGGAACGGGCAAAGCCTGGCTTGTTTGCCCGGATGCGCAACCTCGTATCCGCCGAAAATCTGGCGGCGATGCTGGCCGGCACCCTGGTACTGGCGCTGGCCGCGAACAGCTACGAGCTCCTGTGCACGGCCGGTTTCCCGATGGTATTCACCCGCGCCCTGACCATGAGCGAGCTGTCGCGGCCTGCCTATTACGGCTACCTCGCCCTCTACAACCTGATCTACGTCCTGCCGCTGCTCGCGATCGTGCTCGTCTTCACGATGACGCTCGCGGCGAGGAAGCTCAGCCTGCGCCAGGGCCGGCTGCTGAAGCTGCTCTCCGGCCTGATGATGCTGGGGCTCGGGGCCGTGATGCTGGTGGCGCCGGATCTGCTGTCGAGCCCGTGGGTCGGGGCTGCGCTGCTGGTCTCGGCGTTGGCGCTCACGGCGGTCGCCGCATCGTTGACGCGCTCGCCGTCGGCCGCGTGAGGGAAGACCTGGCCGCCTGCGGGGTCGGGTGAAGCCTTCGTCGTTCAGAAGGGACCCGCTGGCCCCTGCCTGAGCAGGACTAACCCTTAAACAAATCGTCCGCCGCCTGCCGGAGTGCGTCGAGGTCCGGTTTCGCGCCGGATGGCAGCGGGTTCTCAGCCGGCTCGAAGAGCTCGCAGAAGTTGGCCTTGGCCTTGTCGAGGATCCGTTCCGCCATGGGCTCCAGACAGTCATTGGGTCGTCCGGGCGCGTAATGCCGGCAGTTGCGGCAGCAGCGGGTCGATTTGCCGCAGCCGGGGCAGGTGACCTCCCGCCCATAGTCCGCCTTGGTGAGCCCGTGTCGGCAGTTCCAGCAGGAGCCGATGCGTTCGGTTTCCATGGTTGCCTCTCGGCTGTAGTCGCTCGATCCGGGGCAGTGTAACCGAAGCCGTGCGACTTCCAGAGACAGGGGTCAATGCATCAACACGTCGAGCCGCAGCCGCGCATTCGGCTCCGCGGCCGGGACCAGGCTTCGGACACGGGCGCTCAGCCGCCGCTGGCGGCCGAGCAATCGGGCCGCGACCAGGTTCTCCGAGCGGGGCAGGTAGCCGAGCTTGCGGCCTAGCCAGAACACGGCTACCGCATCCGGGTCCGCCGGATTGTCGGTCTCCAGTGCCAGGGTCAGCGGGGCCCCGCGGCGTAGTGCGAGCCAGACAGAGGGCGCCGCGTAATGACGAAACCCGGCGAGTCGGCTGCTTTGAATCACTAGAGCCCGGCCGAGAGCCCAAGAGCCCATCTCGTGGGCGTTTTCCCGCGCCGGTGTTCGTCGTGCCTGGTTCATTTTACTTGTGCCCGCGTTGTTGGATACCGGCTATTTACACGAGTCCAGGCTCATTTCGTGAGTCCGCCACTACGCCGGGTCCGGAAACGCGGGGTTGAGACCTGTACTCGGGATGGGATAATGGCACGCACCGTGACGGGAACCGGTGCCGCTCAAAGGCACACCGCCCGTCAATAACCGCTCCGCCAATACCCGCGAGGTAACCCACCCGTGCGCCTGAGACGCCCTTCTGTCTATCCCTTTGCCCGTTCGCTGGTTCTGTCTATTCTGGTCGCGGGCTACGCCCAGCTCGGCTCGGCCGAGGAATCGAACGCGGCACCGCGGCCCGTCACCATCGGGGACCCAGACATCCCGGCCGAGGAGCTCGCGCTTCTGCTGGTTCCATTGACTAAGAACGAGCTCTTGATCGAGGCCGATGGCTGGCAGGGCCTGGTCAAGGCAAGGGCGGAGGAGATCGCACGCGCCGAAATCGCCGTAAAGCGCCAGAACACGGAGATCGAGAAGGCGCGCGATATTCAGGAGCAGGCCGACCAGGCCAAACACCAGCTGGAGGTCGCCAAAGAGAAGGCCGCCGAGGCGAAGGTATCCGGCGATGCCGACAAGGTGGCCGAGGCGGGCGAGGCCGCCGAGGAGGCTCAGGCCACCCTGAAACAGGTTTCCGAGACGGTTGACGACGCGGTCGAGGCCGCGGAGAAGACCGAAGAAATACAGAGCCGCTTGCCGGATCAAGTCAAGCAGGGTCTGGAGGATACGGGGCAGGCCGCCGACCAGGCCGAGGGTGCCGTGGCCCGACTCCAGGAAACGATTCAAGAGGTGGGAGGAAAGTCCGAGAACGAGGTTCGTGTGGTGGCGGCACGCGCGGCCGATGCCGCGGAGGGCGCCCGGGACGCGACGGAACGGGTCGCGGATGAGGCCGGGGATGCGGCGGTCGCGGCATCGCCGGAGCAGATCGCCAAAGACGCCGCGACGATCGGCGAGACGGCCTCCGCGATGCAGGCGGCGCAGGAGGGGAAGGAAGCGGCCAAGGTCGATCTGCTCGAGAATGTCACGGCGCTGCGAGAGGCGCGGACACGGCTCCTGGATAATCTGCGCACCGCCGTCGATGAGCTGGAAGCCAAGACCGATAAGGAGGATACCGACACGCAGGCGTCGATCCGGGACTACCGGCTCTACATCAGCGGCGTGTCGGGAATCAACCTGGACGTGACCGATTCCACGTCCGCGTGGGTCTCGATCAAGGGTTGGGTGACCTCCGAAGAGGGCGGGCTTCGCTGGGTACGGAATATAGCCACGTTCTCAGGAATACTGATCCTCGCTTGGGTCCTGTCGCGCGTCGCCAGCGGCCTGATTGGCAAGGGCATGAGCAAGGTCCGCGTGCCGGCGCTGCTCTCGGACTTCATGGTCAAGGCCGTGCGCTGGCTGGTGATGATCATCGGCGTCATCTGGGCGCTTTCGGCGCTCGAGGTCAGCATCGCCCCGCTGCTGGCGCTGGTCGGCGCCGCCGGTTTAGTCATCGCGTTCGCGATGCAGGATTCGCTCTCGAACTTTGCCAGCGGTCTGATGATCCTGCTGTTCCGGCCCTTCGACACCGGCGATGTGGTCGACGCGGGCGGCGTATCCGGCACCGTGCGGTCGATGAACCTGGTATCTACGACCATCAGGACTTTCGACAACAAGATGATGGTCGTACCCAACAGCAAGATCTGGGGCGAAGTGATCACCAACGCGTCCAATGCGACGGAGCGGCGCGTCGACATGGAGTTCGGCATCGGCTACGACGACGACGCCGACCGGGCCCAGCAGATCCTGGAGGAAATCGTCTCCAGTCACCCAAATGTGCTCAAGGAGCCGGCGCCCACCATCCGGATGAACGCGCTCGCGGATTCGTCCGTCAACTTCATCTGCCGGCCCTGGGCCAAGACTGCCGACTACTGGGGCGTCTACTGGGACGTGACCCGAGAGGTCAAGCGGCGCTTCGATGCGGAGGGCATTGGCATCCCGTTCCCGCAGCAGGATGTGCACCTGTACGTCGCCGAGGGTCCGGCGAAGGAAAAGCTGGGCAAGCTGGCCGCGACCTAGTCCGCGGCACCGGGCCTTGCCTGCCGGCACGTCGTCCGAACGCGGGTCGGTCCACGACGGCGCGTTGCGGGTAATATTGCCGGACCATGCGTCAATTCCTTTTTTCGATCCCGCCACGGGCGGGGGTGCTCCTGCTTGCCGTCGCCGTGGCGATGACCCCGGGGTGCGCGCGAATCGCCGCGCTGACCGGGCAGGAACCCGAGCCCCCGGCTGCCTTTCCCGAAACCGTGCCGCCCGAGGCGCAATGGGTAGCGGCTGCCGCCGCCCTGGGGCGCGGGCAGCCGTCGACGGCAGAGACCGACGCCGCGACCGACGCCGAGAAGTCATCCCGCGCGGCGGATGCCCCGGAGGCGTCGGCGGAGGAAGCGAAGGCGGCCGGTCCCGGCGGCGAGAAGGCTGGTTACAGCCTGTACACCTACGTCCTGCTCGGGGACGCCCTCAGGGATCTTGAAGGGGAAGGCGTCCACCGGTATCGGCAGCTTCTCTGGGTGATCCAGGCTCAGGCGGTCTACGCACAGGCCGAGTCCGGCGGCGAGTCGGGCCCGCCCCATACCTTCATGGTCCCCGCGCGAACGGATCGCGGCGGGAAGCCGTTGCTGGACCAGACCGACCAGCGGCTCTCGGCGCGTACGCGCTCTGCGCTTGCCGATCACCTGAGCCGAACCGGGCGCGTCGCCCTGGGACAGCGGTTCTCGGAGGCTTCCGGTCCCTTTCTGCTGTCGGCCCCGGAGCCGACGCCCGTGCCCGTGGAATCGGGCGTGGGCTCGCCGCGGCTGCTGGTGGACCTCTCGGGCATTGCGCCCGAGTACATGTATGCCGTGATCGACGCCTATGGCCCGGGAACGGTCCCGGACGAGGGGGACGCCTCGACCAGGCTGGACGCGATACGTGAAAGACTTACGAGCCTGTTTCCACCGGTCCCCGGCGAAGGCGATCCCCCGGAAGAGGCCGTTTCGGCTTCGCAGAACCAGTGGGCCGTCCTGGTGGCGCCGGTCCCCTCGCCGGCAAAGGCCGAGGAGCCGCCGAGCGAGCCGGCGCTGGACGAACCGGTCGTTCCCAAGTGGCAGTGGGCGACCTCGGCAGGTTGCTACGAGTCCAAGGGCTGGAGACGATGCGAGTCCGTCCGGTAGCTGCCCCAATGGCTCGGCAGGGGTCGGCCATCGACGAACGAACGCGTCGAAAGGGCACCGTTGGACGCACGACGGCGCAGACCCTTTCGACCAAGGGGCTCATTCCCCGGGCACGGGTGTTCTTGGATTACTGCGCCTTCTACAGCGCGCTCGCGGTATTCGGGGCAATGGGCATCCTCTATACCGTTTTCGGCACCGCGTTGAGCCTGATCCTGCCGCGGGTTGCCGGGAACCGTCTGGGCCAGCGCGTGATGACCGCCCTGTTCCGAATCGTAACCGGCCTGCTCACCTCGACCGGAATAGCGCGTTTGGATCTGCGTGAGCTCGATACCCTGCGCCGCGAGGAGTCGTTGGTGATCGTGGCCAATCATCCGTCGTTGCTGGACGCGGTCTTCGTGGTCTCCCGACTGCCCAATGTCGTCTGCGTCATGAAGGCGAGCATACTGAGCAATCCCTTCCTCAGCGGCGGCGCCCGATTTGCCGGGTACATCCGGGCGGACCTGCCCGTCGAGATGACCCGGCGCGCCGCGGCCGCGTTGGCCGACGGCCGGCATCTGCTGGTGTTCCCGGAGGGGACGCGCACGGTCCAGTCGCCGGTCAACCGTTTCACATCGGGCTTCGCGCTCATCGCACGAACGGCGGCGGTCCCGGTACAGACAGCGTTCATCGAGACCGATACGCGATATCTCGCCAAGGGCTGGCCGCTGTTCCGTAAGCCGGATTTCCCGCTGGTCTGCCGGGTGCGGCTGGGCCGGCGATTCCCGCCAGGCGATGAGACACGGGTCCTGGCTCGGGAGGTCGAGGACTATTTCCACGCCGAGCTCGGCTAGCCGACGGACCGGGAATCGGCACAGCGGTCGGTGAGGGGCCGAGGGGCCGCGAACGGCCGACTGACCGAGTAGTGGACTTTTCCGTCGTGATTCCTTCGAACAGACTTACAGGCTCTGCGACTTCTCGTCCGATCGGTTGCGCCCGCGCCGGCGCCCCCCGACACTAAGCGCCATGTCCGCAGCACCCGGAGACAGCGTGAAGCGACTCCTCAAGCTCGTCCTCCCCGTCCTGATCCTCGGCGCCGGGTTCGGTGCGTTCGCCTACCTGAAGGAGACGCGCCCGGAACGCCCGACGGCGGAGATCCGCGAGCGGGTCTGGCGGGTCGATGTCGAGACCATTGAGCCCCGCCGGCTGGCGCCGGTGCTGAGCCTTTACGGCCGGGTGGAGGCGCCGGATCTCCTGAGAGCCGCCGCACCGGCGCCGGCGCGCGTGGCCCGAGTGCTGGTGCGAGACGGCGATCGGGTTGAGCAGGGCCAGCTACTGGTCGAGCTGGATGCGCGGGATTTCGAGCCGCGGCTGGACCAGGCGCGATCCGAGGTGCGTGAGCTCGAGGCGCAGATGGAGAGCGAGCTGAACCGGCACGAGACGGACAAAGCGGCGTTGGATCAGGAGCGAAAGCTGTTGCGGATCGCCGAGGACGGTGTCGAGCGCGCTCAGCGCCTGACCCGGCAGCGGGTCGGCTCCGAGACCGATCTGGACACCGCCGAGCAGGCGCTGGCGCGCCAGACGCTGACGGTCAGCAACCGCGAGATGAGCATTGCCGATTTTCCCGCGCGGACCCGGGCGCTGGAGGCACGGCTGCAGCGGGCGCGGGCCAGGCTCGACGAGACCGCGCTCGAGTACGAGCGGGCCCGGGTGGTCGCGCCGTACGACGGCGTCGTCGGTGATGTGGAGGTCTCGGCCGGCGACCAGGTGCGCGCGAACGACGTGCTGTTGAGACTCTATGCGTTGGACGGACTCGAGGTTCGGGCCCGCATACCCGCGCCCTACCAGGCCGAGATCGCCGAGGCCCTGGCGGACAGCGGGTCGCTGCCGGCAACCGCCCCGCTCGGAAACGGCGAGCTCGCGCTCAAGCTCGTCAGGCTCGCCGGAGAGGCCGCCGCGAGCGGGGTCGACGGCCTGTTCGAGGTCGGGGATGACCCCGGGGGCCTGCGCGCGGGCCAGATGCTCTCCATCCGGCTGCGTCGTCCGGCGCGCGACTCGGCCGTTGCCGTCCCGTTTTCCGCCATCTACGGCGGCAATCGAGTCTACGCCTTCGCCGACGGACGGATAAGCGGCATCGACGTCGAGGCGCTGGGGAGTTGGTTCACCGAGGACGGCGCCGAGCGCCTGCTGGTGCGCTCCGAGCGGCTCCGGGACGGTGACCGTCTGGTCGTCACCCACCTGCCGAACGCGATCGACGGTCTGCGGGTAGAGACCGTGCAGTGAGCAACGGCCACAGGCGCGATCTCATCGGCCTGTTCGCGCACCACAAGGTGGCCGCGAATCTGCTGATGGTGATCATGATCCTCTGCGGCCTGTTCGCGCTGGACCGGTTGAACGTCCAGTTCTTCCCGAACTTCGATCTGGACGTCGTCACGGTGCGGGTGGTCTGGAGCGGGGCCAGTGCCGAGGATGTCGAGGACGGAATCACGGGCCCGCTGGAACAACGCCTGCGCACCGTCGACGACCTGCGCAAGATGACCTCGACCTCGACCCAGGGGATCTCGTCCATCACGCTGGAGCTCAACGAGGGTGCCGACGCTCTGCTGGCGCTCGACCAGGTGCGCCGCCTGGTCGACGAGCTCCGTAACCTGCCGCAGGATGCCGAGAAGCCGGAAGTCGCGCTCGCGACCCGGTACGAGACTGTCGCCCGCGTCCTGCTGACCGGGCTCGACCGGCCGGCGGAGATGCGTCGCCTGGCCCGCCGCTTCGAGACCGAGCTGCTGGATCGGGGTATCGACAGGGTCGATATCCGCGGAATGCCGGAGGAGGAGATCAGCATCCAGGTGAATAACGCGCGGCTCGAGGAGCTCGAGCTCGGGCTGTCCGCCATCGGCGATCGGGTCGGGGAGCTCAGCCGCGATCTGCCGGCGGGGTCCGTCGGTCAGGGCGAGGGCACCCGGGAGCTTCGCAGTCTCGACAAGCGCCGGGACGCGCTGGAGTTCGGGCGGCTCCCGGTGAAGACCGAGTCGGGGCTTCGCATCGAGCTCGGGGATGTCGCCCAGATCGAGCGACGGCCGCGCGACGGTGGCGTGACCCAGTCCGTGAGAGACCGGCCGGCGGTGGAGCTGGTGCTGCAACGTGCCGAGCATGGCAACTCGCTGGAGGCGGCGCGGGTGCTGGACGACTGGCTCGACGAGGTGCGCCCGCGTCTTCCGCCAGGCGTGGAGCTCACCGTCTACGATGCCTCGTGGGAACTGATACGGGACCGGATCATGCTGCTGGTCCGCAACGGCCTGAGCGGCCTGGTGCTGGTGGTCGCGATCCTGTTTCTTTTCCTGAGCGGGCGTGTCGCCTTCTGGGTCGCCTGGGGCATCCCGGTCTCGTTCCTGATGACGCTGTTCATCCTCTACCTCGCCGGGGGCAGCATCAACATGATCAGTCTGTTCGGACTGATCATGGCCCTCGGGATTATCGTCGACGATGCGATCGTCGTCGGTGAGGACGCGCTGGCCCACTATCAGATGGGCGAGGACCCGCTGCTGGCGGCCGAGGGTGGGGCGCGACGCATGATGGCCCCGGTGATGGCCTCGTCCCTGACCACGGTGGCGGCCTTTCTGCCCTTGATGCTGGTAGGCGGTCGTATCGGCAACGTCCTGTTCGCGCTGCCGCTGGTGATCGTCAGCATTCTGCTCGCGTCGCTGGTCGAGAGCTTCCTGGTGCTGCCGGGGCATCTGCGCCACGCCTTCGTGCATTCCCACAAGGTCCGCGCCGGGTCGGCGCGGGCACGGCTCGATCGCGGCTTCGCGCGATTCCGCGACCGGGTGTTTCGCCCACTGGTGACCGCCGCGGTCCGCAACCGGTTCGCGACCATCAGCGCGGCGGTGGCGCTGCTCACCGTCGCGGTGGGTCTGCTCGCCGGGGGCCGGCTGACGTTCGTCTTCTTTCCGACGCCCGAGGGCCAGGTGATCTACGCGAACGCGAGCTTCGTTGCCGGCACGCCGCGGGCCCGGGTCGACGCGTTTCTTAGGCATCTCGACGAGACGCTCCGGGAGACGGAACGCTCGCTGGGACGCGGAACGCTCGTGACCCTGGCCGTGGCGCTGCACGGGGCGAAGGCCAGCGACGGCCACGGCGGATTGGTGTCGGCGGATCAGCTCGGTGCGCTTGTGGTCGAGCTGGTGCCCCCGGATGAGCGGGACACCCGCAACGAGGAGCTCGTCCAGGCCTGGCGCTCGCGGATCGCCCTGCCGGCCGGACTCGAGAGCTTTTCCATCGTCTCCCGGCGCGCGGGTCCCCCCGGACGCGACCTCACGGTGCGCCTGAACGGGCCGTCCGCCGGGGCACTGAAGGACGCCGCGCTTGCGTTGGCGGAGTCCCTGAAGGGCACGGTCGGGGTCAGCGAGGTCGAGGACGACATGGCCTACGGGCGGGAGCAGCTGATCTATTCGCTGACGCCCGCGGGGGAGGCGCTGGGACTGACGGTCGCGGACCTGGGACAGCAGTTGCGGGCCGCCTTCGACGGTCGGCTGGTGCAGATCTTCCAAGACGGCGCCGACGAGGTGGAGGTCCGGGTCAGGTTACCGGACGAGGAGCGATATCGGCTCGGGAGCCTCTACCGCCTGAACATCCGGCTGCCGAACGGGGAGTCTGTGCCCTTGACGGCGGTCGCCGAGTGGCGCTCCCGGCGTGGTTTCGAAGTGCTGCGACATGCCGAGGGCCGGCTCGCCGTGGAGGTCTCGGCCGACGTGGACAGCGGCCTGAACAATGTCGGCGACATCATCGAGAGCCTCTCGAGCGTCACGCTTCCCGAGCTACAGAGCAGGTACGGCATCAGCTATTCGTTCGAGGGGCGCTCGGAGGACCAGCGCGAGACCCTTTCGGACATGCGCAAGGGCCTGGTGCTTGGCCTGGTCATGATCTACCTGATCCTGGCCTGGGTGTTCTCGTCCTACGGCTGGCCGCTGGTGGTGATGGCCGTAATCCCGTTCGGCCTGACCGGCGCCCTGTTCGGCCACTGGCTGATCGGCATTGATCTGACCATCCTGTCACTGTTCGGCATCTTCGGCCTGTCCGGAATCGTCATCAACGACTCCATTATCCTGGTCAGCTTTTACCGGGACCTGAGGGAGAAGGGGCTCGGCATCGAGGAGGCACTGGTGGAGGCCGCCTGTCAACGACTGCGGGCGGTGCTGCTCACATCTCTTACGACCATCGGCGGACTGACCCCATTGCTGTTCGAGTCGTCCGTTCAGGCCCAGTTCCTGATCCCGATGGCGACCTCGATCGCCTTCGGTCTCGGGTTCGCGACCGTGCTGGTGCTGCTGGTGATTCCCTCGCTGCTGTCGTTCCACGAGAGTCTGCACCGGCGGGTGCGGCGGATCGTGCGGTCGATTCCCGCCGAGCAGGTCTGAGAACGACCCGCGGGCGGCGCGTCCGCGCGATGCGCTTCGCCACGATATCCGCCGCGTTTTCACAAGTCCCCGGGGTGAGCGCCGTCACCGTCTTGTCACCAACTGACCCGCGGCAAGGGCGTATACTCCCCCACGGTGCCTAGTCGGTGGATGTGCCCGCGATCCGGCCGCGGACCATGTTCCTTGCCCGGGATGCCAGATGCTGTCCCCGTCGTTCTCCGCGCCGAGCTAAATCATCCTTGTCTGCAGAGGTCTTCGAATGGAAAAAGCTTCCGCAGCGAGTCGCCCGTCCGTCGCCCAGTACCTGTTTTCGGTAGCCGTTTTCGTCCTGCTCTGGCTCCTGCTGGCGGGGAGTCTGCGCGGCGACGAGCTGATTGCGGCCGCGGTCGTCGGCGTGCTGGTGGCTGTGATCACGGGCCCGAGGCTCGCGGTCCTTGGCGGCGTGCGCCTGTCGGCGGCTGCACCGATTCACCTGCTGCTGTATCTCGCGAGCTTCCTGGCGGCCCTGTTGCGGGCCAACCTGGACATGGCTCGCCGGGTGCTCTCGCCGTCGCTGCCGCTCCGCCCTGCCGTCGTGGACGTGAAGACGCGATTGCAATCTCCGCTTGGCCGGATGCTGCTCGCGAACAGCATAACGCTGACGCCGGGGACCCTTTCCGTCGATATCATTGGGGACAGGATACTTGTGCACTGGATCGACAGCGGGCCCGGAGAGGACCTAGAGCGCGCGACCCGGGCGATCTCCGAATCCTTTGAGCGCCATATCGGTGGCTTCCTCATATGATACCGAACCTACTGGAAATCGCCGCGTTCGCCCTGCTCGGGGCGGCACTGCTTCTGGGTCTGCTGCGGATGGTGCTGGGTCCTAAGGCGCCGGATCGGGTGGTGGCGGCCGATACCCTGTCCGTGATCACTGCCATCGGCATCGTCGCTCTGGCGTTTGTAACCCAGAACCCGCTCTATCTCGACGTGGCGCTCGTCTACGCCGTGCTGGCGTTCGTTGCCATCGTCGCGATCGCAAGGGCCGTCGAGGGAAATCGCTCATGAGAGTGGTCGGCGACACCCTTCTCGTAATCGGCGCCCTCTTTGCGTTCCTCGGAGCACTGGGGCTGGTGCGCATGCCGGACGTTTACACCCGGATTCAGGCGGGTACCAAGGCGGTTACCCTGGGCGCGCTCGCATTCCTGTTGGGACTCGGGTTCCTGCACCCCGGGTGGTGGGCGAAGCTCACTTGTATCGCCGGTTTCATTCTGTTCACCAGCCCCGTTTCCTCGTCGACCATCGCCCGTGCCCTGTACATCTCGGGTGTCAGGCCCTGGCAGGCGCGTTCGGCACCGGCCGCGGACTCGGACTTGGACCGATAGGGGGTGGTGATGCTCAACTGGGTTGCACTGATCGTCGTGGTCCTGATGCTGGTCGCGGCGATCGCCGCATTGACGTTGCGCAGCTTTGTCGCGGCGGTCGCGGCGACCTCCGTCGTCGGGTTGGGCCTTTCGGTCCTGTTCGTGATGCTCCGGGCACCGGACGTGGCGATGACCGAGGCGGCCGTCGGTGCCGGCCTTAGCGGAGTGGTGCTCGCGCTCGCGTTGCGCCGACTCGGACTCTGGCGCCTCGACGACGGCGACCGCGGCGCGGCCTATCCACTGGTGCCCACCCGAGAGCGGGGTGGCGGCGATGCGTAATGCGGCGTCGCTTCTCTTCACGGCAGGCCTGGCGTTCCTGCTGATCGTGATAGGCGCGCAGCTCGGCTTCGGTGGCTCGCCGATGCGGGTCGGCGCGGACATCCTCGGGGCAGCCCCCGGGGAGGTCGGCGCGGCAAACATCGTCACCGCGATCCTGCTCGGCTACCGGGGTTTCGACACGCTCGGGGAGCTGTCGATCCTGTTTGCGGCGGCTACCGCGACCGGAATCGTGCTGGGCCGCCGCCGGGCGGATGCGCCGCGCGACCCGCCGGGCGGGCCGATCCTGCGCACAGGGGCAGACCTGCTGTTCCCGCTGCTGGTGGTCGTCGGGCTCTATGTCATCGCTCACGGACACCTAACGCCCGGTGGCGGCTTTCAGGGCGGGGTCATCCTGGCCGCGGCCTTTTTTCTCGCCGTGCTGGCCGACCCGGCGCGGAGCCTCAATCATGCGCTGATCGTATGGCTCGAGGGTCTGGCCGGCGCCGCCTTCATACTGATCGGTATTTGGGCGTTGGTCGAGGACGGCACCTTTCTCGCGCCGCTGCTCGGCACCGGGGAGATGGGTCGGCTTCTGTCGGCCGGGACCCTGCCGCTGTTGTCGCTCGCTGTCGGTCTGAAGGTCGGCGCCGAGCTGGCCGGCCTGATGGCGGCGATCTCGGATGCCGAGGCGCACGACCAATGATTACGTTCGACGTTGAAGCGATCCTTTACGTCGGGGCGATCGGCCTTGTGGCCATCGGCGCGGTCGGCCTCGTCATATCCAATCATCTGTTCCGGATGTTGCTGGCCCTCGTGATCGCGGAGTCGGGCGCGAATCTGTTCCTGGTGCTCGCGGGCTACCGGGCGGGTTCCATTGCGCCGATCGTTGGGTATGGTATCCCCGGGGCGCCGATGGTCGACCCGATTCCGCAAGTTCTGGTGCTGACGGCCATTGTCATCGGCGTGGGGGTCCAGGCGCTCGCCGTGGCCCTGCTGGTGCGCGTCTACCGGGCCTACGGGACGCTCGACATGGCGGAGCTTCGGACGCGCATGGAGCTGGATATCGCCGCGGCGGCCGGGATCGAGCCGCCGCGGAGCCTACACGCGCCTGCCGGGGCGCGCCCGCTGCCGCCCGTCCCGTCTCCAGCGGCCGCCATTGCGCGGGAGTCCCGGGGATGAACCAGCTCGTGCTGCCCGTCGTGCTGCCATTGCTCGCCGCTTTCCTGATGCAGCCCTTGTCTCGGGTCTCGGCGCGGGCGGCTCAGGCCCTGGGTCCGCTGGTGCTGGTCGCGTGCGCACTGATCACGGCCAGGCTGTGGCTCAATTTCGGCGACGCGCCATTCACGGTGGCCATCGGCGGATTCCTCCCGCCGCTCGGCATCGTCTTTTATGCGGATCAATTGGGGCTGCTGTTCGCGCTGGCGGTGCCGGTGTTCACCCTGCTGTTCTGGCCCGGGAGCGGCTATGGAGAAAACGCGGGCCGCATCGACGCGCTGGTGCTGCTGCTTGCGTCAGCGGCGACCGGGCTCGCTCTTTCCGGGGACATCTTCAACATCTACGTCTTCTACGAGCTGGCCGCGGTTGCCTCGTTCGGTCTGGTTGGCATCAACGGGACCGGGAGGGCCCACGTGGCCACCGTACGCTACATGCTGATCAGCGCATTCGGCTCCGTGCTGGCCTTGATCGGTATCTCGATCCTGTACATGAAGACCGGGACGCTGAACCTGGCCCAACTGGCGCAGCTTGCACCGGATAGTCTGCAGGGTCCGTTAGGACTCTCCGCGTTCGCGTTGATGTTGATAGGATTCGGGGTCAAGGCCGAACTCTTCCCCGTCAATACCTGGGTACCGGAGGTCTACGCGACCGCTCCGGCCCGCGTCTCGGCGTTGCTGGCCGGGCTGATATCGAAGCTGGCGGTGCTGATCCTGCTCCGCCTGCTGGTGCTGGTGTTCAAGCAGCCCGAGGCGGAGCAGCTGATGCTGCTGCTTGGCGTGCTCGGAATCCTGACGGGCGAGCTCTCGGCCTGGAGGGCCAAAGACTTCCCGCGCATGATCGCGTTCTCGTCCATCGGCCAGCTGGGCATGGTCTTCGTCGCGTTCTCGATCGCGGGCGACCTGGGCATCTTTGCCGGGCTCGCGGTGGCGCTGCATCACCTGATCGTCAAGCCCGCCCTGTTCGGTCTTGCGGTGCGCTGGAACGGGTCCCTGGACGCCCTGAGCGGAGCGGGTCGAAAGGCACCGCTCGCGGCCGCACTGTTCGTGCTCTTCGCGTTGTCTCTGATCGGGGTACCGCCGCTGCCGGGCTT
The DNA here is from genome assembly GCA_963707135.1 of uncultured Gammaproteobacteria bacterium. GTDB lineage: Bacteria > Pseudomonadota > Gammaproteobacteria > Chromatiales > Chromatiaceae > JBGSTR01. Next base: position 23,154 of record CAVPOY010000011.1, on the reverse strand, counting down.
CTGGACCAAGCTCCTCGTGCTGGTGGGACTGGCCCGCGACGGGGGCGCGCTGCCGATGATTGGTCTGATTGCCATCTTGTTGGCGACGGCCGTCGAGGCGAGCTACCTGTTCAGAACGGCCGTGGGCCTGTACCAGGCGGAAGACTCGCCGTTCGAGCCCCCGGCACGCCGGGACGTCGGCGTGGCCGCGGTATTGGGGGCGTCGCTGCTGGCTATCGTCGTCACCGTCTCGCCGGTCGCGGACGGGCTGCGTAACCTGGCGCACCAGGCCGGCGACGCGGCGCTCTATGTGGAGAGCGTGTTTCCCAAGACCCTGGCCCTGAAGGACTGACCATGCTCATCGGTCTCACGCCGCTGGATACACTGTTTCTGATCTCCGCGGCAACCCTGCTGCTGATGCTTGGCATTGGGCGCATGCGGGCTGCCGGTCCCGTCTCGGTGCTCCTCTACGGCGCCCAATTCGCGGCCCTGATTGGAACGGGAACCCTGTTCGGCCCGCCGGTGGCATCGTCCTTCACTGTTTCGGTGCTGGACCAGCCGATGCACTGGCGCTACGACGCCATCTCCTGGTTCTTTGCCATGATCACCATCGGCGCCGCATTCGTGACCGCCTGGTACGCGGCGGGCGCCTGGCAGGATCGCTACCGCGAGGAGGGCCGCCGTCCCCGGCTGTTCCATGTGACCCTGGCGCTCAATGTGTTCTCGATGCTGCTGCTGCTCGGCAGCGGCGATTTCCTATCGCTGTTCCTCGGCTGGGAGCTGGTCAGCTGGGCGAGCTTCCTGATGATGGCCATCGGGGGCGCCGTCGCCAGCCGGGCGGCGCTGAAATACCTGACCTATGCCTTCTCGGGCGCGATGGCCATACTGGGTGCGCTGGCCCTGATCTACGCCCAAGTCGGCTCCCTCGAGTACGGACAGGTCATGGCCGCCCTACCGGGGATGTCCGATGGCAAGATCTGGGTCCTGTTGCTCCTTCTAGGCGGCGGGTTCGCCGTCAAGATGGGCCTGCTGCCGTTCCACCTCTGGCAGGCGGCGGCCTACGCGGAGACACCGGGTCCAGGTTCGGCATTCCTCGGGGCGATCTCGTCTCGGATGGGGCTCTATGCCATCGCGGTCGTCTTCGTCGCCATGGTGGGTCTCGCACGGCTTGTCCAGATGGACGTTCCTTATACCTTTTGGAGCGCGAGGGACCTGCTCGCGTGGATCGCCGTGCTCACCATCATCTTCCCGACCTTCACGGCGCTCCAACAGCACGACGCGCGTTACCTGCTGGCCTGGCACGGAATCGGTCAGGGCGGCTACATGCTGCTCGGCCTCGTGACCGGAAGCGCCATCGGCACCGGCGGCGGGATCATGCATGTCTTCAACCACGCGACCTATCAGGCGGCGCTGTTCATGTCGGTAATGGCGGTCGTGCATCGGACCGGCACTTCGGATCTGAACAAGCTCGGCGGACTCGTGGCGCGGATGCCGCTGTCGTTCCTCGTGATGCTGTTCGGTATCATCGGGCTGGCCGGTCTGCCCCCGATGAACGGCTTCGTCTCCAAATGGATGGTCTACCGTGCCCTGCTGACCGAGGGGATGCCGCTGCTCTTCGTCGGCGCGGTGATCGGCACGCTCGGCACCATCCTTTCCGTGTATAAGCTGATCCACAACACCTTCCTGGGTCAGCTGCGGATCGAGCACGAGGGCGTGCGCGAGGCCCCCCTCAGCATGCTGGTGCCGATGCTGGCCCTTTCGACCCTGATCTTCCTGTCCGGCTTCATCCCGGGTCCCGCGCTGAGCTGGGTCGCGTCGGTCCAGACCGCCCTGGGACTGCCCGTGGTTCCCTACACGCTCGGCGGCATCGAGGACGCCCGCGGGGGACTCGACATGATCTGGCTGGTCGGCATCCTGATGGCGGGCTTCGGTGTGGGCGCCCTGGTGTTCTACGGGTTTGGAAACCGCTCGAAGCGGGTCCACCAGCTCGACAATTACGCGGGCGGCCATTTCCTGACCGCCGACGTGCGCTACCAGTACAGCGACAACTTCTACGCGGGCCTCATGCACCTGATCGGGCCCTGGTATCGCGGCGCGTTCGCCTGGCTCGAGTCCGCCGTGGCGTCCGGCGTGGAGCTCGCCTCCTATGCCACGAGTGGCCTTTATCGCTACGCGCAGCCGACGCTGTTCGTGCTCGCCACCGCGGTGGCGATTCTGGCCTGGGCCTCGGTCTGACGGGGGATTGCCGCGATGAGCTGGTTGAATCTTGTTATCGAGCTGACGCTGATGCCGCTGGTGGCCTTCATCGTGGGTCTCTTCATGGTCCTGATGATGCGGAAGATCGCCGCGCGCATCCAACGCCGGGTGGGACCACCGCTGCTTCAGCCCCTGTGGGACATCATCAAGCTACATGGCAAGCAGACCCAGGTCTCGCATGGGCTGATCCACGAGATCGGAATCGTGATGGCCGTCGGCGGCTACGTCGCGGCCGAGACGCTGCTCCCGGTCCCTGGAATGAACGGCATTGCCGAGAAGGGCGGGTTGATCGCGCTGCTGTACATGACCATGATCCCGTCGCTGGGGCTCGCGCTCGGTGTGGGTCAGTGCGCAAACCCAAACGGATCCATAGGCATCTCGCGTGCCCTGACGGCCATGCTGGCCTATGACGTGCCCATGGTGATCGTGATCTTCGGCGTCGCCTACCATTTCGGGTCGACCAACCTGGTCCACATCATCGCGGCCCAGCAGGCCGGCGGCGTTACGACGTGGGGCATCGCCCAGATGCCCCTGCTTGCGATCGCCGGGCTGTTCGGCATGCAGGCGATGCTCGGCAAGCAGCCTTTCGAGATCTACGTCGCCCCCGCGGAGATCGCCACGGGGCCGATGGTCGAGATGGGTGGCAAGTTCCTCGGCGGCCTTTTCGTTATGCAGTGCTTCCAGCTCTACACCGCCGGCGTCCTGTACACGACGCTGTTCCTCGGCGGTGGCGAGAACTGGTTGACCTTCCTGCTCAAGGTCTTCGCGGTCGTGGCGATCCCGATGACGATCGCCTTTCTGTTCCCGCGCTACCGCACCGAGGACGTCGTCCGACTGGTCTGGAAATGGCCGGTCATGATCGGGCTTCTGGGCCTGGCCTTCGTCGTCTGAAACGGCCCCTTAGGGTCCGAGTCCAAGCAGAATCTGGATCAAAGGAGGCGTCCCATGAGTGCACCGGCACCCGACAAGCTGCTTCCCGGTACCGCACTTCCGGTCCGTGAAGGCAAGCGCACGAACCCGCTCGCCCATGTCTTCGACGAGCTGGTGCGATTCGCGCAGTCGCGCTCGCTGTTCATGCTCCATTACTGCACCGGGTGCGGGGCGGTTGAGCTGCCCCCGGCGATGACCTCGCGCTTCGACATGGAGCGCCTCGGCATTCAGCCGATGGTATCGCCGCGCCAGGCGGACATCCTGTTGGTCACCGGGTATGTAGCCGTGAAGACCTTGAAGCGGGTGATCCTGACCTACGAGCAGATGGGCTCGCCCAAGTATGTCATCGGTATCTGCTCCTGCACGGTGAACGGCGGGATGTACTGGCAGAGCTACGCGACCGCCAAGAAGCTGAACGACTATCTGCCGGTGGACATCTATATCGCCGGCTGCATGCCCCGACCGGAGGCCGTCATTGCTGGTTTGAGGAGCCTGATGGAGGACATTCGCACCGGCGGGGGCAACGCCTGGAAAGACTATTACCGTCGCTACGATCACTACCTCGGAAATCAGCAGCGTCTGTTTGGCGAGAAATGGCAGACGCCGACCGACGTGATTGCGGAGGCGCGGCATTACGGGCTGTTCGGGCCCCAGACCCTCGGCGAGCACACGGCGCTTCTCGAACAGAATCAGAAGCCGTTGGAAGCGCTCGAGATGAAGCTCGAAATCCCGGAACTCGCCCACAAAAAGCGCCGGGTGCGCACTTAGTTGGCCTTCCGGCGGTTCGGGTGAGCCCGTGCCGGCGCCAGTGGACAAAACTGTTCCCGTCTGGATACCACGCCCATGACCAAAGAGCTCTCGACCTGGCTTGACAATCTCCTGGCCGAGCTTCAGGGGATCGAAGTCCGGCGCAAGAGCAGCCGCCGGCTGCGGGTCGACGTGGCAGCCGACGCGCTGCCGGCCCTGCTGGAGCTGCTGCGGGGCCGGGCCTCCTATGTGCACCTGTCCGCGATCAGTTGTGTCGACTGGATCGACGACGGGCAATTCGAGCTGGTCTATCACGTCTGGTCCTACGAGATCGGCTCGCTGGTGTCCGCGCACACACGCATTCCACGTGATCCGGGCGTCTATATCTCCGTCTACGACATCTATAAACCGGCGGCCTTTTTCGAACGCGATATCCACGAGATGTTCGGCGTCTTCTTCGAGGGCAGTCCCGACATGAGCAAGTTCATCCTGACCGAGTGGGACGGACCGCCCCCGATGCGCAAGGACTTCGACTCCGAGGCCTGGGTCAACGACCACTTCGACTGGCAGGACTACAACCCGGAGTGGCTGCAGGACCTGGTCGCACGGGGCGGCGGTATCGCGGTGCGACCGGACGAGCAGCGGTTCAGTCGGAGGAGCCTGGATGAGACCTGAGAATTACGAGGCCCGGCGTCACCCGCCGAGCAACGAGTACGAGCTGAACATCGGTCCCAACCACCCCGGTATCGAGGGCAACTATGCCCTGAAGCTCAAGCTCCACGGGGACAGGGTGCTGGAGGGCAGGGCCGATGCCGGGTACCTGCACCGCGGCTTCGAGAAGCTCATGGAGGGGCGGCTGTGGATTCAGAATCTGGCGATAACGCCTCGTATATGCGTTCCGGACCCGGTGCCGATGGAGGTCAGCTACGTGATGGCCGTGGAGGACCTGTGCGGGCTCGAGGTGCCGGAGCGCGCCCAATGGCTGCGCGTACTTCAGCTCGAGCTCTCGCGTATCGCCGCCCACCTGTTCACCTTCGGGGGCCATGCCGCCACCACAGGCATGTACAGCCCGATGTTCTGGGGAATGGCCGACCGGGACCTGATACTCGATCTGTTCGAGGAGCTTTGCGGCGGGCGGGTTTACCACATCTACAACATTCCGGGCGGCGTGCGCCGGGACATGCCGGAGGGGTTCCGCGAACGCGTCGCGAACACGATGGACTACATCGAGTCGCGGCTGGCCGACTACGACAACCTGCTGTTCACGAACCAGGTGTTCGTCCAACGGGCGAAGGGCGTCGGTCCGATCAGTCAGGAGCAGGCGTTGGAGTGGGGCGTGACGGGGCCCAACCTGCGCGCGACCGGCCTTAAATTCGATGTGCGGCGCGACGACCCCTATCTGGTCTATGACGATCTGGACTTCGAGATCCCGACCGAGGATGCCGGCGATGCGTGGGCCCGCACGTTGGTGCGGCGCAAGGAGCTGGTCCAGAGCATTGCCATCGTGCGCCAGGTGATAGCGGCGCTGCCGTCGATAGGCGGGCCGATCCGCTGCCCGATACCGAACCCGCTGGCCTGGAACGTGCCCGCGGGATCGACCTACACTCGCGTCGAGTCGTCGAAGGGCGAGCTTGCCTGGTATGTGGTGTCGAACGGCGGTGAGCAGCCCTACCGCACCCACGTGCGGGGCCCGTCCCAGATGCACGGCGTGCAGGTGCTCGAGCGTCTGGCGGTCGGCTGTCGGATCGAGGACGTGGCCCAGATCATGTTTTCCCTCGACGCCTGTCCCCCGGAGGTGGATCGCTGATGCGCGACATCGATTACAAGGACAAGGGCGGGCTGTTGAATCCGCTTAAGAACCTTGCGTTCTTCAGCCGCAAGCCGGTGACCGTGCCCCTCGAGCCAAGGCCCGCGTCTGCCAATTACCGGGGCTTTCATCTCAACGACTGGGAGCTCTGTATCGGCTGCAGTACCTGCCAGAAGGTCTGCGACAACGCGGCCATCACGATGGTTGCCGTGCCCGGACTCCCCGAGGATCCGGCCCGGGGGGTCAGGAACCTGCGTCCCGCGATCGACTACGGCCGTTGCTGCTGGTGCGCGCTGTGCGTGGACCTGTGCCCCACCGGCTCCATCGCGCTGTCGCGGGAATATGTCCACAACTGTCCGGACTCTGAGCTGGACAGCTATTTCATCCTGCCCGACTCGAAGGGCATCCACGGGACCCCTTTCCCGAAGGGCTGGGCCAAGTCCGAGGACGCGGACCTGGTTGCGCTGGAGCGCCAGCCGATGCGGGAGATGTCGCCCGGGTCGCGGATCGACAATTTCGACGAGATCGTCGCCGGATATGACGCGAATCAGGCCATCATCGAGGCGTCCCGCTGCGTACAGTGCGGCATGTGCCACGACGCCTGCCCGACCCATATGCACGCGCCCGAGTACATTCGCGCCATCTGGAAAGGGGATCTGGAGGGCGCCGTGCGCGAGATCTACCGCACCAACCCGCTTGCCCATACCTGCGGCCGGGTATGCACCCACCGGTGCGAGACGGCCTGCTCGGTGGGCCATCGAGGCGAGCCGATTGCGATTCGCTGGCTGAAGCGGTTTGCGATGGACTCCGTCGAGCACGATCGGGTGAAGGCCATCGCCGCAGAGGGCAAGGCCAGCTATCTTTCCGGCAAACGGGTTGCGATTGTCGGCAGTGGTCCGGCCGGTCTCACGGCCGCCTTCGACCTGGTCAGGGAGGGGCACGAGGTGACCGTGCTCGAGGCCCAGGCGGAGCCTGGCGGCATGGTGCGTTACGGCATTCCCTATTATCGGCTTCCGGCGGATCGGCTGGATCGCGACATCGATGTCATCGAGTCGCTCGGCGTAAAGATACGATGCAACACACGGGTGGGAACGGACCTCACCATGGAGCAGCTGCAGGCGGACTACGACGCCGTTCTGATCGCGGTCGGGCTCTGGTCCGGAAGGTCGACCCGCGTTCCGGGTTCGGACAAGAAGGGCGTGAATCGCGCGGTGGACCTTCTGCGCGACGTCGCGGCCGGTATCAAGATCGCTGTTCCCAGGTCCGCGGTCGTGGTCGGCGGCGGCAACGTGGCCATGGATATCGCGCGTACCTTGGCGCGCCTGCAGAAGCAGAAGTACGGTGAGTCGAACATCATCCTGACCGCGCTCGAAGACCTGGATCACTTCCTGGCCGATCCCGACGAGATCAGGGAGGCGCGGGAGGAGGGAGTGACGATCCTGGATGCCAGAGGACCCCGGGAGGTACTGTTCGAGAAGCGCAAGGTGCGGGGCCTGCGGACCTGGAAGGTCGTTTCGATTTTCGACGCCGAGGGCCGCTTCTCGCCGCGATACGACGAAAGCGATGAGCAGGTGCATGCGGGAGAGATGATCGTCGAGGCCATCGGGCAGGCCGTTGACGCGGACCTGTTGGGCGAGCCGCTGAAGGAAGCGCTCGAGTGGGACCGCGGCCGCCTGAGGGTCGATGTCGCGGGGCGGACCAACCTGGATTGGCTATGGGCGGCCGGAGACATGGTGCGCGGACCGGATGTGGTTTCCGCGGTAGCGGACGGGCACCGGGTCGCGGCCAGCATCAGTGAGTTTCTTTCCATGCGGGAGCAAGCAGCATGAACGAGCGCGACACGGTTGAGGGAGGCGAGGGCAGCCGTGCGAAGATCGCGTCCAAGAAGAGCTTGCGGGAAATACTCGAGGTGGCCAGCCTGTTCGAGGCGAGCGCCAGGGATTTCTACTCCGAGCTGATCCCAAGGGTCACCAAGAACTTCCGTTGGCTGGTCGAAGAGCTCGCGGCCGAGGAGCAGCGGCACTTCGACTTGCTGAGCGGTCTCGCGGGCCGGGAAGACATTGCCCAGCAGATTTGCGCCGAGGTTCGAACACCGGCCACCGACGGCAGGTTCTCCGACTGCATTCATCTGCCGGATCTGGGTCCGAGGCCGGATGACCAGGCGGTGCTCCAATACGCACTGGGTCGCGAGCATATCGCGATGGAGCACTATCGGGCTTTGGCGGAGGAGGCTCCGCCGGGGCCGATAAAAGATCTGTTTGAATACCTCGCAAACGAGGAGACGCAGCACAAGGCCGAGCTCGAGAAGCTCTATTACGAGACGGTGCACACCGGCGGCGTCTGACCGGCAGCCACTGGCGAAGCTATCGCCGGGAGCCAGTCCAACGAGTGGGCTGGCTCCCGACGCTCACGAATAATGATTGGAGGGTCTAGGACCCGACGCTCGATTTCGCTCTGGCCAGCAGCGCGTCGATTTCGCGCTCCGCCTCGGCCCAGTCCTGTTCCGCACTGCCGGGAGCGTTGCCGCGCTTTTCCGACCGGTAATAGGCCGCCACCCGAATCATCTCCAGCCGCTCCTCGGATCCGACCCCGGCGAGGTGCTGCAGGCTTGTGGGTCTGTCCGCGCTACCGGGGCGCGGGCTCGGAGCCCTCGGGACGACCCGGGCCGCGGGGGTCGGCGCCGGCCGCGCCGCTGCCGCCGGCTTGGGGGCCGGAGCGGCCGTCTGTGCCGGTGCAGCCGTCTTGGGCTCCGGCTTACTCGGCGTCGCCGGGGCGGCCGCCCGCGGCGCCGCGGGTGCCTTCGCCGCGGGCGCCCGAGCGGTCGTTTTCTTGGCGACGCTCTTCGTCGGAGTCGGCTTCTTGGTAGCGGCCGGTTTCGCCGCCGTCTTCTTGGTCACAATCTTGTCATCAGCCATGTCGCTCACTCGTCTTGTGCTTGGCGGCATCGCCGCCGTATCAAGGGGCAGGGTTAATAGACCGTCGTATTTTTTGCGATAGGATACACGGGAATCCGGCAAGTGAAGAGACCCCGCGTGCATTAATCGCACGGGTATGAATTCGAGGTTAACGGGACCGCACGTTTCATGTCTTTGCCAGTGCCAGACGCGGTGGATTCGATCGTTCTTTATCTGGCCCCGTCGTTCGTTCATTCGGCGCGCAGCGCCGCCGCCGGTAGACTACCCGAGGCGGTAAGCGCCGGGTAGATCCCGGCCAGCAGCGCCGCGATCCAGGCGGTCGCCGCGCCGCCGAAAAGCACGGATGCCGGGACCCGCATGGAGAGTGTCCAGCCGAACGAGCGGACGTTGATGACCTCGATCAGCTGACCGGCCATCACCAGGCCGAGCGGGACCGCCAGGATCCCAGCCGCGATACCCAAGATCGAAGTCTGGGTCAGCACCAGCGTCGTGAGCTCCCGGCCCGTCATACCGGTCGCGCGCATCACCGCGTAGTCTCGCCGGCGCTCGAGCTGGAGCGCCATGAGGGCGCTCAGTACGCCGACGAAGGCGACGCCTACGGCCAACAGGCGCAGGACCCGGGTGATCGCGAACGTGCGGTCGAAGATCTCCAGCGACTGCTCGCGGATCTGGGCGTTGAAGCTGACCAGTAACGGCTCGCCGATTGACTCGGCCAGCGCGCGTACCGCGTTGAGCACGCCGGGCGGGTCGGCGTCCGGGCTCAGGATCAGGCCCAGCGTCGATACCCACGGGTCGTCGAAAAGCCGAGCGTAGCGCTCTCTGGCCATGACCAGCATGCCGCTATCCGAGCCGTAATCCCGAAACACGGCCCCGACCCGGACCGCTTGCCATCCGCGGCCCGAGAAGAGATCCACGTGGTCCCCGACGCCGAGCCGGTTGTGGTAGGCGTAGGGCTCCGAGATCAGGATCAGCTCGCCAGTCTCGAAGCCGGTCCAGACGTCTTTCTCCGTGTCCCCAATGAAGCTGAAACCCCGGGTGCTCCGGGATGAGGGTTCAAGGGCGAGCAGCGTCACGGGACCCGTATCGGCAGTCACTCGCGCCCGGCGGCCCCTGCTGACCTCGGCGACACCATCCAGGGCGAGGATCGCGATATCGAGTCCGCCGGGCAGATGGTTACCGGGACGTCCCCCGGGTGCCGACGGTACCGATACGTAGATGTCGCTGCGCAGCGTGGTTTCCAACCAGGCGATCAGACTGTCGCGGAAGCTCTCGATCATGATGCCGACCCCGACGGCCGCCGCAATAGCAACCGTCAACGCCGCCGTTGCAATGCCGGTGCGGCTGATGGATGCGCCGATCCCGCGTGCTGCGAGAACCGCCGGGAGGCCGCCGAAGCGACGTAGCGGTCCGGTCAGCAAGCTGGCAAAGACCTTCAGGAAAATGGGGGCACAAAGGCTGAAGCCGATCGCCACGAGCGTCAGCGCCAGGAACCCGGCCCCGATTGAACGGCTCGTTGCCTGGGCGAGCCCGAGGCCGGCGACGAACAGCAGGACACCGGCGCCACAGAGCCAGAGCACCCAGCGCTGGCCCCGGCGCTCGAGACTGCCGACCCGCAGGACGTCGCGCGGCTCCGAGCGTGCCGCCTCCGCGGCCGGTAGCAGGGCGGCGGCCAGCGTGACCAGCAGCCCGAGACCGACCCCCTTGGCCAGAGTTAGCGGCGGGAACTGGACCTCGCGCACCGTGAGCGCGAAATACAGGTCGTTGATGGTCCGCGCAACCAGCCCCACCAGCCCCGAACCGGCCAGGATCCCCAGCAGCACCCCGAGCAGAGAGCCCAACAGCGCGAAGACCAGGGCCTCGCCCAGGATCAGCGCGAACAGTTGGTGGCGCGTGCAGCCGAGCGTGCGCAATGAGCCGAGCAGCGTACGGCGCTGGAGCACGGCAAAGGTCATGGTGTTGTAAATGATGAACCCGCCCACCAAAAGCGCCAGCAGGCTCATCGCGGTCAGGTTGGTCTGGAAGGCTCGGGTCATCTGCCTTAGCGCCGCGCCCCGTTGTTTGGCGGGAACCAGCCGCAGACCTTCCGGCAGGCGCGCCGAGATCTCCGGTTCCAGCTCGGGACCGATGACCAGGTCGATCCGGTCGATGAATCCGAGCTGCCCGAGCAGCTCCTGGGCGGTCGCCACGTCGGCAATCGCCATTCCCTGTAGATTGCCGGGTGAGTCGCCGCCAAGCACGCCGGCGAGCTTTCCGCGCAGCTCCCGGTCGCCGACTCGAAGGCGCAGGTCTGCTCCGGGGCGAACGCCCAGGCGCTCGGCGTCCTCGGGGCTTAGCAGCAAGGTGCCGGGCTCGGTGATCAACCGAGTCAGGACCGCGCCGTCGAACTCCCCGCCGCCACCCCGCAGGGTGGGGGCCGCGAGCAGGTCGATCCCCAGCAGCGCCAGCGTGCTGTCGCCGACCCGCAGCGTCCCCTCGATCACCGGCGAGGCGTTCCGAAGTCGAAGATCCCGCGACAGCTCGGTGTACCGCCGGTCGGGGATGCGTCCGGTCGCGGACTCGATCTGATGGGTGGCGCGGCCGGCGACCCGATCGACCGACAACTGGAAGGCCCGGCTCGCGCTCTCGTTGGCGATGTCCACCGCGACCACCACCGCGACACCGAGCGCGATGCCGATCACCGAGAGCCAGGACTGCCAGCGGTGGCGTGCCAGGTAGCGCAAGCTGGAGCGCGCCAGTAGCGGGATCACCAGGAGAGCCTTGCCCCGGAGCCGGTGAGACGGCCGTTCTCCAGTGTCAATACGCGATCGGCGATCCGCGACACCGCCAGACTGTGAGTGACCAGGATCAGGGACTGGTGGCGGTCGCGAAAGAGCTCGGCGAGCAGCTCAAGGATTTGCGCCCCGGTTTCGGCATCGAGATTTCCGGTGGGCTCGTCGGCGAGCACCAGCGCCGGCTCGTGGATCAGCGCGCGGCCGATCGCGACCCGTTGCTGCTCGCCGCCCGAGAGCTGGTCCGGAAAGGCGCCCCGCCGCCCGCCGAGACCCAGGCGTTCGAGCAGGCGCTCGACGCGGGGCGCCGCGTCGGCATACGGGTATCCGTTGAGCTCGAGCGGTAGTGCGAGGTTCTCGGCGACGGTCAGCGTGGGGAGCAGATTGAAGAACTGGTAGATGAAGCCGACGTGCCGTCGCCGCAGCAGCGTCAGGGCGGGCTCCCCGAGTGTCGAAAGCGGCTGGCCGAGGAAACTGATCCTGCCTCGATCCGGTCGATCGATCCCGGCGATCAGGTTCAGCAGCGTGGACTTGCCGGAGCCGCTACGTCCCAGCAGGGCGACACAGGCGCCGCGCTCGACCTCGAAGCTGACGCCATCCAGGATCCGCTGCTCGGTTACGCCGTCGCGATAGCACTTGTGAACGTCGCCGACCTGCAGCAGGTCCGCCGGTGTCTGGTCCGTGGTGGGCCGACCGTTTGGCCCCGTCGAGTTCCGCGTGCCCGTCACGCGAGCCAGCGCACCAGGTAGAAGACGCGCTGGCCCTCCGACGAGACCGAGGGGCCGTAGACCTCGGCCGCGTGGAGGTCCCGCTCGGGATCGGCGGCGTCCAGCGCGGCGGCCTCGTTACCGACCAGGGTGACGCAGCCCTCGGGGTATCGGGCGCGGCCGCGTCGCCGGGCCTTGATCAGGGCGAAGTGCCGATCGAGTGCCTTGGAATCGGGGTCGACGATGATGTGTCTCATGGTGCATGCCGGCGGCGCGTGCCTCGCCCAAAGATGGCGCGTTGAGCCGGGTTGCGCAAGCGAGCCTTCGGCTCGATGTCCGTGCGGGCCACCGGAGCCGCGAAAGTGGGAGTAAACTAACCCCCGCCCGGGTGATTTGCTCTCGGTACCGCGCGGCCGTCGCGGTCCTGTGCCCTCACCCGTTTTCCTTGTGCAAAGCCGACGAATCGGCTGTTGCGGCACTCCCTGAAGTACAGGTGTCGTTCGATGATGGTTCACCACGCGCTCGTGCTCAACCTCCACCAGCCGCCGGGCAATCTCCAGCACCTGCTCGAGCATCGGACCTGGGAGGCGAAGGAGATTCTGTTCGCGCTGGACCGTATTCCGCGGAGCCTGTGGGGGCACGAATCGCTGGCCCGGGTGCACCTGTCCCTGTCGGGCACGCTGCTGGAGACGCTGTCGGACCCGGAGTTTCAGCAGCGGGTCTACGGCATGGTGGACTGCGGTTCACTGCTTTGGCAATTCCAGAATCAAGAGCTTTTCGAGGTGCTGGGTACAGGCTATTACCACCCGGTGCTGCCCCTGATACCGGAGCCGGACCGCAAGGAGCACCTGCAGCGGTGGCTGGGCATCGCGCGACACCTGCTGTGGCGGCCGCGCTTCCAGGGCTTCTGGCCACCGGAGATGGCCTTTTCGATGGAGTTGATCCCGCTGCTGCGGGCCTCCGGCTACCGCTACGTGCTTGTCGACAGCGAGCACGTGGAACCGGTGACCGGTATGTCCTGGCAGGCCCTGCGCTATCGCCCGCACGTGGCCCGCTTCGGCGGTGAGGAGATCACGGTGATCGTTCGCGATCGCGAGCTCTCCGACGCCCAGGAGTCCGGCATGGAGGTCGGCTGGTTCCTGTCCGAGGTGGCCGAGCGGACCAAATGGTGCGACTTCGCGCCGCTGGTGACCACCTGCACCGACGGCGAGAACGGCGGCTGGTTCCGCAATGTCACCGAAGGGGCCAATTTCTGGAGTGCCTTCTACCTGCCGTTGCTGGATCGGGTGCGGAACGGCGACGCCGGGATCTCGCCGACCTTCATCAGCGACTATCTGAATGTCCACGGGGCGCACGGCGAGGTGAGGGTCCGAACCGGAGCCTGGAACACCGGCTGGCACCACGGCCGCGATTTCACCCAGTGGACCGGCTCCGAGGCCCAGAAGTCCGCGCTGCGGGCATTCGCCCTCGTCAGCAAGGCCGTGCACGATACCCGCTGGCAGGCCGGCGAGCAGGGTATCACCGATGGTCCGCGCGCGGCGGCCATCGAGGACGCGCTCTGGCATCTGCTGAGGGCCGAGACCAGCTGCAATCTTTACTGGGGCGAGGACTGGGTTCCGCGCGCCGAGTCGGACCTCGAGGCCGCCCGGACAGCGCTCACGGGCATCGGAGTCGATGTCGAGTCGGTGAGTACCGTCCCCGCGGCCGAGGCCGAAAACAGCCTACCCCCGACGGACACGCCGCACCGGTCCACCCCGGGCTGAGCCGACGACGCAACCGCCGTCCTGAGATCCGAATTTAGCGCAGAGGAGCAAGCCGTGAACCAAATGCCGGAGTACATCGGGGAGTTGCCGAACATCAGCGGCTCGGAGTCCGAGGTGGAGCGAGTCGTCGCCTCCGGGCGGAAGAAGTCCCTGTTCCGCGAGGCCGGTGGGATCGACTTCGGGTCCATCCGGGCCGCCACCGCCATCGCGCTGCACCAGCACCAGCCGCTGATACCGGCCGGGGGGGCGGATCTGCGCACCGCGGCGCTGATCAGCAACCTGCAGCACATGATGGAAAATCAGGGGATCGGCGACAACCACAACGCCCCGGTCTTTGTCTGGTGCTACAAACGCATGGGCGAGTTCATCCCCGAGCTGATCGGCGAGGGGAAGTCCCCACGCTGCATGATGGAGTATTCGGGCACCCTGCTGCACGGCCTGCGCCGGATGGGCGAGGATCAGGTCATCGAGGCGCTGAAGGGCATCACCTGCAACCCCGAGTATTCCTGGGCGGTCGAGTGGCTCGGTATGCCTTGGGGCCACGCCGTGGCGCCCTCGACGCCGGTCCAGGACTACCGTCTGCACGTCAGGGCGTTCCAGCACCACTTCGCGTCGATCTTCGGCTGGGAGGCACTGGAGCGCGTGCGTGGATTCTCGCCGTCCGAGATGGCCCTGCCGAACCACCCCGACGTGGCCTACGAATTCGTTCGTACCCTGGTCGACTGCGGTTACCAATGGGTGCTGGTCCAGGAGCACTCGGTGCAGCAGAAGAGCAACGGCCGCAACCCGGAGCGGCCCCATATTCCGCACCGGCTGGTCTGCACCAGCTCCAAGGGCGAGACGGCGAGCATCATCGCCATCGTCAAGACCCAGGGCTCCGACACCAAACTGGTGGCCCAGATGCAGCCCTGGTACGAGGCCCAAGGGCTCGCCCGCGTCGAGCTCGCCGGCCGGTCGATCCCGCCGCTTGTGACCCAGATCGCCGACGGCGAAAACGGCGGCGTGATGATGAACGAGTTCCCGCCCAAGTTCATGGAGGTGGTGCGCGCGGCCAGTGGCACGGAGGTGCCGCTGATGAACGCCAGCGAGTACCTGGAGCATCTGTTCGCGCTGGGCATCAAGGAGTCCGACCTCCCCGAGGTCCGGCCGCTGTTCCACGACCGCATCTGGGAGCGCATGCAGCCCGGGGACGGACCGCAGAAGCTCGAGCAGGTAATCGCGGACCTCAAGCGCGAGGACGGCCGTTTCCACATGGAAGGGGGCAGCTGGACCAACGACCTGTCCTGGGTGAAGGGCTACGACAATGTGCTCGGGCCGATGGAGGAGGCGAGCGCGCTGTTCAACCAGAAGGTGCTGGCGGCCGGCACTCCGACCGACGACCCGCGCTACCGCAGCGCCCTCTACCACCTGATGGCGTCACAGACCAGTTGCTACCGGTACTGGGGGCAGGGGCTCTGGACCGACTACGGGCGGGAGATCTGCCAGCGCGTGCGGGACATCATCCACTACGATTTCGAGTGATTGGGACCCGCTCCCGCTGCCCGGGAGGCTTTGGCCCGAGGTAAGTGGCCTCGGGCGCGCCCGTGATCAGGGGTGCGCCGCGTGCTCCCTGGCAAGCGCCATGACGCGTCCGATGAAGGCCTCCATACCGGCCCGGCGGTTGGCGCTGAGATGTTTTTCCAGGCCCAGCGGCCCGAAGAAGGCGGCCGCGTCCGTCGCCAGTACCTCGGCCGGGGTCTTGTCGCGGAAGGGTACCAGCAGCAGGGCGACCAGACCGCGCACCAAAGGTGTTTCCGCGTCCGCCTCGTAGACCAGCCGCGGCGGCGTGTCGCCGCTGAGGTGTGCGGTCAGCCAGGCGCGCGTGTTGCACCCCTTGACCAGGTTGGCATCGGTCTTCTGCTCGCCGGGCATGGTCGGAAGGCCTGAGCCGAGCTCGGCCACGAACTCGAAACGGTCCTCCCAGTCCGGCAATAGATCGAAGGCCTCGAGCACGTCTTGGGGGTTCATGCGTTGAGCTCTCCAGCGGCGGATTATTCAAACTCAAAGACTTTCGAACGAGCGGCGCGGTTCCGCCATGCGATGCAATCGGAATGCGGCCCGCACCGCCGGGGGGCTGAAATTCTCCACGGAATTGCGACCGGGTGCCAGCGCTCCGGCTGGGACGAAGCGCCCCTGCGGGCTAGCGGCTGCGACGGGCGACTGCCGTTCGGGCCAGACCCGCGAACAGTTTCCGGGGGAGCAGGGCTGGCAGAAGGTCCATTAGGTCGCCAGGCGAGAAGACGCGGTTCGCAATGGCCGCCCGATAGATCTGCCGAGCCGTTTCGTGGTCATCGGCCTCCAGCGCTCGGGTCGCTTGGCGCAGCAGGTAGACATCCGAGCGAGCGCGCAGCTTCCGCCTCGACGACGGCCGGATCTGCGCCGGGCAGTTGTCAGCGAAGTCGCGCCGCACCCGCCAGGCCGAGATCACCTGATCGGTCGTCGTGGAGCCATCCCTTCCCGGGGGGCGCGCGCGGCGGAAGGCGAGAAACTCGGGTACCCGCACCAGCGTCGGGCTTAACATAGAGGCGCGCAGCCACAGGTCGTCGTCCATCGCGTGGGGTTCCTGTTCCGAGAAACCCCCGAGCGCCATAGTCAGGTCGCGGGCGACCAACGCCGCATGGATCGGCCAAGGGCTGTCGTCGATGGTGGCGTTTATGAAATCGGCCGGTCCATATTCCGGCGGAACGCGGTGGCTGCCGATGCCGCGTCGGGAGTCGACGTCGTGCCATCCGCAGTAGGCGAGCTGCCCCTTGCTCCCCCGGAGCGCCCGGACCATTCGCTCGAGGAACCGGGGGTGCCACCAGTCCTCTGCCTCCAGGAAGGCAATGTACTGTCCCTGGGCGTGCCGCAGGGCCAGGTTCCGTGCCTGAACGGGATCACGGGTAGCGCGCTGCAGCACGCGCATCCGTTTGGGATGCCCTTCGGCGAAATTGTGCAGAATCTCGACCGTAGCGTCCCGCGAGCCGTCGTCGACCGCAATCAGCTCGACCCGGCGGTAACCCTGGCCAAGCACGCTGTGCACGGCCTCGGCGAGAAAGGCCGCCGAGTCGTGGCAGGGCATGATCACCGAGACGAGTCCGGGCTCGCCGGAGCCGGCCAGGCTGACGGGGCCGCGCGGTGTAGCGGAGCGGCGCATTCGAATAGTATTTCCCCGCTGCTCGCCCGTAGCGGCAGCCGTCGCGTGCGTATTGTTCGGTTCAGGCTTGTCCATGCCCGGGCGGAGGCCTATGGGACATCGGGCACCCAGATCCGCGCGCCGCGTGCACCTTGCGCAAGGCTACGCCGTGTCCGTGCGTCGGACCGACCAGTTTGGGATCAGCGGTAGGACCTGGGCGCCAAGTGGCTGGCCCAGGAAACGGGCGGCGGAACCTCGCCGGGGAGGAGTGGCTGACCGGGGCAAACCGAGACCGTCCGCGCGCGCCTCCGACTCCCAGGCGCCCCCTCGCGCTGACGACCATCCCAGGTAAAAAGTGGAATCCGGTTTCTCCACGTTGAAAGCTGTTGAGGACGGTTGAGAACTGACCAGCATTTGGGGGAGATCCCGGTTCGAAACTCACCAGGGTGTTCAACCTTACCTGCTCGATTTCTGAGCAGGAGACTGGAGGGTGATCACCATGGCCACGCTTGGCAAGATCCGCAGGATGTACTTTCGGGACGGTCTGTCCCTATCGGAGATTTCGCGGCGCACGAGTCTGTTGCGCAACACCATCAGGGCCTGGCTGAGGAAGCCCGAGGGCACGGAGCCGAGGTATCAGCGCGCGCATCGGCCCGGCAAGCTGGCGGCCTTCGAGGCGCTGCTCCTCGCGGCCCTGGAGGCCGACGCCAGGCGCCCCAAGCGCGACCGGCGCACCGCCCGCACGTTGTTCACCGAGATCAAGCCCCCAGGGGTATAGGGGCGGCTACACGCGGGTGAGCGACTTTGTCCGCCACTGGCGCAAGCGCGGCGGCAAGGCGCTCGGGCGTGCCTTCGTGCCGCTGAAGTTTGAGCTGGGGGAGGCCTTTCAGTTCGACTGGAGCGAGGAAGGGCTGGTCATCGCCGGGGTGTGGCGGCGGTTGCTGGTGGCGCACATGAAGCTGTGTGCCAGCCGCGCCTTCGTGCTGGTCGCCTATCCCAGCCAGGGCCATGAGATGCTGTTCGATGCCCACACCCGCTGCTTCGCGGCACTGGGTGGGATCTCGCGGCGCGGCATCTACGACAACATGAAGACCGCCGTCGACAAGGTCCAGGCGGGCAAGGCACGGGTGGTCAACGCCCGCTTTGCCGCCATGGCCTCGCACTACCTGTTCGACACCGACTTCTGCAACGTCGCCTCGGGCTGGGAGAAGGGCGTCGTGGAGAAGAACGTCCAGGACATTCGCCGGCGCCTCTGCCAGGAGGCCGGTCAGAGGCGCTTTGGCAGCTTCGCCGAGCTCAATGGCTGGCTGCTCGAGCGCTGTGGTCGCAGGTGCGCCATCCCGAATGTGACGAGCTGACGGTGGCCGAGATGCTCGCCCATGAGCAGCCTTCCTTGATGCCCATGCCGGCCCCCTTCGACGGCTGTGTGGAGACCCTGGGGCGGGTGTCGAGCACCGCCCTGGTGACGGTCGCGCGCAACCGCTACTCCGCGCCCTGCGAATGGGTCGGGCAGATGGTGAGCATCCGCCTCTACCCCGAGCGCGTCGTCCTCTTGAGCGGCGTTATGTTGCAGCCGCACATTTTTAAAAATCAGCGAGTTAGGTAACTGGCTCGCGGACTGAGCCACTACCCGTGGCATCCTGGCGTCATCCAAGTTGCATTCGGAGACGGCCCGATGCTAAGCGGGCCGCGCCGCAACCGTCGGTCGTTCGATGCCACCGATTCTCCCCGTCGCTGGTGTGAACGATGGGGAGCATTGTCCGCACTCGCGTGGCGGGAAGGACGCCGCGGAGCTACCGGTTACGGATAAGTTTGCTATGGTACGTAGCACTGGTAGCGGCAAGGAGGATCCGGCCCGGCGCAAATTTCCCGCCCGAGCCAAGATAAAGGAGAAGGACAGCCGGCCGCTTAGCGTCGCGTTAGAATTCACGGTGTAGGAATTTGCGCCCGAGTCCTGCCGGCAAGTATCCAGCCGGTGTATCTGTAACAAGGCGACGACGACTGCGAGTTTTTCAGGCGTTGCTGCGCGTCATCGAGCTTATTGAACCCGGTCCAATCCCGCAGTGCGTCGAACGCTTCCTTTGTGAGCCCGCTGGCTATCCAGATGCACTTCTCCTTGAGCGTCCAGTCAGCCCTGATTAGGTCTTCCGTGCACGAGAACGGTTCTTGTGTAATTTTGTTCCCCAAAGTCCCAGCAATGTCCGCTCTGCCCGCCGGAGCTGGATGCACACGCGCCGAACCGTGGCCGGCGCCGCATCAGCCCAACAGCGGATCCTCGGTGAGCGATACGGTTCGAAAAGAAGATATGCTTGGCCGTGCTGCGGCAGCAAGACAAGGCGAGACGCGGAAGCTTCGCGACACGGCTGCTGCGATGCCGGCAAAACACGGTCCCGGACGCCATCATGGGCGTCAAGACGGGTAGCCCAACTCTCTCAATGTCGATTCGATCTCGCGCGCGACAACCGCTTGTTCCTCGGCACTCCAGATCTTTGAGAGGTCTCGGCGCTTTTCGCGAATGTCGAGAGAGCGAAGAGCAGATTCAAACTCTGGATAGGGACGCAAGGAGAGAAACGCCAGAATATCGGAGACCACTCGCAGTGGATCTGCCAGAAGCTCTTCATACCGAACATCGAGCCAGTTCTCTTGCGGGATACCGCGCCTACCGGAATTAATACTCCGAATCTCTTCCACCCAGTTCCTTGCGCAAATTCCGAGCGGTGCCATGCCCTTCGCTACGAGTTCCACTGGCGTGGCATTGGCCCACCAGACAACGTGCTTCGGCCACCAGGATACACGTGAAAGCGAATAGGCCACGTCGCGACCGTCACGGATGATGTTTATGTAGCGTGCCCGGGGAAACGCATGTTGCAGATGCATCAGGCGGCGATTATTCGCAGTGCGCTTAGTCAAAAAAATCGCGGCCCCGGCGCGCCGGCGTATGGACTCAAAACGGTTGCGCAGGCACGTGGCAACTTCCAACGGGATTTCGTAATCCTCTGGCGGCGTCAATGGGAGGCCGCAAGCCTCGTAAAGAAATTCTCCTTCGGTGGGTTTTGGAAGAATTCGTTTATGCGGGACCCTGCCAAATGTGTATGCGTTCCCCTCTGAATCGAACCACATTCCGATCTTCAGACGTGGGAAGCGCCTTAATCCTCGGAGGAGCAGTGAAGTGGGAACCCAGTGCGGAAAAAACCGGTCATACGTTGTTATGACCGCGATGTCTTCATGCAATGCAAGAAGTTTATATAGCATCGTTGTGCCGGAACGGCCCGCACCTACGAGAAACGCGACTGCGTTTCCGGCGAGCGCGGACTGTGATGCCCTTGCGTCTGACACTTGTTTCATTTTGGCTCCAAAATCCCCGGTCCGATTGTGAGGGTGTTAGGCTATCAGGACAGCGCAGGTTCCTAGATTGCGCGATCGGTTTTCTTCCTTTTTTTTCCTTGCAACAACGAACGAGCCAATTTCAATTCCGACGGCAGAAATGGTGGGTGCAGGACGCACGCGCCAATATAAGAACAAACGATAAGGAGGGTGGTAAGCAAAAAGGATCCGGATAAACGCCAGGAAACGGCGCCCACTAAACCCGCGATGGCGCCATATAGGCCAATAAGAAATATCTGATATTTACTGACGTCGAATTTATAGCCCTGACGTCTAATGCGAATGATGATGATTGCATTCGACGCGATCGTCCCAATACCGTTTGCGACAATGACAGACCAAGCGCCAAGAGAGGGAATTAGAGGAATTGCGAGGACAAGGGACGCGGACTGCACGAGATTGGTCCAAAAAAATATGCTATTTTTCTCCAGCGCGGTAATCAAGAGTTCTACAATGGAGCGCGTCCCTTCTGCAATCATCAAGATTAATACTCCGGCGAGTAAAGGTCCGGCGGCGCCATACTTGTTTGCAGTTATCCATTCGAATATCGGCTCCCCAGCGATCAACAACACGACGATCGGCGGGACAAGTATCAAGAGATTCAAGCGATACGTTAGATCAGACAATCGTGCTACTTCCCGAGAATCCTGTGTAGCGGCGTATCGCGCCATTGCGACTGGGCGGACCATGCTTTGGAATGTAGTGGCAGGCATGAATTTCGTCGCAAGGCGCTTGAAATGATCAGCCAAACCGAACGCCGCCAATTGATCGCTCGGCAAGAAATAGGCAAGCAGCAGCCGGTTAGGAGAACTGCCAAGCTCTTTTAAGGTGTTCACAATATCATGTAACCTTCCGATATTGTTGAGATTCCTTGAGGCCACGCGCGACCATGTTTGGCGACGTCCTGCAGAGATTCGTCCAGAAGAGCCCGGCGACGGTGATGGTGCGCGGGCTGCTCGAGCGCCTGCTCAATCCCGAGGCCCTGGACCGTTGGTTCGAGGCCACGGCCCAGGCCCAGTACACGCGCGACATCCTGTTCTCCTCGCTGGTGGGGCTGATGCTGCAGATCGTGTGTCGCACCCAGGCCAGCGTGCATGCCGCCTACCGCCACGCCCAGATCGCCGCGTCGATCGTCTCGGTCTATGCCAAGCTGCGCGGCGTCGAGCTGACGACCTCGCAGGGTTTGGTGCGGCACATCGCGCGCGAGGCCCAGGCCGTGATCGAGACGATGAACGGTGGGCGGCCCGCGCCGCTGGCGGGCTACCGGCTGAAATACCTCGACGGCAATTGTCTGGCCGCCAGCGAGCATCGCCTCAAACCGCTGCGCACCACGGCCGCGGGCCCCTTGCCGGGGAAATCCCTGGTGGTCTTCGATCCGCAACTGGGCTTGGCGGTGGATGTCTTTCCCTGCGCCGACGGACACGCCCAGGAGCGCTCGCTGTTGGAGGCGGTGGCCGCCAGCGTCGCACCGGGCGAGGTCTGGGTGGCTGACCGCAACTTCTGCGTCTCGGGGTTTTTGCACGCGATCGATCGGCGCGCGGCGTTCTTCATCATCCGCCAGCACGGCGGCCTCACCACCAAGCCGCTGGAGCCGATGCGGCGGGTGGGCAGCAGCGACACCGGGGAGGTCCACGAGCAAGCCGTGCAGCTGGATTCGCCTGCGGGTGAGCGCTGGAGCCTGCGCCGTATCACCGTGACCTTGAAGCGCAAGACGCGCAACGCCGACACCGCCCTGGTGATCCTGACCAATCTGCCCATCGCGGTGGCCGACGCCATGACCATCGCCGCCTGCTACCGCGCCCGCTGGGGGATCGAGACCGCCTTTCAAAAGCTCGAACGCCACCTCAACTCCGAAATCGAGACCTTGGGCTACCCCCAGGCCGCTCTGTTTGCGTTCTGCCTGGCCCTGGTGGCGTTCAATCTCTATGCCGTGGTCATGGCCGCGCTGCGTGCCGCTCACCCCACTCAGGCGATCGACGACACCGTCTCGGAGTACTACCTGGCCGGCGAGATCGCCACCACCATGACCGGTCTTGGCATCGCCGTCTCCGAGCAGGAATGGGCTTTGCTCGCACAGGCCAGCCCGCAGCGATTCGCCGCCTGGCTGCTCGACCTCGCCAGCCACGTGGACCTGCGCAAGCTCCGCAAGACCACGCGAGGCCCGAAGAAACCCCCAACTCCGCGCACTCGGTATAAAGGTCAACCTCATGTCTCAACCGCCAAGTTGCTCGCCGAATCTAGGTGGTCGGCGAAGTGAGACCTTAAAAGGGCTGGTCGCAGCCAGCCTAGCGAGTAGCATCGAGCGGTCACCAATGGCAGGGCCCCAATCAGACGCTCAGCTTCATAGGCAAGCAGGCAGAGCCAGTTCTCGCGGGGTCGCAGCTGGTGCTTGAGAAAAGCACTGGTCCAAGCGATATGACAGCGCCGGGTCGGAGCGCCCCCATCGCGACAATAGTGCATCCCAGGCATCGGCGTGCTCGGCCAGCTGCGGCAGCGTGCGGACATCTATCAGTCGCACGCCGGGTGGAGGCGTGAAGTCCCATTCGGATGGCAGGCGAAAGGGCCTGGCCAATGCCTTGGTTAGAGATACCAAGTGCGGCGGGGCTCGAGGTTCCTCGGGGATGCCCAGATCAGGCCGCCAGCTTGCGCAGCACGTAGTGGAGTATGCCGCCGTTGCGGTAGTAGTCCACCTCGTTCGGGGTGTCGATGCAGCAATACGTAACGAAAAGTCGAAGAAGAGGACA
>CAVPOY010000010.1:0-52001 GCA_963707135.1 uncultured Gammaproteobacteria bacterium | reverse complement strand
GACAAGCTCGGGCTCGAATGCCGCCTTGCCTCCGATGCACTTGCCGCCCTCCAGCGGTACGACTGGCCGGGCAAAATCCGCGAAGCTCAGAAACGTGCTGGAACGGGCGTCGGTGCTTTGCCGGGGCCTGGAATACTCGCCCGGAGCACTGGCGTCTGGCGGAACCTGACTCGGCCGATCCGGCCTCCAGCGCCTCCGCCGCCCCGCAAGGGGTATCGGCGGCGACCTCGCCGACCCAGCTCAAGGTGCTCGAGCGGCAGATGATCAAGGAAGCGCTGGAACGCAACGGCAACAACAAGGCGGCGGTCGCCCGGGAGCTCGGCATCCTGCTTTCGACCCTGAAGCGGCGCATCGCGGACTTCCAGCTATGAATCGCGGCGATCCCCTCAGGTCGCCTTGAAATAGATCAGGTGGGTCGCCGCATTCTGGATCCTCCTGCCCAGGCTGATGACCCCTTGACCGCGGAGCACGATCTGCTCGAGATGAAGGAATTGCTCCGCGTCCTCGTCGATTCGGACATAGTTTCGTTGGTGCTCTCGTCGTGGAGCACGAAGTTGGTCTGCTCAAATACCAGCCGCGCGTGCGTCCGCGATGCGAACTCCGTCGGGATCCGGATCGTTGCCGAGCCCGCGCGCCCGAGTGTGACCCCGGGGCTCCGGGGTCGAGACTGAGCTGCCTCTCTCGCCATCGCAAGTTCAGCTCGCGTTCCCGTTCGGGCTCGGCGTAACTGGTTTTCGCGATGGCGACCGCGGTGCTTTCCTGCTCGACGCACAGGCTCTCGAAGCCGACCGGGCCGGACACCGCAGAAGGTTTCGTTGCCATCGACGCCCGCAATCCGAAACCGGATCTTCAGGGTTGGCGGTAGAGCCTCGACGAAACGGCGAGTCGCGTAAAGTCCCTTTACGGGAACCTGGCGCACCCCCGCCAGCACCGCGAGTGCCCCGGGGCTTTCGCGCCGCCCGTTGGCAGCGCATCGAGCAGGAGCTGACCCGCGAGGGTGCCTCGCACCGGTCACGGCGTCAGGATCGCCCTGCTGAACAACGCAAGCGGCGTAGAACGCGTCATCGGCCCCGCCGAACGCCAGCAGCGCGGTCCCGGCGTCCCGGTTCAGGACCTTGTAGGTACGTCCCCGACGCTCAGCCTGCCGATAAGGTAATCGAGCTCCTCGGCGGCGCTTTCCCAGGGACCCGCCGCGGCGAGCCCGCCCGACGCCGATACCGGCCCCGCGACCTGTATCGCGAGTGCTGCAATACCCTCTTGATCGCTCACCGCAAAGTCCTCCGGATCGGTAAGTTATTGCCACCGCCGATCCCGCCGGACTCAAAAACGAAAACGGCGAGGTCGCCCGAACGGATCCCAAGTACATTGGTCGGTAATTGCTATAGTGTAGACGTACCGCGTCGCAAGAGCCCGGGGAAGGGCTTTCGCGCCGCGCCCGTCCAGTCAGGGGCGGGGCAGCCAAAACCAGCCATGCCATAATGGCAGCAATGGCAGCGGTCGCCGCCTCGAGCCGCCTAGCGAGAATACGCCCTCGGATCGTGAAATCGAGCTACGACGAGTTGCCCTACCCGGCCATGGTGTTTCCCCAGAGCCACCCGAACCGGCTCGCCACCGTCGCCGCGCTGCACGGGATGGACCCGGCCCCCCCGCCGCTGGAGGCCTGCCGAGTCCTCGAGCTCGGATGCGCCACGGGAGGCAACCTGATCCCCATGGCCTTGGAGATGCCAGGCGCGCACCTGCTGGGGATCGAACTCAGCGCTGCCCAGGCCGAGGCCGGGCAGGCCGCTATCGCATCGCTCGGCCTGACCAACGCGCGGATCGAGCAGGGCGACATCCTGTCCCTGGCAGGCGACCTCGGCCAGTTCGACTACATCGTCGCCCACGGGGTCTATTCCTGGGTCCCGGAGCCGGTGCGCGACGCCCTGCTCGCGGCCTGCCGCAAGCATATCGCCCCGAACGGGGTCGCCTATCTAAGCTACAACACCCTGCCCGGCTGGCGGCTCCAGACGGCCGTGCGCGACCTGTTGCTGTTCCACGCCGGCGACATCGAGGACGGCCAGGCGCGGATCTCGCAGTCGATGGCCATTATCGACTTCATGTGCCGGTCCGTCCCGGACCTCATCAAGCCCTACCGGAGCCTGTTCGAGAACCTGGCGCGCCGACTCGACACGCCGGCCGACCGCGCGGCGCGGCTCTTCCACGACCTGATCGCGGAGGTGAACCACCCCGTCTACTTCGAGGAATTCGCCGCGCACGCGGCCGCCCACGGAATGCGCTACCTTGCGGAGGCGGACGAAGCTCGGATGGGGACGATTCGCCTACCGCCCGAGCTGCTCGAGCAAATCGACGCGCTGGGCGAGAACCCGATCCGGCGCGAGCAATACCTGGATTTCGTCTGCAACCGGACGTTCAGGCAGAGCCTGCTCTGCCGCGCCGACGTGCGGTCAGCCCGTTTGGGGGACCCGGCGACCCTGGCGGGGCTCTGGGTTCGGGCCGAGTTGCGTTGTGAAGCGGCCGGGGTTGATCTGGTCTCGGACTCGCCGCTCGGCTTCACCGACCCCAGTGGCGTCGAGGGCACCACCCGCCATCCGCTGACCAAGGCCGCGCTGCTTTGCCTGAGCGACTCCTGCCCGCGGTCCGTCGAGCACGGCGAACTCCACGCCAGGGCGCGGGCTCGCCTAGACCCGGGTCTCCGGCTCGAAGTCGCGCGGTCCTTCGCCGCGGACGCGCGCGAGCTCGACGACTGTCTCCTACAGCTCTATCGCGCCGGCAGCATCGAGCTCTCGACCTTGCCTCCCGTGGCGGCGGAGGTTCCCGGAGTGCGGCCGCTTGCGAGTCCCTGGGCGAGACGCCGGGCCGCCACGGGCGAGACCATCATCAACCTCCAACATCAGCCCATCGCCATGGAGCCGCTGGACCGTCAGTTGCTGATTCTGGCCGACGGTACCCGGGACCGCGCCGAGCTGCTCGACGACCTGTTCTCTTTGGTGGAGCTCAACGCCATCGAGGTACTCGCGGGCGGTGAGCCTATCGCCGAACCGGATGCGCGGCGTCGGGCGCTCGGCGAGCAGCTGGAGGCGAGGCTACGTGGCCTCGCCGACTTCGCGCTGCTGCTGCAATGAGCGCCGGCATCCTTAACGCCGTTCTGCACAGGGTCGGTGCCCCGGCACCCGCCACCCGGGCGATTCAGGCCGCGCTCCAAACCACGCGTCTGAAATTGATCGCCGCCGACACCCGGCTGAGCCCGACCGCGCTGGTCGAGGCTTGGCGCACTGCGCCGGTCGCCGAGCGCCCGCGCCTGTGGATAACCGCCGGCATCTCGGCCGGAAGCTTGGACCCGCTCGGCCCGGCGGTCAGCGAGGCACTCGGAATTCCCTACGTGCTGCTGGAACCGGACCCTCCCCCGGCGCCGACCCCGGCATTCTCCCGAACTCTCTCCGCCGCGTCCCTGACGGTGTGCATCGGCAGCCCGGCGGCTCGTACTATCAGAGCGGCGCTCAGCGCCGATCAGAAGATATTGGCGCTCCCACCCTTCCTCGACGCCGGCCCGCTGGTCGCCATGGCCCATCTGCGTCCCCAGCACCGCGCCGCGGTCGCATCGCATCTGCGTCTCTCGCCGACCGGCACCTGGCTGCTCACGGATCTGCCGATGACGCCCGGCGAGGCCCTGGACGGGTACCGGATGCTGGGGTTGGCCCTGTCGCGCATGGTGCTGCCCGACTGGACGCTGCTGGTGGCCGGTGACGGGCCCGCCGGCGCGCAGGTCGAGGCGGCACTCCGAGACGTTGGCGCAACCCGTATACGGACATGGCCGCGCCCGACGCCGGAGGATCGCATGGCGCTGTTCGCCGCGAGCGACCTCTACCTGTGGCCCTCGGGCTCCGGGGTCGGCGTCGATTCGCTGCTGCGTGCCCAGGGGCTGGGGATGCCGGTCGTCGCCTGCCGCTCGGAAGCCACGCTGGATCGCGTCCAGCAGGGTGTCACCGGGCGGCTCACCGAGCCGGTAAACGGCGCGGACTTCGGCAACGCCCTCAGCTTCCTGCTGCGTCACCCCGACTTCCGAGCGAGCTTCGGCAAGCAGGGACGCGACAGCGTGCTCGCGCGACACGACATCCACACGATCGGCGCGGAGCTCTACCGGGCCCTGCAAACATTGGCGGCACAAAATCCAGGGAGCGAGCACTGAGCACCCCCAAGAAACCGTTCAGCTACGACGAGGTGCCCTACCGCAGCGTCGCGTTCGCCCAGACCCACCCGAACCGCCTCGCGACGCTGGGCACACTGCTGGGGATGCGGCCCGCACCCGCGGCGGTCGCCGACTGCCGGGTGCTGGAGCTCGGATGCGGCCGGGGGGAGAACCTGATTCCCCTGGCGCTCGAGCTGCCCGATGCGGAGCTGGTCGGTATCGACCTATCCGAGCGCCAGATCCGCGACGGACGCGCGGCAGCCGACGCCTTGGGGGCGGACAACCTCACCCTGGAGCACGGCGACATCATGGCGCTGGGCGAGGGACTGGGCGACTTCGACTACATCCTCGCCCACGGTGTTTACTCCTGGGTTCCAGCGGCGGTGCGCGACCGGCTGCTCGCGATCTGTGCGCGGCTCCTGCGCCCGCACGGCATCGCGTTCGTGAGCTACAACTGCTACCCCGGCTGGCACATGAACGGGGTCGTGCGCGACGCGATGCTGTTCCACACCCGGGGCGAGGGGGACGCCCGCGAGCGACTGCGGGAATCCCAGCGCGTGCTCGATCTGCTCTGCGACGGGATCCCGGACGAGGTGGCCCATTACCGGACCATTTACCGCCGCGTTCAGGCCCAGCTCCGCGAGCCCAATACGCCTGTCGAATGGCTCTATCACGAGTTCCTCGAGGATGTGAACGAGCCGGTCTATTTTCGGGAATTCGTACAGCACGCCGCCCGGCACGGTCTCCAGTTCCTCTCCGAGGCCAACCTCTGGGAGATGAACAACGAACGCTTGCCGGAGCACGCCGTAAGGGTCCTCGCGCAGCTCGGTGACGACCTTGTCCGCCGGGAGCAGTATCTCGACTTCATAAACAACCGCACCTTCCGCCAGACCCTGCTTTGCCACAGGGCGGCGACTCTGGATCGGAACCTGGATTCCGGCCGAATCGCGCCGCTGCACGCGGCATCGAATCTGAAGTGCTTGGATCCCGAGTCGGACATCCGCGCAAAGGCGCCCTTCAGGTTCGTCAACCGCGAACGGGGCGTGACGGGCGCGACCGACCATCCGCTGACGAAGGCGGCCCTGCTGTGCCTGACCGAGACCTGGCCGGCCACGCACGCGATCCCGGGGCTGACCGAGCGAGCCCTCGATCGACTGGGGCGTGCGGACGAGGGCGAGCGACCCGCTCCGGCCGATGTTCGAGAATTGAGCGAGAACCTGCTGTCCCTCTACGCCGCCGGTGCCGTGGAGCTGCACCTGCATCCGCCGCGCTTCGCCCAGCGGGGCGGCGAACGACCTCTGGCCAGTCCCTGGGCCCGCTATCAGCTCGCCGCGGGCGGCGTAATCACGAACCTGCGCCACCACGGCATCGACCTGCCGCCACTGATGCGCCGTCTCTTGCCGCTGCTGGACGGCACCCGCACCCGAGCCGAGCTGATCGACGCCCTGCTCGCCACCCTGGATGACAGCGACGACCTGCTGATCGGGCAGGGAGCGGTGATCGATCAACCGGAAGCGCGGCGAGCGGCACTGGAGGCCGACATTGAGCCAAGCCTGGAGCGGCTTGCTCGCTGGGCAATGCTCGTTCGATGAACTAGGCCCGTCGGAGCCGGGCTTTACTGTTTGGCCTCCAATTAGGGAAACGCTGATCTCTTGCGTTCTCCGTCCGGGGCAAGGATGGCCCGATGAACTGCCAGGACGGCAATTAATTGGTATCTGAAATCGAGGCGCGGGCCGAGTTCGAGCGCTCCTTTATCCCCGAACGTGCCCGTGCCGGGCTCGATGCCGCCCTGGCCGGCGGGCGCGTGGGCCGGCGTTCACGGTCGGTCACCGACAAGGGCCTTGAGATGGCTAAGGCCCTGCTCGCGAACCGGGACATCACCAGGGGCCGTGGTCGCCGGTCGCCCGGGTGTCGCCCCGCAGCGTTGTAATGCTATCTGCCAGGTGGTCGCGGTGGTGTCGGTGCTTTGGAAGAGTGCCGCAGAGTGGGCAAACCTGCGGGCCAAGCCGAATTGTTCCAAAAAGACATATAAAATTGATAAATATGGGCGCATGGGAACATTTTTTCAGAATGGAATCTACCTAAGATGCCATCCTTGAGCCTGTTCGTAACCAGCGGCTCCTTCGGCCCCTGGACCTGGACACCCACCGCCTTCTGCGAGTTTCGCTGACTAGGCTGGTGCGCCAGGGCCGTCTAGCGCGAGTCGGGCGAAGACTTTATTCACTGCCGGATCGCCCGTTACCCTTCGGTTTGTCCGATGAATTCTCGTTGGACGGCCAGAAGCAGACCCCGTGGCGAGCATTTCTCATGACGAACGCGCTGGAGCCGATCGCGCTGGCCGATGTTCTGGGCGGCTCCGCGGCTTTATGATGCCGCCCTGATCGGCAGCGGCTCGTATTGGAGAGACATGGCCTTTCCGATGGAACCCTGGGTCCGGTTGGAACTGACTACCTACAAAATGGAACGCTCCTTGTCCCCTATCGACGATCTAACCCTCAAGGATCATCCTCTGGCCGCGCGGGCGACCCCGGTCAACGGGGAGCATTTTTCCGATGATGCGACGCTAGGGCTCGTCAAGAACGGTCACGTGGACATCGAGTTGTTCGCGGGCAGCGGTGGCATGACCCTTGGCTTGGCCCGTGCGGGCAGAGCTGGACCCACCGGACAAAGGTGGCGGGCGCAACCGCGAAGTCGACTTCAGGGGCAAGAAACGCTGCAACGACACGCCTCCAGGACGGATCCGCACGCACGCCTGTACCGCAAGTCCAACAACACCTAGGCGCGGCTGTGCCACCTGGGGCACGTGCTTATGGAGAACCGCAACGGCTTTGTGGTGGACGTGGAGACCACCGAGGCGAACTGACGCGGTGCGGCACCCGCGTACTGCTCGTGCCGCTGGGCCGCCAATCACCTACCGGCGTTTTGCGCGATCGTTGGCCCCGTTCGTTGTGTCAGCCTGCGGCACAGATCGCGCCATTAATGGCAATCGATTGCTTATAGGAAGAGATACTGCGAGTGCACGGACCCGTGAGGCCCGATATCGATATCGGACCGGTCTGAACCGATCGGACCAGTCTTAGTACGCCGGCTTTCCAGCCGGGCCGCGAGGCTCGTCCGCTTACTCGAACCCGTACCCGAAGTCGCCGTCCTGGACGCTCACGTGCACCCGCTCGACGGGCTTGCCCTCCATCATCCGCTTCAGGAACTCCTCGCTGATCCTCGGCAGGACGGTGTTGGTCAGGATGGCGTCGATCATGCGGCCCGCCGCTCTCGAGCTCGGTGCAGCGGCTGGCGATCAGCTTGACGACCTCGTCGTCGTAGCTGAACGGCACCTTGTGGTTCTCGCGGATCCGCTTCTCGATGCGCCCGAGCTGCAGCCGGGCGATGGCGCCGATCATCTCGTCGCTGAGCGGGTAGTAGGGGATCACCACCAGGCGGCCGAGCAGGGCCGGCGGAAACACCTTCAGCAGCGGCTCGCGCAGGGCCTTGGCGATGCCCTCCGGCTCGGGCATCAGCTCGGGGTCGTTGCACATGCTCATGATCAGGTCGCGTGCCGACGTTGGTGGTCAGCAGGATCAGGGTGTTCTTGAAGTCGATCACCCGGCCCTCGCCGTCCTCCATCCAGCCCTTGTCGAAGACCTGGAAGAAGATCTCGTGCACGTCCGGGTGGGCCTTCTCGACCTCGTCGAGCAGCACCACGCTGTAGGGCCGGCGGCGCACGGCCTCGGTGAGCACCCCGCCCTCGCCGTAGCCGACGTAGCCGGGCGGCGCGCCCTTGAGCGTCGAGACCGTGTGCGCCTCCTGGAACTCGCTCATGTTGATGGTGATGACGTTCTGCTCGCCGCCGTAGAGGGCCTCGGCCAGCGCCAGCGCGGTCTCGGTCTTGCCGACACCGGAGGTGCCGGCGAGCAGGAAGACGCCGATCGGCTTGTTCGGGTTGTCGAGCCTGGCGCGCGAGGTCTGGATGCGCCGGGCGATCATCTCCAGGGCGTGCCGCTGGCCGATGACGCGCTGCTCGAGCGTGTCGGCGAGCTTCAGCACGGTCTCGACCTCGTTCTTGACCATGCGCCCGACCGGGATGCCGGTCCAGTCCGCCACCACCGAGGCGACGGCCTGGTCATCGACGCGTCGGCAGGATCAGCGGACGCTCCCCCTGCATCTGGTGCAGGTCGGCCTGGAGCCCCTTGAGCTCCGCGAGCAGGGCCTCGCGCTCGGCCTCCGAGATGGCGTCCTCCGGGGCGGCCGCCGCGGCCTCCTCGGGCGGCTCGGCCGCCTCGGGCTTGCCGGGCTCGGACTTGTGGGCCTCGTCGGCGGCGGCCTCCAGCTGGCTGCCGGTCCCCTCCACCTTGCCGGTTCCGGCGCGGAGCCGTCCGCGGATGTCGAGGATCTGCTCGACCAGCGACCGTCTCCTGCTCCCAGCGGGTCTCCAGGTCTTGCAGGCGCGCCTGCTCGGCCTCTAGCCTCTCTTTGGCCGTCGCTTCGCGTTCCGCGGCGTCGATGCCGACGGCGGTCTCCCGGCCGATGATCGCCAGCTCGTTCTCCAGGGCCTGGATGCGCTTGCGGCAGTCGTCCACGTCCGGCGGCACCGCGTGCTGGCTGATGGCCACCCGGGCGCAGGCCGTGTCGAGCAGGCTGACCGACTTGTCGGGCAGCTGGCGCGCCGGGATGTAGCGATGGGACAGCCTGACGGAGGCCTCCAGCGCCTCGTCCAGGACCTGGACCTTGTGGTGCTTCTCCATCGTCGAGGCCATGCCCCGCATCATCAGGATGGCCTTCTCCTCGCTCGGCTCATCGACCTGGACCACCTGGAAGCGGCGGGTCAGAGCCGGGTCCTTTTCGATGTGCTTCTTGTACTCGGCCCAGGTCGTGGCGGCGACCGTGCGCAGCGTGCCGCGCGCAAGCGCCGGCTTCAGCAGGTTGGCCGCGTCGCCGGTGCCGGCGGCGCCGCCGGCGCCGACCAGGGTGTGCGCCTCGTCGATGAACAGGATGATCGGCTTGGCCGAGGCCTGGACCTCCTCGATGACCTGATCGCAGCCGGTTGCTCGAACTCGCCCTTCATGCTCGCGCCGGCCTGCAGCAGGCCGACGTCCAGCGTGCGCAGGGTCACGTCCTTGAGCGGCGGCGGCACGTCGCCGAGCGCGATCCGCTGGGCGAAGCCCTCGACCACCGCGGTCTTGCCGACACCCGCCTCGCCGGTCAGGATCGGGTTGTTCTGGCGGCGGCGCATCAGGATATCGACGATCTGGCGAATCTCCTCGTCGCGCCCGACGATGGGGTCGAGCTTGCCGGCGCGGGCCTGCTCGGTCAGATCGACGGTGAAGCGCTGCAGGGCCTCCTGCTTGCCCATCGCCGCCGGTGCGATGGCATCGCTCGCCTCGCCCGGGGCGGCGCCGCCGCCGACCTGGAACCCGTCCTGGGCGCCCATCGCCTCCTCGGGCGAGCCGCCGACAATCTCGGCGAAGCGATCCGTCAGGGTCTCGACCTTGACCTTGTCGAACTCCTTCGAGATGGCCGGCAGCGCGCTGCGAAGCCCCGGGGTCTTCAGGATGCCGATCACCAGATGACCGGTGCGCACCTGCGACTCCCCGAACATCAGGGTGCCATAGACCCAGCCGCGCTCGACCGCCTCCTCGACGTGGGCCGACAGATCGGAGATCGAGGTCGAGCCGCGCGGCAGCCGGTCCAGGGCGTCGGTCATGTCCCGGGCCAGGCGCGAGGGCTCCAGGCTGAACTGCTTGACGATCCGGTGCAGGTCCGAATCCGGGAGCTGCAGGATCTGGTGCAGCCAGTGAACCAGCTCGACGTACGGGTTGCCCCGCATCTTGCAGAACACGGTTGCGCTCTCGATGGCCTTGTAGCCGAGCCGGTTGAGCTTGCCGAACAGCGCGACGCGGCTGATGTCAGGCATGATGGATCTCCCCTCCGTTGCCGGGTTCAAACTTGAACGGTCGATGGGTCAGCATTTCGCTAGGCGGCCGCCCTTGCCGTCTCGTACCTCATCGCCTGCAGGCACAGGTCGTCCGCGTCCTCGGCGGGCGGCCGGCTGGTCAGCCAGGTCGTCCAGCCGAGCCGCCCCTGCGCCCCGAGCTTCAACGGCGGCAGCTCGTCCTTGCGCAGGACCAGGTTCAGGTCCCAGTCGAGCTCGTCGCCCAGATAGTTGCGGACGGCCGCCACGAGACGCGGGAGACTCTCCCCGCCCGGTAGCATGCGGCAGTAGTCGTCTACGCCGAGCGGGCCCAGGACGACCCGGAACTTGTACTGGCGGTCCCAGACGCGCGAGCCGGCGATGGTCGACACCCCCAGGGTGCCGGTCCGGGGCGAGTCGCCCAGCCGCCAGTAGGATTCCTTCGGCAGATCGAGCCAGTGACCGACGAACTCCTCCACGGCCACCGGCAGCTGGAAGAAGTCCGCGAGCAGCGCGGTCAGCCCCTCGGCATGTCGAGTCTGGCAGACCAGCCGGCCCGCGTAGTGGAGCTTCGCCAGGTCGGGCATGGCGTCGCGCCCGCGCAGCGACGGCATGCCCTGGCCGAACAGGGCCCCGAGGTAGACGGCGAAACGGTCCGACTCCGGGCGGTCGAAGCTCACGGTCGGGCGCGCGTTCGCCCACGCCCGGTAAAAGAGCGCCAGCATCCGGTGGTGGAACAGGTCCGCGAAGCGCGCGAACGTGGGGTCTCCGGAGTTGCGCGCCCGATCCCGGGCGTACTCGCTCAGATGCAGCGGCAGCGGCCCGTTGGGGCCGAACAGGCCCAGGAAATAGACGAACAGCCGCGCCGGGTGGTCCCCGGCTCCCCGGGAGAAGGCCGCCAGCGTCGAGGGCGCGAAGCTCAGCGAGGGCTCCTGGCACAGGCGCACCGGCTCGTCACCGGGACGAAGGGTCTGCCCGAAACGCGGTCCGTCTCGATGGACACACTCCAACCGGCGCAGGGCCTGGAAGAAGCCGAACCGCGACGGCGCATCCCGCAGCGCCTGCTCCAGCGCTAGAGCGTCTGCCGGCGCCCGATGCTCGCTGGCCATCGCATCACCTCCACGCGATCGGGGGTGGTCACCGAGGTCTCGGTGAAGGAGTTGATCGACACGTACTTGGCGAAAAACTGCTCCAGGACGGCTCCGAGCAGGAAGACCCCGCTGCCCTCGAAGGCCGCCGGATCGAGAGTCAGCTCGATCTCGAGCCCGCGGGCGAAGGTGACGCGGCCGGATCCGGGAAGGCGCCGGGTGATGGGCCGAGTCCCGACGGAGCGCACCCCGTCGATCTGTCGGCTCGTGACCGCGTCGCCGAGATCGCCGTAGAGCCCCAACAGCTCGCGCAGGGCCGCGGCGCCGCGCTCGGGGTCGCTGTTGATCAGCGACAGGTAGTTCAGAGACAGGTGACTGATCAGCCGCCAGGCATTGTCGCCCTTCGGGAACGAGGGCCTGGGCTTGGTCGGGCCGGCGACGCAGCGGACCGACTGCACCGGCGCGCTCACCTCCAGCGTGAAATCGGTGTTGCCCTTGCCCACGGGAATCTGCAGCGGCAGGTCCCGGTTGGTGCACAGGGTGGTGACCGCCAGCTGGCGCAGGTCGTGCCGGAACGGGGCCTGGTCGGCGTCGACCAGCGCCACGAACACCTCGCTCCCGATATAGCTGGAACGTGGCCCGCGCAGCCGCTGTTGGGCCGACAGCACCCGGGGCTCCCGGTGCACCGTATAGAAGGCACGGTGCTCCCGGCCGCCGATGACATCGTGCGCGGCGTAAAAAGGCGTGAAGGGTTGCGGCGGCTCGCTCTGGGCGCCGATGCCGACCGCTTCCGTGACGCTGAAGACCTCGAAGTCCATCGGGCGCGTGCGGTCCGGAACCAGGTGATGCTCCTCGGTCTGGTTGCTGAGGTGGATCCGGTCCGCGCGCTTTGGGAACAGGTTGATCGCCGGGGTGCAGAACAGCGCGAAGTAAGACGCGTCGAAGGCGTCCTCCTCGAGGCCACCGCCGTCTTCCAGCAGGAAGATCAGATCAACCTCGGTGCCGGCGCAACGGCTCACGGCCTCGCGCAGCCCGCCGATCTCGACGAACAGGTAGCGGTCCGGGAACGCGAAGTACTCCTGCAGCAGCCGGTAGCCCTGGAACGACCGCGGGCCGTAGGGCAGAAGAGCCTCCTCGTCGTCGAAGCCCACGCGATGCACGCACTCCCTGCCCAGAACGGTCTGCTCCGAGACGCCGGTGGCCGCTGGAACGCACGACGACGGCGCGCGTGCGGGCGAGCAAAAGCTCGTAGATGCGCAGCCGGAGCCCATCGCCTCCGCGCAGATAGATCCTCAGCGAGTCGATCGCCAGCTTGCCGAGGGTCTGGCCGGCGGCGGCGCGCAGACGGAAGCGAATGCCCCCTTTGACACCTCTTCGGGAACCGGCGGCGGCTGTGGCGGCCGTAGCGGACAGATACTTGGCGTCCACCAGCTCCAGCGGCCAGAGGGTGACGTCCGCGCGCGGTGCGGTACTCGCACGCGGTCTTGTCGCCCTTGCCGAGAACGCTGCGCAGGGCCGTCCCGCGCGGCACGACGAAACCCTCGGCGAGGTCGCCGGCGGTGAGATCGGGCTGGAACTGAACCACCGCCATCGACGGTGTCGGCGCCAGATAGTGCGGGTAGACCGTCTCCAGCAGGTGCTGGGTGAAGTTCGGGAATTCGGCCTCCAGCTTCAGCTGCACCCGCGCCGCCAGGAAGGCGAAGCCTTCCAGCAGCCGTTCGACGTAGGGGTCGGCGCACTCGAAGCCGTCCATGCCGAGACGGCCGGCGATCTTCGGAAACTCCTTCGCGAACTCCGCGCCCATCTCCCGGATGAACTGGAGCTCGCGGTTGTAGTGTCGGAGGAAATCAGGATCCACCGGCACCCCCCGGCCAGGACTGCTCGGTCACCGTGACCGCCCCGACCTCCAGGTCGAGCTCGGTCTTCAGGAAGACCCGCTGCGGCACCGGTTGGGCCCAGAGCTCGCCCTCGATATCGAACGTGAGTGCATTTTGGCTCATGCGCTCCGGGTCGACCCGAGCCCGCACCCGCAGGGTCTGGGGAAGGATGCGCGGCTCGAAGTCCCGAATCGCGTCGCGAACGGCGCGCTCGATGCCGCTGGCGTCGACGCCGGAGGCCGTCAGTCCCGTCAGGTCTGGAATACCGTAATTGAGCACGGAGTGGGCCGCGAAGGGATAGGCGCTCAGGTCCTGAACGCTATCGAGCCGGCCGGCGTTGAGCAGCCAGGCCAGGTCGCGTAGCACACTCTCGCGCAGGCGGCGCATCGACAGCACGCGCTTGTCGCGGGACTCCTGTTTCTTCTCGGGCTCGTCATCGGTGAGCCGGTCCAGCAGTGCCGGCTGAAGGCGTTCCTTCTGGGTGAGCTCAGCCACCAGCAGGACCCGGGCCGGCGCCTTCTTCGCCCGTGGCCGCCGGCTCCTCGGGCGCCTCGGTGTCCAGCTCGATCAGGCGCACGTCCATCAGCGGATAGTCGCCGGTATCGGTCGTCAGCATTCGCTGTCCCTGCCCCAGGAACGTGCCCTCGGCGGGCTCGAGCCACTCGGTCCGGCGGGCCATTCGCAGCTGCGCGTCCGGGCTCGATTCGGAACCGGGGTAACGGTTGGGGATCAGCCCGGCCGCCTCGCCCCCATTGGTCCAGGTGAAATAGGCCGGCATCCAGACCAGGTCGCGGAGATCCGCCGGGGCCTCGAGCTGGATGGTCCGGATCCTGTGAAACGGCACCCAGTAGTAGCGCCCGCTGACGACCGCCTCCAGAACGGGACCGAGCCGGGGATCGGCATCGGCGATCCACTCGAAAGGCTGCCCGTCGATGGCCCCGGCGGTCGCTGGCGCCAGCGCGAATGCCTCGTCTCGCAGGGGAGCGGCCTTGGCATGCTCGCCAGCGCCCGAGCGCTGCAACGCCTCCAGCAAGAGCGCTAGCCAACGTTCCGGATCGCCGAAGACCAGCGGCGAGCGCCTACCGGCGAAGATCTCGGCCCGCAGCCGTTCGCAGCGCAGCGCCTCGCGATAAGTCTGCACCATGGCCAGCGCCCCGGCATCCAGCTCACCGGCCACGTTGAGCTGAATCAGCGCGCGGTCCCATTGGCCCAGCACGGTAAGGAGTTGAAACAGGAATATCCGATGCTTGGCGTCTGCCGGGTCTTTGCGCACCCGGCCCTGAAGCTCGGCCAGACACTCGTCGAGCTTGCCCTCGCGCAGAAGTTCTTCGGCAGACATGGTGCGCTCCTTGGCCGCCGGCCAGAGGTGGCCGGCCGCTGTGGCAGGCACTGGGATGGGTGAAACTATGGTTCGCCCGCCCGGCACCATGCCGGGCGGGCATCGTCACGCGATCAGTAGGTCTCGTTCTTCTCCAGGTTCCACTTCTTGGCCGTACCGGTGGTGACCTTGTCGCCGTCGAACTTGTCGTACTGGTAGCTGATCTTGGTGAAGTTCAGCGAGAAGCTCTCGTTCGGACGATCGCCGCCGCTCGACGCGGAGTACGAGCTGACGATCGCCTCCTCCAGCTCGATCTTGCAGTAGGCCTGGCCCTTGGCGTCGGTGCCGCCGGTCTGGATGAAGTGGACCTCCGCCTTGCCAAGGCTCTTGCCGCAGGTGGCCTGCATCATCAGCTCGGTGGAAGCCACATCCATGCTCTTGGTAAAGGTCACCTCGGAGAACGAAGGATTGCTCGTCTCACGGTCGCCGCCCCCGCCGATCATGCTGATCGACCGGCCGACGCCGAACTGGACGGAATCGACGTTGATCCACTTGTCGTGACCCGTGACCGTGGACTCGCCATTGATGGCGGTAGCAAATTTCAACAAAATCATCGGAATCTCCTTTTGCGTTTAGCGCTTCGCTTTCATCTTCAGGCCCTCCACGCCCCGCTTGCTGACACGGAGAGCACAACCCCGGGTCTAGCCCGGCCCACTCACCCCCGCACGTCTACTTCTTGCCTGACGGCAGCTTCGAGACCAGCCGCAACGACACGGTCAGCCCCTCGAGCTGATAGTGCGGCCTGAGGAAGAACTTGGAGGAGTAGTAGCCCGGGTTGCCCTCGATCTCCTCCACCACCACCTCGGCCCCTGCCAGCGGCTGCCGGGCCTTGTCGGCGTCGCTCGCGGTCGCCGGGTTCTGCAGCACATATTTGCTGATCCAGTTGTTGAGCCAGATCTCCATGTCGGTACGCTCCTTGAACGAACCGATCTTGTCGCGGACGATGCACTTCAAGTAGTGCGCGAAGCGACAGGTCGCAAACAGGTACGGCAACCTGGCCGCCAGGTTGGCGTTCGCCGTCGCATCGGGGTCGTCGTACTCGAATGGCTTCTGCAGCGACTGGGCCCCGATGAACGCGGCGAAATCCGAGTTCTTCTTGTGGATCAGCGGCATGAAGCCGTTCTTGGCCAGCTCCGCCTCGCGCCGGTCGCTGATGGCGATCTCGGTGGGGCATTTCATGTCGACCCCGCCGTCGTCGGTCGGGAAGGTGTGGGTGGGCAGACCCTCCACCGCGCCGCCCGACTCGATGCCGCGGATGCGTGAGCACCAGCCGAAGTACTTGAACGACCGGTTGATGTTGGTCGCCATCGCATAGGCCGAGTTGGCCCAGGTGTACTTGGTGTGGTCGGCCCCCGCCGTGTCCTCCTCGAAATCGAACTCGTCCACCGGATTCGGTCTTGGCGCCGTAGGGGAGCCGGGCGAGAAAGCGCGGCATCGCGAGCCCGATGTAGCGCGCATCATCGGATTCACGCAGCGATCGCCAGGCCGCGTACTCCGGTGTCTGAAAGATCTTGGTCAAATCACGTGGATTCGCCAGCTCCTGCCAGGAGTCCATCTGCATGACCGTGGGGTCCGCCCCGGCGATGAAGGGCGAGTGCATCGCGGCGCTGACCTTGGCGATCTCGCCAAGCAATTCCACGTCCGGCGGGCTGTGGTCGAAGTGGTAGTCGCCGACCAGGCAGCCGAAGGGCTCGCCGCCGAACTGCCCGTACTCCTCTTCGTAGAGCTTCTTGAAGAGCGGGCTCTGGTCCCAGGCGGTTCCCTTGAACTTCTTTAGCGTCTTGTGGACGTCCTTCTTTGAGATGTTCATGACCCGGATCTTCAACATCTCGTCCGTCTCGGTGTTGTTGACCAGGTAGTGCAGGCCGCGCCAGGCGCCTTCGAGCTTCTGGAAGTCCTCGTGGTGCAGAATCAGATTGACCTGCTCGCTCAGCTTGCGGTCGATCTCGGCGATGATGGAGCCGATGGTTCGCACCACGTCCGCCGAGACGACGACGGAACTGGCCAACGCCTGCTCGGCCAGGGTCTTTACCGCGTCCTCGACCGCCTCCTTGGCGCGATCGGACTTGGGCCTGAACTCCTTCTGGAGCAGTGAGCTGAACTCGCCGGCCTCGAGGGTCTCTTCGGCCGGCTGGGCCTGGCCCTGGGTTTCCGCTTCCGCCATGGCTTAGCCCTCCTCCGACTTGGATTCTGTCGATGCTTCGGCTTCGGGTTTCGGTGCCGAGGCCAGCGCCTGCAGAAGCGCCGGATCGCTGAGCGCCTTGGCGATGAGCTCCTCCGCGCCCGACTTGCCGTCCATGTAGCTCACCAGGTTCGAGAGCTGCTCGCGCGCCTCGAGCAGCTTGCTCAGCGCACCGACCTTGCGCGCCACGGCGGCCGGCGAAAAGTCGTCCATGCTCTCGAAGGTGATGTCGACGCTCAGCTCGCCCTCGCCGGTCAGGGTATTGGGCACGCGAAAGGCGGCTCGAGGCTTCATGGCCTTCAGCCGGTCATCGAAATTGTCGACATCGATCTCCAGGAACTTGCGGTCGGCGACCGCGGGCAGCGCTTCCTCCGGTTTTCCGGAAAGATCGGCCATAACCCCCATGACGAAGGGCAGCTGAACCTTTTTCTCGGCCCCGTAGAGCTCGACGTCGTACTCGATCTGCACCCTCGGGGCACGGTTTCTTGCAATGAACTTTTGACTGCTTTCCGCCACGGGAATCCTCCTGCATTTCTGAAGACATTCTTAGGCAACTCTGGTCCGCATGGGCCCCTGTGTTGCCGGTTACACTGTCCGCGGAGTCGTTGCCCCGCCAGATATACGGCTAATCGCCGGATTCTGGCCCACGAATCGCCTCCGCCTGCGAGACCCCGTCGGGCGCCAGGTCCCGGAGGATCTCCATAAAATCTTTGGATACCAGCCGCTTTGCGCGCCGAATCAGAATAGGGATCGGGCTGGACGGCTCCTCGCGCTCGTAATACTTGCACACTTGATCAAGTGCGCGAACCACGTCGTCACGGCTGTTGATACCACCCAGGGAGGCCCCGAGAGCGGAATGGCCCTGGCGCGGCCTGGCCCGGCACGATCATCTCGGCCTCTCCTGACGTCGCGTCGCTGACGGCTTGTGGTGTCGGTGCTCGCTCCGACAACGGCGTTGCGAGCACCTTGTGGGCAGCCTTGGCAAGATCGGTGAGTGGCGCGAGGTCCGGCGCTGCCGAGGACCCGACGCGCTCCATGAGTAGCGACTCGATCCCGGCGACCATCTCGATGGTCTGGGAGGTCGCGTCCGCGGTAGCTTGAAGCTGCTCAAGGTCGGCCTCACGCAGCGCGGCGTCGATCAACGCCGTCTCCGGGGGGGGTGCCTTGCTGTCCCGGGGCGCGGACAACTCGCCGGAGGCAATCTGAACGTCGCGCAGGCTGTAGCTTCCGAGCGCGCGGGAGGCGACCAACGGGGCAAGGCGCAACCCGTCCAGCATGGCATCGGGGTCGCAGAGCTCGGCAATGACGTTCACTCGAAGGGTCGGGTCGTTGTCATCGTCGGGGTCGAGCCGCGGGTGGACGCCGTCCCAGTACCGCTCGAGCAACCCTTTCACCACCACGAGCCCGTCCCGGAACCCGGTCCAGCCCTCGGTTCGGGCCAGCGCCCGGGTCAAATGCAGAGCCACGCGAAGGTCCTTGGTGCGCTCGAACAGCCCGAGCGCCTTGGCCCGCACATCCGCCCATTCGGGCGGTTCGGCTGGAACAACCGTATCGCCGATCTGTTGCTCCGCCTTGCCCTGCGCGGCGCGTTCCAGTGCACCGTAGGCGGGGTCGTACTCCAGGTCATCCCCGCACGGATCATCCGGCGAGATTTCCCGCAGCAAGCCCTCGGTGTCGATCAACGTCTTCCTCCTTTTCCGCCACGCCAGTTCCCGCTTACGCGGGCCGCAATGACCGACGATTTGCTGCAGACGCCGCGGGTAACCGAGCGAATGCGCTGTTCGTTCTTAAATCGTAGCTGATTCGGGAGACGCCCGCCCCGCTGGCCTGCGGAAAAGCCGGCACAACGTATTCAGTCTCCCGTGTCTAGGCAAAATCCTGCTCGGCCGACCCTAATGAACCCGCCGCGTGGATTCCAGCCTGATCTGGTAGGGTAAAAATCGTCTATTGGCGGGCCGCTGTCAAATGCGTTTCGCACGGTGACCAGGTACATGAACCCGCTTGCGAGTCTAGGTATTTGTGCTTGCGCTCTTCAAGCTTCACAAGAAGCCTCATCCCGACCTCAATACCGAACACCGACCCGCGCCCCGGACGCTCGGGACGAACGCCCTGAGAAACATGGAATTGCAGCAGATTTGCCTGACGAGACCGCGCGCCACCACAAGGTTCCACACGTACATGCAAAAGAACGAATTTTAGCCTGACCAGAGTGGTCCGTTCGGCTCAGAACGAACCGACGAGCAAGGAGGCTTACCGACTGGAATCGTCATGGATAAACGCATTTTTATTCATTTATTCAACTAGATAAAAATACTGGCCTGGTACTTGAGTACGGAACAATGGGCGGATTCTCGTTCGGTAGCTAAGGACAATCTTTCCGTCGATCCAAACAGCACCCATCGAACCTTCGGAGGCCACCATGATTTGTACTGATCTTATCGGCACGGTGAATAGCCGCTCCCCACGTGACACCGGCGCTGACCAGGCCCAATCATTGCCAGGTCCACGTGCAACATGCCCCGAGGTAGTTCCGGGCATAGCGCGGCGCGAGCTAAGGACAGGACCGTTCAGGCGCTGGCCGTCCGCGAACCGATCGCTCGCCTTGACCTTGCTGTTACACGCCGTAAGCTTCAATCTCGCCGCGGCGGACGTCAGAGATATCGAGCTTCGACGGCTGTTCGAGCCCACGCCGGCGGAGCTTCGCGCTGAGCAATCCGGCCGCATCTACATTTACGACGGCCTGCAGACCGCCGACGTCGCCCGAGCATTGGACGAGGAGTTCGACCGGGTCGAGTCGATGATGTTCGTTCGCACCAAGAAGACCGAGAACCCGAGGCCGGAAGCGAAAGCCTCGGCGACGGGGTCAAGCGGCTCGGACGACGACGGCTGCTGACGCCGCTGCCGACCCAGCGCGCGGGCCGGTCCCGGTCGGCTGCCGCGATCTACTCGTTCGCCGGTACTCCTCCATCACCTGCTCGCCCGGCCACTGCTCGCGGTGCCCGTCCTTGGTGACGCCACCGACGGGCACGGGCGGGCACTGAGAGAACCTCGGGCCGCCTCCGCACGGCCCCAGTGTCGAGCGACCGCGCACAAGGGGCAAACAGTACCCCCGCAGCGCGGCGGAACGCGGGCGTCTCGCGCACAGCCTCGTTGCTCGGCCTAAGGACACCCCAATCTCAAAGGTCCCCAACCAACTCTGAAGCCCACTGTTTCGGCGACCCCACGCCGCAACGAAGGGAGCGGAAGCGCCGCCTTCCACGGTCACTTCAGCGCTCTACTCTACCCGCGAAAGATGAACGCTTTTTCGCGCCACGCTCGGTATAGCGTCCACGGAGCAAGAGAAGCCCTCGCGCTACGCTGCGGCGAGGTATTCAGGGGAGAGCATTTACGAGCGACCGCGCCATAAGGCCTCCGGCACATGAACACGCCCAGACCCAGCGTCGGCGAATCAGGCCTCGCGTTGCTCTCACCGTCAACGCCTCAGAATCAGCACCGTCGCTGATCCAGAGTGAGCCGGTCGGTTCAGACTGATACGATGGACCGGACGCCGCTTAGATGATCACACCTTTATCGAGCGCGATTAAATATATATTTCATTGTCTTATAAACTTGGCCCGGTTTCTGCGTAGTACAAAACGCGGGCGGCTCGATCAGTGAAGTACCCCTTAGCCGCAGATGTCCGAGCGGTGGAAAGCCCACCGCCCACGTCCTCCCCGCCGATGGCGGGGAGGACCAAACGCAAAACGCGCTAACTGCTAACTAGGAGATTCCGATGATTCTGTTGAAATTTGCTACCGCCATCAACGGTGAGGCCACGGTCACGGGTCACGACAAGTGGATCAACGTCGATTCCGTCCAGTTCGGTGTCGGCCGGTCGATCAGCATGGTCGGCGGGGGCGGCGACCGCGAGACGAGCAATCCCTCGTTCTCCGAGGTGACCTTCACCAAGAGCATGGATGTGGCGTCCACCGAGTTGATGATGCAGGCCACCTGCGGCAAGAGCCTGGGCAAGGCGGAGATCCACTTCATCCAGACCGGCGGCACCGATGCCAAGGGCCAGGCCTACTGCAAGATCGAGCTCGAGGAGGCGATCGTCAGCGCCTACTCCGCGTCGAGCGGCGGCGACCGCCCGAGCGAAAGCTTCTCGCTGAACTTCACCAAGATCAGCTATCAGTACGACAAGTTCGACGGCGACAAGGTCACCACCGGTACACCCAAGAAGTGGGATCTGGAAAAGAACGAGACCTACTGATCGCGTGAGGATGCCCGCCCGGCATGTTGCCGGGTGGGACCGCGAGACTCCGCCGTCCGCCGG
This sequence comes from uncultured Gammaproteobacteria bacterium, assembly GCA_963707135.1. Lineage (GTDB taxonomy): Bacteria > Pseudomonadota > Gammaproteobacteria > Chromatiales > Chromatiaceae > JBGSTR01. The sequence goes on along the minus strand of CAVPOY010000010.1, from coordinate 31,070 downwards.
TCGCACTTATCGCTTCGCCGGCGATGGCCTATAGTTGTTGCACGTTTTTCGGCAGTGACCGAGGATCCCGGACATGGCAGCCGCCGCGAATTACAGTCAAAGCGCCCGGTATATCGGGGTCACATCGCCGCTCGGCCCGGACGTACTGCTGCTCCAAAAGGCCGCCATCGAAGAGCGGCTCAGCACGCTCTTCGATCTCGAGCTCGAGATCCTCAGCGAGAACCACGAGGTGTCCGCAGACGATCTGCTCGGTCAGCAGATGACCGTGCGCCTTGAGCTTCCGGACCAGAACCAACGGTTCTTCAACGGTTATGTAAGCCGCTTTTCACACGTCGGCTTCGAAGGAAGGCTGGCTCGCTACCAGGCCTCGCTGGTTCCCTGGCTGTGGCTGCTGACGCGCACCTCCGACTGCCGGATCTTCCAGGAGATGACGGTTCCGGACATCATCAAGAAGGTCTTTCGCGACGCCGGGTTCACCGACTTCGAGGAACGGCTGAACGCCGATTACAAGACATGGGAATACTGCGTCCAGTATCGGGAAACCCATTTCAACTTCGTCAGCCGCTTGATGGAGCTGGAAGGCATCTACTACTACTTCACCCACGACGACGGCAAGCACACCCTGGTTATGGCCGATTCGTCCAGCTCCCACGACCCCGCGCCCGGCTACGAAGAGATTCCGTTCATCCCGCCGGGATAACCGGCGGGAGGAGGAACATATTTTCGCTTGGTCGGTCTCCTCGGCGGTTCGCCCCGGCGCGTTCGTGCACGATGCCTACGACTTCAAGAAACCGAGCGCGGAGCTCCGATCGGCAGCGACCCAGGCGCGCGACCACTCCTACTCCGACTTCGAGATTTACGACTATCCCGGAGGCTACCTGGCGACCGGCGAGGGCGAGCGCTACGCGGGTGTGCGCATGGAGGAGCTGCAGGCGGATCGCGAGACGGTCCAGGGCGAGAGCAACGCCCGCGGGCTTGCCGTGGGCAGCCTCTTCAAGCTGAGCGGCTACCCGCGCGAGGACCAGAATCGGGAGTATCTGGTCGTCTCGGCCCGCCATAAGATCCAAACGGATGAATTCCAGACATCCGGCGCACCGCCCGCGGGACCCCTGTACCAGTCGAGCTTCACCGCGATGAATTCCCAGGAGCCCTTCCGTCCGGCGCGGGTAACGCCGAAAGCCGATCGTCAAGGGGCCGCAGACTGCCGTCGTCGTCGGCAAGTCAGGCGAGGAGATCTGGACCGACGAGTACGGCCGGGTGAAGGTGCAGTTCCACTGGGACCGCTACGGCAAAATGAACGAGAACAGCTCCTGCTGGGTCCGCGTCTCGCACCCCTGGGCCGGCAAGAACTGGGGCGCGGTCGCCATCCCGAGGATGGGGCAGGAGGTCATCGTCAGCTTCCTGGAGGGCGACCCCGATCGGCCGATCATCACCGGGCGCGTCTATAACGCCGAGCAGATGCCCCCCTGGGACCTGCCGGCGAACATGACCCAGAGCGGCATCCTGAGCCGCTCCACCAAGGGGGCAGCGGCGCCAACGCCAACGCCATACGGATGGAAGACAAGAAGGGCGAGGAGCAGCTCTGGATCCACGCCGAGAAGAACCAGGACATCGAGGTCGAGAACGACGAGACCCACTGGGTCGGCCACGATCGGACCAAGACCATCGACCACGACGAGACCAGCCACATCAAGCACGATCGGACGGAGACCGTCGACAACAACGAGACGATCACGATCCACGGCAATCGCACGGAGACCGTGGACAAGAACGAGACGATCACCATCCACCAGAACCGCACCGAGACGGTCGACAAGGAGGAGACCATCACGATCCACGGCGGACGCACCGAGACCGTCGACAAGAACGAGAAGATAACGATCAGCGGCGGACGGACCGAGAACGTCTCGAAGGACGAGAGCATCACCATCGGTGGGGGCCGCACGGAGAACGTGGCCAAGGACGAGAGCATCAGCATCAGCGGTGGGAGAACCGAGAAAGTCAGCAAAGACGAGAGCATTACGATCAGCGGTGGCCGCACCGAAAATGTGTCGAAGGACGAGAGCGTCACCATCGGTCAAGGCCGCACCGTTTCGGTCGGCAAGGACGACAGCCTTTCCGTGGCCAAGAACCTCACCATCAACGCCGGCGACTCGATCAGCATCACGACGGGAAGTGCCAGCATCTCGATGAAAAAGGACGGCACCATCGTCATCAAGGGCAAGGACATCTCCATCCAGGGGAGCGGAAAGATCAACGTCAAGGCCTCGAGCGACATCACGATGAAGGGCTCGAAGATCCTTCAGAACTAGTCCCAGGTTCCACCCGAGAAGGTTGACTATGAGCGCGAGAGACGCCTTGGCCGAGCGGGTCGTTGAAGCCCAACGAAAACGAGGCAAGCGAAGATCTGCTGCGGCCTCTGATCGAATCGCGCCCGTCGGCGCCGCCGGCGGCGCAGTTCGAGGCGGGAGTGGTGATTGGCGAGCTGATCGGCTTGACGAACGACGGGTCGCACGCCGCTCGTTCTCTACCCGGGCCAGCCGGGCACGGCGGCGTTGCCGGCCCGTACCGCGGTGGACCTGCATGGGCCGCACATCGGCAAGTCGATCGTGCTCTCGTTCGAAGGCGCCGACCCCTGCAAGCCCATCGTCATGGGCGTGCTGCGCGAGGGTGACGGCTGGCCGCTTCCGGATCCAGCCTGGACAGGTTGAGGTCGACGCGGACGGCGAGCGGCTGATCGTCAGCGCGAAGGAACAGGTCGTGATCCGCTGCGGCAAGGCGAGCATCACGCTGACCAAGGCGGGAAAGGTCCTGATCCAGGGTGCCTATGTTCTGAGCCGCTCATCGGGCGTGAACCGGATCAAAGGCGGTTCGGTGCAGCTCAACTGATTACACGATGACTTCATGTGGCTTGTAACCAACAAAACCCCGTTCGCCGCAGACTACGCATGGGTCCTGGACAAGGCGGGAAACAAGCATTGGCTTGTCGTCGTCAAAGCGACATTTGATGTACGACCCGACGGCGGTTGCCAACTCGCCGCCGAGAACCTTCCTGTGTGGCAGATGGCGCAGGTTTACGGGGAGTTCGGAAAGAGCAGTCTGCGCTACGAGGCGGACCTCGTCGGCATTAAACCAACGTCAGGAACGTTCTGCATATGGCGATGCCGTGGCCCCGAAGGGCAAGAGGGTAACCGCGCTCGACGTATTGCTGCGAGTTGGCCATATCAACAAGCAACTACGCGTCACCGGCGATCGAGTTTGGGAGAGAGGTTTGCTGGGGGGGGTCAGCTATGTCTGCGCCGAAGCCGTTCGAGCGGATGCCAATTACCTATGAACGAGCCTATGGTGGATCGGATCGCTCTTCCTCCGCAGTCGAACATCACCGTCTGGACGATCGGAACCCGTCGGCACAGGCTTTGCCGTTCGAGTGGAGAATTGCCCCGGCTTGCCGCTTCCGAATATTGAGCAGCCCGATGCACTTATCCGCACCTGGACAGATCGTCCTTCACCGGCAGGCCTCAATGCGATTGATGCGCCTGGTCACCGCGACGCGGAACTCGCTGGAACCTATGACGCGCACTGGCAGCGTACTCGTTTCCCAAGTTGGGCTGCCGATTTCGATCCCCACTACTACAACTGCGCCCCGCACGACCAGCAATTACCAAGCTACCTTGTTGGCGGTGAACGCGTCGATGTCGTCAACATGTCGGAGCGCGGAGTCCTTTCGTTCCAAATTCCCAAAGTACATCTTTCGTTTCGCACGCGATTCGGTCATGAACGCGTTGATCATGAGGGACAACTTTGCACGCTAATCGTCGAGCCGAATGTCCCGCGGGTTATCCTTGCGTGGCAGACCTCCATCATTGCGACGGCGCGCCGACCAACTCGACGAGACACTGGTAGTTGAGAAATTCGGTATTTAGCGAGGCGCTGTGATGAACCCAAATGGTGAAGTCACTGCGTGGCGCGCTCCTCTCGGGAGATCGATATCTGTACTCTGCGGTACTCGGCGCGCGAACCGCGGTTGGCTTAACTGCAGGGGCGTCTGCTGCGGCCGTTCGGCGAGTATTTCGGGCTCGGATCTTCTACGCCATTCTTCGTCGACCAAGATCGATGAGCCTGTTTCGTTCGCGGCGGACCCGGCGATCGAGGCCGATCTACAATCGCGAAGCGAATGCTTTACATGCTGCAGTCCGTCTCCGAGGAAGTGCAAGGCCAAGATACCCTCTACCGTAAAGATCGACCGTGTTTGGCTCGCACTGCCGAACCGCGCTCGGGCTCCCAGCGGTGCTGGACACTGGCTCGCCGCGCAGATCGTGAGCACGGGCTAACGCGTGAGCCATGCCGCACGCTGTCACGCGGGCGCGCGGAAGGGCTGATGGCCTTGCAGGCCGCCGCAGAGGCGCTTTCGCGCGGGGAGGTCGAACCGCTCTCAGTGATCGTGTTGCTCGATTCTTACCCACCGGACCGCCAAAGCTATTCAATCGCTGGATATGCACCGCCGGCTGATGGCGCGCCGAAGTCCTGGCGGCCCGCCGGTCGAGGCAGCCGGAGCCTGCTTACTGGCTCGCAGCGCGAACGGCACAGCGTAGGGGCCTCCCCGTGCTTGCGTCGATCCCGCTCTGCTGCAACAGCCATCGAACGCTCACCCCCTCGCTCGACGATCCATGCTCGGCGAAGGGTTGACCGCAGTGGTAGCATCGGCAGCCAGCGTCTTGAAGCCCTCGCAGGAGCTGATCACTGCCACGTACTTGCGATTTAACGGCGAGCGGTACAGGAGTGAGGAGACCGTCACGCACTGATGCGAACACGGAGGCATTTGTCAACGCAAACGATTATGTGTCGCCTGCGGATTGCTGGGAGACGTCGGCGCGCCTCCGGCCCGCTGTTCGCCGTCCTTGCCGTGGTGTCTGGTCTGCGCGGCTACGCGAAGGTGGCTATCCGTTGCTGTGGGCGGGCAGACAGCGGCTACCGTTCGGCGTACACTCGCGTTGGGGCAAAGCTGAGCGGAAGCTGCCATCGTGATTGCGTTGGGGTCAACTCGCCGAACGACACCGGTCACCAGAGAGCATGGATTTCAGCCCCCGCGGAACTTCCAAACGTATGCAAAATGCCGAACCCTCAGCGCGTGGTGCCAACACCGCTGCCGAACATCGGGCGATCCGCCGACCGACTCAGCGATGCGACATCGACCGTTAAGATCGAAGGCAAGAAGGTCGCGATAAAAGGTTCGTACTATATCGAGCCAGCCATCGAGGGCAACATGGCGCAAGCCAAGGGACTGGCGGCGGCGTTGTGTCCTCCACGACGCGGGTGAGACTGAATTCGTCGCACCGGGCTCGATGGATGCTGAAGGCGGAGGGTAAGAAGCATCCAGCTGCTGGGGCGATGCGATCGACCAACGATGGGAGCTAAGAACAGCGGAAAGCCCGGGGTAACAAACAGCCGCCCTGCACTAAGGGTCCGCTGAAATGCGGAGACGTTGGCACTTATCGCGAGCAGCGCAACAAAAGATTAACAGCAGATCGCGATCACGTGCCTGCGACGCAGTCCATGCTCGCTGCGGCAGAGGAGGGTGCGCCATTACAGGGCCTGACCAATCCGCAGAAAGCCTGTATGCAAAGATTCATCAGAATGATGCGCTCAACCGTAGCGATTCCGAAGGGCGTGCACGGAGGGCGCCCCTACGCTGGTCCAGGCGGCGGTCAGTCGCGGGTCGATGAAGATGTCACAGACCTGAAAAAGCGGCGGAGATGACTTCGCTGAAGTAGAGCCGCAGCTTTCGGAGGAGTGCACGAAGAAATATCAGGAGGCGAAGAAGAAGATCCTAGCTCAGCTTCCTGACAAGCACTTCAAAAAGTGCAGGGCGAAGGCAATAAAAGATGCTGAGCTCGGCGCGTATGCAATTCGTCACCACCGATTCTGGGAGTAACTTGGATGGATATGGAACTCGGTCAAGCCGCTCGGCAAGAGCCAGGACGATCCTGCGGTCAAGGCGGCGCTCGCTAGTGCGGAGTAAAGAAGATTCCGAAGCTTGGCAAGGACGATTTGAACGTCTTCTTCGACCTCAAAGGTCACGGTCTGTCGCTCGAAATGACCGACGAGGCCTGGCTGAAGAGGCTGAAGGATCAGGACATCGGGGAAGGTCCATTGATATTGACCAGTGTCGACGCTCTCTTCATAAGGCCGAAGAGCAAGGACATCTACAAAGGCGCGCTCCCCTACAACCTCGCGGCCGGCATGACCCAGGCGGACGTTCGCAAGACGCTCGGTTGTCCCGCGAGTACCGGCGATGACATTCCTTACGACATCTGGTTACGGGATAGTTTCGAGGTCACTGCGGGTTACAAAAGTGACCTGAAGTTGTCGCACTTCAAACTCGAGGTACCCAGAGCACCACGATGAATCCGGGCGATTTGCTTTCGCTGCTCGGTCGGCATCACACGGATCCGCTGGTGGAGGCAGCGCTGAGGCACTTTGCGGTTCGCCATCGCCCCGAGGTGGGGATCGACTACGAGGATGTGGACGGTCCCGTCGTGGAAACGCAATCGTGGGTAAAGAACTCCCGTGCCGGAATCGAGTTTGGCTTCCAGGACGAGGCCGCGTGGCTCGGGCTCGACGAGACGCAGTACGGTAAACGCCCAATGGTCCTGATCCAAATCTATTTCTACGGCCGGCACGAGGGTGTTCGTCCTTATCAGGGGCAATTACCGTTCGGTCTGCAACTCTCCGAAGACCGGGTAACCGCTCGCCAGAGGCTCGCAAAGTTCGAATCGACTCGCCACTCCTGGATATGTGATACCTGGGACACACCGGACTTCCGCATGACGGTGGGCTATGCCGATGACGACAGCTGCATCGAGGCTGTCATCTGTATATTGCGGGAACCGCCGCTACCTGCCCTCGGCTACGCGCTGCAGCCGGTCCCTGCGCTCCAGACCATTGTGGGCCTCTTTGGCCGTGCGCTGGATGATCCGGCCGTACAGAGCGCCTTTAATCCGCTCGGCCTGCAGGCACAAATTGAGCAAATCAAAGACACGGGCGAGGCGTATTTCCAGCATCCATTCGGCTTTGCACTCGAATTCTCTCTGCCCGACGGCAAGCCTAATCCGGGCGCACATGACATTCTGCTTTCAGGCGTGACGTTCTACGACGACCGAGAACAAGGGGCCCGCCGTTGGCCGGGTGACCTACCGTACGGAATACGATTCGGGACTCCATGGAATCCGTCATCCAGAAGCTTGGGAGACCTCCGGACACCGAACACTACGACCTCATCAGCGGCCGCGCCCACTGGGTTGAACCGACGCTTACCGTCAACGTTTTCTACGACACAACGGAGAACAGGACGCTTCGCGTCACGGCCCTCGCGCATGTGACAGTACGCCGTATCGTATGACGAGCACATCGCACATGCATTCCATACTCCGTCAGTACACGGAAGGTGCGGCGACCCTGTGGATCCGGCGCGACTATGCCGTGCGTGCGCCGCATTATGCGCAAGCAGAACGGGGTCACAAGCAGAACAGGTAGAGGAGAGAGCAGGCATCCGGCGACCGTAGATCCAGCCTATCTGGTTCCGCCCCTTTCGTCTGGCGGTGCCTCAATAGCCGAATCCTAGTCGCGGGATACCAGCCCTCCCTCATCAAACCGGGGAGAAGGGGTCAGGTCTTGCAACGTAGCAAGGCGTGCCGACAGAATACTCCATGGCTCGCCCCCTACGAATCGAGTTTGCCGGTGCCCTATACCACGTCACGTCACGCGGCGATGGACGAGAGGACATCTATGCGGAAGACGCGGGCCCCCTGCGAATCGAGTTCGCCGGTGCTCTGTACCACGTCACGTCACGAGGCGACGGGCGGGAGGACATCTATGCGCGAGACGAGGATCGTGTAGCTTGGCTCGACATCCTGGGCGCCGTGTGCGAGCAGTTCAATTGGACCTGCCACGCCTATTGCCAGATGACGAACCATTACCACATCGTCGTTGAGACGATTGAAGGCAACCTCGCCAAGGGCATGCGCCAGCTCAACGGCGTCTACACGCAATACGTCAATCGCACCCACGGACGGGTAGGTCATGTTTTTCAGGGGCGTTACAAGGCCATCCTGGTGGAGAAAGAGGCCTATCTGTTGGAGTTGGCCCGCTATGTCGTGCTCAACCCGGTGCGGGCCGGGATGGTTGCGCAAGCAGGGGATTGGCCGTGGAGTTCCTATCGCGCGACGATCGGAGAGGAACACCCGCCGCCTTGGCTAGCGGCGGATGGCTTGCTGCAGACCTTCGGGCGCTCGCGCAGCGAGGCGCGGATGAAGTACATCGATTTCGTCCGCGCTGGGGTCGGCCTGCCGAGTCTGTGGAAAGACTTGACGGGACAGATCTACCTCGGACGCGAGGCGTTCGTCCAACAAATGGCGGCCCTGGCCGGTAAAGATCGAGACGCGTTGGAAGTGCCCCGCGCCCAACGTCGCCCGCAAGCTCGGCCGTTATCCCACTTCGTCGATGATTGCGCGAATCCGAGGGAGGGGATGGTGCGCGCTTATGCCACCGGGGATTACACCCTGGCCCAGGTGGCGCAGGCTTTCGGCGTGCACTACAGTACGGTGAGCCGGGCGGTCAGCGGCAAGCGCAAGGGCCGAAATATGCCTGGCCCGGAAGCGGCGGACGGGAGGGGCGATCGATGAGCGCGGTATTCACGCCGACGCGACACATGTTTTCAGTCGAGGATTACCACAGGCTGGGAGAGGTGGGCATCCTGACCGAGGACAGTCGTGTGGAGCTGATCGAAGGGGAGCTGATCGAGATGGCACCCATTGGCGGTCCGCATATGTCGGCGGTGAATCGGTTGAACAGACTGCTAGTGCTTGCCGTGGCGGATCTGGGCGTGGTCTCGGTGCAGAATCCGGTAAGATTGCCGCCACATTCAGAGCCCCAGCCCGATTTCGCGATACTCAAACGACCCGCAGATGAAAACGCCGTGCCCGGCCCGGAAGACGTGTGGCTGATGATCGAGGTGGCGGACACCACATTGGTCTACGACCGGACCACGAAGCTCAACCTTTACGCCAGTTCTGGAATAGCAGAAAGCTGGATCGTGAATCTGCAGTCGAAGTGCGTCGAGGTGTATCGCGAGCCCACCGCTGACGGATATGAAAAGAGGATCGATTTCCATATCCAGGACAATGTGTCACCGCTGGCCCTACCGGCGATCAGCATAGCGGTAGCCGATATTTTCGGTTGACTGGAGAGCAGAGAACGAACACCCCGAACCGTCAGCATCGTACATCATGCTTCCCGGATGCTAGGGGGCACAATGAAGGCTGTGACCAGCGATCAATCATGTTTGGCCGGGATTCTTTCAGCTACGACCTCCCGGCGCGAGTGAAATGTCACCCCAGATATTCCCCATGCCAGCGGCCTCCCGCCAACCCATTCCGGCTGTAATCCAGCAGCACGCCGAGGAATCGGCGATCCTGCGCAACACGCGTTCGATTCTGGTCGATGCTCCACACGTCCAACTCCATCACTTGGCGCGCATCGACGAGCGGATCTCGGCGCACCTGGATGGACTGGCGGTAGCGGGAGAGTACGGCTTAGGGCTTTGCGAAGCGGCTCTCGAGAACCCTGGAACTGGCGAGGTCTTCGCGGTAGGCGTGCGCGCGATCGAAACGAGGGATCAGGTACGCCTGGACAAACTTTTTTCACTCACCGAGGCAACCCCTGAGACGCGGCGCGGGCTGATCTCCGCCTTCGGGTGGGTTTCCGCGGAGTATCTAGAAGGCATGGTTGCGGGGTTGCTAAGCTCAGCCGACACCTGCCATCGGCTGATCGGCATCGCCGCATGCACAATGCACCGGGTCGATCCTGGGGCAGCGCTGACGGCGGCGGTCTCCGATCCCGACGCGGCGCTTCGAGCCCGCGCCCTGCGTGCTGCCGGGGAATCGGGCCGGCGGGATCTCCTTCAAGTGTGCGTCACGGCCTCCAAGGACGAGAATGAAGATGTCCGCTTCTGGGCCGCCTGGTCCGCTGTGCTCTTGGGCCGAAACGAGCAGGGTCTGAAGGTGCTGGCCGACAATGCGCTGGTGCAGGGCCCGTTCCGAGAGCGAGCACTGAAAACGCTGTTGAAGGTCGTGGACCTCGCCGATGCGAAAGAACTGCTCAAACGGCTGGCCGGCGATCCCGCGGAGCGGCGGCTCCTGATCCTGGGTTCCGGAATCGCCGGAGACCCGGCGTACCTGCCCTGGCTCATCCAACAAATGGACGACCCCAAGCTCTCGCGTCCGGCGGGGGAGGCATTCTCCCTCGTAACCGGCCTCGATCTGTCCTTCCTCGATCTCGACCGGAATCCGCCGGAAGACCTGGAGTCCGGCCCGACCGAGAATCCCGAGGAAGAGGACGTCGCGATGGACCCCGACGAGAGCCTTCCGTGGCCGGACCCGGCAAAGATCGCGCAATGGTGGTCCGCAAACAGTGCCCGTTTCACTCCGGGTACCCGTTACTTTATGGGCGAACCCGTCACCCGGCAGCATTGCGTCGACGTTCTCCGAAACGGCTTCCAGCGCCAGAGAGCGGCGGCGGCAGAATACCTTTGCCTGCTGAACCCGGGATCGTCCTTGTTCCCCACCCGCGCCCCCGCGTGGCGGCAGAAGCGCTGGCTGGCGAAGCTCTCCTAGTCCCGGTGAGAGCCGCTTTCGCTTGTCAGCCCTGATCTCGGCGCGGTTATTCTGCGGCCTCCCCTAGCAGCAGCCGTTGAAGCATCCCGCGCCATTCCTCGGGTCTTTGCTGATGCTTGGCGTCTCAGGCTGCACCCACCCGCTTCCAAGCGCTGGTGTCCTCGATGAAGTCCCCAATGGCGAGCGTAACCTCGTCGCGGGGGATCCTTTCCTGCATCTGGTCTATCGGCGTGGGAACTGGGACGCGCCGGGCCCGGTGCACGTCTACCTGGAAGGGGATGGCTTGCCGTGGGTTACCCGGACCCGTGTCGCGCGGAACCCGACGCCGCGAAACCCTCTCGCCCTCCGGCTCATGATGCGGGATCCCGGCCCGAGTCTCTATCTCGGACGTCCCTGTTACCATGGCCTGGCCCGGTCGCCTGGGTGCGATCCCTGGCTGTGGACACACGGAAGGTACAGCGAGGACGTGGTGAGGAGCATGGCGGCGGCTCTGCGGCGCACCATGGATACAGAGGCGAACCGCACCCTAACGCTGATCGGCTACAGCGGCGGGGGGGTGCTGGCCATGCTCATCGCCGCCCGGGTGGAGCAGGTGCGGCGGGTGGTGACGATCGCCGCCAACCTGGACACCGACGCCTGGACCGATCACCACGGATACAGCCGCCTGAAAGGATCCATGAACCCGGCGGGCCAGCCCCCGCTGCGCGCGGGTATCCAGCAGATTCATCTTGCGGGCGGACACGACGACCGCGCCCCGGCCGAACTGACGCGAAAGGTCGCCGTCCGCCAGCCGCACGCGCGATTCGTGGTCGTGCCCGACTTCGACCACACCTGCTGCTGGGAGGTCGCCTGGCCCGCCATTCTTGGCGCAGTCCAGGCGAACGCTCCCATCGTCGTTTCCAACTCGCCGCCGCTCGATATGGCGACAGCGACCGAGCGCCGTTAGAAGTCCAAGCGCACGCCCAGGTTCACGGTCTGCTCGGTATAGCTGCTCATCCCGAGCGCCGCCTCGTAGCTCAGGAAGGCGGTTCTACCCTGCCCGAATTGAGCCCCAAGCCCCAAACCAAGACGAATGTATACCCAGCTAATGCCAAATTTTCGGCTTTCTCATTGACCGATAATGGCGAAGTTCTCGGTAAGCAGGGAACGCAGCTCGCCAGGATAGCGCCGCGGATTGCTGAAGAACTCTTCGCGCGCGTGGCGCAGATGTCGGCATCCGCGACAAAGTCGGTTTTGCGTTGCGGGTCGTCGTACCCGCAACCGGTTTCCGCATCGATCGGGGTCGCGTGGCGCACCCGGCGCGTTATCCAGAGCTCCACTTGATCCGTGCCGTTCGAATCCCGGAAGACCTGCCGGTGATGGGGCCCGACCCACTCCTCCATGCCCGCGGTCTGGTCCAGGCCGTGAACGGCAGTCCACTGTTGCATCGAGCTCAGGGTGTTGAACGGATTCAAAATGGGAACAGTGGGAACAGGGCCAGTTCTTGACGTTTGCCTATCCTGAGCCCTGCGTCGACGCGGGCTGTTTCCGAGACATGTTAGTCCGCGAGCAAGTCGACGTTCAGTAGACTGACCTGACCGACGTTACCGGCCGCTTCGCAGCATCTCGATACGGAAGCGGCCCAGTTTTTCGAGGGATACGCCCGCGAGCCCCAGATCGATCATCTTCAGGGCGGCGTCACGGATCGGCTCTGACTGGTCCTTGAGCGCCGCGGCCAGTGTCGAGGGCTCGTGGAGGGTCCAGTCGCTGATCTCGTCGACGTAGACCTCGGCGAGGGCCCCGTCAATTCCGCGGGACATGGCCAGGAAGCTTCGGGTGGCGCCTTGGTCACCCGAGCGTGCCTGGCGGGCCAGGCGAACGACGGCATCGAGGCCGGCGTCCCGGGAGCCCGGGACCGAGCCTTCGCATCCGATCGCGGTGAGCTGCGAGCCGTGGATCCAGCCTGCCACCGGCGAATCGACATGCTGCCAGCCCTTTCTTTCGGCGCCCGGACTGGATGCCGTGGGGGAGAGGTCGACGATGGCCCCGGCCGGAAGGGCGGCCACCAGATTGGCGTCGGATACGCGCGGCTCTGAGCGCACATTGGTGTAGCCGTCGCTGGCACTGACAGCGTACCGGTTGCATTCGCCGGAGTATGCGACCGCCAGGACGGCGGACCATCCGAGGAGAACGAAGCCTTGGACGAGTCGATAGCGCATGCTGGTGCACAACCGGGTGTTTAAGTGGGGCCGAGCGTTGTCCCGTGCTTGGCGGTTGAAGATATTGAGAACCCACTCGGCCGCACATGCTTGCGCAACCGATCGATCACGGCTGCTCCGGCGATGACGCCGGGAGTGCATGTTATCCAGGCGCGGATGGTGGGCGCCAGATCACCAGGCGCAGGGGCTCTCAGTGGACGTTGCTTCGGGCGCCTTCGGATGCGGGCAGGTTCCTAGGCCCCAGTCCACATAGAGGCTGCGAGGATCCGTGTCCCGCAGCCAGCTGACGAGGCGCTTGAAGTCCGAGACCGTGTGGATGCCGACACAGCCGGCCGTGCCCGGTCCCGTGTTGCGATTCCAGTCCATGTGGATCTCGATGAAGCCCCTCCGCGTCCTACCCGGATCCTTGTAGCACATGAAGATCTTGGCCGGACCCAGGCTGTTGCTCCAGACGCGACCGTCGAAGTTGTCACGGCCATCGGCCCACTTGATGTCGCCGATGGTCCAACGGCCCTCAGGCAGCGGCTCCATGCTGCCCGAAACGCTTTCGGCCGCGGTACGGAATATCTGGCGGGACTGGACGCCGGAGCAAGCCGGGATGCTCTCCTGCAGTCGGCCGTCCTTGTAGTAGGCCAGGTCCAGAACCACCAAGCCCTTGTCGTCGCGCTGGTTCGTCCTGTTTAGACGCAGGTAGTTGAGTCCTTCGCGGACAGGGCTCTCGGTGTCGGGCTGTGGAGTTGCCTCTTCGCCGAAGAGCTTGTCCCAGGTCCTGGGGCCGACCTTTCCATCGGCCTCGGCTCGGCCGAAAACCCGAGCCTGGAACCGACGCACGGCGTCGTCGGTGCCGCGTCCGAAGATGCCGTCGATTTTTCCCTGGTAGAAACCGAGATCCCTTAGCTGGCGCTGCATCTCCTCGACGTCGTTGTGCCCAGTCTCGCTGTCGTTGCTTCCACGAACCAACAGGGGTTGATCGAGCTTCGGACGGCGCCTCGGCCGCGTGATGAGTCGATCCCGCAGCACGAACTTGATCCTCTCGCCGGCGGGGATGGCATCGCCGGCGTTCGCGATCTGGAACTTGGTCGCGTTGGGGTAGGTGCGCAGCAGGGCGCTCAGCGCGTCGATGTCGCTGCTGTCGAGCTCGACGATATCGACGGGGTTGCCCTTGGCGTCCTTGGCGACGATCACATGTAAGTCTCCTTCGCGGAACCCCATCAGCAAGGTGGCCTTGTCCTGCGGCGAGACCTCCGCGGGAATCGGCTCGCCCTGATCCGTCGTCTTCTCGAACAGGGTGCGTTCGATCTGCCTGCGAATGGTCAGGCCCGGAAGGACACGTCTCTCGCCGTTGACGGTCCCCTTATTCCAGCGCTCGAACTCTTTTGCAGCAGCGGCGAAGTCGTTCTCCTTGAGCATGTCGAAGAACGTGCTGGCGCTGAACGCGCCAATGCCGACGTTGTAGGTGAACGAGACCAGGGCATCGAATTGGTTTTGATTCAAGCGGACGCCCTTGACCAGTCTCGATATCTCCTCGGCAATCTGTTGACACTCGAGCGTGAGAAGGGCCTCCGCATCATCCTCGGAGATGCGGTCACCTAGCCTGACGCGGGCGCCGTCCGGATACCGAATGGTGCCATAGCCGATTGTCGGAATTCCGACGGGGTCCAGGTAGGCATCGAGGCGCAGTCCCTCAAATCCAGCGACAAGCTCAATGCAGTTCTGCGAGATCTTCACGGCGTTTTCTCCTTTGGTTCGTGGCGACTCTCAAACGCAGATTCGTCCAGAGAGAGCACGAGGGTCACAGAGCGACGATGTTCAGGTCTCCCATTGCACACTGGTAATCAAGCTATTGGCCATGACGAGGGCGGTGCCAGCGAAATGGTGACCCTGTGCCTCGTGCGCTCCCGGCCCCCCGGCGTACGCTCTCCAGGGCGATCTATCGGATCAGCCCCCAGAACTGGGCAATTCGCCGCGTGGCGCAGATGTCGGCGTCCGTGACGAAGTCGGTCTTGCGTCGCGGGTCGTCGTAACCGCAACCGGTTTCCGCATCGATCGGTGTCGCATGGCCCACCCGGCGGGTGATCCAGAGCTCCACTTGATCCGTGCCGTTCGAGTCCCGGAAGACCTGCCGGTGATGGGGCCCGGCCCACTCCTCCATGTCCGCGGTCTGGTCCAGGCCGTGAACGGCAGTCCACTGTTGCATTGAGCTCAGGGCGTTGAACGGATTTACGACCTCATCGTCCGCATCGTGCCAGATCGAGACCCGCGGCCAGCGGGCGGTGCCGGGCGGCGCGGCCTCGAAGACTCGACGGGCCCAGGCAGCGGGATTCGGCACCAACCAGTTGCCATACTTCATGCAAGTGGACGCGGCGAACATGTTTGGCGCGCAGCCGTAAGGCACCCCGCCGACCACGGCACCGCCTGCAAAGACGTCGGGGTGGGTGGCGAGCAGGACGCTCGCCATGCCGCCGCCGGCGGACAACCCCGTGACGAATATCCTGCCGTCGTCAAGGGGATGACGTGCGGCCACTGCCTGCACCATATGGCGGATCGACTCCGGCTCGCCGAGGTTGCGTTGTCGGTCATAGGGCGAGAACCAGTTGAAGCAGCGGTAGGGGTTGTTGTAGCGGCTCTGCTGCGGGAGCAGTAGCAGGAAGCCCAGTTCCTCGGCCAACGCCGTCCAGCCCGTTTCGTCGTCGAAATCCGCGGCCCCCTGGGCGCAGCCATGCAGCGCCACCACCAGCGGTGTCGGATTGGGAAATTGCTCCGGAACGTAGAGATAGGCTTCGAGCAGACCTGGGTTCGGTCCGAAGTCGAGTTGGACCAGTTGCCCGCCCCGCGCAACTCCAACAGCAAGGACCAAAACAGTGAGCGCAAGGCCCGGTACGATCGCGAAAAAATGCTGGCTCTTTGACGAGCGCTTCATCGCAGGCTCCACATTGGATTGAAAGGGTAGGCGGGTCTTTGCTTGTGCCTCTCGCATGCTACCCGTGCGGTCAGGGTACGGGGTCAATTGTCTCGCATCATCCCCTTTACTCGCTCCACGGCAGGAGCCGCCCGGGGGCCGCGGCGTCGAGTGGCAATACCTTGTGTACCGAGCCCGTCAGGCCAGGCTCATGCGAAGTACCAGACCGTAGCCGGCTAGAACCGCCAGCGCGACGAACGCCGCCGTCAGCGCGAACGCCTGCCAGCGCAGGTGGGAGGTCAGCGCCTCCTCGCTGACGGTCGAGATGACAAAGGGGTGCCGGGGGTCGCCGGTGTCGAGGACCTGCGAAAGTGCCGGCTCGCGGCTCAGTCGATCCTCGGACCTTTCCGCGACCTTCGCCGCCCGGGCACGGGCGCCTTCCCACTCTTCGATACTGACGGTGCCGTCACCATTCGTATCAAACTGGGCGAGTAGAGCTGTGTCGCGCTTCCAGACCCGGAGCAGGGCGCGCGCCAATTGCTCCCGCTCCTCGGGGCCGCGCCGTGGCGTCTCGAAGCGTCCCAGCAGATAAACGGGGTCGCCCTCCTCGATGCGTTCCTCGGTGAACCGGTAACGGCTGCCGAAGTCGAGCCAGCCTGACTCCGCCCGGCTACGCGGGTCGCGCCGGCTGCCCAGCCACTGCTGGCGCCGGTTGAGCCGGAAATGGGCCCCGGCGGGCTGCACCAGGCAGCGACCGCTGCCGTCGTCGAGCACGAATGCCCGCTCGGACGCGTCTTCCTCGACGGTGACCCATTTCTCCCCGCGCCCGACGCGCTGGCGCTTCTCGATCCGGTATCTGAACCAGACGCAGGGCGCGGACGTCAGCCGGGCGGTTACCGGACGCTGGTGCGGGTGGGCGAAGCCGGTCAGTTCCAGGTAACCCTGGGGGGCGGTGCGGATCCGCGCGGTGGGGGTGTCGGTGATGGTGCGCAACCGCCAGAAGGCCCGCGTGCCACCGCGCAACAGGAACAGGGCGGCGACCGCTATCGCCGCGGCGGTCAGCCAGAACTCCAGCGCCGCCATGTCCGCGACCAGGCCGCGGACGAACCCGGGGTCCGTCACCGGAACAGGGCCTTGATGTCCACGTCCTCGCGCGCCTCACGAAACTCGAGCAGGTCGGCCGGACGGGCGCCGGCGATCCTCGCGACCAGCAGGTCCGGGAACTGCTCGATACGGATGTTGTTGAGGTTGGCGCTGTCGTTGTAGTGCTCGCGCCGGTCCGCGATGGTCTCCTCGAGCTGGGAAATCCGCTCGGCCAGGTGCCGGAAGCTGTCGTTCGCCTTGAGGGCTGGGTAGTTCTCGGCCAGTGCGAACAGACGTCCCAGGCCGGCCCGAAGCTCGGTCTCCGCGCCCCCGAGCGCGCCGATGTCGCCCCGACGGTTGGCTTCGGCAACGGCATCACGCGCCCGCACGACGCGCTCGAGTGTCTCCTGCTCGTAGCCCATGTACTGCCGGCAGACCTCGACCAACTTCGGCAGTTCGTCGTGGCGCTGCTTCAGTGCGACGTCGATGTTCGCCCAGGCGCGCGAGACGTTGTGCCTGAGCCGGATGAGGTTGTTGTAGATCTGGATCGCGTAAAGCGCGACCACCAGCAACAGGGCGAGTGTTAGGACGCTGAAAAGGTCCACTGGGGCTCCAGGCGCTGGACGGTCGGCGTCCGCCGGACGCCAACCCCGAATCGATCAACGAATTGCTGTCACGGGCGCGTCGGAGCGTTACTTCAGCGCCTCGGCGGAGCTCAGATAGGTTTCGCAGGCGCGCTCCGCGAAGACATCGCCGCGGGCGTCCTGCATGCAGTCCTGGTACTTGTCGACGAGCCTCAGGCGCTCCTTGGCGACCGCTTCCTGCGCCAGATAGGCGCGTTTCTGGGCGGCCTCGCCGCCTCCGCAACCGGCGATCAGGGCCGCCACGAGTATCGGGATGAGCGAAACGGGTGTGTTCATGGCTTGCTCTGGGATCTTACGGACTATCGTGTGGAAGGTTGTGTCCTGCTTCGCACTGGAAGCCTGGAGCGTTCAGCCGGCGCCCGCAAGCGGCCGAAGCGCCCGGCGAACAGCGTCGGTCGGGGACGCCAGATACAGGGGCGCCTCGAATACATCGAGGTGCCCGTGCGGGGCAAGGATGCCCCGTCATTTTCGAGCGCGCAAGCGCTTGAAAATGAAGCCAAGCGGAGACCGCAGTCTTCGCTGCGCGTCTCGAAGGACCTCGGGGATGGAATATTTCGAGGTTCCCTACCGACGATTGAATACCGCTCCGAAGATTGGATTCCTCGGACGTTGATCATTTGGTCTTCTTTATTGACGGATCCCGATGCGTTAAGCGAGCATGCCAGGTCTGCCGAGGGCGACCATCCTGCACGCCGCTCGTTACCACAGGGCGCGGACACGAGCAGCACCGCGCTGCATCCATACCACCAGTCACCTCAACATTAGGAGGAGTGCTCCACCGTGGCCAAATCTCCCGTTAGAGTCGCAGTGACCGGCGCAGCCGGCCAGATCGGTTACGCCCTGTTGTTCCGCATCGCATCCGGCGAAATGCTGGGTAAAGACCAGCCCGTTATCTTGCAGCTGCTCGAGCTGCCGATGGAAAAGCCGCAGAGCGCGCTGAAGGGCGTAATGATGGAGCTCGAGGACTGCGCGTTTCCGCTGCTCGTCGACATGGTCGGCACCGGCGATCCCCGGGAGGCGTTCAAGGACGCCGATCACGCCCTTCTGGTCGGCGCGAAGCCGCGGGGGCCCGGCATGGAGCGCAAGGACTTGCTGATGGACAACGCCAAGATCTTCATCGAGCAGGGGCGCGCGCTGAACGAGGTGGCCTCGCGCGACGTGCGTGTCATCGTGGTCGGCAACCCGGCCAACACCAATGCGTACATCGCCAAGAGCTCGGCGCCGGACCTGCCCGCGGGCAACTTCACATCCATGATGCGCCTCGATCACAACCGGGCGGTGTCGCAGCTCGCGGCAAGGACCGGTAAGCCCGTCACCAGCGTCGAGCGGATGGTGGTATGGGGTAACCACTCGCCCACCATGTACCCGGACCTGCGCTTCGCGACGGTCGACGGCCAGGATGCGATGTCGCTGGTCGCCGACGAGGCCTGGTATCGCGAGACCTATATCCCGAAGGTCGGCAAGCGCGGCGCCGCAATCATCGAGGCCCGCGGTGCGTCCTCCGCGGCCAGTGCCGCGAACGCGGCCATCGATCACATGCGCGACTGGTCGCTCGGCAGCGACGGTCGGTGGGTGACCATGGGCGTGGTTTCGGACGGCTCCTACGGCATTCCGGAGGGAATGATCTACGGTTTCCCTTGCACCTGCACCGCCGGGAAGTACGAGGTCATCAAGGGGCTCGACGTCGACGACTTCTCGCGGGAGAGAATGAATTTCACCCTGAACGAGCTGGTCGAGGAACGGGAAGGCGTCAAGGACCTCCTTGCCTAAGGGGGTGTTTACAAAATTGGGTATCGTTTCTGCCGTGTCTCATGAACGGGAGCACGGCCGATGGCTCAGTGCGGGCCGCCTCACGAGATCACGGGTGAGCACCATCGCATGTTGGTGGACATTGTCGCAGCGAACCCCGGGGCGACGTTGTAAGAGATTCAAAAATAGCTGAAGCGCCAAGTGGGAACCGACGCGTACTGCCAGACCATCGAGAAGGCGCTAATGTAGGACGGACTGCGGCGCGGGGCGGGCGCATCGGGGATTTGCGTGGAGATGTTGGCCTGCTCGCAGCCGCGCTGTAAACGAGCGGTGAGTACCGTCTTGGCGTCAGGCGCGTGAGCTGTGAGGATGTGTGCGGTTGGATGCCATGGTGGTGCCCGAGTAACAATCCCCCGGCAGAGCCGGGGGATTTCCCGATCTGGTTAACGATAAGCGGACGCGCTCGCTGTGCTCGATCGCTTCGGGATCGCGGTGGTCGACAAACTGCACGGCCAAGCGCTCAACAATACGCGTCCTGGCTTCGACCTCGCCCGGCAGCCGTCCGTCGCCGTCGGGGCTGATGTTGCCCCAATCAAACTTGCCCACCACCGCCCGGCGGCCCAGGGCGTGAAATTCGAGCTGATCCGCGTTACCCGCTGTCATCGACAGGTTGTCCTCGTGCCTGGTCTTAACGAATTGATCGAAAAAACGTTTTGCCGGCGGGGACGACACTTTTTCAACCCCGAGGTGAGACGTCCGGGCTAGGAGATACTGATCAAACGCCATCCTGGCACTTGAACCCAAAAAGAGTAGTTCACAAGACGATCCAGCCGTGTCGCGTGCGCTGAAGTGTTGCACGAAGAGTGCGTGCTTACGATGGGGCGGGCAGCAACGCTGGTGGTCCGAACTGGCGGCCGTTGAGGTACTTGCTTGGGGCGCGTGAGAGCACGCGGCACCAACGTTGCGTCGGCGTCAACTGCTCCGCAGTTCGGCGCAGGGTCTTGAAGAACGCCGCGATCTCGCGACAGGTCGATTCCACCCACGCCGCCTCGGCGTGGGGATGACTGATGACGATTCGGGTCTGCGCGCCGCGACGGATTTGCCGCGCCGGGAATGCAGCAGCAGCGGACGACTGGTGATGGCTTCGCTGTGCTGGTTGGGATCGGCCAGACGCACGAACAGGCTCGACCGGTTGTAGACCAGCGCGGTGATACGCGCCATGAACCGACAACGCTTCAGATCGCGGGTGGTGAATCCGCCCCAACCCCGATGGTTCTTCAATTCGTCAAAGGGGTTCTCGCAATCGGCGCGGTCGCGATAGAGTTGGGCGACGGTGAGGATCTCTTCGCGCAGCGAGGTCACCAGTACGGCGTACTCGTAGACGATGGCCTCGTCGGTGAACTCGGCGAAGCTCAGGCGCAGTTGCTGCGGGTTGCTTTGGTCGACGACGGCCAGATCCTTGTTGATGCGCCTGCGCAGAACCACGGCACGGCGGGGGCGGCTCCATCCGGACAGACGCAGCCGCGCCTCGGCACCCTGCCAACCCTGGCCGGCGTCGGTCCACGCGGCGCCACGCATCAACCGCTCGATGAGCTTCTTGACCCGGGAGGTCAAGCGTAGCTTGAACAGGTAGTCGACGCCCTTCTGCTCGGCGCGCGCCATGTTGGCCTCGGTACCCCAGTCGCGGTCGCCACGAATGAAGGCCGGCCAATGGGCGCGAGGGATGCGTCCGAGCATTTCCCAAAGACCGGGCGAGCTGTGCTTGGAGGCGGTCTTGTTACCCGGTTGCACCTCCACATCCAATACCAGGGGCAGGTTGGCAACGAAGTAGGTGTGGTAGGTATGCGAGGGGCGTCCAGGCGTATGCGGGTTGTACCCCAAAACCGCGCCCTCCTGATGTCTTACAGCGGCTTGATGGTCACGTCGGCGTCGAGAATTCAGGGCTCCGCCAACAACGGCGCCGAGACATAATCCAAGTGCCCCTGCAGCCACTCAACCCCCTTTGTTTCGTCAATCTTCCCCAGATTTCGGCGCACCGGGTCTTCGCTGACCACTTCGCTCATGCCCAACAGCGGTGGGTTGATGCTGTCCCCGCGCAGCGCGCTGATGTGGGCATAGCGCTGGTGTCCGGAAAGAACCGAGAGCACGGCTGTGCCCAAGACGTCACGGGTGCTCGGGGCATTGGGGCTGGCACTGGCGGGGTCGTCCGGTGCGTCTGGTTGATGGTGCCACGGTGACATTGCCCGACACGCAAGAGAACCCGGCGGCCTATCCGCCGTCGAGCAGTCAGAAGCCGGGATTGGGATTTCCGATCTGTCGTGTGGTGGCGCTGCTGTGCCTGGCCAGCAGGGCGTTGCTCGACGCCGCCATGGGTCCCTGCGAAGGCCAAGGCAGCTACGAGCAGTCGCGGCTGCGCGACATACTCGATTCGCTGCAAAGCGGCGATATCCTGCTCGGCGATGCCCTCTATGCGACTTACTTTCTGCTCTGGGATCTGATCCGCGGCGGTGCCGATGGCCTGTTCGAGCAGCACGGTGGACGCAGGCGCAGCACCGATTTCAGTACCGGTGAGAAGCTCGGTGCACGCGATCACCTCATCGTCCTGACCAAGCCCAAGCAGAAGCCGGATTGGATGAGTCAAGACGAGTACCATCAAGCACCGGCCACCCGGCGGGTGCGGGAGCTTCAAGCCGGCGGCACGATCCTGGTCACGACGTTTCTGTGCCCCAAGGAGACGCCCAAAAACGTGCTCAAGGCGCTGTACCGCCAGCGCTGGAACGTGGAACTGGATCTGAGAAATATCAAAACGACACTCGGCATGGAGCACCTGCGCTGCAGGACCCCGGAGATGGCCATCGAAGAGCGCTGGGTCTGGCCTACAATCTGATCCGGCTGCTGATCGCCCAGGCCGCTCTGCTGGCGGATCAGATTCCGCGCCAGTTCAGCTTCAAGCACACGATGCAGATCTGGCTCGCTTGGCAACAGCGCGGAGGTGGCGGTCACGATGCGGTTTCTATCAACGTCCTGCTGGTTTTGATCGCCGAACCCCGGGTCGCGATACGCCCGGGCCGTATCGAGCCGCGCGCTTTGAAACGAAGGCCGAAGCCGTTTCCTTTGCTGACCAAACCGCGCCCGGACACGAGAGACGAGGTTCGGAAAAACGGACACCCGAAAAAGCAGCGCTGAGTTCTGTCGTCCCCGGTCGCGGTAACGCTATAAATTATCGCGCTGAAAGGCTTATCTCAGCGCCATTCGGGTCTGGTTTCGCTGACGTTTGCGCCCTGAGACGTAAATGCCTTGAGCCTGGAAAGGGCGCTCAGCTTCAGGCTGTTAGCGGTTGGCCAGGTCGGAACAGACGGCTGTATTCTCACTCGACCGTTTTCCACTCACCCGGTGGGTGAAGTTGGACGCAGTGATCTGTGTGGGACGAACAAGAGCTAACGGCTAATCGCTGACCGCCGACAGCTCTTTGGGTATGAGACGTGTCGGCCGTGCCGGCGCCTAGTTCATCGCACCAGCAATGCCCAGCGAGCAAGCCGCTCCAGGCTTGGCTCGATGGCGGCCTCCAATGCCGCTCGCCGCGCTTCCGGTTGATCGATCACCGCTCCCTGCCCGATCAGCAGGTCGTCGCTGACGTCCAGGGTGGCGAGCAGGGCGTCGATCAGTTCGGCTCGGGTGCGGGTGCCGTCCAGCAGCGGCAGCAGTCTCCGTATTAGCGGCGGCAGGTCGATGCCGTGGTGGCGCAGGTTGGTGACCACGCCGCCCGCGGCGAGCTGATAGCGCGCCCAGGGACTGGCAAGGGGTCGTGCGCCACCCCGCTCGGCGAAGTGCGGCGGATGCAGGTGTAGCTCGACGGCACCGGCGGCGTAGAGGGACAGCAGGTTCTCCGTCAATTCTCGGACATCGGCCGGAGTGGGTCGCTCGCTAGCGTCCGCGCACCCGAGTCGCGCGAGGGCTCGCTCGGCCAGCCCTGGGATCGCGTGGGTGGTCGGCCAGGTCTCGGTCAGGCACAGCAGGGCCGCCTTCGTCAGCGGATGGTCGGTCGCGCCCGTCACGCCCCGTTCGCGGTTGACGAACCTGAAGGGCGCCTTTGCGCGGATGTCCGACTCGGGATCCAAGCACTTCAGATTCGATGCCGCGTGCAGCGGCGCGATTCGGCCGGGATCCAGGTTCCGATCCAGAGTCGCCGCCCTGTGGCAAAGCAGGGTCTGGCGGAAGGTGCGGTTGTTTATGAAGTCGAGATACTGCTCCCGGCGGACAAGGTCGTCACCGAGCTGCGCGAGGACCCTTACGGCGTGCTCCGGCAAGCGTTCGTTGTTCATCTCCCAGAGGTTGGCCTCGGAGAGGAACTGGAGACCGTGCCGGGCGGCGTGCTGTACGAATTCCCGAAAATAGACCGGCTCGTTCACATCCTCGAGGAACTCGTGATAGAGCCATTCGACAGGCGTATTGGGCTCGCGGAGCTGGGCCTGAACGCGGCGGTAAATGGTCCGGTAATGGGCCACCTCGTCCGGGATCCCGTCGCAGAGCAGATCGAGCACGCGCTGGGATTCCCGCAGTCGCTCGCGGGCGTCCCCCTCGCCCCGGGTGTGGAACAGCATCGCGTCGCGCACGACCCCGTTCATGTGCCAGCCGGGGTAGCAGTTGTAGCTCACGAACGCGATGCCGTGCGGGCGCAGGAGCCGCGCACAGATCGCGAGCAGCCGGTCGCGCACCGCCGCTGGAACCCAGGAGTAAACACCGTGGGCGAGGATGTAGTCGAAGTCGCCCAGTCCCTCGCCCAGCGCCATGATGTCGCCGTGCTCCAGGGTGAGGTTGTCCGCCCCCAAGGCGTCGGCTGCCGCGCGTCCGTCGCGGATCTGGCGCTCGGATAGGTCGATACCGACCAGCTCCGCATCGGGCAGTTCGAGCGCCAGGGGAATCAGGTTCTCCCCCCGGCCGCATCCGAGCTCCAGCACCCGGCAGTCGGCGACCGCCGCGGGTGCGGGCCGCATCCCCAGCAGTGTGCCCAGCGTCGCGAGGCGGTTCGGGTGGGTCTGGGCGAACGCGACGCTGCGGTAGGGCACCTCATCGTAGCTGAACGGTTTCTTGGGGGTGCTCAGTGCTCGCTCCCTG
Source organism: uncultured Gammaproteobacteria bacterium (assembly GCA_963707135.1). Classification (GTDB taxonomy): domain Bacteria; phylum Pseudomonadota; class Gammaproteobacteria; order Chromatiales; family Chromatiaceae; genus JBGSTR01. The sequence goes on along the minus strand of CAVPOY010000010.1, from coordinate 6,712 downwards.
GACTTTGTGCCGCCAATGTTTGCAGGGCCCGGTAGAGCTCCGCGCCGATCGTGTGGATGTCGTGTCGCGCGAGCACGTTGTCGCGTCCCTGCTTGCCGAAGCTCGCTCGAAAGTCGGGGTGACGCAGCAGAAAGCTTAGGGCGTTGCCGAAGTCCGCGCCGTTTCCCGGCTCGGTGAGCCGCCCAGTGACACCCTGCTGGACGCGATCCAGCGTGGCTTCCGAGCGGCAGGCGACGACCGGCATCCCCAGCCCCTGGGCACGCAGCAGCGAATCGACGCCGACCCCGGAGCCCGAGGGCCACAGGTAGAGGTCGCTCGCGGCGAACAGCGCCATGCGATCCTCCGGCGTCGGGCGCGGCCATGTCCGTATACGGGTTGCGCCAACGTTTCGGAGTGCCGCCTCGACCTGCGCGCCGGCGGGCCCGTCACCGGCCACCAGCAGCGTCCAGTCGGGCAGCACCATGCGCGACAGGGCCAACCCCAGCATCCGGTAACCGTCCAGGGCCTCGCCGGGCGTCATCGGCAGATCCGTGAGCAGCCAGGTGCCGGTCGGCGAGAGACGCAGATGCGATGCGACCGCGGCGCGGTGCTGGGGACGCAGATGGGCCATGGCGACCAGCGGACCGGCGTCGAGGAAGGGTGGGAGCGCCAATATCTTCTGATCGGCGCTGAGCGCCGCTCTGATAGTACGAGCCGCCGGGCTGCCGATGCACACCGTCAGAGACGCGGCGGAGAGAGTTCGGGAGAATGCCGGGGTCGGCGCCGGGGGAGGGTCCGGTTCCAGCAGCACGTAGGGAATTCCGAGTGCCTCGCTGACCGCCGGGCCGAGCGGGTCCAAGCTTCCGGCCGAGATGCCGGCGGTTATCCACAGGCGCGGGCGATCGGTGACCGGCGCATTTCGCCAAGCCTCGACCAGTGCGGTCGCGCTCAGCCGGGTGTCGGCTGCCTTCAAGTTCATGCGCGTGGTTTGGAGCGCGGCCTGAATCACCGGTGTGGCGGGTGTCGGGGCACCGACCCTGTGCAGAACGGCGTTCAAGATCCCGTCGCTCATTGCAGCAGCAGTGCGAAGTCGGCGAGGCGTCGGAGCTTCGCCTCCAGTTGCTCGCCGAGCGCCCGGCGCCGCGCATCCGGTTCGGCGATGGGATCGCCGCCCTCCAGGACCTCGATCGCGTTACGCTCAACCGCAGCGAACAGGTCAGCGTGCAGCTTGACGCGGTCCCGGGTACCGTCGGCCAGAACCAGCAACTGACGGTCCAGCGGCTCCATGGCGATGGTCTGATGTTGGAGGTTGATGATGGTCTCGCCCGTGGCGGCCCGGCGTCTCGCCCAAGGACTCGCGAGCGGCCGCACACCGGGAACCTCCGCCGCCACGGGAGGCAAGGTCGAGAGCTCGATGCTGCCGGCGCGATAGAGCTGTAGGAGACAGTCGTCGAGCTCGCGCGCGTCCGCGGCGAAGGACCGCGCGCCTTCGAGCCGGAGACCCGGGTCTAGGCGTGCCCGCGCCCTGGCGTGGAGTTCGCCGTGCTCGACGGACCGCGGGCTCGAATCGCTCAGGCACAGCAGCGCGGCCTTGGTCAGCGGATGGCGGGTGGTGCCCTCGACGCCACTGGGGTCGGTGAAGCCGAGCGGCGAGTCCGAGACCAGATCAACCCCGGCCGCTTCACAACGCAGCTCGGCCCGAACCCAGAGCCCCGCCAGGGTCGCCGGGTCCGCCAAACGGGCCGACCGCACGTCGGCGCGGCAGAGCAGGCTCTGCCTGAACGTCCGGTTGCAGACGAAATCCAGGTATTGCTCGCGCCGGATCGGGTTCTCGTCCAGCGCGTCGATCTGATCGAGCAGGTCTCGCGGCAGGCGTACCGTCCCCATCCGGGCCTCGTCCGCCTCGGCGAGGAAGCGCAGCCCGTGCGCGGCCGCGTGCGCGGCGAATCCCTCGAAGTAGACGGGCTCGTTCACGTCGGCGATCAGGTCGTGGAAGAGCCGCGCCGCGCGGTCGGCCGGCGTGTCGAGTCGGCGCGCCAGGTTCTCGAACAGGCTCCGGTAGGGCTTGATGAGGTCCGGGACGGACCGGCACATGAAGTCGATAATGGCCATCGACTGCGAGATCCGCGCCTGGCCGTCCTCGATGTCGCCGGCGTGGAACAGCAACAGGTCGCGCACGGCCGTCTGGAGCCGCCAGCCGGGCAGGGTGTTGTAGCTTAGATAGGCGACCCCGTTCGGGGCGAGATGCTTGCGGCAGGCCGCGAGCAGGGCGTCGCGCACCGGCTCCGGGACCCAGGAATAGACCCCGTGGGCGACGATGTAGTCGAACTGGCCGAGGTCGCCTGCCAGGGACAGGATGTCGCCCTGCTCGATCCGCGCGTTGGTCAGGCCGAGCGATGCGATAGCGGCCTGCCCGGCCTCGGCCTGGGCAGCGCTGAGCTCGATCCCCAGCAGGTGCGCGCCGGGCATCTCCAAGGCCATGGGGATCAGGTTGCCTCCCGTGGCGCATCCGAGCTCGAGGACTCGGCAGGCCTCCAGCGGCGGGGGGGCCGGGTCCATCCCGTGCAGCGCGGCGACGGTGGCGAGCCGGTTCGGGTGGCTCTGGGGAAACACCATGGCCGGGTAGGGCAACTCGTCGTAGCTCGATTTCACGATCCGAGGGCGTATTCTCGCTAGGCGGCTCGAGGCGGCGACCGCTGCCATTGCTGCTATGGCATGGCTGGTTTTGGCTGCCCCGCCCCTGACTGGACGGGCGCGGCGCGAAAGCCCTTCCCCGGGCTCTTGCGACGCGGTCCGTCTACACTATAGCAATTACCGACCAATGTACTTGGGATCCGTTCGGGCGACCTCGCCGTTTCGTTTTTGAGTCCGGCGGGATCGGCGGTGGCAATAACTTACCGATCCGGAGGACTTTGCGGTGAGCGATCAAGAGGGTATTGCAGCACTCGCGATACAGGTCGCGGGGCCGGTATCGGCGTCGGGCGGGCTCGCCGCGGCGGGTCCCTGGGAAAGCGCCGCCGAGGAGCTCGATTACCTTATCGGCAGGCTGAGCGTGGGACGTACCTACAAGGTCCTGAACCGGGACGCCGGGACCGCGCTGCTGGCGTTCGGCGGGGCCGATGACGCGTTCTACGCCGCTTGCGTTGTTCAGCAGGGCGATCCTGACGCCGTGACCGGTGCGAGGCACCTTCAGGTCAGGCTCCTGCTCGATGCGCTGCCAACGGGCAGCGCCGAAAGCCCCGGGGCACTCGCGGTGCTGGCGGGGGTGCGCCAGGTTCCCGTAAAGGGACTTTACGCGACTCGCCGTTTTGTCGAGGTCCTATCCCCAATCCTAAAGATCCGGTTTCGGGTTGCGGGCGTCGATGGTAACGAGACCTTCTGCGGTGTCCGACCCGGTCAGCTTTACGAGAGCCTGTGCGTCGAGCAGGAGAGCACCGCGGTTGCCATCGCGACGACCAGGCACGCCGAGCCCGAACGGGAACGCGAGCTGAACTTGCGATGGCGAGAGAGGCAGCTCAGTCTCAAGCCCCGGAGCCCCGGGGTCACACTCGGGCGCGGGGGCTCGGCAACGATCCGGATCCCGACGGAGTTCGCATCGCGGACGCACGCGCGGCTGGTATTTGAGCAGACCAACTTCGTGCTCCACGACGAGAGCACCAACGGAACCTATGTCCGAATCGACGAGGACGCGGAGCAATTCCTTCATCTCGAGCAGATCGTGCTCCGCGGTCAAGGGGTCATCAGCCTGGGCAGGAGGATCCAGAATGCGGCGACCCACCTGATCTATTTCAAGGCGACCTGAGGGGATCGCCGCGATTCATAGCTGGAAGTCCGCGATGCGCCGCTTCAGGGTCGAAAGCGGGATCCCGAGCTCCCGGGCGACCGCCGCCTTGTTGTTGCCGTTGCGTTCCAGCGCTTCCTTGATCATCTGCCGCTCGAGCGCCTTGAGCTGGGTCGGCGAGGTCGCCGCCGATACCCCTTGCGGGGCGGCGGAGGCGCTGGAGGCCGGATCGGCCGAGTCAGGTTCCGCCAGACGCAGGTGCTCCGGGCGGATCTCCAGGCCCCGGCAAAGCACCGACGCCCGTTCCAGCACGTTTCTGAGCTCGCGGACGTTGCCCGGCCAGTCGTACCGCTGGAGGGCGGCAAGTGCATCGGAGGCAAGGCGGCATTCGAGCCCGAGCTTGTCGATGAAATGGGAAACAAGTAGAGGAATATCGTCCTTGATCTCGCGCAGCGGCGGGACCCGGACGCTGATGACGGACAAACGGTAGAAGAGGTCGGAACGGAAGGTTCCCTCGTGCACCATCGACTCCAGATTGCGATGGGTGGCGGCGACCACGCGGACGTCGACCGTCTCCGGCGTATCGGACCCGACCGGCACCACCTCCCGGTTCTCCAGCGCCCGAAGCAGCCGGGGTTGCAGCTCCAGAGGGAGCTCGCCGATCTCGTCGATGAACAGCGTTCCGCCGTTGGCGCGCCGGAACGCGCCCTCGCGGGCCCCGCTTGCCCCGGTGAAGGCCCCCTTGATGTGGCCGAAGAGGTCGTTGCGAACCATCTCCGGGTCCGTGACCGATGCGTCGAAGACCACCAGCGGACCGCGGCGCCCCGAAAGCTCGTGCAGAGTCGCCGCCACCAGTTCCTTTCCGGAACCCGATTCCCCGGTGACAAGGACCGTCATAGGTGTTGGGGCGGCCGCGGTGAGCAGGCCGTAGAGCTCGCGCATCGGCTCGGTCCGCCCGACCAGGCGGCCCATCCGGTCCGCTTCGCTGACTTGGTAAGGCCGTTCCTCGGTCCGATGCTGGATCCGGATCCCGGACTTGCCGAGGGACAGGCGCGAGTTCGGCTCCGCGAACACCTCGACCACGCGGACATCGTCATAGAAGGTGCCATTGGTCGAGCCGAGATCGCGGACCACGATGCCCTCTGGAGTAACCCTGATCTCCGCATGGTGGCGCGAGACTGTGCGATCAGTCAGGACGACATCGTTATCGGGCGCGGTGCCTATCTTTACGGTGGGCAGCGGAAGGTTCGAGCGCAGCCCCGCATCCGGGCCGGAGATGACCTCGAGCTCGATGCACTCGAACGTGATCTTGCGATCCGCTCGCGAAGCAACCTGTATGATCTGTGTGGCCGATGGGTCAGAGGTTGGCATTTGCCTGCCCGCGTCGTCCGAAAACTGATGACTTCCAGCAATAGTAGCAACTCCCGGCGACGCGCATTCGGCGCCGGCGCCGGCATCTGCCCCGGGCCGCGCCCCGCGGCGGAGGGTGCTCCCGGCGATGGACGATGACCGCACGGTACTGGTTCCGGCAGGCGCGCGCCCCCGGTGCGACGTCGCGCCCATCGAGCTCACCGTCCTGTCCGGCCGCGGCGACCGGCGCTCGGCTCGGTTCACGACGTCCTTCATCGTCGGCCGGGACGACGACTGCGCGGTTCGCATCGCCGAAGAGGGTGTAAGCAGGCAGCACCTCGAGGTCTATCCGGAAAAAGGCGGTTGGTGGGTCAGAGACCTTCAGAGCAGCAACGGTACGCTGGTCGCGGGCCGGCCGATCGAAAGGATCCCGCTTCAGGGCACGACCACCCTGGAGCTGGGCCGCAACGGGCCGCGAATCCGCCTGGTCGCCCCGCCTCCACCCGCGCCGCCCCCGGACAAGCCGGCGACGGTCGCGCGCATCGCCCAGCACTACTTAGAGGGCGACCACTCGGAGCCTGCCGGCGAGCGGACCCTGCTGATTCGTCAGGCGTTCCGCGCCGCGCAACGCCGTCACTCGAACCGCTACCGCATCCTGATCGGTGTCGCCGCGCTGCTGCTCGCCGCCGTGGGCGGCGTCGCTTTCTTCCTGCACGTCCAGCTGGAGCGGACCAGCGCGCTGGCCAACGACATCTTCTACGACATGAAGGAGCTGGAGCTCCAGATCATGAACCTGGAGGCAAGCGTGGACGACGCCACGGCCGCCGTGCTGAAGGATCAGATCGCCGAATCCAAGCGCAAGCTCGCGAACATGAGGGAGCGATACGAGGTATTCGTGGAAAAGGTGCAGGCGCGCCGTTTCATCCCGCTGGACTCCGAGGAGCTCATCATCCTGCACATCGCCCGGGTCTTCGGCGAAACCGAGGTCGACGTCCCCGTCGATTTCGTCCAGGAGGTGCGCAAGTACATAAAGCGATGGCAGTCGTCGTCGCGCCTCGTCAACGCCATCAACCGGCTCCAGGACAACGACTACACGGGCAGGATCGTCAATGCGCTGACTGCGGCCGGCCTGCCGCCGCAGTTCATGTATCTCGCGCTCCAGGAGACCAACTTCCAGGCCCAGGCCGTGGGTCCACCGACCCGCTACGGCCGCGCCAAGGGGATGTGGCAGTTCATCCCTTCTACGGGCAGGCGCTACGGCCTGCGCCCGGGGCCGTTGGAGGCATCGGGCGCCTACGACCCGGCCGACGACCGGCATGACGTCGCGAAGGCGACCGGGGCCGCGGCCCAGTACCTGAGAGACATCTACCGGACCGACGCCCAGGCGTCCGGGATGCTCGTGATGGCGTCTTACAACTGGGGGGAGGGCAACATCATCAAGCGGATCCGGCAGATGCCGAAGAACCCGAGAGAGCGGAACTTCTGGGCGCTGTTGAGCAAATACACGATCCCGAAGGAGACCTACGACTATGTCTTCTACATCTTCTCGGCGGCGGTGATCTGCGAGAACCCGCGGCTGTTCGGGTTCGACTTCGACAACCC
>CAVPOY010000009.1:0-107671 GCA_963707135.1 uncultured Gammaproteobacteria bacterium | reverse complement strand
GGCGTGTATACTTGCCCGCTCAACTCGAGCCAGACCCGCCATGCACTGCTGGGCCCGTTACTTTTTGATCGCCGTGGTTACGCTGCTGGCCTTCGCCAGCATGGTCGGCGCCTGCGGGCGCAAGGGGCCGCTCTATCTGCCACCGGAGTCGTCCGAGCCCGCGCCCCCCGCCGCCAGCGATGTACCCGCGGTACCACCTGAGCGCCCGGGCCGACCCTAGCCGCGACGCGTCGATCAGCGAGCCGTTTCGACCCCGCATGGATCATTTCAATTACCACGACGGCCTGCTCCACGCCGAGCAGGTTCCGCTGGAGGCCATCGCCGAACGCTTCGGCACACCCTGTTACGTTTACTCGCGCGCCACGCTGGAGCGCCACTGGCGGGCCTTCGACCGGGCCTTCGGCGACCACCCGCACCTGATCTGCTTCGCCGTCAAGGCCAACTCCAACCTGGCCGTCCTGAACCTGCTTGCCCGCCTGGGCTCGGGCTTCGACATCGTCTCGCTCGGCGAGCTTGAGCGCGTGCTGGCTGCTGGCGGCGACCCCGCGCGAGTGGTTTTCTCGGGTGTGGGCAAGCGCGCCGACGAGATCCGCCGGGCGTTGGAAACCGGCATACGCTGCTTCAACGTGGAATCCGAGCCCGAGCTCGAGCGCATCGACCGTCTCGCCGGCGAGTTGGGTGTGCGCGCACCGGTGTCGCTGCGGGTCAACCCCGACGTGGACGCCCGCACCCACCCCTATATCGCCACCGGCCTGAAGGAGAACAAGTTCGGCATCGACATTCGGGGCGCGGAGGCCGTCTACCGCAGGGCGGCCGAGCTGGGCAATATCGATGTCACCGGCATCGACTGTCACATTGGCTCACAGCTCACGGACCTTGCCCCGTTTCTCGACGCTCTGGATCGGGTGCTGGCGCTCGCCGACCGACTCGCCGAATCAGGCATCCCGATCAACCACCTTGACCTCGGCGGCGGGCTCGGCATCCGCTACACCAACGAGCACCCGCCTGAGCCGGCGGCCTACGCGGCCGCGCTCTCTCACCGGCTCGGCGAGCGCAGGTTCGAGCTGGTGGTCGAGCCTGGCCGGGCCATCGCCGGCAATGCCGGCGTGCTGCTGACCCGGGTCGAGTACATCAAGCCCACGGAGCACCATCGGTTCGCCATCCTCGACGCGGCGATGAATGATCTGCTGCGCCCGGCCCTGTACCAGGCCACGCAGGAGATAGTCCCGGTCCGCGCGGGCGGCGATACCGACAGTGCCCGTTACGACCTGGTGGGTCCGGTCTGCGAGACCGGCGATTTCCTGGGCAAGGACCGGAAGCTGGCCATTTCCCCGGGTGACCTGCTGGCGGTACGCGGAAGCGGCGCCTACGGTTTCACGATGAGCTCGAACTACAACAGCCGGCCGCGGGCCGCCGAGGTCATGGTGGACGGCGACCGGGCGCACCTGGTACGCCGGCGCGAGACCCTCGACGAGCTCTACGCCGGGGAGTCCGTCCTGCCATGAAGCGGCGGCCGGAGCCCGAGCTGATGGAGGGCACCGACCAGGCGCTGGCCTACGCCCAGGCCGATTTCTCCGAGGCCAACTCGCTGTTCCTGGAGCTGTTGGGCCGGCTGGAGCCGGGACCGCTGCACGGCGCCCGGGCCCTGGATCTGGGCTGCGGTCCGGCCGACATCGTGATCCGCTTCCTGCGCGCCTACCCTCACGCCCATTGCGACGCCCTGGACGGGTCGGAGGCGATGCTCGCCCACGCCCGGGCGACGCTCGGGCTGCGGCCCGGGCTTGCCGCGCGCTGCGCACTGATTCACGACCGGCTGCCGAGTCCGCGCCTGCCGGCGGCCCATTACGACCTGATCCTCTCCAACAGCCTGCTCCATCACCTGCATGAACCCCAAGTGCTCTGGCGAACGGTCCGCGAGACGGCGCGACCCGGGGGGCTCGTGCTGGTCATGGACCTGATGCGGCCGGCCTCTGCCGCCTGGGCCGAGGCCCTGGTCGCGACCTACGCCGAGGACGCGCCGGCCGTATTGCGCAACGACTTTCGCAACTCGCTGTTCGCGGCCTTCGAGCCCGACGAGGTGGCGGCACAGCTCACCGAGGCTGGACTGTCCCAGCTCGAGGTCTCCGTGGTCAGCGACCGGCACCTGGCGGTTTCTGGCCGGGTCCCCGGGTGACCGCGCCCGACGCGCGCCAAAGGCACCGCTAATGCCGCTTCGGTTCACCAAGATGCAGGGCCTGGGCAACGACTTCGTGGTCTTCGACGCGGTGCGCCAGCGCGTGGACCTGGACCCTGACACCGTCCGCCGGCTAGCCGACCGTCGATTCGGCATCGGCTGCGACCAGGTCCTGCTGGTGGAGCCGCCCCGAGTGCCGGGGACCGATTTCCATTACCGCATCTTCAATGCCGACGGCGGCGAGGTGCAGCAGTGCGGCAACGGCGCTCGCTGTTTCGCCCGCTTCGTCCTTGACCAGGGGTTGACCGGGAAGCGACGTATCCGCGTCGGGACGGCCGCGGGGCCCATCGAGCTCTTCGTCGAGCCGGACGACCAGGTGCGCGTGGACATGGGCGCGCCGGTGCTCGACCCGCCGCGCATCCCCTTCGCGGCCGACCGCGAGGATACCGCCTACGAGCTACAGGTCGGTGACGAACGCTTGTCCATCGGTGCCGTGTCCATGGGCAACCCCCACGCGGTCCTGCTGGTCGCGGACCTGGACCGGGCGCCGGTGCAGCGGCTGGGCCCGTTGATCGAGGCCCACCCGAGGTTCCCGCAGCGGGTCAACGTGGGTTTCATGCAGGTGTTGGCCCCCGATCACATCCGATTGCGGGTCTTCGAGCGCGGGGCCGGCGAGACCCTGGCCTGCGGGACCGGCGCCTGCGCGGCCGTCGTCGTCGGGCGCCTGCGCGGTCTGCTGGACGAGCGGGTCCGGGTCAGTCTGCCGGGCGGGGATCTTGTGATAGAGTGGCGCGGGCGGGCGCGCGCGGTCGGGATGACCGGCCCGGCCGAGCGCGTGTTTCAAGGGGAGATCGACCTATGAGCAGTCCGCGGGCTGAACAGACAGCGGCCGGCAACGCCGGGGTTAGCGATGGGCTGGAGGCGGGGCTCGAGGTAACGGTCGCCGCCTATCTGCGCGGCCACCCGGACTTCTTCGAACGCCACTCCGACATACTCACGCACCTGCGGGTCCCGCACGCCAGCGGCGGAGCGGTGTCCCTGATCGAGCACCAGGTCGGCGTCCTGCGCAAGCAGCTCGACACCGAGCGCGGGCGCCTCGCCCACCTGATTTCGCGGGCGCGGGAGTACGAGTCTCAGTCGATGCGGCTGCATGGCCTGGTCCTGCAGCTGATCCCGGCCGCGGACAAGGAGCAGCTCGACGCCGCGCTGCAGGACGCCCTGTGCAAGGAGTTCAGCGCCGTGGCGGTGACTCTGAAGCTCTTCCCGCTCGCGGGGCCCCAGGACGCCAACCCCGACCCGCTGACCGCCAGCTTTCAGGATTTCCTCGAACGCAAGCATGCCCTGTGCGGCCCACTGGACGAAGACAAGAGCCAGGTCCTGTTCGGCCCGACGGGGGAGGAGGTCAAGAGCGCCGCCCTGGTGCCTATCCGGGCGGACGGCCAGTCCGGCGTTCTCGCCATCGGCGCCGCCGATGCGGAGCGGTTTCGACCGGAGATGGGTACGGACCTGCTTGACCGGCTCGGGGAGATCGTCAGCCTCAAGCTGCGAACCCTGACGGCGGGCGAATGAGCGGTCCGGGCGGCGACGATCCAATCGCGCCCTTCCTGGCCCACCTCGCCCACGAGCGGCGTCTCTCCCGCAACACGCTGACCAGCTACGGCCGCGACCTGGAGCGCATTGCCGCTCGACTGTCCCAGACGGACGCGCGCCCGATCGACGCGCTCGACGAGCAGGACGTGCGCCGCTATGTCGCCTGGCGCCACCGCAACGGCGCCTCGGGGCGGACGCTTCAGCGCGAGCTCTCGAGCCTGCGCAGCCTCTACCGCTGGCTGCTGCGCGAGGGTCGCGCCCAGAGCAACCCGGCAGTCGGGATCCGGGCCCCGAAAACAGGCCGCAAGCTCCCGGCGACCCTGGACGCGGACCAGCTCTGCCGCCTGCTCGATCAGTCGGACGACGATCTGCTCGCCATCCGGGACACGGCCATGATCGAGCTCTTTTATTCGTCCGGCCTGCGGCTCTCGGAGCTGATCTCGATCAACCTGGGGGATATCGATCTCACCGACGGCGGACTCACGGTCACCGGCAAGGGCGCCAAGACCCGGCGGGTGCCGGTCGGCGCGCAGGCCCGCGATGCGGTCCGCCGCTGGCTGCGGGTCCGCGCCAACCTCGCCGGCGCGGCAGAGGCGGCACTGTTCGTCAGCAGCCGAGGCGGCCGCATACACCCGCGGACGGTGCAGGCCCGCCTCGCCCGCTGGGCACGCGAGCAGGGCGCGACCCGCGGCGTGCACCCGCATCTGCTGCGTCATTCGTTCGCGAGCCACCTGCTGGAGTCCTCCGGCGACCTGCGGGCCGTGCAGGAGCTTCTGGGTCACGCGGACATCAGCACGACCCAGGTCTATACGCACCTGGATTTCCAGCACTTGGCCCAGGTCTACGACAAGGCCCACCCGCGAGCCAAGAAGAGGCGTTAGGGACAGTCGTTCGACTCGCCGGACGGGTCGGACGCCCGGCTTGCGGTAGAATCGGACGACTGTTGACTGATTCCTGACGAAGCAATGGAACAATTTCACGGAACGACCATCGTCTCGGTGCGGCGCGGCGGCAAAGTCGTCGTCGGCGGCGACGGACAGGTGTCCCTGGGCCAGACGGTCATGAAGGGCAACGCCCGCAAGGTGCGGCGCCTCTACAAGGGCCAGGTGATTGCCGGGTTCGCCGGCGCGACCGCGGACGCCTTCACGCTCTTCGAACGCTTCGAGGGCAAGCTGGAGAAGCACCAGGGGCACCTGACCCGCTCGGCCGTCGAGCTGGCCAAGGACTGGCGCACCGACCGCATGCTGCGCCGGCTCGAGGCGTTGCTGTGCATCGCCGACGCCGAGACCTCACTGATCATCTCCGGCACCGGCGACGTCATCGAGCCCGAGAACGACCTGATGGCGATCGGCTCGGGGGGCGCCTTTGCCCAGGCCGCCGCCCGCGCGCTGCTCGAAAACACGGAGCTTGGTGCGCGCGAGATCGTCGCCAAGGCCCTCGGGATCGCCGCGGATATCTGCGTCTATACCAATCACAACATCGTGCTCGAGGAGCTCGATGCCGAGCCTTAAGGAATCGCCGATCGATAGCGTTTACCGACCGGGCCAAGGAGGGCCCGGCATGTTCAGGCACCAAAAAGCGCTGAACATGGCGCCTTGAGACGGCCCGCACTTGCAGTGGACCGTGCGTAGCCGCACCTTCCTTGCGTGAATCACCAAGCCGCCCCGCTCGGGCGGCCGTTCGCCGGATCCCATGTCAGAGATAACCCCCCAACATATCGTCGCGGAGCTCAACAAGCACATCGTCGGCCAGGACGACGCCAAGCGCGCGGTCGCGATCGCACTGCGCAACCGCTGGCGCCGTTCGCAGATCGACGAGCCCATGCGCTCGGAGATAACGCCGAAGAATATTTTGATGATCGGCCCGACCGGTGTCGGTAAGACGGAGATCGCGCGCCGGCTGGCGCGACTCGCCAACGCGCCGTTCCTCAAGGTGGAGGCGACCAAGTTCACCGAGGTCGGTTATGTCGGCCGGGACGTGGAGTCCATCGTTCGGGATCTGGCCGATATCGCGGTCAAGATGTCCCGCGAGCAGGAGATGGCCAAGCTGGCCGGTCAGGCCGAGGCCGCCGCCGAGGAACGTATCCTCGATGTCCTGCTGCCGCCGCCCTCCGGTTTCGAGGAGGAGAGCCGTTCCACGACCGGCTCGGGCACCCGCGAGAAGTTCCGCGAGAAGCTGCGCGCGGGGTCGCTCGATGATCGGGAAATCGAAATCCAGGTCTCGGCGACACCGTTCGGCGTCGAGATCATGGCCCCGCCGGGCATGGAGGAGATGACCAGCCAGCTTCAGGGGTTGTTCCAGAACCTGGGCCAGGGTCGCACCAAGCGGCGCAAGCTCCGGATCCGCGACGCCCGCAAGCTGCTGCGCGACGAGGAGGCCGCCAAGCGGGTCAACGAGGAGGACCTGAAGCTGCGCGCGATCGAGAACGTGGAGCAGAACGGCATCGTCTTCCTGGACGAGATCGACAAGGTCACCAAGCGGGCCGAGGGCATGTCCGGGGCGGACGTCTCCCGCGAGGGTGTGCAGCGTGACCTGCTGCCGCTGGTCGAGGGCAGCACGGTGTCGACCAAGCACGGGTCGGTGCGCACCGACCATATCCTGTTCATCGCCTCCGGGGCCTTCCACCTGGCCAAGCCCTCGGACCTGATCCCGGAGCTGCAGGGGCGCTTGCCGATCCGCGTCGAGCTCAAGGCCTTGACCACCGAGGACTTCGTTCGCATCTTGACCGAGCCGGATGCGTCGCTCACCGATCAGTACCGGGCTCTGCTGGCCACCGAGGGCGTCGGTCTGGAGTTTACCGAGGACGGTATACGACGCATCGCCGAGATCGCCTTCCAGGTCAACGAGCGTACCGAGAACATCGGCGCCCGGCGGCTGCACACGGTCCTGGAACGGTTGCTGGAGGACGTGTCCTACAACGCCTCGGAGCTGGACCGGGTGACGATTACCGTCAACGCGTCCTACGTGGACCAGAATCTGGCGGGTCTCGCCGCCGACGAGGATCTTTCGCGTTACATTCTTTAGCGAAGGCGCCGTAGCGGCACCCGGCGCGGGATGCTGCATGCATCCGTGTCGATCGCCGGTACCGGCTGACCCATCGCCCATTCATTCGCTGACACGCGCCCGGCTTCACGGGCGCCGGAGAAATACATGCCTGTACCGACCGAGCTCAACCTGCACCAGCAGTCGCGGGTGCTGGAGATTACCTTCGACGACGGCTCCCATTTCAATCTGCCCTGCGAGTTTCTCCGGGTCTTCTCGCCGTCGGCCGAGGTCCAGGGTCACGGTCCCGGCCAGCGCGTGCTGCAGCTCGGCAAGGAGGACGTAGGCATCGACAAGATCGAGCCGGTGGGAAACTACGCGATCTGTCTGCACTTCGACGACGAGCACAACACCGGCATCTACTCCTGGGAGTACCTCTACAACCTGGGCCGGGAGCAGGAGCGGCTCTGGCAGGAATACCTGGACGAGCTCGAGCGGGCCGGTCACAAACGCCGAAAGCCGTCCTGACCCGGACCGGAGGCGATCCGGCTTTGATGTAGAATTCCCGCATCGAACGGAGGCGCAACCATGTCCGACGACGATCGCACGCACTTCGGTTACCAGCAGGTCCCGGTCGGGGAGAAGGCGGGGAAGGTGCGGGCCGTATTCGAGTCGGTCGCTCCCAGCTACGACCTGATGAACGACCTGATGTCGCTCGGGATCCACCGGCTCTGGAAGCGCAAGACCGTCGAGCTTGCCGGCGTGCGGCGGGGCCAGCGGGTGCTCGATCTGGCCGCCGGGACCGGCGACCTGTCGGCGCGTTTCGCCGGGATCGTCGGGAGCGAGGGCGCCGTGGTCGTCTCCGACATCAATGCGGCCATGCTGGAGCAGGGCCGGGAGCGGCTGGTCAACGACGGAATCGCCGGCAACGTCTTCTACAGCCTGGCGAATGCCGAGACCCTGCCCTTCGCGTCCGATCGCTTCGACTGCGTGACCATCGCCTTCGGCCTGCGTAATGTCACCCACAAGGAGCGTGCGCTCGCCGAAATGCTTCGGATCCTGCGCCCGGGCGGGCGGGCGCTGATCCTGGAATTCTCTCACCCGGTCAGCGCGCCGCTGCAGAAGGCCTACGACATCTATTCCTTCTCGGTGCTGCCGGCGCTGGGCCGGCTGGTCGCCGGTGATTCGGACAGCTACCGCTACCTCGCGGAATCCATCCGGGTGCACCCGGACCAGCAGACGCTGCAAGCGATGATGGAGGCGGCCGGGTTCGAGCGCTGCAGCTACATCAACCTCAGCGGCGGCATCGTCGCCATCCACCGGGGCTACAAGCTGTGAGCCTGCCCGAAGCCGGTGGCGTGCAGATACCTGATGCCGTGCTGGCGAGCCTCGAACAAGCGATCAACGGCTACCTCGGCCTGGATCCCGAGGGTGCATCTGAGATTATCGAGCATTGCCGGAAAGATCATCGGAATCGAGATCCGGGGCTTGGGTACCCGGATCACGGTGATCCCGGGCGACGGGCGCCTACAGCTTTTTGGCAGCTACGCCGCCGAACCGGACTGCCTGATCCGCGCCACGCCGCTCGGTCTGGCGCGAATGGGCCGCGCCGAGCGCAAGGAGACGCTATTGACGTCCGGCGAGGTGGAGATCGGAGGCGATACCGCCATCGCCCACGTCTTCAGCAACGCACTGCGGCGAGTGGACGTGGACTGGGAAGAGCAGCTGTCGCGGCTGGTCGGCGACCCGATCGCGCACCAAATTGGCGGAAGCGTTCGGGCCGCGGCGCGGTGGGGACGCGGCACCTCCCAGACACTCACCGCCGACCTATCGGAGTACCTGCAGGAAGAGGCGCGCCTGCTGCCGACGCGCTACGAGATCGACGCCTTCCTGAGCGACGTCGATGGCCTTCGCGACGATGTGGAGCGAATGGCCGCCCGCGTCGAACGCCTCGTCAAGCGGACGGCCGGCACCAGCGGCAAGCCATGATCGGACCCCGGCAGGCGCTACGGCTGCACCGTATCAACTGGGTCCTGCTGCGCCACGGTCTCGACGAGGTCATACTCGCCACCCACCTGTTTCGCCCCCTGCGCTGGATTGGCCATCTCGCCCCCTGGAACTGGTTTCGGCGCGACCTGCCTGCCTACCCGGTGCGGGTGCGCCGGGCCCTGGAAGACCTGGGGCCCATCTTCGTCAAGTTCGGGCAGATCCTGTCTACACGCCGCGACCTGCTCCCGGACGACCTCGCCATCGAGCTGGCCAAGCTCCAGGACCGGGTACCCCCGTTTCCAGGCGCCGAGGCGCGGGCGTTGATCGAGAAGGCCTGGGGCAGGCCCATCGACGCCGTGCTCGATGAGTTCGACGAGACGCCACTCGCCTCCGCCTCCATCGCCCAGGTCCACACGGGACGCCTCAAGGACGGTCGAAAGGTGGTCGTCAAGGTGCTGCGGCCCGGAATCGAGCGAACTATCCGCCAGGACATCGCGCTGCTCTACACGGTCGCGAGCCTTGCCGAGCGTTACTGGAAGGACGGCCGACGCCTGCGGCCGGTCGAGGTGGTTCGCGAGTACGAGAAGACCATCTTCGACGAGCTGGACCTGCAGCGCGAGGCCGCCAACGCGTCCCAGCTGCGCCGCAACTGGCTAAACAGCGAGCTGCTCTACGTCCCCGAGGTCTACTGGGACTGGACGCGGCAAAACGTGATGGTCATGGAACGCATCTACGGCACCCCGGTCAGCGACGTACCGCGGCTCAAGGCCCAAGGGGTGAGCATGCGGCTGCTGGGCGAGCGCGGGGTCGAGATCTTCTTCACCCAGGTGTTCCGGGACAACTTCTTTCACGCCGACATGCATCCCGGCAACATCTTCGTCGAGCCGTCAGGGCGTTACATCGCGATCGACTTCGGGATCGTCGGCACCCTGACCACCGACGACCAGCGCTACCTGGCGGAGAACCTGCTGGCTTTTTTCGAGCGCGATTATCGAAGGGTCGCCGAGCTGCACGTGGAATCCGGTTGGGTCCCTCCGGGGACGCGGGTCGACGAGTTCGAGTCCGCCATCCGTACCGTTTCGGAGCCGATCTTCGAGAAGCCGCTGGCCGAGATCTCGTTCGGCCACTTCCTGCTGCGGCTCTTCCAGACCGCCCGGCGCTTCAACATGGAGGTCCAACCGCAGCTCGTGCTGCTGCAGAAGACGCTGCTCAACATCGAGGGGCTGGGGCGCCAGCTCTATCCGGAGCTGGACCTGTGGACGACGGCCAAGCCCTACATGGAACGCTGGATGCGGGATCAGACCGGTCCGCGGGCGCTCTTCATCAACACGCGAAAGACCCTGCCGGAGATCGCCGAGTATCTGCCCGAGATCCCGATCCTGGTCCTGCGCGCCCTCAGACGGTGGGAGCAGCAGGGGATCGGCGCCGAATCCCGGGCCTGTTTCGACCGAACCTGCCCGCGACAGCCGCCCCGTTCGCTCGAGGCAGAACCGGTGCGCGGCATCGTTGCCGGCTCGCTACTGGTCTGCGGAACCTTGTTCCTTGTGAACGGCCCGGGACCGCTGCTTTCTGGAAACATGGCCCTGACCCTTGGCACCGGCAGCCTGGTCGCGGGATTCTATCTGGCCGTGCGATGGTTGATCGGCGCGCGCACCGGCTGAAACTCAGACAGACAACCGGTGCCGCCGCGCTACCGTCGCGGGTATCCGCAACGGGGCGCCGAGACCCGGTTCACGCGGCCTTTGTGCGCTCCCGGTAGGCCGCTAGCACATCGTCGGTCTCTCCGGACAGAATCACTCGACCGTGCTCCATCAACACCGATGTCTTGCACATGCTCTTCAGCAGACCCTCGGAATGTGACGCCAGGACGATGATCGCGGCCTTTGTCGTGAACTCGGCCAGTCGCTTCCGTGCCTTCTCGAGGAACGCTGCGTCGCCTGCGCCTATCCCCTCGTCTAATAACAGGATATCGGGCTCGATCGAGGTCGCGACGGCGAACGCCAGGCGCATGCGCATCCCGGCGGAGTAGGTGCGGATAGGCAGATTCAGGAAGTCGCCGAGCTCGGTGAATTCGGCGATTTCATCGAGCCGGTCCTTTATCTGCCGCGGGCTGAGCCCAAGGAACAGCCCGCGGAGCTGGATGTTCTCGTAGCCGGAGCTCTCCGGGTCCATCCCCAGCATGATATCGAACAGGGGTGCGATATGGCCGTCGACCTCGACGATGCCCGAGTTCGGCTCGTAGATACCGGCGAGCACCCGCAGCAGCGTCGTCTTGCCGGCCCCGTTGTGCCCAACCAGCCCGACGCGGTCGCCATGCTCGAACCTCAGATCGACGTCGTCGAGGGCCTGGACCACCGAGATGCCGTGCCTGTCGCTGCGGTCCTTGATCCGTCCGCCGGTTGTCCCGGCGAGCAGGCGTTTCTTCAGGGACCGGCTGCTCTGATCGTAGATCGGGAAGGATACTGAAACCCCCTCGAGCCTAATGTAAGCCATTATAATCCTCAGACCCAGTAGACGATGCGCCAGCGGTAGGCGGTGTAGAAAAACAGGGTCACGGCCCAGCCGACAATGGTGATCAGCAATACGGCCGCCCAGTTCTCCCACGACGGAACGCCGCCCAGCAGCGGCGCCCGGAGCACCTCCACCAGGTGATAGAAGGGGTTCAGATCGAGCAGCAGCGCCCTGCCCGGCAGCATGGACGGCTTCCAGATGACCGGGGTAATGAAGAACATCACCTGGACCACGCTGGCCACTATCAGCGGGATGTCCCGAAAGCGTGCGCTTAGCAACCCGAACAGCAGACCTATCCATACCCCGTTGAACAGGATCAATGCCAGCGCCGGGATCGCAACTAGCACGCCCCAGCCGGGGTTGAGCCCGAATATCACGGACACGAAGACGAAGATCCAGATGTTGTGGGCGAAGGTGATCAGGCTGCTCCAAACCGTCCGGTAGGCAAAAGTCGATACCGGTGCAGGCAGCTGCCGCATGATGTGCTCGGCGGATATGAAGGAGTTTGCGCCGTCCAGGATCAGCGTTGAGATGAGCCCCCAAACCACGAATCCGCAGGAAAGGTACGGCAAGTAATCCGACAGCTCCATCTTGAAGATTCGCCCGTACAGCAGCCCGAGCGCACCGACCATGATGCCCATCGAGATCGTGATCCAGAACGGACCGATGACCGAGCGGCGGTAGCGCTGTCGTATATCGTGCATACCGAGCGTGAGCCATAGCCGGCGTCTTCTCCAGCCCTCGGCAATATCGCGGAGACCGCGGTGAAACTGATTGGCGCTCAAGCCCTGACGCATCTGAGCCATCAGCCAGGAGGGCTCCCTCACAAGATCTTCGGTCATAGGTGATCCAGGCAAGACGATTCTGACGCCCGGGAGCCAGGCATCGTATCCAGCGAGACCAGGGCAGGAAGCATCACGGGTGCATGCGTATCGGCGATAGCGTCCGCGCTATTTTGGTGTCGGGATAACCCCAATGACGACCGTCTAAGGCTCGCCGAGCACTAGACGGCCCGGGGCTTCCGACCGGCTATGATATCATGCGCTGACAAATTCGCCCGACGGTGCGACCGGCCTTTATGGTCCATAACGTGTACGTACCGACCCCATCCACTAGTCTCTCCCGCCCCGTGCCGGCTGACGAAGATTGATTATCGGCGACCTCTTGCTTGCCACCTGGCGCGCTCTACCGCTGAGCGTGCCCCAACGGCAACGCCTTCAGCGTTTCCTGTTTCGCAATCTTCCGTGGGCCTTCGGTCGCACAGAAGCGTTCCAAGCCCGGACGCAATTTCAGCTTACTGACGAGGACCACACCGTTGCGTCTGACCTCGATCAGCGGCCGGTACCGTTGCAGACGCATCCACTGCCAAGAAAGCCGGCCGTGCGTCTGATTGCTTTCTACCTGCCGCAGTTCCACCCGATTCCCGAGAACGACGCCTGGTGGGGGCTGGGGTTTACCGAATGGCGCAACGTCGTTAGCGCTAAGCCGCAGTTCGCTGGCCATTATCAGCCTCACCTGCCCGGGGAGCTCGGGTTTTACGATTTGCGCCTGGTCGAGATCCAGCGCCGGCAAGTGGAGCTCGCCAAGCTGTACGGAATCGGCGGCTTCGCGATCTATTTTTACTGGTTTGGGGGTAAGCGCCTCTTGGAGCATCCGCTCCGCCAATATCTTGAAAACCGGGACCTCGATCTGCCCTTCTGTCTCTGTTGGGCCAACGAGAACTGGAGTAAGCGTTGGGATGGGCGCGAGAGCGATATCCTGATTGCACAGGCGCATAGCGAATCCGACGACCAGCAATTCATAGGGTATGTTTCGGAATATTTCGCGGATTCCCGATATATTCGGATCGCTGGCCGTCCACTGTTGATCGTCTACCGGCCGGACTTGCTGCCGTCAGCCAAGGAAACAGCGGCCCGTTGGCGGCAGTGGTGCAGAGCAGCCGGTATAGGCGAGATTTTTCTCGCCTATACGCAGTCCTTCGAGGCGTCCGACCCCGACAAGCACGGCTTCGACGCTGCAATCGAGTTCCCGCCCAACAGCTGGAACGCGCCATCGGCGAGAGATCGCGTGCGTGAGCTCGTCAGGGATTTCAGCGGCCTGATCCGAGACTGGCGGGCCTTTCCGGCGCTCAGCCGGGACTATGTTCGGCCTGGCTATCGCCTGTTCCGCGGCGTCAACGCGGGCTGGGACAATACAGCGCGACGCTCCAACGCAGCGCTAATCTATGTGGATTCATCGCCGTCTGCTTATCGGGAATGGCTGAGCAACGCGGTCGCGGACACCGTGGAACGGTTCAGCGACCGTAGCGAGCGGCTAGTCTTCGTCAACGCGTGGAACGAATGGGCGGAGGGGGCCCACCTCGAGCCGGATCAGAAATACGCCTATGCGTACCTGCAAGCTACTCGGGATGCTCTAATGGCGACCGCGGAGGACGAGCGCGCGTCGCCTGGATGATCCGGGGGTTTGGCTATCGAGATTAGTCTATCCCTGGACGCCCCGCTTCTCGGTGCTCCAATTCTATCTCCCGAATACGCTCTGCATACATACGGCCAACTCGGACACAGCCATTCGTTTTGTTAATATCCTGTCTTGCGCGCGCCCCCAGCACGCGCCCCCAAGCTGGATCGTCAATGAGCCGCGTCATGTATCCCGCGGCCTGATCGACATCCGCTTCAGCCCAGAACTGCCCAGAAGCGAACGGGTATTCTTGCTCTGGCACCGGCACGAGGTCGTAGTCGACCAGCAGGGCGTTGTGTTCGTTCATAAAATCCATGTTCCCGGAATACGCCGTCGCGATTACAGGTTTACCGAGTGACATCGCCTCGGCCAGACCGCGCCCGAAACCCTCGGAACGGTGGAGCGAGACGAAGCAATCGCAACACTCCAGCAGCTGCATCATCTGATAACCGCTGAGTATCCGGTCGAGGAGAACAACATGCTCGCCAAGCGGGGTAACCCTTGTGCGAAGCGCCTCGTACTCGGATGATTCCGAGCGCACGCCGCTGAGTTTCAGAACCAGCGTCGCGTTGGATCCTGGCCGATGGCGTAGAAAGCGATCGAATGCATTCAGGACCGCGAACGGGTTCTTTCGCTGGATGTAGGAAGTGAAATCGAAGAAAAACAAGAACAGGTAGCGTCCTTCCGGAAGCTGCAGATCCTGGCGGCGACAGACTGCTCGGTGGGGGAGCTCGGAGGCGAACGGCAACAGAACAACGCGCCTGCAAACCTTTGGACCGATGCTGTCGCGAATAAAACGGGTAGGAACCCAAATCTCATCGAACCGTTCCAACCGGCGCGCCCATTTGGCGGGAAATTGCTGCAGCTCCCACACGGGGTAAATGATCTCGTACGATCCCGCAAGGTAGCGCCCCGTTGCCTTCAGGTAAGCCAGAACGGTCTCTACCTCGTCTGCGTTAATAAAAAAGATGTTGAAGCCCGTTCCGGTAACGTCTACGAGATTGTTCCAGAGTTCTTGGAGTAGGTTTTCATCTGGCTCGCTGAGGCCGTAGATATCGACGAGTCTCGATTCGATCCCTACCGAACCAAGTGCTCGAAAGCATGCGCGCACGTCCTCGCCGCGACCGGTCGGTGCAAAAACATGCCCGACGAGGGTTACGGCCGAATCGGCGATCTGTGCTTGGCCGCGCCCCGTGCGACGGCCGTACTCGGCGAGCTTCGCTTGAATTTCTCGGCGCCGATAAATCGCGGTACCCTTCAGAAGTGGTCCTAGCAACTTCAACGACACAGGGTCCAGGAACCTTCTGCGCGCCATGGCAACAGGTGCGGACCTGACGACTTGGCGCAGCAGTTGGCCCCATAACGCGGCGATGGAAGCGGTCTTCAAGCGAGCACTTTCAATTATTTTCAATCACTTCAAACGGTTGCGGCATGCGTTGTTCTGTTTTGTGCGCGCGCATGGGGCATCCGGTCGGCTAATCATTTCATGCGAGGGCGACCGCGAAAGCTCTCTCCGTCATGCAGCCCCGCCCCGATCGGAGTCCCGTTTTCAGCCCGAGCACTTACGGCAAGTCGTTACCCCGTATAGCTTTCCGGAAAAACTTAATAAATCGGGGGGCTTAAATTGCGGAAGCTCAGGTCTCGTACATCCAGCGCAGCGTTTCTTCCAACGGGATCGCTGGAGTGGATCCAAGAAGACGCTGTAGCTTGTCGTTCGATCCGAGTAAACGCTTCACTTCGTTGGTGCGAACAAAGGCCGGATTGACGCGGACCTCGATCACGTAGCCCGCGAGTTCGGCCATAATACGCAGGATATCGGCAAGGCTGTATGCCGAGCCTGAGCAAACGTTTAAGGTTTCGCCTCTCGGGGCCATCTCAAGCAGGCGACGATAGATCGCGGCCACCGAGCGGACGTCTGAGAAATCGCGGGCCACATCGGTATTACCCAACTCGATCTCTCTCGCACCCTCTCGAAAGTGCGAAACGATCTTGGGCAACAAGAAATTTTGCGTTTGTCCCACCCCCGTATAGTTGAACGGACGGGTGATGACAATCGGTAACCGATCGGCCCACAGGCGCGCGAGGTACTCCATTGCGAGCTTGCTAACCGCATAGTCATTTGTCGGCGAGGGCGGCACCGACTCGTCTATTACCTCGACCGATGCATTTCCATAGACGTTGGCGCTACTAGCCAGCAGCAGCGCACGTGGGGAGGTGGCGAGCCCAGCTAGCGCCTCGAGCAGATTCCGTGTGCCGACGATATTAACCCGGTAGATCGCCTCGGCGTCGCCGTGGCCGACGAAGGAAATCGCGGCGAGATGCGCGACCACCTCGGGGCATACCTCGGCGACAACGCGTCGCAACCCGTCCCGATCGCACAGATCGATGGTGTAGATGTCGCTACCGGCGATCACGTCGGGATGTCCCGTACCGAATACACGGTACCCCGCCGACTGAAGCTCCGGGACGAGATAGCGTCCGGTAAACCCATTGATCCCAGTGATCAGCGCGCGACGCTCACTCATGGCAAGCTTTTCTCACCGCATTCGCACCACCGACGCCGTGGGTTTTTGCCCCTCGCTTTTGCTTGGCAATCCCCCAAAATGGCACCCCGAGCCGACTCAATACGATACTCCATGCGCATTCCGAATAAGGTCGGCCTCGACCATCATACGGCACAGCTCTTCGAGGTCGGTCTTCGCCTCCCAGCCGAGCTGCCGCTTCGCCTTGTCCGGATTGCCGATCAGCAGCTCCACCTCGGCCGGCCGGTAGAAGCGGGGATTGACGCGCACGATCGTCTTACCGGTGACCGTATCGATACCGTGCTCCTCTTGGCCCTCGCCCTGGAAATCGATCTCGATATCCGCCGCCTTGCAGGCCATGGCGACAAAGTCGCGCACGGTTTCAGTACGCCCGGTGGCGAGCACGAAGGTGTCTGGTGTATCGGCCTGCAGCATTCGCCACATGCCCTCGACATAATCTTTCGCGTAGCCCCAGTCGCGCTTGGCATTGAGGTTTCCCAACTCCAGAACCTCCTGCTTACCGAGCTTGATCTTGGCGACTCCGTCAGTAATCTTGCGCGTTACGAACTCCAAGCCGCGCAACGGGGACTCGTGGTTGAAGAGAATGCCGCTGGTCGCAAAAATGTCGTAAGACTCACGGTAGTTGATCGTCATCCAGTGAGCATAGAGCTTTGCGACGCCGTAGGGGCTGCGGGGGTAGAACGGGGTCTGCTCGGTCTGGGGGATCTCCTGCACGTTGCCGAACATCTCCGATGTCGACGCCTGGTAGAAGCGGATCTTCGGATCGACGATCCGGATTCCCTCAAGAAGGTGCAGCGCCCCGAGCCCGGTAATCTTGCCGGTCGTGATTGGCTGATCGAAGGAGACTGCCACGAAGCTCTGCGCAGCGAGGTTGTAGACCTCACTCGCCCCGGTTCTCTCCAACAGTCGAATGGTCGCGCCGAGATCCGTCAGGTCGTACTCGACTCGGTGAAAATTCGGGTGCCGATCGATCCCGAGCTCCTCGATTCGCCAGAACATCACGCTGCTGGTGCGGCGGAAGGCCCCGTACACCGTGTAGCCCTTCTCCAACAACAGCTCGGCAAGATAGGCGCCGTCCTGTCCGGTGATACCGGTAATTACCGCGGTTTTCATAGCGTTATTCAATATTTCCAAACGACCGAAGGAACAAGCCCGCAGGGCGTCTACCTTTAATCGGCGCGCCAAGCCGGAGCGATCGATACACAGCACAAATCTCTAGGGAAGCGCTGTTTAATTGCGTTGCGTTGTCCGCCCAGACCCATGCCCGGGAATAGCCCGGTATTTTCTTGTCGCCTGAAGCGACACGTAAATGGACTGGTCCGAGAGGTCGCGCCGCTCGGACCGAGAGCGGAACATATGCCGGGAAGGCGTCTGATCAGCGTCTCCCTAAGGAGCGGTCAGAGAAGAAGCTACGACGCTGCGCGGCCACATTGCCAGATTCAGCGCATCCACGGCGCGACGATTGCTGCGAGGCACAGTTTACCGCACCGCGGCTGTTCAAGTGTCAACACCGTTTCGTCCGCTACCGATATTGCGCACACGACTAGATCGACCGTGACGGATGTCGCTCGAACCAACTAGACCTTGACTTTCTTGGTCGAGATTCGGCGGTACGGGGTTGGCGGCTTGACCAATCGATGCGCACTCGCCGCTCACGCCCGGTGGGCCGCCGACCCGAGATCGCAGCGCCGGCAACCGCCGGCCTTGCAGGAGGGCACTCTGAGGGCTGGCAGCGATCGGAGAGATGCTTATTTATTGCGTGTCCTGCCCAGGCCAGCGACTGCCCGGCTTTATCGAGTGGAGCGGTCCGAGAATCTCGCGTCTCGGACTGCGAGTTGATCTATACCGGGAAGGGCTGTCGATCAGAACCTCGTTAGTTCGCTCATCGACTGCGGACGGACTTCTAGGGAAACGCTGATTTAAAGCGTTTCCCGTCCGGCCAGGGATGGCCTGGGATTTTCTTGTCACCTTAAGGGACAAGAAAATGGAGCGGTCCGGGAGTCGCGCCTCTCGGGCCGCGAGCTGATGAAATGCCAGGACGGCATTTGATCAGCGTCTCCCTAGGCGAAGATACGCAACTACGCTTCCGAGGCGCAGACACTCCTGAAGTCACGCACAAAAGCCGCAGTAGTCGTGCGGGAAGCCTTGCGTCGCGTACCGCGAGGGAACAAAATTCCGCGGAGTAAAAGACCCGTGCGCGATTGTGTCGATACGATTCCATGAAAAAACTCTTTATCCACGCCGGATTCCACAAGACCGCAACCACCTACATTCAGCACTTCCTGAAAACGAACCAACAAATTCTGGAGCCATATATTCTTTACTACCTGGATGCGGCCTATTGCGAAACAACGTATTCAAATCACACGCTTGCCGCAAGCATTAGACGCACCACTCATCCAGAGATCACCGTCGCGGAACCTAAGGATGCCGTCTGGAAGCGATTTCTGGAAGCTGTTGGAACGTCAACCCGCGAGAATATCCTGGTTAGCAGCGAAGTGTTCATGGAGAATGTAGACCTCGCGTTTTTGCGAGGGATATTGGAATCTTTCGATCTTACCTTTCTCTTCTACGTCCGTAGGCAGGACGAATATTTCGAGTCTATCTATGCAGAAACCATCCTGCACGGCCACTCCCACTCGGCCACTGAGTTTTACGAAGCATGGAAATCGCGGGGACTAGACTATGCGTCACGCATTCTAAGCTTCGAGCAAGCGGTTCCAGATGCCCGAATAATCGTGAGAGAATTCAATCGCAACCTGTTTCCCAACGGCGATATCATTCGCGATTTACTCGGGGCAATAGGCGTCGTACTGCCCGATACACAATGGAACGAGTTGAAGCCGATAGGCGTATTAAACCCGCGACTACCACGCGAGTACGTCGACTTGATGCGGAATTTCAACCGCCTCCCCGTAAGCTATGACGAGAAGATGGCATTCCGGAACCATCTCCTTGGCCTACGGGCACGCGAACCCGCCGTTGCGAAGCTACCGCCGCTCCAGGTCGATGCAGACCTCCGCCAGGAGATTCTTGAATTCGCCAGGAAAAGTAACCTAGAGCTCGTCGAACGGTACCTGCGCGACGGCGAATTCTTTAGCATCCCGACCAAACACTGACGAACAGTGGTGTTCAGCGGCACTGCCTGCCGATCGGCTAGGCCGAGCCCGATCTTTAGTTTTTTACTAGTACGCCGCGATGGGCGCTCGGCCACCCGCCCCCGCGCCTTTCCCGCGATGCGGACAACCAACAACGGCCCGTGCGGATCTCCAGCGGACGCGCGCTATGAATCAGGCGGATTCAGCAACGAATGCCGCAACGGCGCGGGATCTGGCGGTCGGTATCCCGATTTTTCCATCAATACCCGACAGCTGGCTGGGGCGAACCCCCAGCGAAACGACAATTCCACCTTCGGCGTAAGGTAATCTACGAGAAATCCGTTTCAGCAAGTAGCTCCTGCCCGAAGCTCGGGAATGACCCGTCACGATTTGATAATCCTGAAAATAGTGCGAGAATAGTCGGCCTAATAGGCGTCACTCGACCCGGCACCAGAAACGCGGCGATCGTTTCCGGCACCGGTTTTGGGCTGGCGCTCGACCGGGCGAAGGTCTCCATTTAGACATAGTATTCCGCGCACCCATTCGTTTTATTCGACGTACGCCGCCCATCCCGGGATGCGCTGGTTGCCGAGACCGGACCCCTATTTGTTGCCGTACATACCACACCGCCCTGAGTCATGACATTGCGAGCCTCTGATTACTCTTCCTGGCGCGAGCACCGGCTCGCCGCGCGGCTCGATGAAGCGGGTCCTTCGTCCGGACAGCAACATTTGTTGATCACGGTCGTCGTCTATGGCGGTCCCGAAGGACTCGCCACAACGCTACGATCCTTATTGGAGCAGACGTACCGCAACATCGAGGTGTTGGTAGTCGGTGGAACGAGCGGCGATGCGGATCTCGAAGGGGCGTTTATCTCCTTCCGCGGACTATTTTTCGAGCCGACAATCTCTTATCAGGACGTTCTACGCGGATCGCACCGGAAAGGAATCTGGCGCGGACAGTACCTGATGTTCGCGCAGGCCGGTACGCTATTCGACGCCGACGCATTCGCGCTCTTCAACTCATCGCTTCAAACTCCACCCGGTGCCGATTGTTTCGATCTCCTGCTGTGTGACTTCGATCGCGTTACCGAGGCGGGAACGTTTGCTCAACCGGCGTTTACTCCGGGATGGGACCCGGATTTCATCCAATGCTTTCCCTACATCGAGACTGCGTTCTTAGCCTCACGGGGGCTCGTCATGCGCCACCAGTGGCAGGCCAGCACGTGTGTTGACTTGCACAACTGGTTGTGTTTGGTGGCTAAGCGGGAGGTACGCCTGAAGACGTGCCACGTCACGGAGTCGTTGGTGCACATCCCACCGGCTGAATCACCGGTCGCTCCCGACTCTGGCGGCCGCGGCACCCACGCTCGCAGCGAATACCGACGTCGCCGTGATCGTGCCCAATCGCAACAGCCCCAATTGCTGGCGCAATGCCTAGGCTTTCTTGAGCTTGCCAAACCAATTTCGTACCGAGCTGGTGATCGTCGACAATGCGAGCGAAGACGCCGAGGTCCTGTCGCTCTATGAGCAATTGCAGCGGCGCCACGGGGCAAGCATCGTCCCGATGAATCAGCGATTCAATTTCGCCCGCATGATAAACGTCGGCGTCGCGGCTTCGACGAGCGCCCGTGATCTTGCTGCTCAACAACGACGTGGAGATCACCTCGCCCGGGTCTTCTCGAACAACTGGTTGCCCACGCCATGCGGCCCGAGGTGGGGGTGGTCGGAAGCAAGCTGCTCTACGGGAACGGGTCAGTACAGCACGGCGGGATCTTGTTGCGCGAGGGAAGCGGCGGTCAACAGACACCGATTGCGGAGCATGTATTGCGAGGGGCTGCGAGAACCGAGGGCGGCTACTTGAGCACGCTCTCCTGCGTGCGCAACTACCAAGCGGTTACCGGCGCCCTATTGGCTACCCGGCGCGAGGTCTTCAACGACGTCGGGGGCTTCGACGAGGTGCACCTTCCGGTCGAGTACAACGACATCGATTTCTGCCTGCGCGTCCGCAAGACCGGTCGCCGTGTGCTCTGCCTTCCGCTGGACGGGATCTTCCACTACGAATCCTCGACGCGAGGCACGGAGACTTCACCGGAAGTAGCTCGAATGCGGCACGATGCGACGGTCATCATGGCCGGTCGATGGCGCGAACAGTTCCGGCAAGACCCCTTTGGCAACCCCTGGGTCAACCTCGGCGAGACGCCGCAGGCGAGATTCCCATGGTCGGACGACACGGGCGGTCAATCAGGCTGATCGATAGCGGGAGGCGAGTGATGCTTGGCGTTCCATATTCGGTCCGAAGCCGGGGCAAGGTCGCGCTGCGGCGCATCATGGCGACCAACGATCGCGGCCAACGACTGGTCGCGCGACTCCAGCGGGTCTTCGGCTTGGCGCCTCCACCGGTAACACTGAACGATCGCGTTCTCGCCGAGCGATTGGCGCTGTTCAATGCCGATTGGTATTGCCTACTGAATCCGGACGTTCGCAACGGCGGAGGCGATCCGTTCAAGCATTACATGCAATTCGGCTGGCGTGAAGGCCGCAGGCCTGCCCCGTTCTTCAGCGCAGATGACTACGCCCAACTGGAGCAGGGGTTTGATCCCCTGGAGCACAACCCAATCACCCATCTGCTAAGGGAGGGGCTAGGTAACCCCGCGGTCTGTCGTTGGCTGGAACAGACCGAGCGGCCAGCGTGCCTCGAACAGGCCACATCGATCCACTTCGAGCCGGGCCTGTGCCTGACCGGATACCTCCGCTCCGAAATCGGACTGGGACAAGCCGCACGCAACTTGGCCTATGCGTGCGACGCACGACGCCTGCCCTTGTCTTTCCGACACGTACCCCTTCCGGGCCGCGAAAACGATTCCGAGTTCACGACGAAATGTAATGCCTTTCCTGATCGGAGGGCGAATCTATTGGTAACCGGATTGCCTTCAATCCTTGACTTGACTCACGAGATCTGGCCGGGGCGTGTCAATATTCTGTATCCATTCTGGGAGTTGAGTCGCGTCCCGCGTGAGTGGCTCGGCGTGGCACGTCGTTACGACGAAGTCTGGGCTCCATCCAGTTTCGTGGCACGGTCTTTCCCGCCCGATTTTGATCGCCCTGTTCGGTTGGTGCCCCAGCCGGTGCGCCTGTCGTCGATGCCCAGCGAGGATATTCGCGAGCGTGAAATCCTGCGCTTCTACACCTATCTCGACTTCGATTCGCACAGCGCCCGCAAGAATCCCACGGCTGCAGTTCGGGCCTTCCAGGCGGCATTTCCCGCCACGCGTCAGGACGTGCAGCTCGTCGTCAAGGCACGTGGCGGCGACGACGCGGGGGTGCGCGCGTGGCTTACCAAGACGGCCGCGGAAGATCCGCGTATTCGAGTGATCGACAGGACATTAAGCCGCCATGAAATGGACGCATTGATGCACGACTGCGACGTATTTGTCTCGCTGCATCGATCCGAGGGTTTTGGGTTCGGTGCAGCGGAGGCGCTCGCCGGGGGGAAGGCGGTCATCTCGACCGACTATGGAGGCACGACCGACTTTATAAC
This sequence comes from uncultured Gammaproteobacteria bacterium, assembly GCA_963707135.1. Classification (GTDB taxonomy): domain Bacteria; phylum Pseudomonadota; class Gammaproteobacteria; order Chromatiales; family Chromatiaceae; genus JBGSTR01. Next base: position 84,788 of record CAVPOY010000009.1, on the reverse strand, counting down.
TCCCGAGACGGGCTACCCGGTGGCCTACGATCTGATACCGCTGAAAAAGGGCGATTATCCGGCCTGGGAAAAGCAGGAGTGGGCGGAGCCGCGGCTGGATGCAACCGTTGCGGCGCTGCGCTCCGTTTACGAAGATCGATCCGCAGCCCACTTCAAGGGTCTGCGCGGTCGGGCAATGCTGCGCGACTCGTTCGCCCCGTCTGCCGTCGGCGCTCGTGTTCAGGAGCTGCTGCAGTCGATCGGTTGTCTGGAAGCCAACGGTCGCGAGACGGAAATCGCGGTCTCGTCCATGGAGCGAGCCGCACTGCCGTGACGGGCTGATACCGCGCCACGCACGGCTTAGCGTCCGGAGCGAATCGTCATGCCGCGAAGCGAGGTGAGTAGGGCGCGAATCGGGGCCGTGACTCGCCACGAGGTTGAGGAAAATAGCTCCGCGATCTGCGCGTGCGCCGCGGCTAGGGATTGATTCAGGGCAGCGCTCTCCTTATCACGCTGGGCAACGATCTGCCTAAGCGCTTCGATTTGCTCCTGGCGACTTGCGGACTCCTCTTTCAATGCGATCAACGTCTGGTTCAGCGTCAGTATCTGGGCGTGACGACTTTCCGACTCCTTTTTCAATTCGAACAACCCCTGGTTCAGCGACTGGATCTGCGCGTGCCGATCTGCCGACTCCGCACTAACCGCGATGAGCTGTTCGTCACGTTTAGCCAGAGTCTGGGTTAACGACTGGACTTGCTGCTCTCGCATGGACGCCTCGTTGGCTAAAGCGATCACCCTCGCGTTCAGCGTCTCGATCTGGGTGTGACGACTTGCCGACCCTGCATTCACGTCGACCAGAGCCTGGGTTAGAGAGCGGATCTGTTGGTCACGACTTGCTGCCTCCCGATGCAACGCGTCCAGTTCAATGCCTGTTGCATCCAGAATATCGCGAGCGTGTCTGGCTTGGGCGGAGTGAGCAGCAGCAAGCTCCTTACGCGCCGTTTCCTCCGCGGCCACTACGGCGCCGAATGCCTCGCTCGCACGATCAAACTCTTGCCGGAGCCCATCGAGTCGTGAACGCACCGCGGCGGATTCCGGATCGGCCTGTAACTCTCCGAAAGCGGAATAGGCCTCTTTGACCCATGGAACCAGCTCCGGATTGTCGTAGACGTCAGAATCGCTCAGCGCATGGTGACGGTGACGGCGCTCGAGGAAGCTGTCGATCTGGACGTCCATGTCGGCTCCCCGGCGAGCCCAGTGGATTCCCAAACTGAGCTCGAGCGCATTAGCGAGGCTCCGCCAGTCATCCAACAGCCCCTGATAGGTGATGACCGCTCGCGGATAGCCTCGCGAAAAATATTCGGCATCGAGCACATGGCGAAGCCATAGAAGGTACGACGCGGAGTGACTGAGGCCATCGCGCTTTGCCAGCGACGCCGCAACCTCCATCGGATTCCGCATTGGAATGACGTGTTTCGCCTCGACTCCGAACTCGAGCAGGACCTCCGACCAAAAAGGCAAAAGGCGACATATACGCGGATCTTTCAGTACGAAGAACGAGGATCTCCCAAAATCCCGACTCAGTATCTCCAATGCCTTCGTCTTAAAGGCATGCGTCTCGTTCAGCTGGTGCCATGTCGGTCGGAAGCTTCGCCAGTCGTCCCACCGGGAGCCACCAGATGCCAGGATCTCATCATTGAGGCGATAGACGTCCAGGGATTCCCAAAATCCCGTCTCGTTGTCGCCCTCGACGCCGGGCATCAGGTTAGAAGGAAGGTCTGCGCCGAGCAGACTGATCAGCCGTGTGAGTGCCGAGGTACCACTTCGATGCATCCCGAGGACGAGAACGGCCACCCGCGGAACGACAGATCGCCCGGAGACGACTGGCGTTTCAGCCATCCCGTCGGCGCCGGCCAAGTTCCCCATGTTGTTTACGGGATCGATCGCGGTAGTTGGCCGATTCGACTTCGTTGCGGCCATCAGAATATTCCCCCGGTACCTGTTCGTTTCGCAAAGCCTGCAAGGGACGCCAAACGAACGTCTGCCTCGTTGAATCGATGCGGACCTGCGAGGTTATTTTCACACTTGACGCAGGTCAACCGCGCGGGCACATCCGACGGTTGCTCAATTAGGCTATTCATTGCCACATGAAGTCCCGGCCGTGCTGAACATGACCCATACCCGTGCGCATCGTCGCGTCGCGCTATTGCTGCGGTGGCAAGGCGCGAATGTCCATGGAGCCACGAGCCTGGTCCGCGACGGTTCGGTCGGGCCCGGGAAGCTCCGCTAGGGCGTCGATAAGGCAACGGCCTCGCTCAGTCCAGGTTTGATTCGCCGCGAACGCCTTGCGCCGTGCAATCTCGTCCGGATCAGGGGTGGCTGCCAAGGCCGCGGCAATGGCCTCGAGAAACGACTCCTGGGTCGTCGCCGAGTGGACCAGACCATCAAAGGCAGCCATCTCGGGAAGGTCGACGGAAACGACCGGCTTGCCCGCGCTCAGGTACTCGTAGACCTTTACCGGATTCGTGGCAAGCGTCAGGTCGTTGATCAGGAAGGGCAGAATGCAGACGTCGCACCCGTGCAAATAGCCTGGTAGGTCTCCATAGGCGACCTCGCCGATGACTTTGACATTCGAGAACCCTGCAAGGCGCCTTTCCGCGGAAACCTGATCGTGACCGATGAGGAGTATCAAACACGCGGGGAAGCGACGCGCGATCGCGGCCACGAGATCGACATCGAACCAGGCGGCAATCGCCCCGTAATAGCAAAGCACGGGACGACCGTGAAGGTCCCGATATACAGACGCCGGTGGTTTCGAAAAATGGCTGTAATCCGCGGCGTTGCGGATCAGCTTCCGCGCACGGGCGTGAGGTGCCACTAGAGCATCCAGTCGCGCGGAAGACACGACCACCAGGTCCGCGCGTTCCATGAGGGCGCGCTCGGCCTCGATCATATTCTGGTCGAAGGTGCCGAAGCCCGTGTGATGGTCCATACAGTCGTAGACCACGCGCGCATTCGCAATCGCCGCAGCCGCCCCCGACCAGAAAGGATGCTGAACGAGGGCAACCGCCGCTCGGGAACTTGCCCAGGACACCAGCCCACGCACGCCGTCGCTTAGCTGCGCCCGCTCAGCGTCGCTCGGCATCGTGTGGTATACGTCGCGGGCGCCCTTGAGATTCAGGAAGATCTGAAAGAGGCGCCCCTCCTCGTCCAAGGGCTCAACCCGGAATCCCGACCGGCTGTCGGCAACCAGATTGCTCGAGACGTAGAACACCCTATGCCCCTCGGAAACGAGCTCATAAGCGAGGTGCTGCGGGCGCTGAATCCGGTAATGCCAGTCGATGACGCCGAAAATGAAGCAGTCGTCCTGTCCCGCGTGCGCCGGCGCGGGACGCAAGGTCTCGGCAGCGGTGCCACGAGGCGGGTTACGCAGATGACTCGGAACCAGGTTTATCAGCGACGCACGCACCCCGGCGTTAAGCGGCAATCGCCGCCAGGCCCAACCAACGGCGGTTCGCATGGCGTTCAAGAGGGACAACGGCGCGATGCCTCTCGCCATGACCACCAATGACAACGGTCTATGCAAGCGGCTACCGTCACGATTCCAGGTCTCGCGCCAGGATGGCGACGATCCGGCTTGCGGCCTTACCGTCGCCATAGGGCGAGACGCCACGGGCCATCGCGGCATAGGCGTCGGGGTCATCGAGCAGGTGCTGGGCCTCGCGAACAATGCGGTCGGGATCCGCACCGACGAGCTTGACGACGCCCTCGGTGACGGCCTCGGGTCGCTCGGTCTCCGCGCGAAGCACCAGCACGGGTTTCGCCAACGCGGGTGCCTCCTCCTGGACCCCCCCCGAATCGCTCAAGATCAGGTAGGCTCGCCGCATGGCGCCGACAAACGGCAGATAGTCCAGTGGCGGGCATAGGACGATCCGCGGGTGCCCGGCGAGCAACTCCTCTGCTACGTCCTTCACGTTCGGGTTGGGGTGGACCGGATACAGGACCTGGATATCCGTGTTTCGGTCCGCCAACGTTCGAATCGCGCGACAGATAGCCCGGAACGGCGCCCCGAAGTTCTCGCGCCTATGCGCGGTCACCAGGACCAGCCGTTTGCCTGCATCGAGCTCGACACCCACCTCGGGCCGCCATTCGCCGGCACCCAGCAGGGCGTCGATGACGGTGTTGCCGGTCACCTGGATTGCCTCGGCCGCGATACCCTCTCGCAGAAGATTCAGTCTTGCGCTCTCCGTCGGCGCAAAGTGCCAACGCGCCATCCGGCTCGCGATGACTCGATTCATCTCTTCGGGGAACGGATTGTACATGTCCCCCGTCCGCAGCCCCGCCTCGACATGACCGAACGGGATACGGTGGTAAAAACACGCGAGCGCGACCGTCATCACCGTGGTCGTATCGCCCTGAGCCAGCACCGCGTTCGGTCGATGTGCGGCGAAGACGTCATCCAGCTCGAGCAGAAGCCGTGCCGTCAGAGTGGTCAACGCCTGGTTTGGCCGCATGATGTCGAGGTCGATCTGTGGCTCGATCCCGAACAAGCCCAGCACCTGATCGAGCATGTGCCGATGCTGCGCGGTGGCGAGCACTCGAACATCGGCCCACGTCTCCCGGCGAAGCGCCTGGATCACTGGCGCCATCTTGATGGCCTCGGGGCGAGTGCCTACGACACAGAGAATCGTCCTGCGAGCTGTCGCGTTCATTGGATGCTTTCGGGGGCCTACCGGAATAACGACGGGGGCGACCCGCCGATGCCAGCCACCAGCGTGCCCTGGCCTTCGCGGAGCGCCCCGCGGATACCCGAGGCGACAGGCCTGCGCGCGACGAGTGTCCAAAATTCCGTAAGGTATTGGGTCAGGAAGGATTCCAAATCGCCATCTGAGCGAGCAAGCCGCAGATCTCGATAGAGACGGCGTCTGTAGCCGTGGAAGGCGTCTTCAACCATTTCCACGGTCGCGCCGGACAACCTGGGCGCCTGTTCCAGCAACCAAATCTGATGCGCCCGCTCCAGGTTCACGATCCTTTCCGGCACATTCTCCAAATCGCCGCCAGGAAACCGATTGACCAACTCGACCGTGAATCCCCTGGCAGACAAGGCATCGGTGTAGAACTCCAGCGGGTAAAATTCGCCCATATGGTCTAGATACCCGGTGTTGTTGGTGAGCTCGTGGTAATAGGTTGCCGCTTCCTGGCGTGGCAGGCAGTTTATTGCAAAAATCTGAAAATGTCCGTCCGAGGATACGAAATCGATAGCATCTTTGTTCGGGATCTCCATAAAGAGCACACCCTCCTGGTTGAGCAGCGCCGCAAGCCGATCGATAGCCAGCGCTGCATCCGCGACATGCTCTATAACATCATTACAAGTCAGACAGTCGAAGGAGCCGAGCGACTCGATCGCGGGGCTCAACAGATCTCCTTCTACGACGCTTGCATCCGAAAGATCGCAAACATTGCTTCGGCTGAACTCCGCGAGCTCGTGATTCAACTCGAGCCCGGTAACCTTGAATCCTTTTTCCGCGAAGGCCCGCAGAAATCCGCCGTATCCACACCCGACATCCAGGTACCTCGGCTCCGTATCGTGGCGCGCCGACACATCTAAATACGGCTCCATGAGTGCGGCTACCCCGCGACCCCGAACCGTGGTGGTCAAAGCGAACTCAACGTGCATGCGAGTCAAGGGGTCCAGAGAGTCAAACAGCTCATCACAATTCGAGCAACCCCCTGGATTGATCCGCTTAAATGAAAAATAGCTCTCGGCAAAGCCTTGCGTTACGGAATATCGCTGTGCCACTTCCCCGACGACGTCGTTTATATTCCTCGCGCCTTTCCCCCTGGGGAATCGAGAAGCGGCAGCTTCAATCTGCCGCGGGCTATTGCGTTGCTCGTCCCCGACATCGGATCGGGTATTAGTCCGCCTTTGCTCCAGGCGGTGCAAGCTCGATTTGAGGTTACCTGCAAGATGAACGATGAGACGCAGAGGGTGCGTCACGCGCCACGAACGACTTGCGTAAACCTGGTTGAGCTCTTGTCTGAGAAAAGCGAGCTCAGCCTGGCAGTTCTGTAGCTTCAGGCTCAATTCCTGCCGTGAATTACTGGCCTCCAATTGATCATCGGTTGTCTTAATGGCTGACGGCATCTTGAATCTCACCCCCTTCCGGCTATCACGAGCCGTCACGAATGTCTTTCGCCACCGCCACCAATGCTTCCGGGGGGCCACTCTTTCAGTTGCAGCAGCGAAAATAACGCCGCCATGTCCTTTGCCCTCGACACCCAATCGTTCTCGCGGGCGAGATCTCTCATGCGCGCAGCAAAAGTGGGGTCCGCGGCCCGTCGCAGTGCACTGTCGATTTCTGCAGAATATTCCAGGGCGGAGCTCGCCGACAGCACCTCGCCATGAGTAACGCATTCCTTCATATCTGCTGTTACCACAACCGGCTTGCCGAGCGCAAAATACTCGTAAAGCTTGAGGGGTGAAGTGGTCTGAGCGATATCGCCAGGCTCGAATGGAATAATGGCGACATCAAAATCCGATGCAGTGGCCGGTAATATCTTGTAGTCAACCGGCCCCATCCAAAGTACGTTGTCCGCTCGTGGAAGACTGCTGGATGCGTCTAGATAATCGGGGCCGATGAACACGAATCCGAGATCTGGGCGCAGCGCAACCAGCTCGCCAAGCATCCGGTACCAGAGCCATGGAGCCAAAGCCCCGAAATAGCCGACAATCCGGGGATATGTCTTGCGAAAGTTTCGCAAAGCGCGTGGGTGGGATGCTTTGGCGGACGAGGATCGTGCAGCACTGTAATGGGCGCAATCCACGCCATTTGGAACGTAGACAACCTTTTCAGGACCTATGGCATTGCGTGCCTCGTCCTCTAAGACACGTGCCGATGCGACGACGCAGTCGACTCCACCCGCGAAAGCGAAGTCGCGCAGCTGCCTGAGCTTTTGAATGTTCTCAGTTCCCGAGATTGCGGGGTCGATGTGGTCGATGTACTCGTATACTACGGCGCCCTGCTCGCGGCTCGCTTTGTAGTCGTCTACCGAGTGCCAGAAGCCCGTGCTGTAATAGCTGGTAATTGCGCCGCGAATAGTGTTGACCTCATCACAGCCGGTCAGCCATACGTTCTCGGCAATTTCCTCGACCCCCGACATGTCGCGGGACTCGTAGTCCGAGCGGGTCCTATAGATCACGAGGTAACCGAGGCGTCCGAGCGCCGTGGCCATGTGTTGCGGCCGCTGGTAAAGGGGTACATCCCATGGGATTCCGAGGGATTGGATGAAAATGCCCTTGTAATCACCTCTTCGCGACAGTACCGACTCGTCGAACTCGGCCCAGGTTTCCAGTCGCCGGCGTGCGATGGTCCTTGTGATCGGCTCGGACAGACCGCGACCTTGCTGCCAACCGAGCACGCCTGAGGCGACTCGCCGACTCGCTGATTTCAGGGGCCCGTCGGGGATCCGGTTATAGGCTCGGCGTGCGAGATCCAAGCCGGTACTTCGGGGAGCGCTTGCAAGACGCCCCAAAACCCGAAGCGGTCTGGTCAAGGTCCAGGATCGACTCATAATCAGCTGCGCCAATTGTTGCTTGAGTGCCAGGCTCTCTTCCGTGATCGTTCGGTATTCCTCCTTGAGCATTCGATGCTCTTCCTCCAGTGCCAGTCGCCCCCTGCGCAGCGTCGATACTTCCGATTCGAGGCGGGACTGGTCACGCGCGCGGACGAGGGCGAGGTGGGCGTAAACACCAACAGTCTCTCGGTCCAGAGGCAGCGCCGGCAGCGGCTTGACTAGCACCCGCCGATTCTCGGCCGCGCGTGCCCGCAGCGCATCGACCACCTGGCACGCAGGTGCTACGGCGCGTTCAGCGGCAGCGACCAGGGCCTCGGAGTCTAACGCTGACAAGTCCAATGCCTGCCCGTCGACGCCGAGTTGCTCCATCGCCACCCTGACCTTGGCATCGTAGGATAGCGCCACCACGGGCACTCTGGTCTTGCCGGCGAAGATCACCGAGTGGAGCCGCATTCCGATCACTAGGTCGCACGTTCCCAGGATCGCCATCCGCTCGGCTGGAGTGTAGGCGCCACGAACGATGGCCCACCGATCTGTTCGGTGCATTCGACGACCGACATCAAGCGCTGCTTGCGCATCGTTCTCGTGGGCGGAGGGGGAATCCTGAAAGACCACGAATAAGATGCGGGCGTTGCGTTCGTCGACCAATCGATCTAGGGCCGCCGCCAGCGCGCCGACCCACTGCTCGACGTCCCAAGGCCTTACCGCGACACCGATGGTGCTGGCGCCCGGCAGACTGGGCAACTGGCCGGTCGGCAACGACGCTTCGGGTTCGAGAGCCCAGGCGGGGTCCGCTGTCACACGCACGCGGCTGGCATCCACTCCGATCTCGGCAAGCAGGGCGAGGCGAGGCATCGTCACGTACCGTCGCCGCTGAAGTCTGGGCGAATGCCAGCCGGGTATAGCGGCGGCCAGTTTCGGTGGTGAGCGGCCCCACTCCAACGCTGTATATGATGAGCGGCGTGCTCGTCATGCCGGCCAACAGAGCAAAGCCCGCATAATAGCCGATGGCGCCGTGGCGGCTGGTGAGAATCTCCTCCGGCTCGAAACCGTGATGGTCCTGGAACAGGCCGCCCCCGCCCAGAACCATCAAATCAGAACGCCGTGCCTCGTCAACCAAACGACCCACGTCCTGCCAGTGCAAGGATTCGACTCCATGGTCGGCGATCACGGCCTCCGGTGACCCCGCCATCACGACGATTTCAGCACCCGGGTGGACGACGCGCAGATCGCCGAGCAGGACGGCGAGGATTGCCTCGTCCCCGGTGTTGGCGAAACCGTAGTAACCGCAGACTAGGATGCGTTTGGCCTGCATGGGATTGGCAAACGTGCCGCGTTGGTGATGCTGGTTGCGGCTGGGAGGTGGCCCCTCAGCGGCTGGCGCGCAGAAGGGCGCCGATCGGAGGCGGATTCGACCTCGATCGGCGCGTCCCTCAGACGACGCGCCCTCGGGACAAGATTAACATCGGCGGCCCTTCCCTGGGCCGATTCAGACGGCGCTCCGCCGAGCGCTAGGGCCGCGGGGGCAACGGCAGGGCGAACGATCGGGCCAGGAAGACGGCCATCTCGGCGCGAGTCACGCTGTTGTCCGGGCAGTAGTTGCCTCCGCCGCAGCCTGTGGTGATTCCGTCGGCCGCCAGCTTCTCGATCCAGCTCGCCGCCCAGTAGCTCCGTGGCACGTCCAGGAACCGGGTCCCGGTCGCCGGTGGCGGCTGGTAGGCGCTGCCGTACTTGGAGCGCAGCAGAAACACGGCCATCTCGGCGCGGGTAACCGTGTTCTCCGGGCAGTATCGCCCGCCGCCACAGCCCAGCGTGACACCCTCCGCGGCAAGCTGCTCGATCCACTCGGCCGCCCAATGGCTGCGCGGCACGTCGCTGAAGAGGGTGCCGGTTGGCGCGGGGGGGCTGTAGCCGCCGCCGTGAATGCCACGCAGCAGGAAGGCGGCCATCTCGGCACGGCTGACCTGGCTTTCCGGACAATACAGACCCGGACCGCAGCCGGTCGTGATCCGGCGTTGACGATCGCCTGGATGTGCTGCCAGGCCCAATAGGTGCTGGGTACGTCGCCGAAGCGCGGTACGTAATACAGGGCCGACAGGGCGTCGGCACGCCCCGCGCCGGTCGTGTCCTTCCGGCAAGCCTGCATGAATTCCGAGCGCTGCGCCGGTAACGTGGGAGCCCCGCGTACTGGGTGAGCGGAGGCCCCTCTGGGATCCTCATCGGTCGCGTCGCTCGTAACGTGGTGCCGGGGTCTGGCGCCGTGGCCGGCTGGGCGACGCGACACCGCCTCGGGCGCACGACCAGCGCCCCGTCGATGGTCGTGGGGAGATGGGCGATGGGATGGGGGGCGACGCCTCAGAGGGCGCCGCGCAGCGGGTCCGGACTCAATCCTGGGTGGGCTCGGCGGCCAGGCGCGCCAGGGCTGCGGTGTAGTTCCACGGCATCCAGGCAGGAGGGTCGAGTGCCACCGCGGCTGCATGGTGCAGCAGCGCCACCAGGTAGTCGAAGGGCTCGACCTGGTGGAGCTCCGCGGTATGGATGAGGCTCATGAACAGGTCCCCGACCTGGGCGCCGTTGCGGGTGCGGTAGAAGAGCGCGTTCTTGCGGTGCAGGATTGCCTTCTTGAGCGCCCGCTCGCAGAGGTTGTTGCTCAGCGGCGCCCCTGGCACGCGCAGGAACAGGGTGAGCTTCTCCCAGTGGTTCTGCAGATAGGTGATCGCCTGCCCGAGCCCCGAGTTGGGCTCCACCAAGTGGTCGGCGAACTGCCGGGCCATCCAGTCCTGGAGCGCCTGCATCCGCGGTGCGCTCTCGCGCTGATGGAGCAGCAGGCGGGCCTCGGGGGAGAGCCCCTCCTGGCGGGCCCGCTGGTCGGTACGGAACACCGGGCGCAGGGTCTCCAGCACCAAGGCCACCTCCTCGGGAAAAGCCTCAAACACCTCGACGAACTTGCGCCGCCCGTGCGGAATGCAGGAGGCGCTCTGGGTTTCATGGTCCCCGGGGCGATTGCGGGCCAGGGCATCGGACATCTGGATCGGCGCCTGCGGGTCCTGGCGCCGCTCGAGGACCGCCGCGAGGTGCTCCCCGGCATGGCCGGGCCCGGTCTTGAACAGCGCGATGGGGCCGTTGGCCGTCTCGGCCACCACCCCGGAGGTAAACACCCCGGTACGCTCGCGCTTGGCCCCCGGGGGCAACGCCTCGGCGCGGGCCGCGGCGGTGAATTTGAGGATGCGCATGGGGGTGTCATCGTTGTAGAGCACCGTGCCCTCGGCCGCCTGGCGGGCCAGCTCCTCGAGCGCCGGGACCACACTGGGCGCCGCCTGTGCGACCACATCCCACTGGGTGGTCGCCGGCAAGGGGATGGCCAGGGCCTGTTGCAGACGCGCGATGCGATGAAACGGCAGCCCACAGCCGTACTTGAGCAGGGCGATCATGGCCGCGGCGCTCTCATCGTACTTCGCCGCGCCAACGTCCGCCGGGGGCTGGGCGGTGAACACCGTCCCGCACAGCCCGCAGCGCAGCCGCTCCAGGGCATAGACCTGCGCCTGCAGGGGTGCGACCCCGGTGACCCGCACCAGCACCGCGGGCTCCTGGCGTTGGACATAGAGGTGTCCGGTGCAGCCGAGCTCGGGACAGGGGTCGCCGTGCTTGAGGGTGGGGTGGGCCACCGGGATCCGCGGGGCGCGGGGATACTTCTCGGCCCCGTTGCGGCCGTGGCCCTTGCTGCGGGGTGGCGAGTCGGCCTCGGCGTTGGGGTTGATCGCGGTGGGCTTGGTGGTGTCTGTCGGCTCGGTGCCCAGGACCCGCTCGGTGGTCTCGCTGCGCGCTCCGAAGATCAGACGGCGCACCCGTTCCAGGGTCGTGGTCTGGGTCTCCAGCTCCTCGGTCAGACGCGCCAGGGTGTCCACCGCGGCCTGGAGGGTGGCGTGGTCCGCCGCTGCCAGCGGTTCGGTGCGGGTGCGCTCGACGATGGCATGGAGCTGCGCGATCGGGACCTGCACCCGGCGGGTGGGCTTTTTCTTGCGCCGGCTCATGCCGCCACCCCCAAGTGGCGGCGGAAGTCCGCGTGCAGCGGTAATCCCAGCACCTGCTTGCAGGAGCGGTTGGGGCGATGCGTCCGGTCGTCCTTGCCCCGTCCGGTGGTCAGACCCAGGACCCGCCAGTTGGCGGCGCGGTAGCAGGTCCCGGCGAAGCGCGTGGGATCGACGAAGGTCTCCAGATAGTGCACCGGATGGCCGTAGAGACCGTCCCAATCCGCGGCAATGCGCCGCGCCACCGCCCCGAGCAGATGCGAGGCCAGGTGCGCGACCCGCACCCAGGGCAGGATCAGGAAGCGGGTGTTGTAGCCCAGCAGATGCACCCGCGCCCGGCGCACCGCGGGCGACCAGCCGATGAAGCGGTCGCGCGGGCCCAGGTGACGGGGCGCGGAGGTGAAGCCCAGGCAGGCGAGCGGGCGGCCCTGGCTGAAGGCCAGGTACTTGACCTGCTCACCGACCCCGTGGGCGGGGCCCAGGTAGTGATACTGGGCGATCAGCTGGTCGTAGAGTCCCTCCTGGGGGGTGCGGCGCACCGCCATCAGCTCCAGGGGTTGCAACTCCCGTAAGGGGCACGCCAGCGGGTCGGTGTCCAGCGCCACCGGGGCCGGGCGGCGCCGCGCGATGGCGTTGTTCAGGGGTTGCTGGCGTACCGGCGGCAAGGTGAGGTGCCCGCCCCGGTGCAGGGCGAGCAGCAGGCTTCGGCACACCCCATCGCGCAGCGCCCCATTGGGCTGGCGCCAGTCCCAGTGCGCGCACAGCCGCTGGGAGAAGGCCCGGCGGCTGAGCTCGGGGTGCTCAGCCAGCAGCGCGCGGATGGCCTCCAGGTCAGCGGCGGTGACGCTGCGCCCGCGGTAGGAGAGGATGACGGGGCTCATGGGGCCCGTTCTACCGCGACCCGCGCTGGAACGCAAGCCCCCCTCAGGCCACCGCCCGCCACAGCGGCACCCCGGCCGCGGCCGCCCAGTCCCCGCCGGCCAGCAGCACCGCCAGCTCCTGGGGTGCCAGGCGCTGCCCCGGCTGCCCCGTGGGCCAGTGCCGGAAGCGGCCCTGGGAGAGGCGCTTGTGACACAGCCAGAAGCCCTGCCCGTCATAGGCCAGGAGCTTGAGCGCCGTACCCCGGCGGTTGCGGAAGACAAAGACGGTGCCGCCGAAGGGGTCGTCGCCCAACGCCTGGCGCACGCGCCGCGCCAGGCCATCGATGCCGCAGCGAAAGTCCGCCGGGGCCACCGCGACCAACACCCGCAGGTGCGGGGTCAGGGCGATCATGCCGTCGCCTCCCACAGGCTGCGTGCCACCGCCGCCACCTCGCCGGCGAGCGGGCGGGTCCATTCGATGCGCAAGGACCGCCCGTGGGTGTCGGTGAGCGCCAGGACGCAACCCGATCCCGCCGGGGGCAACTCCAGGGTCAGGTCGAGGAACCCCGGCGGCGACTGGGCGGTGGCCTCGGATTTCATCGCCAGCCGGCGCTTCAACCGCACGTAGTCCAGCCGCAAGGCCCGGGCGACCTGGGCGACCCCATGGCGAGCGGCAAGCTCCACCGCCCGCGACCAGAGGGCTTCGGGAATGCGCCCACCCAGCGGCCGGGCGGCGCGCCAGCGGGTCAAGGCACTGGCGGCTTCCGCCAGCTCCGGGTCAGGAGCGGCTGCGGGGGGTGACTGCGCCATCGTGGGGCCTCCGGAAAACCAGGAACGGGGCTCCCACGGTAGCGACCCGCGCACGGGGTTTCATGCAGCCTTGCCGGAAGGACACGGTGCCTGGGTACGTCGCCGAAGCGCGGCACGTAATACAGGGCCGACAGGGCGTCGGCACGCCCCGCGCCGGTCCGGTCGTCGACCCCGGGGGCGTGGATATAATGGGCGGTCTTGCGCAGGATCGACTTCACCTGAGCCGGGGTCAGGTTAGGGTTCGCGACGGCATAAGCGCGACAACCCCGGCGACCTTAGGCGTGGACGAGGACGTGCCGCCGTAGTCGTGCGTCTAGTCGCGGAGAATCCCTGTCTCGGCGCTGCCTTGATTTTATCCAGCGGTACCGCGACGGTCCGTGGTATCGCTCCAGGGTCCCGGGGCGACCACGTCGGGGCCGGCGCCGACATAGCTCGAGCCCCAAAAGAACAGCCCATCGCTGCGCGAGGCGCTCTTGTGCTCGTCGGTCGGGCTGAAGGCACCTACGCAGATGACGTTGGTGGTCGCGGTCAGGTTACAGGGGTACGCGGTTTAGTACGTGTGGGGCGACCGCTCTGGTCCGCTGCCCGCAGCGAACACCACCATTCCCCCAAGCCGCCAGAAGACCTTTAATGGTTGTCGTAATGCGTGGGGCGCTTGTGCTCCGCGTGGTTGATCAGCGAGCGATAACCTGTGCGGACCGCTCCGATGCCAGGGGCGAGATCATCTCTTTCGCATCACGTAGATATCTTGTAGGTTATTGATCCCGCCTTCTATGAAGTCCAATACGTCGAAATACTTGCCCCAGAACTCTTTCGTGTATTCGTAGGTTTGCAGCGTCCCACGGTAATAATCTTTTGAGGCCACGTGCGCCAGCGCGCCATCCGGGGTCTCGTCGTTGAAACCGGAAGCCGTCATCTGCTCAAAACGTCCTGGCTGCCACATCTGCCAGCGTGCTCCAAACGCGCCCTTGGCCGTGGCCAGAAAGACCCCGCCCGGCTTCAATACGCGATCGATCTCAGGCAGCCACAGTTCTTGGTAGGCGTGAGTGAGGTGTGTGAGCACCGAGAGGCAGACCACGAGGTCGAAGAATGAATCGGCATAGGGCAGGGGTGGTTCCTTCTCACAAGGCACGAACGTGCCGCGCAGGTGGGTCCGCGCCCAATCTATCGCCTCGGCGTCGATGTCCGTGCCGTGCACCTCGACGTGTGGCAGAACGTCAATCAAATGCTTCGTGAGACGTCCCGACCCGCAGCCCCATTCGAGCATACGGGTGACCTTCGCTGGGTCGATGTGGGGCGCCAGCGCGCGCCGAAAGTCATTGCATGACTTAATACCGGTAGCTCGCCAGAATAGAGGCGAGTCGTTACCGGCCGCCCGCTTCATCACGTCACTCGGCGGGTATTCCTGACCGGGCGGCGAACGGTGGTAGCCGATGGCCATGCTGCCGGTCGGGATGCCGCCTCGGAGACCGATCAATTGCACTTCGAACACGTCGGTGGGCTGCAACTCGGGAAGCGGGATTTCGGCCCGGAAGCCGCCGGCGTTCGCGCCCGCCACGTGCGGCAGGGCCTTGGCGAGCTCGGGCCGGTCGATCTGCGCAACCGGCAGCACTTCTCCGTCCGGAAGAATCGCCTGGAAGCCATCGAAAGGACCGTCTGTCATCAGCAGCCAACCCGCTAAAACGAGAAGTCCGCGTTCCTCACGACAGTCGCCGAGGTAACCGTAGCCAGGGGGGATATATTTAAACATGCGCCGGAGCATAGCACGGCGCAGCCGATTTGCAGAAGCGTGCGTGTCGCCTACGGGTCTACACCGTTTTTGGGAGATCATGTAGCAACTGCACATGATCCGCCCCGCTCAAGACCGAGAGACCAGAGAACGAGGCAACTTCCGTTAACACCAACGGCGTTCGCGAGCGATTCAGATGGCAATCCGTGGCGTAACCTGATGATCAGGTAGCTATGTGGAATTGCCACACTATTCCAAGGTAATTGTTGTGGACACGGCTCAGGTTCCACGCATATCGACGGGCAGTTGCGCGACGCTAAGGCGCAGGAGACGGTTCGAGATCAGAGCTGGACCCAAGATTTTCCGGGGATGGCCAAAACTGCGCTTCTTCTTAGAAACCGGCTGGCGGTACCGCCGAATCCTCCGTTATGTTACTGACCGCAGGATCCGCGAGAAGGGCGTCCAACGCCCGTTCGTCGATCTGTAGGGCCAGTGCGGGAGTCACGCTAAAGGTCTTGATTGCAAGATCCGCCCGCGCGCTCCCTGTGACACGAATCAGCCGATCGATGACACGTTCTTGGGTATCTTCCAGCATTGCCTGTTGGCGCGCCTCGGATATCGCTCGCGACCCCGGATCCGAAGACGGAACATTAAGGACTACGATAACGGGCAGACGCCCGTGCATGCGCAGCCGTTGCCGAAGCAACTGATGGCTTCCCTTTCTGACCATGGTTTGGGCGTGGTTAGCCGGGGCGTACGAAGGCGCCGAAGCGGAACTCGAGCCTTCCGGTGCGTCGGGACTCGCTCCCCGCAGTGGTTGGTCGGGCAACGTAACGGCAGAACAGCTGGTGACCAGCAACATCCCGCCGATTGCCAAGACCGAGTGCCATTTGGATAAGGGCTGCGGCGGCACGCAGCACGGGATCCAGAACTTACTCACTCGGGAACCGTCAAGCTCATCGGAAATTCAGCTGGCAGCGAGACCTCTGCGGGGAGACTTGTCCCCGCCGGCTCGCCCCCCTGCCCGGGACTCGAGGCCAGCACCTTATCCGCTGGGGCAGATTCGGCCTCCGGCGGACTTTCCATCTCGGCCAGATCCGCTGGGGCAACCAAGCCGCGCAACAATGCCGACGGTTCCCCTACCTCGTCTCTACGCTCTGCCGACGGTTTGACCGGTGCCGCAACGCTCGGCGGCGCCCCAGAAAGGTCCGCCGGGGGCCGCGTTGCTTCCGACCGGTCGGCCGCTTCGTTCGGATTCGGGTCCGGTGGCGGCGGCACGGCTTCTGGCACGCCCTCGGCGGGGGGCATCGGCGTCTTTACCGCGACCTGAGGGCCGATGAACCCATGATTAAGAACGAGGATCCGCGAAACCGTCCCATCGACCTGGTGGACCACGGCCTTATTGTACCCTCGGAGTAAAGCCTCCAGGATCTGGTTCCACGTCTCCCCCTGCTCATTTGCGCATATCCGCTCCATTCCGACGTGCGCCTCTACCCCGAGACCGATTCCACTCTCTTTCTCGATCAGCGCGAGTACCCGCCACAGAGGCTCGTTGCACGCACGCAGGCTGATTAGGCCGGAGTCCACGCTGATAGCGAATTCGGGCGGCGGTGCTATTTGCGCGGTACCAGCCGTTGCAGGCAACTGGATCATGCTTAACAACACGATGAGTACAACCCGCATGCGCGACAGCCCGGTTATCGATAACGCACCACACAGGTCGCCAGTCGCCGCCTCTGGGGGCCGGGGTTCGGCGAGGAACGCAAGCGCACCCGACAAGCCCGCACTTGCTCCGCGTTCTACGCCGGGGCGCTTCATGATCGCCAACTCATTCCGGTGTCCGCCCCTGCAATGAGGGTTTCGGGGGCGGGTGAGGCGTTGCTGCCGCCGCTGGCACACCCGTTGTACCGGGGACGGGGTCGGCCACCCCAGGCGATTGCGGAACTGTGTGTGGTCCGAGTGTTTCCGGCGTACCCTTGATGGGCGTCCCTTCTCCAGGGTCTGCAGGAGCATTGAACGATGCCGGCTGAACGGACTGGTCCTCAGCCGGGAAAAACACCTTCTGAGGACCTGGCGGGAGCTCGAATACGAAGAGATCAAGAGTCGGTGGCGGCGCGATCGCGAGATCCTCCGCCGTCCGCTTTAGGAGCAGCTGCAGTGAGGCTTGGATGTCGGCGACGAACTTGGTGGTTGCGGGGGCCTCGGGCTTCCACTTGGCATCTGGCCCGAGGCCGGGAATGATCGACAAGCTGGAGAGCATCTCGATTGCGGAAGACCCATTTCCGTCGACGTCATGTCCAAGCGCACGGGCGAGCTTGATTGCGAAATCTATTTGGGTCGGAGTCTGTGCCCCGTCTTCTCCCTGGAGGGTCTCACTGCCGAGGAGGCCGCACCCGAGGAGGACACCGACCCGAACCGCACCGGAGAATGGCAACGTCTGAAACATAAAGGCTATTCTCGCTGCCACTGATGCCGGCTTGCGCGGTGGGCGCCGCTCATCCACACAGCGGCGGGTGAGCATAGGTTCCAGGGGTAACCGGCTGGAAAAACTATCGCCGCCGAAGCAACCGACAAGACGATCTACTTCGACGGCCCCCGGGGCCAAGCGTCAGAATTTAAACAGTCGCACGATGTTGAACGTCGTCGCCGTGTTGAAGTTAAGACCGATATAGTGCGTTGACGCTGCGGCAGCGATAAAGGTCTTTTCGCACTCGTTGTCGTCGCACCAAACCCAGATTGGAGCTAGGCCGGCTGACAAGCAGCTTTCGAGGTAAAGCCAAGTTTTGTTGTCGCCGATTACGCGGTAGGTCTGCTGCCCCTTGCACCAATAAAAACCGGGCGTAACCTGGCCGGTCGCAGCTACGCCGGACGACGGGGCACCCTCATCGGCGGAAATGGCAACCGGGGACGCGAGCATGCTGGAAAGGGCGAGGGTCGCGGCAAGAGAGATGGACTTTTTCATGGTCAATTTCCTCAATTATTAGATGAGTATCAGCCTAACCGGGTGATCTGTAGGTGGCCTAGAACTTAAACACGCGTATGACATTCCACGTGAAAGAGGTGCCGGATACGCTGTTGACGTTGATCCCAACCCAGTGATTCGACGCGGTCGCTTCGATCAGCGATTCCTCGCTTTCGTTGTCGTCGACCCAAACCCAGACCCGGTTTGCCTCCAAATAGCACCAAGTCTTGTTGTCGCCGATTACCCGATAGGTCTGCTGGCAATGGTCCCAATTGAGGCCGAGGTTCAGGCCCGGTGACAGGGCGGCAAGCGCATTATCTAAATCGATACGTGGCTTCGTGCCGCCCGATTTTGTCGCGACCGAAACTCCTGTGCTCTCCAGCGCGGACTCCACCGCGGTGACCGAGGCCGTGCCGTTCTTCGACTTCATCACCGCCCAGGCCCCGGTCACGTGGGGCGTGGCCATGGAGGTTCCGCTCTTGAATCCATAGCCCGTGCTACCCGATCCACCGCAGTTCGGCGATCCGTTGACTGAGGAGCAGATGTCGCGGCCCGGGGCCAAAAGGTCTAGCCATGACGCCGCATTGGAGAAGCTCGACTCGACATCGTTCTTGTCCGTACTGCCGACGGTGATGGCCGACGAGATGCAGCCAGGTGCGCCCGTCGAGACGGACCAGCCATTGTTTCCGGACGCTATGACGGTGGCGATCCCGACGCCGCGTAGCTTATCGACGACCGGTTTTCTCGCATCGGTATCGCAGACGTCGAAGTATTGCGCCCCCACCCAAACTCATATTAGCGGCGGCAATGGCGTAGTTGTTCCGCAGGGCGTAGACACGCTCCAACCCTCGGATCGTGTCGGAATCGTAAGCCAGGGCACAAGGTGTCGGCGCAGGGAAACAGGCCGTAGCGCTGCTGATCTGTGAAAACACCTTAATAGCAATGATCTTCGCATCGCGTGCCACCCCGTGGATGGTGCCGCCGCTCGACCCACCGTTCGTTCCGGCCGCGATACCGGCGACGTGCGTGCCGTGCCCACACCCGGAGATGGAGAGCGCGCAATCCAGACCCGAGTTCGGGTCGAACGAATACGTCGCACCACCCGGACAAAGCGACGTTGCCGTACAACCGCTGCCGCACGAGCCGCTGGTCGAAAAGCAGGCCTCCGAGACGACCTTTCCAGGGAAGAAGGGGTGGAACTTGTTGACACCCGTGTCCAAGATGGCGACGGTCTGGCCGGCGCCTGCTGTAGCCCTGACTCCAGGCTAGATCCGCGTCGATGAGTGGAATGCTGTCGTAGAGGGCAGGCGGGCGCGCCACGTCTTCGTGCACCGCAGCGACCGCCGGATCATCCAAAAGAAGCTGCAAAGAAACCGCATCGACGGCCAACGCCATGCCGGGGAAGATCCAAACAGCTTGACCGAGCCCGGATCTATCGGGACAGCGCTCGTCAACCGACTCAGTACGGCGTCCTGGACACTGGCGAGCGCCGCCGCCCTACCCGTCTTCTCCACAAGCTCTTCCGGCGCCGCAAGTTCGACGATGACCCGCACGCTTCCGTCTGCGTTCGCTTTGTTGAGTAAAGCGTCTGCCCGGTCTTGGGGGGCACCGGGATCCTCGTCCATGTCGGCCGCCTGGACGGCCGTCGCACCGAAAAGCAGGGCGAGTCCGCACGCGCATGCGCGCGGCGCTCCCCACCGCTGGATAGCTAGTTTCACCTGTAATCTCCCTTATTACCCATAGATTGAACGCCTTTGGAGTATAGCCCGCTCGCCTCATATAGCAAACAGCGATCCTGTGTGAGCCGCTTGCTCTGCGAAGTTGCTCAAGAAATCGGAAGTTTTGTACTTTTTGGGCATTAGAATATTAGTGGCCTCCAATGGGTTCGCGCTATATTAGCATTCCATGAATGTCCGTTGCGCAATGGGTTACGCTGGCCATAGTAGCTGGTTTATTCAACCTAAAAACAAGAGATTAATCGCGAATAGCAGCTCAGTACGCGGTAAATCTGAGGTTGCTTGAGTGGAATTGCTGCCTGTTTGGGGAAATCCTCCCGAAGAACAGGAGCGAAAGATGGGCAGAAGAACCCGCCGGAACCACTCTCCGGGCTTCAAGGCGAAGGTGGCGCTTGAGGCGTTCAAGGGCGAGCACAGGCTTGCCGAGCCGGCGCAGCACCACGATGTGCACCCCATCAGACTACGCAGTGGAAGTCCCAATTACTGGAACGGGCGGCCGACGTGTTCGGCGCCGCCCATGAGCCCTAGCAACCCCCGGTCCGAACCACAAGGAGCTGCGCGCCAAGATCTGCGCGTTGACGCTGGAGAACAATTTTTAGAAGGTGCGCTCATCAAGGCGGGCATGCTGAGCGTAAAGCGATGATCAACCGCGATCGCCCGTTAGGGCTGAACGCTCTACGATTCCCTCGGGCGGGACACGGACTTCGAACGGTATACTGATTCCGGGGATCTAGGGTTTCGTTCAGGCGGGTATGATCACAACCCTTTGCCACCAGCGGCGAATGGTGCAGATTGCGCGAGGTTTATTGGTGCCCAAGTCCATGTCGGTAGACACAAGTATCTTCGTGGCCGGTCACCGCGGCATGGTAGGCTCGGCGATCGTACGCCGCCTGTTAACCCACGGGTGCGAGCGAATCCTGACACGCAGCCGTGCGGATCTGGATCTTGCCGGCTCGGCGGCGGTCGATCGGTTCTTTGCCGCAGAGCGCCCGGCGCAGGTGTACCTTGCGGCGTCCAGGGTGGGTGGCATCTGGGCCAACGTGACCTATCCGGCCGAGTTCATTTACCAGAACCTGATGATCGAGTCGAACGTCATCCATGCCGCCCATCGTTACGGCGTGGAGCGCCTGCTCTTTCTCGGCAGCTCATGCATCTACCCTCGCCTGGCCGAGCAGCCGATGAGGGAGGAAGCGCTGCTGACCGGCACCCTGGAGCCGACGAACGAGCCCTATGCCATCGCCAAGATCGCAGGCATCAAGCTGTGCGAGTCGTACAACCGGCAGTACGGGACCGACTTCCGAAGCGTCATGCCGACCAACCTGTATGGCGCGGGCGACAACTTCAACCTTGAAAACAGCCACGTGGTGCCCGCGCTGATCCGCAAGTTCCACGAGGCCAAGGAGGCGGGGGCCGATGCCGTTGAGGTCTGGGGAACCGGGAAGCCCCGTCGAGAATTCCTGCACGTGGACGACATGGCCGACGCCTGCATCCACGTCATGGAGCTGGACCCCGCAACCTATCGCGGTGCCACTCAGCCGATGGTTTCCCACATCAATGTCGGCATCGGAACCGACGTCAGCATCCGCGAGCTCGCCGAAACCATCCGCCAGGTCACCGGCTTCGCGGGGGATATTCGCTTCGATGCCTCGAAGCCCGATGGCATGCCGAGAAAACTGCTGGACGTATCGCGTCTTGCCAGCCTGGGCTGGACGGCACGCATCAGCCTGGACGACGGGCTCGCACGGACATACCAGTGGATGCTGGAGAATCAGGACCGAATTCGCGTCTAGATCACACCGCTCGACCATCAACCATTGGTCGCACAAGGTACGGCGAGACCACAGAACATAAGCCCAGATCGCCCATCACCCGCCTCACGCTGCGCTGAACAGCCCCGCGAAGCCCATGAAGGCCATCGACAGGATACCGGCAATGATCAGGTTCATCGCCGTGCCGCGGATCAGCCGGGGCACCGGGGCCAGCTCCGTCTCCTGCCGCAGGCCCGCCATCAGTACCAGGGCCAGCGTGAACCCGGCGCCCGCGCCGAGCGCGTAGACGAGCCCCTGGACGAGGCCGTAGCCCTTGTTGGTCGCGAAGATCGCGAGCCCTAGGACCGCGCAGTTCGTGGTGATCAGCGGCAGGAATATCCCTAGGGCCTTGAACAGCGCCGGGCTCGTTTTCTTGATCACCATCTCGATGAACTGCACCGTGCTGGCGATGACGACGATGAAGCTGATCAGCCTCAGGTACGGCGCGTAGGGCAGGATGTAGGTGTTGAGCAGCCAGGCGCAGAGCGCCGTGACCAGCATGACGAAGATGGTCGCCAGGCCCAGCCGGAAGGCGGTCTCCAGACGCTGGGACACGCCGAGGAACGGGCACAGGCCGAGAAAATAGGCCAGCACGAAGTTGTTGATCAGCAGCGCGCTGACGAATATCCAGAGCAGATCGCTCATGGCGTTTGCGCCTCCATCGCGTCGAGCCGCTCGACCAGACGCTCCCGGCGCTCCTTCAGCCAATTGAAGAACAACAGCAGCAGCCCGAGGGTCAGGAAGCCGCCCGGCGGCAGGATCATGATCACCCAGGGCTCGAAGCTCGGCCCGAACAGCTGACACGCCGAGCAGACTGCCCTCGCCCAGGATCTCGCGCACGCTGCCGAGCGCGAGCAGGGCGAACAGGAACCCGCTGGCCATGCCGAGCGCGTCCAGGACCGCGAGTCCCACCGAATTGCGGGACGCGAATGCCTCCTGGCGGCCGAGGATCATGCAGTTGGCGACGATCAGCGGGATGAAGGCGCCGAGCTCCTTGTGCAGCCTCGGCACCAGGGCCTCGAGCGCAAAATCGGTGACCGTCACGAAGCTGGCGATGATGATCACATAGGTCGAGATGCGCACCTGCCTGGGAATCCAGCGCTGCAGCGACGAGACGAAGAAGCTCGAGGCGACCAGCACGAAGAAGGTGGCCCCGCCCATCGCCAGGGCGTTCTCGGCCGAATTGGTGACGGCCAGCATCGGGCACATGCCGAGCACCTGGACGAACACCGGGTTCTCCCGCCACAGGCCCTTGATGAATTCCTCGCGGGCGTTCGGGTGCTTGTTGCTCATGTCCGAATGCGGCCTCCGTCCGAACGACGCCGTGCCGTGCCGCAGGGCTGGTGCGCCTCGAGCCTCATCGCCCCGCCCCATCCGCCGAAGAGTCCGCGGACTCCGGCAGCCTCGGCAGCCAGCGCGCGCGCGGCCTCGTTGATGATCCGCGCCACGGCCTTGGACGAGATGGTGGCGCCGGTGATGGCGTCGATCTCGTTCTGCGCCGACCGGGTGCCCTTCTTCACGGTGACGATCTCCGGGTCGATGGACAGGGATTGGAAATTGGCGACGAAGGCCGCGTCCTTGTAGATCTTGTCACCCAGGCCCGGCGTCTCGCGGCTTTCGAGGATCTCCATGCCTACGACCTGCCGGACCTCGGGACGATAGCCGAACAGCAGTCGGATGATGTCCTGGAAGCCCGGCCCGGCCCCCGGGATCGCGTAGCCGATCAGTCGCCCCTCCCCGTCGTAGCCGCCAAGCACCATCTCCTCGCCCTTGGCTTCCCGCTCGATCGGCACCAGACTCCCGTCGCGGTAGGCGAGCCGTTGCAGGCTGACGGTCCCGGGCAGGACCTTGAAGACCGCCTCCTGAAGCATCCGGGCCTTGTAGGCGGTGATGGTCGGCAGCGTGGCCTCGAATGCCGTCACTATAATCAGGCCGGACAACAGGCCGGCGATCCCGAGGGTCGCGATCAGCCGGGCCGCGCCCGGCTCCGCCGTCGCGCGACGGGTCTGGCGGTGCGACCTTCATCGGGTCTTGACGCCCCGGCCGAAGACACGCGGCTGGGTGTAGCGGTCGATCAGCGGCGTGGCGGCGTTCATCAGCAGGATCGCGTACATCACGCCCTCTGGAAAGCCGCCGAAGACCCGGATCAGGACCACCAGCAGCCCGACCCCGATGGCGAACATCCAGGACCCGCGGGGCGTCAGCGGCGAGGTCACCGGGTCGGTGGCCATGTAGAAGGCCCCGATCAGCAGGCCGCCCGAGAGCACCGAGAACAGGGGACCGGGGTAGTGCGCCGAGTCGATTAGATACAGGGCCCCCGAGAACACGGCGACCGACAGCAGGATGCCGGCCGGGATGCGCCAGTCGATGTCCCGCCGCAGCAGCAGGTAGACCCCGCCCGCGAGCAGCAGCACCCCGCTGGTCTCGCCGATGCACCCGGCGGTGCTGCCGAGCAGCAGGTCCGCGAGCCCGGTCGGCAGCTGCTCGAACTTCATCAGGCCCAGCGGCGTGGCGGCGCTGACCGCGTCGTAGCTCCCTTGCAGGAAGGGCCACGCCAGATTCGACGAATAGACCCGGAACAGGTCGCCGCCACCGGACGAGTGCGCGCTCCAGGTCGTCATCGCCGCCGGGAAGGTCGCCAGCAGGAAGGCCCGCCCGACCAGGGCCGGGTTGAACAGGTTGTGCCCGAGCCCGCCCCAGATCAGCTTGCCGAGCCCGATGGACACCGCACCGCCCAGGAACGCCATCCACAAGGGCAGCGCCGGCGGCAGCGTCAGGCCCAGCAGCAGGCCCGTGAGCACCCCGCTGCCGTCGAGCAGCCTATCCTTGCGCTGATCAGGGGACGAGAACGCCCACTCGGTCAGCGCGGCCCCGGCGATGCTGGCCAACAGCACCAGCGCGGCCCCGAGCCCGAAGAACCAGACCCCGGCCAGCGTCGCGGGCAACAGCGCGTAGAGCACGTCCCGCATCGCCCGCGCTGTCGTGATCTCCTGCCGCAGCAGCGGCGCGGCCCGGACCAGCAGCCTGGGGTCCTTGGTCTTCACGCCTTGCGTTTCCCCTGACGCAGGGTCTGTTTGGCGCTGCGCACCAGCTGCACGATCGGGTATACCGGACGGGCACGAGTAGGTGCAGGAACCGCATTCGACGCACTCCATCAGATGCGCCTGCTTCATCTCGTCATACAGGTGCGCCCGGGCCAGCCGGGCGAGCTTTGAAGGGTTCAGAAAATAGGGGCAGGCCTCGACACACCGCCCGCAACGGATACAGGGGAACTCGGGCGGACGCGCGGTCTCCCCGGCGGTGAACGCCAGGACCCCGGAGCTGGTCTTGATGATCGGGGCGTCGAGGCTGGCGAGCGGTGTCCCCATCATCGGACCGCCCATAACGACCTCGCGGGTGTCCTCCGTGTTTCCGCCGCAGAACCGCAGGACCTCGCGCACCGGCGTCCCGAGCGGTACCAGCAGGTTGGAAGGCCGCGGAATGCCTGGACCCGAGACCGTCACCCGCCGCTCGATGTAGGGCATCCCCCGGTTGAACCAGTCGGCGATGGCCGTGATGGTGCCGACATTATTCATGATGATACCGAGGTCGGCGGCGTGCAGCCCCTTCGGGACCTCGATGCCGAGCAGGGCCTTGATCAGCATCTTGGAGTCGCCCTGGGGATACTTGACCCTCAGGGGCTCCACCCGGATCGGACTGCCCTTACCGATGCGCTCGCGCAGGGCGGCGATGGCGTCCGGCTTGTTCAGCTCGATCCCGATGAGGGTCTCCTCGGCGCCGAGCAGGGTGTGCAGAATTTCGATGCCGCTGAGCAGGTCGTCCGTCCGCTCGACCATGACCCGGTGGTCGTTGGTCAGATAGGGCTCGCATTCGGCGCCGTTGGCGATCAGGTAACGGATCTTCACGCCCTCGCGCAGGGCGTACTTGACATGGGCCGGCAGCGCCGCGCCCCCGAGGCCGACGATCCCGGCCCGCTGCACCTCGGCGCTCAGCTCGTCCAGGCTCAGGCGCCGCCAGTCCGGACGCGGCGCCGGATCGAGCCGCTGAGTGGCGAACGGGTCGGCCTCGATCTCGATCGCCTGCTCGAAGCGCCCGCCGGGGAACCGGCGGCTGCCGATATCCCGGACGCGGCCGGTCACCGGGCTGTGCAGGCTGGTCGAGAAGAAGGCCGAGGGCTCGGCGATCGGCTGTCCGCGGCGCACCCGCTCGCCGGCTCGCACCACCGGACGGGCCGGCGCACCCAGGCTCTGGCTCAACGGCAACACATAGCGGTCCACGAAGGGCATCCGCTGGGTGGGGAGGGCGGCGGTCCTCTCCTTGTGGTCCCGCGGGTGAATGCCGTGGGAGAAACCCTGCATGAGCAGCGACCGAAGGGCGATCATCGGCGTTCGAGCGCGTGTTGAGATAGCTGAAGGGGCACGGTCTGGACCGAGCAGCGGCCCACGGAAGGTCGACCGGCAGGAAACCCGCTCATTCCGCGCGCCCCTGTTGATCCGCGGCACCGCGATAACCTGCCAGCTGCATCAGCCGCTCGCGCATCGCGAGCCGCGTCTCCTCCCGAAGCTCGGCGCGCAGGCCCTGAATGCGGGTCTCGTACGCATCGGCCTGGGCCTCGAGCGCCGCCTGGTGCTCGGCCTCGACCCGCGCCTCCGATTCCGCCCGGACGCGGGCGGTGAAGGGCGTGACCAATCCGGCAAGCTCCTGCAGCATGCGCCAGGCCGCCAGCCGTTCCCCGCTGACGCGCACCAGCTCGGGGTCGACCCGGAAGCGCCTCGGCGCTTCCCCGTTGCCGGCACGCTCGACGAACGGCGTCCGCTTGCGGCGCTCACTCGTCCCTAACTCGAGATAGTCCGCCAGCGGCGTCGGGCCGGAGTCGCCGTCCGCGATGGGGCTGAACAGATGGGCGAACCGCCGCTCACCCAAGGCCCAGTCCGCCGCGGTCCGGCCTCCAGCGTCCCCGCCGCTGGCCCAGGGCAGTAGTGGATCCGCATTACCGTCCAGGTCCAGCCGGGAGCCGAACACGCCCTCTCCGTGGGGGTCGTAGCGGAATAGCGGAAAGACCCGGGTCTCGACCGCGTCGCGCGAGCGCTCCAGCGTGCGATCGGTGGCGAAACCGTGGCGCCGAGGGCTCGGCGCGTGCAGGTGTATCAGCGCCGGACCCTCATGGTTCAGGGCTCGCTCCAAGGTCTCGCTCATATGCCCTGGGACGCCCAGCGCGGTCTGGGCGATGTAGGCGCCGCGCTGGGACAGGGCTAGCAGGCCGACCTCGGCCCTTGGGTCCTGGACGACGGCCAGCAGGCGCAGCGAGCTCGGGCGGCGCGGCGATGCCGAGGTCCAGGTCCGCCAGCACGAGGACCTTGACCGGCAGGTCGCCTCCCAGCAGCGAGGCTAGCTGCCCCAGCCCCAGGCCCGTCAGCAGGCCGCCGTCGCCGACCAGAAGCAGCGGCGGGCAGCGGCGACGCTCGTCCGCGTCTAGGTCGTGCCAACCGAGACACTCCAGCTCCGCCCATCGGCGCGCGGCCTCCGCGGGTTGCTCCAGCTCCAGGCGCGCCTTGCGCAGCAGCGCGAGCTCGCTCGCGATCCGACGCAGCGTGCCCTCCGCCAGGCCCGCGGCGAGCAAGGCACCGTCGCCGGCGGGGTCCAGCATCACTGGACCGGTGAAGGGGTTGTGCGGAAAGGCCATCCCCGTCCAGCCCGACAGCACCAGGCTCGACCGGGCGCGCCCAAGGCCCTGGCGGCCCTCCCCGAGCCGCGAGGCGAGATCGGAGAGATCGCGGGCCAGACCCACGAGACGCCGCAATCGCGGGGCGTCGACCCCGGCCCCCAGGGCGTCCTCGGCCTGGCCGATGACGGCGCCGAGGTCCGACTGCCCGGCGCCCATGCCCTCGAGACCGCGGGAAAGCGCATCCAGATCGTCCGAAGGCAGCGCATTGGCGAGCAGGTCGCGGATCAGCGCCCGGACGCGTTCGGCGGTGTCCCGGACCTCCCGGGCATAGGCGTCGAGCCGCGGCGCCTGGAGCGACTCGGCGGTCGCCAGGGCCAGCCTGAGCGCGAGACGCGCCCCCGAGCCGGGCTCCGACCCGTCGCCGCCCGCGAGCGACCGGGCCGCGGCCTCCGACAGCAGCCCCGCCGCGCCGCCGCCCACGGCCGGGTGTGAGCCCACCCGCGCTATGGTCGCGGCCGAGGTGCCGGGCAGCAGGTCCCAGGCGCTCTGAATCTCTCGCGCCCGGGCCAACAACGCGGCGTCCTGGCTGCGCATCCGAAGCGCCCCGTCGGTGCAGACCTGGGCGCAGATGCCGCAGCCCTTGCAGGCCCGCGGGTCCAGCGCCAGGGCGAGCAGCTCTCCGTCCTTACCTGCCCCCTTGGAATCACCGAAGAATGGTTCCGTCCTCGCGAGCGGCAGGCAGCCGACAGCGTCGGTAACCGCGCCCAGGGCGCCCCGGATGGCGGCCTTGCGCTCGCCGGACGGCAGCTTGGCCTCGATGGCCTCGTAGGCCGACAGGAGCAGGTCCCCAAGGGTCCCGGATGGCGACTCGCCTTGCCGGCAAAGCCGGCTCATACCGGCGGCCAGCTGCGGAACCACGGGTCGCAGCGCGTGCGCGCCGGCCGCCTTGACGCCCGCCTCGATCAGGCGCTCGGGCATAATCGCCGCGGCCAGTACCGCGCCATCCGGGCAGCCGCTCCAACACCGCCCGCAACCGGTGCAGAGCCCCGGGTCGAAAGCGGGAAGCTCTCTCCGAACCGGGCTCAGGTCCCTGAGACGGGCGGACAGGGCCGGCATGGCGCCGACCGCCAGATAGGGGTCGGGCGTCAACGCACCCTCGTCACCATCGCGGTACAGAACCCCCACCTGGTCCCAGAAGCGCGGCAGATTGTCGTAGGCGTCGCCGGCGCCGCCAAGCCGGCGCAGCAGGGCGGGCACCTCCCCGGTGTCATCGGGACCCCGCGGAGACGCGCCGCCGGGCAGGGTGACGGGATCAATGCGATGTACGCCCGCGAGCCCCGATCTGAATTCCTTCAGCCGCTGCTCCGCGCCTTCGTTGCCCGCGAGCAGCGCCTCTCTCAACGACAGCAACCGACGCTCGCCAAGGTCCAGCCGGCCGGAATCGAGCAGCACCGAGCAGACGCCGCCGAGCAGCCGCTCCGTTCCGTCGCCCCCAGGGCTCTCGGACGGCGGCAGACGGTATAGCCCGCAGCCGGAAGCCTTGACGGCTTGCCGTACCTGTGCGGGAAGCCGTGCCCAGAGTGCCTCGTCCGGCAGGGCGCTCGCCGCCAGAATGGCGCCGCCGGCGGACAGCCCGTCGGCCAGCCCGGACGGCGCCAAGGCCGGGTCGACGGTCAGAATCTCCAGGTCGACCGGTGGTTGATCGCCTGGGTCTCGCATGGCCGCCGAGCCCACGTTGACAAGGTCCAAGACCGCGGCGCCCCACCCCGCGGACGCTGATCCGAGCCTGCCGCGAACCCCGCCCCCGAGCACGCGCTGCATCAGGGCGGCAAGATCGCCGGCCAGGCCCTCGCCGGCGTCGCCCGACAGTCGATGCACGCCAATAGTCAGGGAGCCGGGCGGTATCAGGGCCGGACCCGGGACGTCGCTCCTGAGCCCGAGATCGGCGATCCCGGGGTAGGACCGTCGAATCCGCTCGAGCAGCACCTGCCGCTTCGGATAGGGGGTCGGCCCACCGCCGAAGTCCAGGCCGAGATAGACCCTCGGCCGGCGGATGCCCTCGGCCCGCCGGCACAGCTCGATCAGGTCCGCCGCCCTCAACGGCAGCCCACCCAGGCCGTAGACGACAGACAGGAAGCGGGGCCGCTGCCGCTCGCTCAGGGCCGGGTAACCCGCATGGAGGTCCGCGCCGAAGCGGCCGTTCTCCGAGGCCCGGTCGAGCGCCGCGCGCAGCTCGCGCAGCAGGGGCGGCTCCCCGGCGAGCGGGGTTTCGAGCCGCTCGAGGACGCAGACCAGCGGCGCACCGGCGAGCAGACCGGCGACGGCCGCTCCCGGAAACGGCCGCAGGCAGCGCATGCCGAGCACGCCAACCTTCAGGCGGGCCTCGTTACGGAGATGGTCGGCCACGGCCTCGGCGGTCTCCACGGCGGACCCCTGGACCACCAGGACCAGTCGTGCCCCTTCGAGCCGATGCTGCGAAACGGCACGGTGCTCGCGCCCGGTCTCCGCGGCGAAGTCGGCGAAGGACTTCTCCAGCGCGGTTCCCGCGAAGGCGTCCAGGAACGGTTCGCCGGCGGCACGACCCAGGCCCCAGACCTCCTCCGACTGCAGGCCTCCGAGCAGCACCGGGCGGTCCGGGTCGTGCCAGCGCGGAAGCCGCCGTCGATACTCGCCGAACAGCAGCTCCTGGGCCGGGGTCGGACAACGAATCTCGTCGTCCGGGTCCCCAAGGAATCGCTCGGGCAACCCGGGCGGCGGCAGGCGCACGTCCTGCGGAGAGCGCGCGGTCCGCTCGCCATCCATGACCACCAGGGCCGGCGTCAGGGACTGCTCCGCCGCCCGGCGCGCGATCAGGGTAAAGTCCACCGCCTCCTGCGCATTGGCGGCCACAAGCAGTAGGCAACCGGAGTCCGCCGCCAGGTGCAGCGCCTCGTGACCGTCGCCCGCGGCAGGCGCCTGACCCGGCAGGGCGCGAGCGGCTAAGTGCAGCACCAGCGGCAGGCGCCGCCCGGCGGCGGCCTGCAACAGGTCCCGGACGGCGGCCAAGTCCGGTCCAGAAAGGAAGGCGGTGGCGCGCGCGCCGGCCAGCGCGAGCCCCACGGCCGCGGCCAATGCCCCGCGCGGGCCCTCGGCGGCCAGACTGGCCAGCGGCTGGCCGAACAGGTTGGCGCCCTGATCGCGTTGCTCGGCCCGCCAGGCGAGCTCGGCGCCGGTAGCAGGGAAGCTGCCCCCGAGCCCGGCCGCCTCGGCGATAGCGGCCTCGGTCACGGCCACCGCCGAGCCGCCGTCCAGGACCGTGACCGAGCCGGCGAACGGCCCCTCGGCCCGGCGAGAGGCCCCGAGTAGTCGGCGCAGCAGCCTCAGGGTGCTATGGCTTGGCATTCGGCGTCGTCCGGTTGACCGGCATTCGGTTGTCTCAAGACGTCAGCTGGCTCGTACATGGATCCCCCCTCGGCGAACCCTGCCGTCCCCGCCGGCGGTGAACTGAGTGCCGTCCACCCACTGAATCGCTCCGGTGGGACAGCGCAGGGTCGCCTCGGGACGCGCCGGACCGCCAGCGCTGTAATCGACCACCGGCAGGTTGTCCTCCATCCGGATCAACCCCGGCGCGGCGTCCGCGCGCACAGCGCCCGCAGGCGTCGCAGGCGGTCCGGCACAGCGCGGTGGCCATATCCCCCGCCAGCGGCGCGCTGCACTGGACCAGCAACTTGTGGCTCAGCGGTACCAGCTCGAACAGGTCCCGGGGGCAGGCGTCCACGCAGTCGCCGCAGGCGGTGCAGGCGTTTATATCCACCGCCGGCAGCCCGTTGAGATTCATCGCGATGGCGTGAAAGTCGCAGGCATCGCGGCAGTCCGCCGAGCCCGATGCAGCCCCAGGAGCAGCCCTTGCCGCCACCCGAGACCACGCTCGCCGCCGCGCAGCTCGAAAGCCCCCGGTACTCGGCGATCTGGTAGGCCTGACCGCGGCCTCCGGCACAATGCAGACGGGCTACCCGCTTCTCCTGCCGGCCCGGATCGACGTCCAGATAGTCGGCCACCGCGGCGATCGCGTCGGCCGAGGCGACCGGTGCAGAGGCTGGGGCTCAGGGCGCCCGCCACCAACTGCTCGGCGAAGGCACGGCAGCCGGGCTGGCCGCAGGCGCCGCAATTCGAGCCGGGGAGCAGGAGCTCGGTGTCGTCGATGCGAGGGTCCTCGTGCACGCGAAGAAAGCGGTAGGCGACGGCCAGTATCACGGCAAAGGCGAAGCCGATGCCGGTCATGATGGCCGGTGCGACGACGAAGCTGCTCATCGACCGGAGGCCATGTCGAGCCCCCTCACCCCGGCCCTCTCCCGCGCGCGGGAGAGGGGGGGCGCTGAGCGCCTTCGGCGCGTTCTCTCACGTCGAGCAGGGCCACCGGCCAGGCTCACTGGTTGAACGGCGCGGCGCGCTCGATCAGCGCTTCCAGGTCCGGCTCCTCCGGGTTCCATGGCCGGCCCGGATGTATGCACCGGGCGGGGCAGAGCTCCGCGGCCTCCACCAATTGCGCGTAGCTCGCCTTGCCCAGATCACCCAGCAGGGCCTGCTTATCCTCGTTATAGACGAAGAGCAGCGGGTTGATCTTCAGGCAGTCGTTGCAGCTGGTGCACAGGGGGGTATCGACCCAGGGGTTGTCGAACGAGGACTCGGCCTCTGGCTCCGGTCCGTCTGTCACAGTCTCGGGCGACCCCGTCTCAGGAGCCGGCTCGCTCGCCGGCACCGCGGCCGCGGGTTGCCTGCCGGCCGGCAGCGGTGCGCCCCCGGCGGCGCCGAAATCGATACCCAGCAACAGGTCGGTCAGCCGGTGCATGGCCTCGCCGGCGGCCTCGCCCCGCACGTGCTCCAGCTCCGCGGCATGCTCGGCGGTAAGCCGCTCGCGCTCCTCGGCCGCGCGTTCCCGTTCCTCGGCGCGGGTCCGTTCGATCGCCAGCTCGACATAGCGGTTGCGCACGCCGGCCAGCTCCTGAAGCGTGTGCCAGAAGTTGAGGCGGTCCAGGGCGGCGAGGGCCAGCTGGCGTGATACGACCAGCCGATGGAGCTGGGAGCCTGCATCCACGCCCCAGACGAAGGGTACCCGCTGATACGCCTCGTCCGGCTTCATCGACAGGTAGTCCTGCATCGGCACCAGGGCATCGGAGTCGCAACCCGGGGGTATGAGCCGGAAGTGGTCGCGCAATCGCTCGATCAACAGGGCGTAGTCGGCAAAGGTGAAGGCCAGCTCATGCTCGACCCGGTTCCCGTCGTCATCGACATACTCGAAGGGGTGACGGGGCCAGTCCCGCTCCGGCTGCGGGTTGTCGGCGAAGCTCATGCGCGCGGCGGCGTAATCCCCGGCCTCCGGGTTGACCCGGAAGAAGGGGTGGGCACGCCCCTCCAGCGCCGCGCCGGCCACCAACCAGGCGTTCAGGGGCACCAGGGTCGACGGCGTGCGCATCCCGGTGTTGATGAGATGCAGGCTGGTGCGCGTGGCCTCCAGCGCGGCCAGGAAACAATCGAGGAGGTGCTGGTGGCGCGCGGCCGATGACTGGGCCACGAACGCCTGACGGTGGCTGATGGCCAGGTAGCCGAGCTCGACGCGGAACCGGTGAAAGGCCTCCTCGTCCGGTCCGGTGCCGGGATTGTTGCTGGGCTGGACCCGGACCAGGATCTGCACCGGCCGGCCCGAGCTCAGCAGCCGCGAGAAAGAGCGCAGGCCGTCGCCGGCCATCCAGTCCGCGCCCCCGACGGCGATCACCGTCGGCACCAGCAGCAGCTCGTTCTGGGAGAAGCCCTCCCAGCTAAAGTTCGCGAACCAGGGATCGTGTATGGCCGGATCGTAGATCCCGTTGATCTCCAGCTGGGCGATGCGCACCGCCGCAAAAACCTCGGCCAGTCGCCCCGCCTGCTCGTCGAACAGAGCGGTCGCGCGCTCGCACGGATCGGCGTCGACCACGTCGTTCAGGACAGTGTCGTCCTGGGCCCAATCGCAGGACAGGCTCCCGTCGTGGACGAAACGCACCAGCACAGGGTCGTCCTCCCAACGCATCAACACCTCGAGGGCCCGCTGGATGCGCGCCCGGCGCTCCGCCGGCATCTTTCGGGTGCCTCGGGAGTGGTCCATCACCTCGGACAAGGCGGCAACGTCGAACAGGTTGCCGCCGGGGCCCACGCTGTCCCGCGCCATCGCGGGCTCGATGGCCTCGTCGGACTTGACCCACTCGACCTGAAGCAGGGCCTCGAGCCCGCGCAGGCAATTGCCGATCAGGGCCGCGAACCGCGCCCGCCGCGGGATGACCTGGCTGCGGATGGCATGCACCATCAGATGCAACGCCGGATAGCGACCGTAGGCCAGGATCGACGCGCCCTCGGGGACCTGGGCGATCAGCCGGGCCAGATCGGCCGCCAGGCGCTCGCGGCCGGCCGGGTCGAGCTGCAGGCGCTCCTTCAGCGCCTCGCCGGCCGCGGTGAGGCTGGGGATCGCGTCGACCGGGCCCTCGGTCTGCGCCAGGGCTAACCGCAAGTGATGATCGAGCCAGGGCAGCTGGTCCCGGAGGATGGTCGCCGCCCCCTCGGCCGATTCCATGCCGTCGGTCGCCCGCTGCAGCCATTCCGCCAGCGGGCAGGCCAGCTCGGCGGCATCCTGCCCGCCGCCGTCGGAGTCGGAGTCGGCCGGAAACAGGAACAGGGGGTAGTCGTAACGCAACCGCGAGGTGTCGCGGAACGGGGAGAGCAGCGCGGGCAGCACATCGTCACCGACCGCTTCGAGCTTCTCGCTGGCGCCCGGGTCGCCGAGATGAAAGTGGCGCAGCGTGAACAGCAGCTTGCGGGACGTCCTGGCATCCTTCACCGCGGTTGCGAGGACGGGCATCGGAGGGACCGCGCCGGCCGGCCGCCGGGTACCTCGACTCGCGGGCGCCTGTGCGTCGTTCATGCTCTAAGGTTCCCCCGCGTCGTCGATTGGAGTGCCGCCAGTCGGGGCTCGATGGGGGAGCGGATGCCGACCGCACACGGGCCGCCCGGGACCGTCCCCGGGGAAAGCGTCGCACGGTGAAAACGCCCACCCGCCGCCGTGCCCGTTTGGTCGGGGGCCGCCGTCATCGGCACCGAATCACCCGCCCGTGATCCCGGCCGATGGCTGGCGACCAATCCGGTTCTCGCGCCAAACCGGGCATCAAATACTGAAGGTATCCAGGGCGGCATTGAGTCCGACGAGCTTCTGCTCCGGTGTCATGTCCTCGCCCCGGCTGGACAGGTCCTCGTAGCAGGGGGCGTTGGGGTTGCGGAACAGAAGCCCCACCGGGATGACGGACTGGTCCTCGGCGAGGTCGCGGGCCGCTGAAATGTCCGAGGGGTCGTGGGACCGGTGATTCGGAAACTGGCGGGCCACGCTCTTGTCGACGGGAATACCGCGCTCGTGATCGAGCAGCAGCACCCGCCGCGGGTCGCCGAGCAGTTCCTTGACGTGGGCGTCCGCGTAGACGGGGCACCGCTGAACGATGCGCACGAAGCCGGTGCCCCGGTGGCGGTGGGCGGCCTTGAGCGTCTCGTAGAGCAGCGGCGGGCTCCAGTCCACTACCTGGGCGACGAACGAGACGTTGGTGATGCCGAGCGTGATGGTCAACGGGTTCAGCGGGCCGATGATGGCCCCGAACGGGTGGGTGTTGGTCCGCATCCCGATCGGGCTGGTCGGCGAGGTCTGGGCCTTGGTCAGGCCGTAGATGGCGTTGTCGAACACCATCACCGTCATGTCCATGTTGTAGCGGATGGCGTGGATCCAGTGGGCGGTGCCGATGGAGAAGCAGTCCCCGTCGCCGGTGGCCACCCAGACGTCCAGCTCCGGGCGCCGGGACTTGATGCCGCAGGCCACCGGAAGGGCGCGCCCGTGCAGCCCGTGGAAGCCGAAGGTGCCCATATAATGCGGCAGCCGGCTGGAGCAGCCGATGCCGGACACCGCGACCGTCATCTCCGGGACCACCTGCTCGTCCCGCAGCAGCTTGTGCACCGCCGCGAGCACGCCATGATCGCCGCACCCGGGACACCACCGGGCCTCGCCGCCGGCATAGTCGCCGATGGTGAAGTAGCGCTCGAAGACCTCGAGCGACCAGTCCGCCTTGAGTCCGAACATCAGCCGTCGCCCTCCAGTGCCGCGAGGTGCTTGAGCAGCACGCGATGGATCATCCCGGGCTGCAGCGGGTGGCCGTAGACCACCGACCAGCAGTCGACGTCGATCAGGGTCTGGGCGCGCAGCAGCCAGGCAAGCTGGGCATAGCGCCGGGTGTCGGCCGTGATCAGCGGCGCGCCGGGCTCGTCGCTGTAGTTGATCTCTATCGTCATGACCTTGCGGAAACGGCCGAAAATCGCCTTCAGCCCCGGCTCCATGGGCGACAGGAAGCGCAGGTGCAGCGAGGAGACCCGGTGCCCCTGGGCGCGCGCGCGATCCACGGCCTCCTCGATCGCCCCGAGCGTGGAGCCCCAGCCGACCACCAGCAGGTCGCCATCAGGATCACCGTGCACCGTCGGCGGCTTCAGGGTTCGGGCCAGCGCGGCCAGCTTACGGCTGCGCATGGCGCAACCGCGCTGGTTGGAGTCGGAGTCGTAGGCGACCTTGCTCTCGGTGGTATGCGCCAGGCCGGTCAGCACGTACTCGCCGCCGCGCATGCCGGGTATCGGGCGCGGCGACAGGCCGGTCGTCTCGTCCCAGGCGTAGGGCGGCACGCTCTCGTCCCACTCGGACTGGTCGACCGGGGGCGCGAGCCAGTCGGCGGTGGGCTCCGGGCGCGGGTAGGGCTGAACGCCGGTGGCCAGGTTCGCATCCGTCAGCAGCACCACCGGCGAGCGGAAGGCCTCGGCGAGGCGCCGCGCCATGATCACGAAGTGCAGGCATTCGTCGATGGTGGCCGCCGCGATGACGATCTTGGGTGCATCCCCGGGCTCGCCGTAGAGCGTCGCCAGCAGGTCCCCCTGTTCCACCTTGGTGGGCAGGCCCGTCGAGGGGCCGCCCCGCTGCACCAGAACCAGCACCAGCGGTATCTCCGCCATCACCGCCAGGGCGAGGTTCTCGGTCTTGAGCGCCAGTCCTGGGCCGGAGGTGATGGTGCAGGCGGTCTTGCCCGCGTAGGAGGCGCCCAGGGCGAACCCGATGGCCGCGATCTCGTCCTCGGCCTGATGCACGAAACCGCCGACCTCGTGGAAGACGTCGGCGAGGTAGTGCGACGCCGAGGTGGCAGGCGTGATGGGGTACATGGACACCAGCTCGATCCCCGCGGCCATGACACCCAGCCCGACGGCCTGGTTGCCGTTGGTGACGATGTATCGGCCGCCGTGTTCTGGGTGGGGAGGGATCTCGTAACAGAGCTCAACGCGTTCGGCGGCGAATCCGTAGCCCGCTTCCAGCAATCGATGGTTCTGTCCGATGACCTTGTCGCCCTTGCGCCGGAAGGTGTGAGCGACCTCGTCGCGCGCCCGGTCCAGATCGCGACTGAAGATGCGACAGAGCATGCCCAGGACGAACATATTCTTGCCGCGGCGCGGATTCGAGGTAACCTCCAGACAGGCCTGCTCGATTGGCAGCTCGTGGACGATCAGGCCGTTCTCGCGGAACTCGGCGACCGCCTTCGTGTACTGGGCCCGGATCTCCTCGACCGGGTCGTCCCGCCACTTGCCCTCCAGCAGCACGACCGTGCCCTGTTTGTAGGCGCCGTTGGCGATGCGCGAGTAGAGCACCTGCTCGTTGAAGGCGACCACAAGGTCCGCCTCGTCACCCATGTTGGTGACCTGCCGCGAGGCCAGACGGATGCGGATTCCGCTGGCGCCGGCCGGCGAGCGGGCCGGCGGCTGGATCTCGGCCGGGATGATCTCGACCGTCCAGACGCCATTACCCATGCGGGCACTGATCGAGCCGAAGGTCTGTCCCGCCTTCTGAGCGCCCTCGCCGGAATCGCTGACGATCTCGACGATATGCTCCTGGATGGTCAGGGGGGCGGTCGTGGGCTGGACCTGAGCTGGTGCGACTTTGTCGTGCAATATATTCGAACCGAGGTTGGGTTCTGGGTCAGCGTGCGGCGGCGTGGAGCCCGTTGCGGCGGTTCCGTCCGCGAGCGGATGCGACTGATTGGCGAGCGCGCGGGATCCGCGATCTCGACGAGCCAGAGCCGGGGTCAGATGCCCCGAGAGTCTCCGCGCGGTCGCGCCACTCGCGGCGGCAATACAAAAAAATCAAGAGAATTCAATCGCGCCGGGATCCGCGTCGGCGTACGGTAAGCGGCAGAATAGCCGCGGCTCGTGGTACTGGCAAGGGAGTCGCAATCCGTCCGACCGCGCGACGAGACAAGGGCAAGGGCGGCAAAATGCCGACCCGTTGATCTCTGGGCCGCGCCGGCGCGACCCGAATTCTCGTTTCCCCGCCCGCGGGAACGGCTTGAGGCCACCTGGTGTGATCCGACGACTCCTTACTCGCATCGTCCCCGTGGCGCCCACCGAGGTGGCGGCGCTGCTGCTGTCGTTCCTGTATTTCTTCTGTCTGCTGGCGGCCTATTACATCGTGCGGCCGGTGCGCGACGAGATGGCCGTCCAGGTCGGGGCGGCCAACCTGCAATGGCTGTTTTCCGCCGTCTTCCTCGCCATGGTGGCCCTGGTCCCGGTGTTCGGCTGGCTGGCCGCGCGTCTGCCTGTCCACCGGCTGCTGCCGCTGATCTACGGCTTCTTCGCGCTCAACCTGGTGGGCTTCAATCGGGTCCTCGCCTCGGAGGTACCCACCGAATCGGTGGCACCCTTCTTCTTCGTCTGGGTCAGCGTCTTCAATCTGTTCGTCGTCTCGGTGTTCTGGAGCTTCATGGCGGACCTCTTCTCCACCGAGGCGGCCCGGCGCCTGTTCGGGTTCATCTCCGCCGGGGGCAGTCTGGGGGCGGTCGCCGGCCCCGGGCTTACGACCCTGCTGGCGCCGGCGATCGGCATCCCGAACCTGCTCCTGGTCTCGGCCGCGCTGCTGGCCGGCGCCATTGGCTGCATCCTGGCGCTGCTGCACATTGGCGAGCGCCGCCCCGAGGGCCTGCAGCGCTTCCTGCGGACCTCCGAGGAGACCTCCGGCGAACGGCCGAGTCTGTGGGTCGGGGTCACGCGCATCCTGCACTCGCCTTACCTGATCGGCATCTGCATCTATCTGGTCTGCTACACGCTGCTCGGGACGCTGCTCTATTTCGCCCAGACCACGCTGGTGCCGGAGGTCGTCCCCAGCCCCGAGGGCCGCACGCGACTGTTCGCCTCGGTGGACCTCGCCGTGAATCTGCTGACCTTGTCGATCCAGCTTCTACTCACCGGGAGAATCCTCTCCAGATTCGGCGTGACGCCGATGCTCGCGGCCCTGCCGTTGGTCTCGATCGGCGGGTTCGCCGCCTTCGGTCTGGCCCCGATCCTCCCGGTGCTGGTCATCCTGGGCGTGATGCGCCGAGCCGGCGAGTTCGCGATCTCCAAACCCACCCGTGAGACCCTGTTCACCGTAGTCCCCAAGGAGGAGAAGTATCAGGCCAAAAATGTGATCGACACGGTCATCCATCGCGCCGGGGATGCCGCGTCCAGCTGGATCGCCGCCGGACTGGCCTCGTTCGGGCTGTCGATCTCGGGCATGGCCTTCGCGGCGGTACCGGTCGCCGCGCTGTGGCTGGCGACCGGGCTGTTCCTGGGTCGGCGCCACGAGGAGCTGCGGGCGGAGGGCCCGAAGCAGTGATCAGGATGACTCGATCGGCGGACCGCAACAGTCCCGCCCGGAGTCGGCGTCCAGCAACTTCGCGGCAGAAGGCCGGCGGGGCGGGGAGAGCCCGCCGACAGCGCGGCCCTGGTTCGCGCTCGGGATCGCGCACGTCGGCGATCGCCCGGCGACTGATTCAACGGGACACTGCGGGCCTGAGAGCGGCAGGAACAGCTCGGGCCCCAACGGCGGCAGACCCAGCATCTCCAGCGTCACCGCGTCCACGACACCGTCCGTTCGACGCAGGCCATTGCGCCACTGGAAGGCGCTGAGCGCCGCGACCGTCGCCTTGTCCGGCTTGCCCGCGAACGGGACCGTCTTGTAGCTCACGCGCTTCCGGCGTTTCTTGTCTCGCCAGGTGGTCTTCTTGGTCGGTTGATTCAGAAGCCCTTGCTCGGCCAGCGCCGACTGCAACATCGCAATTCGCGGAGCCGCCAGACGCTGCAATCCGGCCGGCATCTTTCTGATGAGCCGGAGGTCGGGCGCATCCACCGATGAACCCTGTTGGCAAGCCTGCAACCCGGCATAGCGGGCGAGACGACGGTCGTAGATCTCCAAGGCAATGCGCTCGGCGGGCATCAGCCGGCTGGAATCGGCCGGAGCGTCCGGCTCCTGTTTGCCAACCATCGTGCGGAACTCGCGCAAGGCGTTCTGCACCTGGGGATGGGCGGTACTGACCTCTTGCACGTCCTCGGGCAGCACCCCCAGGTGATGCAGCGCCGACAAGGACTCGGGCGGCAGCGTGTCCGTCGGCTCGTCATCACCCTGGCTCACCAAAGCGGCGAGTCGCTGTTTGTAGCGCTCTGTTTCGTCTCGGTCGAGCGGACCGGTCACCAGCGCCTTCGGCACGACGACGCTCTGCCCCTTCACGTGGCGGAATTCGGCGGCCTCGGATGTCTGCGCCGGGTCGAACGCCCGCTCCGGCATATCGCCCCCTTCCAACTCGAAACCGACCCCGTACTTGGCGCGCACCCATGATGGCTGGGTCTCGGCCCGTACGCGGCGCTTCAGATTGGCCATGAACTCCGCCCAGGTGTAGGGCTCGGTCTGTCCCTTGCCGTCGCGGTAGAACATGCCGAGGTTGCCCGTCACGGTGGGGGAGTCCGCGGGATAGCCCCACTCCGACGACACGGTCGGCGGCTCGGGCAGCGAAAATGGATCGACGACCGCGGATCCGAGGTCGAGCGCGGGCATCGACCGCAAGCCGGTGTCCGATTCGATGATCGTGATTCGGCCGTCATCGGCGGATCGGATCCGCACCAGGGCCCTTGCCTGTCTGAGTACGGCTCCGGGGTCTTGTGCGGCCAGTTCCGGCAATGCTTCCAACGGAGCGTCAGGCACCTCGACGGGCTTGACCGACAGGGTATCGCGCGCCTCTCCGTTGGCCAGGGCCAGCACCCGTCGGCCCTCTCCGGCGCCCAGAAAATGGAAGAGGTAGTCCTCCTCCGGCGTGGCCGCCCCCGAGTCGATGCTCAGGTAGTGTTTGGCAAACGCCAGAATGGCGAAGTTGTGCCGCAGAAGCAGCAGCTTGGCGTCCTTCGCGTCACGCGTGCCGTCCACTGTCTCCCGAATGAGGGCGCGGACCTCTGCATCGCTAAAGGGCCCGTCACCCAGATCCATGTGCTCCCGGTCGGTTGCAGCATCCGCGCTAGATGCCGCCAGCAGCCGGGCCCCGTACCTTTGGATGACGCCGTGGAAGGTCGCGGGCTGGAACTGCCAGACCCCGGCGGCCGATCCGAGGTTGCCGCTCTTCAGGGTGGGGCGGACGTGGTCGTTCCAGGTGCGGGCGCTCTCGTGCTCCCCGGTCGCGAGCGCCTGCCCCAGACTGGCCCCGGTTCGTTCGCACACCTCCAGCAGAATGACCATCTGCCGCGGGGAGATATCCTGAGTCCGGTCGTAATTGCGGGCTTGACTCTCCGACAGGGCCTGATAGGCCGCCAGCACGGGATCCGGCTGCGACTCGCCCGCTGGAGCCGCGGCCGGTTCTGGCGGCGGATCGGCAGCCCACGCCGGTGCGAGCGCGAGAACGCAGGCCCCGGCGATACCGCCCAGGACTCTCCCGCACTTCGACATTGCAGTCCGTTTCATCTCGTTGCCACATTTTGCGGATACCCGGACAAGTCGGGAACGTCCGCCCTGCCAAACGTGACTCTAGTCACATGGCGCCTACAGATCAATCGGGGAGCAACGCGGCTGGATTGGCGTGCCCGCATCGTGCGTCTGAAGTCGCCGACCCGGACGCTCTCCCCGCGGCGACCGTGGAGGCAGGGCCGAGCTGAGTCGCCGACGCCGGTTCTCTCGCGATCCTGGCCGTGCTCCAATAGGCATCGCCGACTTGCGGGGTATTGCCGGCCGCGGTGGTGCCGAGACAACGCATTTGCGGGGAACCCTCGTCCAACCGCAGCGGGCCAGAGACCGATACCCGATCCATGCCGCCGACTTCCTCGTCGATCGATCGCCTGCGCGCCCTGCTGGATACCGATGGCGTCCGGCTCATGCCCTGTTGCTTCGATGCGCTGTCGGCACGGCTGATCGAGCAGGCCGGTTTCCCGCTGACCTTCATGAGCGGTTTCGCGGTCTCGGCGGCACGGCTCGCGCTGCCCGATACCGGATTGATCTCGGTGACCGAGATGCTTGACCAGGGTCGCGGCATCTGTCAGGCCGTCTCGATCCCGGTCATCGGTGACGGCGACACCGGTCACGGCAACCCGGCGAACGTCCGCCGCACGGTTGAGCAGTACGCGCTCGCGGGGTTCGCGGGCGTCATGATCGAGGATCAGTTCGCCCCCAAACGCTGCGGACACACCGGGGTGAAAGAGGTCGTGGATCGGGCCGAGGCGGTGCGGCGTATCCGTGCCGCCGTCGATGCCCGCGACTCCGGCGCCGGGACCCTGATCGTGGCCCGCACCGACGCGCGCAGCGCCCGGGGGCTCGACGAGGCGCTCTGGCGCATGGAGGCCTTCGCGGAACTGGGCGCGGACGTCTTGTTTTTGGAGGCGCCCCGGGACGAGTCCGAGATGGAGCGCTTCTGCCGTCGCGTACCGGGTCCGAAGATGGCGAACATGCTCGAGGAGGGCGTCACGCCGCTCCTGCCGCCGGAGCGGCTGGCCGAGATCGGCTACCGGATCGCGGCCTACCCGCTCACGCTGCTCGGCAGCGCCGTCCATGCGATGCGCGCGGCGCTCGTCGAGCTTGCCGCCGGCCGCACGCCCGACCGGCGGGTAAACTTCGACGAGCTCAAGTCCGTCGTCGGGCTCGCGGACTATGACCGGCTTTTGGACCGGTACGCCCCGGACGGGTCGATCGAGCCGGATGGAGCCTGATCATCGGCGGGCCGTTCCTAAACACGTGCACTGTCCCCAAGTTTGCTAACCAGCGCTTCGTTTTCGCTGGGCATATCGATTCGCGCGAGACAATGTCGGACAAGAGCTTTCTCAAGGACCTGATCCTGCTGCGTAACGACCCGTCCAAAGTCGGGATCGTGCGTGCGGCGGCGTCGGGGGGCGATGTCGACGCCCAGTTCGCGATGGGCCTGATCTACGCCGAGGGGCGCGGCGTCCCCATCGACCTGGCCCAGGCGCACTACTGGCTGTCGCTGGCGGTCGAGCAGGGTGATCGCGATGCCGTTCAACTGCGCAACTGTGTGGGCAGCCAGATGACCGACGAGGAGTACGAGGCGGCGAAGCGCCTGCGCGGCGGGCCCGCGCTGAGTCTGGTCCGAACCTAGACGGCGGCGCGGGGCGCCAGGGCTGTCGCCCGCGTAAGGCCAGAGCGCCCGACCCCGACCTCGCGCCGATGGATCTGTTCAGCCCCCCGACCCGCCGCTGGTTCG
This sequence comes from uncultured Gammaproteobacteria bacterium, assembly GCA_963707135.1. Taxonomy (GTDB): domain Bacteria; phylum Pseudomonadota; class Gammaproteobacteria; order Chromatiales; family Chromatiaceae; genus JBGSTR01. The sequence goes on along the minus strand of CAVPOY010000009.1, from coordinate 42,064 downwards.
CGCAGAACTTCGACGCGCCGACGCCGGCCCAGTCCCTCGGCTGGCCGGCAATCGCCGCCCGGCGTCACGTGCTGATCACGGCGCCGACCGGCAGCGGCAAGACATTGGCCGCCTTCCTGTGGGCCATCGACCGACTGTTGCGCGCGGGCCCGGAGGCCGCGCCCGGTGTGCGGGTGCTTTATGTCTCGCCGCTGAAAGCGCTGGTCTACGACATCGAGCGTAACCTCCGCGCGCCGCTCGCGGGCGTCGCGCGAGCGGCGGAGTCGGTCGGGTCGGCGGCCTGGCGGCCGCGGGTGGCGATTCGAACCGGCGACACCCCGCCGCGGGAACGCGCCCGACAGCTCGGTGACCCCGCCGAGATCCTGGTCACGACCCCGGAGTCCCTATACCTGTTGCTCGGGTCGCGGGCGGCGGAGACCCTCGCGACCGTCGATACCGTCATCATCGACGAGGTCCACGCGCTGGCCCCGACCAAGCGGGGCGTCCACCTGGCGCTGTCTCTGGAACGCCTGGCCGGGATCTGTCGCGAGGATCCCCAGCGAATCGGCCTGTCGGCCACCATCCGGCCCCTGGCGGAGGCCGCGCTCTACCTCGGCGGCGACCGCGAGGTCGAGGTCGTCGACGCGGCCGCGCCGCCGCGGCTCGATCTCAGTGTCAGCGTGCCGGTGCCGGACATGGAGCATCCGCCGGACGACCCGACGCCGGCCGCGGGTGGTCCGATTCTCGCGGAGCTCTACTCGCGCGAGGTGGCCCGGCCGCCGGCGGAGAAGGGCTTGTGGGGGGCGATCTACCCGGCCCTGCTCGAGCAGATCCGGGCCAGCCGCTCGACCATCGTCTTCGTCAACAGTCGTGGGCTGTGCGAGCGCCTGTGCCAGCGGCTGAACGACCTGGCCGGCGCGGAGCTGGTGCGCGCGCACCACGGAAGCGTCAGCCCCGAGCAGCGGGCCGAGATCGAGGAAGGGCTCAAGCGCGGCATCATCCGCGCCATCGTCGCGACCAGCTCCCTGGAGATGGGCATCGACATGGGTGCCGTCGACCAGGTGCTGCTGGTGGAATCGCCGGGCTCCGTGGCGCGCGGTCTGCAGCGCGTGGGCCGTGCCGGGCACGGGGTCGGCGAGATCAGCTCGGGGCGCATTTACCCGAAGTTCCGGGGCGACCTGCTCGAGTGCGCGGTGATCGGCGCCCGCATGCTCCAGGGCGAGCTGGAGCCGACGCGGATGCCACGCAACGCGCTCGACGTGCTCGCGCAGCAGGTCGCGGCCCATTGCGTCGACCGGGACCGGGACCTGGACGCCCTGTGGCGCCTGGTCACCCGCGCGGGACCCTATCGGGATCTCACGCGCGGCTCTCTGGAGTCGGTGCTCGAGATGCTCTCCGGCCGTTATCCGTCCAGCGACTTCGGAGACCTACGCCCGCTGCTCGCCTGGGACCGCGGGGCCGACCGTCTGTCCGCGCGCCGGGGCACGGCGATGGTCACACGGCTCAATGCGGGCACTATCCCGGACCGCGGAAACTATGGGGTTCACCTGGGCTCGGACGGCCCCAGGGTCGGCGAGCTCGATGAGGAAATGGTCTTCGAGACCAAGGCCGGGGACTGCATCCTGCTCGGGGCTTCGACCTGGCGCGTCCAGCAGATCACCCGCGACCGGGTGGTGGTCGCCCCGGCGCCCGGCGAGCCGGGGCGGCTGCCGTTCTGGCGCGGCGACGGGCTCGGTCGGCCGCTGCCGCTCGGCCGGGCCGTCGGCGCCTTCTGCCGCGAGGTCGCGGCCGTGGAGCCGGGGTCCGCCGCGGACTGGATCGCCGAACGGACCCCGCTCGACGTGCTAGCCGCGCGAAACCTCGCCGCCTACATCGGCCAGCAGCGGGAGGCCACCGGCCTGGTGCCGAGCGACCGCACGGTGGTCGTGGAGCGGTTTCGCGACGAGCTGGGGGACTGGCGCGTCTGCCTCCTGACGCCGTTCGGTGCGCGCGTCCACGCCCCCTGGGCGATGGCGTTGCAGCGGCGGTTGGGGCGTCGGGAAGGCTTCGAGATCCAGGTCATGTACTCCGACGACGGCATCGTCCTGCGTCTTGCCGACGGCGATGACCTCCCGGACCTCGCGGATCTGCTGCCGGACCCGGAGTCCGTCGAGGACGACATCACCGACCAGCTCGCGGATACGGCCCTGTTCGCCGGACTCTTCCGTGAGAACGCGGCCCGGGCGCTGCTGATGCCGCGCAAGACCGCCAAGGGCCGGCGGCCGCTGTGGGCCCAGCGGCTCAAGGCCCAGCAGCTGCTGGCGGCGGTGCGGCGCTACCCGTCCTTCCCCATCGTGCTCGAGACCTACCGGCAGGCACTGAGCGACGTCTTCGATCTTCCCGGCCTGCGGGAGATCCTGGCCGGCATCCGCAGCCGTTCGATCCGCGTCCACGAGGCCGAGACCGCGAGCGCTTCGCCCTTCGCCCGCTCGCTGGTGTTCGCCTATGTGGCCGCCTACATCTACGAGCAGGACGCTCCGCTGGCGGAACGACGCGTCCAGGCCCTGACGCTGGACCGGGCGCTGCTCGCGGAGCTGCTGGGTCAGGCGGAGTTGCGGGAGCTGATCGACCCCGCGGTGCTCGACGAACTGGAGCTCGACCTCCAGCACCGGGCCGACGGCCGACGGGCGCGGGATGCCGACGAGCTTCATGACCTGCTCCGACGGCTCGGGGACCTGTCGGCCGAGGAGGCGGCCGCGCGCTGCGACGGCGAGCCCGGCGACTGGCTGCCGCGTCTGCGGGCGCAATGCCGGGCGGTGCGGCTGCGCATTGCCGGCGGTGAGCGCTGGGTCGCCGCCGAGGACGCCGGGCTCTATCGGGACGCCCTGGGCGCTGTGCCTCCGCCCGGTCTGCCGGAGGCCTTCCTGGCGCCGACCGACGCGCCGCTGGAGCATCTGCTGCGCCGGTTCGCCCGCACCCGCGGGCCGTTCCCGACGCGGGACGCCGCGGAGCGGTTCGGCGTTCGGCCCGCCCAGATCGACCCGGTGCTTCGCCTGTTGGAGACGTCGGGCGCGCTGGTGCACGGCGAGATCCGTCCGGCCGGGGCCGAGCCGGAGTGGTGCGACGCCGAGGTACTGCGGCGACTCCGGCGCCTGACCCTGGCGCGGGCCCGAGACGCCGTCGCACCGGTCGACGCGGGGACGCTCGGGCGCTTCCTGCCCGCCTGGCAGGGTATCGGCGAGACCGCGAGCGGCCGGGGCCGGCTGATCGAGGCCCTGGTTCAGCTCGAGGGGTTGACGGTCGCCTGGTCGCTGCTCGACCGGGTGCTGCTGCCCGCGCGGGTGCCCGGCTATCGGAGCGAGGATCTGGACCTCCTAGCCGCCACCGGACAGGTCGTCTGGGTCGGGCGCGGCGCCGCCGGACCCGCGGACGGCCGCATTGCGCTCTACCGGCGCGAGAGCATCGACGCGTTGTTGGAGGGCGTCGGCCGCGATGCCGAGTCTGCCGACTCCAACGGGCGGGAGTCCGAGATCGAACAGGCGCTGGTCGGGCATCTCCGGGGGCGCGGGGCCTGCTTTCTCGTCGAGCTGATCCAAGCGGTCGAAAGGGCTGGACTCGATGCGCGCGCGGATGACCTGGAGGCCGCGCTCTGGAACCTGGTCTGGGCCGGCGTCGTCACCAATGACACCTTCGCGCCGCTGCGATCGCTGGGTCGCAGAGGACGCGCGCGGCGCGGCGGCGGAGCGCGGTCCACGGCCGGTGGCCGCTGGTCCCTGGTCGCGGCGCTGCTCGGCGGCACTCCGGTCCCGGACAGCGAGCGGCTCCTGATGCGCTCGCGGATGCTGCTGGAACGCTACGGCGTGGTAAGCCGCGAGGCGGTTCAGGCCGAGGGCATCCCGGGCGGCTTCGGTCCCGTCTATCGGGTCCTGAAGCAGATGGAAGAGGTCGGCCGGGTCCGCCGCGGCTACTTCGTCGAGGGGCTATCCGGCGCGCAGTTCGCCCTCCCGGGAGCAATCGAGCGTTTGCGGGGCGCCCGCATCGACGAGGCCCCGATCGCGGGATTCGACGAGACATGGGTCCGGGTGCTCGCCGCGGCGGATCCCGCAAACCCGTTCGGCGCCCTGCTGCCCTGGCCGGCCCCCGGCGGGGGTGCGGCGCCTAAACGTGTCGCCGGCGCCTGGGTTGTGCTGGTCGCCGGTCGGCCCGTCGTCTACCTGGGGCCGGGAGGGCGGCAGCTCACGAGCTTTCCTGACGCTCATACGGACGAAGGCGGCGAGCTACCGTTGGCCCTCGCGGCGCTTCGGCGGCTACCGGCCGCGGGACGAAAGCGCCTGCTGATCCGGCAGATCGACGGCCAACCGGCGCTGGATTCGGGATTGCGCGAGCAGTTTCTGGCGGCGGGTTTCGAGCCGGACTACGACGCCCTCACACCGGCGCGTTGGTAGTGACCCGGTAGACGCCCCTTCGGCGCACCCGAACCGTTCGCTCAGCGCCTTCAGGTGCTTCGCGCGCACCAGAACCACCACCTCATCGCCGGGCTCGAGGCGCAGATCCGGCTCGGCGAACATCAGGTCCTTGCCGTTGCGGTAGACGCAAATGGCGCGGGCGTCGTCGGTGAGCTCGAGATCGGCGAGTGGAACGGCCGCGTCGGCCTGGACGCGAAAAGAGAACACCCGCGCGTCTCCACGCAGGATGTCCGAGAGCTCGATGATATCCTGGCCCTCGGCCATGTCCGCCAGATACCGGCCGACCGTGTGCATCGGTACCAGGGAGTCGGCCAGCCCGAGCTCGGTGCAGATGTGCTCAAGCTCCGGGTCCTCGATCTTGGTCACCACGCGGCGGTAGCCCAGCGACCGCGCCACCAGGCTGGCGATGATGTTCGCCTGATCGTCGCGGGTGAGGCAGAAGAGCAGGTCCGTGGCCTCGGGGTCCGCCTCCCTGAGGATGGCCGGCCGAGTTCCGTCGCCATGGATGAAACCGATGTCCAGTTCGTCGTTGAGCAGGTCTATCGTGTCCCGGTCCCGCTCGATCAGCACGACCTCGTGCCCGCGCTCGGCGAGCATCCGGCCGGTTAGTACAGACAGGGACCCGCAGCCGACGAGGACGAAACGCATCTTGGACTCCGGTCAACAAGAGACATGCGCCGATTGCACGGCTCGAAACCCGGGCGATGTTCGCGCCTCGGCGGTTCGATTGCGCCCTTAAAGCTCAGCGTTTGTGCCAGGTCCCAGGATACACGAGCACCAGCAGGGCGATGATCTCCAGACGCCCGAGCAGCATGTCGAGGCCCAGCACCAGCTTGAGCCCGGACTCGAGCTGCGGTCCCGTGATGCCGGTCGAGAGCCCGACCGTCCCTACCGCGGACACCACCTCGAACAGCGCGTCGAGCGGTGGGTACCCCGCCACCAGAAACGGCAGCCAGGAGACCAGGATCACCAGCACGAACAGCAGGATCAGGAGCAACGCGTGCTCCGTCTGGCGCGGGTCGATCGCGTGCTCGCCGAGCCGCGGCGTGAGGACCGCGTGACGCGGCACCTGGGCCCTCAGCACCGCGAGCTGAATCACCCGTATCAGCACCAGAAGCCGCAGCAGCTTGACGCCGCCGGCGGTCGAGCCGACACCGCCGCCGGCCGCCATCGACAGGATGCAGACCCATTTCGCGCCGGGATCGAGAGCGGCGATGTCGACGGTGGAGAAGCCCGTCGTGGTCTGGGCGGAAAGCGCCTGCAGCAGGGCGTCCGCCGGCGTCAGCCGTCCGAGGAGCCAGAGCCCGGCGGTGACCGCCAGGATGGCGATCGCCAGTGCCCGTACCTCGGGGTCGTGAAGGAGCCCCCGGGTACCGCGGGCGTAGGCGGTGTAGATCAGGCCGAGAGGCAGCGCGCCGAGCAGCGCCACCAGCAACAGAGCGAGCTGGGCCTCGCGGCTGAACCCCGCCAGGCCGTCCGCCTGGCTGGAGAAGCCGCCGGTGGAGATCGCGCTCAGGGTATGGATCAGCGCCTGGAGCGGGGAGGGGCCCGCCGCCCAGACGAGCAGGAAGCCGCCGATGGTCAACGCCGCGTACAGCACCAGGACGCGGCGGGCGTGGAGCCGTGCGCCCTGCGCCAGGTCCTCCTCGTCCATGCCGGGATCGGCGAGACGGCGCATGTCCGCGACCCGACCGGCGGCCAGTGCGAGGGACAGGACGACGATGCCCAGGCCACCGAACCATTGCGCCCAGCCGCGGGCGAACAGGAACCCGGCGGACCGGCTCTGCGGGTCCGTGACCATGCTGAGCCCCGTGGTGGTGACGCCCGATGTCGCCTCGAACCAGGCGTCCAGCGGCGACAGGCCCGCCGTCATCAGCGGGTAGACCAGCAGCGCGGACGCGAGCAGGAACGCCAGGGCCGTGACCGCCAGCGCCTCGTTGACCTGCAGCGGCCGCTGACCGGCGGGCAGGCGCGAGCAGACCCCGATCGCCAGCGCGGGGAGCACGGCGGCCAGCACGAGCCGCCCCGCGAGCGTCCAGTCCGCCGTGGCGGCCGCGAAGACGGCGGGTACCGTGAGCAAGGCCGCGAGCACCAGCGCGAGCTGGCCGAGGTGGCGGCAGACGACCGCCGGGCGGGCCACCTGCAACAGCGGCCGCACGTGCACCCGGGTGCTCATTCGCGCGAGCCGTTTCGCGGCCGCGAATGACCGTCGGCGCCTTTCAGGCCGCGCGCGAGTCGGCGGCTGCGGTCCGTGGGCACGGCCTCAGATCATCTTGCGCAGCTCGTACTCCAGAATCCCCTGCGCCCCGGCCGCGCGCAGCCGGGGGATCAGCTCCCGAACGCCCTGGGCGTCGACAATGGTCTCGACGGCGAGCCACTGGCGATCGTAGAGATGGCTGACGGTCGGCGCGTGCAGGCTCGGAAGCAGCGCGACCACGCGGTCGAGGTCCTCGGCGGCGACGTTGAGCTTGAGCGCCACCTTGTGTCGCGCCGCCAGCGCGGCCTGGAGCATCAGGGCGATCTGCTCGATCTTCCCCCGCTTCCAGGGGTCGTCGAACGCGGACGGGTTGGCGATCAGACGCGTTTCGGTCAACAGCATGTCCTCGACGATCCGCAGCCCGTGGGCGCGGATAGTGCTGCCGGTCTCGGTGATCTCGACCGCGGCATCGACCAGCCCCTCGACCACCTTGGCCTCGGTCGCGCCCCAGCTGAATTCAACCTGCGCTTGGACCCCGCGGCCGGCCAGGTAGCGGCGGGTGTAGCCGACCAGCTCGGTCGCGACCTTCTTGCCGTCCAGGTCCTCCGCGCGGCGGATCGGGGAATCCTGGGGCACCACCAGGACCCAGCGGCTCGGCTGATTCGAGCTCTTCGAGTAGGTCAGCGTGCAGATCTCCGTGACCTCGGCCTCGGTCTCCAGTATCCAGTCGAGACCGGTCAGCCCGAGGTCCAGGGTGCCGTTCGCGACGTAGGGCGCCATCTCCTGGGCGCGCACCAGGGCGCAGGCGATCTCCGGGTCGTCGATATCCGGGTAGTAGTTGCGCGAGCGCGGCGAGATACGCCAGCCGGCCTGGTCGAACAGCGCGATGGTGCTGGCCTCCAGGCTGCCCTTGGGGATTCCGAGCTTGAGCTTGTTCATTGTGGTTCCCTTGTCCAATCGGCCGCGATCGTCGAGGGTCAGCACGCCCCCGTACCGGTTTGATTTTCGCGGAGCCGATGTTACCCGTTCCTCCGGCGGGGTGCAGTCAGCCGAGACCGGAGCTAACCGGCAAGATCGTTCGCCCGCCGTCGGTCGTCCCTGGTCCGGTGCGGCAACGGCTCCCGACGCTCGGGCAAATACGTCGCCGACCAACCGCACGGATGCTTTATCTTCTGCACGCCGAACCGAGCCACGTGTTCGCTGCAATATCGGGTGAAAGTCGCGTCGGCGTCCCAACGCAAGGCCCTGACCCAATGGGCGAAAGTAAGGCCGGCAAACCGGTCGTAACGGAGGAATAGACGGCCGATCCACCTACCAAGTCCGTTTATCCGACCAGATGGCCGTTAATCTCACTAAAATTGCACGCAACAGCCGCGCTCAAGTCATTGGCAGTCCGTGCAAGTTTTTTATCGACTCTCGCCGGACGGCAGGTATATCCGGCGCTTCGTCCGTCCAACTGTAGTTATGTGTAAATAGAGGATAGGGCATGGAGGTATTTGAATTTATTCAAGGCATGGTAAGAACAGATAGTAATCTAATCCAAAGTGCTGAGGAACTAGATAAAGCAATTGATCGTATAGTCCAGTTGATACAAGACTCATGCGCTCTGTATGCGCGCGGAAGCTATTCGAGTTCAGCTTTCTTGAGCATCACAGCATGTGAAGAGGTTGCAAAAGCCCACATTGGCTCTTTTACCGATGGAAAGCATCCTAATAAAAATGGCCGCAACATATTCAGAGACCACAAAACGAAACATCAACTTGCGGCCATGCCTACCGTTCTGATGGGGCAGCGCTTGGAAGATGCTCTTGGCGAGGGCGAGTTGCAGCGTGTCATGAACATGGCTCAAAATGCAGGTTTCGTACAAATCAGAGAAGACGCCCTCTATTTTCAAAGAGAAAAAGGAAAGTTCGCAATCCCATCTGAAAAGGTGGATAAAAAGCTGGCCCGGTCGCTTTTACTGTTAGCTATAGAGGTATTTGATGACGCTCTTGTTGGTTTAACCAATCATTCCTATGAAATGGATGATATTACCGATGCATTGTTCGAGCAAGTTAGAAACACATAACAATGCCATAAACTCGGACCCCAAAAAGCGCCGCTCCTTCGTTGCTCTGCTTTTTGGGTCCGGTTATGGCTGGCGTTGGGCTCGAAAGCAACGTATTCGCCGCCGAGACAGCGACTGCCGACAGGCTGACCTTGATTCGGACGGCGCCCTGGCGCCGAATATCTTTCCACACCTGTCGACAGGGTGCGGTAGGCAGAATTCGCCGAGGGCTCGAGCGAAACAGACACCGTCTGTGGCCGGGTGCGCGGGTTATCATGGTCAATCGACGACCGCTCGCTTTCCGTCCAGCCAGGCGATGAGGGAAAGGCATGACAGCACCCAGGCTTGTTCACCATCAGGTCGAGCCTTTCCTTCACCTCGATAAGGGACAGGTCAAGGCTCGCCTCTGGTTGCGCGCCGACGCTCGGCCGAGCGACGTCTTCCTGCGCCTGGAACCCGACAACGAGGAACAGCTCCTACCGATGGAAGAGCTCGGTCTTCCTGGACCGGGCGCCGCGTGGCGCGTCTACCAGTCAGCGTTGTCCCCGAACCCGTCCGACCCCTTGACCTACTACGCCTTCAAGGTGCTCTGGCCGGATTGCCAATGGTGGCTGGACGCCGCTGGACAGAGTCCGCGCATGCCGTTGCGCGAACGGTCATTTCGACTCCGCCTCGACGATCGCCCGCCAGATTGGGTGCCGGATCAAGTCTTCTATCAGATTTTCCCGGAGCGCTTCCGAAACGGGGACCCGGCGCTGGATCCGCCGGCGGCGCCCGAGATCCGGCCCGGTGATGGGCCAGTCCGAAACAAACCCTGGGGAGCGCCGATCGATCCACGACAACCGAATACGGAGTTCTTTGGCGGGGACCTGGTGGGGATACGGAAGTCACTCGACTACCTGCAGGATCTCGGGGTCACCGCGCTCTATCTGAACCCGGTATTCACCTCTCCGAGCGTGCATAAGTACGACATCGAGGATTTCGAACATGTGGATCCGCACCTCGGCGGCGACCAAGCGCTCGCCGATCTGCGGGCGGCTACCGCTGACCGCGGCATGCGGTTCTTGCTGGATGCGGTGTTCAATCACACCTCCGACACCCACCCATGGTTCAATCGCTGGGCCACCCATCCCCAAGCCGGTGCTTATCAGGACCCGCGCTCGCCCTTCCGGGCGGTCTATAGCTTTGCGGACCCGGCAGATCCCGAAAGCTATCATTCGTGGTTGGGCTCAAAGGTCCTTCCGGTGTTGGATTTCGCCGAGCCGTTGGCCCAGGACTACTTCTTCGGTGCACCGGATGCCATCGCCCGCCGCTGGCTGCGCACGCCCTACGCCGCTGACGGCTGGCGCATTGACGTGGCACACATGATTGGCGAGGGAACCGGGGCGCGGAACAACGCGGGGGTGCTCTCTGCGTTGCGCAGGGCCATCAAGGAAGAGAACCCGCAGGCCTACGTCCTTGGCGAGCACTTCTTCGAGGCCACGCGCTGGCTCCAGGGGGACTTGGAGGACGGCGCGATGAACTACTACGGCTTTGCCTTCCCGGTTCGGGCCTTCCTGGCAGGCCAGGACGTCAACTACCACCCCATTAGCATCGATGCCGCAGAACTGGACGGCTGGCTTACCGACGCTCGCTCCCGCGTGCCTTTTTCGAATCAGCTCTGCCAGCTCAACCTCCTTGGCTCCCACGATACGGCTCGATTCCTGACCCTGATCGGGGAGGACCAGGCGCTGATGCGTCTCGCCCTTCTGCTGCTGTTCGTCTACCCCGGCGTACCCTGTCTGTACTACGGTGATGAGATCGGCATGACCGCTGCCAATGACCCGTACAACCGCGCCTGCTTCGATTGGGACCCGGACCACTGGAATCGAAATCTGCGCGACTTTGTACAACGCCTGGCTCACCTGCGCCGGTCCCACCCGGTGTTACGGCGAGGGGCCTACCAGACGCTGACTGCAAACGGGGACTGTTTCGGGTTTGCGCGTTTTGATGAAGCTGAGGTTCTGATTTTATTGATAAATAGGTCCCGACGGCCCTGCCTGGACCTGACCGTCTGGCTTGGGAGTCTGCCCTGGTTGCCGGAAGACTTAGTTGATTTGCTCGACCCGGGTCCGATTGCTCGGGACTCTGAGACGCTGTTCGTGGATCTGCCGGCTCAGGGTGCGAGACTTCTATTCGGACGCACCCGCCGCGGCACGGTCGAAGGAGAAATCGGTTGACGTGGGCACCATTGCTCAGGGAGCGAATGTCCGGAAAGTCGCGGGCTCCGACGCCATGGCGGCTAACCAGACCCTGGCTACCAGGACAAGAACGCCGAGAGCTTTTTCGTGTCGCCTGGTTCAAACAGGGTCTGCAGAGCACCGCCGGTCCCGTCGGTGGGGCGTTTGATCGGCAACCCGCGGGAGACCCGCGTCCGATCTCCCGATTAGCCGCAGCGTCCTCGGAATCTTGTGAACGCCATCGAGCTTGAAGCCTTGCGGGAGCGTGTCGGCCGCACCCACCTGCAGCGGCGGCTCGGCCTCGAGGAGGACCACGAGGTCTTCGTCTTCAACCGCCGCGGCGCGCATTTCTTCTACCCGGAGAACTGGTACTCGGTCCATGGGTTCATCCGTTCCTGTCTCCGCCTCAGCGGGCTCTACGGACGCGCCCAGCGCAATGCCTGCGCGATTGGCGTTCGGCACAACAGGCTAGGCATTCCGGGTTTGCCCGCTCCCTTCGAGGGCTTTCGCCTTCTTCACCTGAGCGACCTTCACGTGGATATGGCTCCGCGAAACACCGAGGCGCTCGCCAGGTTGATCAGCGATCTTGACTACGATCTCTGCGTGCTGACCGGGGACTACCGGGCCCGCACCTTTGGTCCTTACGAGCCAACGCTGGAGGGGATGGCCATCATTCGCGAACGGCTCGAAGGTGAGATTTTCGCGATCCTGGGCAACCATGACAGTATCCGCATGGTTCCGGGGCTGGAGGCCCTGGGAATCCGTGTCCTGTTGAACGAGAGCGTCGAGCTGGAGCGCGGCGGGCGCTCGATCCACCTGGCCGGGATCGATGACGCCCACTACTACCAGGTCCACAACATCGACAAGGCGTCGGCCGGCATACCGCAGGAGGCCGTCGCGCTGCTGCTGTCTCACACGCCGGAGGTCTACCAGCACGCCGCCCATTCGGCCTTCGACGTCATGCTCTGCGGCCACACCCACGGCGGCCAGATCTGCCTTCCGGGAAGCGTTCCGATCACCTGGGACGCGCGCTGTCCACGCCGAATGGCCGCCGGATCCTGGCGCTACCACGGCATGCTCGGCTACACGTCGGTGGGCGCTGGAACGTCCGTCGTCAATGCCCGGCTCAACTGCCCGCCCGAGATTACGCTGCACACGCTGAGCGAAGCCTGATACCGGGTTACCGCTGTTTGAACCGCGCCCGCAGCCGTTTCGCCAGCGGCGTCAGCCAGATGTCGATGACGGCGAACGCGACCACGATGAGGGCGATCTCGACCGCGTCGAGTCCCCGCGGGCCCGCCGCGATCAAGGCCGGAAGCAGCGACTCGGGCACCTGATCGACCACCGGCAGCGAGCCGCTCGCCGCCAGGCCCAGACGCCGCTTCACGAAGCTCGCCACCAGGTCCCCGGCCATTGCCCCGATCGCGACGCCGAGCCCGAGCGTCCAGGGCATGCCCAGCAAGAATGCTCCGAACGGTGTCGAGACCAGCGAGCCCGCGATGCCGCGCCAGGTCTTGGACGCACCGAAAAGCGGCCGGCCGTCGCGCAGGACAAGGCCGCCGTCCACCGGAGCGCCCAGCCGCGTTCCGAGAAACAGACGCAACAGGACCGGTACGGCATTGGCCCAGACCACCAGCACCAGGACCTCGAGCACCGGCTGCCAATGAATCGCCGACATCGCCCCCTGCATTGCTCTTCTTCTCAGTTCGCAACTCCGCGGCGCGTCAGTATAGGCGGGATGCGAAAGAGGTCGGCCGGGTATTCGCCGTAGCCGTCAGCGCCGGGACCTCCGGGGTCGAAAGCGCCGAAGCTCGTCGGCCAGCCGGCGCTCGGCACCCGGATCCGGTTTCGGGCCGAATCGCAGCGGAATATAGAGCGCGATAAACCGCGCGGCGGCCTCGCCAAGATCCGGTCGAGTCGCCGATACGCGGCGGGAGTAGGCCCAGGGTCCCTCGCTGGGTCGGCGTGGCAATCCGGCGGCCGCGAGTCTCCGGCAGAACCGTTGGTAACAGCGGTCCAGTGGATCCGGGCTGCGGTCCTCCCGAACCAGCGCAAATGCGATCAGTCCGAGCACCAGCGCGCCCGCCGCGAGCATCAGGGTCGCCAGACCCAGCTCCCGAAGCGCTCCCAGACCCAACCGGTCCAACAACGCGTACTGCCGTTCCACCGTGAAACCGATCACCCAGTCCTGCCAGGCGGCATCCATGGTGTCGGCCCACAGGCGCAGGTTCCTCGCCAGGCGCGCGAGGCCGCCGTCACGGTCCAGCTCGAATCGCAGGGGCGCGTTGGCGCCGAGCAGCCTGGACGCACTGCTATTGTCGACGCGGTTCGGCGCGACCGCCGCGGTCGGGTCCACCCGCACCCAGCCGCGGCCGGAAATCAGGACCTCGACCCAGGCGTGCGCATCCGACTGCCAGACCATGTGATAACCGCCGATACGGTTCGGCTCGCCGCCGAGGTAACCGAGGACGACACGTGACGGGACGCCGGCGAGCCGCATCATCAGGGCGAAGCTGCTGGCGTAGTGCTCGCAAAAGCCCTGCCGAGTCTCGAACAGGAACTGGTCCGTCGGGTTGGAGCCCAGGCGCGGTGGCGACAGCGTGTAATGGAATGGCTCCTGGTTGAAGTGTCTCAGTCCCGCCTGCACGACCCGCCAGTCGTCCCCGGTCTCGGCCCAGCGACTGGCCAGGTCCCGCATCCGAGCCGTGACATTGCCCGGGGTCTCCAGCGCAAGGCGGCGGGCCCGTTCGTCGGGGATGGCGGTACGGTAATCGAGGGCGGATACCGCCCTGTATCGCGTGTGTGAGCCGACCGCGCGGGACGACAGGACCTCCCGGCCCGGCCCGAAACTGGAACCGGCGGGGGCACTCAACGGCATATCGAGCACGAACAGCCAGTGCTGGTCCGTGGGCTCCAACGTCACCTCGTAGCCGAGCACATCGGCCGCATCGGAAAGCGGACCGGGCGAGCCCGTTTCCAGCGTCGATGCGGGCAACCAACGGCGCCCGTCGGTCCGCCACAGGACGGGGCCCCGCCAGTAGAGTCGATCGGAGCTCGGCGCGGCCGCGTCGAAGCGGACCCGGAATGCCAGCTCCCCGTTGATGACAAGCTCGCTGATGGCGCCAGGCTCGAGCGTTCCGCTCATTCCCGTCCGTCCCTTGTCCGGGTCGAGCCCCAGGTTCCACAGGGGGGCGTTTAGTCGCGGAAACAGGGCGAAGAGCACCAACGTAAGTGGCAGCGCCTGGGCGCAGAGGCGGATCGTCACCCGCGCCGCTTCCAGCAATGTGGGAGAACCGAGTCCCCCGTTGAGCTCTACCAGCAGCCCCAGCAGTGCCACAAGGACCAGGGCCAGATAGCCCGCCAGCAGCGGCGACTGGTCGAAAAGAAACTGCAGGACCATCAGGAACCCGACGAGCACCGCGGCCACGCGGACGTCGCGCTTGCCCTTGAGCTCCAAGAGCTTGAGCACCAGCATGGTCGAGAACAGGGCCGTACCGGCGGTTTGCCCGGCAATGGCATGGTAGGTGTTGAGGCAGTTGACGACTCCGGCCACTGCCAAGACGCCGAGCGACCAAGCTCCGGGGGTCGCGGCCGGCCAACGGATCGCCGCCAGCCGCAGGGCGAGCAGCAGCAGCAGGTAAGCATTGATCGGCCAGGCCAGATGGCGGATCAAGGGCAGGTACGCGGCGGCCACGACCAGCGTGACCCAAAGCAGATGGTGGCGCGCCGGCGCCTCCGCGCTAGGCTGCGGCGATCTATCCATGCTCGTAAAGCGCGAGCCGTGTCAGGCAGCGTCTCAGATGGGCCTCCCCGCGCCCCAGCGGTTCCTCGACGCCCGGGAGCCGAAGACCGAAGCGCTGATCGGCCTCCGCCGCGTCCATCGCCTGGCGCGTCAGCAGCGAGATGCGGACTTCCGGGTCGCTGGCGCCCAGCGTCCGCCAATCGATCCAGACCTCTTGTCCGCGGTCCCCGCCGAACTGCTTGACCACCAGGCCGCGCTCGCGGGCGAACACCTTCCAGTCCAGGTGCCGCATCGAATCGCCGGCGCGGTACTCGCGCGGACCCAGGTAGTCATCGGCGCCTTCGCCGAAGTCGCTGCCGGGCTTGCGCGCATCGCCAGCGGCAAGTACTGGGGGCGGGGCATGCCGTGCCGGGGCCGGGAAGACCAGCGCCGAGGCCTGCGTATGGGCGAGGCACCAGGCGCGGAAGAGCCCCATCGGGTGGCGCGTCTCGATCTCTAACTCCGTCAGCGGCAACATTCCCCGCCGGTGCGTTGCGACCCGAAGGCCGAGCGTCCGCTGGTCGCCGCCCGGGATGAGCTGGGGCGGAATAGCGCCAATCCCGGTGCCGATCCGAAGGTCGTAGCGCGGCCTCACCGCGCGTATTGCGCAATGTGACTTCGAACAGGGCCGGCGCCCCGGCGAACACTGGCAGGCCGGCGCGCGCCTGCACCTCGAGTCCCAGCAGGTTCGCCCAGGTGTGGTGCATCGCGACCAGCCCTACGGCTGCCATGAAGAAGCTGAACAGCAGGCCCAGGTTGTTCTGGTAATTGAGGGACCCGAGAAGCATCACCAGGACCACCGAGCCGAACAGGATGCCCGCCCGCGTCGGAAGTATATAGACCTGCCGCCGACCTACCCGTGCGACGCCGTCGGCCCCGCAGGGCGCCCGCCTGAGCATGCCGTTGAACACCCGGCGGGGAAGCGACCGGAGCCGCGACCACCCGCGGTCTCCCCGGATTTCGGGGCCAACGACGGGCGGAGCAGCCGCCGCGGTTTCAGGGGACCGGGACACTGTTCAGGATCAGGGTCGCGGCCTCATCATGCTCGGCCGCGCTCCCTGAGCCCCCGGTCGCCAGCCGGTGTACGACGCAGGACGCGAGCACCGCCTGGACGTCCTCGGGGATCACGTAGTCCCTGCCCCCGAGCAGTGCCCAGGCCTTAGAGGCCCGGAGCAGCCCCAGCCCGGCACGTGGCGAGAGACCGTGAACGAAGCGCTCGGAACGGCGGGTGAACTGCAGGACCGCGTGACAGTAATCGATGACCGGCGAGGCCGCGTGAACCTCGGTTACCCGCCGCTGGAGTCCGAGCAGCTCCGGTACGGTCAGCACCGGCGGCTGGCGGTCGACGATCGCGCGCCGGTCCTCCCCGGCCAGCAGGATCTTCTCCTGCTCGGCCGACGGGTAGCCCAGCCGGATCCGCATCAGAAAACGGTCCAGCTGGGACTCCGGAAGCGGGAAGGTCCCGACCTGATATGCCGGGTTCTGGGTCGCGATAACAAAGAAAGGATCCGGCAGGCACCGCGACTCACCCTCGACCGTTACCTGCCGCTCTTCCATTGCCTCCAACAGGGCACTCTGGGCCTTCGGTGTCGCCCGGTTGATCTCGTCCGCCAGGATCAGTTGGGAAAACACCGGGCCGGAGTGAAAGCGGAACGACTCGCTCGCCCGGTCGTAGACCGAGACCCCGACCACGTCGGAAGGCAGGAGATCGCTCGTGAACTGGATGCGCGCGTAGCGCAGGCCCAGCAGCCGAGCGAGCAGGTGCGCGAGCGTGGTCTTGCCGACGCCCGGCAGGTCCTCGATCAGCAGATGACCGCGGGCCATCAGGCAGGCCACCGCCAGGCGCAGTTCGCGCTCCTTGCCGAGGATGACCGCTCCGGCCGCCTCCAGCAGGGACCCGAGCAGCTCGTGCCCGCGAGCTACCGACAATTCGTCGTTGCTCGCGGAATTCGGAAGCAACCGGTCTACATTTCCGCGCACGGCCTGTTCGCCTCTAAAAACTCTTAGATTTCCAGAATCTTACCCGAGCCGCTTTTGGGGTAAACTCGCCGCCTTCACAGATTCGGACGCGCTGCGATGTTCTCGAGAGATCAATACGACGTCATCGTCGTCGGCGGCGGCCACGCCGGCACCGAGGCCGCTTTGGCGTCCGCGAGGGCCGGTTCGCGCACCCTGCTGTTGACCCACAACATCGAGACCCTCGGGCAGATGAGCTGCAACCCGGCGATAGGCGGGATTGGAAAAGGCCACCTGGTCAAGGAGATCGACGCCCTCGGTGGGCTCATGGCCCGCGCCGCGGACGGCGCGGGGATCCAATTTCGCATCCTGAACTCGCGCAAGGGACCGGCCGTCCGGGCGACGCGCGCGCAGGCGGACCGGGCACTCTACAAGGCGGCCGTCCGCGGCGCCCTGGAAAGCCAGCCCGGTCTGACCCTGTTCCAGCAGGCGGTCGACGACCTGATCGTCGAGCAGGGGCGCGTGACCGGCGTCCGGACCCAGATGGGCCTGTGCTTCTCGGCGCGCGCCCTGGTACTGACGGTCGGAACATTTCTCGGCGGCCGCATCCATATCGGTCTCTCCAACTATGAGGGCGGCCGCGCCGGTGATCCACCGGCGAACGCGCTCGCGCGGCGCCTGCGCGAGCTGCCGTTCACTGTTGAGCGGCTGAAGACCGGGACGCCGCCCCGCATCGATGGGCGCAGCATCGATTTCGGCCGACTGGCCGAGCAGCCCGGGGACCAGCCGGTGCCCGTGTTCTCCTATCTGGGCAGCCCCGAGGACCATCCTCCCCAGGTGAGCTGTCACATCGCCCGCACCAACGGGCGCACCCATGAGCTGATTCTCGCCGGTCTGTCGCGCTCGCCGATGTACACCGGGGTCATCGAGGGGACGGGCCCCCGCTATTGCCCGTCCATCGAGGACAAGGTCGTCCGCTTCGCGGACAAGGACTCGCACCAGATCTTCGTCGAGCCCGAGGGGCTCGGGACCCGGGAGATCTATCCGAACGGGATCTCCACCAGCCTGCCCTTCGACGTCCAGTACGCGCTGGTGCGTTCCATCGAGGGCTTCGAGCAGGCACACATCACCCGCCCGGGCTACGCCATCGAATACGACTTCTTCGACCCGCGCGATCTCAAACCGTCCCTGGAGACGCGCCACCTGGACGGGCTCTTCTTCGCCGGTCAGATCAATGGCACCACCGGGTACGAGGAGGCCGCGGCCCAGGGGTTGCTGGCCGGGATCAATGCGGCGCTCCAGGTGCAGGACCGGGCGCCCTGGCTTCCCCGCCGGGACGAGGCCTATCTCGGCGTCCTGGTCGACGATCTGATCACCCGCGGGACGAGCGAGCCCTACCGCATGTTCACCAGCCGCGCCGAGTACCGGTTGATGCTGCGCGAGGACAACGCGGATCTGCGCCTGACCGAGACCGGGCGCCGGCTTGGGCTGGTCGGTGACAACCAGTGGCGTCGCTTCGAGGCGAAGCGCGAGGCCATCGAGCGCGAACGCCAGCGGCTCAGGGACACCTGGGTCCGCCCCGAGGGCGTCGATCCCACGGTCGCCACCGAGGTCCTCGGCGAGCCGTTGAGGCGCGAGGCGCGGGCGCTGGATCTGCTCGCCCGGCCGAACGTCGGCTATCAGGGGCTCGCGCGTCTCGCCGGTGGTGCGCCGGCGTCGCTCGACCCCGCGGTCGCGGAACAGATCGAGATCCAATGCCGGTACGGCGGCTACATCGAGCGTCAGCAGGCCGAGATCGAACGCCAGCGAGTCCAGGAGACCCGGACGTTGCCGGCGGACTTCGACTTCGACCGCGTGCGGGGGCTCTCCTCGGAGGTGCGCGAGAAGTTCAACCGGGTGCGACCCGCGACCCTGGGTCAGGCGGCACGGATTCCCGGGGTCACCCCGGCAGCGGTCTCGCTGTTGCTGATCCATCTACGGCGGCTCTCCGCCTGATGGGAAGCGGTTCGGGCGCCGGACATGCGCGTCTGCTCGCGCTCGGCATCGAAACGCTCGGGCTCCCGATCGGGCCCGATCCGCAGGCGCGGTTGGTCGGGTTTCTCGATCTGCTGTCCCGCTGGAACCGCGCCTACAACCTGACGGCCGTTCGTGACCTCGACGCCATGGTCATCCGCCACCTGCTCGACAGCCTGGCCGTGCTGCCGTACCTGTTCGGTGACAGGGTGCTCGATCTGGGCACCGGGGCCGGACTACCCGGCCTGCCGCTGGCTATCGCCGATCCAGCGCGGCGCTTCTGGCTGCTCGACAGCAATGCGAAGAAGGTTCGCTTCATTCGCCAGGCGGTGTTGGAGCTTGGGCTCGGGAACGTCGAGCCGGTTCAGGCGCGTATCGAATCGTACCGGCCGCCGGAAAAATTCAGTACCATGGTGACCCGCGCGGTTGCGGCCGCGGACCAGGTCTGGGCGCGGTCCGCCGGCCTTCTGGCCCGACCGGGCCGGCTGCTGGTGATGAAGGGCCGGTACCCGGACCAGGAGCTCGAGGATCCCGCGCTCGCGGCGGCGGACCTTGATGTCCACGCGCTCCGCGTACCCTTTCTCGATGGCGAGCGCCACCTAATCGAAATCCGTTGGGGTTGATCCGAGCATGGTCAGAATCATCGCGATCGCCAACCAGAAAGGCGGGGTGGGTAAGACCACGACCGCGGTCAACCTGGCGGCGTCGCTGGCGTCGATGAAGCGCCGGGTCCTTCTGGTCGACATGGATCCCCAGGGCAATGCGACCATGGGCTGCGGCGTCGACAAGCACGCGTTGGGCCGTTCCAGCTGCGACCTGCTCCTCTCCGACGTGTCCTTCACCGACTGCCTGCAGCGGGTCGAAGACCCGGCCCCCGGTTTCGATCTGCTGCCCTCCAACAGCGACCTGACGGCGGCCGAGGTCGGCCTGATCGACTCCGCCGACCGCGAGCGGCGCCTGGCCAAGGTGCTGGCGACCGTCGCCGGGGACTACGAGCTGGTCATCATCGACTGTCCGCCGTCGCTCAACATGCTGACGGTCAACGCGCTGGTCGCCGCCCACGGCGTGCTGATCCCGATCCAGTGCGAATACTATGCGCTGGAGGGACTCTCGGCCCTGCTCGACACCATCGAGCAGATCCGGAGCAACCGCAACGGGGCGCTGCGCATCGAGGGTATCCTTCGCACGATGCACGACCCGCGTAACAATCTGGCGAATCAGGTCTCGACCCAGTTGATCACCCATTTCACGGACCAGGTCTACCGGACCATCATCCCCCGCAACGTACGGCTCGCCGAGGCGCCGAGTCACGGCCTTCCCGCGATGCTCTACGACCCCGCCTCGAAGGGCGCGGTTTCCTATCTGGCGCTCGCGAGCGAGGTCCTGCGCCGCGGCGAGAAGCGGACGGCCGCGGCTTGAGCACCGACGACATGGAGGACACACCCAAGATGTCGGCGAAGAAACGCGGTCTCGGCCGGGGTCTCGACGCCCTGCTCGGCGCCACCCGGCCCCCGGCCGTCGTCCTGTCCGAGGACACACCCGAAGGCGAGAGCCCGGCCGAGGCCGGGACGACCGCGACCACGCCCGCCGAGTCCGTCACCCGTCTTCCAATCGAGCGTATCCAGCGCGGCCGCTACCAGCCCAGGCGGGACTTCGACCCCGACGCGCTGCGCGAGCTGGCCGACTCCATCGCCGCCCAGGGCGTGATCCAGCCCATCGTCGTCCGGCCAGTCGGAGACGACCGCTACGAGATCATCGCCGGCGAGCGCCGCTGGCGAGCGTCCCAGCAGGCCGGTCTCGCGGAAATTCCGGTCGTCGTGCGCGACGTCGACGAGCAGTCCGCGGTGGCGATCGGGTTGATCGAGAATATTCAACGCGCGGACCTCAATGCCATCGAAGAGGCCGGTGCCTTGGAGCGCCTGCTGAACGAGTTCGCGCTGACGCACCAGCAGATCGCCGATGCGGTCGGCAAGTCTCGCACCATGGTCACGAACCTGTTGCGGCTGCTGGAGCTGAACCCCGACGTCAAGGCCCATGTCGAGCAGTCGCAGATCGAGATGGGTCATGCCCGGGCGCTACTGGGGCTCAAGGGCGCCCAGCAGAGCGTCGCTGCCAGGCAGGTCATCGCCCGCGGCCTGTCCGTACGCGAGACCGAGCGCCTGGTCCGCCGCCTGCAACAGACCGGGGAGCAGCCGGAGGCGCCCAGGCCGAGGTCGGATACGGACCCCAACGTGCGCCGCCTGCAGGACGACCTGACCGATAGGCTTGGGGCGATGGTGCAGATCCAGCAGGGGGTCCGGGGCGCCGGGAAGCTCGTCATCGCCTACAACAGCCTCGACGAGTTGGACGGTATACTCGCACATATCAAATAGCCGCTCTCCCGGACCGGCTACGCCCGCCGGAAGCCTCGCGGCAGGCTCGTCTGTTTTCCGGCAACCCGCGTTCAGCCCGGGCCTTGGCCCCTCGCCCGTCGATCAGCTGATTCAATGGTTTGAATATGCCTAATGAGGGCATCGAAAAGATTGGGTTGCGTTGACCCTCCCTCGGGCGAGCCCTTATACTGCGCGTCCTGAAACGGGGGCGCATTACCAGCACATGCTCAGCTGATGCATCAGCCGGATGCGCTCCAGGCCAGGCAGATCCTGAGGGTACAGTTGATCCTTGGCTTGGCCATCACGGCGCTCTCTTTGCCGTTTGGGGTACCCGCTGCGCTATCGGCCCTCTTGGGGGCCGGATCCTGCTTCCTGGCCAACGCGCTGTTCGCGGCCTGGGTCTTTAGGGGTTATCGCGCCCAAGATCCAGGACGGCTGGTTATGCGCTTCTACGGCGCGGAGGTCGCCAAGATCGCGTTGGTCCTCGGTATCTTTGCCGTTGGCTTCGCGACGCTCGACGAGCTGAAGGTTCCGGTGCTGCTGGTAGCCTATTTCGCGGTCCAGGTGGGATCGGCGCCGATCGCAGCCGGATTGGCCAATCGAACCAAGAACTGAGATACGAACGATGGCTTCGACCGAAACGCTCACCGCTCAGGGCTATATCCAGCACCATCTCACGAATCTCACGTTCGGGAGCCATCCGGAGCACGGACTGGGCTTTGCCCACTCCGCCGAGGAGGCCGCCGAGATGGGTTTCTGGGCGATCCATGTCGATACCATGTTCTTCTCCATTCTGCTGGGGGCGCTGTTCCTCTGGTTTTTCAAGCGGGTCGCCGACAAGGTCACCGCTGGCATCCCGGACGGTGCCCAGAACTTCGTCGAGTGGATCGTCGAATTTGTCGAGGAGAGCGTCCGTGGATCCTTCAGCGGCAAGAATCCACTGGTCGCGCCGCTGGCGCTGACCATTTTCATCTGGGTCTTCCTGATGAATCTGATGGACTTGGTACCGGTGGACCTCATCCCCTGGCTGTTCGGCTGGTTCATGACGCTGTTCGGCGCCCATGCCCCACCCCATGGGGTCTTTCTGAGGGTAGTCCCGACTACGGACCCCAACACCACGTTTGGCATGGCCCTGGTGGTGTTCGGTCTGGTCCTCTATTACAGCTTCAAGATCAAGGGCGTGGGAGGGTTCCTCGGTGAGCTGACCCTGCAGCCGTTCGGCAAATGGGGCATGCCCGCTAACCTTATCCTGGAGGGCATCAGTCTGCTCTCCAAGCCGGTCTCCCTGGCCTTGCGTCTGTTCGGCAACATGTACGCGGGCGAGATGATCTTCATCCTGATCGCGCTGATGTACAGCGGCGGCCTGGTCATGGGCGTCTCGGCCGGCGCGCTGCAGTTCGTCTGGGCCGTTTTCCATATCCTGATCATCACCCTTCAGGCATTCATCTTCATGGTGCTGACCATCGTCTACCTGGACATGGCCCACCAAGAGCATCACTGATCTCAGGCATTCAACTTTTTACCCTCAACCGGAGGAACCCATGGAGCTCGAAGTCGCACAAGCATTTGCAATGGCCATCAAATTCATCGGCGCTGGCCTCATGCTCGGTCTCGGTGCCGTAGGCGCGGGCGTCGGCATCGGCGTGCTCGGCGGCCGGTTCCTGGAGGGCGCCGCCCGTCAGCCGGAGCTCATCCCCATGTTGCGTACCCAGTTCTTCATCGTCATGGGTCTCGTCGATGCGCTGCCGGTCATCGCGATCGCGATGGGCCTGTACCTGATGTTCGCCGCCTGAGGGACCGGATCGGGTCACCGCGGGGTCCCGGTTCAACGTCGGACACGAGGCACACAGATGAATTTCAATCTGACACTCATCGGCCAGATGATCTCCTTCGCGGTGTTCGTCTGGTTCACCATGACTTACGTCTGGAACCCGATCGTAAAGGCGCTCCAGGATCGTAAGGGAAAGATCGCCGAGGGTCTGGCCGCCGCCGAGCGGGGGCATCAGGAAAAGGCGCTGGGCGAGCAGCGGGCGCTCGAGGTCATGAAGCAGGCGAAGGTCCAGGCCTCCGAGGTCCTGAACCAGGCGCAGAAGCGTGCTGGCGAGATCGTCGAGGAGGCCAAGGTCGACGCGCGCGCGGAGGGTGATCGACTGGTCGCCGCGGCGAAGGCGGAGATCGAGCGGGAGACCAATCGAGCGCGCGAGGAGCTGCGAGAGAAGGTAGCGACCCTCGCTGTGGCGGCCGCCGAAAAGATTCTCCACAAGGAGATCAACGCCGACGCCCACAAGTCGCTCGTCGACGCCTTCGCGAAGCAGCTATAAGGGAAGGCCATGGCCGGAGACATCACCACCATTGCACGGCCTTACGCCGAGGCGGCGTTCGAGCGCGCGAAGGAGACCGGGCAGCTCGAAGCCTGGTCACAGGCCCTCGCGCTACTGTCCGCGGTTGCTTCCAACCCGCAGATGGGCGCCCAGATCGCCAACCCGAACGTCCCGCGCGAGCGCATCCGCGACATGATCCTGGAGATCGGCGGGGACGCGCTCCCCGCGGAGGTCGCCAATCTCGTTCGGCTGCTGGCCCGGAATGCCCGGCTCGGAGCGATCCCGGAGATCGCCAGCCTGTTCGAGGCCAGCCGCACGGCCGACCAGGGCGTGCGTCACGTGCTGGTGCGCAGCGCCTATGCAATGAACGCGGCCCAGCAGAAGGAGCTGGCGCAGGCCCTTGCCCGGCGGTTCGGCAGCGAGGTCGAGCTGACGGTCGAGAAGGACCCGGAGCTGATTGGGGGCCTGGAGATCCGTGCCGGCGACCTGGTGATTGACGACTCGATCCGGGGCAAGCTCGCGCAGCTGGCCCACGCACTGCAATTCTGAACGGAATACCGCCATGCAACTGAACCCATCTGAGATCAGCGATCTCATCAAGCAGAAGATCGAGCAGTTCGAGCTCCAGACGGAGGCCCGGACCGAGGGTACGATCGTCAGCCTGACCGACGGCATCGTCCGCGTCCACGGCCTGTCGGACGCCAAGTACTACGAGATGCTGGAATTCCCGGGCGACACCTTCGGACTCGCGCTGAACCTGGAGCGCGACTCGGTCGGTGCGGTGGTGCTCGGTCCGTATACGCACCTGTCCGAGGGCGATTGGGTGCGCTGCACGGGCCGCGTGCTCGAGGTCCCGGTCGGACCAGGACTGCTGGGCCGCGTCGTGGACTCACTCGGCAACCCCATCGACGGCAAGGGTCCGATCGATGCCGTGCGCACCTCGCCAATCGAGAAGGTGGCACCGGGCGTCATCGCTCGACAGTCGGTCGATCAGCCGGTCCAGACCGGCCTCAAGGCCATCGACGCGATGGTCCCGGTCGGACGCGGTCAACGCGAGCTGATCATCGGCGACCGTCAGACCGGAAAGACCGCCGTCGCGGTCGACGCCATCATCAATCAGAAGGGCACCGGGGTTAAGTGCATCTACGTCGCCGTGGGGCAGAAGAACTCTTCGATTGCCACCCTTATCCGCAAGCTCGAAGAGCACGGCGCGATGGAGCACACAATTATCGTCTCCGCTGCGGCTGCCGACTCTGCAGCCATGCAGTATATCGCCCCTTACGCCGGCTGCACGATGGGCGAGTACTTCCGCGACCGCGGTGAGGACGCGCTGATCATCTACGACGACCTGACCAAGCAGGCCTGGGCCTATCGTCAGGTATCGCTGCTGCTCCGCCGCCCGCCCGGTCGCGAGGCCTACCCCGGCGATGTCTTCTACCTGCACTCCCGGCTATTGGAGCGCGCGGCGCGCGTCAACGCGCACTACGTGGAGGAGGTCACCAATGGCGAGGTCAAGGGCAAAACGGGGTCGCTGACGGCGTTGCCGATCATCGAGACCCAGGCCGGCGACGTGTCCGCATTCGTCCCGACCAACGTCATCTCGATTACCGACGGCCAGATCTTCCTGGAGACGGACCTGTTCAACGCCGGTATCCGCCCGGCCATCAACGCCGGCCTCTCGGTATCGCGCGTGGGCGGCGCCGCCCAGACCAAGATCATCAAGAAGCTCGGCGGCGGCATCCGGCTCGCGCTCGCCCAGTACCGCGAGCTGGCGGCCTTCTCGCAGTTCGCGTCGGACCTCGACGAGGCGACCCGCAAGCAGCTGCAGCGCGGTGAGCGAGTGACCGAGCTGATGAAGCAGACCCAGTACTCGCCGATGAGCGTCGGCCAGATGGCCGTCTCCCTGTTTGCGGCCAACGAGGGCTATCTCGACGACGTCGACGTCAATAAGGTCGTCGACTTTGAGCATGCCCTGCAGTCCTACATGAAGAGCAGCCAGTCGGAGCTGATCGACAAGATCAACGCGACCGGCGACTACAACGACGAGATCCAGAACGCGATCCACGCGGCGATCAAGGACTTCAAGGCGAACAACACGTGGTAGCCAGCCGTCGGCCATCAGCCACGGAAGCCCTGGGCGCCGATGAGTGGCCCGGATTCACCACGCGATGACGCACGAGTCGATTAACCCCATGGCCGTGCCAGCCGGCGGCTGGCGGCTCGAGGCTGGGAGCTAACCAATGGCGGGCGCGAAAGAGATACGCACCAAGATCGCGAGCATCAAGAGCACGCAGAAGATCACCAGCGCGATGCAGATGGTCGCCGCGTCCAAGATGCGCAGGGCGCAGGAGCGCATGTCCGCCTCGCGCCCCTACGCGGAGAAGATGCTTCAGGTCATCAGTCACCTGGCGCGGGCGACCCCCGAGTACCGCCACTCCTTCATGGCGGTGGAGCGGGAACGCAAACGCGTCGGCTACATCATCATCTCATCGGACCGCGGCCTTTGCGGGGGGCTCAACAGCAACCTGTTCCGGCGCCTGGTCACGGAGATCAAGGAGCAGCGCAAGGCCGGTGTCGACCCGGTCTTCTGCACCATCGGAACCAAGGCCCTGGCCTTCTTCAGACGGTTCGGCGGCAACGTCCAGGCGCAGGCCACGCACCTGGGCGACAAGCCGCACATCGAGGACCTGATCGGCACCGTCAAAGTCATGCTCGATGCCTTCGAGGCCAAGAGCATCGACGCGATTTGTATCGCCGGGAACGAGTTCGTCAACACTATGACCCAGCGCCCGTACATTACACAGCTGGTGCCGATCGTGGCCCGGCAGCAAGAGTCGATGCCGTTGCACTGGGATTACATCTACGAGCCGGACGCGCGCACCGTGCTTGATTCGCTGCTGACCCGCTATATCGAGTCCCTGGTCTACCAGGCCGTAGTCGAGAACGGGGCGTGCGAGCAGTCAGCGCGCATGGTTGCCATGAAGTCCGCCTCGGACAACGCCGGAAACCTGATCGACGAGCTTCAGCTGGTCTACAACAAGGCCCGCCAGGCCGCGATCACGCAGGAGATCTCCGAGATCGTCGGCGGCGCCGCCGCGGTGTGAATGCATCTCCCGGTTTCAGACAGATACCAAAGACGCCGCAAGGCGAGAATGAGGAAAAGCTATGAGCTCCGGTAACGTGGTGGAAATCATCGGCGCCGTCGTTGACGTCCAGTTCGCGCGCGGTGAGATGCCCAAGGTCTACGACGCCCTGACAATCGATTCGACCGGCCTGACGCTGGAGGTCCAGCAGCAGCTGGGCGACGGCATTGCGCGCACCATTGCGATGGGTTCCACGGACGGTCTCCAGCGGGGGTTGCCCGTGACTGCGACCGGCGCGCCGATCAGCGTCCCCGTCGGTCAGGCGACCCTCGGGCGCATCATGGACGTGCTCGGCAACGCGGTCGACGAGCTGGGCGACGTGAAATCCGAGGAGCGTTGGCCGATCCACCGGCCGGCCCCGAAGCTCGAGGACCAGGCCGCATCCACGGAGATCCTGGAGACCGGCATCAAGGTCATCGACCTGATCATGCCCATCTCCAAGGGCGGTAAGGTCGGGCTGTTCGGCGGCGCGGGCGTCGGCAAGACCGTTACGCTGATGGAGCTGATCCGCAACATCGCCGTCGCGCACTCGGGTTTCTCGGTATTCGCCGGCGTCGGCGAGCGGACCCGCGAGGGCAACGACTTCTACCACGAGATGAAGGAGTCGAACGTCCTCGACAAGGTCGCCCTGGTCTACGGCCAGATGAACGAGCCCCCGGGTAACCGCCTGCGCGTCGCGCTGACCGGCCTGACCATGGCCGAGTACTTCCGCGAGGAAGGGCGCGACGTCCTGATGTTCATCGACAACATCTACCGTTACACCCTGGCCGGAACCGAGGTCTCGGCACTGCTCGGCCGTATGCCCTCCGCCGTGGGTTACCAGCCAACGCTGGCCTCCGAGATGGGCGCCCTGCAGGAGCGCATCACCTCGACCCGGACCGGCTCCATCACCTCGTTCCAGGCGGTCTACGTCCCCGCGGACGACCTGACCGACCCGTCGCCTGCAACGACCTTTGCGCACTTGGATGCGACCCTGGTGCTGTCGCGGCAGATCGCCGAGCTCGGCATCTACCCGGCGGTGGATCCGCTGGACTCGACCAGCCGAATCCTTGACCCGAACGTCGTAGGACAGGAGCACTACGACACCGCCCGCGCGGTGCAGGGCACGCTTCAGCGCTACAAGGAGCTCAAGGACATCATTGCCATCCTGGGCATGGACGAGCTGTCCGAAGAGGACAAGCTGACGGTTGCCCGTGCGAGAAAGATCCAGCGCTTCCTGTCCCAGCCCTTCTTCGTCGCCGAGGTCTTCACCGGCTCGCCGGGCAAGTTTGTCTCCGTGAAGGACACGATCAAGGACTTCAAGGCCATCGTCAGCGGCGAATATGATCACCTGCCGGAGCAGGCCTTCTACATGGTCGGCGGAGTCGACGAAGCGGTCGCGAAGGCCGAGAAGATGTGACCCCGGGGGATACGATCCATGGCAATGACCATCCATGTAGACATCGTGAGCGCCGAGGGAGCCATCCACTCCGGCAAGGCGACCATGGTCTACGCAACGGCGGAGATGGGCGAGGTCGGTATCGCTCCGCGCCACACGGCCTTCATCAGCCGGCTGAAGCCCGGCGACGTGCGGGTCGAGAACGAGCAGGGCGAACAGGAGCACTTCTATGTCTCCGGCGGGATGATCGAGGTGCAACCGAGCGTGGTGACCGTGCTCGCGGACACCGCGATCCGCGCCCACGACCTGGACGAGGCCGCGGCCATGGAGGCCAAGCGCCGCGCCGAGGACGCGCTGGCCGGGCAGACCGCCGAGTTCGAGTATGCCAAGGCCCAGGCCGAGCTGGCGGAGGCGATCGCCCAGCTGCGTGCCATCGAGAAGCTACGCAAGATGAGGCGCGGCTGACGCGTTGGGTCGCCCGGCAACATCCCCTGTCAATCGGGTCCCCGCCGAGCCGCGGCGGGGCGCGTTTCCCTTATCAGGTTCTGCGGTGCGGTTTGGATCGGGCGGCGCGATCTGCGTTACCCTAGCCGCATCGCACCCTCTAAAGCTACGCATCACCTCATGTCCGATCCAGTCGTACGAGTCGGCAAATACGTCGCCATTACTTACAGCATCGCTGACGAAGCGGGCAACATCCTCGAGCAGACGGACCTTCCCGTGAGCTATATCCATGGCGGAAAGACCGAGCTGATTGGCGGCATGGATGAGGCCATAAGCGGCAGGAGGGCCGGCGACGAGGTTGATATGCTGCTTTCGGCGGAGGACGGGTTCGGACCGCATGACCCGAGCCTGACCTTTACCGACGACCTGGCGAATGTCCCGCCCGAGTTCCGGTTCGTCGGTGCCGAAGTCCAGATGCAGAACGAGAGCGGAGAGGTGAAGAGCTTCTTCGTGACCCACATCGGCGACGGCAAGCTCACGGTTGACGGTAACCATCCGCTGGCGGGCAAATCGCTAAAGGTCCACATCCGCGTTCAGGAGGTCCGGGAACCGACGCCGGACGAGCTGGGGCAGGACAGCGCGGGCTGCTCGATTCCGAACAGCGGACTTCACTGATTGGCATAGCGTATCCCGCCGGTCACGCGGGTGAGCGTAGCTTCGAAAACCCGATGACAACGGCAGCCCGCCTCTGGAGCGAACTGAAATGAGGTTAGGTGTCGTGGTGCTGGCGGCCGGGCTTGGCAAGCGCATGCGCTCGAGCCTGCCAAAGGTCCTGCACCCCCTCGCCGGCCGACCGTTGCTGGCGCACGTGCTCGACGCGGCCAGCGCGATCGGGGCCGCGCGGACGGTCGTCGTCCATGGCCATCGCGGCGACCTGGTTCAGGCCGCGATGCCGGGGCGCGATTGCCTGTGGGTCGAGCAGGCGGAGCAGCTGGGTACCGGGCATGCGGTCATTCAGGCGATGCCAGCGATGGCCGACATGGATCAGGTCATTGTCCTGTACGGCGATGTCCCCTTGATCGAGCCGCGGACTCTGAACGAGCTGCTCTCGGTCGGCCGGCAGACGCGCCTCGCTATCCTCACGGCGGAGCTCGCCGACCCGACCGGGTATGGCCGGATCGTCCGCGACCCCGACGGCCGCATCATAGGAATTGTCGAGCAGAAGGACGCCTCCGAGACCCAGCGCGCGATCCGCGAGATCAATACCGGCATGCTGGTCGCCCACAGGGAGAGCCTCGCCGGCTGGCTGGGCAGGATAGGAGACGACAACGCCCAGGGCGAGCAGTATCTGACCGACGTGATCGGTCTAGCCGCCGCCGAAGGGGTAACGATCGAGTCCATCCGTCCCGGTTCGCTCGAAGAAGTTACCGGGATCAACGACCGGGCGCAGCTCGCGGAGCTGGAGCGCTATTACCAGCGTCGCTCGGCCGAGACCCTGATGCGCGCCGGCGTGACCCTGGCAGACCCGGCCCGGTTCGACCTGCGCGGCGTGCTGCACGCGGCCCAGGACGTCACCATCGACGTCAACGTCATCATCGAGGGCGTAGTAAGTCTCGCCGAGGGCGTGATCGTCGGCCCAAACTGTCTGCTCAAGGACTCCGCAATCGGACCCGGCACGGTGATCCGCGCGAACTGCGTCATCGAGTCGGCCGAGGTGGGCGCGTACGCCCAGATCGGTCCATTCGCTCGCCTCCGGCCCGAGGCGCGTCTGGCGGACGAGACCCACGTCGGCAATTTCGTCGAGATTAAGAAGTCGCGCATCGGGCACGGAAGCAAGGTCAACCACCTGACCTACATCGGGGATGCCGAAATAGGCGCCGGCGTCAACGTCGGCGCCGGTACCATCACCTGCAACTACGACGGGGCCAACAAGTTCCGCACGGTGATCCAAGACGGGGCCTTCATCGGCTCGAACACCGCCCTGGTGGCGCCGGTGACCGTTGGCGCGGGTGCCACGATCGGCGCGGGGTCCGTGATCACCCGCGACGCGCCGCCCGGGCAGCTCACCGTCGGCCGAGGCCGGCAGGCGACCATCGCCGGGTGGAAACGGCCCGAGAAGCAACCCAAAACCTAAGGAAGCCATCCACAATGTGCGGCATCGTCGGCGCCATCGCCCAACGTCCCGTCTCCGCGATCCTGCTCGAGGGGCTTCGCCGACTCGAGTACCGAGGCTACGACTCGGCCGGCATCGCCGTGCTCGAGTCGCCGGGCAATCTCCATCGGGCTCGCACGCTCGGCAAGGTCGTGCGTCTGCGTGAGCAGGTGAGCGCCAATCCCCTTCCGGGATCGCTCGGTATCGCCCATACTCGCTGGGCGACCCACGGCGAGCCCTCCACCCAGAACGCACACCCACACGTCTGCCGCGATCGCTGTGCCATCGTCCACAACGGCATCATCGAGAACCACGAGGCGCTGCGCCGCGAGCAAACAGCGGCCGGCCACGTCTTCACGTCGCAAACGGACACCGAGGTCGTGGTGCACGCCATCTATGACGAGCTCGCCGCCGGCCACAGCCTGATCGATGCGGTGCGCCGTTCCGTCGGTAAGCTCGAGGGTGCCTACGCGCTGGGTGTCCTGGATACCCAGGATCCGCTCCACCTGGTCGCGGCCCGCCAGGGCAGCCCGTTGGTGATCGGCGTGGGGTTCGGCGAGCACTTCATCGCCTCGGACGTTTTTGCACTGCTACCCGTCACGCGCCGCTTCATCTTTCTGGAAGAAGGCGATATCGCCGAGCTGACGCTCGATTCGGTGCGCATTTGGGACCGCAACGGCGACCTCGTCGAGCGACCGGTCAAGGAGTCGTTTCTCGCGACCGATGCGGCCGAGCGCGGCGAGTATCGGCACTACATGCTCAAGGAAATATTCGAGCAGCCGCGCGCGATCGCCGACACGCTAGAGGGACGCCTGGCGGCCAATCGCGTGCTGCCGGAGAGTTTCGGAAAGGACGCACCCGAGATCTTCGCCCAGGTCAAGGCGGTCACCATCGTTGCCTGCGGCACCAGCTACCACGCCGGCCTCGTGGCCCGGTATTGGATGGAGTCCCTGGCCGGTCTGCCCTGCGCGGTCGAGGTCGCGAGTGAGTACCGCTACCGCGATCACGTCGTTCCAGAAGGGGCCCTGTTCGTTACCATCTCGCAATCGGGCGAGACCGCCGACACACTGGCAGCCCTGCGCATGGCGAAAACGGCCGGCTACGCCACCACGCTCGCTATCTGCAACGTCCCCGAGAGCTCGCTGGTTCGCGAGTCGGACCTGGTGCTGCTGACTCGTGCGGGCCCGGAGGTCGGGGTTGCCTCCACCAAGGCATTCACGACCCAGCTCATCGCACTCTTGTTGCTGACCACCGCGCTGGGGCGCTTCCACCGCCTGGATTCAGATGGTGAGGAGCGGATCGTTGCGCTGATGCGCTCGGTACCGGGAAAGCTCGAGGACGTGCTTGGCCTCGATCAACGGATCGCGGCGCTGGCCGAGCAGTTTGTCGACAAGCAGCACACCCTGTTTCTGGGCCGGGGCGAGCACTACCCCATTGCGCTGGAAGGCGCGCTGAAGCTCAAGGAGATCTCCTATATCCACGCCGAGGCCTATCCGGCCGGAGAGCTGAAGCACGGGCCGCTGGCCCTGATCGACGAAGAGATGCCGGTCGTCGCCGTAGCGCCGAACAATGCCCTGCTCGAAAAGCTCAAGTCGAATCTCGAGGAGGTCCGCGCGCGAGGGGGTCAACTCTATGTCTTCGCGGACTTTCACGTCCCGATGGCCGACGAGCCGGGCCTGACCGTGATCCGTCTGCCCGAGACCGATGACATCATCGATCCGCTGGTTTTTACCGTGCCCCTGCAGCTGTTGGCCTACCATGTCGCGGTGCTCAAGGGCACCGACGTGGATCAGCCACGCAATCTCGCGAAGTCTGTGACCGTAGAATGAAGGACCACGTCCAGGAACTACGGGTACTCGAACATAGTGTCGCGCGTCTAATGGAGCCGCTGGTCGAGAGTCTTGATTGACTGCTCGCGGTACGTTGACCTCAGTAATCGACAGAATGAAGCCCCATGGGAAGCTGGTCACGACCCACAGCGGAAGTAGCCGCCTCTTCCGAGAGGCGTATGGTTTTCGCCACATCCAACTGAACGGGGTGGTTCATCGCGAACGACTGTCTCCATCCTCGCCTGATCATGGACGCGCCTTCATGATCGTCCCTTGAGTCCCATGAGCTGCCTGTCGTCCAGCGGCGGCTCGGCGGCGGGTGTACGCTGATATGTGAAGCTTCACATATGCGCGTCTATGTGAAGATCCAAATTATGTGAAGTTCGGTGAGGTTGGTCACCGAGCATCTACGCAGTTGCAGGGTTGCAGCAAAGCAAGCGGCGCGGGACCTTCACATAGTTTTCCGGTTTATCGCGATACTGCCCGTCAACCGTTGGGCGGCGTTTCGGCAGAGAGGTAGTCATCTACAAGGGTCAGCCGTCCAGGCTCGCGCCAACCAGTTCGTGAAGACGGCGTTCCTCGTTGCCTTGATACGCACCTTCGCTCGATCCGGCCTGCTCGTGGGCCAACTTGAGGAATTGCAGCGTGCGAAAACTATGTGAAGCTATGATCGCCTCAAGTGCTTGGAACAGCTGGCGCGCCGGCAACATCTTCACATAGTTCGGAACTTCACATAGACGCGCATAGCGGCCCCTGGCCGAAACGGCGGCGGTCCGGCCGAGGTTCCAGAAAGCGGACGCCGCGCTGCGAACTGCCGCAGACGCCTCCACGTTGGACGTTGTACCTTACTGCAACTTACGGCGATGGCCTTAGACCCAGAATCGACATCAGCCCTACCACGAGCGGCCGCAGCATTGCAGCCGCAACGGGCCGGATACCTATCGTCGCTTTCGTCACCGAGGCGCACCCGCTGCAGTGGCAGCCCCTTCGTCGACTGGTTCCGGCGGAGGCGCCCAGGGCACTGCGATACCCGCCGCTCTCGACCGGGACGTCAAGGTGCGCCACCGTCCATCGAGACAACAGCGAATTTCGCCTTCCCGCGCGGCCACATGCCCACTCAAACATCCTTGCTCGCATCCGAGCGCGATGGTAGCGTCGCGCGTTTCCCAGCCGTGGTTCGCAATGTGGTGCGGTTGGATTTCTTTCTCTATCAGGGCTGCAGGGGTCGTGGGATATAAGAAGCTGAGGATTTCTTTGGGTTTATTGGCTTTGCTGGTTCTGGCGGCCTGTGCATCGCCCCCTGAGCGGGGACTGTCGTTGAAGGCACCGTCGTACGCCACGTTGCCGAATGGATCCGAGCCGCTGAATCCGACTCAACCTTCGCCCATCTATGCCGCGGTAACGGCCATTCCTGGCGACAATGTCATACGCTACCTGGAGCGCAAGCGCGGACACGCGTTGAACATGCTTTCCCTCTCGGGCGGCGGCCAGAACGGCGCCTTCGGTGCCGGTTTCCTCATCGGCTGGCGCGAGAGCGGACGACGTCCGGAGTTTGATGTCGTCGGCGGTGTCAGCACCGGCGCGTTGCTGGCTACGCACGCCTTTCTCGGCACCCCGGCCGACGACCTGAAGTTGGAAGAGATGTACACGCAGGTCACGAAGCACGATATCTACGAGGAAAGAGGATTCGTCAGCCTTCTGGGCGCCGACTCGCTCAGAGACACCGCTCCGTTGCGAGCGCTGCTTTCCAAGTACATTACCGCGGAAACTTTGGAGCGCGTGGCCGCGGCGTACGATGACAATCGTCTGTTATTCGTTGGCACCACCAACATCGATTACGGCCAGACCTGGGTCTGGAATATGTCGCTGATCGCGAAGGCGGGGGACCTGGAGCTTTATCGCAAGGTATTGCTGGCCTCCGCCTCTTTCCCGATCGTCTTTCCTCCGGTGGAAATCGATGGCCACTTGTTTGTCGACGGGGCCGCCCGTTCGAATGTGGTGGTCCCGGGGATGGGCGGAACGCGCAAGCCCAATCCTCCGGTCTACGGTCCGGGGAATCTGTACCTGATTGACAATGGCAGGGTCACACAGCCGCCCCAGGCCCTACGCCGGGCCCTTGGCGACGTGGCGGCGACAACGGTCAGCGTGATGATGGAACAGTCCATGCAAACCGCTTTGATCAGGTCTTACTTCGGGACAAAGGTACTGGGCTATTCCTTCAAGATGGTTGGGATCCCGGAGGACGTGGACATCGGCAATGACGTGCTCGCCTTCGACCCCACCCAGATGCGCGCGGCGTTCGACGCGGGGCGAGCCCTCGCGACACGACCCGACCCGTGGCATAGCGCCCCACCCAACTCCGGCGATATCCCCTCCTGGGCTCTGAAAGCGATGATGGCGCGCTAGCCATCAAACGAGTGGAGTTCGACTGTTCGGCGGCCGGCACCCTTGTGCTCGCAACCAGCCGGGGATTCGCCTGTCCGACGTGGACGCAGACACCGCCGAAGATGAAGATGACCACCGCGATACCGGCGGGCATGGTAGCTCCGATCGAAGCCGCAGTTCGACTGTCCGCTTCTTGTGGCTCCGGCCTCCCGACCTTGCGCCGGTCAGTGACCGCAAACGGCGAAGGCCTGTCGCCAAGCCGTCTCGCTCCAGCGGCAGGTCAACGCGCTTTCCGGTCGGCGATCGGCGGCATCCTCGACCAGCTCGAATACCCTGTCGATGACACAGGAGTGGTCGTGGACGTGCCGGTTGAGGGGGGCGCCGAAGCGGTGGATGAAGCTCACCGCCCCGAAGCGGGCACGCGAGCTGGCGCCGCTGCTCGGGCGGGCACCATCGGACTGTCCGGAATCGGGTCGGATCGACACCCCCATCCGCTCGCTGGCACTTTCATACCAGCCGGCACCGGGGTGCCTTCCAGGCGTCATTCGACGGGGGGTCGATTGATCCACGCTGCGACTCAATCGAATGCCGCCGGCACCATGACCACCCGCAACGGCAGCACGATCGGCTACACCAGCTACAACCTGCCGAACGTGATCATGGCCGGCTCGAACCCCAGCACGCTGTACTACGGGGCCTCTCGCAACCGCGACAAGTAGGTCAATGTAACGAGCGGCGTCTCGGAGACGACGATCTACGTCGGCGGCCTGCTGGAGAAGGTCACCCGGGGGTCAGTGACCGAGTACCGGCACCTGATCCACAGCGGCAAGGGCGTGGCGGCAGCGCTGGGCATGTCGCTACGGACCCTGCACCGGCGCCTGGGCGTGGAGAACGTCGGCTGTCAGCAGCTGCCTGGACGAGGTCAGGAGTTCGATGGCAATCGAGTACCTGCAGAACACGCTCATGCCGGTCGAGGAAATCGGCCATCGCATCGGCTTTACCGATGCCTCCAATTTTCGCAAGGCGTTCAGGCGATGGACGGGCAAGCCGGCGAGCGCGTATCGCCGGCCCGTCAGCGCAAATTGACCGGCAAGGAACAACCCGGAGCCTGGCTCCTGAAGGCCTTCGCCAGGGGCGGTGTCGATACCCGGCAGCTGTTCCGGCGGCTCCCGGGGCCGATGGATCTGGCGTTGCGTACTCCCGAGATGGTCACGCCTGACATGGTCAACGCCATTCTCCTGGAGTGCGCGTCCGTCAGTGGGGACGGTAACTTCGGTTTGCGCATGGTCGAGCTGGCGGACACCGCGGACCTGGGCATCTACGGATACCTTCTGATGAACGCGCCCACCGTGGGCGAGGCCCTGGAGATCGCCTGCCGGTACTACCCGACCTTCTATCGGGGTGCTGCATTGGATCTCTCCGTGTCAGGCGCAACGGCCAGGCTTACCTACAACGTCAAGGCGCCCGCGACGGTCTCGGCGCGCCATGACAACGAGTGGACGCTGGGATTCTCTGTACGCCTGATCAGGCGAGGAGCCTCTGCCGACTGGACTCCAGGGACAACCACATTCACGCATCCGGCACCACGGGACCGGCGGGAGCTGCGCCAGGTCTTCGGGTCGAACCTGCACTTCAGGCATGCCATCAATAGCATTGAGTTCTCTACCGATGTTCTGCGTTATCGCATCAGCGAGACCGATCCCGGTTTGCTGCGCGTGCTGACCCAACATGCCGACACGCTGCTGGCCGGAATCCGTGACCAAGACGACCTGGTGCGCCAGGTCAGGCTGCTGATTCTCGAGCGCCTGGATCGGGGCCAGTCTGACGAGGCCAGTATCGCCAGCAAGCTGGGGGTCTCGGTCAGCACCCTGAAGCGACGTCTGAAGCAGATGGGATTCACCTACCGCGAATTGCGTGACGGCGTCGTGGAGGACATCGCGAAGTCGGCACTTGGCCAGACCAAGGTGCCGATCAGTGAGATAGCGCTTAGGGTCGGCTACTCGGAGCTCAGTGCGTTCGATCGCGCGTTCATGCGGTTGACCGGCATGAGGCCGCAGGAATATCGGGAGTTATGGTGATTTCTGGTGTACGGCGGAGGCCGAGAGGGGTGGCGTATCGTGTTGACTGATCACCGCCAAGATCACAGTCAACAGAGGTGGATACGCCATGAGTCAGTCTACGCTGAGGGTTCTTTCACAACCAGAGATCGGGGAAGCGGATCCGCTGCACGCGCTGCTGCGCGCCGGGGCGCGGGAGCTGATCGCCCAGGCCGTCGAGGCGGAACTGGCGAGCTTCCTGGAGAGCGTTGCCGGGCAGCGCCTGGAGGACGGGCGCCAAGCGGTGGTGCGCAACGGCTACCTGCCCGAGCGCAGGGTGCAGACCGGCATCGGCGAGGTCGAGGTGCGGGTGCCGAAGGTGCGCGATCGCAGCGGCGGGGGCGCGCGGTTCAACTCCAGCCTGCTGCCGCCCTACCTCAAGCGGGCCCGCAGCATCGAGGAGCTGATCCCGTGGCTGTACCTCAAGGGCGTCTCCACCGGAGACTACCAGGAGGCGCTCTCGGCGCTGCTGGGCGATCAGGCCAAGGGGTTGTCGGCCAACACCGTCTCGCGGCTCAAGCAGGGGTGGATCGATGAGCATCGCGCCTGGTCACAGCGCGCGCTCGGCGAGCGGCGCTACGTCTACTGGTGGGCCGACGGCGTCTACAGCAACGTGCGCCTGGACGATCGGCTGTGCCTGCTGGTGATCATCGGCGTCACCGAGCACGGTCACAAAGAGCTGATTGCCGTGGAGGACGGCCACCGCGAGTCCGAGGCCAGCTGGCTGGAACTGCTCACTGGGCTTCGCGAGCGCGGGCTGGCGCAGGGGCCGAAGCTGGCCGTCGGCGACGGCGCCTTGGGCTTCTGGAAGGCCCTGAGCAAGGTCTATCCAGGCACCGAGCACCAGCGCTGCTGGGTGCACAAGACCGCCAACGTGCTGAACAAGCTGCCGAAATCCGTGCAGCCCAAGGTCAAGGCCGAGCTGCACGAGATCTGGATGGCCGAGACCCGCGAGGACGCGGACCGGGCCTTCGATCGCACGCTCAAGCGCTTCGAGGCCAAGTATCCCGCAGGCCATGGACTGCCTGAGGAAGGATCGCGACGCCCTGCTGGCGTTCTACGACTACCCGGCCGAGCATTGGGTGCATATCCGCACCACCAACCCGATCGAGTCGACCTTTGCCACGGTGCGTCTGCGCACCAAGCGATCACGCAACTGCGGCTCGCGCGACACCACCTTGGCGATGGTCTTCAAGCTGCTCCAGAGCGCTCAGAAGCGCTGGAAGCGCATCAAGGGATTCAGGAAGCTCGAACTGGTCGTCAACAACGTCCAGTTCCGCAACGGAGAGCAAGTCAACGATCAGTCAGACAGGCTCGCCGCCTGAGGGCTGTACACCAGATTTGACAATAACTCAATATCGGGAAGGAGTCACCCAAAGGGACCGGTAGCCGGTTCGACCAGCGGTTCCCCGTCATGGATCGCCGGAAGCGACGGTCCTGGCAGTTTGAGCTAAAATGTCAAATTGCTGACCTGAATTGTCAGGTTGGCATGGCCACAATGCGCCAGAATACGCGGCTAGGCGGTAGGAAATAGGTGTGCCCTGCGCCTGCCAGATCGAGCCAGCCGGAACCCATCCTTAGCAGCCGTCCCGGGCGACCTCCGGGTTCCGCAACCCGCGCCAGCAGCCACAGCCAGTCTTTGAGGAAATGGACTCATGAAATTCAAGGCAATCACAATCCCTGGACTCGTCGTTGGCTGCGCGCTCGCGGCAGTCTGCACCAGCGCCGCTGACGCGCCGAAGATGAAGATGACGACGGGCATACACGAAGGCATCACCACGCCGGCCAGCGTCGAGACGCGTATTGGCACGCTCTCATATTTCGACGGATTTCCTGACGATGCCACTACCAGGAAGGTCTACGACAACCTCGACTTCATGCGCGGGGTAGAGGCCTTTCTCAACGCCATGCCTGGTGCGTCGGCTGAAGCTATCCGTGTCGGCTGGACCAGCCAGGGTGCGGTGAATAACCAGACCCTGCTCATCATGGAAAACCTGATGGACTCGAAGTCGCTCTTCCTGACCCCCAATACCGAGAGCGTCTACCACATGGCGTGGCTCGATGTCAGCGACGGTCCGCTGGTGATCGAAACACCGCCGAACGTGCTCGGCATCATCGATGACCACTGGTTCAGGTACGTGGGCGACTTCGGCAATGCGGGTCCGGACAAGGGCCAGGGCGGCAAGTATCTGCTGCTGCCTCCCGGCTACGAGGGCGTGGTGCCGGAAGGTTACATCGTGCTGCGCACCAAGACCTTTGGAAACCTCATGTTCTATCGCGGCTTCCTGGACAACGGCAGCACGAAAACATCCCTCGAGAACACGAGAAAGTTCTACAAGGCCTACTCACTCTCCGATGCAGGCAACCCGCCGCCGGTCAAGTTCGTCAACGTCTCGGGCAAGGAATTCAACACGATTCACGCCAACGACTTTCACTTCTATGAAGAGGTGAACTCGATCGTGCAGTCCGAACCGAACGAGGCGCTGGATCCGGAGACGCTGGGTCTGCTGGCCGCCATCGGCATCGAGAAGGGCAAGGAATTCGCGCCGGACGCCCGGATGAAGAAGATCCTCACCGAAGCGGTGGCAGTGGGTAACGCAACGGCGCGCGCCCTGACGTTCCGCCCCCGCCTGGAGGGGGTCTATTACTACCCCGATCGCAAGTGGTTCACCAGCTTCCCTGGAGGCAGCTACGAGTTCCTGCAGCAGCCCGGGGTTCGCAACCTGGATGGGCGCGTCCTGTTCCACTACTACGCCACCGGTGTCACGCCCGCCATGGCGATGAAGATGGTCGGCGTCGGTTCGCAATACGCCGCGGCGACCACTGATTCCGAAGGCAGGCCGCTGGATGGCAGCAAGACCTACAAGATCCACCTGCCCCCCGGCATCCCGGCCAGGAACTTCTGGTCCTTCGTGGTCTATGACAACCAGACCCGGTCGATGCTGCAGACCGATCAGCAGTTCCCGAGCATCAGCAGCCTGAAGGAAAGTGTCGTTGTCAACAACGACGGCTCTGTCGATGTCTGGTTTGGCCCGACCGCGCCAAAGGGTCACGAATCCAACTGGGTGCAGACCGTTCCCGGCAAGGGCTGGAACTCCCTGTTACGCCTATATGGGCCGGAACAGGCCTGGTTCGACAAGACCTGGAAGCCGGGTGATTTCGAACTGGTGAAGTAGTCTGGCCGCGTGATGCCCAATCAGGAAAGCAACAGGACACCGACATGAAGACTGCCCACTCTCTCTCGATCGGCATTGCGGCTGCGGTATGCGCGACCACGCTGCTCGCTTCAGCCGCCTTTGCCGAACCCAAGTACAAGGCCGACGTGCCGCAGAGCCTGATCACACCCGACAAGGTGCAGACGGAGCTGCTCGGCGAACTCGAGTTCACTGACGGCATGCCCAGCGAGGCCACGGTCAGGAAGACCTACGACTTCATCGACCTGTCTCGCGCCGTCGACGCGTTTCTCAACGGCATTCCGGCCACCTCCATCTACGCCATGCTGGAAGGCCTCAAGCAGGCCGGCGCGAAACCGGGCGACCTGGTGCTGTGGGAAAAGCTCTACGACGCCCGGAGCCTGCTCCTGACGCCCCAGACGACCACGCCCTACGCCTTTGCCGAGATCAACGTCAAGGACGAACCGGCCATCGTGGAAGTGCCTGCCGGGCGTCTCGTCGGTGCGGTGGATGACGCCTTCTTCCGCTGGGTCACCGACCTCGGGCTAACCGGTCCGAACCAGGGCAAGGGCGGCAAGTATGTCTTTGTCGGTCCGGACTACAAGGGTGAGCTTCCCGACGGCTACCGCGTCGTGAAGACCCCCACCTACCGCAACTGGATGTTCCTGCGCGCGCTGGTCCAGGACGGCGACCTGGAAGCGGCCACGCTGGGCCTGAGAACGCAGTTCCGCATCTATCCGCTCTCCAAGCTGGACAACCCGCCCAAGGGCAGGGTCGTGAATGCTTCAGGTGCGAAGATCAACACCATCCACGCCAACGACTACGACTACTGGGCGGAATTGAACGCCGTCGTCCAGTATGAGCCGGCCGATGCCTTCAATCCGGAAATCGTGGGCCAGTTCGCCGCGATCGGGATCAAGAAGGGCAAGCCCTTCGAGCCGGATGCCCGGATGAAGAAGATCCTCACCGAGGGCGTGGCCATCGGCAATGCCACGGCGCGCTCGATCACCTTCCGTCCCCGCTACGAGAGCGCCTACTTCTATCCGGGCAAGCGCCAGTGGTACTCCTGCTTCACGGGTGGCAGCCACGAATTCATGAACAACGGCGAGCGGGTGCTGGATGACCGCATCATGTTCCACTACTACGCCACCGCCATCACTCCGGCCATGGCCAAGCCGGCGGTCGGCACCGGCTCTGTCTACGAGATCGGTGCGCACGATTCGGAAGGCGACTACCTCGACGGCGGCAAGACCTACAAGGTCACTCTTCCCGGCCCCGTTCCCGCCAAGGACTTCTGGTCTTTCATGGTGTATGACAACCAGACTCGTTCGGTACTTGAAACCGATCAGAAAACCGGCGGCCTGGACAGCAACAACCCGTCCGTGAAGGCCAATGCCGATGGTTCTTACACGATGTGGTTCGGCCCGCAAGCGCCGAAAGGACACGAAGGCAACTGGATCCAGACCATGCCCGGAAAGGGCTACAACGTGCTGCTGCGCCTGTATGGCCCGCTGGAACCCTGGTTCGACAAGACCTGGATGCCCGGTGATTTCGAACTGGTCAACTAGGTAAGCAGCGCCCCGAAGCAGCGGAAGGCACTGCGTGCCGCCGCTGCTTCGCAACGGCAACGATCCAGCGGTATGCGTCCGGACGCTTCAGGAATCTAAGGTGTTGTTCATCCAAATTGCTCGTCGCTGTACACCAGGCTTCGCCGCCGTCGCGGTCCTGGGGGCTCTTGAGCCACGTGGCCCGGGCTGACGACGCCATCTGTGGCAAAAGATGGCGGTTACCAGGAGACGCGCTGGTCAAACTCGAAGTCGGGCTCGGGCTGGCCGAAGAGGTCCCAGTCCGGCACCAGCTCTGGACCATCGTCCCAGGCGGGCGGTCCGCGGGCGGGGGCGACTTGGGGCGGGCGGGGTGGCTCGCCGATGTGGGTTAAGATCTGCTCGACGGGTGCGGCATCGGTGATCAACGCAGCGCTCGTGTTTGCGTCCACGGGACGGGAATAACCTGTTGCCTGAGCGGGAATTGCTGGATCACCACAGGATGAAGCCGCCTGCGGAAGATCGCCGCGCAACGTCCGCTTTGTGGAACCTCTTCCGGATCGTCGCTTCGGCGGTCAGCGACGGCAATG
>CAVPOY010000008.1:0-24480 GCA_963707135.1 uncultured Gammaproteobacteria bacterium | reverse complement strand
AAATGTCAAATTGCTGATCTGAATTGTCAGGTTGGCATGGCCACAATGCGCCAGAATACGCGGCTAGGCGGTAGGAAATAGGTGTGCCCTGCGCCTGCCAGATCGAGCCAGCCGGAACCCATCCTTAGCAGCCGTCCCGGGCGACCTCCGGGTTCGGCAACCCGCGCCAGCAGGCACAGCCAGTCTTTGAGGAAATGGACTCATGAAAATCACGGCAATCGGAATCCCTGGACTCCTCGTTGGCTGCGCGCTTGCGGCAGTCTGCGCCAGCGCCGCTGACGCGCCGAAGATGAAGATGACGACGGACATTCCCGAAGCCATCACCACGCCGGACAGCGTCGAGACGCGCATCGGCACGTTGACATTCTTCGACGGATTTCCGGACGATGCCACCACGCAGAAGGTCTACGACAACCTCGACTTCATGCGCGGGGTGGAGGCCTTTCTCAATGCCATGCCGGGTGCGTCGGCTGAAGCGATCCGTGTCGGCTGGGCCAGCCAGGGGGCGGTCAACAACCAGACCCTGCTCATCATGGAAAACCTGATGGACTCGAAGTCGCTCTTCCTGACCCCCAATACCGAGAGCGTCTACCACATGGCGTGGCTCGATGTCAGCGACGGTCCGCTGGTGATCGAAACACCGCCGAACGTGCTCGGCATCATCGATGACCACTGGTTCAAGTATGTGGGCGACTTCGGCAACGCGGGTCCGGACAAGGGCAAGGGCGGCAAGTATCTGCTGCTGCCTCCCGGCTACGAGGGCGAGGTGCCGGAAGGCTACGTCGTGCTGCGCACCAAGACCTACGGCAACCTGATGTTCTATCGTGGCTTCCTGGACAACGGCAGCACGAAAACGTCCCTCGAAAACACCAGAAAGTTCTACAAGGCCTATTCGCTGTCCGATGCGGGCAACCCGCCGCCGATGAAGTTCATCAACGTCTCGGGCAAGGAATTCAACACGATTCACGCCAACGACTTTCACTTCTATGAAGAGGTGAACGCGATCGTGCAGTACGAGCCGAACGAGGCGCTGGATCCGGAAACGCTGGGTCTGCTGGCCGCCATCGGCATCGAGAAGGGCAAGGAATTCGCGCCGGACGCCCGGATGAAGAAGATCCTCACCGAAGCGGTGGCCGTGGGTAACGCGACCGCGCGCGCCCTGACGTTCCGCCCCCGCCTGGAGGGGGTCTATTACTATCCGGATCGCAAGTGGTTCACCAGCTTCCCCGGAGGCAGCTACGAGTTCCTGAAGCAGCCCGGGGTTCGCAACCTGGATGGCCGCGTCCTGTTCCACTACTACGCCACCGGTGTCACGCCCGCCATGGCGATGAAGATGGTCGGCGTCGGTTCGCAATACGCCGCGGCGACCACTGATTCCGAAGGCAGGCCGCTGGATGGCAGCAAGACCTACAAGATCCACCTGCCCCCCGGCATCCCGGCCAGGAACTTCTGGTCCTTCGTGGTCTATGACAACCAGACCCGGTCGATGCTGCAGACCGATCAGCAGTTCCCGAGCATCAGCAGCCTGAAGGAAGGTGTCGTCATCAACAACGACGGCTCTGTCGATGTCTGGTTTGGCCCGACCGCGCCGAAAGGGTCACGAATCCAACTGGGTGCAGACCGTTCCCGGCAAGGGCTGGAACTCCCTGTTACGCCTCTATGGCCCGGAACAGGCCTGGTTCGACAAGACCTGGAAGCCGGGTGATTTCGAACTGGTGAAGTAGGCTGGCCGCGTGATGCCCAATCAGGAAAGCAACAGGACACCGACATGAAGACTGCCCACTCTCTCTCG
The DNA here is from genome assembly GCA_963707135.1 of uncultured Gammaproteobacteria bacterium. GTDB lineage: Bacteria > Pseudomonadota > Gammaproteobacteria > Chromatiales > Chromatiaceae > JBGSTR01. The sequence continues at coordinate 22,688 of CAVPOY010000008.1, read as the reverse complement.
ATCGGCATTGCGGCTGCGGTATGCGCGACCACGCTGCTCGCTTCAGCCGCCTTTGCCGAACCCAAGTACAAGGCCGATGTGCCGCAGAGTCTGATCACACCGGACAAGGTGCAGACGGAGATGCTGGGTGAACTTGACTTCACTGACGGCATGCCCAGCGAGGCCACGGTCAGGAAGACCTACGACTTCATCGACCTGTCTCGCGCCGTCGACGCGTTTCTCAACGGCATTCCGGCCACCTCCATCTACGCCATGCTGGAAGGCCTGAAGCAGGCCGGCGCGAAACCGGGCGACCTGGTGCTGTGGGAAAAGCTCTACGACGCCCGAAGCCTGCTCCTGACGCCCCAGACGACCACGCCCTACGCCTTTGCCGAGATCAACGTAAAGGACGAACCGGCCATCGTGGAAGTGCCTGCCGGGCGTCTCGTCGGTGCGGTGGACGACGCCTTCTTCCGCTGGGTCACCGACCTCGGGCTAACCGGTCCGAACCTTGGCAAGGGCGGCAAGTATGTCTTTGTCGGTCCGGACTACAAGGGTGAGCTTCCCGACGGCTACCGCGTCGTGAAGACCCCCACCTACCGCAACTGGATGTTCCTGCGCGCGCTGGTCCAGGACGGCGACCTGGAGGCGGCCACGCTGGGCCTTAGAACGCAGTTCCGCATCTATCCCCTCTCCAAGCTGGACAACCCGCCCAGGGGCAGGGTCGTGAATGCTTCAGGTGCGAAGATCAACACCATCCACGCGAACGACTACGACTACTGGGCGGAGTTGAACGCCGTCGTCCAATATGAGCCGGCTGATGCCTTCAATCCGGAAATCGTGGGCCAGTTCGCCGCGATCGGGATCAAGAAGGGCAAGCCGTTCGAGCCGGATGCCCGGATGAAGAAGATCCTTACCGAGGGCGTGGCCATCGGCAATGCCACGGCCCGCTCGATCACGTTCCGTCCCCGCTACGAGAGCGCCTACTTCTATCCGGGCAAGCGCCAGTGGTACTCCTGCTTCACGGGTGGCAGCCACGAATTCATGAACAACGGCGAGCGGGTGCTGGATGACCGCATCATGTTCCACTACTACGCCACCGCCATCACTCCGGCCATGGCCAAGCCGGCGGTCGGCACCGGCTCTGTCTACGCGATCGGTGCGCACGATTCGGAAGGCAACTACCTCGACGGCGGCAAGACCTACAAGGTCACTCTCCCCGGCCCCGTTCCCGCCAAGGACTTCTGGTCTTTCATGGTGTATGACAACCAGACTCGTTCGGTACTTGAAACCGATCAGAAAACCGGCGGCCTGGACAGCAACAACCCGTCCGTGAAGGCCAATGCCGATGGTTCTTACACGATGTGGTTCGGCCCGCAAGCGCCGAAAGGACACGAAGGCAACTGGATCCAGACCATGCCCGGAAAGGGCTACAACGTGCTGCTGCGCCTGTATGGCCCGCTGGAACCCTGGTTCGACAAGACCTGGATGCCCGGTGATTTCGAACTGGTCAACTAGGTAAGCAGCGCCCCGAAGCAGCGGAAGGCACTGCGTGCCGCCGCTGCTTCGCAACGGCAACGATCCAGCGGTATGCGTCCGGACGCTTCAGGAATCTAAGGTGTTGTTCATCCAAATTGCTCGTCGCTGTACACCAGGCTTCGCCGCCGTCGCGGTCCTGGGGGCTCTTGAGCCACGTGGCCCGGGCTGACGACGCCATCTGTGGCAAAAGATGGCGGTTACCAGGAGACGCGCTGGTCAAACTCGAAGTCGGGCTCGGGCTGGCCGAAGAGGTCCCAGTCCGGCACCAGCTCTGGACCATCGTCCCAGGCGGGCGGTCCGCGGGCGGGGGCGACTTGGGGCGGGCGTGGTGGCTCGCCGATGTGGGTTAAGATCTGCTCGACGGGTGCGGCATCGGTGATCAACGCAGCGCTCGTGTTTGCGTCCACGGGACGGGAATAACCTGTTGCCTGAGCGGGAATTGCTGGATCACCACAGGATGAAACCGCCTGCGGAAGATCGCCGCGCAACGTCCGCTTTGTGGAACCTCTTCCGGATCGTCGCTTCGGCGGTCAGCGACGGCAATGCGTCCTTCGCGGTCACCCATGACGTGGGCTCCGAGCGGCAGCAATCCGGGGTTTACCAGTCGCCCCACTTGCAGGGCTGGACGTCCGGACTTGGCCGACTCCTGCCGGTCGTCGAAGTCGACGCGAGAGGCAGGTGTTAGCCGATCTCGGCCAGTCCGGAGTTCGCCCGAGAGGCTCCGTTGACCGTCTGTACCGACCGCGATTGGTCGCAGCTAGACGACAGCGGCAGATGCATCGCCATGACGACAGTATCTCGGGATCAGCAGCCTGGGCACCGTCGTCGAGAATGCATACGGTGGCAGCGGCGGCCCTTGCGAGGGTCAGGGGGTCCGTTTGCGAAGACGTAGAGCGTCGGTTGGGCGCTCGTTCAGGGGTAGCACTGGCGAGGCCGTCGGACCCAGCGACCGTCCTCTCACACAGCCTGAGCACTGCGAGGGCTACACATCGATGGCCGGCACCAACGTCGACACCTTCTCAGCAGGGCTGACAGCCGAGGGATATGCCGCACCACGGAGTTTCCGGGCCAGTAGTGGCGGCTGGAAACTGTGCTCGAAGCGCCGCAGCCGGCCTCCAGCCATGCCCCACGCAGCGGAGGGCCACCAGGGTTGTGCATGGCTTGGGTGCCGCGGGCGCAGCGCGGCGACTGGGCAGGCTAGTACACCGCGGCGAAATTGTCTAAAGCCATTTCTTAAGAGAATGCTGTAACATGCTCTGTAAGTGGTTTATACGGAGAGGAAAGCCGGGGAGAACTCGGCGACACAGCGAGAACCATGGCTCGACTCACTGCCGCAGCACTCGAAGTCAGTGAACAACATCGGGAAGAACTCGAAGCGATCGTGCGCAAGCGAACCAGTCCGCAGCAACAGGTTGTGCGAGCGCGCATTGTCCTTCTGGCCAGCGAAGGGGTCGGTGTGCACGAGACCATGCGGCGATTGGGCATCGCGCGGACCACGGTGCAGATCTGGCGGCGGCGTTGGCGCGAGGCAGACGAGGAGGATGTGGTGGCACGCCTCAGCGATCTGCCGCGATCCGGCGCTCCGGCAACATACTCACCCGAGCAGGTGTGCGCGATGGTGGCTATCGCCTGCGAGCGTCCCGAGGACTGCAATCGAGCGATGACGCACTGGACGCAACGGGAGCTGGCCGAGGAAGCGGTCAAACGCGGCATTGCCCAGTCCATCTCACCTCGGGCCATCGGCCACTTTTTAAAAAGATGCCAGCCGGCAAGCGCATCGCGTGCGCGGCTGGCTGACGGCAAAGCACGATGAGCGCTTTGCCGAGAAATGCCATGACATCTGCGAGACCTATCGCCAGGCTGGTGAACGCCGTCGCGCCGGCATGGAGACGGTTTCCATCGATGAGATGACCGGGATTCAGGCGCTGGAGCGTGCGGCCCCAACCCTGCCGATGCGCCCGGGGCGGCGAGCATCAGGAGTTCGAGTACATCCGCCACGGCACGCAAACGCTGATCGGCGGCTTCCATGTGGCCACCGGCGAGGTGTTCGCCGACATCGGGCAGACCCGCACCGAGGAGGACTTCGCCCGCTACCTCGGGCGGTTGTTCGCACGGCGCGCCAAGACCACCGCCTGGCACCTGGTGATGGACAATCTCAACACCCATTGCTCGGAGGCGGTGGTGCGGCTCGTGGCAGGGGAAATCGGCTACCAAGGGGACCTCGGCGTCAAGGGCAAGTGCGGGATCCTCCAGTCCATGGCGAGCCGTGAGGCGTTTCTGCGTGATCCAAGCCATCGCATCGTCTTCCACTACACGCCAAAACATTGCTCATGGCTGAACCAGATCGAAATCTGGTTCTCGATCCGGGCACGAAAGGTCATCCGCCGCGGCAACTTCTCCTCCACTGAGGATCTGACAGGCAAGCTCAACGCCTTCATCGAGTACTTCAACCGCACCATGGCAAAGCCCTTTCGCTGGACCTACCAGGCAAAGCCTCTCGCCGCCTGAAAACTAGCATCATGACTTTTGCCCAGATGTACTAGCCGACCCCCGGACCCCCGACCCCTTTCACCCATGAGCCTCGACACACCGCCCTTCTGGAGCCCCGCCTCGTTCGCGGCAATCACCGATGGCCGTTGGTTGATTCCCCCCGGCGACCCGCTGGAGACGCTCACCGGCATCGGCATCGACACCCGGACGCTCGAGCCCGGGCAGGCCTTCGTGGCCATCGCCGGGGAACGCTTCGACGGTCACGACTTCCTGGCCCAGGCACAGCTCGCCGGCGCACGGCTCGCCCTGGTCCAGCGCGACCCGACCGCCAGCCAGGCGCTCGCCCCGACAGACGGCGCGCCCCTGGCCGTGCTTCGGGTCGACTCCACCGTGAGTGCCCTGCAGGCGCTGGCCAGTCGCTACCGGGACCTGCTGGGCGCCGGCGGGTGCCGCGTGATCAGCGTCTCGGGCTCCAATGGCAAGACCACCACCCGTCACCTGATCCACCACGTCCTGACCCACGCTGGGCTCACCGGAACCCAGAGCCCGAAGAGCTTCAACAACCACCTCGGCGTGCCGCTGACACTGCTCGGGGCGCGGCCCGAGCACGATTTCGTGACCTGTGAGGTCGGCACCAACCACCCCGGCGAGATCGCCGCACTGTCCGCCCTGGTTCGGCCAGACATCGCCGTCGTCACCGGGGTCGGGGAGGAGCACGTTGAGTTCTTCGGCGATCTCCGGGGGGTCGCCCGAGAAGAGTCGGCGCTGCTGCCCTGGGTGGCGGCGGGCGGCACGGCACTGCTGCCAGCAGAGCACCGTCTGCCCGTCCCCCTCGACCTGCCAGCGGAGGCACCCGCGGAGATCCGCCGTTTCGATCTCGACCCACTCGCGGACGCCCTGCCGCTGCCCGGGGAGCACAATCGCCTCAACGCGTCCGCGGCGGCCGCCGTCGCCCGTCTGTTCGGTGTCGCCGACGCGACCATTGGCGCGGCGCTCACCACCGCCGGGCACGCCCCCATGCGCGGGGAGGTCTTGTTCGCGCAGGAACCGGCGCGCCCGACCGTCATCAACGATGCCTACAACGCCAATCCGAGCTCCATGCGGGCGGCGCTCACCATGCTTCAGGGCTGGCAGGCCCCGCGAGTGGCCATCCTGGGCGACATGCTGGAGCTCGGGGACAGCGCGGCAGCGGCCCACAGGACCATCGCCGAGCTGGCTACCCGGATCGCCGGGCGCTGCATCTTCATCGGGCCCCAATTCGCCGAGGCTTTGGCAGAGATGGCGCCGGACGCGGGCGCTGTAACGGGTCGGTTGAGCGTCGAGGCCGCTTGGTCCGAGGACATCGCGGACCGGGTGGCCGCGAGCCTCGAGCCAGGTGAGGTCGTGCTGATCAAGGGGTCGCGCGGCCTCGCCCTCGAGCGGCTGCTGCCGGCCATCGAGCGGCGCTTCGGGGGCGGCGTGGAGCCGTAGGGCGCCGCCGCCCGCCTGGACACGATTCTGCGGTCCCTCGATCGCCGCGGCACCGCGCCCGGGGGCCTGAGCCGCCTTAGACGGACACGGAGTCGAAGCTTCGGGCCTGGCGATGCGCGGCAGGGGGACCCGCGGGGCACGCTCCCGAACCAGCCAGGTGGTCCGCATCTCCGCAGTGCGGGCGGCGTCGAGCTCCTCGCGCACGTCGGAGAGGAACAGGATCTCCCCCGGCGGCAGACCGATGGCCTCGGCGGTACGGCGGTAGGAGGCGGGCTCGCGCTTGTGGCCGACCCGAGTGTCGAAGTAGCCCGAGAAGAATGTGCCCAGGTCGCTGTGATCGGTGTTCGCGAAGATGGACCGCTGGGCCTGCACCGAACCGGATGAGAATACATAGAGTCCGAGCCCGGCAGCGTGCCACCGCCTGAGCCACTGCGCCGCGTCCTCGTACATCTGGGTCCGAAGCGCACCGTCACGGTAGCCCTGCTCCCAGATGATCCCCTGAAGATCCTTCAACGGCGCCGCCTTGCGATCCGCGTCCATCCAGCCCAACAGCTGGTCGATCACGCCCTCGAGGTCCATCGGCCCGCCCGCCTCGGACTGGACCTCGGCGACGATCCTCGCCACCTCCGGGTCGTTCGCCCGCTCGCGCAGAAAGTCAGGCAACCTCCCGCGCGCGAAGGGATAGAGCACCTGGGTCACGAAGGTGATGGGGGTGGTGGTGCCTTCGATGTCGGTGAGGATCGCGCTGGTCATCGTGGTCAGTGAAAAAGGCGGCTTTGGCAGCCCGTGGGGCTTGGGATGAACCGGCTGCGGAACTGGGCGCGCGGTCCATTTCGGCCCGGAGTCTCGTTACACGGCACCCACGATGCGCCTCGAATCCGGACCAAACTGTCCTCGCCCTCCCACTCCCTCGCTCCGATCCCCCAAGTCCGACAGGCCGATAGCGAACAATGATCGACCAGCAGGCGTCCTGCGTCTGGCGTTTCACTTGGGCGGCACGACCCAGCAACGGCGCCAAAATGTCAGTTTGGTATGGCTGAGAAATCGCGGCTTACCGAGAAGCGGGATCACTGCACCAGCTGACGGAGGGCGCGAAGGAGGCGCGGTCGAGAGGCTTTCTACGGGCAGACCGCGGGCAAGTCCTGCTGCTACGGGAATGCTTTTCGCTTGCCGCGCGGCTTGGCCAACATCGCTCCAGCGATCCAGTCGGCCGTATTGCTCCGATCCCAGGTCGGCCCATGCCTGACGTTGGCGGACTACCTCGCGCTCTCCCTCCGGCCGCCGGGTCATCCCATATATCATGAGTCGAGCTTACGTGGCCTCGCAGATCAGCGACTTGCGGGGCTAGTCGTTGAGATCCGGCCGTCTTCCGTTCGAAGCCACCGTCTTCTCGGCGGTTTCGGACCATCCGCGACCGGCCCTCGTTGTTGCCGTCCCGCCCGAAACCCCCTGGTGCAGCGCCCAGCCGCAACCTTTGCGGCCCTTGACCTGACAGTCAGGCGCCGTGCTGGGACTCTATCTACCGGATGGTTGTATCGGTCACGCTTCGCGGCAAAAAGGACCACGTGGTCCTTTTCGACACGCTTGGTATGCGAGTGCGCGACACGACTTCCCGCTATTCGGACAAGTCAGGTCTGGCTGTTGGGTCTCACCGGAGAGCAGCAAGACCCGTAGCGTCTCGCGAAGGCGCCAAGACTGGACGCAAGGGGGAACGGACCTTTCGTCCAATGCGCCCTCGCTCGCTTCTCGCTGATCCTACGAACGCGCGCGCAACCGTGATTCGCTCCGCGAGGTGACTCTATGGTGACTCAAACGAAAACGGGACCCGAAAAAAACCTAGTAACTTATTGTTTTTATGGAGCTGGCGATAGGATTCGAACCTACGACCGGCTGATTACAAATCAGCTGCTCTACCAACTGAGCTACGCCAGCGGAGTTCCGGGACTCGCCCGGAGTGTGGGGGGAGGCACCGGATTCTATCGCCAACGGGCTTTGCTGCTCAACGCCGGGCGCGCACGCGCGGACGGCACACGCCGGTCACGGTGTTTACGACCGAGTAACTCGGAATTATTCTTGCTGCTCTCTCAACACTTCGCGGGTCGAGCCTCTCCCGATGCCCGATGGGCGTCGTCCCGGCGTGGGACCCGCGCCGTCACGATAAGTAACCTTGCCCCAAGGAGACGATCAGATGCAGCGATCCCTGAACATCAACCCGATCAAGTGCACCGGCTGTCTGCAGTGCGAGATGGCCTGCTCGTACGAGAACGAGGGCGTCTTCAACCCCGCGAAATCGCGCATCCGGGTCTTCACCTTCCATGACCAGGGCCGGTTCGTGCCGTACACCTGCACCCAGTGCGCGGACGCCTGGTGCCTGCAGGCCTGCCCGGTCGACGCCATCGTTCTGAATTCACTGACCGGGTCGAAGGACGTGATCGAGGACCGCTGCGTTGGCTGCAAGGTCTGCACGATCGCCTGCCCGTTCGGCACGGTGAACTACAACCAGGCGACTGGCAAGGTCATCAAGTGCGACCTGTGCGGCGGCGACCCCGCGTGCGCGAAGGCCTGCCCGACCGACGCCATCACCTATGTCGACGCCGATCAGACGGGACTCGACCGGATGCAGGGATGGGCGGCCAGGAGCCTCGCCGGCGCCGCGGCGACCGCTTGAGGCGGTTGAGAAACCAACCTGCGTCGACACGGCATAGGCGCACCGCGAATTACAGATTGTTCCGCGGATGGCACATCGCGCCACCGCGCACCGAATGAGGATTCAAAAATGTCTTGGACCGGAAAGCTCCTGCGCGTCAACCTGACCAACGGCACCGTCGCGACCGAGCCGCTGAACAAGGAGTGGGCGCGCCTCTACCTGGGCCAGCGCGGGCTGGCCACCAAGTATCTGGTCGAGGAGATCGACCCGAAGTGCGACGCCCTGGGACCGGACAACAAGCTGATCATGACCACGGGCCCCCTGACCGGGACCATGGCCGCCACCGGCGGGCGCTACTCGGTGGTGACCAAGAGCCCGCTGACCGGCTGCGTCGCCTGCTCGAACTCCGGCGGCTTCATCGGCGCCGAGATGAAGAACGCCGGCTGGGACATGATCATTTTCGAGGGCAAGTCCCCGCAGCCCGTCTACCTCTATGTCGAGAACGACAAGGCCGAGCTGCTGAGCGCCGCGGACATCTGGGGCACGTCGGTCTGGCATGCCGACGAGTGGCTGCACAAGAAGCACCAGGACCCGCTGCTGCGCATCGCCGCCGTCGGCCGCTCCGCCGAGCAGGGGTGCCTGTACTCGGCGGTCGTCAACGACCTGCACCGGGCCGCCGGACGTTCCGGCGTCGGCACGGTGATGGCGTCGAAGAACCTCAAGGCGGTAGCCGTACGCGGCACGCGCGGCGTCGGAAACATCAAGGATCCGATGCGCTTCATGCAGGCCGTCAACGACGGCAAGAAGGTACTGGCGGACAACGCGGTGACGGGGCAGGGGCTGCCGAAGTACGGCACCCAGGTTCTGATGAACGTCATCAACGGCATCGGCGCGCTGCCGACCAACAACATGCGCGCGGTGCAGTTCGACGGCGCGGCGGACATCTCCGGCGAGGCGATGCACGAGCCGCGCAAGAGCGACGGCAAGCCGAACCTGACCACCAATGCCGCCTGCTTTGGCTGCACCATCGCCTGCGGGCGCATTTCCACCCTGGACCGCGGACACTTCAGCGTCGAGAACAAACCCCAGTACTGGGGCAACTCGGGGGGTCTGGAGTACGAGGCGGCCTGGGCGCTGGGGGCCGACACCGGCATCAACGATCTCGACGCCCTGACCTTCGCCAACTTCCTGTGCAACGAGGACGGTTTCGACCCAATCACCTTCGGCGCGACCGTGGCGGCGGCCATGGAGCTGTACGACCTGGGCGTTATTACCAAGGAGCAGACCGGCGGCGTGGACTTCAGCTTCGGCAATGCCGCCGCGCTGGCAAAGGCCGCCGAGCTGGTGGCTACCGGAGAGGGCTTCGGCAAGGACCTCGGGCTCGGCTCGAAGCGGCTGTGCGAGAAATACGGCCACCCGGAGCTGTCGATGACGGTCAAGGGCCAGGAGTTCCCGGCCTACGACCCGCGCGGCATCCAGGGTATGGGTCTCGCCTACGCGACATCGAACCGCGGCGCCTGCCACCTGCGCGGCTACACGGTCGCCTCCGAGGTGTTGGGCATCCCGGAGAAGACCGACCCGCTGGTCACCGAGGGCAAGGCCGGCCTGGTCAAGGCGTTCCAGGACGCCACCGCCGCGGTCGACTCGTCCGGCCTGTGCGTGTTCACCACCTTCGCGTGGTCGCTCGCCGATATCGCCCCTCAAGTCGACGCCGCCTGCGAGGGCGACTGGAGCATCGACTACCTGCTCGAGGTCGGAGAGCGCATCTGGAACATGGAGCGCGACTTCAACCTGGCGGCCGGCATCACGGCGGCCGACGACACCCTGCCGGAACGTCTGCTCAAGGAGGCCGCCAAGACCGGTCCGGCGGCCGGCAAGGTCAACGAGCTGGACAAGATGCTGCCCGAGTACTATGAGCTGCGCGGCTGGAGCACGGACGGCATCCCTACGGCCGAAACGCGCGGCCGGCTGGGCCTGACCGCATAGTCGCGGACAGCACGCGCGAGACCCGCCTCCGGAGCAAGAACTGCCGCGCGGCGCCTTTCGAAGGCGTCGGCGCGGCGTCGAAGCGCTAGGCGCGGACGTTTCCAGGAGTCGCCCGGCCGCGAGGGCGAGCATCCGTCATCTCGACTCCACCCCTGGAGAGAACCCTATGCAACACGTCGTTATCGGCGCCGGCCCGGCCGGCGTCACCGCCTGCGAGACCCTGCGCAAGCTGCAGCCCGACGCCGCGGTCACGCTGATCAGCGACGAGCCCGAGCCGCCCTACTCCCGGATGGCGATCCCCTACTACCTGATCGACAAGATCGGCGAGCAGGGCACCCATCTGAAGGCCGATTCGGGCTTCTACGAGCGGCAGCGCATCGACGTCAAACGGGCCCGCGTCGACCGCGTCGACGCCTCAGCCCATAGCCTGCACATGGACGACGGCTCGACACTGAGCTACGACCGGCTGCTGATCGCGACCGGCTCGAGCCCGGTCCTGCCGCCGGTGCCGGGGATCGACTCAGACGGGGTGCTGGCCTGCTGGACGCTCGCCGACGCCCGCCAGATCCACGAGCGGGCGCGGCCCGGAAGCAAGGTGGTGCTGCTTGGCGCGGGCTTCATCGGCTGCATCATCCTTGAGGCCCTGGCGAAGAGCGGCGTCGACCTGACCGTCGTCGAGCCCATGGACCGGATGGTGCCGCGGATGATGAACCAGACCGCCGGGGGCCTGCTGAAGCGCTGGTGCGAACAGAAAGGCGTGAAGGTCCTGACCGGCGCCAAGGCGGTCGCGGTCCAGCCGGGCTCCGCGCCGCGTGGACCGGGCTTCTTCGGGTCGCTGTTCGGACGCGAGAAGGGTCAGGCGGGCACGCCGGGGCCCCTGACCGTGGACCTGGACAACGGCCAGAGCCTGCAGGCGGACCTGGTCATCCGAGCCACCGGGCGTGCGGCCCAATGTCGGATTTCTCGAGGGCTCGGGCATCGACGTAGACCAGGGCGTGCTGGTCACCGAGTGCCTGATGGCCAGCGCCGACGACGTGTTCGCGGCCGGCGACGTCTGTCAGGGCATGGACCTGTCCACCGGCGAGTTCCATGTCCAGGCGATCCAGCCCACCGCCGTCGAGCACGGGCATATCGCGGCCCACAACATGACCGCGGCCTGCCGCATACCCCACAGCGGCAATCTGAACATGAACGTGCTCGACACCCTGGGGCTGATCTCCAGCTCCTTCGGGCTCTGGCACGGGGTGGACGGCGGCGACCAGTCGGAGCTGCTCGACGCCGAGCGCTTCCGCTATCTGAACCTGCAGTTCAAGGACGACCGGCTGATTGGCGCGAGCGCGCTCGGGCTCACCGACCACGTCGGCGTGCTGCGCGGGCTGATCCAGACCAAGGCCCGCCTCGGCGTCTGGAAGGAGCGACTGATGCGCGACCCGACACGGCTGATGGAGGCGTATCTGGGCAGCGCGCAGGCCGCGGCGTAAGTTGCGGTAGGCTCGCGAACCCAAACGGGCCTCCGGTTAGCGGAGCCGTTGGGGTTCGTTCCTCACCCCAACCCAACGGCCCACGGCTTGACTAGTGCCTCGCGCCCGTGCCGCCCGTGAGTCGGGCCAGCATCGTCGCCGCACGCTGCAGCGGCGTCTCGACCGCGACGCCCTGCGCCGATAGCTTGTCGATCAAACGCTGCGACTGCTCCAGGACCACACCGACCTGCTCGTCGTCGAACAGCTCCAGCGCCGCGGCAAGCTCCTCGGGCGTCGCGCTGAGCAGCGCAGGCGCGAGCTCGTCGGGTGTGATGGGCGACTCCGGGTGCAGCAGATCGGCCACCAACGGCTGCTCGAGCAGGCGGAAGTGGATCTCCCGCGCCTCCGCCTCGTCGGCCAGCTCGCGCGCGGCGAGCGCGTCCGCGTCGGCGGCGCGCCGAATCGCCCGCATGATGAGGTCGATGAGCTTGCGCATCGCCTCCCGCTCCCGGGCGTGATCCTCGGGCAGACCGAACGACTGCTCGTAGTGACGTTCCAGTGACTCCTTGAGCGCGAGCACCGTGTCGCTGCCCGCATCCGGCGGCAGCTCCACCGCGCGCTGAACCAACGCCCGGAAGTCCTCGCGAAAGGCCTCCATCTCCTCGTGATCGGCCCGCTGAGCGGCGAGCAGGGCCTCCGGGGCGACCTGCGGCGGCGGCCAGCCGAACAGCGGATTCCCGTGTCGCCGTCGCAGGTGACGTTCGCGGCGACCGGGCTTGTGGGTGAACGGAAGCTCCATCGCTTCGGGGGGCATCTCGGGTCTGGCTCCTCGTTAACGGCGAAACGCCCCCGGCTCAGGATGCCGCGGGCAGGGAATCACGTCGACGTCAGCGCCTCGTAGACGGCGGAGTAGTCCTGATCCGCAAGGCCCATCGCCCCGGCGCGGACACAGGCCGCCTCGATTCCGGCGAGCGCCCCGGTATCCAGCCCCAACCGCTCGGCCACGTCCCGGAAAAGCCGCACGTCCTTCAGCAGGTGCTTTAGCGGGAAGTTGGCGGCGCCGTAGTCGTGACCAAGATAGTTGCCGAGCTTCTTGTCGAAGGTGGGGGCATAGAGCGCGCTGCCGCGCAGCAGGGTCATGAACTGCTCGACCTCGATCCCCTCGGCGCGCACCAGCCCGAGGCTCAGCGCGAAGCTCGCGGTAAGCCCGGCGATGAGCTGATTCATCGCGAGCTTGAGCGCGGCCGCCTGCCCGACGGCACCGATCAGCCGGGGGTCCGGGCTGAGCTGTCTCAGCACCGGGAGGCAGCGCCCGAACAGCGCCGGGTCGCCGCCGGCCATGACGATCAGGCGGCCCTCGCGCGCCTCCGGCAGGCTGCCGAGCACAGGGGCCTCCAGATACTGCCCCCCGGCTTCCTCGACCCGCCGGGCGATGTCGCGACTCTCCTGCGGCGCAATCGTCCCCATCTGCACGACCACGCGGCCGGACAGCAGCGGCGGGACGTCGGGACGAAACAGGGTCGCCTCGATGGCCGCGGCATCCCCCAGCACCAGCAGCAACGAGCTCGGCGTCACCGAGGGCCTCCGGCACCGAAGGGGCCACGTTCAGCCCCCGCGCGCGGGCCGCGTCCGCCTTGGCGGCGGTGCGGTTCCAGCCGGTGACCGCCTCCCCCTGCCCCTGGAGCCGCAGCGCGATCTCCGCGCCCAACAGGCCAAGCCCGAGCACCGCTGTCTTCATCTGTGACCTCCGTTCGATCGCTCGTCAGCTACCCGTGTCCGCGCAGCAGCTCGATCACGGGCGCCGTGTCCGGCCGCACGCCGCGCCAGAGCAGGAAGGACTCGGCGGCCTGCTCGACCAGCATGCCGAGCCCGTCGAGCACGCGCGCGGCCCCGCGTGCGCCGGCCCAGGCGCAGAAGGCGGTCGGCGTGTCGGCGTAGAACAGGTCATAGGCCCAGCCGTCGTCCGCCAGCGCGCGATCGGGGATCGGCGGGACCTCGCCCGCGATCCCGGCCGAGGTCGCGTTGACGATCAGATCGAAACGCTCGCCGCCGAGCTCGTCGAATCCGCCGCCTTGCACCGGGCCGAGCGCCGCGGCCAGGGCGGCCAGGTCGCGCGCCCGCGCCGCGGTCCGGTTGGCGATCAGCAGCCGGCCCGGCCGCTGCTCGAGCAGTGGCCCGAGGACACCCCGGGAGGCGCCGCCCGCACCGAGCAGCAGTACCCGCGCACCGGCGAACCGGAACCCGTGGTTGACCGCGAGATCGCGCACGAGCCCAACCCCGTCGGTGTTGTCGCCGCGCAGCCGGCCGTCGGGCAGGCCGATCAGGGTATTGACCGCACCGGCCGACTCCGCACGCGAGCTGCGGTCGTCGGCGAGCCCCCAGGCGGGCTCCTTGAACGGCACGGTGACATTCAGCCCGCGTCCGCCGTCGCGGAAGAAGCGGCGCACCTCGCCGGGAAAATCGTCCGGGTTGCCGAGGATGCGGCCGTATTCGATCGCCTCTCCGGTCTGCCGCGCGAATGCCGCGTGGATGCGCGGCGACTTGCTGTGCGCGATCGGGTTGCCGATAACGGCGTAACGGTCCGGCATTGCAGTCAGGCGCCGCGTCCCGCGATCAGGCGCCGAGCCAGCGAGCGGCGTCCTTCGCATAGTAGGTAAGGATGGCGTCGGCGCCGGCGCGCTTGCAGCCGAGTAGGGCCTCCAGCACCACCGCCCGCTCGTCGAGCCAGCCGTTCTGGCTCGCCGCCTTCAGCATCGCGTACTCGCCGCTGACCTGGTAGACGAAGGTCGGCACCCCGAACTGGTCCTTCACCCGACGCACGATGTCCAGGTACGGCATCCCAGGCTTGATCATCACCATGTCCGCCCCCTCGTCCAGATCGAGTCCGACCTCGTGCAGCGCCTCGTCGGTGTTCGCCGGGTCCATCTGATAGCTGTACTTGTTGCCCCCGCCCAGATTCGCCGCCGAGCCGACCGCGTCACGGAAAGGACCGTAGAAGCTCGAGGCGTATTTCGCCGAATAGGCGAGGATGCGGGTGTGCACCAGCCCGGACGCCTCCATCGCGGTGCGGATGGCGCCTATGCGCCCGTCCATCATGTCCGACGGGGCCACCACGTCGGCGCCCGCCTCGGCATGGGAGATCGCCTGACGGACCAGAACCTCGACCGTCGCGTCGTTGGTCACATAGCCCGTCTCGTCGAGCAGCCCGTCCTGGCCGTGGGTCGTGAAGGGATCGAGCGCCGCGTCGGTGATGACCCCGAGGTCGGGCAGGGCATCCTTCAGCGCCCGCACCGCCCGCTGGGCGAGACCGTCCGGGTTGTAGGCCTCGCGGGCATCCTCGGACTTGGCCGAGGGCGGCGTCACCGGGAACAGGGCCATGGCCGGGATCCCGAGCCGATGGACCTCGCGCGCCTCCGCTACCAGCAAGTCGATGCTCAGGCGCTCGACCCCCGGCATCGAAGCCACGGGCTCGCGCTGGCCGGCGCCCTCGAGCACGAATACCGGGTAGATCAGGTCGTCCGGCGTCAGAAGCGTCTCGCGCATCAGACGGCGCGAGAAGGCATCGCGGCGCATGCGCCGCATGCGCGTCAGTGGGTAGGCGGCACGGCAGACGTTGCGGTCGGGCATGGGGGCGGCTCTCGGCTATCGGTGATCCCGCGGCTCGGCGCCGGCGGGCGGTCGTACCAGGCCGCTACGATAGCCCAGCCGTCCATCGGGCTCCAGCGGCGCCCGCCTCTTGATAGAATCACGGCAACCCAGCAGCGCCGTAACGGGTCATGTCGCACACCAAGTCCCCCAACCCCAACATTTTCGAGGTCGACGTCGAGCGCTTCGACTCCGACGTCCTCGCCGCGTCTCACCAGCAGCCGATTGCCGTGGATTTCTGGGCCGACTGGTGCGCCCCCTGCCACGCCCTGGCGCCCCATCTCGAACGCGCCATCGAGGAACTGGGCGGCCGCCTGCGGCTCGCGAAGGTCGAGGTGGACGAGGGGGAGAACATGCGCCTGGCCGGCCGCTACCAGTTGCGCGGCTTTCCGACCGTGATCCTGTTCCAGCAGGGCGAGGAGCGCGCGCGCTTCAGCGGCGCCCGCTCGACCCACCAGATTCTCGACTGGTTCCACGAGCACTGGGACGGCACCCCGGCCGTCGCAGCCCGGGGCGGCTGAGTCAGAGCCCGGCGCCGGGGGCACCATTCGCTTCGGGGCCAGGCATCTGGAGTCGCCGCCTCCCGGGCATCCGCGTTCGCCGGTCCCAAAATGTTCATCCCCCGGTCTCCAGCCTCGCGGACTCGGCGTATGATCAACCCGCGGTGCGCGCCCCGCCGACGAGCGTCCCTGGCGGCTGGCGGGCACAGGCCCGCTCGTCCCCGGTTGTCCGCGGCGACCCAACGAGCGCCAGGACCCCGGCGCGATCGGCCCGCGATCCCGAACCGAAGAACCTATGAAACGACTGGACGAATTGTCTTCCCAATCAACCAAAGGAATATTGATGAAAGCTGCTCAGACACAACACTTCGCGGCCACGGCAACCATGGCCTTGCTGGTCGGATTGGGCGCGCCTTTGGGCGCGAGCGCCGATGAGGCGGACGCGAAGGCCCTGCTCAAAGCGATGTCAGACTACCTGGCGGCGCAGGAGACCCTGTCTTTTGGTTTCGACACCAACCTGGAGGTCGTCACACAAGACCAGCAGAAACTCCTGCTGGCGAGCTCCGGCACGATGGATGTCCAACGGCCCGACAAGTTTCGCGCCGCGCGCACCGGCGGCTTCGCCAATGTCGAGATGATCTTCGATGGGAAGACCCTGACCCTTCTCGGAAAACGGGCGAATGTCTACGCACAGATCGAAGCGCCGGGCACTTTGGACCATCTGGTTGACGAGTTGCGGGACAAATACCATAAGCCGGTTCCCGGCGCCGATCTGCTCCTGTCCAATGTCTACGATGAATTGATGCGTGACGTGATCGACGTCAAGGACCTCGGCAGTGGGGTTATCGGCGGCACCGAATGCGATCACCTCGCCTTTCGAACCAAGGACGTCGATTGGCAGATATGGATCGCACAGGGCGACCGCCCCTATCCCTGCCGATACGTGATTACCAGCAAGGGGGTCGACCAGGCCCCGCAATACAGCATTCAGATCAAGGACTGGAAGACCGGCGGCGAGGTCGCGTCGGAGGCCTTTGCCTTCCGCAACCCGACGAACGCCAAGCCGATCGACCCGAAAGAGCTCAGCGATTTCGATGAGCTGCCCAGCCATTTCGCCATAGGAGGCGCCAAATGATTGTTTCGAAGCGAGTGAAGATAGTCCTGTTTGCCGGGATCGTCGGAATTCTGGGGCTAGAGGCCGGCGAGCGCCTGTCGCTGCCCGGCGTGCATGGCTTCATATCGAGCGCCGAGGCCCGGGTCGGGCGTCCGCTCACGCCCGTCAGCGTCGCCGGGGTGGGACGGCGCACGGTCAGGCGCTGCGCGGTGGGCGTCTACAACTGCTAGGGCAACGCCGATTTATCGCGTTCCCCGTCTGGGCCAGGGATGGCCTGGCGCTTATTCATCGATGTAAGGCGTTGAAAATGGAGCGTTCCGAGAAGCGCGCCTCTCGGAGCGCGAGCGGACCGAGCGCCAGGATGGCGTCTGATCAGTCGTTCCTTAACGCACGAGGGCGCGCCGCCCTAAGAGGGCGGCGCTGCTTCGAGTCCTTCATCCTTGCCGCCGGATCACTCGGACCCGATCGGCGACACCCGGAGGGACATCGCCACCAAGTCCAGTTCGCCTAGGACTCCATCAGGTTTGCCTCGACCACGTTGCTGGCAAAGCTCCGGTAGGCGCCGCCGATCTGCCTGGCCATGGTGTCCGGGAAGACGTGAAACTCACTCGCCGCCAGTGCGGCCATGATCGCCTCGGGCACCAGCGAGGCCGGCTCGGCAATCTCGTCGAGTCCCGCCGATACGGCCATGTCCGTTGCGATCGGACCCGGATGCACGCTGAGCACCGTCGTTCCCTGTTCGGCCAACAACTCGCGCAGGCCCTGGGTGATGGAATACGCGGCGGCCTTGGACGCCGAGTAGGTGGAGAAGCCGGCGAAATTCTTGACCGAGGCCACCGAGTTCATCTGCACGAATACGCCGCCGCCGTTCGCCTTCAGCACGGGCGCGAATGCCTGCGCCATGCGGATCAGGCCATGCACATTGACATCCATCTCCTGCTCCAGCGCTTCAAACGCGTGGCCCTCCAGCGGCGACGCCACTCTCAGGATCCCGGCGTTGTTTACCACGACCTGGGTGTCCCGGGCCGCGGCAGCGGCGTCTACCACCGTCTGCGGCTGAGTCACGTCGATACGTATCGGCACCACGCGCCCCCCGTACTGTTCCACCAGCGATTCCAGCGTGTCCAGCGAACGGGCTCCGGCGTAGACCTTGGCCGCGCCCGCATCGAGAAAGGACTCGACCATGGCCTTGCCGATGCCTCGGTTAGCGCCGGTAATCAGTATCACGCTGTTTTCTAATGTCTTCATGGTTCGATTGCACCTCGTGGGTCGTCGACGGGGAATATATGTACCAATCGGTACAGGCTTGCAATATTGACCGATCGGTACATAATTTCAACCCGATTCTTGCTGTCGGCCGAGGACCGCCATGTCCGCTGGACGCAAACGCACTTTCGACAAGGACCGGGCGCTGGAGACCGCGCTGAAGGTCTTCTGGAGAAAGGGCTTCGTCGGCACCTCGGTGAGCGACCTGACGCGTTCCCTGGGTATCAACAAACCCAGTCTCTACGCGGCCTTCGGCAACAAAGAGCAGCTTTTTGTCAGCGCACTGACCCGCTACGGCCGCCACTACGGCCTGCCGCATGCCTCGCACCTCTTGGAGCCGGCCGATGCCCCGCTGCGGCAGCGCCTTCGCGCCTACCTACTGTCCATTGCCCGCATGGTTACCGACCCCGATCTGCCCGGCGGATGCCTGATCGCGATCAGCAGCTGCGATGTCGGAGGGAGCAACTCTGCCCGACGAAGCCGCCCGGACGCTTGGGGACATCAATCAGGAGACGCACCGCATGCTTGAGGAGATCTTCGCTCAGGAATCGGAGCGTGGCCGTCTCGCCGGGAACAAGGACCCGGGCGCCCTGGCCTCGTACGTCATGAGCCTGATGTTCGGCATGGCGGTGATGGTGCGCGGCGGCTTCGGCATGGACGAGCTGACCGCGCTGATCGATCTGGCCGTCGAGACGGTTTGAGCAGTTCCCAGGGACCGGACGCCGCTCAGCCAGGTTTGGTCCCGCGTTGAAGAGACTCGTGGCATACGGAAACTGGCGAACACCCGGCGCGGTCCTGCTCGGCGGCGCCCTGGTTCTGTTCATCTCGCTCGGCGTCCGGCACACCTTCGGGCTGTTCCTGCAGCCCATGTCGATCGACATGGGTTGGGGGCGCGGCGCATTCGCCCTTTCCATCGCGACCCAAAACCTGGTGTGGGGGCTGGCGCAGCCCTTCGTCGGCCGGCTTGCCGACCGCTACGGCGCCGGCCTGGTGGTATTCGGCGGAGCCCTGCTGTACGTCGCCGGGTTGTATGCCATGAGCCAGGCGGCGACCGAGCGCGACCTGCTGCTGGGGGCCGGGGTCCTGATCGGGCTGGGGCTGAGCGGGACTACCTTTCCGGTGGTGTTCGGCGCCGTCAGTCGGGTCGTCGCGCCGGAGAAGCGGAGCTGGGCCATGGGCGTGTCCATGTCCGTCGGGTCCCTCGGACAGTTCTTTCTGCTGCCGGGCAGCAACGCGATGATCCAGGCGTTCGGCTGGAGCGACGCGCTGCTGATGCTGGCGGGGCTCGGCGCGCTGATGCTCCCCCTCTCGGCAACGATGGCCGAGCCCGCACGAGCGCGTCGGACCGAGGACATACCGCTGCGCGCGGTGCTCGCCGAGGCCGCGACCCACCGCGGGTTCTGGCTGCTGTCGCTCGGGTTCTTCGTGTGCGGGTTCCAGGTCGTCTTCATCGCCACCCACCTGCCCGCCTACCTGGCGGACCGCGGTCTGGCGCCCACGTCCGGGGCGACCGTGCTCGCGCTGATCGGCCTGTTCAACATCGCCGGGTCCTACCTTGCGGGTCTCTGGGGCGGCTATCTGCCCAAGCCCCTGATGCTGAGCGGCATCTACGGGGTGCGTCTGGTCGTCATCGCGCTGTTCGTGCTGCTGCCGGTCACGCCGTGGAGCGCGTACGCGTTCGGAATCGCCATGGGGCTTCTATGGCTCAGCACGGTTCCGCTGACCAACGGGACGGTGGCGACTATTTTCGGCGTGGAGAATCTATCGATGCTCGGCGGCGTCGTGTTTCTGTTCCATCAGGCAGGCGCCTTCCTCGGCGGCTGGCTCGGCGGCTACCTCTACGACGCGCTGGGCAACTACGACAGCGTATGGATGATCGCCATGGCCCTGAGCCTCATCGCCGGCGTGCTGAACCTGCCGATCCGCGAGCGGCCGATCCCCCGAATCGCCGGGGGACGCGCCTGAGATGACCCCGATGCGCCGGCTGATCGCCCTCGTCGGCCTCGTTGCTCTGGGGTTCCTGGCCTGGTTCGTCCTGGCGCGATATCGCGCGGGCGACATGGTGCTCGCGCTGCTCGCGGGTCAGCTGCCGGGGTGCTGGTGAGCCCCTGTCCCGTTTCCGATCGAGGTAGCCTGGATGCAGCGATCCGGAATCCGGGGCTCACCCTGCTCGCTACACCAGAGCGCGGGAGCCAGCGGCCCGGAGCAGCCCCCGCAGCGACATCACCGGCCCGCGGGTCCGGGCCCCCAGCGCCGCGATCTTCTCCCCGCCGAGCTGACCGCCGACGAGCTCGATGCCATCCGGCAGTCCCTGACGGCCGTACTGGGCCACCTCGACCCGCGACGGCAGCGGGTAGACGCGGACGTCGTCCGCGCGCTCGTCGATGATGTCCCTGAGGTCGGCCACCAGGTCGCCGATGGTCGCGGGCGTCAGCGGCACCAGGAACACCGAGTACTGGAGCGGGACCCCCCACTTCCTGCAGGCGCGGTGCACCCGGATCAGCCGCCTCGGGTCCGAGATGTCATAGGCGAGCAAGAACAGCTGCGGCTTGTGAATGGCCATCGAGACGTCCCCTCGGGCGCCTGCTACCCGTTGTGGATCAGCCAGCGGTGCAGCAGGCTGGTGATCTCCCGTCCACGCGCCGACGCACGCGCCGAGCGCGACTCGAACAGCCGCACCAGGTCCTCTTGCCGAGGCGGCCGGACGGCCTCGCGCCTGCGCTGCGCCGCCAGATAGCGGGTCTTGAGCCAGCCGATACGCGCCGGCTCCAGGTACCAGGCAAGGATCCCTGTCAGGTCCCTGGCCAGAGCCGGCTCGCCGGTCTGCGCGAGCTCCGTGTTCAGGCCGAAACCCAGGTCCTGGAGGTGCGCCTGCATCCAGGCAAACGCCAGCGCTCGCAGCCACTGGCGGGAGCGGTCCCCGTGCTCCGGCCCCGCGCAGCGCGCGGCCTCGCGGTTGATCCAGTCGCGGCACTCTGCCGGGCCGCGCGCCGCCTTGGGTATGCCCAGTTTTGCGCCAGCCCACCAAGCGGCCCGGCGGCGCAGGTCCTCGTACCAATGCCGGTACATGCCCGCCGCCTGGGGCAGCAGCAGGAACTCCGTGAACCGGTGAAAAAGCTCGTCGCGCTGGCCGGCGCGTCCGAGAACCCGCGCCACGACCTCGCCCGCATCGTCGACGAACACCACCGTAACACCCGCGGCCGCGCACGCGAGCAGGGCCTCCGAGGTCCAAGCCACCCAGGCACCGCTGTAGACGCGCGAGAGCCGGCACAGAGGGAACAGTCGCTCTGCCTGCTCCTCCCGCAAGACGGACAGGGCCGGACCGTCGAGCGCCACCCGGGTGTCTCCGGAGGGCGCGATGTACAGGGGGCGCGCGTCGGTGACGCATGCCGGGGGGTGTCCGCCGGGCGCGGAAGCTATTGCGGTCCGAACGATCATGACCTCTCCTGCCGGTTCGTGACGAACCCCGTGCCCGCCTCGGCCAGCGAGCGCGCGAGCCTGGCCGCGACGCGACGCAACAGCCGCCGCAGGGGTCGGGCGAGCGTCTCGAACTCGCTGTAGAACCTGTGCCGGCCGCTCTTGCCGAGCAGGCAGGCATCGCCCTCCCGCACAAAATCCTCGGCCCGCAGCGCCTTGTGGCGGAACTGCTCCCAGGCCCAGGCGTCGACCCGGGGGCGCAGCGGCTCGATCAGGTCACAGGCGAGCGATTCCCGACCGAAGTCCAGCTCATGGAAAAAGCCGATCATCGGGTCGAGCCCCGCGGCGTGGCAGGCACGCACGGCCTCGAAGTGCAGCAGCGTGTAGCCGAGCGAGAGCACGGCGTTGGCCGGGTCGCGGGGCGGCCGCCGGTTGCGGCCGGTAAAGCCCAGGGACTCGGGCAGCAGCCGCGCAAGGCCCTTGAAGTACGCCGACGCCGCGGCGCCCTCGATGCCGAGCAGACTGGAAACCGGCAACGGCCGTTCGGCCTGGATCCGGTCGAGCGCATGCTCGACCCGCTCCAGGGCCTCCGTCAGCGGGTAGCGCAGATCGGGGCGCTGGCCCAGGCCCCGGCGCAGCAGGCGCATCTGGCCCTTGAGCTTTCCCGACACCAGTCGCTCGGACCAGGCGCGTCGCCATGCCGCGTCCTCGTAGCGGCGGTACTGTCCGACGCGGCGCGCGGCGTCGTTGCCCGCGCGGCCGAGGACCACCGCCTGTTTCGACGCGTTGCGCCCGCCGAAGATCAGCACGCCGATCCCGGCGTCCGCCAGGCGGGCCAGCAGGCTGCTCTCGATCTCCGACGGCGCTGCGCATGACCACGCGCTCCAACAGGTGCAGCGGGACCGTGGCCTGACGCGCGTCGTCCGCGTACAGCGCCAGCGTCCGGCCCTCGAGCTTCAGCGACAGACCGCGGCGGTCCAGGTAAAGCGTGCTCATGCCGGGCTACCCCACGTAAAACCAGGGCGGGTCAACGGGTCTGACGGCCTTGCCCAGGGTCCGCACCTTGCCGCGCGGGTCGAGCCGGATCAGGAAGAACCGGTCCTCGACCGCATCGAGCACGCCGCGAACGGCAGCCAGCAGGTCCCGCCTCTCCGCCTCGGAGAGAAAACACTCGA
>CAVPOY010000007.1:0-8047 GCA_963707135.1 uncultured Gammaproteobacteria bacterium | reverse complement strand
TCCGCCGATTGCTCGGACGGTGGGATGGCGGATCGCCCTGCGGGCATCCGCCCTACCGGGATCTCCGCGTAGGGTGGAACGCCGAAGGCGGTTCCGCCGATTGCTCGGACGGTGGGATGGCGGATCGCCCTGCGGGCATCCGCCCTACGGGGTCTCCGCGTAGGGTGGAACGCCGAAGGCGGTTCCGCCGATTGCTCGGCCGGTGGGATGGCGGATCGCCCTGCGGGCATCCGCCCTACGTGGTGTGCGCCGTACGGGGTTGATCCGCACCAATGCCGAACTATCGCCGCTACCGAGTGCCGGGACCTATTTCTTTACGATCAATCTATTGAAACGGCGGTCGGATCTGTTGGTGCGGCACCTCGATGCGCTGCGGGAGGCGGTGCGGCGAGCCGGTCGGTGACTATGCAGCGGCGTTCTGCGTCTCCCGCGAGGGTTTCGCGCCGAGTGACCGCTACCCTGCCGCGCGCAACAGCGAGGAGATCGCGCTTTAGGGATACCTGGACCCTGGCAATCTGTGCGGAGACGAGGCCGCCGTTGAGATCCTCCAGGATTGGTGGAGCGGCGCGGGACCCGGTGACGGCATCTGGCGTTTGAATCTCGAGGCTGAGGCCGACGATCATGTCGGTCAGTCGTTCGAGGTCCGGGTACCGAACGGGGAGGGACGCGATGCGCTGATGCGGCGCGTCGTCGCCGATGCCAGGGCGGGTCGAGCGACCTGGGTCTTCGTCAGGGGCAGGCTGTTCCGATCCCACGCCCCGGCCAACGCTGTTTACCTGACCGGACTCTACAGATGTCCGGCTCTCTGCCGGCGCAGACGGTTCGTAGAGCGGTCGGTCGTTGTACTGGTATGTGACCACCAAGACCCCGGGGCGGCGAGACTCAGCGCAGCACGGGCCTGGCGTTCACCGCTTGCACCGGGCGATTGTTGGTCCCATGCATCACCGCCTGAAAGGCCTGCACCTGCTCCTTCGATACCGTCAGCGGCTCCTTGATGACCACCCAGCGCACCCCCTCCGTGCAGGGCGGGGTGGTCAGCGACCCATTGAATCGGAAATAGTCGCCAACCCGCGGGAGAAAGCCCGCCGGGTCGATCGCAGACAGCAGTGCCTGCTTCATACCCGCCTCTTGGGGCATGTCTGCCAACACCTCCGCCAGGGCACGGTTCTCCTTCCCTAGTCGATACAACACCCCCATCACCGCCAGGTGCCCCTCCGCATCCGCGTGGACAAGGTGGGCCTCCATCGCGAACGACTCTCCGTCTACCGTGTTTTCGCTCGGCGCATGGAAGTGGAACTGCTTCAGCTCGAAGGGCGTGCCCTCCAAGGTCAGAATCGAGCCGGGGGCCACATTGACCTGGATCGTGTGGCCGTTGTTGAGGATCTCGGTTCCCCGCCCTTGGTAGTCGACCCGGAGCGGGGGCAGGTCCGCGTCCAGTGTGGAGTGGATGTCGATCGGGGACTGGTTGACGCCGCTCGCGCAGGTGGCAAACCCGGTGTCGAGCTCCCCCCAGTGCTCGGGACCCGTCGCCCCGGCATAGGTCCAGTGAGGGTCTACACCCGCGTGGGCCTCGTCGACTCGGATGCCGAAGACCGTCACGGTGAGGGTCGGCGCGAGAATCAGGGCCAGGGCGACGGGGATCATTTTGTGCATTGGGTTTCCTTGATCGTGCGATCGTGTTTCTACGGAGCTCCCAGAGGTGTCCGTCGCAGACAGGCACCCCTGGGGCTTGGTGGGGCAACCCGCCGGGGGCCGGTCGATACCTTCCCAGGGTGGAGGGGTGATCCTCGTGGGACTGAAATCACCCTTGTCGCGCTTGGAGGAGGCTCGATACTCGCGGCCGCCGCTGACCGGTGATCAGTATGTGCCGCCCGGGCCGGCACCGTAACCATCGGGTCCACCGCCGTAGCCGCCGGGTCCACCGCTGTAACCCATGGGTCCGCCGTAGCCGCCGGGTCCACCGCCGTAGCCCATGGGTCCGCCGTAGCCGCCGGGTCCACCGCCGTAGCCCATGGGTCCGCCGTAGCCGCCGGGTCCACCGCCGTAGCCCATGGGTCCGCCGTAGCCGCCGGGTCCACCGCCGTAGCCCATGGGTCCGCCGTAGCCGCCGGGTCCACCGCCGTAACCCATGGGTCCGCCGTAGCCACCCGGGCCGCCGCTGCCCCCCATCCATCTGGAGGGGTTCATCATATTGCCCATGTCGAAGGCAAAGCCGACCCCCGCAGCGCCTAGCAGGGCGCTTCCGAGCATCAGGGCCAATGTTCGCCGCAAGATCGTTCGATTGTTCATGTGTTTTCCTCTTCAAGGTGCATGGTTGGATGTTCCCGGTCGGACAGGAGCGCCGAGCGGCGACTGAGCGGCTTCAAAACGAGCTGGTGGTTCCAAGCCGGCGACGTTCAGATACATGCTCCCCAGCTACTCTATGCCCCGTCGCGAGCCGCGTATGCGCGCCACCGTACATAGCGGTGCCTTTTTTCGGGCTCGGAGCGCTCAACCGGTGGCGTCAGTCCTTGTCTTGGCGCGTTAACCCGCTGGGATTCCAAGAGATATCGAATCCTCAGCCCGCGTAGGGCGGAACGCGGAGCGGTTCCGCCAACTGCCGGGCGAGTGGAATGGCGGATCGCCCTGTCGGGCATCCACGCTACGGGTTCGCGGTTCGCCCTCCCCCATCCCGCCCGGTGCAGAAAGGGAGAATAGGATGCGCGCAGAGAACGGTTGTCACGGCAACTGGACCTATAGATTGGCGTGGGTTCGACGACAACGGGCGTGGCGATGCTCGTCTTGCCCGACCGGCGACCTCGGCAAACGGTGCGCCAGTCAGAGCCGTCGCGGCGCTTTGCCCTCGTTCAGGAGCCGCAGATACGCGCGCAGTGACTCTACGGCCCGCTCGCGGTCGGCGTTGACGTCCCACACCACGTGTGCCCAGCGCACCGGATCGCGCAGCTCCCCGGCGAGCCGTTCCGGGGAAAGCAGCTCGTAGATCCGACGCCACTCCCCCTCGACACGCAGGCCGAGCTCGGGATTGATCAGGTATTGGCCGTGGCTGACCCGCAGGAAGAGCTTGCGATTGTAGGGATCCGCCCGAGAGACCTCATTCTTCGACAGGATCGAGGAGATGTAGGTGCGCTTCTTGCGCCGCGCCGGGACGACGGACTCGGGGAAGTGATCCAGCACCTCGGCAAAGTCGACGGCCGAAAGCACCCGCCGGCGCGATACCCAGTTCTCGCCGAGTCGCTGGTAGAACAGCACCATCGCGACACAGAGCATCAGATACTCCATCAGGCGCCGGTCCAGCTTCACCAGGCGCCCATCCACCTGCACGTCGAGGCTGTCCGGCGCCAGCCGGTCGAAGACCGCTGGGAGCTTGGATCGGGCGAAGCGCTCGTCGGCGCAGGCGCGATCCAGCGCGATCTGAAAAGCGTTGAGCCCGTTGCCGTCGACCAGGCCGGTGTCCGCGTCCCGTTCCAGTAGCTCCCGGGCGAGCTCGGCATTGCCCATGCGGCTCGCGATCATCAACGGCGTCTGGCCGAAGACGTTGCGGAAGTCGACGCCGTACTTGTCCGCCTCGCGCAGCACACCGCCCGGGTTCCTGAGCCCGTAGAGCATGAAGTGCTTCTTCTCCAGGACAGGCATCGCCTTGTCGGGCTGCTTCGCCGCCTTGAACCCCGCCTCGACCAGCGCGTTGAGCCTGCGCTGATCGCGATAGACCAGGGCGTACTCCATCAGCGCGATGCCGGCCTTCTTCTCCCCCGCCTCCAACGCCTTCTTCTCGAGCTCCGCCAGAGCCTCGCCGCGAAGCACGGTCCAGGGCACCTCGCGCTGCTTCAGAATCTGGGCGCGGATCTCGGCCGCCTGCTCCTCCTTTCCCTGGAGCTCGAGACGATGCGCCTCGTGGCGCCACTCCTCGAGGCTGGAGCGCTGGGCCTCGACCTCGCCGACGTCCTCGTGGACCCGGGTCAGGCCGAGCAGCTCGAGCAGTGCCTGCTGCGGACGCGACTCGATCAGGTAGAGGTTCTTCACCGCCCGCGTGACCGCCACGTACAGGGCGTTGATGTAGAACTTGTAGACCTCGAGGGACTTGTCGCCCTTGTCCCGGCCGCGCGCATAATGCAGGTCGCCTTCCAGGTCCGCCTCGGCGAGGTCCCCGGCGATGTCGCGGAACCGCTTTTCCTCGCTCGAGACGAAGCCGAAGAGCAGGACGTTCTCGTACTCCAGACCCTTGGCCTCGTGGATCGAGAACACCAGCGGCGTCCGGAAATGCCGGCGCACCTCGGCCTTCTGCTCCGGGTGCAGGACCAGGATCGCGAAACGCGCCGATTCGGCCGTGCGCTGGTCCAGGTCGCGCTTGACGGCATCGCTGTCCTTCAACAAGGCGACGCGCCCCTGGCTCGGTCCGCGGCTGCGCACCAGGTAGTTGCTCTCGCGATCCACGGAGCCGAAGCGGGCGTGCTTGATGTGCAGCAGCCGGTTCGCGATTTGGGTGATTTCCGGGGAGTTGCGGAAGTTCGCGTTCAGGATGCGGATCAGATCGGCCGGCGCGCCGTCGCCCTGCTCCTTCCAGAACAGGGTCTTGACCTTCGCCCACGAGAAGAAGTTCGGATGGACGATCTGATTGGAGTCGCCGCACAGCAGGAAGCCGCGAGCATCCCGCAGCGAGCGCAGGATCAGCAGCAGCTGGATGTTGGTCAGGTCCTGGACCTCGTCGACGACGACGAAATCGTAACGGGGCTCGACTCGGACCAGCCAGGCATGGCTGACGATGTTGGGATCGAACCAGCCCTGCTCGCCAAGGAAGCGGAGGTACTTCTCGAACAGGTCGTAGACCGCGCCCCGGACCTCCGGCGGGTAGATCGACTGCCGCACGCCGAGACCCAGATAGGCGTCGCGATCCAGATAGGCATTCTCGGCCTCGGTGCCGGTGACCGCGCCCTGAATCTCCTCGAACAACCGGTGGCTGTCCTTCAGCTCCCGCGGCAACCGTTGGCGCGCCGCCCAGCCGGCGAATGCCCGGGGCGTGATCTCCTTGCCCTCCGGAACCTGGATGCTCTCCAGGTATTCGCGGAAGGACAGGAAATCGACGTTCTGCTCGTCATTGCCGTAGCCGTTGGCGTAGTAAAGCTCGCGGGCGTTCTGGACCAGGAACGGCGAGCGCGTGACATAGAGGATGTCGCCGGTCGCGTCCTTCATCTTCTCTAGCGTCAGCGCGGTCTTGCCGCTGCCGGCGGACCCGATGATCACCAGCGGCGGGGACTGCTGGTAGACCGTCTCCTGGTCCTCGTCGAAGGACAGCACCTTGTCGAGCAGGTGGAAGCGATGCAGCCTCGGGTTCAGATACGGGAGCACCGGGGCGTCGCCGGCCGCGCCGGAGTCGGCGGACGGGATCCGGTCCTCGTCGATGCTCGCACCGCGGGCGAGGAAGCGCGACTTGTCATAGGCGTGATGCGGTATGTACTCCAGCATCAGCGCGCAATGCTCGCCCTGGTGGCGATAGAGCGCGAACAGCAGCCGGTTGCTGCGGTCCAGCCGCGCGCGGTAGAGATTGTCGCCGACCTTCTTCACATCGGCCGAGCGAAAGTCATCGGCGGCGAGATAGGCGGCCAGCTTCTCGTAGCCGGGTATAGCCGCGGTGTCCAGGCCGCGGTAAACGAGGATCTTCATGCGCTTAGCGAAACGAGAGTGCGGAGGGGCAGCCGCGGGGCACGGCCGACGACGCCGGCATGTTAACCGATCCGGGGGAGGTAGCGCCGACCGCGCAGGGCGTCTGGTAGCTTTTGTACCGACCGCGATGCTGTCGACTGAGGAGCGGGCGCCGTCGAAGACCTCCCCGCCGGGGAGGCGTAGGGTGGAACGCCGAAGGCGGTTCCGCCGATTGCTCGGCCGGTCGAATGGCGGATCGCCCTGCGGGCATCCACCCGACGGGATGTCCGCGTAGGGCGGAACGCCGAAGGCGGTTCCGCCGATTGCTGGGCCGGTGGGATGGTGGATCGCCCTACGGGCATCCACCCTACGGGATGTCCGCGTAGGGCGGAACGCCGAAGGCGGTTCCGCCAATTGCCGAGACGGTGGGATGGCGGATCGCCCTGTCGGGCATCCGCCCTACGGGATCTCCGCGTAGGGCGGAACGCCGAAGGCGGTTCCGCCAATTGCTCGGACGGTGGGATGGTGGATCGCCCTGTCGGGCATCCACCCTACGGGATCTCCGCGTAGGGCGGAACGCCGAAGGCGGTTCCGCCGATTGCTCGGACGGTGGGATGGCGGATCGCCCTCGGGCATCCGCCCTACGGGATCTCCGCGTAGGGTGGAACGCCGAAGGCGGTTCCGCCGATTGCTCGGACGGTGGGATGGCGGATCGCCCTGCGGGCATCCGCCCTACGGGATCTCCGCGTAGGGTGGAACGCCGAAGGCGGTTCCGCCGATTGCCGGACCGCCGGAATGTTGCGAACACACCCGCTTCTCGGCTAACTTTCGGACTCCAGCCCGCCGCGCCCGTAGCTCAGTTGGATAGAGCACCAGGCTTCGAACCTGGGAGTCGGGGGTTCGAGTCCCTCCGGGCGCGCCAAAATTACTCCGCCTCTCTGCAGCAACGGCCGTAGGTACGCTCTGGCTCAGGTAAATTCGCCAAGCGCATGATAAACAACAACGTTTCCATACGGAACGAACCAACGCCGTAGGCTGTTCCGCGTGTCAGTATCGCCTTGTATGGCGCCTTCGCTCGATGGGCACCATCTGTTTCGACTCGAGCCCGCGCGGCCGCTCAAGCCTTAGGTCCCAAGGTCTTCCGAAGTGGGCGTTGCCGCGCGTTTCGTTATTGCAGCACAACGTTACATGAATCGCCTAATGCTCAGAAAAGGTTCCCAATAGTTGTCGGAGACCACTAGCCTGACGCGAGATGAGCAGGCCGATCCATGAGCCTCGTTCTCGGCCTCAACGCCTACCACGGCGACGCCGCCGCCTGCCTGGTGCGCGACGGTCAGCTCGTCGCGGCCGCCGAGGAGGAGCGCTTCAGGCGCGTCAAGCACTGGGCGGGTTTTCCGTCCGAGGCGGTCCGCTACTGCCTCTCGGAGGCTGGAGCCCGGCTGTCGGACCTGGATCGAATTGCGATCAACAGCGACCCCCGGGCCAGTCTGCTGCGAAAGGTCCGCTACACGATCCGCCGGCGTCCGGAGCTCAAGCTGATCCTCGACCGCGTCAGGAACCGTCGCAACCGCGCCTCGATTGCCGAGACCTTGTCCCGGGCCCTGCCGGGCGACGAGTTCCGCGGCACGCTTCACCGGGTCGAGCACCATCTGGCTCATCTGGCGTCCTGTTTCCTGGTCTCCCCCTTCGAGGATGCCGTGGCTCTGTCGGTCGACGGGTTCGGGGATTTCTCCAGCGCCGCCTGGGGCGTCGGCCGCGGCGATCGGCTCCAAGTCGACGCCCGCGTGTTCTTTCCGCACTCGCTTGGCATCTACTACCAGGCGCTGACCCAGTACCTGGGCTTCCCCAACTACGGGGACGAATACAAGGTGATGGGGCTCGCGCCCTATGGTCGGCCGCGGTTCCTGGACGCCATGCGCGAGGTCGTCCGGCTCCGGGAAGACGGCGGTTTTCGGCTGGGGCTCGACTATTTCCGCCATCACCGGGAACACATCGACTATCGGTGGGACGACGGGGCTCCGGTCGTCGGGAGGCTGTTCTCGGACGCGCTCGAGGATCTGCTCGGGCCCTCCCGGCAACCGGCTCAGCCGCTCGATGACCGTTTCCGGGACATTGCCTGCTCGATTCAGGCGATGTACGAGGAGGCCTTTTTCCACCTTTTGGCTCGGCTCCATGCGCGTTATGGCCTGAGCCGCCTGACACTGGCCGGCGGCTGCGCGATGAACTCGGTGGCCAACGGTAAGGTGCGGCGCCGGTCGCCTTTCAGCGAAGTCTATGTGCAGGCCGCCGCGGGCGATGCCGGCGGGGCGATCGGGGCCGCCTTGATCGCGGCCGCTCAGCCGGGCCGGCTCGACAGGTCGGAACCCATGGCGCATGCCTACTGGGGCCCGGCCTTCGAGACCGACGAGAT
>CAVPOY010000006.1:0-95449 GCA_963707135.1 uncultured Gammaproteobacteria bacterium | reverse complement strand
GGGGCGCCGCCAGCACGGTGATCGGTGCCGCCATGTTCTCCGGCGAGGGCTGGCAGGAGCGCATGGGATCGAAGGCCAGCAATTTCCAGCTGGGTACCGAGCGCATGACCGAGGCGCAGGTCGAGGACTACCAGAAGAACCAGCCCGGGACCTTCATCGTCTGGCACTTCCTGGACGAGAGCAACCCGGAAGACCTGGCGCTGCTCGACAAGTCCATCCTGCACCCGAGGGTCCTGATCGAGTCGGACGAGATGTTCTGGATGTTCATGGACGATCACCACCGCGTCATCAACTACGAGGGTGATGCGTGGCCGCTGCCCGAGAACACGTTCTCGCATCCACGGTCGAACGGCACCTTCGCCAAAATCCTGCGCTCCTATGTCAGAGAGCGCAAGCTGATGAGCATGCAGGAGGCCCTGCGCAAGATGACGCTGATGCCCGCCCAGACCTTGGAAGGCTTCGTGCCGCAGATGAAGAAGAAGGGTCGGCTCCAGGAGGGGATGGATGCCGATATCGTGGTATTCGATCCCGAGACCATCCGTGACGTGGGTACCTACGAAAAACCCAACCAACCGGCGGTGGGCGTACAGACCTTGCTCGTCAATGGCGGGCTCGTCGTGCAGAACGGCGAGCTGATCCTCGACGCCCCGCACGGGCGGCCGATCCGCCGCACGGAAGTCGAGTGAAAGCGATCGAGAAATTGACCACCATCTACGCCAAAAGGAGATGCACATGGAATTCCTGAAGAGTCGCTCAAGAATCGCCAGTGCCGCAGCGTTGGCCTGCGGGTTCCTCGCCGCCGGCGTGCCGGCCTTCGCCCAGGACTTCGATCTGGTCATACTCAACGGCCGGGTGATGGATCCGGAAACTCGGTCTGACGCGGTCGCTAACGTCGGTGTCAAGGATGGCCGGATCGCCGTCATCACCAAGGAAAAGATCACCGCTGAGGAAACCATCGATGCCACCGGCCACGTGGTGGCGCCGGGGTTCATCGACACCCACTGGCACTATGACCGGCCCTGGTCCAACAAGCTCGCCCTGCGCGACGGCCGCACCACGGTACTGGACCTGGAGATCGGCACCCATGGCCCGTACGTCGCTCAGTGGTACAAGGAGCGGGAGGGCAAGAACCAGGTGAACTACGGCCAGGCGGTGGGCCACGAGTTTGCCCGCGCGGCCGTGCTCGACGGTTTCGAGGGAGCGCAGGACGTTCGCACGGCTATCGAGAGTCGAAAAGGCGACGGCTGGTGCTGCAAACGACCAAACCTGGAACAGGGAAACGGAATCCTTCAGCTCCTGGATGAAGGACTTCAGGCCGGCGGCCTGGGCATTGGCTCCACGCTGGGCTATATGCGCGACGGCGTTTCCACCCGCGAGTTCTTCGAAGTCCAGCGGCTGGCCGCCCGCTATGGCCGGCAGACCGGTGCCCATTTCCGGCTATACGCCCGGAACCGATACCACCGAGACCAACGGCATCCAGGAACTGCTGGCCAACGCCGCGGCGCTGGGCGCGCCGGCCCTGGCCTGCCATTTCAACAACCCCGGCTACAACCTGGTGCACGAGCTGCTGGTGCGGATGCGCGAGCGCGGCATGAACGTGTGGGGCGAGATCTACCCCTATGCCGCCGGTTCCACGGCCCTGAACGCCGTGTTCCTGGCGCCGGAGGTGTGGGAGGGCACCTTGGGCCACAAGTACGAAGAGACCATCCAGGATGTGGCGACAGGCGAGTGGTATACGCCGGAGAAGCGCGAAGAAATGCTCAAGACTGAACCCACCCGTCCCGTTCTCGTCTTCAAGATGCCCGAATCGGCGATCATCGATTGGCTGAAGCTGCCGGGTGTATCGGTCGTCACCGACGGTATGCCCATGATCCCCGATGACCAGCTGACCTGGGACACGCCCTACGAGAATCTGCCCAACACCCATCCGCGGGCCGCCGGCAGCTATGCCAAGGCCCTGCGGCTGGCGCGGGAGAATGGCATACCCCTGATGCAGGTCGTGGCGATGACCAGCTACAACTCCGCGGCGCCCCTCGGCAAGCTGGGCCTGAAGTCCATGCAGAAGCGGGGACGCCTGCAGGAGGGGATGATTGCGGACATCACCGTCTTCGATCCGGAAACAGTGACCGACAAGGCGACCTATGCAAAGGGCACGCTCCCTTCGGAAGGCATTCCCTATGTCGTGGTCAACGGGACGATCGTCGTCAAGGACTCGCAAGTGCTGAAGGACGTCAATCCCGGCCAGCCCATTCGATTTGAACCGGAGAAAAGCCGCTTCGAGCCGATCACCGTCGAGAATTGGGCGCAAACCTTCTATGCTGCGCCGATGGATTTCGGCGGCGGCGTGCCCGGTCAGCAGCCTAGAAACATAGGTTTACCTGAGTCGCAGCCTGACACCCATGGGCACTGAGGGCGGCCTCCGATCGGCGTCTTCGGCCCGGAGACGAGCGACGGCAATGCCAACCAGCCGGGGCGGTGTCTCGGCGGTGCTGGTCAGCGGCGGGTACCTAGTGCGCGACGGCGATTAGATCCAAAACACCGCGCACTGTCGGCCGAATCGCCGGCGGAGCCCGTCAGCGAGCCATCGCAGCCTTTCCTGTCGGAGGTCACCATTCGTGAAACCTGGACTCCATCGCGCCGCCTGCGTGGCCTTTTGTATGACAAGTCCCCTGATCACCCAGGCCGACGATAATCCGCTGGCCAAATACCTGGACGCGCCCGGCGCAAAGACGACCTTACCCGTCGCTAACGCCAAGACGCCTTTCTCTCTGGAATTTGCTCGGGATGCACAGGAGAGGTTCGAGAACTTCCACTATCAGTTGGGCGGCGATCATGCGCTCTACTACAACCTGCATCTGAGCGAGGTGTTGCCGACGGCGACCTCCAAGCCGAATGAACACTACAGGCCGCTCGAAAAGGCGCTCGATCCCGCATTGGGCGACAGTGTCTCCTTCACGGTCAAGGAAGGCGACCTGACGCTGAACGAGTATGTGGTGCACCCCAACCATCGGGTGCAGGCGGTGGTCATGGTCCACCAGGGGAAGATCGTCTACGAGACATACCCCGGCATGGACCCGATGGACCAGCATGTCTGGATGTCGCCGGGGAAGACGACGGTTGGGTTGGTGATCGCCCAGTTGGAAGCCGAGGGGAAGATCGACATGAACAAGGAGGTCGTGGAATACCTCCCGGAGTTCAAAGGCACGAACTGGGAAGGGATCAGCATGCTGGACGCGGCCAATATGGCCACCGCGCTTCAGCTGGAGGAAACGCTGGAGGCCATCGTCGATCCCGAGTCCATCATCGTGCGTTTCTTCAGTGCGGAGTTCGGTGCACCCAACCCCGCGACAGGAAAAGTCGAAGACTGGTTGAGCATCCTCAAGGGAGCCGAGAAGATCGAAGGCGAGGCGCCCGGCGATCGGTTCCGTTATTCCTCCGCCGTGACCCAGGTCTTCGTCGTGATCGCCGAACGCATCGAGAACAAGACCTGGGCGACGATCTTCGAGGAGCGTGTTTGGGGCAACATGACCGCCCGCCTGTCGATGCAACACCATCTGACCCCTGACGGCACGTCCGTCGCACACGGATTGCTCTCGACCACGGCGGAGGATTTTGCCCGCTTCGGCATGTTGTTCACGCCGAGTTGGGACAAGGCCGCGGTGAAGCCTGTGGTCTCGCCGGAGGTCTTACAGCGTCTGCAGACCGCTGGCAGCCCGGAAGCCTACCGCAGAGGTGCCAAGTATGAGGGTCAGAAGGAAGACTTCGGCGAATCGCCGCTGATGAACTCGTATCAGTTCGATGGGGTCTTCGAAGACGGCGCTTTGTGGAAACACGGAAATCTCGGTCAGGGCATCTACATTGATCCGGCCCGTGATTTCGTGGGCGTGTACTTCTCGACCAACGGCTATATCCCGCCTTATGGAGAGGACAAGATGCCCGGTTACCTGAGAAGAGCGGCCAAGTACCTGGCCGGTCAGGCCGGCAGGGTGGACGAGCGATAGCCAAGTCCACCGAGTCCTGCGCTGCTGCCGGTGGACTGCGCTTCGCTTGTCCGCTCTGCAAGCCGACGACATGTTCTGCTCGCGCGTACGAAACATGTCCTGACCACCCTCGCGAACAACAGCCAGCCCGATGAAGCAACCAATTACTGCCATCCTTTCAACGCTGGCGTCTCTGGCCATACTCGCAGCAGCAGGCGCGGCCCCGGCGCAGGACGCGCCTCAGACCTTGTTCACGAACGTCCACGTCTTCGACGGCGTGCAGGAGCAGCGCACCGAGAACGCCAACGTCCTCGTGGAAGGCAACCTCATCAAGACGGTCTCGACGGACCCCATCGAAGCCGATGCCGCCACCGTGATCGACGGTGGCGGGCGCACGCTGATGCCGGGGCTGATCGATGCGCATTGGCACACCATGTACATCGGCACACCGCTCGAGGCGCTTGCCAACGGCGACATGGTCGAGGTCGCGGCGCGGGCGGTCCCCAAGGCCGAGGCGGTGCTGATGCGCGGCTTCACCACGGTGCGCGACATGGGCGGGCCGGCGGAGTCCCTGAAGAAGGTCATCGATGAGGGCGTTGTTCCGGGGCCGCGCATCCTGCCCTCCGGTCCGCCGATCTCGCAGACCTCGGGGCATTTCGACTATCGCGCCCATCAG
This sequence comes from uncultured Gammaproteobacteria bacterium, assembly GCA_963707135.1. Taxonomy (GTDB): domain Bacteria; phylum Pseudomonadota; class Gammaproteobacteria; order Chromatiales; family Chromatiaceae; genus JBGSTR01. Next base: position 90,793 of record CAVPOY010000006.1, on the reverse strand, counting down.
GCGGTACCGGCGGGCGATGCCGATCCGCTGGCCTATTGGTACCGGAGCAGGCTGCTGAGCCTGGCCGACGGTGTCCCGGAGATGCTGAAGCGGGTTCGCGAGAACCTGCGCATGGGCGCGGCGCAGATCAAGCTCGCCACCGGCGGCGGCGTCTCGTCGGTCTACGACCCGCTCGATGTCGCGGAATACACGGTGGAGGAGATCAAGGCCGCCGTCGATGCCGCCGCGGACTGGAACACCTACGTCGCCGTGCACGTGTTCACGGACCGGGCGATCCGAAAATCCATCGAGGCGGGCGTGAAGTCCATCGAGCACGGGTTCTTCGCGAGCGACGAGACCTTGCAACTAATGGCGGAGCAAGGGATCTGGCTCGTCCCCCAGCCATTCTTCGAGGGAGACCTGGAATTCCCGGACGCGGATCGCAAGGCGAAGTTCAAGCAAGCCACCGACGCCACCGCCGTCATCTACAAGAAGGCGGCGCAATTCGGCGTCAAGATCGGCTTCGGCTCGGACCTGCTGTTCAATCCGCCCTCCGAGAACCAGGGCGCCCAGCTGGCGCGTCTCGGCACCTGGTTCAGCCCCTTCGAGGTTCTGAGGATCGGGACCTCGCAGAACGCGGAGCTGCTGGAACTGAGCGGCCCGCGCCATCCCTATCGCGAAGGCCCGCTCGGCGTGATCGCGGAGGGCGCCTACGCCGACCTGATCCTCGTGGACGGCAACCCGCTGGAGGATCTCGATCTGGTCGCTGATCCTGACGCCAAGTTCGACCTGATCATGAAGGACGGCGTCATCTACAAGAACACGCTCTGATGCGGCGCGCGAGCGCAGTCCTCGGGGCGTGTCGTTGTCCGCGCTGACCCTCTCGAACCTGGCCTTCAGCTGGCCGCGCGCCGCGAGACGTCCGCTCGACATCGGCACGCTCGCGCTGGAGCCGGGCGAAAGCCTGTTTCTCTACGGCCCGAGCGGTTGCGGGAAGTCGACGCTGCTCTCGGCGATTGCCGGGGTGGTGGCCGTTCCCGCCGACGCGGTCCGCGTCGGCGGGACCGACATCGGCGCACTGCGCGGCAGCGCGCGCGACCGCTTTCGCGCCGATCACCTCGGCGTGATCTTCCAGGTGTTCAACCTCGTCCCGTGGCTCAGTGCCCGGGACAACGTGCTGCTGGCAACCCGATTCTCGAAACGCCGGCGCGAGCGAGCGGGCCCCAGGCCAGAGGTCGCCGTGATGCGTCTCCTCTCCGAGCTGGGGTTGTCGGACCCCGCTGTTATCAACGCCCCGGCCGCGGCGCTCAGCGTCGGCCAGCAGCAGCGGGTCGCGGCTGCCCGCGCGCTCATTGGCCAACCCGATCTGATCCTGGCGGACGAGCCGACCTCCGCACTCGACGACGCAGCCAAGGCGGCCTTTGTCGACCTGCTGGCGCGCGAATGCACCGCCGAGGGGACCGCACTGTTGTTCGTCGGCCATGATCGCAGCCTGGAGCGCCGCTTCGACCGGTCCCTGGCCTTCACCGATCTGAACCGGGCGGTGGCGGTTGCATGCTGACACATGCCTTGAGGAGCCTCTGGAATCGGCGCTTCGTCGCCGTGCTGACGATGCTGTCGGTGGCGTTGAGCGTGGCCCTCATCGTCGGGGTCGAGCGCCTGCGCGATGCGGCGCGCGAAAGCTTTACCGATTCTGCCTCGGGGCTCGACCTGATCGTGGCGGCGCGGGGCAACCCCGTGCAGATCCTGCTGGCGACGGTGTTTGGGGTCGGGTCGACCGGGCAGGCGATCGGCTGGGACAGCTTCGAGATGGTCGAGGCGTTGCCAGGGGTGGCCTGGGCCGTGCCGATCTCGATGGGAGACAACCACCGTGGCTTCCCGGTGATCGGGACCACCGCGGAGTACTTCGAGCACTTCCGCCACAGCGGCGGGCAGGCCTTGCGCTTCGCCGACGGCGGGGCGTTTGCAGCGGCGGACGGGGCGGTGGTCGGCGCTGAGGTCGCCGCTCGCTTCGGCTATGTCCCGGGCACCGTGATCGTCAACGCGCACGGCGCGGGCAGGGTTGCGTTCGACGTGCACGACGAGGCGCCGTTCCGGATCTCCGGTGTGCTGGCCCCCACCGGTACTGCGGTCGATCGCATGGTCCTGGTCTCGCTCGCGGGGTTCGATGCGCTGCATGCCCGGCCGGAGACGCCCCCGGAGGACCCCTTTGCGACGGCGTCCAAGGCCGCACCGTCACCCATCCCGGACGGGAGCGGCTACGCCGAAGGAGACGCCGAGCAGGAGGATGACCACCGCCATGGTCGCAGCCATCCAACGGTAGCGAGCGCTGCCGGCACACGCGGCCCTTCAGAGCACAATCACGACGCCGAAGCGCACGACCACGCCCAAGAGCCCGCCCGGATCAATGCGGTCTATGTTGGCCTGACCGACCGCACTGCTGTGCTCTCGCTCCAACGCACCCTCTCCAGGTACCGCGGCGAGCCCTTGACAGCCGTGCTGCCGAACCTGGCGCTCTTGGAGCTCTGGGCCGTTACGGGCACCACCGAGGCCGCGCTGCGCCTAATGGCCTGGGCCGTCGCGCTGGCCGGGCTGCTGGGCATGGTGGTCATGCTGTCGGCGACGATCGAGGCGCGGCGGCGCGAGTTCGCGATCCTGCGATCGGTCGGGGCCAACCCGGCGCGGGTCTTCGGGCTGATCGTCATCGAGGCCGCCATCCTCAGCCTCGCGGGTATCCTGGCGGGCAACGCGCTGGCCGCGGTCGCGACCACCCTGGTCGAGCCCCTGCTGGCAGCGCGGTTCGGTATACGGCTGGACTTCGCGTTGCCGCGGGCTCGCGAACTGGTACTCATGCTCGCCATCTTTTGTACAGGCCTGCTGGCGAGCCTGGTGCCTGCCGCTCGCGTCTATCGAACGACAGTCGCCGACGGCCTCACGGTGAGGCTTTGACGCTCAATGGAGCACCCTATGCACGGAACAGTCCCCCTGCTGCCCCTCGCCGTGGCGCTGCTGCTTGCGCATCCGGCGCTGGCGCTCGATGCGCGAGAGGTGTCCTGGGCAGAGCTCGCGCCCGCCCCCGTCGAATACGAGAACCCCTTCGATGGCCTCACCGGCGAACAACTGGATGACCTGCGCCGGCTGGTTCGGCTTGAGTCTCGGGTCGCGCCCGGAGACGCCGGTGCGGCCGCAGACGTCTCGCCGTTGCGGGCCGAGCTCGAATCGTCCGGTCTCGATGTCGAGGGGCTCCTCAACAAGCGACTGGAGATCATGGAACTGCGGCGTGCGGCGGCGACCGGGTTCAATGAGGCGCTGGTCGGTGAGACGGTGCGCATCCCAGGATACGTGCTGCCGCTCGAATTCGCGGATCGAAAAGCGGTGGAGTTCCTGCTCGTCCCCTCGGTGGGGGCCTGTATCCACACGCCGCCACCGCCGGCGAACCAGTTGGTGCACGTGCGCTATCCGCAGGGGGTGAAGGTCAACGGGCTCTACGACCCAGTCTGGGTCAGCGGTCAGATCGCGGCGCAAAGCTCGGTACAGGCGGTCCGCTACGTCGATGGCGATGCCCGCGTCGAGACCAGCTACTTCATGCAGCCGGCGCTGGTCGAGCCCTATCGCTAGCGCGTACCACGGAGTGAAGGATGGCACGGTGTGGTCGCGCAGCAGGCGCGGACGATCCGGGACAATTCGCTCGGGTGCGTCGGCGCGGGGTAACTGCACGGCGATCGCCAAGGTCGATGGCCGCATTTGAGCGCTACACCCTGAAGGTACTTCTCGTCGGTTCTGGCCCTTTGCTGTGCCGCGTGCCAGCCCGTGTCTGCTGGAGAAGATTCTGCGCTAGGGCTTTCCGGTACCGAAGCGCAGGGGAGTCATGCTGGATTCGGCGGGCCGGCGAGCGTCGGCGCACAACTGCGCTCGGACCAGGCGCCCAAGGGTTCGCTGTTCCGGCCGCAAGCCCTCTCTGCTGCGCTCGCGTCCTACTCGGACTTCAAGGATCGGCTGCGGGACGAGTACGGCCTGTCCTACGGCATGGATTACAACCTGCTGTACCAGCACGCCGACCAGAGCCTCGGCGAGCACAACGCGGCCGGCGGTGTGCTGCGCTTCTTCGGCACCTGGACGCTGTTCGACCAGGCATCCGTGCACCCAGGCTCCGTCGAATTCAAGGTGGAGAACCGCCACCGGCTGGGTACGGAGTTGGCACCGGCCTCCCTGGCGGGGCAAATCGGCTACGCCGGCCTGACGGCCGTCCCCTTCAGCGACGCCGGGACCATCCTGACCAACCTCTACTGGCATCAATCGTTCCTTGACAACCGGCTCGCCTACATCGTCGGCATCGTGGATGTCACCGATTACGTGGGCGTCTACGGGCTGGTGAATCCCTGGACCGACTTCATCAACCTGGCCTTCTCCACCGACCCGACCACGCCGGCACCCGATCAGGGATTCGGCGCCGCCGTGCGGTGGAACCCAGCCGAGCACTACTACGTCCTTGCCGGGCTCGCCGATGCCAACGGCAATCCGCGCGACCCGATGGACAGCGTCAACGGCTTCTTCATCGACGGCGAGTACTTTAAGCACATCGAGGCGGGCTGGTTCGGGAGTTGGGAGTCACGCTTCGAAGACAACATTCATCTGACCTACTGGCACGCGGATGAACGCACCGAGGCGGGTGTGCCGGATGGCTGGGGTGTGCAGTTCTCCTTCAGTCGGAAGCTCGAGGAGCGTTGGCTCCCGTTCCTGCGCATCGGCTACGCGGACGGCGGCGGGTCGCCGTTGGACCGTTCCGTGAGCACCGGCTTCGCCCACTGCGCAGCCAGTCGGGACTCGGTCTTCGCGCTTGGCCTAAATTGGGGTCGTCCGAACCGTGACAGCTTTGGCTCGGCGACCGACGATCAGTACACTGTCGAGGCCTACTACCGCTTTCAGCTTTTCGAGCGGCTGGCAATCACACCGGACCTGCAATTGATCAAGAACCCTGCCGCCAATCCCGACGAGGACCTCATTTGGGTGGCGGGGCTTCGCGCTAGGCTGGATTTCTGAGTTGGATAATGGGTTGCCGCGCGCACGATGCTCTGCCGCAGTCCGAGGGTCGGGGGTGGCTGACCGGGGCGTCCGAGCACGCGTTCATCCACTTATTGTGTTGTTCGCGGGGAGGGCGGTCCATCCCCGCGAGAGAGTCCTGCCGATGAAAATGCGCGCGTTTCGAACGCCCGAACTCCGAGTCCCGACCTGATCCTGCTGCTCTCCCTGATCTCGGTGCTGTCGATGTTCGCATCCGGTACCTTCGGCGCGCAGACGCCGGGGACGACCCGCACCCCCTGCAACCGGACGCCACCTCGAGTCCGCGCGACACTCTGCAGAGCTTCCGGACCAACGGGTAGATACGATGCAGGGTGCCTCGGGCTAACCTCCAGTTGAGGGGTTACTCAACTGAATCGGAGGTGCGACATGAGAGGGCCCGAGACACCCTTTGGAGCTGCTGCTCAATGAGAGCGAGCGCCAGCTCCAGGCCCGCGCCGAGACCACACCGCTGGTGGTCGGCGCCAAGGGGAGCTCTCTGGACCTGGTCATGAACAGCCTGTACTTTGGCGACACGGTGCCGGAGCTCATCTCCATGGCCGCCGTCGACCGCGTTGCGGAATCCGACCTAACACTGCCGATTCCGCTCTACGTGCGCTTGAAGGCGCGCGGGTTTCCCATCGTCGGAACCAACCTCGACTACTTCGAATTTCGCGGTCTCGAGATCGCCGAGGGTCGAAACCTCGCTATCCTCGGCGAGTGCGTGCTGGGTGCCCGCGCCGCGGAGGCACTGGGGCTCAAGCCCGGCGATTCACTGTTCTCGTCACCCGAGACGCTCTTCGACCTGGCCGGGGTCTATCCGCTCAAGATGCGCGTGGCGGGGGTGCTCAAGCCGACCCATAGCGCGGACGACCTTGCCGTCTTCGTCGATCTCAAGACCGCCTGGGTCATCCAGGGGCTGGCGCACGGGCATACGGACCTGGCCCAAGTGACCGACCCGACCCTGGTGATGGGCCGCTCCGACGGCAATGTCACGGCCACACCCAAACTGGTCCAGTACACCGAGATCAATCCCGAGAACATCGACAGTTTCCACGTTCACGGTGATCCGGCCCACTACCCGATCACCGCGGTCATCGCGCTGCCTCGAGACGAGAAGTCCGCCGCCATCCTCAGAGGTCGCTTCGTCGTGGCGGGTTCCGACGGGGACATGCATCAGATCCTGGTCCCCAGTGAGGTCATCGAGGAGCTACTGGCCAACATCTTTCGCATCAAGAACGTGCTCGATGCGGTCATCCTGGTGGTCGGGACCGCAACGGTTCTGGCGTTGATCCTGGTTTTCGCCCTCTCGCTTCGGCTACGCCAGCGGGAGATCTAGACCATCTTCAAGCTCGGCTGCAGCCGCTCGACCATCGCCCGGCTGCTGGGCGCGGAGATCGCCATCATCCTGGCGGTTGCCGCGCTGCTCACGGGTCCGCTCCTAGCCGTCGTCGCACACTTCGACGAAGCGCTCGTGCGGGCCCTGTTCATCCGTTAAACACTGGGAGTCCGATCATGCGGCAATTCTTGCGGCCGGATGGCCCAACGGCCATCGCGATGTTACTGGTGCTTTGCTCCGGTCAGGTGGTCTTCGCAGAGGACAAGCTACAGGTCTACACGGTGAACTATCCGCTCGCCTACTTCGCCGAGCGAATCGCCGGCGATCTGGCCATCGTGACCTTCCCGGCGCCCCCCGACGTCGACCCCGCGTTCTGGATGCCGGATGCCGAGACCATCGCGGCCTACCAGGCGGCCGACCTGATCCTGCTCAACGGAGCCGATTACGCCAAGTGGACGGCCAAGGTCAGCCTGCCGCGCTCGCGCACGGTCGATACCTCGCACGCGTTCAGGGACTCGTACATTCGGGTATCCGACGGCGTGAGCCACAGCCACGGCCCCGGGGGCGAGCACGCGCACGGCGGGACGGCCTTCACCACCTGGCTGGACCTCGATCAGGCGGCGCAACAGGCCGAGGCAATCGCCCAGGCGTTGATCCGCAAGCGGCCCGACGCGAAGACGCGGATCGAGGGGAACCTGGAGGCACTCACGGGCGATCTGCTCGGTCTGGACGCCCGCCTCAGCGAGATCCCCCAAACGGAACCCGGTCTGCCCCTCCTGGCATCGCACCCCGTTTACCAATACCTCGCGTGGCGCTATGAGCTGAATCTGAGGAGCGTCATGTGGGAGCCGGACGAGGTCCCGACTGAAAGCCAGTGGAACGCGCTCGAGGGGATTTTGAGGGACCATCCCGCGCGGTGGATGATCTGGGAGGGCGAGCCTGCCGAGAAGGCTGTCGCACGGCTGCGCGCGCTCGGCTTGGAAAGCGTTGTGTTCAATCCCGGCGCCAACCGCCCCTCGGCAGGCGACTTTCTGACCGTGATGACACAAAACGCGAGCAGCCTGCTCCGTATCTTTGGTCGGGTTTCCGGTAATCCGTAGGGCGGTAGAGACTCGCTCCCGCGCCGCGGATTTCGATTCCGCGGGTCCGGAAACCTTTTACCTCTACCCGTCAAACGCGCGAAACCCCCTGGGTATGACCTCAGTGGCTGGAACCTCGGTCGCCGGGCCCTGCGTCGGCGAGTATGAGCCGGCGATTGAGCATCTCGGCGTTGCGCGCCACGGCAATCGGCTTCTCAATGATCGAGGCTATCTCGCGTCTTGCTTCTTCTCGCTGCATCGGGTGCTGGGGATCGATGATCTACAAGCGGACCGCTTCAGTTGACGGCGTTGCGCCATCCCTGGCTGCCCCGTTCCCAACACGCTGGGCGGGGACCAGGATTCGGATCTGAGAATCCTCTATCCCTGGCCCCGAGCACCTGAGCAGTCGAATAATACGGTCATTTGATAGGGTAGCCCGACGTCTGATTCGTTCGGCTCAGGAAGCAAGGTCTCTTTCGCACAGTTGACCTGGTATTGCTGGTGCAATAACTGGCTGAACCCGGCTACGGCATCGTCATAGGACGGCCATTCGACAACTACTTTGCATTGGCTTGTCCGACACTCGGCATCTATCACGACGAGTGGGTGCCCTTCGTCGATAGCGGATAGATCGCTCAAGAACGCATTACTCGCCCCAAAGGCCCAACCACGGTCAATGGGTTCACTCTCGAATGCGACCTTCTTTTGCTCCCAGGACTCGATTTCGTAGGCCCTGGCCTGCTCGATGTCGAATTCGTCGGCCGTTGCCTCCTCGTCGGTCGATTCGGCATCATCAATTGAGGTCTCCGCGACTGCGCTCTGTGAGCGCGTAATGGATTCGGCCACTGCATCGAGCCGCCGCTCCAGTTTGGCCATTCGTGCACGGTGCTCGACGCCGAGGCCTACGACTGGATCCGAGGTTGGCTTCTCAGCGGCGGTGGTCGTAATCCACTGTTCGGCCCCCTCGGAGGTCGGCTCTGTATTTTGGAAAGACGAAACGGCGCCAACGACTATAGCTCCAGCGACTGCTCCTGCCGCGGCCGCTGCGAAAATTGGCTTGGTATTGATATTCATCTGAGTCTTGCCTCCCCGGCAGTCTGGTAAGAAGCGAAACAAGCTTAGTGTTCCGCTCCAATTTATTGCAAAAACGCGGCGTTTAGCATCCTTCGGCCGGGTTTGCCAGCCGAAGGATGTGGCGCCTGTTGGGACCGAAGGATCGAGCTAGGGTCCGACCGCGCCTTTAGCCGGCCGTATAGAACCCACGCAAGCCGCTGCGTGAGGAGCCGACTTTTTGCGGCAATCGTACCCAGATGTATCCGAAGTCGGCCGTTCTACCCGACAGAACGGAGAGGTTTGGTTGCAACGTATAGTCGGAGGTTCCAGTGGGGCTCGAAACGACAGCACTGCACGCGCCGCCGGTGCTGGCCCAATTGGAGCGGCACACCATGGCGTCGACGTTGCTGCTCGAGCTTCCGTCCTTTCCATGGATGTTCAAGGTCGTCAATGCAGTCTTTCCGAGGTAGTCCGTATCGGAAAGGTCGCACAACAGGGTCATTACGGCCGATGTACTGTTGTTCCATACCGCGTATGAGGTGTCGTACGGGGCCGCCGTCGAATTGACGGACATGCACGCGGATGCATGGGTGCGGGTCCATTTGGCCTCTACTGCGGTGGACTGAAGCGTTACGGCGAGCGCACATACGGAAAGGAACGAGTAGGCGAAGGCTTGCGCGATATTCGCACGACGCCCAATTGCTCTGTGGTTACGCTGAAGTGTCATCGTGATTGCCTCTGTATAGGTTGGTTTGCATGACGCGGTTTGTCATCCCTGTCCGATATAAGGCTCCTTTGCCAAGGGTGGAAAAGCTCTTTGCACTACCGTGGATTTGAGCTGAACCGTACCTTGACTCGACGGTTGATAGATTAGACGCAGAGGCTCAGCGCGTTTGTAGGAAAAATCCGTTTTATTCGGAGGAACGATCTGATTGGAGAGGACCCGAGGACGACCACCGTGCCGGCGTGGTTTGGAACATGGTTTCGCCGCCATGGGTTTGGCTCTCAGCATCTGACACTTGCGCCGGAAGCTGGGCTGGCTAACCGAACCTGGCTGAATGAGCGCTGAGGCGGCCGGGAGCCGCCGGCCGCGGACGAGGACCTCGCGGGCAGGATTGTCGTTGCGGCGGCTGACCGGCGTTGCGCATCCCTTGCGCGGCGGCTACGCTGGCTCGCACTGTTTCCTGGGAGGCTGGATCGGCGATCCGTCGTATGAGAATTCTTCTTTCTGCCGTGTGCTCTCCGGTGCGGACGCGGCCCTGTTCCAGCCAGGCGCAATACCGATGCTCTCGTACCTGAACCTGCTCCGCGACGTCGTCGAAAACGGTACCGACAAGTCGGACCGCACCGGTGTGGGGACCCGATCGGTCTTCGGGCGCCAGGTGCGCTTCGACTTGCGCGCGGGCTTTCCGTTGCTGACGACCAAGCGTATCCATGTCAAGAGCGTCATCCACGAGCTGCTCTGGTTCCTGTCCGGCTCCACGGACAATGGGGAGCTGCGCGAGCACGGGGTCAGCATCTGGGACGAGTGGGCCACCGAATCCGGCGACCTGGGGCCCATCTACGGGGCCCAGTGGCGCCGCTGGCCGTGCCCGGACGGCCGGTCGATCGACCAGATCGCGGAGCTGATCGACCTTATCCGCGCGCGGCCCGACTCCCGCAGGCTGTTGGTATCCGCCTGGAATCCGGCGGACCTGCCCGACGAATCCCAGAGTCCGCGGGCGAACGCAAGTGCGGGCCGCATGGCGCTCGCACCCTGTCACTGCCTGTTCCAGTTCTATGTCGCGGGGGGGCGCCTGTCTTGCCAGCTCTATCAGCGCAGCGCCGATCTGTTCCTCGGGGTCCCGTTCAACATCGCGAGCTACGCGCTGCTCACTCACATGGTTGCGCAGCAGTGCGACCTGGATGTGGGCGATTTCGTGCACACCTTCGGGGATCTTCACCTGTACCGGAACCATCTAACCGATGACATTGTTTTCGAACAATTATCCCGAGAGCCGCGGCCGCTTCCGCGGCTGGTCTTCCGCCGCCGCCCGCCGACGCTGTTCGACTACCGGTTCGACGACTTCGAGATCGCCGGCTACGATCCGCATCCCGCGATCCGTGCCCCGATCGCGGTCTGACGTCTGCCAGCGGGAAGCATGGAAACGATGACCGAAATGCTGTTCGACTACGGGCTCTTTCTTGCCAAGACCCTGACGATCCTCGCGGGCATCGGCGTGTTGCTGATGATGGCGGTACGGGCGCGCCGCGGCGGATTCGACGACTCGGCGGAGCGACTCGAGGTTCTGGACCTGAACGACCGCTATCGGACCCTGGCGCGGGCCTTGCGGGCGCCGTCGCTGACCAGGCGGGCCTATCGGCGCTCGCTGAAGGCCGAGCGCAAGCTCGAGAAGGCCAGGAAGAAAGAGGCCGACGATCATCGGCCGCGCCTGTTCGTGATCGACTTCAACGGCGATATCCGGGCGAGTGAGGTCTCGTCGCTGCGGAACCTGGTCACGGCGGTGCTGCTCGATGCCCGGGATGGCGACGAGGTGCTGGTTCGACTGACAAATTCCGGGGGCCTGGTGAGCGAGCACGGGCTGGCCGCGTCACAGCTCGCGCGGCTGCGTGCCAAGGGCATCCCGTTGACCGTAGCGGTGGACAAGGTCGCGGCCAGCGGCGGCTATCTGATGGCCTGCGTGGCGGACCGGATCGTCGCGGCACCGTTCGCGATCCTGGGCTCGATCGGGGTGTTGGCCGAGCTGCCGAACTTCCATCGACTGCTGGAGCGCCACGGCGTCGACTTCGAGCTGCACACGGCCGGCGAGTACAAGCGCACGCTGACGCTGTTCGGGGAGAACACCGATGCCGGTCGAGAGAAGCTGCGCGACCAGTTGCAGCAGACCCACGATCTGTTCAAGCGGTTCGTCGGCGAGTACCGGCCGACCCTCGACCTTGGGCCGGTCGCGACCGGCGAGTACTGGCACGGCCAGCGCGCCGTCGAGCTCGGGCTCGTCGACGCCATCCAGACCAGCGACGACCTGCTGCTCGCCGCCCGCGAGGAACGGGACCTGCTGCAGCTCAAGTACAGCGCCCGAAAGAAGCCGATCGAGCGGCTGCTCTCCAGTATCCGGGGCGCCCTGGATGGGGTGCTGGGAGGCGTGGCGCGTCCATAGCGCCGACTCGATTCGCGCTCAGGCGTCGCCCCGCGGCGAATCGGTCTCCGGCGCGATCTGCGACGGGCCTGATCCGCGCGCCTCCCGCCGCTCCTGCCACTGCATCAGCAGATCCCAGGCCACCGGCACGATGAACAGCGTCAGCAGCGTTGCCGTCGCGAGCCCGGTGACGAAGGTCGAGGCCATCGTTCCCCAGATGATCGAATAGCTCGGGAACCCGAGGGCCATCGGCAGCAGTCCCAACGTCGTGGTCAGGGTAGTCAGCACGATCGGCCGCAACCTGACATGCACCCCGTCCCAGATCGCTTCGCGCCGGCTCATGCCGGCGCGGTAGCGGCGATTGATGAAGTCGAGCAGGACCAGCGAGTCGTTGACCACGACGCCGGTCACGCCGACCACGGCGATGAAGCTGTTGACGGTGAACAGGGACTGGGTCGCCAGCTTGCCGAAGACCACGCCGATGATCGAGAACATGATCGCGGAGATGATGATCAGCGGCTGGGCGTAGGACTTGAACTGGGTCGCCAGGATCAGGTAGATCAGCAGCACCGCGAGCCCGAAGGCCTGGGTCAGGCTGTCGAACGACCGCTGCGTCTCCTCGTACTCGCCGCCGAAGACCAGCGTCGCGCCGGGGTAGCCCTCGCGGATCTCGGCGTACAGCTGGCGAACCCAGGCGACGACCTGGGCCGCGGACAGCGCGCTGCCGGGCGCGATATTGGCGGTGACGGTCAGGCTGCGCTGTCGCTGGTAGCGCTTGAGCTCGCCGGGCTGGATCTCGGCAACGGGGCGGACGATGTCACGCAGCAGCACCGGGCCGGCCGGGTGCTCGAGCACCGGGACGTCGAGCGCCGCCTCCGGCGTGTCCAGGTATGCGGGATCGACACGGAGCTTGAGATCCACCTCCTCGTCGGCGAGTCGGTAGCGCCCGATATAGCGCCCGTCGAGCACCGATGCGGCCATCCGGGCCGCGCCGCCCTGGGTCAGCCCGAGCTCACGGCTGCGTGGCTCATCGACCTCGAGGCGGAAGACGCGCGAGGGCTGCCCCCGATTGTCCCGCAGATCGAGCAGCCCGGGACCGAATTCGGGGTGGGCGCGCAGCCGCTCCAGCAGCTCGGTGCCGAGCGCCAGCACCGAGGGCTCGTGTGACCCGACGATCTGGATGTTGATGTCCTTCCCGGTCGGCGGTCCGTCCTTCTCGGCGCGCAGGCTGATCCGGAAGCCCGGCTCGGCGAACCGCTCCGTGAGCCGCTCGCGCATCCGCTCGAGGTGCCCGAGCGGGTCGTCGAAGGCCTGGTCGGACTTGCGGGGCAGGGCGACCATCACCGTCCCCAGGTTGTGACCGTATTCCTCCTCGTAGTCCTCGTTCACCCTGAAGCCCGCGAAACCGGCCGCCGAGCGCGCGTAGCCCGGTCCATCCGCCTCGATCGCCTCGGCCATGTTCTTGACCCGGCGGTCCATGTCCTCGATCGCGGTGTTGGCGGGTCCCTCGATGAAGGCGTAGTAGACCGCGTAGTCATCCGGAAAGAACTTGATGGGGATCAGCGGTGCGATGCCGGCTACCGAGACTCCGAGTATCCCGATCGCGGCCAGAAACAGGGCGAGCACGGTCGCGACGCTCAGGACGCGGAAGCGCATGGTGATCCCGATCACCCGGTCGGTCATGCGGCGCAGGATGCGCATCACCAGGTTGTCGCGCGCATCGAGGGCACGCGCGCCGGGTCCGGGCCGCGGGCCGAAGTCGAGGTAGTGCAGCGGCAGGATCAGCAGGCACTCGAACAGGGACGCGACGATCGCGAAGCTCACGGCCTTGGGTATCAGCGCGAAGAATTCGCCGGTGGAGCCGGTCATGATCAACATCGGCAGGAAGGCCGCCACCGTGGTCGCGGTCGCCGAGATCACCGGCCAGGCGACCTCCGCCGTGCCCTCGACGATGGCCTGCTCCAGCGGCTCGCCCTGCTGCAGCCGCCGGTAGATGTTCTCGACCACGACGATGGCGTCGTCGACGATGATCCCGGATACCAGCACGAAGCTGAATAGCGTGATCTCGTTCAGCGAGTTGCCGGTCAGCCGCATCAGGATCATGGTGACCATGAACGAGAACGGGATTCCGATGGTCACCAGGCTCGCGTTGCGCGGCCCCATGAAGTACCAAAGGATCAGGCTGACGAGCAGAATGCCGACCAGCAGGTTCCAGCCCAGGGTGCTGATGGAGTCCTCGATGTAGGTCGTCGAGTCCTGGGTCAGCACGACCTCGACACCCTGGGCCGCGAGTGCCGGGGCGGCCTCGGCGATGATCGTCTCGGCCGCCGCGTAGATGTCCAGGGCGTTGCCGCCGCGTGCCTTGAGGAGCTTCAGGGTCACGCAGTCCTTGCCGTTGACCGACGTGATCACATGCGGGTCGCGGTAGCCGAGCCGGGCATCGGCGATCAGGTCGTCGACGGTCACGAAGGAGCCGTCGGCGTCGCGCCGCACCACGGTGGTGACTACCTGCTCGCGGGTTCGGAAGCGCTCGTCCACCCGCACGACGAACTCGCCCGAGCCGTCCGTGTAGGCGCCGGCCGGGATGGTCACGTTCGCGTCCTGCAGCGCGGCGGCCACCTGGTCGAAGCTCACGCCGCGCGCCTTCAGCTTCCAGGGGTCGAGAAAGACATGGAACTCCCGCTGCTGATCGCCGACCAGCCGGGCCTCGGTGACGCCGGGGATGCGCGAGAGCGGCACCTGCAGCTCCTTGGCCATCAGCGTCAAGGCGCGGTTGGAGCGATCCCCCAGCAGGTTGACCGAGACCACCGGGAGCCAGAACGAGGTTCGTATGAGGTTGAACGTCGGCGGCTCGACCTCGGGCGGCAGCTCATCGAGCCTGCTGAGGACCCGGAATCGAAGCTCGTCGTAGAGGGCCTCGTAGTCGGTGTCGTCGCGGAACTTGACGATCAGGGTCGAGCGTTCCCGTACCGAGCTGGAGCGGACGAACTCCAGGTGCTCGACCCCGTCCAGGGCCTCCTCGATTTCGCGGGTCACCAGCGCCTCGACGTCGCGCGGCGACGCCCCGGGATAGAAGGTGTTGATGATGACCTTGCCGAAGTTGACCTCCGGGTAGCGTTCCATCGGCAGGCTGCCAATGGCGAACGCGCCGGCGACGATCATCAGCACGAAGATCAGGTTGAACAGGACCCGCTGGCGCAGCGTGAAGCGGACAACGGATTCCAAGGCTCAGGACCCCGGGGGCAGGCGAAATCGGTCGCCGGGGCGGATGGCCGGGGCGACGATGCGGGTGCGCGCGGGGTCGGACCGGTCCGGTCCGAGCAGCAGCACGCGCAGGCGCTCGCCGTCCTCGCGCGTTACCCAGTACTCCTCATAGCTTTGCTCCAGGGCGGTGGCCGGCAGGCTCACGGCGCCGGTGCGCTCCGGAAGGCTCAGGCGCAGCCGCGCACGCAGGCCGCCGCGAGCCGGTTCGACCGGCTCCGCGAGCGCGAGATCGACGGCGATCTTCCGGGTCTCGGGGTCGAACCCCGGGTTGGTGCGGTAGATGCGGGCCGCGACGCCGCGCCCCTCGTCGGTAAGATCCAGCCGGAGAGAATCGGCCTGGGCGGTGAGTGCGCTGAATTCTTCGGATGTCAGCGCGAACGGAATCAGGAGCTGCGAGAAGTCCGCCGCGCGGCCCACGGTCTCGCCCTCGCGGACCCACTGCCCCGGCTCGACGTTGCGGGCCGTGATGCGCCAGCCCGCCGGCACGCGGACGGTCGCGCGCGCCAGGCGTTCGTTCAGCACGCGTTGTTTGACTTCCAGTGCCCGAAGCTCGTGGTTGTTGTTGCGCAGCGCCTGCTCGAGGCTGTCGAGCTGCGAGGCGGAGGTATTGTTCTGGCGCGCGAGCTCCCGATAGCGTTTGACCTCCCGCTGGTCGTAGTCGATCTGGGCCCGAAGCCGATCCTGCTGGACGCCCACCTCGGCCAGGTCCAACTCCAGAAAGGTGGTGTCCAGGCGCGCGAACCGCCCCCGCTCGTCGGCCGCCGCGCCGATGTCCAGAAAGACCTCCTCGACCCGCCCGGAGGTCTCCGCGACCAAGGGCGCCTCCGCTCGCGCGCGGGTGAAGCCGGTGAGCGCGACCTCGCGCACGGCCGGGGCGGCCGTGGCGAGCGCCGGCGAGGCCGCCGCGGCGGTCTGCTCCGATGCCTCCGCCCAGGAAGGGCAGGGTGCGAGAAACGCAACAAGCGCGCCGGCCAGCCAGGCACCCCGAACCCGGTGTCCGGTGGCCCTATGCCAAGCGTTCCGCCGTCGCGGGGTCATGGGTCAGGGCTCGGCGAGCGTTCCGGCGAGTTGGGCGATACCGCCCAGCGAAAACATCCGGATGTGGTGCACCAGGTCCTGGAGGCGGCGCGCGACAGGTGGGCGATCCGGGTGGAGCCGCTCGATGATCGGACCCGCGTGGTAGGCGTAGCGGATCTGGCCGACGACGCTCTCGGCGCAGTCGATGACCCGGGCGAACGGTGCGCCGGTGGGGAGCAGACCCTGGACGATGCTGTAGAGCGCCTCGGTGTCGCTCGGCAGGAATGCCGAACGGCGCCGCCGCATCAGCGTGAACACGGACTCCAGGATGGCGAGGTAATGGCGGCGCTTGTCCGCGAAATGGTCGTGTACCGCGGCCACGTTGGTCCCGGCGAGCCGGCAGATCTCGCGCACCGTCGTCGCCTCGTAGCCGTGCCTCGCCAAGACCTCCACGGCCGCGGCCATCAGGCGCGCGGGTGTATCGGTCTCGGATCCGGCGGTCAGTACGTCCACCGCCCGATTTTGACCCATTCAAACGCCATATTGAAACGGGGGGCTTCAGACGGCCGGGCACGGGTTCCGGTCGGACGCTTGGGGTCGCGAAACGGACCACGCGACGATGATCCGACAGGCGGCCATGACGGGTATGGCTCATGGTGTACAATCTCGCGGATTCGAGAAAACCAGTCCGACACGGGGTGCGGCGTTCGACGCCCGGTGGTGCGGGCGGAGTCCAGCGTGGAACCAGCACCCCAGAACGAGCCCGACGGAACCCATGGCGCAGGACGCGGAGCCGGAATCCGGCGCGCGCACGGGGCCTTCCGAGCCCGAAGCCCCGCCCCAGTCGGCATCGAGGCGCCGGCGCTCTCGGCGAGCGCCCCGCTCGCCCTTCGGCTGGTTCGCACAGCTGCTCGCCGCGCTCGGCGCCCCGCTTCAGCTGCTGACGCTCGGCCTGATCGGCGCGGCCGTTTTCGTCAATGTCACGCTCCCGGTCCTTCCGGACGTCGAGGAGGGCCTGCGCGATGTCCAGCTGCAGGAGCCGATGCAAGTCTTTACTGCCGACGGTGCGCTGATTGCCGAGTTCGGGATTCAGCGGCGCCGGCCAGTGGCCTACGATCAGGTCCCTCGGATGCTGATCAACGCCTTTCTCGCCACCGAAGACGCGCGTTTTTTCGAGCACGGCGGAATCGACGCCTTAGGGATGGTGCGGGCGCTGATGAGCTTCGCCTCCACCGGTTCCAAGGCGCAGGGCGGCAGCACCATCACCATGCAGGTGACCCGAAACTTCTTCCTGTCGCCAGAGAAGACGTTCCAGCGCAAGTTGGCCGAGCTCCTGCTGGCGCTGCACGTGGAGAGCACCCTGAGCAAGGAGGAGATTCTCGAGCTGTATCTCAACAAGATCTTCTTCGGGCACCGCGCGTACGGCATCTCGGCGGCGGCGGCGCTGTACTACAACAAGGAGCTCGATGAGCTCAGCGTGGCCGAGATGGCGATGCTGGCCGGGATCCCGAAGGCGCCCTCGACGAACAACCCGGTCTCGAACCCGGAGCGCGCACGCGAGCGCCGCGATTACATCCTCGGCCGAATGCGGGAGCTGGGCTATATCGACGAGGCGGAGTACCAGGACGCCCTGGCCGCGCCGGACGAGGCCCTGCTCCACCGCCGTCAGGTCGATCTGGAAGCCGGATACGTGGCCGAGATGGCCCGACGGGAGATCATCAAGCACTACGGCGAGGAAGCGGCCCAGCGGGGTTACCGAGTCACGACCACGATCCAGTCATGGCTGCAACAGGCGGCCCAGGATTCAGTGCGCAAGGCCTTGCGCCAGTACGATCGGCGCCACGGCTACCGGGGCGCGGAGGCCAGGACCGATCTCGAGGGGGCGTCCGACGCGGACATGGACGCCTATCTCGAGACGGTAACCCAGGTGCCCGAGCTCCAGGCCGGCCTGGTGACCCAGGCCACCAAGAGCAAGGCCGAGGTCTATCTAGGCGACGGGGAGCGGATCGAGCTCGACTTGAGCCAGGTGAGCTGGGCGCGCGAATTCCGCAACGCGAACTGGCGCGGACCGCAGCCCCGGCGGGTCTCGGACGTGGTAGCGGTCGGCGACCTGATCCGTTTGCGCAAGACCGACAAGGGCCGCTGGGAGCTCGGCTCCATACCGGGTGTCTCCGGCGCGTTGGTGTCCATCGCCCCCCGGGACGGCGCCGTCCTCGCCCTCGTCGGCGGGTACGCCTTCGACGACAGCAAGTTCAACCGGGCGGTGGACATGCGCCGTCAGCCGGGATCCAGCTTCAAGCCTTTCATCTATGCCGCCGCCCTGAACGAGGGCTGGACCCCCGCGAGCCTGCTCAACGACCGCGCGGTCACGCTGAAGCTCGGAGGCGGTCAGAAGTGGACGCCGAAGAACTACGATCACAAGGAGATGGGCCCTATCCGTATGCGCAAGGCGTTGGCGCTGTCGCGCAACCTGGCCTCGATCAACCTGCTGCAAAGCGTCGGAATCGAGGACACCCAGGCCTACCTGCACAAGTTCGGTTTCGAAACCGGGGCGATGCCCCTCGGACTGTCCATGGCGCTCGGGACCGGCGAGGTGTCGCCGGTGAAGATGGCCGAAGGTTTCGCGGTCTTTGCGAACGGCGGTTACCACGTGATGCCTTACTTTATCTCGCGTATCGAGAACGGGGACGGCGACCTGATCTACGAGGCCAATCAGCCCACGGCCTGCTCGGATTGCTGGTACAGGTACGAGGAGGGTGCGCCGGCCCGGACCGGCGGCACGCTGGGCGAGAACCGGGCAGAACTCGCCATTGACCCCAGGATCGCCTACCAGATGACGTCTTTGCTGCGGGAGGTCATCGAGCGCGGCACCGGTACCCGGGCAAAACGGCTGAATCGCCCCGACATCGTCGGCAAGACGGGGACGACCAACGATGTAAGGGACTCCTGGTTCTGCGGCTACCAGGCGGATTATGTGACCGTGGCCTGGATGGGTTTCGACGATTTCTCGAAGCTCGGAAAAGGCGAGGAGGGCGGCCGGGCGGGCCTGAGCCTCTGGACCGATTTCATGGCGGAGGCGCTGAAGGACAAGCCGGTCGCGCAGCTGGACCTACCGCCTGGAATGGTTAGGATCCAGATCGATCCGAACCGCGGGACAGAGGTCCGGGGCAAGGGCGGGATCGCGGAGACCGTGCGCGAGGAATACCGGCTTATGCTGATGGGGCCGGAGCCGGTCAAGTACGCGGGATCGTCCACCCGAAAGAAGGCGCCGACGGTCAAGCGGTCGGCGCCGAGGGTGATGGACGACCTGTTCTAGGACCGATAGTCCTCGCTATAGTCCGCCGACTTGAAGGCGAGCACCTGCACGACGGCACCGAGCCCGGTATGCAGGCTCCCTTCGACGACCTCCCGCTCCGTCTCGATCGCGTGCTCGAACCGCAGCCCGTCAAGCTCGGCTCTCAGGGCGGCCAGGTCCATCATCAACTCGGCGCTCGGGGGACCCCCTGTCCGATATTCAAGCTGCTCGGGCCTGTAGGCCTCGAGCACCAAGGCGCCGCCCGGACGAAGACCGGCGACGACCCGCCGGTGCAGGTCCGCCCGCAGGGTCGGCGGGACATGGCAGAAGATCGAGACGATCGCGGCCCAACGGCCGAACTCTATGGGGAAGTCGGCAAGGTCCGCATGGATTGTCTCGATCCCGACGCCCCTCGAGCGTGCGAGACGCCGGGCCTTTTCCAGTCCCACCGACGAAGCGTCGACCGCCGTTACCGGCAGGCCTCGACCGGCCAGGAAGACCGAATTGCGGCCTTCACCTTCGCCGAGGCACAGGACGGGTCCGCGCGGCAGCCGGTCGGCGATGCCGGCCAGGAACTCGTTCGGCGCGGTGCCGTACACATAGTCATCGCCGGCGTAGCGTTGGTCCCACATAGTGCCCTCGTTCAGCAAGCCAGCGGCGCGACCCGCGGTTCTTCCTGCAGGTCCATCAGGTCGTCGCGAAGCTGTCGCAGACGTTGCTCCAGCCTCGCGCGCTGGCGGTCGTTCAGACTCGCCCCCAACCGGACCAGGAGCTCGGCGATCCGATCACCGATTGCCTCGCCGGCCCGTTCCAGGTCCGGCGGCAGATCCCGGTAGTCTACCAGCCACGATTCGAGAAAGGCCCTGATCGGGAGCTCCGCGGTTCCGGCCCGCAGCAGCGCGATCAGCTCGGCGCGTTTTCGGGTCCGGTACGCGAGGACGGACTCGGCGGTATCTGGCATTCGAGCGGTCACATCGGCAATCAGCGTGCGCTGGTCTGCGCCGAGCGGCCCCGTCCAGTCTTCGATCGCCTTACGATACCGGTCGGCTCGCTTGCGCTGCTCGCGATGGATATCGCGCCGGGCGGGGTCGCTCCGATCATCCTCGTACTCAACCAAAAATCGCTGCTCTAGCGCATTGATCTGATTAGTAGTAAGGCCGGCAAGCAGCGGCGCTACAAGTCCCGCCGCGAACGTCGCGTGACGTCTGTACAGGTCCTTGAAACTCGCGACGAGACAGTCTGCGTTGCGGTTATCGAAGCCGAGCCGGCTCGCCTCCAGCATTGCGCCGAAAAAGGCGGCAAGGTACGGCAGCTCCTCGGCGCGGTGTCTGGCGAGCGCCGCCTCGAGTCGGGGCTCCCAGAGGGTGAGCTGATCGCCGTCAAGACCGAGGTAGTCGTCCGCGTAGAGCTTCAACAGCGGCTCGGCCGAATTGTAGGCCAGTTCGACGCGGCTGCATCCAGCGAGCAGGAGCGCGGCAGCGAGGAACGCGAGCGAAATAAGCAGGGAGCCGCGGTAGCGCTTCAATGGATCGGCGAGGGCGGGGTTGAACTGGGCGCGATGGTTCCGAATCTTACAGCGAATCCGGCGACCGACGCCGGCAGGGAGACAAATACTTGGTAGACATCGCCGAGCTGTTGAGCCGCTTCCCCAGCGTCGGTCGTGTCGCATGGATCGGGGTGCGGCCCGGGCGCCGCCAGCCGCTGCGCGCGCTGGACCAGGTTCGTGCGGTCGCGGGCCGCGGCCTGGACGGGGACCACTATGGGGGCCGGTCCGGTGTCCGCGCGGTGACGTTGATCCAGGCGGAGCACCTGCCGGTGATCAGCTCCCTGCTCGGGGGCGTCGCGGTGGAGCCGGGTAGGCTGCGCCGAAACCTGGTCGTCTCGGGGATCAATCTGCTGGCTCTGAAGGGGCGGCGCTTCAGGATCGGTGAGGTGACGCTCGAGGGGACCGGGTCCTGCGATCCCTGCTCGCGAATGGAGGAGGTGCTGGGTCCGGGGGGACTGAACCTGATGCGCGGCCACGGCGGGCTCACCGCCCGGGTCGTTGCCGGGGGTACGATCCGCGTCGGAGACCCGGTTGCGGCGCTTCCCGATGGGGATACAGAGGAGACGAGACCGTGAGACGAGACGTCAATTAAAGCTCCGCGCGGCGGGTGTCGGTCGCGGTCGGACTCGCTGGACAGGTGGCCGGCAGTCCAGTCCGAGCTCGGATCACTTCGCTCTCTGGGTCAGTCCGACGCCGTCACCTTGGTCCCCAACACCGTAGATCGAAGTCAGCGCGATTGCCTCAACGAGCGAAGCTCATTGAGTACGTCCGCGCACGCATCCTGGGACACGGCGTGATGCGAGCCGGGGAGCAGCCGAATCCCCCCAGTACCGAGTGCCTGGTCTGCGCTCTGGCTATGCGAACCAATTTTCGATCTGCAATCCGGCGAAGTGCCGAAAGTCCTCGACGTTGCGCGTCACCGGGACCATGCCGTTGGTGGCGGCGATGGCCGCAATTTGGCCGTCCGCGTAGGGGGCCGGCGGTACTTGCGCATACAACTCGGCGCGGCGGTCGGCATGCCAGAGCGGCCCTGCGGTCGTACGGCAGGACATGGATCGGCTGGCGCAGGAGCCGGTCCATATAGTCTGCCAGGGCGTCGCGCCGGCGCCCCGCCAACAGTCGCCCGATCCCGTGGCGCATCTCATGAATAACCGGGGTAGCAGTCACCGACTCGGTTTGATGCTCGCGCAGGCGTTCTAGAACTCTCGGTTCGGGCTCGCGGCGGGTCGGCTCGGACAGGACGTTGCTGTCGAGCAGAAGCCTCACTCTGGCCACTCCAGGGTTTTGCCGGGTGCGCGATCATGCCACGGATCGACCTCGTCGGGCGTCAGGTCGGGCCAGTCGAACGCGGCCTGTGCCCGCCAGTCAGCGATGGCGTCCCATGGGCCCTGGATCGGCCTCCGCGCTTGCAGGGCCGCGTACTCTGATTCCGAAACAAGCACTGCCACCGCCTTTCCACGACGTGTGATGTGAACCGCCTCGCCGTCCTCAACCTGATGGATCAGGCCGGTCAGCCGGGCCTTGGCCTCGGCGACGGAAACCTCCGACATAGGAGCAACCCCCTATTGGCGCTCGATGACTATACAGGTGGTCGTCTTTATTGCGCTGCGTCTTGGAGGAAAGATTGTAGAGCCGCCACGCCGTCTCGCTAATTCGTGACGCTTTTCGCGTCGCGGCATAGCGCCCCGCGGCCCCAACGTGGCGGCTCGGGTCTAGCGCGGGTCGATTCGAGACACCGAAACCCTACGAGCTTTCGAGAAACCTGACCGAGGCACGTTATGCCCTGTCGACCTCGGTTCGGTAGGGAACTGTAGTGGTCGGTTGCGGCCACCCCGCCCTATGCTCTGGGGCTCATCCCCCTCGGCCACCAAGCGACCATGCGCGATTCCGGATTCCTGAAGATCTCCATCGGCGGGTGCTGGTTGGCGGCCGCAGTGCTGCTGGCCGGGCTCGCGGGTTGGAGCGATGCCTGGACCCGGTTGCGCCCCGGCGAGGCTGGACACACCTACGACCTCGAGGCCAACCCACTGGCCCGGGAGCACGCCTTCGCCGCCGAGGGGAGCCGGCGGCTCGACCGCATCCTGACCTCCGCGCTACTGGTACCGGTTGCTGTGGGAATGGCCGGCCAGAGTGGAGGCAAGCCCGGCCCGCCGTCCGACCACCTCGGATTCTGGGCCGACCTCGACATCGCCCCGAAACCGCCACCGTAAGTTGGCGTGAGGAACGAACCCAAACAATCCCCTGGCGGTTCAGATCGTTAGGGTTCGCTCAGCTGACCCAAACCTTCGCGAACGAACCGATCTCGGAAGCCACCAAGAATGCGCTGCCGCCGCGCCCGTGCGCAGGGCGCCACCCACTTCGTCACGGTCAATCTTGCCGACCGGTCGAGCCGGCTCCTGGTTGATCGCGTCGACGCCCTGCGCGAGACCGTGCGGACCGTATGCGGGGCCCACCCGTTCGATATCGACGCGTTGGGCCTTGATCAAGGCCGATCTCTCCCGCGCACTCCTCAGGACCGATGAAGTCGGAGAAAGCCGAACGCACAAGGGCGAGCGGGGAATCTGGCAGCGGCGCTTCTGGGAGCACCCGATGCGCGGCGGGGCCGACCTGGCGCGGCACGTCGAGTACGCCCATTACAACCCGGTCGCGCAAGGCTACGTAATGATCATGATGCCATCCGTTGCTCAGATGCGCCGGCCGGCCCGTAGGCGTACCGGTCTCGCGGCCCTACGGCTGCTCGGTTTGCATACTGATACGGTGTGGGCCGGACCCGCACCCTGAACCGGTCCAGTGACGCCAGAGACTGCCTGTTTGAATCCCGGCGGTGCGTCTGTAAACTCTCCTCTTTTTGCCAAACCGCACCGCCGAGAGGTATCCGTGGTCTCCCCTGACGTCGATTTCCGCCGCATCAAGCGGCTTCCGCCCTATGTCTTCAACATTGTCAACGAGTTGAAGGCGGAAGCGCGTGCGCGGGGGGAGGATATCATCGATTTCGGCATGGGGAACCCGGATCAGCCGACTCCCCAGCACATCGTCGACAAGCTCGTGGAGGCGGCGCGGCGCAAGGATACCCACAGATACTCGGTCTCCCGCGGCATTCCCCGGCTGCGCCGGGCGATCTGTAATTGGTATCGGGACCGCTACGACGTGCATTTGGACCCCGAGACGGAAGCGATCGTCACCATCGGCTCCAAGGAGGGTCTCGCACACCTCGCGCTCGCGACCATGGGGGCCGGCGACACGGTGCTGGTGCCGAACCCGGCGTATCCGATCCACCCCTACGGGTTCATCATCGCCGGCGCCGACGTGCGCCATGTGCGCCTGACGCCCGACGTCGACTTTTTCGAGGAGCTGCGACGGGCGATCCAGGACTCCTGGCCCAAGCCAAAGATGCTGGTGCTCAACTTCCCCGGAAACCCGACCACCCAGTGCGTCGATCTCGAGTTTTTCCAGAAGGTGATCGATATCGCCGGCGAGCACGGGATCTGGGTGGTGCACGACATCGCCTATGCGGACATCGTCTTCGACGGCTACCGGGCCCCGTCGATCCTGCAGATACCGGGCGCCAAGGAGATCGCCGTCGAGTTCTTCTCCATGTCCAAGAGCTACAACATGCCGGGCTGGCGCATCGGCTTCATGACCGGAAACCGGACCCTGGTCGCCGCGCTCGCGCGGATAAAGTCCTACCTGGACTACGGGACCTTCACGCCGATTCAGGTAGCGGCCATTGCCGCCCTCGAGGGCCCTCAGGACTGCGTGCGCGAGATTAGCGACATGTACCAGAGCCGTCGCGACGTGCTCTGCAAGGGCCTGCAGGAGGCCGGCTGGTACGGTGGAGCCCCCGAAGGCGACCATGTTCGTCTGGGCGCCCATCCCCGATTTCTTCCAGGAGCGCATTCGAGCCCAGGGGGCCGAGAGCGTCTCGCTCGAGTTTTCCAAGCGGCTGCTTTCCGAGGCCAAGGTGGCCGTCTCCCCGGGCATCGGCTTCGGCGAGTACGGGGACAGCCATGTGCGCTTCGGCCTTATCGAGAACGAGCACCGCACCCGTCAGGCGACTCGGGGCATCAAAGAGCTGTTCCGGCGCGAGTCCCGGTCGGGCGCGTGACGCGTCGCGGTCGGGTCCGTCGTGTGCGGGCAAGAACTGAGGAGAGATTGATGGAACCGGTAAAGATCGGTCTGCTGGGCATGGGAACGGTCGGCGGCGGGACCGTGACCGTTCTTACCCGGAACGCGCGTGAGATCGCTCGCCGGGCGGGGCGCGGAATCGAGATCGCCCACGCCGCGGCACGCGCCTATCAGGCGGATGCGATCGTAGGCATCGAGCGCATCGGCCGCATCGGCGAGGACGCCTTCGCCGTCGTGGACGACCCGGAGGTCCAGATCGTCGTCGAGCTGATCGGCGGCTATTCCCCGGCGCTGGAACTGGTGCTCCGGGCGATCGATAGCGGCAAGCATGTGGTGACGGCCAACAAGGCGCTGATCGCCCGTCACGGCAACGAGATCTTCGCGGCCGCGCGGGAGCGGGGGGTGATGGTCGGATTCGAGGCGGCGGTGGCGGGCGGTATCCCGATCATCAAGGCGGTCCGTGAGGGGTTGGCCGCGAACCATATCGAGTGGGTCGCGGGAATCATCAATGGAACCGGCAACTTCATCCTGACCGAGATGCGCGACAAGGGTCGCGATTTCGCCGAGGTGCTGGCTGAGGCCCAGGCCCTGGGATACGCGGAGGTGGACCCCACGTTCGACGTGGAAGGCATAGACGCCGCCCACAAACTGACCATCCTGGGCTCGCTCGCGTTCGGCATCCCGCTCCAGTTCGAGAAGTGCTTCACCGAGGGCATCTCGACCATCGAGGCCCAGGATGTCGCCTATGCGGGCGAGCTCGGCTACCGAATCAAGCACCTGGGCATCGCCCGCCGGTCCGCGGGTGGGATCGAGCTCCGCGTACATCCCACGCTGATTCCCCGGCGCAGGCTGATCGCCAACGTCGACGGCGTGATGAACGCGGTGCTGGTCAAGGGCGATGCGGTGGGACCGACGCTCTATTACGGCGCCGGGGCCGGGTCGCTGCCTACCGCGTCGGCGGTCGTCGCCGACCTGGTCGACGTGGTGCGGGCGCTCACGACGGACCCCAACAATCGGGTCCCTCACCTGGCCTTCCAACCCGACGAGCTCTCGGATCTGCCGGTGCTGACCATGGATCAGATCGAGACGGCCTATTACCTGCGGTTGTCCGCGCTGGACCAGCCCGGGGTCATGGCGCGCATCGCGAGCATCCTGGGCGAGGAGGGCATCAGCATCGAGGCCATCCAGCAGAAGGAGCCGGGAGAGGGCGAGACCCACGTGCCGCTGGTCATGCTGACGCATCGGGTCCGCGAAGGGCAGATGAATCAGGCGATCGGGCGGATCGAGGCACTGGAATCCGTGCTCGGCCGGGTGGTCCGCATACGCATGGAGACGCTGTCCGGCTAGGCCCAAACGGTCCGTGTTGCCCATGCCACCCGGGGTCCAGCTCATTTGTCCCGGACTGTTCGGGCCTATCGGGCTTCGGCGCGAGGAGCTGCCGGCGACTCCAGCCATCGACCGATTCCTGGCTCGTGCCGTGGACCGCCCGGCGGCGCATGCCGATCCCGTTGCGGCGTTGCTGCACGCCTTCGGTGTCAGCGCGCCTGCCGGCATGGACCTCCCGAGCGCGCCCATCTGTCTGCTGGCGGATGACCCGGATCGCGCGTCGGATGGATACTGGTTTCACGCCGAGCCGGCGTATCTGCGTGCCGACCGCGATCAGGTCCTGCTGTTCGCCGGTCCTTCGCTCGATCTGCGCCGGGGCGAGGCGGATGCCCTGGTTCAGGTCTTCAACACCCATTTTGCCGACGACGGATTGGAGTTGACCGCGCCGCACCCCGCGCGCTGGTATCTGCGCGTAGCGAGTGCGCCGTCGCTGATGACCTGTCCGATTCACGCGGTCAACCGGCGCCCGATCAACGCCTATTTGCCGAGCGGTTCGGATGCGAGGCGATGGATCGCCTGGATCAACGAGGCCCAGATGCTGTTCCACGGGCACCCGGTCAACCTGGCTCGCGAGCGGGAGGGGCGCCCGACCATCGGCGGGATCTGGCCCTGGGGCGGAGGGGCGCTGCCGTCGGTCGGCGGCGGTCCTGCGCAGGTGGTTGGCGACCACGTTCTGTCCGTGGGTCTGGCGCGTGCCGCCAACAGCTGGCTGCTGCCCCTCGATAGCGCCAGCGCGTTGATGGCGCTGGACCTGCCGGAGTCGACGCTGATCTTCTGGGACCGTCTTTGGTGCTCGCTGGAAGATGACGACTCTGGAAGTTGGCTAGACGCGCTCCCCGGTCTGGAGGCACTCGTCGTGGCCCTATGTCGAGCCTTGGCGGCCCGCCGCATGAGACAACTCGTCCTAACGGTCGGCGGCAGCAGCTTCGAGCTGACGCGAACTGATACCTATAAGTTCTGGCGCTGGGGTGGAAACCTGGAAAAGCGGCTCGACTCGATTGGCAGCTAGAGCGAGCGTGTGCCCGCGGTCTGGCCGTCAACGGACTCTGAGCACCTTCCAGGTCCCGTCGACCTTGCAGATATCGTAGGTGGCGTTCCCCGTTGTCCCGCGTGCCTGGTTGCTGATCCGTACTTGGCGGCAGCTCATGTCCTGGTGATTGAAGCTTCGTATTGCCGCCACGTCGCCGGAGTTTCCGGTCTCCTCGTTGCGCCAGTCCCGCGTCTCGCCGTCCGCCGCACTGTCCAGCACGTCGTCGACTGTCCGGGTCATCAGCTCGGTGTCGGACTGGGTGAAAAAGCGGATCGGGGCCTGGTCGAGGAAGCCCAGGTTGATCGCCAACGCGGTGGGTGAAAAAGAAGAAAACAGCGCGAGGACAGTAGGATAAAGGCAATATGTAAGAATGTTTCGCAAGTCCGTGCCTCGCTGCATGTGAGGATTCGGGAGTATAGCAGCACGCCCTTGGCGCCTTCCGCAACCCCGAAGGCGTTCCTTGACGGAGACTGGCACGCCCCGCAAGGGTCGGTCGTCAGGGATGTTCGATCGGGTACAGGCGCCGGTCTGGGCCGGACAGGGCCAATGACCGGCTTTCTATCAGGACCCCGCCCGGCTGATGCGGCCGCACCAGACGCCATAAAAGAGTCCGCACAGGGACTCGGCGTCCACCCGCATCAGGCGGCCCCGGGTTCGAGTCTCGAAATAGACATCGCGGAGACCGATAAGCGATTGATCGAGAAATGTTTCTACCCGTGGGTCAGACCCGATCGGGGGCATCGCTCGTGGTGGCAGACCCGGAAACAACTGGACCGCCTCGTCGGGTCGGGCCAACCGGAAGTTGCGACGGAACTCCTTGTTTAACGCTGGCAGATCGATCAGGCGGTTGCGTGGAATAACCGCCAAGGCATAACCGTGCTCGTCGGCAATGAGCACGGTTCTCGCGACCAGCTCGCCGCGACATTCACGAGCGCCGTCCCCGACTTGACGTGCCGGGCCGCCCCCCGGCACCGTCTGGTGACCGATATTTCTCGCTTTGCGGTCGGCGTCGAGACGCGATACGGCTGCCATAGATCTCCTCCTCGACTCCCTGCTTTGATTCGTGGCTGGCGGCGAGACCGCCGGCGAGTGGGTTCCTGTCCCGTGGATATCAGGTGATCCGATACGGCATTCACGCCGAAACCTCCGGATCGGATTCGTACCACTGAATTTAATTGATATTTGTTACCGAGGTAATCCGGAAAACTACTAATGCGACTGTTCGCTTCCGGTGCTCGATCGGGCGCAGCGGTTCGCCGGCGAACGGATACGCGCGCCGAGGCGCCGGATTGCGATGTCGCTATTCTAGCCGTCCAATTCGTCGGAGAATCTGCCGTACGTCACTGCCTGGTGCACGTCGTCGGCTCTTTTCGCACGGTCAACCCTGCCGGCTCGCCCGTGGAGGGGGTATCGACCGTGCTGATGATCCGTTGTCACGAACTGCGGAAGGTCTTGCGTTGGGTTCCGCACGCGCGGCCCATATTTTCTTCAGGCTAATCGAACACCTCGCCGCCGAGCCTGCCTCGGGAGTTCGATCGTACCCGCAACGGGCGCTTCGGACGGGTGGCGATAACGAGTCGAGGTTCGCCGCTTCGAGCGGCGCAGAGGAAATGTTTGCCTGGATGCACGAAACCATGTCGCCTCGATTCACCGACGATAACCTGCAGATCTACGTGTACACCACGGATGCCCGACTCCAACGCGCGGAGGTGCTCGCGATCTCCGCGGAGGCGGGTGAGCAGCGCGGGTCCATGGCGTCGCCACTGGAGAGCGACCACGAGTTGGAGGCGATGAAGCGGCGGGTCCAGGACGCGAGAAAGGGAGAGCGCCGCCGGCTAGCGTACGGCAGCGGCGATCGGCAACGCGTCTACGACGTAACAGTCGAGCCCCTTTCGGGCACGGCCGGTGCAGCTCCCGGGCTTTGCGTCTGCGTCCTGGACATCACGGACCTCGTTCGCACCGAGCGCCGGGCGCGAGAGGCCGAGGATCACGTGGAAAACCTGCTAGCCATCTCTGGCGCTATCATCGTTGTGCTGGACGGCGAGGCGCGTATACGCAGTATCAATCGAAGAGGCTGCGATCTTCTCGGGCTAGGCATCGATAAGCTGATCGGGCTGGACTGGATCGCGAACTTCATCCCGGTGCGGCAGCGCCACGAGCTCCGCGGCGTGTTTGCCGCTATCGTCGACGGGCCTTCCGGTCTATCGGAGTATCACGAGAACCTGGTCATCGGCGCCGGCGGGCAGGAGCGCCTTGTCGCCTGGCGCAGCACGGTCCTGCGTGATGCCGGGGGGCGCGTTTCGGGAGTCCTGAGCACTGGCGAGGACATCACCGAATCGCGCCGCACGAGCGCCGCCCTGGCCGAGAGCGAGACCCGATTCCGGGCGACTTTCGAAAATGCCGGTGCTGGGATCGCGCACCTCGACCTCGACGGCGGCTGGCTGAGGGTCAACAGGCGTCTATGCTCGATCCTGGGATATGACCGCGAGGAACTGATCGGGCTCCGGGTCCAGGACATCACACACGCTGACGACATGGAGGCGGACCTGCAAAACACCCGGCGGCTGCTGGCTGGAGATGTCTCTAACTACACAACCGAGAAGCGTTGCATCCGTAAGGACGGCGGGTTGGTCTGGGTCAGCCTCACCGCTTCGATGGTCCGCCGTCCCGACGGGTCTCCCGAATACGTCATCATGATCGTCAGCGATATCACCGCTCGTCGCGAGGCCGACGCGAGGGCCCGCGAGCTGGCGGACGTGGTCGAGAACTCCAGCGATTTCACCGGCGTCGCCGAGCCGGATGGGACGGTCGTGTATCTGAACCGGGCCGGTCAAGAGCTGGTGGGTCTCAGTGCGGGGGAGACCTCGTATTCGAGCCCGGTAGAGGATTTCCTGGTGCAGGAGGAACGGGCCTACTGGCGCGAACGGGTTCTGCCGGCCCTGATCGGCGACGGGCACTGGGCTGGCGAATTCCGACTTCGTCATCGTAAGACCGACGAAGCGATACCGGTACATTGCAGCATGCACAGAATCAGCGATTCCGACAGCGGTCGGCCCCTGAAGCTGGTCATGGTCGCGTGCGACCTTCGCCGCGACCAGAAGGCCCGATAGCTACACGCCCATCTATCGGCGACCGACACGCTCGCCGATCGCTGAACAGCGCCGCACTCCAAGCGGGTCTATATGCGTCTGGCCGGGTCGGCCGGCCTCCGTTCGAGCTTCAATCGGCGTATTCTTTCCTCGATCTTCGGCTAAGCTGAGCCTGTTGGTCTGGAATGCCAGCGCCGCACCCGGGCCGAAGCGCTATCGCTGTGGATGGCACTGGGTCGAGAAGAGGGCGCCGGCACGCGAACTGATCGAGGCGAGAACGATGAAGACGCCGCGGCGGCGCCACAAGATCCTGGCCCTGGTGCTGGCGGGCGGGGAGGGCAAGCGCCTGCGACCTTTGACGTCCAACCGCTGCAAGCCTGCCGTGCCCTTCGGCGGCCGCTACCGTGTCGTCGATTTTGTGCTCAGTAACCTGATCAACTCCGAGATCCGTTCGATCTATCTGCTGGTACAGTACAAGGCGCAGTCGCTGATCGAGCATGTGCGCAAGGCCTGGACCATATCGCCGCTGCTTCCCGACCAGTTCGTCAGCGTCGTCCCCCCGCAGATGCAACAAAGCCGCGCCTGGTTTGCGGGGACGGCGGACGCGGTCCACCAGAGCCGGAGTCTGATCCAGTTACACCGGCCGGATCTGGTCGCGGTGTTCGGGGCCGACCATATCTATCGGATGGATGTCCGGCAGATGGTGCGGTTTCATCTGGAGCGGGACGCCGACGTGACCCTGGCCGCGCTTCCCGTTCCGATCGAATCGGCCACACGCTATGGCGTCATCGGTGCGGATGCCGATGGACGCATCCAGTCGTTCGACGAGAAGCCGGAGGCACCGGCACCGATGCCCTCAGACCCCACGCGCGCCTTTGCCTCGATGGGAAACTACCTGTTCGACGCCCAGGTGCTCCTGGACTCGGTGGATCAGGCGAGCCATCCTGATGAGCCCGACTTCGGTGGTCATGTGATCCCGCGCCTGCTCGCCGAGCGCCGACTCTACGCATACGACTTCTCGACCAACCAGATTCCCGGGGCCAAGCCCTACGAGGAGCCGGCCTATTGGAGGGACGTCGGCAGCCTGGACGCCTACTTCGAGGCCCACCAGGAGTTGCTGGGCAGCCGTCCTCGATTTGACGCCTTCAATCCCCAGTGGCCGATCTATTCCAGCCATTACCAGGGTCCGGTGACCCGGATCATGCGCAGTGAGGTCGACAACAGCCTCTTGGGCTCGGCGGCCGTGATCGAGAACGCCCGACTGTCGAACAGTATCATCTGCCGCGAGGTCGTTGTGGAGCCGACGGCGGAGGTGACGGACTGCATCATCATGGACTACAGCCGGATTGGTCGGGGCGCCCGCCTTCGGCGGGTCATCGTCGACCGTCATAACGACATCCCACCCGGGACCAGGATTGGCTTCGACCTGGAGGCGGACGCCGCGCAGTACCAGGTGACACCCGGTGGTGTCGTGGTAATCCCGAAGGGGGATCCAGGGTATTCCGCTCGCGGTGGACGCGGTTCCAGCTTTGGGTACGCCGAGTGAGCAAAATAGGACGGTCATGGGCGAGCGAACGTTGGAGATAGACCCAATGGACAGGCGGCAGGCATGAAAGAGCATCGGTTGGCGCGTCGCGTGGATGTGGTCATTCCGGTGGAGCTGTACTTCGAGGATTGCGTGGACGACGACGGGCGGGAGACTGGGCTCGCGCTCAATCTGGCGCGGGGCGGTTTGTTCGTATGGACCCGCACGACGCCGCGGCGCACGGGGCGAGTCACCGTCTCCATGAGGGTGCGGACACCAAAAGGCGAGAGCGAGGTCCAGTTTCCGGCCGTGGTCGTCCAGAGGGCGGGGCTGGGCTTGGGCCTCAAGTTCCGGGAACTGGACCCTACGGCGTCGGAAGTTCTGGAACGACTGATCGGCTCTGAGGCGCTGCCGGAGTGGGAAACGGACTTGGCCCGGGGTCACGCGCCGATAGGCCTCAGTGAAGTCGTCGCCTAGTGCACCGGGCCGTCACGACGCGGCGGACACCTCGATGCGAGCCGCTGCCTCGGATCGGGGGCGCATGAGCCATCGACGCAGCGGGGCGCAGAGCCGGGACACTAGCGTGACGCGGCGATCGAGTCGGCCTGTCGTGCGCAGAGCAGAGTCCGAATCGATCGAGGTCGCGGCACGGAGCATTCGCCAGTCCGCTCTGCAGTGTGGGCAGTAGATGCGCTGGTACCGCTCCCACCAGTAGTGCTCCGGCGTGGCGAACCGGCGCCGAAGCTCCCGCGACGCGTGCCACTCGACACCGGCCCGGATCTGTAGCTCGTGTGCGTTCATCGACGACCTCCGGGATGAAGCCCTGGCGGGTGGACCGCGGCTGGGACGTTTTCCTGCCTTCAAGCCTAGGAAGCAGGGCGTGATCGCGGTATCGGAAATCGCCGACGGGCGTTGTCGGCGCAGGCCCGGATACCCGTTGCGATAATCGCCCGCCGCGTCGTCGGCCGACGGCCCCGTCCCTTCGGAGTCGGCCTCCCTGTAGAATGCAGGTCTTTTCGCACGGGTGCCGAACATGTGGCAGGTTCTAGCCATCGCCGGAGGCGGGGCGCTGGGGGCGCTCGGTCGCTACTGGATGTCCGGCGGTGTTTACCGGCTGCTAGGCAGGGACTTTCCGTGGGGGACGCTGACCGTCAATGTCGTCGGTTCCTTCCTTATGGGACTGCTCGTCGTGCTGTTCCTTGAGCGCCTGGCGGTCGAGCCCGAGTGGCGGGCCGCGGTTCTGGTAGGCTTTCTCGGCGCCTTCACGACCTTCTCGACCTTCTCGATCGAGACTCTGACGCTGATCGAAGAGGGGTTCACGGCCAAGGCGTTGCTCAATGTGGCGGCCAGCGTGCTGGCCTGCGTACTGGCCTGCTGGGCCGGCGTCCTCTTGGGGAGATCACTGTGAGCCGAATCGAAGCGATGATGGTGCGGGTCTACCTTTCGGAGTCCGACCATGCGCTGAAGCGCGTCCTGACCTGTCTTCACGACGAGCTCGAGGTCTGCGGCGTGACCGTGATCCGCGGAATCGAGGGGTTCGGCGGGTCCGGGCGGTTTCACGCGGCCTCCCTGATTGACCTGTCGTTCGACCTGCCGCTCGTGGTCGAGTTCTACGACCGGGCGAATAAGGTGGAGCGGGCCATCGAACGCATAAAAACACTGGTGAAGCCGGGACACGTCGTCGCCTGGCCCGTCACTGTCGAATCGGAGGACATTCAATGCTAGACCCTCGACTCCTGCGGACCGAGCTGGCCCGCGTCACCGAGCAGTTGGCGCGCCGGGGCATCCGGTTGGACGCCGCAAGCCTCGAGGGCCTGGAGGCGGAGCGCAAGGCCTTGCAGACCCGGGTGCAGGAACTTCAGAGCCAGCGCAACACCCGCTCCAAGGCCATCGGAAAGGCGAAGGCGGCCGGGCAGGATATCGCCCCGCTGCTCGCCGAGGTCGCGGATCTGGGCAACGAGCTCAAAGCGGGCGAGGATCGGCTGGCTGGGATCCAGCGCGAGTTTAGCGAGATCGGCCTCGGGCTGCCGAACCTGCCCGACGCGACGGTGCCGGACGGCCGCGATGAGTCCGACAACCGCGAGGAGCGCCGCTGGGGCGAGCCGCCACGGTTCGCCTTCGAGCCCAAGGACCACGTGGACCTGGGTTCCGCGATGGGTTGGATGGATTTCGACGCGGCGGCGAAGCTAACCGGCTCGCGATTCGTCGTGCTCTCGGGACCGCTGGCGCGGCTGCATCGGGCGCTGATCCAGCTGATGCTGGATGTCCACACCGCCGAGCATGGCTACACCGAGGCGTACGTGCCCTATCTGGTGAACGCGGACAGCCTCTACGGCACCGGCCAGCTACCCAAGTTCGAGGCGGACCTGTTCAAGGTACCGGGCGACAAGGACCTCTACTTGATCCCGACGGCGGAGGTGCCGGTTACGAACCTGATTCGCGATGTCATCATCGACGCGAACAACATGCCGTGCCG
This sequence comes from uncultured Gammaproteobacteria bacterium, assembly GCA_963707135.1. Lineage (GTDB taxonomy): Bacteria > Pseudomonadota > Gammaproteobacteria > Chromatiales > Chromatiaceae > JBGSTR01. The sequence continues at coordinate 56,395 of CAVPOY010000006.1, read as the reverse complement.
CTGGGTCGCGCACACGCCTTGCTTCCGCAGCGAGGCGGGCTCTTACGGAAAGGACACTCGCGGCATGATCCGCCAGCATCAGTTCGAGAAGGTGGAGTTGGTCCAGGCCGTGCGTGCGGAGGAATCGTTTCAGGCGCTCGAGGAACTCACGGGCCATGCCGAGGCGATACTTCAGCGGCTCGAGCTGCCCTACCGGGTCGTGACCCTCTGTACCGGCGACCTGGGTTTCTCGTCGCGCAAGACCTACGACCTGGAGGTCTGGCTCCCCGGTCAACAGGCCTACCGTGAGATCTCTTCCTGCAGCAATTTCGGCGACTTTCAGGCCCGACGCCTGCAGGCGCGATGGCGAAATCCGGACACCGGGAAGCCGGAGCTGGTGCATACGCTCAACGGCTCAGGGCTGGCGGTCGGCCGCACGCTGGTCGCGGTGCTGGAGAACTATCAGCAATCGGACGGACGCGTGAAGGTGCCGGCGGTGTTGCGGCCTTACATGGGCGGGCTCGAGGTCCTGGGCTAGCCGAGCCGCTCGGCTGAGCCCGTTGTGGTTTGTGCCGACGGGCGGATTGCCTAGACGAGCATCATCAGCAGAATTACCAGCAGCGCGACGGCGCCAAGCGGCAGAATCGCCGCCTGCCAGTCCCCCTTTTCGGCCTTGCGCCCGCTTTCCTGCCACTGCTTGTAGGTTGGCCAGAGCCGGAAGAGCAGCAGCACCAGCACGGCGGCCATGGCGATCTTCAGAAACAGCTCCATCCCGGTTCTCTCGTGCCTGGCTGAGACAAAAAGCCCCGGCGGGCGCCGGGGCTCGTCGCCTTCGTGGATCCGGGACTACTCGTCGCCCATGATCCCAAGAAGCTGCAACAAGCTAATGAAGATGTTGAAGATACTCAAGTAAATGCTGTAGGTCGCCATGATGTAGTTGGTCTCTTCACCGCTGGCGATCCGGCTGGTGTCAAACAGGATGAAGGCGCTCATCAGCAGGATGATCGCGGCGGAGATCGCCAGCGACAGGGCCGGCATCGCCAGGAACAGGTTGGCGATGATTGCAATCAGGACCACCATCATGCCGGCGAAAATGAATCCGCCCATGAAGCTGAAGTCCCGCTTGCTGGTCAGCGCGTAGCCCGAGAGCCCAAGGAAGATCAACGCCGTGCCGCCGAATGCCACGGCCACCGTTTGCTCCCCGTTGGGTAGCGACAGGTAGACGCTCAGGATCGACCCCAGCCCGAAGCCGAGCAGACCCGTGATCCCGAAGATCACGCCGATACCGCTGGACGAGTTCGCGGTTCGGGGCAGCACGAAGATGCCGAGCAGCATCGCGACGATCACCGCCGCCATGTAGGTCCAGGACGGAACCTGCAGGGCGATCGACAGCATCGCGGTCAAGGCGCTGAAACCAAGCGTCGCCGCGAGCAGCATGTAGGTGTTCTTCAGGACCTTGTTGGCCGCGATGGCCTGCTGGGCACCCTGAATGACGGAATAGTTGGTATTGGCCATGACTCAGTCCACTCCTCGTTGAACAGGTTGTTATCGCCGGCTTCTGACCGTGCGGTGACATTCAAGTTCCGAAAGGATACCCGAGGTTCGGCGGCGCGCAACCGTTTCGGGTTTTGGTGGCAGCCCCCAGGTTCGAGTATCCTCTGACACGGCGTTAAAGTGTGGGCTGCCGACGCCGATCCAAACGGCAGAGCCGCATGAAATAATCTTAATCCGGAGAGGTGGCTGAGCGGCCGAAAGCGGCGGTCTTGAAAACCGTTGAGGGGCAACCCTCCGTGGGTTCGAATCCCACCCTCTCCGCCAATACACCGCTAGAGTCGCGTTAGGAACAGGACGCTGGGCGTTTCGCATCGTTTGCCGCTCCGCCGAATGGGTTCGCCGGGTACGCGTTCGCTTGAGCGTGTCAAATGGCGGGCCGACCGTCGCCCCCTCGGGAAAAATGCTCGATCGTATCCCGATGTCGCCGGCGCGAGGATACAAGTTCCCGGCCCCGATGCCCCTCTCGCGACCGGCCTCCGTGGCGACGGTCAGATGCCGCGTCGATCGACCGTCACGTTGAACTCCTCGATCTTTACGGCCGCATCTTTGCCCTCGCCGAACAGATGGAAGGAGAATGCCTGGCGTGCCTTGGGGTTGGTGAAATCGAACGCGATCGTCGCCACGTCGCCGCTCTGCAGGAGCGGGAACGGGGGATAGACGATGTCGGTGACCAGATACTCGTACTGGCGGAGATTCAGCTTCAGCTGGATGCCCTCATCGCCAGCCTCGACCGCCCTGATCCGCACCGACACATGCGTCTTTGACCGCTCCGGAAAATCCAGATACTGGGCGCCGACGAGATTGTCCGACCACTCGTTGACGACCTTTTCCGGGAGCCGTCGGATTTCGCCATCCGCAAAGCGCATCAGCCGCGGTTTGTCGTCGGCCAGCAGCTTGTCATCGAGGAGGGCCGCCCGCGCGTAGAACAGCGGGACGCTTTCTTCCCCATCCAGCTCGAGAGGCGCCGCTGGAAAACCGATGAGGCTGTCGGCCGTTCCGACCCGGCATCGGCTGGAATCCGAGCTACATTCGTAGCGCCGGTTGTCGCGGGTATGCCAGCGCAGCTTGCCCGAGGTGCTGGAGACCATCTCCCTCGGCTCGGAATAGTCGCGGAACAGACTCCTGCCGATGACGGTCGGCGGCACCGCCAAGCCCAGGTAGTCGAGCACCGATGCGTTGATGTCGACCAGGCCGAAGGTCCCGCCCTTCAGGCGCGGTAGCCGGTCCTGCTCCGGGGCCATCACGATGCCTATTCCCCAGCTACTCACCCAGTCGGCGATCGGCGCGCCGTGGGACTCGTCGGAGGTCAGGATGATCAGGGTATCCCGCGGCACGCCGTCCTCGGCGATGCCCTCGAGAAAGGCGGCGACCGCTTGATCGAGCATGGCCACGGCGGCGTCGCGCCGACTCGAATAGCGCGCCGCGACTTCCGTCGATGCGTCGGCATAGGGCTGGTGGGTGCCGACGGTCAGCAGGGTCAGCATCCAGGGGTCGCCGGTGGCCTGAAGTCCAGCGATATAGCGGCGAGCGCCCGCGAAGAATGCGGGATCGCTTGCCCCCCACTCGAAGGGGTAGGGATCCGGGTCGGTGAACCATTCCGAGCCGTGGGCGTGCTGGAAACCCACGATCGGCATGACCCGGTCCTTGCCCATGAAGGTAAGCCCCGCCCCCTGTAGGTAATGCGTGCTCCAGCCGTTCTTGGCCAGCTGGGCCGGAAGGCAGTTTTCCGCCCACTGGGACCCCGGTGTCAATTCGAACGCCTTGGGGGTCTTCTGGGACAGCTTGCTGAAATCGCCGCATAGGAGCGCGTAGAGGCCGCGGATCGTCTGGTGGCTATGCGCTACGAAATCCGGGATCAGCATGGCACGCTCGGTGTTGGCGACGAGTCCCGTCATGACCAGGGACTCCGTATCGACCCCCATCGCCCGGCTGATCTCCGGATAGTACAAGCCGGGTATCCCCTCTAGTACAACGATGAGAACGTTTCTGGCCCGACCCTTGTCCAGTAGCGGCGTTCCACGCAAATCGGCGCGTTGCATCCCCGCGGGAAGATCAGCGTCGGTCAGCGGGATCGGGGCAGGACGGACCACCGTGGCAATCGCGTCCCCGGCGAACCAGTGAAGCGGGTTGTAGCGTGCCGCGACGCCGGTGTCGGCAACACGGTGGATCAGCACACTATGGACCGCCAGGAGCGCCAAACCCGCGAGCAGGCCAGAACGCAGGCGTCGCCAGCCAGGCCGCTGGGCTGGCAGAAGGATGCACAGCAGGGTCGCGACTACCATAGCCCCGACCTTTGCCGGAGACAGGAGATAGAAACCCGCCGTCGTATTTCTCACGAGCTCGGGATCGAACAGATACGGAACGTCCTGCCAGGTGGGAAAACGCTGCATCGCCGCATGCAACTCGATGGCGGCAACCTGAAAGAACGCCCAGAGCACCACCAGCACTGCACGGGCGGAGCGGGGTAGAAGCAAGAAAAGCAGCCACACGAACAGGCCCACCCCGAAGTCGGAGACAAGCCCCAGCGGCTGCGTGACCCCGTACTCCAGGAGACGCCAGAGCGCCGGCAGAAGGAATGGAACGGCGGAAAAGAACGAAAACAGGGGATTCTTCACGGGGTGGTGAGCGGTGACGGAGGGGAACGAGATAGCCCGAGATCCGGGTATTGCGATTGGGTTACGAGGGCGTGACGGTAACAGTGCAGCGGTGCTCCAACAAGACCACCATTACCGCCAGCGCACTCTTCGATGGCAAAGCGGCAAGCAGCGGCGCGGCACGCGCCCGCACCGATCTTCAGACGAGATGGCGTTTACCGGGAGATGCGCTGGTCAAGCGCGAAGTCGGGATGAGATCCGGGCGGCCGATCCCCCGGGCGCGGGGTCAGCCTACTGGGCCTCTGTAGGCGCAGATATACTTCGAATAGACCCAACCCGTGGGGCCCGGTTCGGCCGAGTGCCAATCCTTTGGCCCCTTCAGAACGGTAACGGGCCGGAAACCATTCGTGTCCTGGTGGTCCTGGGTGGTCAGAAAGGTCCCGGGCGCGAGTTTGGCGAGCCTCCGGGATTTTTGAGCTCGGCCCCTCACGCAGGGCGAGAAAATTGTCGCCATTGGGATCGAGGCGGCAGACCGTAAAGGGCTCGCCCGAATAGGCCAGCGCGGAACCGGTAGACGATACAGCCAGCAACAAGGCGAAAAGTACGCGATTCATTGGAACCCCCGTTTCGGTAAAAGCGTGCACGATTGCAGATCGCGCGCATTAGCTCCTTGGCCCGGAATCGACTGAAAACGGGCAAGTGTTCACAATTTGGCTCCCCTGCGGTTGGGACCGGTTTTCGCTTTCGCTCTGATGTTTGGCCTCGCGACGCACTGCGCCGCGAGGCGCCTCGGGTCTACTTCGGGAATATCCTAGTCGTCAGGACGTCGCCGGTCAGACCGTCGCGGACCTTGAGTCTGGTGCGCCCGGTAGCCTTCTCGACCGCCATAACCCCGACGTCTGGCGTACCGTCGCCGTTCAGGTCCTCGAATCGGCTGAATCCTAGCGGGGAGTAGTCGGAGTTAAAGTACTGAATGCTGCTGACGTCCTCCATCACGGGGTCGACCGTCCACACGACAATCGCGCCACTGTTAAGGTTGATACCCAGAATGCCGAGCTCGGAGATCAGGTCACCGGTGCTGTCCCCTATCGCGGCCAGCGCGATCGGCTCGACGCTGGCGTTGAGCACCAGGAAGTTCTTGACGTTTGTCCAGGTGTCGGTGTCCCTGATCAGCAACCGGGTCGGGTTGGCGTTCAGCGGCTGGAACAGGGCGACGGACTCGGGAGAGCCGTTGCCGTTCATGTCCTCGATCGAGGCGGTGTCGATGTAGCGCTTATCCAGGTCGAGCGACGGGCAGACGCCGGAGCAGCTGTAAGTGTCAGCCTGTAGTCGAGGGTCTGGTCGTCACCCGCTTCCCATACGAACACGCTATAGATGCCGGACTGGGTCAGTCGGCGGCTGATCGACTGCTCCGGCGCACCGCTGTTGCAGCACCATAAGATGTACGCGCCATCCGGGCCGCGAAGCTCGACGCGAGGGACGGCAGTGGTGGGATCGATGTCGGTGGCGGTCACCGTTATCGTGTCACCGGCCTCGCCCTGGAAGGCGTAGAAGTCGGGCTCGCCAACGGGGGCTGATCTGGATATCGGGACCTTCAAGGATTGCCCCGGGGATCGAGCAGTGTCGCGGCTGGGGAAACGGGCTCTCCAACCCGGTTGAGAACCAGATTGTAGGGCATCAGCGCATTCTGCCCGTTTTCCCTGACGACGATTCGGTGCACACCGGTCTGGTCGAGCACCGGCTCCAACCGAGTCGCCGCGCCTGGGGTATTCAGGCAGTTATTGGCCACGAGGGCGGTGCCATCGGGTCGAAGCACCTCTAGGCTAGACATGGACTACCAGGACTTGTCACGTCGGCCGTGGAAAAACGCTGGGCTAGGATGATTACCGTCTCGCCGGACGTTCCTGAAAAACGAAACTGGTCTTGATCGCTTCCTGGGCCAATCTCGCAGGTGATGAGGTCACCGTATCGGATCAGGTCGTCCGTCGGCTCGGCGCTGCAGGTAAGGTGCCGGTCGGCGGCCTCGGCGGCACCCAGTTGGCAGACGGGCCCCAGCACCGCGACCGCGGGGATCTACAAGCGCCGGCGGTCCGATCGCTTCAATGCGATGTCAATGGTTGTGTTCATGCTTCCTCCTCCGAGAGGTGGTTATTGGGGGGTATTGGCCGACCGCGGCGTCAGCGGCTCGGCACCCAGAGCGAGAAAGACTCGTCCGTGACCGAGCGCATCAGCTGGCCGACCCGCACGCCGGGCCGTTTTCGATGGTTAGGCTGTGCGCGTCCTGAGTATCGACGATGCCATCGATGGCGAGAATTGGATCGCGGCCGCTGACCTCGAACCGCTCGGTCTGGCACCCGCCGGCGCCGAGGTTGTTGCAGACCGTATCATCGGGTGGGGCGACGCCCCGGACGGTGGCCGCGTAGTGTCCGCGCTGGAAGCGGATCCCCTTGCACACATTGGCGCGAGCGACATCGGAATCGGGAGCGAAAATGGCATTATAAATAAGCGTTTTCATAGCGATGTGCTCCCTTCTGGCGAAAGGCGTAGCTTGCACGATTCGGTGGCGCGTCGACCAATGCGAGTCGGTGGATCGCGGCCGTTGCTCTGTCCGGCATCTCTTGTGTAACGCGCACACACGCCGCGATTAGGGTGCTGGCGGTCCGCCAAGTTCGGAACGAGGCGATGTGCATTCCCATCCACGAAATCGACCCTTGAAGGTGGTGGGGCGCTCGGCGATCATGCCTCAGCGGCCGTGGTGGAGCACCTCGGTAGAGACCCGGCCCCGTGCCGCCCCGCGCCCACGCTTGCCTGATTAAGGCCGATGCGGCGTCACAAGCGTCTTGGCGGGGGACCGACGAGTCACACCGGAAGGCTTTGCACCGTGGCGAATCGCAGTTGGTATATCGTCGCTCTGACCGTGATCGCCGCCGCCGCGGTGATCCTGCTGCCCGCCATGCCGCAGTCGGCCGCGTACCACCGGTTCGCCGACCATCGGGGCATGCTGGGTATCGCAAACTTCCTCGATGTCGTCTCGAACCTTGGCTTCCTGCTCGCCGGCGCCGGCGGGTTGATCATCGCGCTCAATCCGCGCACCGGGTTCGAGCACGGTCTCGAGCGCGTGCCTTATGCGCTGTTTTTCATCGGGGTCGGGTTGACTGCCGCGGGTTCGGCCTACTATCACCTCGCGCCCGACAATGAACGCCTGTTTTGGGACCGCCTGCCGATGACGATCGCGTTCATGTCGCTGATTGCGGCCCAGATCGTCGATCGCGTCAGCATCCGGATGGGTTTGTTGCTGCTGCTGCCGATGCTCCTGGTCGGTGCGGGAACGGTCGTCTATTGGATCGCGACGGAGCGTGCGGGGGTGGGGAACGTGCTGCCCTATGGCGTGCTTCAGGCCTACGCGGTTCTGATACTTTTGGCGCTCACGGCGCTCTATCCGTCGCGCTACACGCGCGGCACCGATCTCTACTGGGTTTTTGCCGCCTACCTGATTGCAAAAATCCTGGAGTCGTTCGACAGAAACCTGTTCGCGCTCGGCCAGCTGGCGAGCGGCCACACCCTCAAGCATCTGGCCGCCGCGGTCGGGGCCTTGATCGTACTTAATATGCTCCTACGTCGACGTCCGCGGCCTCGCCCGCGCCCGCCAAAAATATCCTGAACAGCCTCGATGCCCTGACGCCTCGTGCGGCGCTCCGGGACGAATCGGCGTCGGCGTTCCGGCGCTCGAAGGTGCTCGGCTCTTTGTCGTGGGTGCTTGGCGGCTCAGGCTTGCCGACTGGAAGGCGCGGAGGCGAACAGGTTCAGTCCTAGCCGCTCCGACAGGAAACGGGCGGTCAGCCGGCCCTTTACGCTGTTGCCGGCCTCGTCCAGCGGCGGGGCGAAGGTCGCCAAGCCGCCTTTGCCAGGTGCCACCGAGATCATGCCGCCGCTGACGCCGCTCTTTCCCGGGCAGCCCGATGTCGTAAAGCCAGTCCCCGGAGGTCTCGTAGAGTCCGGCGGTGACCATGACGGCCAGCACGTGCTCGCAGTGGACTCGCATCGATGACCGGCTCCGCGGTCACCGGGTTCACCCCACCGTTGGCCAGGGTCGCCGCCATCACGGCCAAGTCGAGTGCCGTGACCGATCAGCGCGCACTGGCGCGTATAGACATCCGTTGCCTCGATGGGGTCGAAGTAGATGCGGTCGTAGCTCTTCAGCAGACTTGCGATGCCGGCATTGCGCTGGTTGGCCGCGGCCTCGGAGCGGTAGACGGCTTCATCCATGGCGAGGGCACGACCGGCGAATCGCGAGAGTCCGTCGCGGATGAACCGCCACTTGGCCTCGGCGGTCTCGCCCGGCGCCAGACTGGTGGCGGCGATGGCCCCGGCGTTCACCATGGGGTTGGTCAGTCCGTCGCCCTGCCGCTCGACGGCGATCACGGAGTTGAACGGCAGGCCGGTGCTATTGACACCGAGTCGCCGCCGCGCCTCGTCCTCACCGATAGCCTGGCAGATCAGGCCGAACACGAACGGCTTGGAGATGCTCTGGATGGTGAAGCAAGACTCGGTTTCGCCGACCCCGTAGGCCGCGCCGGAGACCCCGACGAGCGAGATCCCAAACAGATCGCTCGGGACCTCGGCCAGAGCCGGGATATAGTCGGCGTTGCGGCCCTCGGTGCAGGATCGGAAGCGCGCGTGGGCCTCGCTCAGCAGGGACTGCACGAGCTCCGAGTCAGGGAGCTGGCCGGTGGAGACGCAGGGAAGGCGGTTCGGCGTGGTCACCGGCCCTGCAATTGGGGTTTGTTCACAGCGACGGCCGGCCGTCGGGGGCGTCCAGCTCCCAGTCGAAACGGGGCAGGGCGGCGAAGGCGTGGCTCTGGCTCTGTTCCCAGCTGTGCGACACCGCCACCAGGTCGGGAGAATCCGAATCGAGCCTGAGTCGGCGGGACAGGCCGAATTGTGTCGCGCGGGCACAGGGCGATCTCGTACGGCGGTGCAACGCTGAGATTCGCGCGCGCAGTGCTTTCGAGCGAGACCAGGCACAGTCGTGCCCCATCCTCCAGGGACAGACCGGGGTGGGCGAAACGGTCCAGCTCCGGCTTGCCGAATTTGCTCTCGCCGATCTGCAGATAAGGGGTCTCCGCGGTGGCGTCGATGGCGTTCCCCTCCGCGTAGATCAAGAAGAGGCCAGGCGCCTCGCCAGCGATCTGGCCACCCAGTATGAAGACCGCCTCGGCGCTCGCGCCGGCCTGGCGCAGAGCGGGGCCGTGCTCATTCTGGATTGCCAGGCTGAGCTGCCCGATGTAGGTGGCCGCCTCGAACAGGTAGTTGACCCCGAGCAGGGTGGGGCCCGGTGCCTGCTGGTAGGGACTGGAACGGGGATTGGCGGTCTGGTCCAGATCGCGGCCGATGCGGTCCACCAGCTCGCGGGTGGTCGCCAGGTTGCCCGCGGCGAGCAGCACGAAGATGCGGTCCGGCGCCGGCTGAAAGATATGCATCTTGCTGTAGCAGGAGACGTTGTCGACCCCCGCGTTGGTGCGGGTATCGGAGGCGAGGACCAGGCCCTGATTGAGCAAGAGTCCGACGCAATAGGTCATGTCCAAAGCCCTTCGGCAAGGTGGCGATCCGCGGTCATCGTGCTATTCAACCGGACACCGTGGCGTCGGCGGACCCGAGTATAGCGCCCGCCGGGACACCGTGCGCACCGACGACCCAGCCTCGCGGCCCCCTCGAAAAAAAGCTACCCTATCTGGCTTTCAATCGAAGCGCCGCGCTCCCGCGTGCCGAGCCGGAAGGGTCCGGCCTTGAGCTTGACGGTCCGGGCGTAGGCCCGGCGGCCTGTCGTCGCAGGCGGCCCGGCCGCGGCGCAAGAAGCAACGGGAGTCCCCATGGAACTGCTGGACGGTATCCTCCGCATCGAGTCCTTTCTCGCCGTCACCATTGGTATCGTCGTGCTTTTTGTCGGCAAGCGGCTCAACGAGAAGATCGGCATTCTGCGCGAGCTGAGCATTCCCGAGCCCGTCACCGGCGGGCTGTTGTTCTCGGTCCTGTTCGCGATCCTCTACGCGGCCTCCGGGATCGAGGTGGAGTTCGAGCTACGCGCGCGCGACGTCCTGCTGGTCTACTTCTTTACCACCATCGGCATCAACGCCAGCGCACGGGACTTGCTCGCCGGCGGCCGGCCGCTGCTGATACTGCTGAGTATCACCATCGGTTTCATGGTCGCCCAGAACCTCACCGGGATCGGGGTGGCCAGTCTCTTCGACCTGCCCGCGGCCGTCGGCGTGATTGGCGGCACCGTCTCGCTGATCGGCGGCCACGGCACGACCATCGCTTGGGCGCCTTCCATCGCCGAGTCCTACGGGATCACGAACGCCATGGAGATCGGCATCGCCAGTGCGACCTTTGGGCTGATCCTGGCGAGCATCATGGGCGGGCCCATCGCCAAGTTACTGATCGACCGTCATCGATTGACTACGCCCTCGGCCGAGGCGGCGGAGGTCCAGGACATCGGGCTGTCGGAAGAGCAGAAGAAGGCGGGCATCGGTCATCTGGATTTTCTCGATGCGGTGCTCGCCATCCACCTCTGCATCATTGCCGGGGACCTGCTGAACACGGCGATCGCCGAACTGGGCCTCAAGCTGCCGCTGTTCGTCACCTGCCTGTTCGCGGGCATCCTGATCACCAACCTGGTGCCCAAGGGCCTGCCGCGCATCAGCGGCACGCACTGGCCGACCCGCAGCCCGGCGATTGCCCTCATCGCCGACATCTCGCTCGGTGCCTTCCTCGCCATGTCCCTTATGAGCATGCAGCTCTGGACACTGGTGGATCTCGCCGCCCCGATCCTGACCATCCTGGCGGCCCAGTTCGCGCTGGCGGTGCTGGTCACCCTCTTTGTCCTGTTTCCACTGATGGGGCGCAACTATGACGCGGCCGTGGTGGCGGCCGGATTCGGGGGCGTGACGCTGGGCTCCACGCCGACGGCGATGGCCAACATGGCGGCCGTTAGCCAGCGCTTCGGACCCTCCCACCAGGCCTTCATCATCGTGCCCCTGGTCTCGGCGTTCTTCATCGATCTGGTCAATGCCCTGATGATCCCGTTCTTCCTCCAGAACTTCTGATTCCTAATGTATCCGTCCAGATTACTAATGAATTCAGTACTTGGGTGCGGCAATGCTGGACCCACCGGTCTCAGGAGTCGCTTGAGCTGCTGCGTCAAGAGTTGAACCAGCTTCCAGGACCCGCTGGGAAGCGCGGGAGAACCCATGCAGCCTGGATGGAACGAAGCGGAATCCAGGTTTCAGGCCGGCATCCGGGCGACTCAAGCAAGGTTGGAATGGACGCGTCTCAGCACTGACGGCAGGCTTCTACCGGCAATCCGCGCTTGACCCAGCCGGGGCCGGCGCCGCTGCCGGCCATGCCTTCCTTGACGTTGAAGACCCGGGTGAAGCCGCGATCGATCAGTGCCTTTTGCATGTGCGTGGTGCGGTTCCCGGTGCGGCAGATCAGCGCGATGGGGGCGTTCCTGTCGCCGTCGACGGCGGCGAGTATGCGAGTTGCGAAGCCGTCCGGGTCCTTTGGGTCGCGCATGTCGATGCGCAGTGCGCCCTCGGCTACACCGGTCTGACGCCACTCGGGCGGCGTGCGAATATCGATCAGGGTCACGGAGCCGTTCTTGGCCTGATCGTAGGCCTCGGGGGCGCTGAGCATGGGCCCGTCGGCGGCCAGGCAGCCGCTGAGGACAAGGGCGGTGAACAGGATCAGGGCTCGATGCGCGTAGAGCGGTCGACGAGGCACGGTCGAATCTCCAGGGTTGGGGCCGGGCTGCGGCCGGCGAATTCAGCTGGGCGTCAGAGTCAGGTCGCTCAGGCCCGATTCCAAGCCGCCGTGCCGCCGCGCCCGCATTCTCGCCCGCAACGTCTTTGTCACGATGGGTCGCGACACCGTCGAGCCGCGCCCGCGGCGGAATTGCGCGGACGCCGCGGGTTGCGGTAGTCCGCGGAGGACCGTAGCCTAAATGGATCCCCGGGGTCGACCGCTATCTCGGTGCGCCGAGCGCGCCGCGGGCGGTGTTGTTCCCGGCCGTTCCCAGGCGAAAGGACGCCCATGACCGAACCTTCGAAACGCCCGCCGGCGCGCCGCGCCGGAATCGCCGCCCAGGTCTTCATCGGTCTCGGAATGGGGCTCCTTTTCGGTGTCTTCTTCGGCGAGAAGGTCGCCTTCCTGAAGATCGGCGGCGATGTCTTCATCGCCCTGCTGCAGATCACCGTAATCCCCTATGTGGTCGTCGCCCTGATTACGTCGCTCGGCCGTCTGACCCTGGACGAGGCGAAGGCGCTGGGGCTCAAGGCCGGGGCCGTGCTTCTCGTCCTGTGGGGCATAGGTCTCGCGGTGGTGCTGGCGAGTCCACTGGCCTTTCCGGATTGGCCGTCGGCCTCGTTCTTCAGCACCAGCCAGATCGAAGAACGGCCGCCGGTCGATTTCCTCGCGCTCTACATCCCCTCGAATATCTTCGCCTCCCTGTCGAACGCCGTGGTGCCCGCCATCGTCGTGTTCAGCATCCTGTTCGGGGTGGCGCTGATCCGGGTCGAGAGCAAGCGGCGCGTCGTGGATCTGTTGACCTCCATTGGCGAAACCCTGATGACTATCACCGGCTTTATCGGCCGGCTCGCCCCCTACGGCGTATTCGCGATCACGGCGAGCGCCGCCGGCACCATCGATATCGCCGAGCTGGCCCGCCTGCAGGTCTATATCGCCGTCTATGTGGCGCTCGCGCTGATCTTGAGCCTGTGGGTCATCCCGGCGCTGATCGCGAGCCTGACCCCACTCGGCTACGGCAGCGTGCTGCGGGCGTTCCGCGGGCCGCTTATCACCGCTTTCGCGACCGCCAATCTGCTGATCGTGCTGCCGGTCCTGGCCGCCGACGCCAAGCGTCTGGTAACGGAAACGGACGGACAGGAAGACGGGGCGATCGAGCAGGAGGAGTCCGCGATCGACATCCTGATCCCCGCCGCCTTTCCGTTTCCGAACCTTGGGCTGATCATGTCCTTGATGTTCGTGCTGTTCGGGGGCTGGTTCGTCGGCTCCAGCATCTCCCCGGCCTATTACCCGACCCTGGCCGGCGCCGGACTCGCGGGGCTGTTTGGCGGCACCATCCTGACGCTGCCCTTCCTGTTCGACATGTTCCAGCTCCCCGCGGACCTGTTTCAGATGTTCATCACCGTGGACGTGATCGCGGCCCGGTTCGGCACCCTGCTCGCCGGGATGCACATCATCGCCATCGCGCTGATCGGGGCCTACGCGATGCAGGGCGGGCTTAGGTTCAATCCTCTGCGCCTGCTGCGGTTTGCCCTTATGTCGCTGGTGTTCGTCATCACGGTGCTGCTCGGCATCCGGGCCTTCTACACGTATGTCTACGTCGCGCCCTTCACCAAGGACCAGCTGCTCACCGGTCTGCCGCTGCTCGAGGCGCCTCAGCCTCACAGCGTCTACCGGGACATCGCCGAGGTGTCCCCGATGCCGCAGTCGCAATCGAGTCTGGCGCGCATCCGGCAGGACGGGGTGCTGCGCGCCTGTTACCGCCGCAGCGATTACCCGTCCTCGTTCTTCAATGCCGACGGCGATCTGGTCGGTTTCGACGTCGAAATGACCCATCGCTTCGCGCGGCAGTTGGATGCGCGCGTCGAATTCGTGCCGGTGAGCTCGATCCCCGACGCCGAGGAGCGGGTCAACGCGGGCTACTGCGACGTCTTTATGTCCCTGATGCCGATCGCGCCGGAGATGACGCTGCGTTTCGCGATGACGGTGCCGGTGCTCGAGAGCGCGGTGGGGCTGGTCGTGGAGGATCATCGCCGCCGGCAGTTCAGGAGCTGGGAGGGCATCCGCGCCTTGGGCCCGATCCGAATCGCGACCTCGAAAAACCGCGCGACGGGCAGCTTCCTGCAGCAGACGCTCCCGGATGCCTTGCCGCTGATCTTCGAGGACACCGATTCGATCGACGCCCTGCTGGGCGCCGATCCGCTCGGCTTCGACGCGGTCCTGATGCAGGCCGAGGAGGGGGCCGCCTGGACCATCCGCCACCCGCGCTTCAATCTGGTGACGCCGTCACCCATCCTGCTGGCCCCGTTTGGCTACGCGGTTCGGCTCGGCGATAGTGAGTTGCTGACCTTCTTGAATGCCTGGCTGCTCAATGCCCGGGGCGGCGGGACCGTCGGTGCGCTTTACCGTTACTGGATGCTCGGCGAGGTTGGCGCGACGCGGCCGCCGCGCTGGTCCGTCGCCCGCGATGTGCTGGGGTGGATCGAATGATGAGTCGCGCCGATTGGACGACTTGTTCCCCGACGTAGGCGGTAGCCGATCGTACGCTTGATGTGGTTGCAATTGACCTCCGCTGCGCCGCCCGACGCGGCCCGAAGCCACTCTTCGGGCTCACTTGCCCATCGGGCCGTTCGAGACTACAGTTTTTGCGGCACGCCTTGTCGCGTCCCAATCGCTTGTTTGTGCCGCGCAGCCAGCGCAGGAGGTCCAGCATGATGCCAGCCCGTTTCCGCCTTCCGCCGCGCCGGATCGCCCGGGGCCTTGGCTCGGTGCTCCTGTTGTCCCTGCTCGTGCTCTCCGCGGCGGGCGCCCAGGAACGTCAGCGTAGCGCCTCGGAGCGTGATGCCGGCCGGCAGACGGTCCAGCCGGGCCAGGCGCCGTCCTCGCGTCGGCAGCCGAGTCGCGTCGGCAACGCCGACGAACCGGCCCCCACGGTACAGAACCGCGCGCCTGAGGTCGTGGGCCCGCGACCGGTCCCGATGCCGACCCCGACACCAACCCCGACGCCGATCCCTTCGAACGGCGGCGGTTAGCCGCACCGCGCTCCGCCGGTACCTCGCGGGGATTGGCGACCGGTGTAGTCCTGGGCTGAGTCACCGACGCTCGTCGTCCCCGGAGTCCGAGCCATGCGCCCCGATCTCTTCTTCAGCCCCCCGGCCCGCGGCCTGATCGTCGCCGGTGCGCTGGCCCTGGTCTTGATGCTTATCAAGGCGGCGTCATCGGTCGTCGCGCCCCTGCTTCTCGCCGTTTTCATCGCCATCGTCTCGGCCCCGGCCTTGCGCTGGATGCGCGGCCTCGGGATTCCCAAATGGGGCGCGATACTGGTCATCACGTTCGTGCTGCTCGACATCGGCAGCCTGCTGGCGTTGGTGACCACCGGGGCATTGGAGGGATTCCGCGATAGCCTACCCACCTACCAGGAACGGTTCCTGCTGCTCAGCCAGGAGCTCGGGGGCTGGCTGGAGGACATTGGCGTCAGCGGGTCGCGGGAGGCCATTCCGGACCTGCTGGACCCGGCCAAGGTCTCCGCCGCCGTGCGCCTGCTGCTGGCCAACGCGAGCGGCCTCTTCTCGACCGGTCTGCTGGTCCTGCTCGCGGTGATCTTTATCCTGCTCGAGGCACCCCTGGTGCCCGCCAAGCTGCGGGCGGCATTCGATTTCAGCGAGGAGGGCGAGGCACGCGTCAGGAGGCTCCTGGGCGCGGTTGATCAGTACATGCGGATCAAGACCCTCACCAGCCTCGGAACCGCGATCTGCGTCTGGGTCCTGCTGTGGCTGCTCGGTATCGACTTCGCCGTTCTGTGGGCGGTGCTCGCCTTTGTCCTGAATTTCGTGCCGATCGTTGGGAGCATCCTGATGATGATCCCCGCGGTCTTGCTGGCGTTGGTTCAGGCCGGCTTTCAGACCGCCCTGTTGGTGCTCTTCGGCTATCTGGCGATAAATGTCGCGATCGGCAATGTGCTCGAGCCGCGAATCATGGGTCGGGGTCTCGGCATTTCGACCCTCGCGATCTTTATCGCGCTGCTGTTTTGGGGTTGGTTGCTCGGCAGCGTGGGCATGTTCCTCGCGGTACCTTTGACCTCGGCCCTGATCACCGTGTTGGATGCGAGTCCTAGTTCGCGTCCGCTCGCCATCCTGCTCGGCCCGGCGATCGAGGATCCGCCGCCATCGACGACGGACGGCGAACGGACGCTTAGCGATGCTTCAGCCTCCAAGGCGCTGGCCAGGGCGCAGCAGACTATCCTGGCGTACCTGGCGTCTGGGTGGTCCCTGATGAAGGCCGTCAGCCTCAGTATTCGTGCTCGAATGCGCCACCGCCTCGAGTCCCGCCGGTGGCCCCCACGTCCGCCTCCAACTTGACCCGTGGGCTGACCTCTATGCGCAGCACGCCCTGGGTCTCACCCGCGCGGGCCCCCTGCCGGGCCCCCAGATAGACCCGCTCCGAGAGATAGCGCCCGCCCTCGAGGACCGCATCGCCCTGCTGGTCGGTGCCGATCGACAAGCGGTCCAGCCCCAGTCCGGTGCGCGCCTGGTCGAGCACGCGCGAACCCCTTGCCGGTCTCGAGGCCCGCGAGCGAGGCCGCCGCCATCCCGAGCCGCGCTGCCTGGAGTCCCGAGAGGCGGCCCCCGGCGACGCCGAACAGCAGGCGCGACAGGACCTCGTCCTCGGGAAGCTCGGGCTCGCCGCGAAGCTCGATGCGCGGTGCCGTGGCGGTGCCGAGCAGGTTGAGGATCGCCGTGCTACCGGCCGCGGTGGCCCGGGCCTCCAGGTCGAGGGTCGGGTCCAGTCCCGCCGCCCCGTCGAAGCCGAGCCGCCCGCGATCGAAGCGCAGGGTCTGGCCGACCAGCTCGTATTCGCCCCGCAGCAGGTCGAACCCCCCGCTCAACTCGGGCGCGTCCAGGGTCCCGCGAAAGCGGACCTGGCCGCCAAGCTCCGCATCGACCCCGCGTCCGCGGACATAGACCGCCCGGGGTGCCGACAGCATCAGGTCCAGAGCCACCTTGGGACTCAAGGCAGACCCGGCTGCCGCGCGTTCGGACCGCGGCGGGTGGGAGCGGGTGCCGCGCTCGCGCACCTCGAGCACGGCGATGGCGGTGGGTAGCCGCTCAGGGAGACGGACCTCGGCACGGCTGAGACTGATGGTGCCGGATGCGGTCAGTGCCTCGGCGGCGCGCCCCTGCAGCCGCAGGTCGGCGTCACCCTGGGCACTGACAAGGTCCGACTGGATGGGACTGGCGCCGCGCGCGACCAACCGCAGGTCCAGCGGCAGACCCGATGCCAGCACGCCCACGTCACCCTCGAGCGTCAGGGTGCCGGCCCCGGCGCGAGCCGTGAAGCGCTCCACCCGCATCCGGTCGCCGGAAAGCGCCAACCGTCCCTTGATGTCGGTCAGTGCGAGCCCGAGCCGGCGGTCCCAGAACGCCCCATCCGCGAGGCCGAGCCTTCCGTCCAGGCGCGGCGCGGCCGCGGTGCCGGCCACGTTGGCATCGAGCCGGGCCTGACCGCGTACCTGCCGACCGCCGCCCGCCAACAGAGGGTCGAGCAGGGTGAGATCGATCTGCCCGTTGGTCTTCAGCGCCAGGGACCCGGGCGCGCGCAAGGTCCCGCCGATGGTTCCACGCGCCCGCAGATCGGCGAGCGACGCGATCCTGGTGCGGGCGTCGATTTCGGTCGCCCGGGGCCCGAGGCTCGCCGAGATCGTCATCAGGCCCGGGGGCATGCTGCGCCAGGCGCCCTCGGTCAGACGTACCCCGCTCGCCTCGGCGCGGACGGAGCCGGTCGGGGCGTCCAGCGATCCGTCGAGCCGGATGCGCGCGTCGAGGCTGCCGGAGAGCGGCAGCTCGGGCGCCGCCAGTCGGGCCAGATCCAGCGGCAGCCTGGTCAGCGTTGCGTCGAGATCGAGCCTCGGTGCCGCCCGGCCGGCGACCTCGATGGAGCCCTGGCCCAGACTCAGGCGCAGCCGGTCGACCGCCAGGCCGCCGGCCAGATCCAGGACCGCCGGTGCCGCGAGCCTCAGGGTCTCACCGAGCGCCTGGGCCTCGAGTCGCTGGAGGGTCAGCCGGCGCCCGGGGGCGTCCGCTCGGGCCGCGGCGCTCAGACGGGTCGCCCCGACCGGCGTGCTCAGCGCGGAATCGAGGTTGAAATCCAGCGCGGCGATCGGACCGCGAGCGGTCATGGTCAGATTCCCCGCGACCGGCTCGATCTTGAGGCCGTCCAACCGGGCCGTCGCCGCGATCTCGGCGCGCCCGAGGGGCTCGGTGACCTGGGCGTCCAGTTGCAGCGACCCGACCGCGACCGAACCGGGCAGGCGCAAGGCGTCACCCTCGGCCTTGAGTGACGCGACCCCCGCGTCGGTCAGGGTCAGGCGAGTCGCCAATCGCCCCGCCAGCATCGGATCGGCCGAGTCGGCTGGGAACAGGAGGGAGAGCAACGGCGTGAGATCCGCCAGTCGCTCCGCGTTGAAGCGGATTTCGCCACGGGGCAGCGCGGCGCCGATCGGCAGATGAAGGTCTCCGGTCGCGGTGACGCTGGCCCAGCGGCTTTCCCCGAGCGAGAGTCCGAGCTCTCCATCCGCCGTGCGCCCGACCGCGAGCCGAACCTCGACCGATTGCCCGGTCCATTGGCCGCCGAGGTCGACCGTGGCGCTGGGTCCGGCGAGGCGGGCGCCGAGCCGTCCACTGACATGGCCCTGCGCCGAATCGGCGGTCAGATCCGCCACCAATTCCGGGGCCGTCGCGGGCCCGGCGATGCCTCCCACGGCCTGAACCCGTCCACTCCACCCGGGGACGACGGCGGCGAGATCGGGCAGGGCGAGGCTCCAACCGAGCGCCAGGCGGTCGACCGCGATTCCGCCCTGGACGCCGGCCTGAACATTGGCCCCGTCGAACCGCCCGGAGTCGATCCACCAACCCCGGTCCGCCTGACGCAGTGAGGCGGCGAATCCGGCCGCGGGACCGAGCAGCCGGGGAAGGGGCTCGGGTCCTTTGGTCAAGTGGACCTCGCCCATGGTTTCCAGCCAGGCCGGCTCCAGGGCCCCACCCGTGAGCAGCATCTCGGCGCTGCCCGCCAATGGAGTCCCGGCTGGGGCGTTGAAGGCGGAGAGATCCGGGAGGCTCAGGGCAGCCCGTGCGGTCCGACTGGTCAGCTCGGCACTGGCGGCCAGTCGCAGCAGCGGATGCTCGATGCCGATCCGCAAGGGCAGGGTAGCATCGACCGGAACCAGGTCTCCGGAGATGCGCAGCGGTGCCGTCGCCGCCGATCCGGGCAGGTCCAGCGGCGTGCGCAGACCCTCGACGTCGGCACCGAACCGCAGGCGTCTCCCATCGCCCTCGGCCGTCGCGACGAGACGATCGGCACTCAGCGTGCCGGCCGCCAGCCCCTGGGCTTCGACACGCGCACTACCCCGAGGCGCTTGCAGGGATCCGCTGAGCTGGGCGGCGAGCTGAATGCCACGCCAGGCGATCCTTAGCCGCGTCCCGCGCTCGAGCGTCATGGCGGGTAGCTCGGCGGAGAGGCGTAGTCCAGTGACGGTCCGGGAGTCCAGGTCGAGCACGCCGTCAGTCGCGGCCCGCAGCGGTCCGGCATTCAGGCTCGCGTTGACCGACAGGGCATCCAGCGGGCCTGCGGCGCTGGCATCCAAGGCCCAGGTGCCCAGATCCTCCGGAAGTGTTATCCCGGCAGCGCGGGCCACGGCCTCGAACAGTCCACCGGGCGTCTCGCGGACCACAAGACCGGCTCGGGTTTGTCCCGCCACGGCCGCGGCTCGCAGCCGGTAACGGTCGCCGCGCTCCAGGGCCTCGACCGCCAGGTCCAGCTCGCCATCGCCCGCGCCGGCCAAGGAGCCGCCGCCCTGGATCGCAAGCCGCGGCGCCCCGGGGAGCGCCTGCCCCAGGTCCAGCGCCCCGATCTCCAGTCGCGCAACCGAGACCGCGAGAGGCACCCGGATGGGGATCGCCGAGTCCTGAGCGCGATCCGGCAGACGTGTCAGGACCATCTCACCCGCACCGAGCGACTGCACGGCCAACTCGCCGCGTAGGAGTCCGCGGGCGTCGATTACGAGCACCGCGTTCTCGATGAGCAGCCAGGCGCCCTGGCCGTCGTGAATTTCCAGGCGCTCGAGCCGCGGCGAGAAGGGCAGTGTCCCGCTCAATCCGGCTGCGATCACCTGGCCGCCGCTCACCTCGGCGAGTCCCCGGACGACGAGCCGCCTCCCGGGATCGGTATTGAGCGCCAGCAGCGCGGCCGTCAGCAGGACGAACGGCAGCAGCAGCGAGGCCAAGAGGTTGCGCAGCAAGCGTCCCATCAGAAAGCCTGGCCGATGCCGATGTAGAGCGCTACCGGCGAGTCGCCATCGCTCGGGTCGAGCGGCGTCGCAACATCGACCCGAACCGGGCCGACGGGGGTAAAATAGCGCAGCCCTAATCCGAGTCCGATCGCGAGCGCTCCGGTGCCGGGAATGCCATTCTCGGACACCGCCCCGGCGTCCGCGAAGACGGCCCAGCCCCAGTTGGCGCCGACACGCTGGCGCAGCTCCAACCCCGACTCGAACAACCCGTCGCCGCCGGCCGGCGACCCTGAGGCTGTGCGCGGTCCGATGGATTGGAAGGGATAGCCCCGCACCGAGCCCCCACCGCCGGCGTAGAAGCGCCAGTCCGGCGGCACCTCCTGGGGGGCGGCACCCACGATGCTGCCCAGGACGACTCGCCCGGCGAGCACCCGGGACCCGGGCTCGGAGTGAAGCCATCCAACCCGGGACAGATCCACATAGGCCGAGGCCGCCACGCGCCCGAGCAGGAACCCGGACGCCTCACCCTGCAGCACATCCGCCGGTGTCAGTTGGGCCGCAAGACGCAGGCCCTGGCGCGGGTCCAAGGGGCCGTCGGTCGTGTCGTAGGTCAGTGTCAGCGGCAACGAGAGCACCTGGTAGTCCTGTGCCGGTCCGTCCTGGGCGATGCGGGCGCGCTCGAATCCGACCCCGGTGCCGAGGGCAAGCCGATCCGAAAAGCGCCGCTCGAGGACGGCGCCCGCGGTCACCGCCTCGCGCTCGTAGGCATCGAGATTCTCGTTTACGGCGCCGAGATCCAGGCGCAGGTCGAGGTTGCGCACCCATAGGTCGGGAAGCCTCAGCGTTCCACTAGCGATGTAGCTAAGCGCGTTGAGGTCGGTCTGGTTTACCTGTCCGACATCGCCTCGCAAGGTCAAACGCTCGCCGCCGCCGAACAGGTTGCGATGGGTCCAGGAGGTCGAGAGCGTCAGGCCCTCGTCGCTGGAGTAGGCGCCGGCCAGGCGCACCGCCCGGCGCGGACGCTCCGCCACCTCCAGGGTCAGCGGCAGGCGCCCCTGGGCGTCGGGCTCGGTTCCGGGGGTGAGCCTGGCCCAGGCGAGCACGCCGCCCGCGAGCAGGTCGCGCCGGGCGGCCTCGAGGCGGCTTGGGCTGTAGGGCTCTCCGGGCGTGAGTCCCAGCCGGCGAAGCGCCGCGTCCTCGCGCAGCCGATCGAGCCCGATCACCCGGATCGCGCCGAGCGCCAGGCGCGGGCCGGGCTCCGCCCGGTAGACCACGTCCATGGTGCGGGCATCGTGATCCACGAGCGCATCCGGGGGTGGGACCTCGGCCAGCGCGAAGCCGTCCTCGCGCAAGGCCAGGTGAACCGCCGCGCCCGCGTCCAGGACGTCTTGGGCTCGGGCGGGCGCCCCGGGGGTCAGATCGAACGCCGCTTGCACGCCCTCCGGCACGGGGCCTTCGAGACGCACCACACCGAGCCGGTACAGGGGCCCCGGGGCGATCGAGATCCGGACGTCGACCGGGGGCCGGGGGGGCAGGCTCTCCAGCAGGGACAGCAGGCCGGGGTCGTCGATATTCCGCCCGGCGATCCAGATCCGCACCTGGGCATCGTAGTAACCGAAGCTGCGCAGAACGGTGTCGAGCCTCGATTCGTCGGACTCGGCTCGGGCCACGAGCGCGAAGGGTCCTACCGGGGCCTCGTCGCGCAAGCGGCGGAGCAGCGAGGCGTCGGCGATAGCAGTGTCGACCGCGCGATCGCCGGTCGATTCGATCTCCAGGCGGTAGGGCAGGGCATCGGTCGCGACGGCCGCGAACCCCAGCGCCAGGGCCGCGCAGGCGATGGTCATCCGCGTCCAGGCCCGCGGTCCGAAGCGGGTAACCATCTCGTTATGGAGAGCGCGATCGATCGTCGCGGCCGGGTCGGCCAAAGTAGCGACCGATACCCCGGCCTTCACGAAGGGATGACATCGCCGCCATGATCATTGGGGTTCGGCAACGGCGTCTCTGGGCGAGGCTCATGACGTAATTTCCGGGCGCCGGGGCGTGGTCCGCGCCGGGGGGCGTATCGTGCACTGGGGTCCTTGGTCCTGTGGGCGCGAGCCTTTTGCTGCGCGGCGCGCGGCGATGAGCATCGGCGTCGCCAAGCCCGGCGAAACCTGCACGCCGAGGCCGCCGGCCCAGCTTCCGCTCGCGACGCGCCATGATAATATCTCCGCCGTCGCCGCTGTCTTGGTTTCCAACTCCTCTCAAGATCGATCGTCAGCGCCGCACGCCGCTGCCCCACCGCAATGGATGGATTATGACCGACTCGATGTCCCTTCCCGATACCGCCGCCGGCGCACAACGGCCGGCGGTTGCCGTCGATATCGCGCTGCAAGGCGGGGGCGCCCACGGTGCGTTCGCCTGGGGTGTGTTGGATCGTCTGCTAGAGGTGCCATGGATCCGCATCGACGGTATCAGCGGTACTTCCGCGGGCGCCATGAACGCGGCGGTGCTCAGCGACGGTTTCGCCGAGGGCGGCCCGGAGGCTGCGCGTTCTGCCCTGGAACGCTTCTGGCGGCGGGTCTCGGACGCGGCTCGGTTCAGTCCACTGCAACGCGGACCCTTCGATGTCCTTTTCGGGCGCTGGACACTGGATCACTCACCGGCCTACGTGGCGCTCGATTTAGCCTCGCGCCTGTTCTCGCCCTATGACCTGAACCCTACGGATATCAATCCGCTGCGCGACATCCTGGCGGAATCGATCGACTTCGAACGGCTTGCGCGATCGCCCGTTTCGGTATTCGTCACCGCGACCAACGTGCGCACCGGCCGCCCTCGGGTCTTTCGCAATGCCGACATGAGCCCGGACGCCCTGTTGGCGTCGGCCTGTCTCCCGACCATGTACAAGGCCGTCGAGATCGACGGCGAGGCCTACTGGGACGGCGGGTACTCGGGCAACCCGACCATCTCGCCTCTGGTGCGCGAGTGCAGTGCCCACGACACCATCCTGGTCCAGATCAATCCGGTGGAGCGCCCGGGCACGCCGCGCACCGCGCGCGAGATCCATAACCGGCTGAACGAGATCTCGTTCAACTCCCCGTTGCTCAAGGAACTGCGCATGATCGCGCTGCTGCGCCAGGTCGCCGACCCGGGACACACCGAGGGCGCCTTGTGGGCCTCGATGCGCATGCACCGGATCGCGAGCGACCTGATGGTCGAGCTCGGCGTCTCATCGAAGCTCAACGCGGAGTGGGCGTTCCTCAAGATGCTGCGAGATGAGGGTAGGCGTGCGGCTGAGGAGTTCTTCGAGCGCCACGGAGACGACCTGGGCAAGCGCGCCTCGTTCGACGTCGATTATCTGCTGGAAGGGGTTTGATCCATGGGTCTCGCGGGCATCTTGCTGGGGCTCGCCCTACTCGTATGGCTTGCCTATCGCGGCTGGAGCGTGCTCATTCTGACCCCGGGCGCGGCGCTGATCGCCGCGCTCGCCGCCGGCGAGCCGCTGCTTGCGCACTGGACCCAGACCTTCATGACTGGCGCCGGGGGCTTCCTGGCCCAGTTCTTCCCCATCTTCCTGCTCGGCGCCCTGTTCGGAAAGCTCATGGAGGACAGCGGCTCGGTGCAGAGCGTGGCCCGGTTCATCGGCGGGCGACTGGGTGCGAGGCGCGCCATCCTGGCGGTGGTGATCGCGGGCGCCCTGGTCACCTACGGTGGTGTCAGCCTGTTCGTCGCCTTCTTCGTCCTGGTGCCCATGGCCGAGGCCCTGTTCCGGGACGCCAACATCCCCCGCCGTCTGATGCCCGCGGCGATCGCGCTCGGTACCTTCACCTTCACCATGTCCGCGCTGCCCGGTACGCCGGCCGTGCAAAACGCCATCCCGATGCCTTTCTTCGGAACCACCCCCTTTGCCGCACCGGGGTTGGGCCTGATCGCCGCGGCCATCATGCTTTTCTTCGGCCTCTGGTGGTTGGGCCGGGCCGAGTCCGCGGCTCGTCGCCGGGCGGAGGGCTTCGGTCCCGATTCGGCGGTTACGGTGGACCAGGCAGCCGACGACCTGCTGGTGCGCGAGCGCGCGACGGTCACCCGGGAGTTCGATCCGGCCGAGATCCACAACGGCCACGTCAGTGAGGATCTGCCGTCCGTGCCGGTGGCGTTTCTTCCGCTGGTGACGGTGGTGACCGTGAACCTCATCATGACGGCCCTTATTCTGCCGAATAGGGATCTCGGCTTCCTGGCCGAGGATCGCTGGGGCCCCACCACGGCGGCGGGGGTCAGCGGTGTTTGGTCCGTCATGGTCGCCCTGATCGTGGCGATCCTGATCCTCGTCGCGTTGAATCACCGGCGTCTGACCCGTCTGCGCGACAGCGTGGATGCGGGTTTGAACGCCTCGGTGCTGCCGGTGGTGAGCGTGGCGAGCCTCGTCGGTTTCGGGTCGGTGGTGGCCGCGCTACCGGCATTCGAGATGGTGCGCGACTGGGTGCTGGGGATCGAGGGCGGCCCCCTCGTCTCGCTGGCGGTCTCCACCAACGTGCTCGCCGCGCTGACCGGCTCCGCCTCGGGCGGGCTGACCATCGCGCTCGAGGCCCTGGGTGCCACATACATGCAGCTCGCCGGTGAGCTCGGCATCGACCCGGCCTTGATGCACCGGGTGGCCGTGATCGGTGCCGGGGCGCTGGACAGCCTGCCGCACAATGGCGCGGTGGTCACCCTGCTGGCCGTATGCGGAACGACCCACCGGGAGAGCTACCTGGACATGGTCATGGTCGCCATCGTCGGCGCGATCGTCGCACTGGTCGCGGTCATCGGCCTTGGCACGGTTTTCGGGTCCTTCTAGCCCCGCACGGAAAAAATGATCAAACCTGCCCCGATCAACGCGTATCGCCGCGCGCCATCCCATTTTGTCGTGCTGATGCTCGGCACCGTGCTCGCCTGCGAGGCGCACGCGCAGTCCGGTGTACCCGGCGAGATCGCGGCCTGTGCCGCGATCAGCGCCGATCAGGACCGGCTAGCCTGCTACGACCGTGCGAGCGGACGGATCGCCGCGGCGCCTGCCGTGCTCCCGGAAGCCGTTCCCGAACGCACCGCGATGAGCGCGCCTCCGGCCCCGGTCGAGGCAAGGCCGGAGTCCGCGACCGCCGCGTCGATGATCGACGCCGCATGGGGATTCGACCCGGATTCCAGCCGCTACCTCATCGGACTCTACCGTCCGAATTTCATCCAGTTCGCCCGCTACTCCGATCGCCCGAATGACGGGCCGTTCAAGGTCCTGTTCGACACGCTCGAAACCCCGGACGCCGAACGACAAAACACCGAGGCCGAGTTTCAGCTCAGCTTCAAGACCCGGTTGTGGGCAACAGACGATCGGCGCTTCGGCGTCTGGGCGGCCTATACGCAGCAGAGTCAGTGGCAGATTTACAACGATTACCTCTCGAGGCCCTTCCGCGAGACCAACTACGAGCCGGAGCTCTTCGTCAGCTACCGACCCGACGTCAAGCTGGGGGACTTTAGCTGGCAGCTTTTTAACTTCGGCTACAACCACCAGTCGAACGGTCGTTCCGATCCCATCTCACGCAGTTGGGACCGCCTGGTGGCCGAGTTTGGGATCGAGCGCGACGACTTTGCGTTGTTGATTCGGCCCTGGTATGTCATCGACGAAGGCGGGGACGACAACCCGGATATTACCGATTACTACGGTTACGGCGACGTTACCGGCGTCTACCAGTGGAGGGGGAACAGTTTCACGCTGATGGGGCGCGGCAATCCGGCAACGGGCAAGGGCGCGGCGCGCTTTACCTGGACCACCCCGCCGATTTTGGGTCCGCTGCGGGGTTATTTGGATGCCTTCGCGGGCTACGGCGAATCGATGATCGACTACGACTGGTATCAAAATGCGATCGGGGTCGGCGTTGCGTTGAACGGTCTTTTGGATCGGCCGGGGCAAGCTCAATGACGGGTCCATGCCGGATCGGGTCCGCCTGTCCGAAAGGCACCGATGGCGCCGCCAGTCGCCGGCCCTGAGGCGCGACCCGCGATCTCGGCCCGTGCGGCACTCGCGCGGGGCGCCGTGCTGTTGGGTTTCTGGCTGCTCCTCGCGGGTCCCGATATCGTTGACGGCTTCTCGGCGGGCAGTCTTCCGCCGCTTATCTCGGACCTACTGGTCGGCCTGGCGGCGACCGCCACGGCGACCTGGGTCAGCCTGCGCCTGCTGCCGCCCACCGGAGGCCGGCTGCGCATCGGCTCCCTCCTGAGGCTCTCGCTCCATTTTCTCTGGCAGTCACTCGTCGCCGGAGTGGACGTGGCGCGCCGCGCCTTCGACCCCCGCCTGCCGTTGCGGCCGGGCCTGCTGGTCTATCCGCTGCGCCGCACCACCGAGACCGGTCGCGCCGCCTTTGGCGCATTCACCAGCCTGATGCCCGGCACGTTGCCGGTGGGGTCGGAGGCCGACGGGGCGCTGGTCTATCACTGTCTGGATCTGGACCAACCGGTGGCGGCCGCGCTGGCGCGGGACGAGGCGCTGGTGGCCAGTACCCGGGGTGAGGAGTCGTCCGGTTGAGCGAGCCCATGGGCGCCTTTCTACTCGCCACGGCGGCCGTGGTGCTGGTCACGGTCGCGGTAGGACTGATCCGCATCCTGCGCGGACCCGCCGACGCGGACCGGATGTCCGCGGCCCAGCTCCTGGGCACCGGCGGGGTGGCGGCCCTGCTCCTGCTGGGGGTGGCCACCGGGGCCCCGGCCCTCGGGGATCTGGCCTTGGTTCTGGCGCTTCTGGCGGCCTTCGCCGCGGTCGGCTTCGTCGCCAAGTCCCGGGATGACGGGCATGAGTAACGGCATGACCGCCTGGGACGTCTATACCCTGGCCCTTGTGAGTCTGGGAACGCTGTTCTTTGTCGCCGGGACCGTCGGTCTGCTGCGTTTTCCGGACACGCTGACCCGGCTGCACGCCCTTACCAAGGCGGACAACCTGGGGCTGGGACTCGTCGTCCTCGGACTGCTCCCGCTGGTGCCCTGGCCGGCGACGGGGCTCAAGCTCATCGCCGTCTGGCTGCTGGCGCTGCTCGCCGGTGCGACCGGAGGCCAGCTGCTGGGCGGGGCGCAGTGGTCGCCCGATCGGGCGCGGGCAAACGAGCGCGACCCTGTCGAGGGGGCAACCGGTGACTAGCGCGCTGGCGGTCGATGGGGTTTTGGTCCTACTGGTCCTCGGGTTGGCGGTCTGGATCATCGGCACGCGCCGCGCCTACAGCGCCGCGGTTGGCTTCGTCGCCTACGGGCTGCTGTTGGCGCTGGTCTGGGTGCGGCTCGCGGCGGTGGACGTGGCCCTGACCGAGGCCGCCCTGGGCAGCGGGCTCACGGGCCTGCTGTTGCTCGGTGCGGCGGGGCGCGCGACAGGGGAGGCGTCCGCCGAGGTCGCCGTTGCACCTGGCCCGTGGCTGCGGTGGCTCATCGGGCTCGCGTGCGCGGTGTTGACCGCCGTGCTGGCGACGGTGGTGCTGCTCTTGCCGGAGCCCGCACCCACGCTGGCCCCGGTCGTCGCCAAGGAGCTGCCCGCCACCGGCGTGCTCAATCCCATAACCGGCGTTCTGCTGGCCTTTCGTGCCATCGATACCCTGCTCGAGACGGTGGTCCTGGTGCCCGCCCTGATCGGGGTCTGGTCCCTCGGCCTGGATCGCGACTGGGGCGGGCGTCCCGGGTCCTTGTCGCCGTTGCGCTCGAACGGTCCGCTGACCCTGATGGCCCGGGTCCTGCCGCCCTTTGGCATCCTGGTAGGCATCCATCTGCTGTGGATCGGGGCGGACGATCCGGGTGGGAAGTTTCAGGGTGCCGCGATTCTGGCCGCCATGTGGGTTCTGGTCCTCATGGCCGGCCTGCGCGAGCCGCCGATCGTGACCAGCCGTCCGCTGCGTCTCGCGCTGGTGTTCGGGCCGCTGGTATTCATCGGCATCGGCCTCGCGGGGATGTGGCTGGCCGACGCCTTTCTGGCCTATCCGCCGGGCTATGCCAAGCCGCTGATTCTCGCCATCGAGGTCGCCTTGACGCTCTCGGTGGCCGTGGTCCTCGGGCTGCTGCTCGCCGGGCCGCCAACGGGCGGGCACCGCACCGGGGCGCGGAAATGAGCGGCGAGACGTTGTTTGGTCTGTGCGGCGCGGCCCTGGTGGGACTCGGTCTCTGGGGGCTGATCTGCGATCCCGGCGTGCTGCGCAAGATACTCGCCTTCAACCTGCTGGGCAGCGGCGTCTTTCTGCTCTTCGGGGTGATCGCGCGGCGCGGCGGCGGTGTCCTGGCGGCGGCTGGTGCGGGCGCCGACGGCGACCCGGTGCCGCAGGCCCTGGTGATCACCGGGCTTGTGGTGGCCTTCGCCGCGACCGCACTGGCCGTTGCCCTGTTGCGACGTCTCGCCGGGACGCACGAACCCCCCGGTTCACGGGCCCAGGGGCCGGACGCGTCCACCGTCCCGAACCCGAGGGAATCCTGATGCCGGCGGATTTGCCGCACCCCGGCGAGGGTCTGCTGATTCTGCTGCTGATGCTGCCGGTACTCGGGCTGCTGCTCGCCCTGGTGGTCGGCGGGCGGTATCTGGGCCGGATCGCCGTGGGCCTGATGCTGATCGGTGTGGCGGCCGCGGTTGGCGTGGCACATGCCGTTCTGACGGGCGGGGAGTCGCTGCAGTATGCCCTCGGGGGCTGGGCCCCGCCGCTGGGAGTTACCCTCAAGGCGGACGGCCTGAGCGCCGTGATGCTGATCACCAGCGCGGTGTTGATGCTGGCCGTGGGGATCTACGCGCAGCGAGACTTCCGTCCGCCGCCCGGCGCCCAGGAGACCCGGACCTCGCTGGCGTTCTGGATGCTCCTGTTCGGGGTCTGGGCGGGACTCAATATCGTTTTTCTGGCCCAGGACCTGTTCACCCTCTTCGTAGCCCTGGAGCTCCTGACCTTCTCCGCGGTCCCCCTGGTAGGCCTCGACGGCCGCGCCGAGACCGTCGCGGCGGCCTTGCGCTATCTGCTCTTCGCGCTCATGGGCTCGGTGCTCTACCTGCTGGGGACGGTGCTCGTCTACGGTGTCTACGGGACACTGGACATCGCCCTGCTGGCGACCCGGCTGGGCGGAGGCGCGATGCCGCCGGCGATTTCGATCGCCCTCGCCCTGATGACCGTCGGACTGCTCGCCAAGACAGCGCTCTTTCCGTTGCATCTTTGGCTGCCACCAGCCCACTCCGGTGCCCCGCCGGCGGCCAGCGCCGTGCTCTCGGCGTTGGTCGTCAAGGGGTCCTTCTTTCTGATCCTGCGCCTGTGGTTCGACTTGGCCCCCGCGCTGCTCGATACGCCCGCGGTCCAGGTCCTCGGGGTACTGGGCGCCGCGGCGATCCTGGTCGGCAACCTGGTGGCCCTGGGGCAGGTGCGGCTCAAGCTACTGGTCGCCTATTCGACGGTGGCCCAGATCGGCTACCTGTTCCTGATCTTCCCGCTGGCCGCAACGGGACTGGGACCGACCTGGGCGCTGTCGGGGGGTATCCTCCAGGTGGTCGCCCACGCCCTGGCCAAGGGGGCGCTGTTCATGGCCGCCGGACTCATCTATGGCGCTTTGGGACACGACCGGATCCGCGACCTGGCCGGGGTCGGGCGGGCCCTGCCGATCACGGTGCTGGCCGTTGCGCTCGCCGGACTGTCGCTCGTCGGGCTCCAGCCGAGCGGCGGCTATCTGGTCAAGGCCGTGCTCAAGGGTTCGGTCGAGGCCAGCGGGACCTGGTGGTGGGGTCTGGTCCTCGACGCGGGCGGACTGCTCACCGCCGCCTACCTCACCTGGGTGCTGGGGCACGCCCTGTCGGGAGTCGAAAGGCCCACGGTCCCGCTGAAGGCCCCGCGATTGGCGCAGGAGCTGATCGTTCTGGGTCTCGCCCTGTCCGCCCTGCTGCTCGGACTGCTGCCTTCGGCGGCCTTTGATCTCATCGCCGTCGGGCGTATCCCCGTGCCAGAACCGATCGCGTCCGCCTGGGCCGGCTCCCTTGGATGGACGAGCATCGCCGCCGGGCTTCTCCCGGCTCTCGTCGCCGCCGGATTGGTCGTGATCTTTGGAACCTGGAAGCAGGGCAGGGGTCGGGCCGCGCTCGCGGCCGCCGCGGTGGGCGGGAGCATCGAGCGGCTGGACGCGGGCCTTAGGCGTTGGCCGGTGGCGGGTCTGTGCCTATTGATTCTGACGCTGGCGCTGGCGGGTGGCGTCTTCGCCGGGGAGTTCTGAGGGCGGGGTGCCTTGCGGCTCGGATACCTGGTTTCAGGTACGGATAGGAATGGAGACCGCTTTGAATCCGTTGGCGAAGCGCCGGGGTTCATGCGCTATCCCCGCCCTACAGCCAGGCTTGAGGTGAGTCTGTCTACCAGGCGTACAGGGCACCCGCCCCGTAGACCCATTGGCTCTTCGAGCCCTCCTGGGAGACGATCGGACTGTCCGCCGCCTCGCCGACGAGTCGCGAGTACATGGCACCGGCGCCGATGTGCCATTGCTTGCTCAGGTGAAGTATCGCCACGGCCCATCCGCGTAGGTCGCGCACGCCGCTCCCCGGCACGTAGACCGGCAGGCCGCTGGCGAGCGAATCGGCGGGCGTCACCCCGAAGTACTCGTCCATGTAGTTGCCGCTGCCGTAGGTGAAGGCCGCACCACCGGATAGGGTGATCATCGGCGCGACGGGCTGCGTTGCGTAGGCATTGAGCCCCGCCGTCCAGCCGTTGTAAACGTCGCTGACGTCCCCGAGGGCCCAGGCGCCCGCGCCCGCCATCCTGCGAAGCTCCCGTGGGTCACGCCATAGGTAGGCTCCGAAGAGACCGAGGCTCAAGGAGTCATCGATATGGTGGACGCGATCGACCACCGGGTTCTCCACATCCTCCCGGCCGAAGCGCCAGAGACCCACTGGTCCTAACTGCCAGTTGGGGTGATCGAGCACATTGACGCGGATCTCGTTGACCATTAGGCGGACGAAACGGGTGCCTCCGAGGGACAAGCGCCCGATCGGGGCGGCACCGAGGTCGTAGTCACTCGACCCGAAGTAGTCGGGATAGGCGCCGACACCGAGTCCGGCGAAGTTGAGCTGCGGCAGCTCCAGCGGGATCACCAGGTCCTCCGCACGGGGTCCTGGGGCTACGACGCAAGCGAAAACGACGAGGATGACCGCGAGCTTGGACGCTTTCTGGGCTTTGAAGGACTTCCCCATTTCGACCAACCGGGCTGACCGGCCTCCAGACTGGATCAAGACGTTGATGACCGATCGGGGACAGACCAGGCTGACCGGGCAGCCTCGCGTCGCCTACTTGGCGATAGTAGGCGGGACTTTGGCTTCGAGCGGTCCGCAGGGGCGTGTTATAGGGTGCCGGCCTCGGTGCCCTGCAGGATCTCGAAGCGCGGGTGGTAATCGACCCTCGTGGCGGCAAGCGTCTTCAGGATGCCCAGGTCATGCTGAATCACGACGTATGTCTCGCTTTCCCAATCTTGCCGCCAGAGACGAGCCGCGCCCGGCATCGGTCGTCGATCAGTCGTGCTCGAGATCGATCTGGTAGCGCACCTCGAACGGCTTCGGTGGGTTGGCGGGCTGCTTCGCCGCCGTGCCGGGCAGTATCTCGAAGTCCGGCGTGAACGGCAAGAGGATCGAGCGCAGCTGGTCGAAACCCGTCCGGTCGCCGTCGAACTTCGCCTTGCCGGCCTTGATCAGGTCGTCGAACGACGCCTGTCCCATCATCACCTGATTGAGGTCCGCACGGTTCACCGTGATGGTGAGGTCCGCATTCTTCGTCAGGAATCCCTTGATGGTGGTGAGCGTCGCGTTGCTCATCTCGACGGCGTACTGCTCGCCGTTGTCCGGCGTGACGAGGTTGATCGTGAACTTGAGCCCCTCGGCCTTCTTCGGGTCCATGCTGATGGCGACAAAGTCCAGCCACTGCTCGGTGGACATGGCGCGGATCACGTCCGGGCCGGTGGTGCGGGGCGGGACGCCACCCGGCAGGCCGTTGCGCAGCTCGAACGCGCCCTGCAGGAAACTGTTGCGCACGCTGGTGCTCTCATCTCGAATCACGCGGACGCGCTGCGCGGTACCGAGCGCGGTTATGGCAACGGCACGCGGCCCGAGGACTACCTGCACGCCTTTTCCGACTTCATCCGCGCCAACAGCAACAGCATCCCGGCGCTGGTCACCGTGCTCACCCGCCCGCGGGATCTCACCCGCAAGCAGCTCCGCGAGCTGGCCCTGGCGCTCGACAAGGCGGGCTTCAGCGAGGCCAACCTCGCCGCCGCCTGGCGCGAGATGACCAACCAGGAGATCGCCGCGCGCATCGTCGGCTACATCCGCCAGGCCGCCATCGGCGACCCCCTGGTCCCCTGCGAGCAGCGGGTCGAGCGAGCCCTGCAGAAGATCCTTGCCTCGCGCGCCTGGACCACCCCCCAGCGCCAATGGCTGCAAAAGCTCGCCGCCCAGACCAAGGCCAACCTGATCGTCGACCGCGCGGCCCTCGACGACCCGGACCTCATCTTCAAGCGCGAGGGTGGGGGCTTCAAGCGGCTGGACCGCATCTTCGGCGGTCAGCTCGACCAGGTGCTGAACGCCTTCAATGATGCGCTGTGGGAGTCGCCCGCGGCTTGAGCAGTGCCGCGGCATAGGGCTAAAGTAAGGAACCCTTACTATCCGGATTCGCTGTCATGCTTGCAAAGCTCACCGCAAAGAACCAGCTCACCCTCCCCAAGAGCATCACGAATGCCGTCGGCCCGGCGGAATATTTCGACGTGGAGGTGAAGGACGGCCAGGTCATCCTGACCCCGGTGCGCATCCAGCGCGCGGATGCCGTGCGCGCCAAGCTCGCCGAGCTCGAGCTGACGGAACAGGACGTTGCCGATGCCGTCGCCTGGGCGCGCAAGCCTGCCCCGAAATCCAAGAAATGACAACGCAATGGCCTCCCGTCCCACACGAGTTGTCCTGGACACCAACGTCGTGCTCTCCGCGCTCCTGTTCGCCCAGGGCAGGCTGGCTCCGCTCCGGTCCGCCTGGCGCAAGCCAGCTCTCCAGCCGCTCGTCTCCGCCGCGACCACGAAGGAGCTGGTGCGTGTGCTGAGCTACCCGAAATTCCAGCTTGCGGCCGCGGAGCAACAGGAGCTGCTCGGGGACTACCTACCCTATTGCGAAACCGTGCGCATGCCCCCCGACCCGCCGGGTACCCTGGAATGCCGCGACCCGTTCGACATCCCCTTTCTGCACCTCGCCATCATGGGAAAAGCCGATTTCCTGGTCAGCGGCGACAAGGATCTCCTGATCCTGGCCGACACGTCATCCTGTCCAATCATCCCCGCCGAGCAGCTCCTGGGAATGCTCGAAGGGCCGTGAGCCCGACGGACCGTTTCCATAACAGACGTTTGGCTGGACAGCCAACGACAGTAGACTATATCGCGATCTATACCACGCCTACGCAAGAGGTCGAGATGCAGACCGCCAAACTGTTTAAGAATGGCCGCAGCCAGGCCGTGCGCCTGCCTGCGGAGTTCCGGTTCGAGGGCGACGAGGTTCAGATCCGCCGCGATCCTGAGACCGGCGATGTGATCCTGAGTCCGCTGAACAAGTCGTTCGCGGACTGGCTGGAGGAGCGCGATCGCGTGCTGGCCAGCATGACCGAGGAGGAGCGCAAGGAACTGGACGAATTCATGGCAGATCGCGATCAGGGTGAGGACGTGGAGCGCGACTGGCCATGAGCGGCCTGCTGATGTTGGACACCAACGCGCTGTCGGCGGTCATGAAGGCCCGCTCCCCGGCCCTGGACCTGCGCCTGTCCATCGAGCCCTTCTGCATTTCGGTGGTGACCGAGGGCGAGATTCGCTTCGGCCTCGCACGCCGCCCGCAACGGGTCGCGTTTGCAGCGGTCGCCGAGGACGTGCTGAGCACCATCGACATCCGCCCCTGGACCTCCGCCACCGCCCGACGCTATGGACCGCTGCGCGCCGAGCTGACCACTGTCGGCAAGCCTCTGGCCCCGCTGGACCTGATGATCGCCGCCCACGCCCTGGCCGAGGGCGCCACCCTGATCACCACCGACCGCGCCTTCGCCCAGGTCCCCGGCCTGGCCCTTCAGGACTACGAGCTCGCATGACCGCCGTCACCCACGACATCGTCGCCAAGCTCTGGAACCTCTGCAACGTCCTCAAGGACGACGGCGTCACCTACCACCAGTACGTCACCGAGCTGACCTACCTGCTGTTCCTCAAGATGGCCCAGGAGACCGGCACCGAGGACCAGCTCCCCGAGGGCTATCGCTGGGGCGACCTGGAGGCGCAGGCCGGCGCCGGACCGGCTGCGAGTTCTACAAGATCCTGCTGGTCCACCTCGGCACCCACGGGTCCCGGCTGGTGCAGGAGATCTTCGCCAACGCCAGCTCCTTCATCCAGCAAGCCCGCCACCCTCTCCACGCTGGTGGCCGAGATCGACAAGCTCGACTGGTACAGCGCCCGCCAGGAGGGCCTCGGCGACCTCTACGAGGGCCTGCTGCAGAAGAACGCCAACGAGAAGAAGTCCGGCGCCGGCCAGTACTTCACCCCGCGCCCGCTCATCGACTGCATGGTCGCCGTGATGCAGCCCGACGCTCGACGGACATCATCCAGGACCCGGCCGCCGGCACCGGCGGCTTCCTCATCGCCGCCAACCGCTACCTGCGCGACGCACCGACGACTCCGATCGGCTGGACCGAGGCCCAGCAGCAGCAAGTACCAGCGCGCAACACCTTCTACGGCATGGAGCACGTGCAGGACACCCACCGCCTCGCGCTGATGAACCTGATGCTCCACGGCATCGACTCCGACCCCGAACGTCTCGGCGGCATCCGCTACGGCGACACCCTGTGCCCCGAGGGCCAGGCCCTGCCCAAGGCGACGCTCATCCTCACCAATCCGCCCTTCGGCACCAAGAAGGGCGGCGGGCTGCCCTCGCGCACCGACTTCACCTTCCCGACCAGCAACAAGCAGTTCTGCTTCCTGCAGCACATCTACCGCGGGCTGAAGCCCGGCGGACGCGCCGCCGTCGTGCTGCCCGACAACGTCCTGTTCGAGAGCGGCATCGGCCGCCAGATCCGCGCCGACCTGATGGACAAGTGCAACCTGCACACCATCCTGCGCCTGCCCACCGGCATCTTCTACGCCCAGGGGGTCAAGACCAACGTGCTCTTCTTCACCCGCGGCGAAGAGAACAGGTCGGACAAGGGCAACACCAAGGAGGTCTGGGTCTACGACCTGCGCGCCAACATGCCCCAGTTCGGCAAGCGCACCGTTCTGACCCGCGAGCACTTCGCCGAGTTCGAGGCCGCCTTCGGCGATGACCCGCTCGGCGGCCCCGAGGCCTGGCCAAGCGCAAGGACACCGGCGAGGCCGGCCGCTTCCGCCGCTTCACCCGCGAGTGGATCGCCGAGCGCGGCGACAGCCTCGACATCGCCTGGCTCAAGGACGAGGACGGCGACAACGGCGACGAGCTGCCAGAGCCGGCGGTGCTGGCCCAGGAGGCGATGGGCGAGCTTGAAGGGGCGCTGGAGGAGCTGCGGGGAATCCTGGCGGAGTTGGGAGAGGAGGCAGAGGAGGAAACGCTTTGACTACGGAAGGCTCGCTGCCCGCGTCGTGGGCAGAATGCACGCTCGGAGATGTGGTTCCCTACGGTTCGACTCAGAAGGCCGAGCCTTGCAGCCTTGGCCGCTCCAGCGGCCCGAACGCCGACGCGACGCTGGAGCGTCGGCATTTGCTCCCACGCTGGAGCGTGGGAGCCAGACACAAGGTTGTGGGCGAGGGCATGGAGCAGCAGAACGCAGCGCACCTTGGCGATGGTGCGCACTCGCAGGCGTGTGAGGCCGCGCTCGCGGGCGAGGGCATTGACGCATTCGGCCGTGGCGGCCCGCTCTTTGTAGATCTCTTTGGCTGCATCGCTGCCCATGCGCTCGCGCCACTCGCCGACCGCGTCGCTGTCGTCTTCCTTGCGGGCGTGGGGATCGGTGTCGGGGTCTTTCGATTTGAGCACCGGGGCATAGACGACGGTGTGCTCGGCGGCGTGCTCGATCTGCTCATGGGCAGGGTAACCGCCATCGACCAGCCATTCGTCGGGGTCACGGCCGTAGCGCTCGCCGACCTGCTCGACCATGGGGGTCAGCTGCGCCATGTCGGTACCGACCGTGACCGCTTCGACACCGACGATCACCTGGCTGGCGGTGTCGGTGGCGAACTGGGCGTTGTAGGCAGGCCGAAAGCCGCCGTCGGCCATCTTCATGACGGTGGCCTCGGCATCGGTGGTGGAGGCCCGCGCCGTCTCGCCCGATTTTCCTTGTTTAGCCTTGATCTCGGCCATCTCGGGCAGGCGCTCCAGCGCCCGCTCGATGCGCTCCTCACGCTCCCGGGCGGCGCGCTCGCGGGCAGCCTGTTGGCGGCGGGTGACGGCGCCGGGGTCCTCCTCGACCTGGCGCTTGAGCCGCTCGACCTGGGTACGCGCCTCCTCCAGGCACTCTTGCAGCGTGGCGCCGCGACGGAACGAGGCGGCCCCGGCACTGGCGCGCACCCGCGCACCGTCTTGGGCAACGCGCTTGAGGGTCACCACGCCTTCGGCCAGCAGCAGCGCAACATTCTCGCTGAGCAGGGCATCGAGCGCCTCCTCGTGGGCACTGCGGAAGTCCGAAAGAGTGTGGTAGTTGATCGTCACTCCGCCGCAGATCCAGCGGTAGACATCGTGCTCCTGGATCAGCCGGGCGATCGCCCGCGCGCTGCCCACCCCGTCGAGGGTCGCGTACAGCCACAGGGCGAACAGGATTTCCGGGGCGATGGCGGTGCGCCTGCTGCCACCTTCCAACGCGCGGATGTCAGCGTACATGCAGCTCAAGTCGGCCCGCTCGACCCACGCCCACACCAGACGCGCACGGTGCCCGTCAGGCAGCAGGGACTCCAGGTCGCAGGGACGCAGCTCCAGCTGCGTTCGGTTGGGCAGCAGAACCCGCGCGACGCCCGGCGCTTTGGATTCTGGCGGAGCTGGGCGACGACCTCGAAATGGAGCTAGCGGAATGAGCGGCATCGCTCGCGGGCGCGGAGCGCCACGCCCCCCTCTTCTCGTTCTTCTCGTTCCCACGCTCCGCGTGGGAATGCAGTCTTGGCCGCTCCAGCGGCCCGAACGCCGACGCGACGCTGGAGCGTCGGCACTTGCGCCCACGCTGGAGCGTGGGAGCCAGACAAATTGGCGATAGTAGGCGGGACTTTGGCTTCGAGCGGTCCGCCGAGGCGTGTTCTAGGGTGCCGGCCTCGGTGCCCCGCAGGATCTCGAAGCGCGGGTCGTAATCGACCCTCGTGGCGGCAAGCGTCTTCAGGATGCCCAGGTCATGCTGAATCACGACGTATTAATGGTTGCAAAAGTCGCTGCAGCAGCAGTTGCCGGATAAACAGTCGCTTGGGCAACATGGGACCTGCGGATACTTACGCAACCATAAATATGTCTCGCTTTCCCAATCTTGCCGCCAGCGGCGAGCCGCGGCCGACTTCAATCGCCGATCAGTCGATGTCAAGATCGATCTGCTGGAGCACCTCGAACGGCTTCGGCGGGCTAATGGGCTGCTGCGGCGCGGTGCCGGGCAGGATCTCGAAGTCCGGCGTGAAGGGCACGAGGATCGAGCGCAACTGGTCGAAGCCCGTCCGGTCGCCGTCAAACTTCGCCTTGCCGGCCTTGATCAGGTCGTCGAACGACGCCTGCCCCATCATCACCCCATTGAGGTCGGCGCGGTTCACCGTGATGGTGAGATCCGGGTTCGTTCGCCTGGAATCCCTTGATGGTGGTGAGCGTCGCGTTGCTCATCTCGACGGCGTACTGCTCGCCGTTGTCCGGCGTGATGAGGTTGACGCTGAACTTCATGCCCTCGGCCTTCTTCGGGTCCATGCTGACGGCGACGAAGTCGAGCCACTGCTCGGTGGTCATCGCCCGCACGACGTCGGGGACGGCGGAGCGCACCGGTACGCCGCCCGGCATCCCGTTGCGCAGCTCGAAGGCGCCCTGCAGGAAGGTATTGCGCACGCTGGTGCTCTCGGCCTGGTAGCCGAGCTGCTCGAAGGTGTCGGCCAGCAGTCGGCGCGCCGCCTGATTGTGCGGCTCGGCGAACAGCAGCTTGTTGAGGATCTCGGTGGCGTAGAGATAGGCCCCCTCGTCGTAGAGCTGCTGCCCGCGTGCGAGGATCTTCTCGGCGCCGCCCATCATCTCGACGTAGAGCGGCGCGGAGTCCGAAGGTGACAGCGGGATCAGGTTCGTCGGATTGCCGTCGAAGTGCCCGATGAACCGGTTGACGACGCCGCGCACGTTGTTTTGCACATCGCCGTGATAGCTGCGCGCCGCCCAGTCCTGCTGCAGGCTCTTCGGCACCTCGTAGACGTTCTGGATCTCGTTGATCGTCACGCCCTGGTTCACATAGTGCAGCGTCTGGTTGTTGAGGTTGGC
Organism: uncultured Gammaproteobacteria bacterium; assembly: GCA_963707135.1. Lineage (GTDB taxonomy): Bacteria > Pseudomonadota > Gammaproteobacteria > Chromatiales > Chromatiaceae > JBGSTR01. The sequence goes on along the minus strand of CAVPOY010000006.1, from coordinate 17,751 downwards.
GTAGACGTCGCGCTGCGTCCGCAGCACTTCCTTGATGCGCTCGTTGCCCCAGCGCGGCCAGCTGTGCGAGGCGAACATTACCTCCGCCTCGGGGCCGAACTTGTAGAGCGCCTCGTTGATCTCCTTCGACCAGTTCAACGCATTGCGCACCGCGGCGCCGCGGGTCGTGTAGATGTTGTGGATCGTGCCGGTGATGATTTCGGAGGACCAGAACGCCTTGAATTGAGGGAACCAGGTGTTCATCTCGACGGGCGCCTCGGTATCCGGCGCGTTCTGGAAGACCATCGTCACGCCGTCGAGCGTGATCTCCTCGAATTCCTTGCTGATCAGCCGATTCGGGGCGATCAGGCCGGCGGCGCCGGCGGCGACGTTCTTGCCGATCGACTGGTCGACGTGCCCGAACGGATTACGTTCCAGCAGCACGGCATACTGCCATTGCATGCGGCGGTTCATCGCGGTACCCGCCATGACGTTCTCAGAAATTGCGGCGTCCATGAATCCCGATGGCGCGATCAGCATGACCTTGCCGCTCGCGACGTCGGCCTCGTCCACGACGCCGCGCACGCCGCCGAAGTGGTCGCCATGCGAGTGCGAGTAGACGACGCCGACCACAGGCCGCTTGCCGAGCTTCTCGTTGATGAAGTCGAGCGCGGCCCGCGCCGTCTCCTTCGCGGTCAGCGGATCGAAGATGATCCAGCCGGTGTCGCCCTTGATAAAGCTGATGTTGGCCAGATCGAAGCCGCGCACCTGGTAGATGCGCCCCGGCACGACTTCGTAAAGGCCGTAGGCCATGTTGAGCACGGCCTGGCGCTGCAGCGACGGATTGATGCTCTCGAAGTCCTTGCCGTCCAGCAGCCACTGGTAGCTACCCATGTCCCAGGCGACGTGGCCGGCATCGGCCATGATCTGCTTGTAAGGCGGCTCGGCGATGAAGCCCTTCTTGGCCTCCTCGAAGTCACGCTGGTCCTCGAACGGCAGCGTGGCCTTGAGGCCCTTGCGCAGCTCGATCGTGAATTTGGAAGGCGCCGTGCCTTGCGGATCGAAGTGTCCAGGGGGAGGTACGTTCGCCGTTGTCTCGCCGGGGGTTGGTGCCTCCTGGGCGGCCTCAGCCTGGATCGTCTTCGCCGGCACCAGCTCCGCCGGCAGAACATAGGAGACACCGGCCCAGAGCCGAACCGCGGAGTCGAGCTTCACGGACTGCGGATCTTCCCAAACATAGCCAAAGCGCTGATCGAACCAGTCCCTGTTGCTGAACAGAATCTGTTGGACGCAGTCGGCAGGCGAGATGTCGACCCCGGCTCGCCGGATGTCGGCGCACAGGCTGGAGAGGTTTTCTCCGCGCTCTAGGGTGAAGGTGTGCCCTTGAGCGGCGACAGGGGGTGTTTCGGCACCGACCGCGAGACCGGCTGCGGAGGCCGCGGTCAGGAATGCGGCTACGGCTGTCAATCCAGTTTTCATCGGTTTTCCTCTCCAGTGAACGGGCAAATGGTGGTTAAAGGGAATCCGGCGGTCCGAGCAGGCTCGGGGCGACGGGATGCGGAGGGATCACGGCAGATGCACATCAGAACCGCGCCGTAAAGCCGAGCAAGGGACCGCTGTAGTCGATCTTGACGTCGCGCCCTTCGATCTCCTTCTCGGCCGAGAAGTAGCGCCAGCCCGCCCTGGACGGACCAGCGCGGGTTGAACTGGTAGCCGAGGCTCGCGAAGACCTGCCATGTCAGATCGGAGTCGCCGCCGGCCCCGCCGACATCTCCGAAGGCGGTCGCGAACCACTTGTCGGTGATCGCAAATCGCGCGCGCCCACCGATAACCGGGTCGATCCAGGTCTCGCTCACACCGAGGCGCCGGCCCCCGAGCAGCCCGGGCGACAGGGACAGGTCGAGGTCGATGGAGCTGACGCGAAAGCCGGCCATCAGGTCGAGGGCGACCCGCTCGTTCTCGTTGACTCGGTAGGCGGCGTAGCCGCTCAGCTCCTTCGCTGTAATCTCGATCCGGGCCCGCGAGAAAAGCAGGCCGAGCGGGGTGGCGCGGCTTTGGGACAGCTCGGCGTAGAACAGGTCGGCGATCAGGCCCCAGCGGCCATTGCGTGCCTCGAATGCTCCCATGAAGGCGAGATCGAGATCGGAGAGAACGTCTCTGCTGCTCTTGTCGACACCGACAGTTCCCAACGCGGTCCCGACGGATGAGTTGATTCCTGGCGCCCAGAGATAGGGCGAGAGGGCGAAGCTCCAGCCGGAGTCCCACGCCCCAACGGGTGCGGCGAGCAACACTGTCAGGCTCGCCGCGAAGAGCTTGGCCTTTGGCGTCACGGTTTCTGGCTCCGAAATGATCAGTAGTCCGATCGCCGCTCGATTACCTGGAAACAGCCGCACATCCGAGCACCGGAGGCTGGAGGGTTTGCGCCTCGGGCTGGTCGATCAGGTGAGCTTCGAAAGGCTACACAAGGCGCAAGCCCGTTAATATTGCACCTTGGTTTAATGCCTGGACCAGCCGCCGGGAACGCCGACAGCGAATGAGCTGGATCACGATTCTCTACGTCATGATGGCGGCCTTGTCGGCCACGATCGCCGGCATCTATCTCGGCGCGTGGCTCATGCAGCGGGAGGACTGGTCCTACCTGATGTTCGTGCTGCTCGCGGTCAGCATCGCCGCGCTAGCGGCGACGGAACTCTGGATGCTGCGCGCGCAAACGCCCGAGGAGTACGCAACGGCCTTGCGTTGGTTCCATGTTCCGATCTGGTCCGGCTTTCTCGCCCTTGTGGGCCTGGTCCACCTGCGCCTGCGGCCGCGATTCTCGTGGGTGGGTTGGCTTGCCGTGGGGCTGCGGACGGTCTCGCTGGTCGCAAACTTCGTCTCGGGGCCGAACCTCAACTATGCCGCGCTGACCGGTATCGATTACATCACGCTCCTCGGTGAGCCGGTCGCGGTCGGCGACAGGCGGCTCCCCAATCCCTGGATGCTGACGGGCCAGGCGAGCCTCCTGTTGTCGATCCTGTTCCTCCTCGACGGCGGCATCAGTGCCTGGCGGCGGGGCGAGGGCGTGCGGTCGCTGGTGCTGACGATCAGCCTCTTCTTCGCCGTCGTCGTCGGCACCGTTCAGGTGGTCCTGGTGTTCTGGGGCTTGGTTCAGCTGCCGGTCCTGATCACCCCGTTGTTCCTCTTTGTTGCTGTAGTCATGGGTTCCGAGCTGAGCTTGGGGCTGCTGCGAGCCGCGCGGGCCGAGCGTGACGTGCGGATCAAGGACGCCGCCTTAACTGTCAGCGAAGAACGGCTGAGCCTTGCGGCAGAGGCGGCCGATGCCGGGTTCTGGAGCCTCGATGAACAATCGGGGGAGGTATGGGCAACGGGCAAGACCCGCGAGCTCTTGGGGCTGGCGCCCGGCGGAGACCTGAGCCTGGCGGGTTTCCTGGACCGAGTGCATCAGCAGGACGGGGCGCGGCTACAGACGCTGATCGAGGCGGCGCTGCGTTCGAACGAGAGGTACCGAACCGAGTTCCGGGTCGTCGATCGCGACGGGAGGGTTCGCTGGCTCGCCGGTTCGGGTCGTTGCGTCGTCACGACCAAGGCAGGTCGGAAGACGCTGATGGGAGTGATCGCAGACGTCACGGCGCGCAGGGCCATGCTGGACACGATCCGCCGGCAACGGGCGCGGCTCGCGCGTGCGTCCAAGGAGGAGACCGTGAGCGAGCTTTCGGCCGCCCTGGCCCACGAGTTGAACCAGCCGCTGGCCATGATCCTCACGAATGCCGAGGCGGCCCAGGCCCTGCTGGCCCAAGCCCGCCCGGACCTGGCCGAAGTGGGTGAGATCCTGGCAGACATCGTGAACGCCGACCGGCGCGCGGCCGACGTGATTCGGCACCTTCGTGGACTGCTCGATCGCGGAGAGCCCCAGCGCCGGGAGCTGTTGCTCGATGACGCGATTCATCAGGTGCTCGATCTGATTGGCAACGAGATCGACGACCAGGGGGTGACGGTGGACCTCAGTCTGGCCTCGGGGCTGCCCCCGGTGCGGGTGGACCGCATCCTGATCGAGCAGGTCCTGCTCAATCTGATCAACAACGCCTGTGAGGCAGTGTCCGGTAACCCGCCGGGTGAGCGTCGGGTCTCGGTTGTCACTCGTGCCCATGCAGACGGGGTCTCGGTCGAGGTCGCGGACAACGGGTGCGGATTCTCCGATCCGGCACGTATTTTTGATCCCTTCTACTCCACCAAGCCCGGGGGGCTCGGTATGGGGCTGGCCATCGCGCGGTCTGTCGTGAGCGCTCATGGTGGACGTGTCTGGGCCAACTCGGCGCCCATCCGTGGGGCGAGCGTCACCTTTTTTCTTCCGGCAGAGGGCGCGGCACCATGACGGCGGCACCGATCGTCTATCTGCTCGACGACGAGCCCGAGATGCTGAAGGCCTTGAGACGGCTGCTCCGCGCACAAGGGCTGCAGGCTCGGTCCTTCACCAGCGCGCGGGACTTTCTGGCCCGCGAGGCCCACCAGGGGCCCGCCTGTCTGGTGCTGGACGTGGCGATGCCGGAGATCGATGGCCTGTGCGTTCAGGAGCGGCTGCGCCGCAGCGGCGACGAGCTCCCGATCATCTTTCTCACCGGTCACGGCGACATTCCCATGAGCGTGCGCGCGATGAAGGCCGGAGCCGAGGACTTCTTGACCAAGCCGGTGAACGCGGTGGATCTGCTTCGGGCGATACGCGCCGCGCTGCAGCGAGCCGCGAATCAGCGGGCCGAGAGCGAGGATCTGGCGTCCCTGCAAGAGGGGCTCGCCGCGCTGACGTCGCGGGAGCGGGACGTACTCGGCCACGTCATTGCCGGAAAGATGAACAAGCAGATCGCGGCGGATCTCGGCACTGGCGAGCAGAACATTAAAGTTCACCGCGGGCGCCTGATGCGCAAGATGGGCGTGAGGTCGGTGGCGGACTTGGTCCGGGTGGCCGAGCGTCTGGGTATTCCACCCGCAAGTTGAGACGCCGCGACGAAACCCGCCCGGTGAGTTTGCATCCGAGAGATCCTCCTTCAGTATTGGAGCGAGATTCCCGGTGCCCAGTTTTGTATGGAGGCCCCATGCCCAGATCCTTGTTCAACTCCGAAGGCGAATTGGCCTACCTCAGGGCCGCCCCCGCCGAGCGCCACGATGCCGGAAGGTCGCGGCGGGAAACCGTTCCCCTGGAGGCCCATGTCGAGGCCGCCCTGGAAACCGGCCGCGCCGATCCACTCACCATTCTGGCCGAACAGGACAAGAACCGGCTCACTGAGCTCGTGCCTCTTCGCTATGGCCGGATGAGTCGAAACCCGTTCACCTTTCTGCGTGGCGCGGCAGCCATCATGGCAAGCGACCTCGCGGCTGGTGCTAGCACCGACCTGCGGGTCGAGCTCTGTGGCGATTCCCACCTGGGTAACTTCAGGTGGTACTGCGCACCCGATCGGGAGCTGGTATTCGACCTCAACGATTTCGACGAAACCCTGCCCGGGCCCTTCGAGTGGGACGTCAAGCGTCTCGCGGCGAGCGTCACGGTCTCTGCCCGAGCAAACGGCTTTTCCAACAAGCAGGCCCGCGCCGCCACGCGATCTGCGATGCGTGACTACCGCCGGTTCATCGTCGAGGCATCGGAGCTCAGTCCGCTTGATCTGCACTATTACCGTTTCGACTCGCAGTCAGCGCTGGAGCGTATCGAGAAACACGGCAAGCAACATCGGAAATGGAAAGAGGAGGTCCTGGCAAAGGCCACTCGGAAGAACAGCCTGAGCGCCTTTGACAAACTGACCGACGTCGTCGACGGCCGACGCATCATAGTCCCCGACCCGCCCTTGATCGTCCGCGTCGATGCAGAGATCGCCGCGGCGGAGTCGGGCGCGGTGGGTGAGTTCCTGGGCCGCTACCGCGAGAGCCTGCCCCTCGATCGGCGCTTGCTTCTCGACCGGTTCTCGCTGGTGGACGTCGCCAAAAAAGTTGTCGGGGTGGGCAGCGTGGGCACCCGTTGTCTGATCGTGCTGCTCGAGGCCGGAGACGGTACGCCCCTGTTCCTACAGTTCAAGCAGGCGACGTCATCCGTTCTCGAAGCCCATCTCGGGCCCAGCGCCTTCGAGCACGCAGGTCGGCGCGTTGTCGAAGGCCAGCGCCTGATCCAGGCGACCAGTGACGTTCTCCTTGGCTGGGCTCGATGGCAAGACCCGAGCGGGCAGGAGATCGACTTCTACTTCCGCCAACTCTGGGACGGCAAGGGCAAGATCGATGTCGAGGAGCTCGGACCCGAGCGGCTGGCAGCCTATGCCGGCCTTTGCGGAAAGACGCTGGCCTTCGCGCATGCGCGTTCCGGGGACGCCATGATGATCCGCGGGTATATCGGCGACGACAAGACCTTCGACGACGTCATGGTCGAATACGCTGACCGGTATGCGGACGTCACCCAGGGCGATCACAGGCAGCTCTGCGAGGCAATCAATGACGGCGCGATAGAAGTGGTCCGCGATATCTGAGCCGGACTGGGCGTTACACGACCTCGTGCGGAACCGGATCGGCGCGGGGTGTCGTCAGACGACTAAAGAGATAGTTCCCCGACGAGAATGCTCCGTCGCAGTACCGAGACCGCTACTTGCTCGGCCACACTGTAGATGCGCCGCAGCTTGTCGAGTATCTCGAACTGCAATCATCGGGGGACGGTATACGCAGCCCCGGGGGCGTGGGACATACGAGATGGGCGTACCGGCGGCGTCGAGTCGCCATCTATAACCGGATAGGTTATAGCGCAAGGAAATCGGCGCGCCGTCCACCGCCGCAACCACTGACACCTCGGTCGGCGAATGGATCGTTCGGTTCTCTACGGCCAAAGTGGCCCCAGGGTAGAGACGTTCCAGCTCACCGCACACGATCGCGGAGTCGGGACCGATGTCTCCCATTTCAGCCGCGTCTGGCACACAGGCCGCCTGCGCCCTGAAGGCAACGGGTAGTAGGATCGCTAGGATAAGCACGTGCCTGATCATGGTCATGTCCTCTTAAGTCAGCGTTGGTAGGGCCGCATGGCTCGGCGGAGGTGCCGGAGCACTGCGGGTGACTTAAGCTTTAGCCGCAGCCGCGATGGAAATCCCGACCGAAACACGGCCCAACGGCGATCATCGGCTTTTCGTCGTTACTTCCGACCCCGTAGGGTCTACAGTTGCGAGCAGCGCTCCCCTAGCCCCGGGGTGTTTGGTAGCCAATGTCCCTGCGCAATCCAGAACTTCGCCCAGAGGCGCTCTCCGACGCCAACAGGTTCCAGCTCGAGTCCTGGCTAGTCATTCCTGGCAGCGGCGAAATCCACAGTGGGCAAACAGTTGTTCGGGTGGAGCCCAAGGTGATGGATGTGCTCGTATACCTCGCCCAGCATCAGGGTGAGGTTGTGTCGCGCGACGAGTTGGAACGGCAGGTCTGGCGCGGCGCCATTGTGGGTTATGACGCCGTAACCAATACGGTCATCAAGCTGCGCAAGGCATTAGGTGACGACCCCCACGCGCCGACCTACATCGCGACCATTCCGAAGCGGGGCTACCAATTGATCGCCCCGATATCCCCTGTGGTGGCCGAGCCCACAACACGGCAAGCGGCGCCGAGTGTTCCCCCCATCAGGGCAGGATCGGTGAGCTGGTGGCCACGCTCACAGTGGCAGATCGGTGTCGTCGTACTGGCGTTGATCGTGACGACGGGCATCCTCGCCGCGATTTACGTTGCCAGACGCCCCCCGGCCGAGCTGGCCGCCGGACAGACACCGGAAGAGCCTGTCACCAAGTCGCCGTCGATCGTGGTGCTGCCGTTCGAGAACCTGAGCGACGCTCCGCAACAGGAGCAGTTCGCCGACGGGATCACCGAGGACATGGTGACCGACCTGTCGCGCCTTTCCAATTTGAAGGTCGTCGCGAGCAACACCTCGTTTGCATTGAAGGGCAAGAAGGCCACCGTCCAACAGGTGGGAGCCGAACTGGGGGTCGATTTCGTCCTCGAAGGCAGTGTCAGGCGGAGTGGCGACGCCGTTCGGATCAATGCCCAGCTCGTGGATGCCCGCTCCGGCTTTCAGCGGTGGGCTGAGCGCTACGATCGTCCTGCAGTCGAGGTGTTTGCAGTCCAGGATGAGGTCACGCGCAGTATCGTCAGGGCCTTGGCCCTCAGTCTCACCCGGCAGGAGTCAGAGCAACTGGAACGTCCGAGCACGGGCAGCCTCGCCGCCTACGACTGGTTTCAGGAGGGCCAACGGTTGGGCAGGATCTATACGATGGAGACTAACGTTGAGGCCGAAGCCGCCTATCGCCAGGCGATCGCGTTGGATCCAGCCTATGGCCGCGCTTATGGGGCGCTGGCCTACATCCTCGCGTCGAACTACCGTCGCGGGTGGACGGATACGCCGCAGCTGACGCTTGACCGGGCGTTGGAGCTTGCTCGGAAGGCCGTCGCACTGGATTCGACCATTCCGCAGACCTTCTGGGCACTGGGGTATGTCCATCTCGTACGGCGCGAGCTGGACGAGGCCGAAGCCGCGGTCGCGCGGGCCGTGGCCACTGCCCCCAACTACGCCGATGGCTATGGGCTCTTCGCCATCATCAAGAACGCCCGAGGAGACGCGCAATCGGCCCTCGAGTTGATCAATCAGGGAATCCGTCTAAACCCCTACTTTACCTGGGACTATCCATTTAACCAGGGATTGGCCTATTACACGCTCGGACGCATGGACGAGGCGATCGCGGCCTTCGAGAAGGCACGATCGCGCAACGCGAACGCGGTGCCCGTGCGCATTCTTCTGGCGGCCAGCTATGCCCGGGCCGGTCGGCTGGAGGAGGCCGAGTGGGAGGTCCAAGAGATCGGGACGATGAGCCCTACGGACACCATCACCCAGTTTCGAAACGGAGACGTGTTTGTGGCGCCAGCACTCAGGGACCCGCTGATTGCGGATCTGCGCAAGGCGGGATTGCCAGAATGATGCGCAGGCAGCGCGGTCCGGCCGCTCAATGCCAGCTCGCGGGTGATTGCTCTTGGACCGCAAGTGCCGGCTCGTCCCGGTACCCGAGTGCTCCCAATTGGCGGGTACCGCCCGGTCGCAGACTGAAACCCGAGTGACGGCACCAGGGAAAGACGAGACACTCAGCCCATCCCATTACACACAACTTTAAGATCGAGCGGCTGTTCTTGGTGCTGAAGGAAGGCTGCCGTGTCGAGGCACTGCAACTGGCGACCATGCAACGGATTGAGCGCGCCCTGGCCCTGTTCCTGGTGGTCGCCTGGCGCATCGCCCGGCTGATGCGCTTGGGGCGCACCGTACCCGATCTGGACGCCGCCCTCCTGCTCGAACCCGAGGAGTGGCAGGCCGCTTACATCCTCGCCAAGAAACCCTTGCCCACAGCGCCCCCGCGGCTCAACGCGGTCCTGCGCCTGATCGCCCAACTGGGCGGCTTCCTGGGACGCAAAGGCGACGGGGAGCCCGGCGTGAAGACCATCTGGCTCGGTCTTCAGCGCGTCATGGACTTCGCCGCCGGGATCAAATTCGCCAGAGAGGCTCATGGCTTATGAGTTGTGTGTAACGGGATGGGTTGAATCCGAGTAGCAGACATTGAACACTGCCCCAGATTCAACGTCGGCGCTGGGACACTAACCGCCGTTCCGGACCGGTCCTCGACCTAATCCTCGGTATGCCGATGCGCAAAGTCATCTATCGATTGGCTCTCTCCATGTTGGTGTTGTCCGCGATCTATCTGGTCGCCGTCAACACGGCATTGAGTTTACAGGCGACCCGCACTTACCTGAATCACATGCAGCCAGAGAGGTTTCAGCTGACCTGGCAGCGCGCCTGGAGCCTCTTTCCGTTACGGGTCGAGCTGACTGGAGTCGCGGCGGACGGCCAGACGCCAACCGAGCAATGGCAGCTAGACGCGGCTCGCGCGGCGGCGTCGGTATCGCTCCTTCCGCTGCTGCGGGGCGAGATCCGGGTGCACGACTTGGATCTGGTGGACACCGATCTGAGGCTACGTCCGCGGTCGAAGCCCAAGTCCACGCTTGCCACCGATCCGCAAGCCGACGAGGCCGACCCGGCCGATGCCCTTTCCCGCTTCTATCCAGTGATCCGCAATCGCGATCCGAGCGCCCCGGCGGAGCCAGTACCGGATGACGAACACAGCTCGCTGGTGCTGGAGATTGACGACATTCATATCAAGGGAGAGCACACCTTCTGGGTCTCCCACATGCGCGCCGCCGCTACCGGAGAGATCCGGGGCAGCCTCCGTCTGGACACCAAGGCCGGACGCATCGGCCTCGCCGGCGGCGCGTTGGACCTGGAGCTGACATCGCTGAAGGTCGGCCCGGACGAGCCCGTGACTGGCAGTGCCTCAGCCATAGGTGAGATCGATATCCCGCCGTTCAGGCTCTCCGACACGCAGGGGCTGCAGTTCCTCCGCCTGGGGGACCTGGACGCCGCGATCGACCTGCCGGTAGAGAACCTGGACTTCCTAGCGCTCCTCATACCGATCTTGGACAAGTTGGGGCTAAGCAGCGGGCGAGGTCGCCTGCACGGCCGTGCGGTGCTCTCCAGCGGCGAGGCACTGAGCGGCACCGATCTGGTGGTCGAGGCCAGCGAGCTGGTGATGGACCTGGGCGCTTACCACTTCAGCGGTGACGGCTCGGTCGAGTTCTCGGTAGACCCCGCGGATGAGGCACAAGCCGACCTGATCGTCCGCTTCGACCAGGTGCAGGGCCAGGTGCACAACGCGCCGGGACCGCACGGGGTTGCGGGTGCGGACGCGCCGCAGTTGCTGTTCACGGGCCGAGGGCTGACAGCGCAGCTGCATGCGGCGGAAACCGATCCGACCACCACCTCGAGCGCGGTGAGGGCCGAGGAGCTGCTGTCGGAAGTCAAACTGAATCTCTTGCTCCGCATCCCCTCGATGCAGGTCGCCGACCTCGCCGTCTACAACCGCCTTTTCCCCGATTCATGGGGCCTGGAGCTATTGGGCGGCACCGGCACCGTCAGCGGGGAGATCGAGGTCGCGTCGGAGATGCTGTCCCTGGACCTGGACCTAGCCTCACACAAGGCCGATCTGCGCTACAGGGACCACCACGGGACCGCCGATCTGCTGCTTCAACTCAGAGCCAGAGTCGACGAGGCCGCCGGTGCAACACTGCATCTCGACGGAAGCTCTCTGCGGATCGACGATGCCGAGGTCAGGGCTGCAGGCCAGACCAAGCGGGCAGCCGAACCGCACCATGCAGAGCCCTGGAAGGCAGCGGTGAAAATTTCCGAGGGCGCCCTCACCCTGCCCACGTTGACGGAGGGCGCCGCTGGCGCCACCGTCCCCTCGGTGGCCAAGGTTCTGGAAAACCAGGGCTTTGGTGCCCTGCTTGGCACTGCTGACGGTCACCTGTCGGCCACTGTGACCGTCTCTCGGCTGGACTGGATTGCCGAGCTGCTGAACCGCCCGCTGGACCTGAGCCTGACCGGCTCGGCCGAACTCGATGCTGCGATCGTCCTCGGCAAAGGCCGGCCCACCGTAGGTACGACGCTGAAGGTTCCCCGCGAGGCGTTATCGCTGGCCCTACTAGAGCATCGAGTGGACGGCTCGGGGACGGCGACATTGCGTCTGGAGAAGGGCGGCAGGCGGCCGCGGATGCGCCTTGACGTCGCCTTTGAGGACGCGCGCATGCGCCGGCGCGACGAGCCGGAGCCGAGCATCGGGGGGGTGCGCATGGACGCCGAGATACTGGTAACAGAGCCCCTTGCTGGTTCTGGGGGCGCAGCGGATGTGACCTTGAAGATCCATTCGGCTCGGGTGCAGGACATGAGCAGCTACAACGCCTATTTACCGGCAAATGTGCCGTTGTCGCTGATCTCCGGCGAAGCAAGCCTAGTCGGAGACCTGCGGTTCAAGCCTCACGGCACGGCGGGCGAGCTGCTGTTGGTTGCCGATGGCGTCCGAGTGGCCTTGGATGGGGAAGAACTCTACGGGAACCTGCGGCTCGACCTGCAGGTGCGCGACGGCTCGGCAGAGACGATGCGGTTCGACATCACGGGTTCTTCCGTGGTGCTCGATGACTTTCAGGTGATCGGAAAGATCCGCTCGTCACGGGAGCCGAGCTGGCATGCACGGCTGCAGCTCGAGAAGACGGAGGTGCTGTGGCACAAACCCATGCAGCTGAACATGAGCGCGGGCGTTGCCATCAAGGACACCCGGCCGTTTATCGCCCTGCTGGACAATGCGCGAGGGGAACACGGCTGGATCGACAATCTGCTTACGATAGAAGATCTGGGCGGACACCTGAAGCTAATCCTGGATAGCAAGCGCGCCGTCCTGTCGGACTTCTTTCTCGGCAGCGAGCGGATCAGCATCGGAGCAAAGGGCCAAGCCGATGCCGGCGGTCGAGAAGGAATGCTCTACGTGCGTTGGCACGATCTGACCGGCGCTCTGGAGCTGCGGGGAACGGATAGGCAGTTTCATGTCAGCGGCGCGCGCGGCAGGTTCGATGCCTACACGCCGGGTAAGCCCACTTTGGTATTAAAGCGCCTTGAAGCGATCAAGCAAGGCTCCGCCGCGACGAACGCCAACGGCCTCGGGAAGCCAGCTGCGCCCCAGCCGGAGCGCAGAGCCGTGGCGCCAGACCGACCTCCGGGCTCTTCACCCAACGCCGAGAAAGCGCCAAACGGGTTCGTGAATCCTTTCCTGAACGAGGATCTCTAGTGATCCGCGGCGCGCGATCTAAAGTCGAAACCATTCTGTCGTCCCATGTGCCCGCCATCGGGCTCAGGCAGCCATGCGTTTATTTTTTGAGCTGTTCCATAAGCAAACAGCGAATTGGGGCCAGCGCCACGAAGAATGCCGACAGCCCGCTGTGCGCGTAATGCCGCCCCCGGACAGGCCGAGGTTGAGCGGCAGTTCGTAGGTCATAGGCCGCGCCCGCAACGGTAGATCCGGTGTCCGCTTCCTACCACGGCGACCTACTGATTCTCACAGGCGTCGGTGGCAGCCCCTCCGGCGTACGAGAATCGAAGCCACGGACTTCCCTGTGTGTCTTCTCCCCGAAAGGACCTGGTGTCCCCGGGCCGATACCACGCAACTGGTCCGGGGTCGTACCGCCGCGTTCCAGCAATCGCGTAGAACCAGGCAGATGCCATCCTTCAGGCGGGGCTCATGGATGCTGGGTCAGGCAGGCGCCGCCCAGCTCGCGTCGAGAAAGCGCAGCGATCCCCCGCCATATCCTTGGATCTGGTCCGTGGAGCCGTGTCCCGCTCCGGGGATCACCAGAAGGCGCACCTCGGGACGCGTGGCACCGGGCCGCAATGCGACGCGCGTCGTCCACTGGGACGGTCTCATCGTCCCGCCCGTGCACCAGCAGGACCGGACAGGCGATCCGGCACCCGGTGTTGATCGGAGCGATGGCTTCGAGGCGGTATCCGATCAGCCACTCAACGTAGCGGATCACCAGGCCGGTGATGGCGTGCGGTAGACGCAGGCGGTGCAAGTAGAGCCGCGTCTACCAGGGCCGGTGGGGCTCATGTCGCGATGCTGATCACCGCGGCGATGTCGCTATTGCATGAGGCGCTTCGAACAGGACCGCACCGGCGCCGACGGAGTGGCCAAACACCGCAACGCGCTCGGCGCGCCCGCGGGTGATGGCGCTTGACTCCGTTCACGGGGCACTCAGACATTCAGGACGGCGTGAATGTGCCGACCTCGTCTTGCGCTAAAGCCTCGCCCCAGGCGAAGACTTCGATCTTTCCCGGCGCCCGCCTACCGCGGCGCCTCGTCGTATAGCCGCCCCACCCACTCCCGAAACCACGCCGGCCGGGCGAGCAGGACGTATGCGATCAGCAGCGCCGCGAGCGGCACCGCAAAGGCCGCGACATCGACGACGACGATGAGCAACGCCCAGATGAGACGCTCTGCCAGACGCATGGCTACCTCGCGACGTGACGGGACGGAAAGCCAGCCCCAAAAGGGACAGAAGACGGCGATCGTTTCGCGCTGCGATTTGAAACTTCACACAGCAGTATTGAGCTGGACTTCGCAGACGACTATAGTCTGACTAGGTCTGACTATTTCGCAGCTAAGATGTCCGCAATCCTGAACCTCACTGAAGCCAAGGCGAAGTTTTCCGAGGTCGTCGAGCGGGCGAGTCGCGGCGAGGAGATCATCGTCACCCGCATGGGGCACCCCGTCGCACGGATCACACGGTACGAGCCAGGGGCCGCGAACCGTCGCCTGGGGCTCTTCGAGGGCCGAATCCGCATCGCCGAGGACTTCGATGTCTGGCCAGAGGACATCGCCCGCGATCTCGGGATGAGCGACTGAGCATGCGCTTCCTGGTCGACACCCATGCCCTGCTCTGGGCGCTCGGCGAGCCAAGCACGCTGTCCACGCAGGCGAGAGATGCGCTCGCCGATCCGTCCCACCTGATCGTCGTCAGCAGTGCCTCCCTCTGGGAGTGCGCGATCAAGGCGTCGATCGGCAAGCTGGACCTGCCCGAAGACTTCTTCGACTCGATCCCCGAGGCCGGGTACGAGGTGATGCCGATCCGCATCTCTCACCTCAACGTGTATCGGACCCTTCCGATGCACCATCGCGACCCCTTCGACAGGATGCTGGTGGCACAGGCGAGAGCGGAGGCATTGACCCTGATCTCCCGGGATCCGGACATCGCCAAGTACGACGTGGCGGTTCTTCCCTGCTGAGGGGGAGACTCAGACCCCTGCCAGGCCGCCAGCGACCGCCGGGCACGTGGATACACTCCCGCCCTCAACTTAAGCGTCCACCGCGCGCATCTTGCCAAATCCCGTCCTTGTGCTACGTTCCCGACGGTGGCTCGCGGCATCCGTCAGCGTCCCGCCGGCCGCTGCGCCACCATCGATACCGCCCCAGGAGTCGGCCGCCATGTCCGTCGGAAAGATCATCGTCCGGGTCGTTCGAGGCCGTCCTCGCCCTGTGGATCTTCAAGGGCGCAATCGATTTGCTCTCTTCAGGCAGAACCGATGCCGCGGTCAAGCGATGCCATCCTAGCGATTAGCGATCGTACTGGTGGTCGAAGCACTGATCTGGCTGGTCCCCAGATCTTTGGCCTGGGCGGAACGGAACCTGGGCATGTCTGCGGACGAATCCGTTCTCAGGGCGATTCAGGTTCTCATCGCCATCGCCATGCTTGCCGATGCGGCGACCTGGTTGATCACGGGGAAGGGCATCGGCGTCCATCAGCCCGGTTGCCTGCTGGCGGTCGTGATCCTCGAAGGGGTCATCCGCCGGTTCGTCCGCCCCGATCCCAGACCGCCCGCCATGGCGCAGGCCCTGCACTCCCTGCAAGCCAAGGTCAAAGTCTTCACCCATCTGCCGCACGAGAAGGTGCGGGAGACACTCGGCATGGTGCGCGGCATCTCGGACATCGAGGCGAGCTCACGATTGGACTTCGAGCTTGCCGAGCAGGAGGCGCTCTTGCTCGATGCTCAGGGCAGCCTTGGAGCTTGGAGCGAACGCTGTCGTCGACGCGCGGCTGACGACCGGCACCTACGAGACCAACGGCTCCCAGTGGCAGGTGTCCCGACCCGTCTACACGGGCACGGCGGTCCGCATTTAGCCTGTGACCGGAGCGAGGTCCCGCGCGCGTCACGACGCCCGGCCTCCGCGAATTGCACGAAGGGAGGCAATGACGCTATTCCAGTCCACCGTCGCCCGGTTGCCTTGGATCCCCTCGTAGTAGCTCGCGTTCGATGCGTCTCTGGGCAATCCCGCCCAGACCTGCGAGAGGTTTTCGGCGAAGCGCTCGTCGCTGACCCTCCCAGCGATCCAATCCTCCATGCCGGCGTCCCGGGCCAGCTCCAGGGCCATTCTGATCCTGGAGCGCCGGCGTGAAGCGTTCCGCCCCGCTGAGCCCGAGACGGTCCACCAGGCCGTCGAGGGTCTCGTCGAGGAGCTGGTACCGCCCGATGGCCGAGCCCCCGTTCGTTCGCACCAGATCGGCCTGCAGATCGCGCACCTGGTCCACGGTGAGGGCGGCCAGGTCCAGCCGGTCCTGGCCCGCATTGCCGTACCAGGCGTTGTAGTTGCCGCGGGACTCGGGGGTGGCGATCAGGTCGAGCAAGGCCCCGGCTTGCCCGCCTGAGACGCTGCGCTGGCTCAGAGGGGGGGAAACCGGGTCGCCCCCGGTGTTGGCCCGATTGTAGGCGCCAATGGTGCGCAAGTAGGTGTCGTCCTGGGAGATGGCCGAGCGGGTCAACAGCTCGGCGATGTGCTCCCCCGTCTCGCCATCGGCCCGAATCAGTGCCGCCCTGGCCTCCTCCCGACTACGCGACGCCTCCGTGTCCAGCATGTCGTGGATCCCGGCCGGGAAGAACGACTCGTTTGCGGCCCTGAAGTAGCTCATCTGCTCGTCGGTCAGCCCGTATCCGCGCACCTGGGCCATGCGTGTCTCGATCAGCGCTTCGCGTGCCTCCTCCCAGCCGCTGCCAGCGGCTTCGAGCGCTTCCAACTTACTCCCCGTCCGCTCGAGTGTTTGTCCGAACTTCTCGGTGATCCCGCTCAGTCCAGCCCTGGCCAATGCGCCCGATTGCGCGAACTTGGTGAGAAACCCCCCGATCTCATCCGCAGCGATCTGGGGATAAGGCCGTGGCAGCGTGGCCTGCTCCTTGATGAGCCGGGCATACTGGTCGCGCTTCTGCGCACGCATGTCCTGGCTGGCGCCGGCGCCGAATGCCGCTGCATCCCCGCGGTGGCGGTCATACGCGCGATCCACCTCGGTCGGATCGTAGCGCTCCCGCGTCAAGGCTCGGTGATCGGCGACGTCGGGACGCAACCCACCCGTTTCTGATCTCGGATCGCTCAGGCTCCCCCTGCCTACCTCGGCGCCCGCGACACCATGCCGGGGCGCACGCCCGTCCAGGTCCGCGTTGCGTCCGGGCGCGATACCGTGCGGCCGCGGTCCACCGAAGGCGTCGGCGAGAATGCCGAACCCCGCCTCGCGCGCCGTCTGCTGCTCCTGCGGGGTGAGGACCCGATCCCCTTCCCCGTAGCCCAGGAGCAGCGCCATGCCCGCCGCCGCCCGCGCCTGCGCGGGGTCGGCAAAGACATCGGCATAGCTCCAGGAGCTGGCGAGGCGCTGGTGGTCCCCGGTGAGTCCGAGCCGATCGAGCCGGTCGTACATGCGATCCATCAGCGCCGGGTCGCCGGCGACGGCGTGGCCGATCTCTACGGCGCGGTAACTACCCAGGGTGCCGAAGCGCTCGGCCATCGACTCCGAGCGCTCGAGGCTGCGCGCGGCCGATAGGGTGTCGGTCGCCTGCTCCTGCAGGGTCGAGCGCTCCTCCTGGGTCAGACGCTCGGCGAAGACATTGCGGGCGCCCGACTGCAGGTCCGCCTTGACCCCCTCGGCCAGGCGCGCGGAGAAGTCGCGGTCGCTGGAGACGCGCCGGGCGATGTCGTCCGCGATCTGGTCCTGGAGCTGCTCGTTGGTGGCGTAGGTGCCGGTGAGGGTGCCGCCCCCTCTGAGGACGCCCTTGATGGCCTCGGTCAGGGCGCCCCGGTCGGACTTGTTCGAGGCCCCGATGCCCGCGGAGAGGGCCGCGGCGAACTGCTGGAGCTGAGCCCACTCTCGGCATAGCGGTGGGTCAGGCTCTCGGCCTCCTGGAGCAGCGCCCGGTCGGTCTGGCTGCCCGAGCTCTCGTAGCTCCAGCCCATGGCCCGCCCGTCGAAGGTCTCCGCCAGATCGTGACGCCGAGCTCGCCGCCACCGAGGCCAGGCCGCTGGTGAGCTGATGGCT
>CAVPOY010000005.1:0-91174 GCA_963707135.1 uncultured Gammaproteobacteria bacterium | reverse complement strand
CGGGGAAGGCCGTGGTGAAGGCGCTCTGCTCGAACTTGGGCCAGTCTACGGTTGGTGCCTCGGGGGGTGCCGGCTGACCCAGGAATGCCGAGAGGCCCTCGATCCTGTAACCCGCCTGGATCTTCTTGACGTTGTCCATGTCGGCGGGGTCGAAGAGCTGGGTGCGGTAGATGACCAGGGTGAACTGGGTCTCGCTGCGGAATGACTTGGCGATTCCCTTGGGCGCCTCCCCCTGCCAGTCGGGCCCGGAGACCAGGTAGCAGCCGGCGCCGTTGCCCGTGGTGCGGCTGCCCATGTAGCCGTAGTTGTTGGTGTAGAGGTCGACGAGCTGGACGTCGTAATAGCGCTTTTTCTCGATTTCCGGCATGCAGAGCACCATGGGCTCCGCGCGCAGGTCGAGGAATGCCATCGAGTAGGGCGTGTCGCTGTTGGGCGTGCTGATGCCCGTGTCCTTGGGCGTGAACACCTGCGCCTCGTTGTGGATCTCGTTGATCGGCGCCTTGAACTGCCCCGAGTGGGGATCGATGAAATACTTGTAGATGACGTCGTAGCCGACGAGCATCGGGAAGCCGTAGAGGTATGCCTCTTCGGCGACGGGCTGAAGCTCCTCGGCGGGCGATGCCCCGGGGGCCCCGCTTTCGGGCTTCGCGGGCGCAGGGGTTGCTGTAGAGGTCGAGACGACGAGTCCCTGACCCACCTCGACCAGGTCGGATTTCTGGCTATTCAGGGTCTTGAGATCCGCGAGGCGGATGCCGAGTCGTTCGGATATCGCCTGCAGGTCGTCACCGCGGACCGCGCTGTAGGTCTTGCTCGCTGGACCAAATTGCCCCTCGGCATGGTGGCGCGGACCAGGGTCGGCGGCCAGTACGCCGGCGGAGCCGAGCCAGGCCAAGAGGGCGAACACCAAAGAGAGCCGTTGGCGTGCAACGGGTATCGACTCCAAGAAATACAGGTTCATGCTTGGCCATTCCGCGCTGGTTGGTGGAGGTGAGGTCAGGGTCCCGGGCGGCGCGCCGTTGTTGGCCCGGCATGAGTGGGCTCGCTATCCGACGTCCAGACCGCGGTCATCCATCACCGGTCCGGCAAGCGAAAGCCGACAAGCGGGATCACCTTCGTATCCAACCGTAACCCCGAACAGGCCAGCGCCTCGTGTGCCGGCCCCGATGCCGTGGAAGCCGGGTCCTACTCCGCCGCCCGGACCGATCCAATCGATGAACAGTGCGGTGACCCCGCCGGTCTTGGGCATTGCGCTCTCGATCAGCTTGTAACGGTAAACGAGGTCGTTCCCCTCAACCGCCGGATGGCTGATCTCGACCACCGCCAGGCTGTTCTCGGATTTGCCGCCCTCGTAGACCGAGAGCGTGGCGTTGGGCGGGTCATTGGCGAAGTTATCCGGCCCCGTACCGGCCTTCCACTCATCCGGGTAGGCCGGCATCGTAATATGGCCGGAGAGGCGCACCGGCCGATCCGAGAAATACAGCGTCTGCCGGCTCACGTTCACCATACGCAAGGTCTTGTCGTCGGCCTTCAGATCGTCTGCCGACTGTACGAACATCAGCTGGATCTTGTCCCTCCGATCATTCTCGGTCCCCTCGTGCTCGGTATGCTCGTCGGCCTGCACGAGGATGGGGAGGGATAGCAAAATGGTCGCCACCAAAAGCGGTTTGGCGGCAATAAAGCCCGATCGCGTCGTCATTTTCTTGCCTCCTCGGTCAAGAACGGCGTATGCCGATTGGTCACGAGGTGGCAACGACGAAACCGGTATTCGGTTTATCCAGATACAACCTGGCCGTGACTTTCAGGTCCATGTGGCCGATCGACGCAGCCGCCCCGGAACTCGCGGGGAGTATCCTATTAACGCAAAATAGACCGTTGACATTTCGCGACAGATCCTTGTCGCGGCGGAAGGGCGCCGGCCCAGGCGGGGTTAGGACCGGGGCGGCGGGGGCTGGGCTGGCGCGCCGGTGAGATGGCAGGGGGCGTGCTCGGCGCGCCAGCCCGACGGCGAGGCCCCCGACCAGCGACGGAAGGCGCGGACGAAGGCGGAGCATTGCGAGTAGTCGAGTGCGGTGGCTATTTCCGTTATCGGCAGGCGGGTGTCGCGCAGGAGTTGGCGGGCGATGTCGTAACGTGTCTCGTCGATCAGGGCCTTGAAGCTCGTTCCCTCGGCACACAGGCGCCGGTTCAGGGTGCGCCGGTGAATCGAAAAGAGGTCCGCAACCTGTCTCGCTCCTGTCTCCCCTTGTGAGGCGCCTTGCACCAACAGCCGGCGCAACACGCGCCGAAGCTGGGTGACCAGATCGCCCTCCCCGCAGGCCTCCAGATCCGCGATCTCCCGCATGATCCGGCGGCGTATCTGCGCGTCGGCGCCACGCAACGGATGGTCGAGCCACGAGGCCGCAAAGACCACCGCCGAGTGCTCGGCCCCGAAGGTCACGCGTGTTCGGAAAAACTGCCGATAGGGCTCGCAATCGCCAGGCCGGGAGCGGTACAGAAGCACCTCGATCGGCTCCCAATGCGGGCCGGCCAGGGCCTTCAAGATGTTGAAGGCGTTCGCGATGGCGCCGTCGTAAATCTGCTCGGTTCCGGGCACGTC
The DNA here is from genome assembly GCA_963707135.1 of uncultured Gammaproteobacteria bacterium. Classification (GTDB taxonomy): domain Bacteria; phylum Pseudomonadota; class Gammaproteobacteria; order Chromatiales; family Chromatiaceae; genus JBGSTR01. Next base: position 88,578 of record CAVPOY010000005.1, on the reverse strand, counting down.
GGGCTGGTGTATCGAGTAGCCCAGCATCGCGCAGTCGCCACACACAGAAAGGATTGGAATGGCCCCACGGTCATGAAGGTGCAGGTAAAGGATGATATTGCGTAGCGCGGTACCGACATTGGGGGAGTGTCGGGCGAGCTCTCCCACGAGTCCCAAGATATCAAGGGCCGCGTTCCGGCACGCCAGCAAGCCGAAATGGGGACAGCCGGTGCGCTCGGTGCAGATCGCGACGAAACGGCCAAGGTCGTGGAAAGGGATGGCGTTATCCGGGTCCTCGAAGAGGGCCCGATCGAGACCGGCCTCTGCTATCAACTGCTCGGGGTCGAACCCCATCTCGGCCAATAGCGGGGGTATGGCGAGGATCGACGCCATGCGCACGCAGCCTTCCTCTGGGAGGGCGATACCCGGGGAAACGGTTGTGGGTGCGGAGAACACCAGCAGGCGGGCTCCGACCTTACGTTGTTCTGGGCCGCGTCGTTGTTGTTCGCTTCACGTCTGGGTGTCCATTGACTGCGCCAGATGGGCCCCTTCAATTTGCATTTGCCATTCTGAGCTGATGCGCAGGTACTGGCCCTTGGCCGGCGCTGGGCGCACGACGCCGAATGGCCGAAAATGGCCCACCGGCCCATCGCGCGTGCCGCCGCTTTCGATACTTCTGCACGCGGTCCGATCTCCGGTCAGCGTTGTGCCCCGCGGCGCCGCGCGTATCCGCGCCAGATGGCCGCGACCAGCAAGCCCAACCCGGCGAAGGTGGCGACGGCCACCCAGGGGTTGATCCGGCGGATCACCGCGACCAGTTGATCCAGATGTAGATCGAGATAATAGACCCCGAGACCCCAGAAACACACCCAAAGGGCGGCGCCCGCCAGATTGAATAGGCTGAAGCGCACCCAGGGCATCCCCATCATGCCGGCTGCGATGCCGATGAGCTGCCGGGGCCCGTCGAAGAACCGGGCGAAAAGGATCAGTCCGCCCCCGTAACGATCAAACTGGCCCTCGATCCGACCGAGGTGGCGCGGGTCGATCCGCAGCCGCCCAAGCAGACCGCGTCCGCCCCAACGTCCGATCAGATAGCCCAGGGTCGTGCCGACAAAGGCGGCCGAAAAGGCCGCCAGCAGGACCCAGCCGATCCGCAGCCGGCCCTCGGGCGAGGTGGAAGCCGCGGAACCGGCCTCCAGGATGGTCTGCCCGGGTGCGGGAATGCCGAAACCCTCGACGCCCACGGCGACTAGGATCGCTCCGTAGCCGTAGCGTTCGAGCCAGGGTTCTACCCGGGCGACCCCGGCCTCGATGTCCCTGAGCATGCGATGACCGAACCGGTGGCCCGGCTCGGCGGGGGCCGGGTCCGCAACGACCGCCGTTTGCCTATCGGCAGGATGCCCCGCGTCCGACTCGGCGGCCGCGTTACCGATCAGTCCGAGCATCGCCAGGCCCGCGACGGCTCGCATCGCTCGAAGCGAAAACTCGTGCAAGACCGTGTGCCCTCCGCGTTACGCCGTCGTCCAGGGTCGTCTCGGCCAGCCGTTCAATTAACCGCGAATCACGCGTTTCTTTTTCAGCGTTCGGATCGCCACATAGGCGCCGAACAGGACGCAGCCGCTCGCGATGACCCAGTTCCAACTTCCCTGAGACATCTGGCCCTCGGTGACGCGGGTCCAAGTCTGGATGACCAGCAGAATGGCAAGCACCGCGAAGATCGTGTTGTACTCCTTGACCAACACCCGTTTCCAATTGAAGTCCAACTCCGCGAGCGTTTGGCGGATACCCTGCCAGCTCGGAATCCACCGGTTAACGCGCCTGCAGTAGTCCGCGTACTCCGCCCCGAACTGCCGGGAGAGAAAGTCCTCCTCGGCGGATACGATGGCCGCATAGACGAACGCGACCAGTGGGACGCCGATAATGATCAGACCGGTGTTTCCCATCACGACCAGGAAGCCGGAGGCCATCAGAATATTCCCCACGTAGAGCGGGTTTCGGCAATGGGCGAAGACTCCCCCTTGAACCAGGCCCTCGGCATAGACGCGCCCGTCCCGGCCGCCTCGGCGGATGTAGTCATAGCCGACGGTGATCACCCGCAGCGTCTGACCGGCCAGGATCAATGCGATGCCCACCAGATCGACAACGGAGTCCATCGCATGGCTGCCGAAGCTGTACTGCGGCACGGCGGCCAGCGCGGCCAACAGCATGACGAGCGGGAAGACGGCGTTGCGGTAACGAAAGAAGAACTGCCCGATGGCGATCATGGGCCCTTCACCCCGACGATCCCGCAGAAGTTGTACCACTTGAAGAAGATGTCGGTCTGGTTGAATCCGTTGCGGTCCAGCAGCTCGAAGTTCTCGTCCACGCGATAGGGAATGAGCACGTTCTCCAGCGCCTCCCGCTTATGGGCGATCTCGGTTTCACTGTACCCGTTACGCCGTTTCATCTCGTAGTAGAGCCGGATGAAGGTGCGGTTGAACAGCGAGTCGTTGCCGAGAACCTTTTCCACCAGTATCAGACAGCCGTTGGGGTTCATGCCCCGGTTGATGTCGCGGATCAGCAGGTCCCGGCGCAGGGGGCGGACGAACTGCAGTGTCAGGTTCAGAACGACCACGGATGCGTTCTCCACCTCGACGCCGGCGTTCAGGTCCGCCTCCCGAAGCGTCAAGCGACCGGACTCGGTGAGTCCTGACAGCCGCTGGCGGGCGCGCTCGAGCATGGCGGGCGAATAATCCAGGCCGACGAATTCGACCGGGACCTCAATAGCCCCCGCCAGGGTCGCGAGCGTGATTCCCGTCGAGCAGCCGAGGTCGTAGACGCGGGTGCCCGGCTCGGCAAAGGCGGCCGCCAGCTCGCCGATCATCCGTTGCAGTTCCCGGTACTCGGGGATGCTGCGGTCGAGCATGTCATCGAAGACGGCGGCCGTGGCCTCGCCGAAGTCGAAGTCGCCAATCGACACGATTTCTTCAGGGCCTGGCGGCATGGCATCCGACGCGGTGCCGGCGTCTTCGGGAATGCTTACGGCCCCGTTCAGTTCGGTGGTTCGTTTCATTGCGGGAATATACCTTGGCGCGCCCTGTAAATGCCCGCCTTCTACACATCAGCCTAGAACATCAGCGTCGCACGCAGCGACAGAACCCACGCGCTTTCGCGTCCAGAGTCGAGGGCGGGGTCGAGGATTAGTTGAACATCCGGCGTCAGCATCAGCCCCCCGAAGTAGGTCCAATTCCAGTAGGCCTCGATGATCTTCTCGCCGCGTGCGCTCGCGGGCGGGGTCGGCGTGTCGGCCGGATCGCTGTAGCCCATCGCCAGGCCGATCTGGTCGGTGGGGCCGCGGCCAAGCGGATCGTTCATCGCGATCCCGAGGGCGTAGGAGGACCGGATCGCGGTCGTGGACCCATAAGCGGCGTTGGCACGGCCGAACAGCGTCCAGGTCTCATTCAAGTCCTGCACTGCGTTGAGTGACCAGCCACGTGAAGCCGGCTGCTGCCCAACGGCGGGCGACTGGTAGTAGGTGAGGGAATATTGCGCAGGGCCAAGACCCTTGGTCCGCGGTGTCCATTGGCCATAGACAAACCAGGCGCGGGCCGAATCGCCCAACCCCGGAAAGGACACCGTCTCCGGCGAGGCGCTGTTCGGGTACTGCATACCCAGCGCCAGATGCAGGGTCTTCGTGGGGCTGAACTGGGCGTATGCCCCGAGTCCCGCGGCCGCGTACGTGGAGCTGCCGTTTTGAGCGAGCACGAGATTCAGAAAGTTGTGCTGCTGATCACCGAGGTAGCGGTTGCCATCGAAGTTGCTGAACGGAAACTGTCCGAGCGCGACCGCCAGTCGATCGTCCGGCAGGGCCTGGGTGTAGGTAAGCTGTCCGAACCACCGTTGGTTCACGGGCCAGTCGTTGATCGCGGAGATCACTCCCAGGTTCGACCCGATATCCGCACCCTCCTGCCGAGTCGGATAGCCGGCATAGCTCCCCGATAATTGAATCGAACCGGCCCCGACGGTGTCGTCGTCGAACAGGTCAACGTTCAGCGAAAGCCCGGCCAGAAACTGAAGGGCAGGGCTGCCCCCGCCGGGTGTCCCCCACTGCTGCAGCAGGCTTGCATCCAGTGACCACTGAATCCCCGTCTGTCGCTGCAGTCGGATCTTGAACCGGGAATAGTCGCCGTAGCGGCCGTCCTTTCGGGCGTGCACAGCATGCCGCTGTTTCGATCGGCGCAGGTTCTCGTGTACTCGGCCGATCTTGGTCGGCGCACCGGTCTCGACGTCGTCCGGCGCGCAACGCCAGCCGACACACTCCTGCGCGACTGCGGTTGCCCCGGAAAATAAGCTCAGGCTCCCGACCAAGACGGTGAGCGATGCGCCCGTTCCCGGGGACGGCGCGGCGCTCATCGTCGACGAAGCGCTACGCCCACGCTGGTTGTCCCGCCTGAGGGCACCTGCGCTGGTCGGTGTTGGAATGACCGCGCCGTATGCCTGATTTCCCAGAGGCCCCCTGCCCAGCGCCTTTGAATCACCGGGAAGCGGCATCTAGGGGCGCACGCGTTCTGTCGGGCCTGGCGCTGCGCTATCCAGACGGCGGCGAGCTCCGCGCCCATGACATCGATACCGCCGGCCAAGCCGAGGACGGGAGAGAGCACCGTCACGGCGGGATTGCTTGCGACCAGGTTGCTCGGGACCGAGAACACGAGCAGCAGATTGCCCGGCGACGTGCTGGAGCAAATCGCTCGAGGCGATCTGCCGGTTCACGAGCAGGACGCTCGTCCCGGCCAGCGCGATGAGCTTGCACGGTCAGTCGCTCAGCAAAAAGGCGGCGACGACGCCAGGGGTCGCCAGCGCCGCTTTGGCGGTCTCGATATCGTTGACGGCGACCGGCGTAGCTGCCGGTAGATCCAGGCGCACCGGTGCGGTCAATCATGAAACCGGGCGGGCGGCTGCCCTCAACGCTGCTGCGGGATGTAGGCGTAGGCCTTGGGTACGTCCATCCCCCGGATCTCGATCGCCTGACTTTGCCAGAAGCTGCCAAGGCTAACGGTCTGACCTGCCTGGAACTTTCCGATACTCGTCTCGTTTCCGGTGACCTCGTAGCTGCCGGTGCCCGCCGGGATCTTCAGGAACACCTGGCACGGGCTGGATTCGCATTGGCCGGTGTCCCCGGGTGCCAGCGTGATCTGTTCGACTCCGGTGATATTGTTGTCGCCGGTGGAGGTGCAGCCCGACAGCAGGCCGAGCAGCAACGTCGCGGCGAGCGGGCCGCCAGTCCGGGGGGGCTTGCGGATAGCTAGTTTATGCACGTCAGATTCCTCCCAAATGAGCTGAAAACAAAGCCACCTACTTTGCGAGCCCTACCGCCGTTGTCGGCAGCCCGGCTTGCGTCTGGGCTTACATGCGAGACGCGCCTGCGTCGCCCTCTTTCTGGGCGACCGGAGAAGTAGGTCCGATAGCGCCGCGTCATAACGCTCGGCACACCAGCCGAGTCCAGGGTCGTCGAAATCTCCGGCTCTACACGGAGTCCGGAGGTAGACGCCTTGCACCGATCCGTCGGCCGTGCGGGCAAGGCACGGCCCCGGCGGCTCCGGCCGTCGCCGTATTGTCGGGTCTTGACGGGCGTGATGCTTGATATTTCGCGACAGATGCGCCGCCCGTCATTGCGGCTCGGGGCCCATTTCCGCGGATCCAGGGCAACCCGGACCGCCGTACTAAGTGCCGGACGACGTATGGATTCAGCGCAAGGCGCCAAAAGTCGACGTGGTCCCAACGGCGGGGCAGCCGATGTCCCATGAGCAACCAGGGCCAGATAGCTAGCGGGCAATTAAGACCTCCATAACGGAGTCAACGCCCCCAATGCGCTGCAGGCGCATCGGCGCGTCCAGATCACCCAATTAGCCGTGGCCGCCGACGTCACAACGAGCTGCTCGGCGCGGGCCGTGGGACGACAGCCCCTATTTGGGGAACATCAATTGCACCTGCGCCCGCAGTTGCCAGTCAGCTCCGTTTTCCGGCGTGACAACATTGGCGTAGCCGCTGATTTGAGTGTTTACCGGCAGCCGCCCTAGGTGGAAGATGCGACCGATGCCCCCACCGACCGGCACGGTCCACTGGTCGTCGCTGTCGGCGTCCCAGTTGACGGTAATGATCGGGGCGCTGGTGAGGTAGGTGCCGCCCTTGAAGTTGTAATTCAGGAAAGGCTGAATCAGGCCGTTGTTGTACGACGGCGCGTCGCTGTTTCCGAGTGACCAGATGTTGTTTATCAGCATCCCGTAGACCCAGGGGCTGCCCTTCTTTAGCCGCAGCGCTACGGCCGTCGGCCCCAGCCCCCAGTTGTTGTTGCCCAGCGAGCTGTCGCTATGGGTCGGCAGCTGGGCTATGGCGCCCACACCCCAGACCCAGCCCGACGCGGCGTCGCTCGGTGACAGGAAGGCCGAAAACTGGGTATCACCCAGTCCGAAGGTGCTGTCCTGGGTCGGGCTCAGTTCCGGCTGCCAGATCAGGGGGAAGATGGTGCGGGTGATCAGGTTCCAGTCCTTGTTGACCGTGATGGGTATGACCGGCTGAATGTTGAGGATGTTCTGGGTGCCGCCCTCGGGTCCGTAGTTGAAGTTGGTGTTGTTTTGGAACGGGACGCTGATCAGGTTCGCAACGGGATTCTGCGCTAGCTTCGCCAGTTCCTCCGCGCTCATCTCCGCCAGCGCGGAGGTGCCGTATAGCAGACCTAGGGTGATCAGGACGGCTGGAAGCGCTGCCACTAGCAGGGGAGCCGATTGGGACGGCCCGGACAAGAATCGACGCGACTGCATCTTTGCCAATTACCCTCCGAACTAAAGAGAAAGAACCTGTCTGTGGCGTTCTCCGGTTCCCGTGCGCCGCGGCGGGCCGAGCTCGCGAGGCTCCAGCTCGCGGTTATCTGATGCCGCCGTTCAGTTAAAGCTAGGTGTGTACATTACGCCCGCCCGATGGCGACGTGCCGGACCAACGGCGCAAGGGCCGGTCGAACGAGGCCGCATCCGAGTAATCGAGCGCGGCCGCAACATCGATGACGGGCAACGCGGTATCGCGCAGGAGCCGTCGGGCTACAAGGTAGCGTGTCTCGTCGATCAACGCCTCAAAGGACGAACCCCAAGGACCCTCGAACGGCAATTCTCGGTACATTGGTGCAGCGCGAGCGCGCACTTCGAGGTCCCGCGGGTGTGGATTACAGCTTTGCGAATTCCGCCTTGACCTTCTGCCAGAAGGACTCCTTGGGAGCCTTCTTGCATTCCTCTACGACGTACGGGATCACCGTCTCGATACCCTCCACATCCACCGCCTCGGCCTCGGGCTGCCCATTCTTGCCATAGGCGACCGCCCAGTAAACGGCCTGGGGTTGGAAGCTCTCGTCGAGACCGACAAAGTCCTCGCAGGTCATCGTTGACAACGGCTTCTTGGCCGCCGCGTGGTGGGCAGGAGACTTTTTGGCGCTGGTCGCACCGACCGCGAGCTTCTGACCGACCTTTACCTCATTCGATGCGAGCTTGTTATGCGATTTCAGGGTTTCGACCGGGATCTCGAACCGCTCGCTGATGGCGAACAGGTCGTCGCCCTCGACGACAACATAGGTTGCCGTGACCTTGTCGTACTTGCCCTCGGCATGAGCGCGCGGACCCTTGTCCGCCGCCTGAACGGCGCTGGTCGAAAAGATCAAGGCCAGCGCCAGGGCTGAGCAGGCGACCTGGAGCCTGGCGGTGACAGACGAGGCTCGGGACTGGGTTTGGTCGAGATGCACGTGAGGTCTCCTCTTTTGGTTCGGCCGATTGGCCATGGATTGAAGTCGTGAATCAGGTAGATCGCCATCCATACAAGACGCTAATTTCGCGTGATCTCCGCTGGGACCATGGGTGGTCGGCCATCCTTGACGGCCTTGAGCCGTTGAAAATCTCATTAGTGCAGCTTCAGCACCTCCGGGGCGATGGTGTGGACGATTACATTGCTGAGCCCGGTGATGACGAACTGCATGCCGATGGCCGCTACCAGCAGACCCAGAATTCGGGTCAGGATGCTGAGGCCCACGTCGCCCAACAGGCGCCGCAGAACCCTGCCGGACAGGAGAATGACCAAGGTCACCAAGGCGATCCCGATGGTGACGGCGATCAGCCCCAGTGAGAGCTCGGGGTCATGGCGGGCCCTCGCCTCACCGGCATAGAGAATCAGATTGGCGATGACCCCGGGGCCAACCAGCAGCGGCATGGCGAATGGCACCACGATCTGGCGGTAGACGGACTTTGCCGCGCCGAGATCGCTGGACTGCGCCTCTATCACCAGGTCTTTCGCGGCCTTCCCGGAGTCTCCCGTCACAATCTGGATGCCGAGCAGGAGCAGCAGGATGCCGCCGGCGACGCGAAACGAATCCAGCGTGATGCCGAAGAAATCGATGATGGCGTTGCCCGTTAGCAGGAACAGCAAGGTCAGCCCCATGACCGTCAATGACACCAGCAGGGCCAGCCAGCGCTGCACCCCGGCGTCCAGATTGGCCGTGTAGCCGACGAAGACGGGGAGCATCCCCAGCGGATTGAGCAGTGCAAAAGACGTGGCGGCAAAGGTGCTCAAGATGCTGATTGTGTCCATCGGATCTCCTCTTGTTCAAGCCTGAAACGCGCCGGGGTCGCGCGCTGTCGGTTGGCTATCGCCAGCCGACCCCGCGCATGCCCCGCCCGATGCCGCCGGAGCCGAGACTGACACCGCCTGCGATGCTGGTCAATTACATGACATGCTCGCTGGCGCACGGTACGTTTCGGTACTGGCCCGGACGCGGATCGATCTTGTGCGCTACACCCGGCTGAGCCAGCCGCGACGGTCAGTGCCGCCGCGGCTGCATCAGCGCCAGCTCGATCTTCAGGTAGACGGTTGGCTGCTTACGGCTGAAGCTCGATCTCCCCCGGCCGCCAACTCTTGTCGAACCAGGGCTCCAGCGGGCCATAGAGGCGCAGGATCATGAACCAGCCCTTGCCCGGGATTGTCTGCACCCAGTTGCTCTCCTTTCCCTCGGGTGCCTTGGGACCGAACCAGACGTCCACGGAGCCGTCCGCGTTGACCTGGAGGTCCTTGTTCTGGCTGCTGACACTCGGGAAGCGCTGATCCGTCTGGATCATCGAGCGGGTCTGGTTGTCGTAGACGATCACCGACCAGAAGTCCTTGACCGGAACGTTCGGCGGAAGGCGCAGCTTGTAAGTCTTGCCGCCGTCGAACGGCTTGCCGTCGGCAGTCCTGGGCGCTCCAGGGATACTGTGAGCCCTTGCCGACCATCTTCTCGGCCATCGCCGGGGTGACGCCGGTGGCGAAGTAGTAGAAGAAGGCCGCACCGTCCAGGTTGGCCACCCCGGGTGCGCTCTCGAACTTGTAGCCGCCGAAGAAGGGCAACCGCCACGGGCTGTCCGGATAGAAGTAGGCATCTTTGCCGCGAATCCGGAAGGCGATCGCCCTGGCAGTGACCGCACCGATGTTCGCGGCGTCGGTCAGGATCTTCCTCATCCGCTCGTCCGGCTCGAAGGGCTTGCCCTTCTCGATTCCGATGGATGCGAAGAGACCGAGCGTGGTCGGGTCGCTTCCCTCGGCCGGCTCTTCCTGGATCACCTGGTTCAGCAGGCTCCAGAATGTGTAGTCCCCGGGCGCGACGAAGTTGGCCGGTATCCCCGAGGCGTTGACGAATTTCATCTCCGGCGGATTGGCCGCATCGGCAAGGGGGTAGATCTTCAGGTTCGCCTTGACCGACTCGACGCCCGGCTTGGGCGAGCCGTCGACCAGGAAGGAACGGAACGGCATCCAGGTGCCATAGGTGCTCGGACGCACGACGTAGTAGCCGTCCGGCACCGCACCGGTGTAGCCGGGGGGGAGGATCAGGTACTTGCCACCCTGACCGTGGTCGGGACCGGTGATGCCGACATCGGCGACCCAGCGATACCAGAAGTCATCGATCAGGCCCAGCACCTTCGGCGGAACCTCGACCACCAACGGCCCCTCGTGGGTGTCGAGCCAGATGAAGCTGTAGACGGTGTTGTCGTTGGCCGTTAGCTCCACGGTCTTGGAGTCCACCAGGTCCTCCCAGATGACGTCGGTCTGATTTACCGACCCGTACTCCTTGAGTGACGCACGCATGCTCGCTTGATTGACGATCGGGAGCGCAAGCAGGTAGGCCTGCAAGGCGCGTGAGGCATCCAGGTTGTCGTAGACCTTTCGGGTGGTCTCGTCGTCGGGATAGCCGTAGTGGAGATTCAGCGTGCCGATGGAGGTCTCCACCCGATCCGGCACGGCGACCCCGGGGGCGATGGGCGTCGTCATCTTATACGTCGGCGCCGCGGGAGCGACGCGCCGGATGGCTAGCTTCTGACCGACCTCGATCGCGTCCGACGTGAGCTTGTTCTCCGCCTTCAGGTCCGCCACCGCGACGCCGAAGCGCTCACTGATCGCGATCAGGTCATCGCCTTCGACCACCACATAGGTGGCGCTGGCGGCATCATATTGGCCTTCCGCATGACGGCGCGGACCCTGATCGGCGGCCATGGCACCGCCGAGGGCGAGGCAGGCCACCAGGGTCAAGAGACAACGGCTGCTCCAGGGGAGGCCAGGTGACGGACGCCAGCCAGTCGCAGATCTGTTCATCTTACATATCCTCCAAAACGTGGTTGGCTTCGCTAACTCACTTAAATGATTTCTTCAAACCGTGAAGCGTCTGGCCCGCTACTTCGCCCGTTCGAAATAGATGTCGAACTTTTGCCGCGCGACCGCCTGGTAGTAGACGCCGTGGAGTACGTCATTTGCGGGGTCGTAGGTCAGGGTGTAGGTGGACCCGTTGTAGCCGCCAGCGCGCAGCTCGAGGAAGACCTTGATCGCCGTGCCGTCCCGCGACGCTTCGGCCCTCGCGAACGGGAGCGGATTCGGATTCTGGTATCCGGCGTCGAGCCTGCCGCTGGTGTCGACGCCTCGGATAATGATCAGGTAGCCGCCGTCGGGCCGCACCCATCGGCCCACCAGGATGTCGAATCCGGTTTCGGACACGAAGGTTGGGGCCTCAGGCTTAGCGGCCGGCGCGGCCTTGTCCTGCGCGAGGGCCGACCCGGCGCAAACGCCGAGGGCCAGCGCGAGTATCGACAGGAAACGCACCAGCGGCTTCTTCATCGCTCGCTCCTCGAATTTACTCGATCGGCTCCCCTACCGAGAGGCACGATTCTCGGAAGGCTCTATTGCCAATGGCTCACATCCGTTGAAGATGTCGAGCTGTCCTTGGCCCGACCGGGAGCCACAACAGATCAGTGTTTCCTAGTCCAGATTGCCCTTGAGGTGCTGGTCGTAGAGATAGCCGCCCAGGGCGCCGACTCCGACACCGATCAGGGCGCCGGCACCCGCCTCGGCTGTCAGGGAACCGATGGCGGCGCCCGCGGCGGCGCCCATGAGGGCACCGCTGGCGGTGCGGGTGCCGGTCGTGGTACCGCAACCGCCAAGGGCGATGGTCGTGATCAACAGGGCGGGCAGCGTCAGATGTTTTCCAGGATAGATTGGCATTTAGAGAGCTCCGTCGATTGGCCGAGCTCCGCGGTCAGGCCGCGGCGAGCGATCGGATGAACAGTTAACGGGGTCACCCCTTGCAGGGGTAATTTGCGGCGAGCGCGCGGACCAGACCCACGGCCGGCTCCTCGCCCATCAGCTTCGCGTCTCCGGTCTTGGTCGCGGCCCAGGCGGTGAAGGTCTGCACGCCGTCGTCGACGGTGCTGCCCGCGGGCATGCAATACAGGCGCTTCATCCGGCCCTTGCTGACCAGGTCGTGGTATTGGGCCACGCCCTCGATAAAGGACCGGCATGCCTGGCGGGTGACCGGATACTCCGCGGCGCTCGCGGGCACCGAGCAGACCGCGTAGAGGTCGCCGGTGCTGTCGAGACGAAGGTCGGAGTCCTGCACGGCGAGAGCGAGGCCCGCGGTCAGGCCGAGTGCGGTGGCAATCGCGAGCGCATGTCGGCTCTTGGATTGGCGTATCGATTTTGCGTCACGGGTACGGGGCCAAAACGTCATCTTGGTTCTAGTGCCTCAAGGTTAAGGTGCGGTCGATGGAAAGGCAGGGTCGCCTGGTTTATGAAAGACGCTCGAAGCGACCTGCAGTCGCGTCGCTTTCAAGCTGATTGAGTTGATGACCCCGCGGGCCGCGCCCTTCTCGTAGCGGCCCACGGGGTTTCGCGGCTGGCTTAGCGGCTCGCCTATTCGCGACCCGCTTCCACCTTCTGCAAACCTGCTTCCAGCTTCTTGATCTCCTCCGGCGACAGCACCGGCCGATCAACCTTGATCGTCAGCTTGTCCAACTCCGCCGTGAGCGGGAACGGGGGCTGGTAGTCCGCATCGTTCACGCCCGTGATGGTGTCGGAGCCGACGTCGAAGCTCTCGTCCCACTGCAGGATGATCGGAATCGTCTTCTCCATCTTGATGGTTTGCACGTCCTTGCCATCGACCTTCAGCGTGCCGGTGCCTGAGCGTCCGATGCCGCTGAAGTTGTTGAAGGCCATCGTTTCCGCGCCGAGGCCGTCATAGGTGAAGGCGAACTCGATGTTGTGTTTGCCGGGTGCGAGGGCCTCCGGTCCTTCCCACTTGATGCGCTCGAGGTCGAGCAGGTTCCACAGGAAGACCGGCTTGCCCTCAAGCAGGTAGAATCCGAACCCGGCGAAACGCCCACCCGAGGTCACGATCATGCCCTCGGCACCACCCTCGGGAACGGTGATGTCCGCGGTGATGGTATAGGAGCTGTTGAGCAGATAAGGCGCATCGCCCTGCGGCAGACCGGTCATCGGAGACGTGTAGACATACTCGTTGCGACCGGCGGTGAGGCTCGGACGCGCGGCAGCGACCCGGGCGCCCACCGAGGCATCCAACGGCAGGATCTGATACTTCTTCGCCTCCTCCAGGAACATGGCGCGCATTTCCTTCACCTTGTCCGGATGCTGCGCGGCGATGTCGTCGGCCTGGTTCCAACTGGTGTTCAGGTCGTAGAGCTGGAACACCTGGTTGTTCAGCGGATCCGGATTGGCCGCGGAGAAGGCATCCCAGGGCGCGCGGTCCACCTTGGTGCTCAGCAGCCAGCCGTCGTGGTAGATCGCCCACTGGCCCATCATCTCGAAATACTGGGTGGTGTGCCTGGAAGGTGCCTTGGCGTTGGCCGCGTCGAAGGTGTAGGCGTAGCTGGTGCCTTCGATCGGCTTCTGCTTGATGCCGTCCACGACCTCGGGGGCCGCGATGCCGGTGACCTCCAGGATCGTCGGCACGTGGTCGATGACGTGCATGAACTGCTCGCGCAGGGCGCCCTTGTCTTTGATGCGCGCCGGCCACTGGATGACCATGTTCTGGTTGGTGCCGCCGAGCCGGGAGGCGTTCTGCTTGAACCAGTCGAACGGCGTGTCGAAGGCCCAGGACCAGCCGGCCGACATGTGGTTGTAGGCCAGTTCGGTGCCCCAGGCCTCGTAGAACTTCATCTGCACGTCCACCGGCGGCTTCACGCCATTGAAGAACGCCACCTCGCTGAAGGTGCCTTCCGGCCCGCCCTCGGCGCTGGTGCCGTTGTCGCCGTTCTGGTAGATGATCAGCGTGTTGTCCAGCCTGCCCAGATCCTCGAAATGCTGGATCACGCGACCGATTTCATGGTCGCTGTAGGCGACGTAGGCGGCAAACACCTCGGCCTGGCGGATGAAGAGCTTCTTCGCATCGTCCGAGAGCTGGTCCCAGGGCGTCAGGATGTCCTTCGGCCAGGGGGTCAATTGCTGATCCGGGGGAATGACGCCGAGCTTCTTCTGGTTCTCGAAGATCCGCTCGCGCAGCTTCTCATAGCCGTCGTCGAAGAGATGCATGGCGCTGATCTTGTCCACCCACTCCTTGGTCGGGTGGTGCGGCGCGTGCGAGGAGCCGGGGCAGTAGTGGAGGAAGATCGGCTGGCTGGGGTCGATTTGGTTGATCCGATCCATCCAGTCGATGGCGTCGTCGGCCATCGCGGTGATCAGGTTCCAGTGAACTCTCCTTGCCGGTGACTGGCCAGATCGCCGCCTTCGGATCCGACCGATCCATCTTCAAGGTGCCCTCGTGACCGATCCAGGGATAGATCTGCGTGGTGTTGCGGAAGAGGTTGGGTCCCCACTGGTTCGCGTCGCCGCCGACGAAGCCGTAGAAGTAGTCGAAGCCCATGCCGGTCGGCCACTGGTTGAACGGCCCGGCCTGGCTGGCCTCGTAGGTCGGCGTATTGTGGTTCTTGCCGAACCAGCTGGTCGCGTAGCCGTTGTCGCGCAGGATGCGTCCGATCGTCGCGTTGTCCGCGCCGATGACGCTGTTGTAGCCGGGGAATCCGGTCGCCTGCTCGGCGATGACGCCGAAGCCGACCGAGTGGTGGTTGCGCCCGGTGATGAGCGCGGCGCGCGTCGGCGAGCACAGCGATGTGGAGAAGATCCGGTTGTAGCGCAGCCCGTTTTCGGCGATTCGATCCATCGACGGTGTCGGGATGACGCCGCCGAAGGTGCTGGGCACGCCGAAGCCGGCGTCATCGGTCAGGATGAGCAGGATGTTGGGAGCATCCTTGGGCGGCACGATGCGCGGCGCCCACCATTGCTTGGATTGCAGCGCGTCGTCCTTGATCACGCCGCCGAATGCCGGTTGCGGCGCGGGGAGCTGATTTCCGGGAATGGTCGTGGTGGCGCCGGGCGAGCCCAGGGTGCCGGTGATCTGCGGGGTAAAGGTCGAGCCCGCGGCGCCGGCGCCGGTGGCGATCACCAGCTTCTGGCCCGCGTCGATCAGATCGGAGCCGAGCTTGTTGCCTTCCTTCAGGTCGACGACCGAGACGCCGAAGCGCTTGGCGATCTCGAACAGATCGTCGCCGTTGACCACCTCGTAGATGCCGGTCGTTGCGTCCAAGGCGCCCTCTGCGTGACGGCGCGGCCCCGTGTCTGCGGCCAGGACGCCGCCAACGGAGAGGCAGGACAACAGGGCCAGTGCCGTAAGGGCCATTCGGCCTCGGCAACGGTTAGTACGCGGATATTGCACTCGTTCGTCCTCCTTTCAGGTTTGCAGAAACGGGTCGGGGAGCGCCGTTTGATTGCGCGTCCCGCACGATACGCGGATCGTCGGACCGCGGCGATCTCAACGGTTATTTTCTTGTTCGTTCTACCGGGACCTTATGGGTAGCCCTGACACTATCCGGAGGCATCAACTGCAGGACTTTCAGCCGCCAATCCCCGGATCGCGGGATGCGTGATTTTCGCTCATGACCCGAGATTGCGATTGATGTTTCGCGACAACCTGGCGCCGCTGACGGCCACACCCTTGAGGGGCTGCCGCCCAAGTGCCCAACGCTCCGGCGTCACGCGTCGTGGAGCGCGCCGCTCGCCCAAGGTCTCGAAAGGCTCGGCTCCGTGTCGGGCACCCCGAAAGGGATCAAGGGGCCGCCTGGTCCGGATCCGGCGGCTTGTAGATCCCGGGGATTCCGTCCGCCAGCAAGGCCACATGGAGGAGGTACACGCTGATCGGGACACCGAGCAGGAGACCCCAGACCCCGAACAGATGCTCGCCTACGATCAGCACCGCCAGCACCAGGACCGGGTGCAGGTGCAGGATCCGCCCGACGATCCTGGGCGAGAGCACGGTGGACTCGATGATGTGGATCGCCGCGATGCCGAGCACCGCGTAGAGCGCGAGCACCGGGGATCCATCCGGCTGCAGCAAGGCCTGCAAGGCAATGGGGATGCCGGAGACGATGACACCGAGCACGGGGATGAAGCTGGATACGAAGACGATGGTGGCCAGGAGCAGCTCGTTGTGCAGACCGAGGGTGCGCATCAGCACCAGGGTCAGCAGGGTGTTGAAGATCGCGATCAGTCCCTGGGCGGCGAAGGAGCGGCCGATCAGTCGGCCCATCGCCAGCAGATTGGGGACCGCCTTGTCGTAGAGTGGTGCGATACGGCTCTCGCGCAGGCGCAGCGCCCCCTGCTTCAGCTTTGCCATATCGAAAGTGATGAGGATGGTCAGCAGCAAGGCGGTCACCACCGCGGCGGGCACCGAGATCAGCGTCTTCATCGCGCCCTCCACCCGACCGGCGACGGCCGCGGCGGCCTCGGCCGGTTCCTGCTGCAGATGCTCTCGCAGGGACGCGGCGGCGGCGCTCGCCGCCCACCATTTGCGCGCGAGCTCGATCTCGGTGGCCCGCCTGAAGTCTGACCGCAGCAGATCCGACGCGCCACCCGCCTTGGACACCCGCGCCTGATAGACCTCATTGAACGCGGCCATGCCCTCGGGGTAGGCGGCGCGCAGGGCCAGGTAGGTCTGAAAATCATAAGGTATGGTGGCGTCTTTCCCGCGCTGACGCTCGAACCATTCCCGGAAAGCGTTCAGATAGGCCGGCTAGCTCTGGAGCCTGCGCCACTCCGCGGCGGCGACCGAGTCTTCCCACTCGGTCAGGAGCGGCTTGAGCTCCGCCTGGCGTGCGCGGACATCGGCCAGCGCCAACTCGCCCACCTCCCGGTCGAGCGCCGGGGGATCGGCCGCGTTCGCCCCGGCGTCCGGGTGGGTCGCCTGCCAGCGGGCGAGATAGGCGGCATGCTGCGCCCCTACCAGGGCCCGGGCCTTGGTCGCCAGGAACCAGTCCGCGAACCGCTGGCTCTCCGCGCCGCCGTGCAGCACCTGATCGCGCAGACGCTGCTGCTCGGCCGCCTCGTACGCGATCTCGAACCGAGACCGGAGCCGCGCCTGCAGTCGGCCGAATTCCGCAAAGGCGCCCTCGCCGATACGGCCCTCGGACTGGAACCGCTCCAGGGCCGCTTGGTAGCGCGGGTCCCCCGCGTCCCCATGGGTCCGGGCGAAGAGATAGGCCCCGACGGTTCGACCCAGAACGTGGTTGAGGATCTGCTCCGGAGCCTGATGATGGGCGCTCGCCATCAGGACCCGACCCTGAAGGATGAACTGGGGTCCCAAGACACTGATGACCGCCCACAGGAGTGCAGCGATCCCGGCGAAGGTTCCCAGGGTCAGCCAACGTTCGAGCCCAGGGTGCTCGCCATCCGGGCGCAGTCGCTGGGCGATCGAGACCACGATGGACCGGACCAGATAGGACAGGATGAAGGTGAGGAACGCGACCAAAAAGACTTCGCGGAGGCCATAGATGGCCAAAAGCACGAGCCCCCAGATGAGAAGGCTATCCCAGTGCAGGGCGCCGGGCTTGCGTTCTAGAGATGGCTGCAAGTGTTTCACCCGCTTTGGCGAAACGCCGGATGCAGCGCCCTTCTCAACTGCTCGTGGGAGGCGCGGTAATCCAAGCGCGCACGGCCCGCGGAAAACGTCTGGCCGCCTGCCCGGGGCCGCCCGCGAGGGGCGGGCGTGGGGACACGGCCGACGCACCCCGCAGAATCAGCCGCTCCTTTAGCTGGCGGGTCCGTGCTTGCGTTTGAAGAAAATCCAGAGTGCCACGACCGCGATCGGAACTGCCAACGCGAAGACCGATAGCTGGTCCAGATAACCCAGGGCCACCGCGATCACGGCCAGGAGCGCGCCGAGGACCATGTAGGTCCAGTTGAAATGGACTCCCGCCAGGAAGCTGGACAAGGCGAGCAGCAGGAGTGAAAAGTCCGACGCGGATCCGCGATCCGTGACGTCCGATGCCTCGAACACCAGGACGAGATTGATCGCCACCAGGGTCGCTACCCAGTGCAGGACCTGCGCCCGGATCATGGTCCACCTGGGCCGACCGTCGCGCTTGGCCCGCGACCACGAGCGGCCTATGCTGATGACGGCGTAGACCACCGTCAGGAAGAGCCAGTAAAGCCTCCCACCCGCGTTCTGGACCTGGGTCACACCCACGCCGACGATGGCCAGGGCCACCATCAGAGCAGACAGCCAGAGGTCGACCCGCGGGCCGGCGCGATCGGCGCCGGAATTCGGGTCACCGCCGGGTGTCTCCGTTTCGCCACGCGTACTGGGTGTTGCGGCCATTGTTTGCCCCCGGGTTGTTGAACTGGCGCCTCGATTCTCGGCCGAACCGACCAAGAATCGCGTCCACGTTGCCCGATTGTAGGCCGGGGAATGTCGAGTCCGTCAATCGGATCAGCGTGTCGCAATCGGCGAAAACCTCAGCGACCGGCGAGCCTGGACACCCGTCACCACCGGAAGCTCACGCCTAGGGCGGGGCCCGTGAATCGGATATCCGCGTCGTTCTTATCAAAATCGTAGGAGAGGGATCGCAGCGCGAGGGTGACGTCGCCCCAGTCGAAGTGGTATCCGGCACCGAGAATCGCCTGCCAGGTCCAGTTCGACGACCCGGTTCCGACATCCACGTAGTAGGGCATGAACCAGCGGCTGTCCGAGAACCGGACCTGCCCGCGGACGCCTAGAATCCCGTCCCATTCGTCCTGGTCCATGGAGATCGCGTGGTTCCGAAGGTATCGACCATTCTCGTCCTGCACGCTGACGTTCAGGTCGCTGCTCATGGTCAGGTACCGGAATCCGGCGAACAGGTCCAGGTTCCAGGACGGGTCGCGGACAACCGAGTAGCCGCCCGCCAGGGTCCAGACCGTGGAGCTCAGGTCGGTCTTGGCCTCCCGGGAAATCTCGGTGGACAGATCGCCGAGGGGTCCCGTCACGCTTCTCAGGCGACTTCTTTCGTCGCCGAAGTCAACATAGATGACGTCCGTGAAGACCGACCATGGCCCCTTGCGTGCCTCGCCGGTCAGCATGAGGGCCATCTGCAAATTGCTGAGGTAGTCGTTTGGGCCGATCTCGGAGCTCAGGCCGACCTGCCCCAGGTCCTGGCCATCGACCCCGCGAAGTCCGCGTACCGTTACGTCGGCACTGCCGTTCACGTTGGGGAGCCAGAGATAGGGGCTCAGCGTGAAGTGCCAGCGTCCGTCGTCCACATCGGTTCCTGTGCCGGCTGTCGCCGTGCCGGCCGAGAAGCCGAGAACGCCGAGCGCCAGCGCCGAGCCGACGAGACGATTACCTGTTTGGCCCATCGGGTGCCTCCGTCTGAGTGTTTGAGTCGATTGAGGTATGCCGCGGCGCCGATTTCAGACCTGACCGCAGGCACGTCGCTCTCGGCACCTGCCCACCGAGCGATTGTGCGGGCGTCTGCACGGCGATGCCCTGGCGAAATAGTCGGAACAGATTCGCGAAGATCGGGATTATGCGGATTCCGGCGCCGCGACTATTGACATTTTGCGACAATCGCCCCGGTGGATTTGGCGACGTGGGGCGACGGGATGGGTAAGGTGCTTCGCCAGATTACCGCTTGGTCTCCGACTTGCCCCGAAGCAGGCTCTGGGGTTGGCGCTCCAGATAGTCGGCCAGCACGCGAACCGAGCGCGCCGCTCGCGCCACCTCCTGCATGGCATTCCGCAGCTCGAGCTGGCCTGGGGCGTCCTTTCCGAGCAGGGTGGCGTCCGTATCCTTGAGCACCTTGTCGGCGGAGGCCATGGCGCGTCGGAACTCGGCCACGGCAGACTTGAGCTCGGGCGTGAGCTCGAGGTCGATGTGATTCACGGCCTTGTCCAGGTCCTTGATCGCCTCGTTAAAGCTGGCGATGGCCGTTTTGAGCTCGGAGCCGATCGCCTCGTACGGCAGCTTTTCCAGCTTGGCGAGGATGCTCGTGACCCTCGACTCCAGGTCCGGCAGGATACTCGGGACCGTCGGGACTACAGGTATCTCCTGGCTCCAGTCGACCTCTACCCTGGCGTCGTCCGGAAAGAGATCGAACGCCACGTAGAGCTGCCCGGTAAGCAGACTGCCGCTGCGCAGTTGGGCGCGCAATCCCCGTTCCTCGACCAAACGCTCGAACAAGGCGTGGCTCTGTTCCGTGCTGCTGGCGATGGCCGTGCCGGCCGCCGCCTGCTGCACCCGCAGGCGAGCGACGATACGCTCGGGAAAAGCCACGAGCTCCACGCGACCGCGCAGCTTCAGGGTCTCCGGGTCCAGATCCACGCCCACGTCGGTGACCTCGCCGGCCGGCAGTCCGAGGAGCGTGACGGGGGCGCCCTTGGACAGACCGCGCAGTGATTCGCTGAAGTAGACCAGGTAGCGCCTGGCAATACTCTCCGGCTGCTTCATCGCCTGAGTCCGGTCGCCGTAGAGGGTGAAGGACGTCTCCGCCGCCGCGGGCTCGCTCGCGGGGGCGAAGTCCGGTGTCTCAAACGCGATGCCGCCGATGAGCAGCGAAACCAGGGATTGGGTGCGCACGTCTACACCGCCCGCGCCCAACGACACGTCGAGACCGCTCGCGTTCCAGAAGCGTGTCTCCGTGCTGACGAACCGATCGTAGGGCGCGTCGACGAAGACGCGGATAGTGACCGATTTGCCGTCCGGGTTAAGCATACTGGCCATCACTTGGCCGACCCGTTCGCGCCGGAAGTAGAGCGGCGAGCCGACCCCGATCGAACCCGAGTCGTCGGCCGTCAGAACGAACTGCCGGCCCGGCTGATCGAGGGTGACGACCGGCGCCGTCTCGAGCCCGACGAACTCGCGGCCATCCTGTGTCGACTTGCCCCTTTCGAAGCCGATGTAGTTGCCCGAGAGCAGCGTGCCCAGGCCGGTGACCCCGCTCAGGGTGACCCGTGGTTGTACCACCCAGAATTTGGCATCCTCGACAATCAGCCCCTTGGCGTGGTTGTCGATCTGCGCAGTGACCCGTACCTTGGAGTAGTCATCGACGAGCTCCACCGCCGTCACCTGACCGATCTTCACGTCCTTGTATCTGATGAAGGTCTTGCCCGCCTCGACCCCCTCGGCCGCCTTGAAGACGATGGAAATGGTCGGTCCCTCGTTGAGGATACGATGCACCGCGATCCCGACCGCCACGATGGCCGCGAGCAGCGGGATCAACCAGATGGCGGAGATCCGCGAGCGCCTCGGCCGCTTCAGGGTCGCCGTCGGTAGGCCGTCGCGGTCGATGGTTTCGGGCAATTTCAAGACTCCTTCCCGGTCTCGGCGTCCCAGATAAGCCGGGGGTCGAAGCTCTCCGCGGCGATCATCGTCAGAACTACGACCGCCGCGAAGAATACCACCCCGGCTCCGGGCTTGATCGACATCAGGGGCTGAAGCTGCACCAGCGCGACGGTGAAGGTATCGACAAAGACATCCAGCATCGACCAGCGGCCGACGAGCTCCACCAGGCGGTACAGACGGGTGCGCTCCCGGTTGCTCTTGGCCGAGCCCCGCTGCACCGTGATCAGCAGATAGCTCAGCGCCACCAGCTTGCCGAGCGGGACCATGACGCTCGCTATCAATACGATAAACGCCAGGGGCCAGGACCCCGAGGTGTAGAGGAAAACCACCCCGCCCATGATGGTGTCGTATTCCGTGGACCCGAGCGTGGTGGTGCCGAGCACCGGCAACAGGTTCGCCGGGACATAGCAGATCGCCGCGGCGATCACGAGCGCCCAGGTGGTTTGGATGGAACGGTGGCGGCGCCACTCCAGCTCCTGCCCGCAACGCGGACAATGGCCCGGCACATTGGTGCTGGCCGGCCACGCAAGGAGACCGCAGGCCTCGCACGTTACCAGTCCGGCCGCCGCGGCGGTGATCGGCGAGCCTGTCATGGCGCCGACTGCCGCGGGGAATCCTCGGCACCCCGCGCCTCGCTGGCGGGCTCCGGCGCGTCCTTGTCGGCCCACGCGACCCGAGCCCAGATCTCATCCGGGTCCAGGCTGCTCGCGATGGCCGGGATAAGCAGCATCAGGACACCCACCGCGTACATGCCGATACCGGGCTCCACCTTGGCCAGCTCCGCGATCTTGATCAGAGAAACCAGGATTCCGAGCATCATGACCTCGGTCATCGACCAGGGCTGCATCTGGTTCGCCCAGCGCAGCAGGGTGCCGACCCATTGGGGCGCTGGCGGATATCGCACCGCGAGCAGGACCGTCAGCAGCAGCATTATGTAGCCGGACGGGGCGATCACGGCGCAGAAACCCACGATAAGGGCCGTCAGCTCCTGCCCCTGAAGCCACATCTGATAGGCGCCGCCGGCAATGGTGGTGCTGGCCCGGCGCCCCGCGACCGCGAGCCCCATCAGGGGTGCCGTGTTGGCGATGATCAGGACCAGCAGAGCGGCGATGGTCAGCGCAAGGGGCCGATCGATAGGGTCTGGCTTGCGGGCGGCCAGCGTGGCACCGCAGCGCGCGCACTGTGCCGTGGTCCCGGGCGGGACTTCCGGAAGGCACTGAAGCAGATCGCAATCAGGACAGGCGACAGTGTCCATGTTTTCCCCGAGCGCTTGAGCCTGCCGGCTTTCAGAACCGCAAAGGCGCAAAGGACCCAGTAAAATTCAAGTGAAATTCAAGATTTCAGCGTGTCGACTCGGATCATCCGTCAGGTGGAGGTTCGATTCCAGCGAATGCGGCGCACGGGAAGCGCCGATTTCATGCGCTTGCCGTGCGGGACAGGGGCGCCTCGCCATTTTCGGAAGCGTAAGCGCTCGAAAATAGGACGATTCGGAAACAGCGTTCTCGGGTGGCGCTTTGCGCCTTAGCGGCCCAGCCACTCTCTACGTAGGCTCGGGGACCGAGGCGGCGCTCGCCGCCGGCCCCGCGCCGTGGGCGCGCGCTCAGTAGAGAACGGCCCGCCGCCACATGCGCCGGCGAGCGCCGGCGAAGGAAACCGGGGTAAGCGGCCGGCCGATGATGTCGATGAATAGCGAGGCCGGACCCGCGCTTGCTGGAGGCTGGCCCTCGAGCACCTTGACCTCGTAGCTCAAATCGCGCCCGGCGAGCCGGGGGTTGCGGAGCTCCACGACCATGTTTTCCATGTCCCCAGCTTCCAGCACGGACAGCGTGGCGTTCGGCGGATCGGATTTGAAGCTGTCGTCCCCCTCGCCCCAGAAGGGTACGAAGCTGTCGGTTGCCATGTGTCCGGCAATGCGATCGGGACGGTCCGAAAAGACCGTGGTGATTGGACTTACTCCCTTGAGCGTCAGGACGCCGTCGGCATATGCGACGCCCTCAGCGTTCTGCACGAAGAGGAACTGGGCCTTCTCCTGGTGCTTGGCCTTCTCGTGCTCGGATGCCTTGGCGCCGAGCGGGGCGAGCGCGAGCAGTGCCGCGCCGGCAATCAATTCACGTCTGGTCGTCATCGGGGTTCTCCGTGGGTCGTATTCAGTGTGTGGTCACCCCGGGCCCGGTAAGACGGCCGTGCCATGCAACGACGCCCGGGTAAGAACGACGGTTCGGTTGAACCGCCGCGGTCAACCTCGGACCGGTCCGCGGACCTGTACCGGGGCCAGCATGCCCTCGAAGCGATGCCGCGATGCGGCAACCTGGATGGTCCGGGGCTGCCGGGATTCTCCAGGTTCCGCGGCGACAAGCCTTGACATTTCACGACAAAGTCAGACGCTTCGGTAACAGGGCGAGGCAAAGCAAAGGCCGGGGCTGCACCCGGAGGGGAACGGTCGGCGGTTACGCCAGATTCATTGCCCGCTATGCGCCGAACGCCAAGCCATCGGGGTGGTCCCGGACCAGCGGCGGAAGGCACGGTCGAAGGCTGCGGTTTCCGAGTAGTTGAGGGCGGCGGCAATCGCCGTCACCGTCAGTTGGGTGTCGCGCAGCAGCTGGCAGGCGATCTCGTAGCGGGACTCGTCGACCAGCCGCTTGAAGCTGGTCCCCTGGGCTTTCAGACGGCGGTTGAGGGTGCGCCGGTGGATTGCAAACAGCCCGGACACGTAATCCTGACGGATCGCGCCCAGATAGGCGCCGCCGACCAGCAGCCGGCGCAGCGCGCGCCGGATCTGGGTGGCCGTGTCGCCCGCTCCTCGAGCCTCGAGGGCTTCGATCTCCTGCATGACCTGTTGGTGCGCCTGCCCATCGGCGCCGTCCAGCGGCCGGTCAAGCCAGGAGGCGTCGAAGAGTAGCGCCGCGCGCTCGGCGTCGAAGCGCACCCGGGTGTGGAAGAAGCTTCGGTAGGGAACGACGTCCGCGGGCTGTGGGCGGTGCAGCCACACCTCGTTCGCTTGCCAGCGAGGGCCGGCCAGGGTCTTCAGGACGTTGCAGCTGATCGCCAGCGCCAGGTCGTAGATCTGGTGGGAACCGGGGACGTCCGGCTGGTAGATCGCGAAGGCCAGCACCGCCCGTTTCCCGCTCGTCCACAGCGCCGGGACCAGGCCGCGGTCGTGCAGATGCAGATAGAGGATAGCGTTGCGCAGCGCGCTGCCGACGTCTCCGGAGCTGCCGACAAGCCGACCCACCACGCCCAACACGTCCAATCCTGCCCGCTGGCCCATCATCAGGCCCAGGTGCGGACAGCCGGTGTGCTCCGCGCAGAGCGCGAGAAAGCGGCCGGCCTCAATGAACGGGATGACGTTTTCGGGGTCCTGGAACAGGGCCGCATCGAGCCCGGCCTCGGCGATTACCTGGCCGGGGTCGATACCCATCCCCTTCAGTAGCCGGGGCGCCCCGAGGAGCGGCGCCATGCGAACGCCGCCCTCCTCGACGAGGGCAAGCCTGGCTTGGAGGCGCTCAGCTGGGCGCAAGGCGGGTCTCTCCTGGTGCTCGCGCGGCGTTCTCTTTCCTAGTGATTCTATCTGAGAAAACGGCTGACATGTTGCCGATCAGCCGGGGTAGCGACGCGCGGGCCTCCTCCACGCACCGTTTGGTAGGGGCCGCGAGGCGTCCGGGTCCTTCCTAAGCTCCGCTTCCAGGTTCTCCGACGACCCCTTGGACCATCTTGAAGGCGCAATGAGCAGTCGGAGAATGGCTTCAGGACGGCGCTCCCCGGAGATTGCCGCTCCGCGCCGGCGGATCCCGCGAATCAGGCGCGTTCGGTATCGACCGAGGTAGCATAGACGCCGAGCACCCCGTGTGGTCGGATCGCGCACAAGATCGATGTCCAGGAGGCGGCGGATGAGGAAGGGGTTCGTTTTGCCGGTGGCCGTTCTTGCGGGGCTTCTGCTCGCCGGCTCGCTCTATATTCTCCACATGCCAGGCAAGACCCACACCGGCCCCCTGCCGCCGCTCACCGCGGAGGAAGCACGGATCCGCGACCGCCTTGCCACGCATGTCCAGACCCTGGCGGGAGACATCGGCGAACGCAATCTCGAGCGCTACCCGGCGCTTCTCGAGGCGGCCGGCTACATCGAGCGGACGTTCACCGACCTCGGCTACGCGCGAGCTGACGAGCCGTTCGAGAGCCGCGGGCGGCCGGTGCGCAACATCGTCGCCGAGAAGCGAGGGGACTCCGCGGCGGCGGGGATCGTGCTCGTCGGCGCCCACTACGACTCGGTTCCCGGCAGCCCGGGGGCCAACGACAACGCGTCCGGGGTGGCCGCGCTGCTGGAGCTCGCGCGCCTGCTCGCCGATCAGCCGCTGCCTTGCACGGTGCGCTACGTCGCCTTCGTCAACGAGGAGGCGCCCTACTTCGGCTCACCTCAAATGGGCAGCCTGGTCCATGCCGAAGGCGCGCGAGCGCGCGCCGAGCGCATCCGGGCCATGTTGTCGCTGGAGACCATCGGGTATTACTCGGACGAGCCCGGAAGTCAGCGCTACCCCTTCCCGCTGAACCTGTTCTACCCGGACACCGCCAACTTCATCGGCTTCGTCGGCAACCTTGGATCCCGACAGCTGGTGCGCTCGGCCCTGCGCACCTTTCGGGAAACGACGGCCTTTCCCGCCGAGGGTGCGTCCGTCCCCGAACGGGTGCCCGGCGTGGGGTGGTCGGACCACTGGTCGTTCTGGCAGGCGGGCTACCGCGCGATCATGGTCACCGACACGGCCTTCTACCGGTACGCCCTCTACCACACCGAAGGCGATACCCCGGAGCGGGTCGACTACGCGCGCACGGCGCGGGTGGTCGCGGGACTGGCGCGGGTGATCGCGGCGCTGGCCGCGGAGACGTGCGGCTCCTGACCTGAAATGCCGGCTGCGACCCGAAGCGGCCGCCAGTGCCTCGTTCGGTAGCGGCCGCTGTGTACAGGCATGCGGACCGCGGGGACGCTAACGTTTGAGCTGCACGGGTCGCAACGGCAAGACGCCCGCGTCGCGTTCCGCTCGGCTACGCGCGCTGGCCCTGACGACCGCGTAGGCTACGAGACATATACGTCAAGACCCGAGCCAGCGCCCCCATATGTCAACTGGGATGGCGGGACCGCTGCCGCGTTCGGCGGGGTCTGTCGGATCCCGGTGTAGTTCAACTCAAAGCCTCGCGTTGGTCGGCGACCTCGCACTCCCCGCGGTGATGGCAGCGCGGGATACCCCGCCCGCTGCCACGTTTTCCGCTCCATCAAGCTGCTAGAGCCTCAGACTCGATCGGCTCTCCGTTGATGGTGACACGACCGCTGACGTCAACCGGACGCGTTAGGGTGTCGAGTACCGGACAGTGGCTTTCCACAGTCTGTACCAGCCCACGCAGAGTATCTCTGTCCGCAGGGCTGTCTAGCTCGGTCTCGTAGGCAATCTTTTCATAACCCGGAGGAACATCCGGATCCATGCCGAAAAGACCGCGCAGATCTAGGTCACCGCGAAGCTTCACCTTCACGCTGGTGAGGGGTACGCCCATCACCGAGGCATACGCGCGGTACATGATTTCTTGGCAGGTGCCCAAAGCGACTAATACCAGCTCAACCGGGTTCGCATTGGCATCGCTGCCGCCCAAGTCCGGCGGCTCGTCGACAAAGAGGGGAGGGAACTCGCGCACGTTGGCACTGCAGCGCATATCTTCCTCGAGCTGAGTGGCGACGCGGAATTCCATCCTCGCGGCATCGGGGTGTTGCTGGATGCCGGCTATGGCCGTCATCAGGGCGGCTTTGACGGTTTCTTGTGACATGACGCACCTCCTTTTTGTTTGTGTGTGGTAAGTCCCCTTTCCTGTCGAACCGCAGGTAACACGCAGATCCTGCTAGGTAATTATAATGCGTCCCGGCGATTCTTTACCGGGTGGGCGGAGGGCAATGCCCGTGCCAGCGCCAGTTCTGAACGCAAAGAGTTAGTTGTACGGCGGATGCCCGCAGGGCAATCCGCCATTCAGATGCCAACCAGGATGGCGGAACTGCTGCCGCGTTCCCCCTTGTACCTTGATCCCGCTAGGACTGGCTACCCTTGTATTGGAGGGGGTGAGCACGCTTCCGCCCTTGTGGGACTCTGACGAGACTTTCACCCGATATCGCGGCCAACGCGCGGTTCGGTTCTGCGTGTCGGAGGAAAGCATTCCTACGCCGTGTCGGCTGTGTCCTTGCCGGAGCGTGGGCAATCGCGGTCCCTGTTGCGCGTTGACCGGGCCCGGTCGCCGGCGCGTCAGTGGGTGTCGGTATCGTCCGGGTTTGGCGGGTCGTCGCCGGGGGCGTCGGTCGGGTCGCCGATACGGTGGCCTTCGTCGAACCACTCGCCGAGGTCCAGCAGCCGGCATCGTTCGCTGCAGAACGGACGCCAGCGCGACTGTTCCGTCCATTCAACGGGTTTGCCGCAGTTCGGGCAGGCCACGATCTTAGGCATCGCCCGGGCTAGAAGACGCAGCAGGTGAGCCGGAAGGGCACGTCCTCGGTGCTCTGGGAGGGCCGTCCGCGGGGCTCGGTGCTCATGAAGCGGATGCTGAAGCGGTTCTTGTGTCCGCTGATCTCCGGGTAGAGGTTGCCCGCGCCGTTGAGTCCGACGCGAACCATCTGCGCGGGGGCCTGGATGCTCAGGGCCTCCTGGAAGAAGCCCCGCGGCGCCAACTCGTCGCGTGGCGAGGCGCTGGTGCGCGCCAGCGACAGCACCAGCCGGATCGCCTCGTTGGCGGGCCAGAGGTCCTGCAGCCAATGGTCCAGGCGGGCCTGGCGACGCTCCGGCGACTGGATCAGCCAGTGATGGAACAGCGGAAGGTCGAAGCTGCAGGCGCCGCCGGGGATGCTGCTGCGCTGGGCGATGCTCTTGAGAAAGTCGTCCTCTCGCGCGGTCTGCCCGATCGGCCCGGACAGGCCCTGGACACCGCTCGCCGCCTCCTCCAGGTTGCGCAGGACCCGGTTCAGCGCCGCCGGGTCCACGCCGGGCTGGGTGGCGATCCGCCTGATCGTGGCCAGATTGCGATCGACCTCTTTCAAGAGCTCGGTCTTGACGTCGGCCCGTGCCGTGATCGCGACGATGTCGATCAGGGCCTCGATCGCGACGCGGGTCGCCCAGGCGTCGTACTGGGGCACGAAGTGGTTGACCTTCTCGAACAGGTGCTCGAGGCGCAGAAAGGTGCGGATGCGCTCGTTCAGTGGATGTTCGAAGATGATCTGTGTGGCCACGGCGAGGTCTCGGATATCGGTAACAGGCTTGGCCGGTGAGGGCGCGCATGGGCGGCGTTTCGCCCGTTGCGTGGATCCGGCCCCGGGCTCGGTTGAACAGGAGACGATTCAGGGCCCCTTGGGATAGGGTAGCCAATCACGAAGGGTTTCGAAGCGCGATAGTCAAACCGGATTGTCCCCGTTTAACGCGACAGGGACAATAGCCGGACCCAGCCGACGGTATTCGCGGACCTCTCGCGCGTGGTCGTGCAGGTCGCTCCACGGGGCGGGCCGCGAGACGAACCGTTGCGGCATGCAATCCCCCCGTGCCTTCGGGCGAATCAACCGATCCTCAGGACCTTTCTGTAAAAGTGGGGGATCTCGTCCGGGTCCGACGTCATCAGGATATTGTCCAGCAACCAGGCCGGCATCCGCCGTTGTCGGACCATATGGGTCAGCTGGGCCTGCAGCCCCTCCCAGTAAAAGTCCTCGCCCGAGCTGTCCAGGAACACGATCGGGCTGGCCTCGATGACCCCGAGCTTCATGTCTGTCAGCGTCAGCCCGATCTCCTCCAGGGTGCCTGCCCCGCCGATCAGGAAGATGTGGAAGCTCGCGATTTCGAACCACCGCTGTCGCGACTGGCGGCTGCGCGCCTGGAAGGTCTGATAGAAGTCCGCGCTCTTGTTTGGCTCCTGGTCGACGGTCTCGATGAAGCTGGAGCCGACCATGAGGCCCAGGCGGTGGGCCGCGTCGGTTACCTGTTGCATCGCGCCCGGGCCGCCACCGGTCAGGACGCCTATGTCGCTGCCGAACAGGCCCCGCAGGTTGGCGAGCAATTGTTCGGTGCGCGCGATCTCGCTCGCGCCGAGCGGTTTCGTCGAGCCGTAGATCGCGAACACCAGCGAGGAGCGGAACCGGTCGACCTTCTCCGGTGTCGTGAAATAGCCCCGCAGGCCGCGGAAGACGTGCCGGACCACGTGTCCCCGGGCCTCGTTGCACCAGAAGACCTCGATGCCCAAGGCCTCGTAGTCCGCCAGACGGCCCTGGTCGCGGGTCGAGAGGAAGTACCCGTGCTCGAAGGATGCGCGGCGAAACACGATCCGGCGGATCTTGTTGCGCAGCGCCGCCAGGCAGATCTCGGTGTGCTCGATCAAGTTTGGAAAATAGCCGAGCAGCAGCGTGCTTCGGGCGCCGTCGGGCACCGCGGCCAGGATCTGGGTGCCGACCTCGGCGCCGCGGTTCACCCCGAGCCCCTCGGCGACCAGCCCGGCCGCCAGATCCGTGCCGCCGCGGGGGTCGCGCGGGGCCTGGGGGCCGGTCCAGATCAGGTCCGGCTCGGCGCCCTGGAGCAGGCTGATCGGGTCGGACACCGCCGCCATCATCCGGTGGGAATAACGGTCACCGGTGGGCTCGGCCTCCAGCCGGTTGAAGACCGCGAGCAGCTCGGCACATTCCGGATCGGCCGTGCCGGGTTTGGCGGCGAGAACAGGGACCGGGGCCGAACCCGCATCGGCTGCCGATCCGGCCTCGGCGAATGCCGGGGACGGGCCCCCGTGCCAATAGGAGCGCCTTGGCTCGAGCCTTACGGCCTCGTGGACCGAAGCCGCGACGCTCGGGTTCACGATCAGCTGGTCCGAACGGTTGATGAACTCCAGGTAGATGTTGGTGCCGCGGGTGGAGATAGGGTCCAGGACGGTCGCCTGCAGGTGGAAGCCCAGCGAATCGTCAAGATTTCGCAGCACCACGTAGTGCCTGTGCAGGAACATCGAGCAGGCTGTCACCACCCCATCGTGCGGCGGCAGCTCGATGTGATCCACCGGCTCCCGGACCTGTAGCCGGTTCAGCAGGTCCTTGCCGTCCGCGTGCGTCGCGACGGCGGTGATTTCCCGGGACGTCAGCGGCTTCTGAAAGCGGAACACCTGTTGCTGCGGGCGCAGTATCAGGAAGCCGTTGGCGGCCAGTGAAAAGCCCGCCGGCACCTGCAGCTCATTGTCGCGGATCAGCCGATGGATCTCGGTCGATTCCAGCCGGGTGTCCATCGGACAGAAGACGAGTCGCCCGACCCGCAGCCCGGGCACGACGATGCGCTCCAGGTGCTCGGCTATCCCGTAGGACCGGATGGCGGCGACGATACCCAGACGCAGGTCGCAGAAGCCGCCGTCGAATCGGGGCGAGTCGAGCGGGACTATGTTGATCCCGAGTCGCGCCAGCCGGCTGCGCGCCGCGAACACGAGCTCCGATTCGCGCCCGGCGATCAGTTCTCGAAAGGCCGCGGGGATGCTGAACCGTGCCTCTACGCAGAGGGTATCGCCCTCGCAGCCATCGACGGCCGTGACCCAGCCGTCGTCCGTTTCGGGTGTCACATACATGGTGTCGGGTGTGTCGATGAGTATCGGTTCGGGGCGCCCTCACGAGCCGCGTTTCCGGACGCTACTTGAGCTCCGGCGCTCGGGACCGCGGATGTTATCACGTGCGGGTTACCGGACCGTGCCGAACGGGCGGGGTATGCGCGGGGGCTGCGGGCGCCCGTTGGACGGCAGGCGTCGGACTCGCGGGTTCGCCGCGATTGCCCGGCGGCCGACCCCCGATGCTAGACTAACCTGCTTTTCAATCGTCAGCGTTATCCTTGGGGCGCGGGCCCCGGGGTCGCACGCTAGCCGGCGAGCCGGGTCGCGGCGCCGCGAGTCAGGAGAGATATCAAGATGGCCGGTCACAGCAAATGGGCCAACATAAAGCACCGCAAGGCCGCGCAGGACAAGCAGCGCGGCAAGACCTGGACCAAGCTGATACGCGAGGTCACGGTCGCGTCCCGGGAGGGCGGCGGCGACCCCGGCGCAAACCCCCGGCTGCGGCTCGCGATGGACAAGGCCTTCGCGGCCAATATGCCGAGGGATACGGTCGATCGGGCCATCAAGCGCGGGGCCGGCGGCACCGAGGGTGAGGACTACGAGGAGATCCGCTACGAGGGCTACGGCCCCGGCGGCGTCGCGGTCATGGTCGACTGCATGACGGACAACCGCAATCGCACCGCGGCGGAGGTCAGGCACGCTTTCACGAAGCACGGCGGCAATCTGGGCACGGACGGTTCGGTGTCCTATCTCTTCACCAAGCAGGGGATCGTCAGCTTCCAGCCCGGGACCGACGAGGACGCGGTCATGGAGGCGGCCCTGGAGGCCGGGGCGGAGGACGTCCTGGTCAACGACGACGGCTCCCTGGACGTGGTCACAACGCCGGAGGAATTCGAGGCTGTGCGCCGCGGGCTCGCCGGGGCCGGGCTCGACACCGAGATCGCCGAGGTCACCTACAACGCCGCGACGTCGGCCGAGCTCGATCGGGACACGGCGGAAAAGTTGCTGCGGATGGTCGACGTCCTCAACGACCTGGACGACGTGCAGGAGGTCTACCACAATGCCGACATTGCCAATGAGATTCTGGCGGCGCTCGATGCCTGAGCGCGGCCCGATCGGCCGAGTCTGAGCCGAGCGTCCGATGTCGACAACGTCGCGCCTCCGTCACCGCATCCTCGGCGTCGACCCGGGGTCGCGGACCACCGGTTTCGCGGTGATCGACACCGACGGCCGGCAGAGCGTGCGGGTCGCGAGCGGCTGCGTTCGGGTCGGCGAGCAGCCCTGGCCGGGGCGCCTGGGTCTGATCTTCGACCGGGTCGCCGCCATCGTAGCCGAGTATCGCCCTCACGAGATGGCGGTCGAGCAGTTGATCTTCGCCCGCGACCCGACGGCGGCGCTCAAGATTGGACAGGCGCGCGGGGCGGTCCTGTGCGCGGGGCTGAAGGGGGGCGTCACGGTGCACGAGTACAGCCCGAAGTCGGTCAAGCTCGCCGTGGTCGGAACCGGCGGGGCGGAAAAGGGACAGGTCCAGCATATGGTGCGGGTCCTGCTCGCCCTTGTGGACGAGCCCGCGGAGGACGAGGCGGATGCGCTGGCGATCGCGCTCTGTCACGCCCATTCCATGGGGATCCCGGCCCGCAAGCGTGCGGCCGCCTCCTGGCGGGACTGGCGCCCATGATCGGCCGGCTGCGCGGAGCGATCCTGGTGCGGTGCCCGCCACATCTGGTCCTCGACGTCGGCGGGGTCGGCTACGAGCTCGAGGCCCCGATGTCGACCTTTTACGCGCTGCCGCCGCTCGGCGAGACCGTGACCCTGGTAACCCATCTGGCTGTGCGCGAGGACGCCCAGGTCCTGTACGGATTCGCGCGCGAGCAGGATCGGGACCTGTTTCGCAGCCTGCTGAAGGTGACAGGTGTCGGCGCGCGGATGGCGCTGGCCATCCTCTCGGGGATGGACGCCCAGCGGTTCGCCCAGTGCGTCGAGTTCGAGGACCTGGACGCCCTGATTCGGATTCCGGGTATCGGCCGCAAGACCGCCCAGCGGCTGGTCATCGAGATGCGTGACCGCCTCGATGGCCTCGGCGCGGGGCCGGCGGGGGTTCCGGGGACTGTTCCGGGCGGAAGCGCCGAGGATACCGCGCTTGCCGATGCGGTCAGCGCGCTGATGGCGCTTGGCTATCGTCCGGCCGATGCGAATCGGATGGCGCGCGCCGTCGATGCCGGGGCGACGACCTCCGAGGAGATCATCCGGGCCGCGTTGCGAGCCGTGAACCTGTGACGCGTGAAAAACCCATATGACCAGCCAGGTCGGGGCGAGGAACGAACCCCAACGCT
Source organism: uncultured Gammaproteobacteria bacterium (assembly GCA_963707135.1). Taxonomy (GTDB): domain Bacteria; phylum Pseudomonadota; class Gammaproteobacteria; order Chromatiales; family Chromatiaceae; genus JBGSTR01. The sequence goes on along the minus strand of CAVPOY010000005.1, from coordinate 55,722 downwards.
TTCGCGGCCTGATGCCGCTATTGTTGGGGTTCGCAAGCTCAACCCAACCTAAGCATCTTGCCGTCGACAATCGGAGTAGTCACCAGTGACTGATGACTTGACCACCGAGCTCCAGGAGCGCGTCCGCGCCGCCGCCGCCGATGGGACCCCGCTGGCTCTGCGCGGAAACGGCACCAAGGCATTCCTAGGCCGACCGGTCGACGGCGAGCCGCTGGATCTGGCCGGCCACGCGGGCATTCTCAATTACCAGCCCAAGGAGCTGGTGGTCACCGCGCGCTGCGGCACGACGCTCGCCGACCTGCAGGCCGTGCTCGCCGAACAGGGGCAGATGCTTCCCTTCGAGCCGCCGTCGTTCGGCCCCGGCGCGACTATTGGCGCGACCATCGCCTGCGGCCTGTCCGGGCCGGCTCGGCCCTATGCCGGCGCCGCGCGGGACCTGGTGCTCGGCACCCGGGTTCTGACCGGCCGCGGGCAGGTGCTGCGCTTCGGCGGCGAGGTCATGAAAAATGTGGCGGGCTACGACATCTCGCGACTGATGACCGGCGCCTACGGGACCCTGGGTGTGCTGCTCGACGTCAGCGTCAAGGTCCTGCCGATCCCGCCGGCCCGCCGCACGCTGGCGCAGCCGCGCCCTCCGGCCGAGGCCATCGAGCTGATGAATCGCTGGGCGGCACGGCCGCTGCCCATAAACGCAACCTGCTACGACGGCGAGCGACTCTGGGTTCGCCTCGCCGGCGCCGAGCAGGGCGTCGCGGCGGCGGTCCCGGAGATCGGCGGCGATGCCGTCGATGAGGCCGAGGCCGACGCTTTCTGGGACTCGAAGATCCGCGAGCAGCGGCACGGGTTCTTCGCCGGCGACCAGCCCCTGTGGCGGCTGTCGGTTCCCCAGACCTCGGCGCCGCTGGAACTCCCAGGCAAGCAGCTCATCGAGTGGGGCGGGGCGCAGCGCTGGCTGCGCGGCTATGCGGCTCCGGATACCATCCGGTCCGCGGCCGCCCGGGTCGGCGGCCATGCCACGCTGTTTCGCGGCGGCGACCGGGCCGGCGAGGTCTTTCAGCGGCCCCCTCCCGAGCTGATGCGGCTGCACCTGAGCCTGAAACAGGCATTCGACCCGAACCGGATATTGAACCCGGGCCGGATGTTCGACGGGGTCTGACGGAGCCGACATGCAGACCGATATCCTTCCCGAGTTTCTCAGCACGCCCGAGGGGCGCGAGGCCGACGCGATACTGCGGACCTGTGTCCATTGCGGCTTCTGCACTGCCACCTGCCCGACCTACCAGTTGCTCGGTGACGAGCTGGACGGACCCCGCGGGCGCATCTACCAGATCAAGCAGGTGCTCGAGGGCCATGCGCCGACCCGGATCACCCAGCTGCACCTGGACCGCTGCCTGAGCTGCCGCTCGTGCGAGACGACCTGCCCGTCCGGCGTTCGTTACGCCCGGCTGGCGGACATCGGCCGCCATCTGATCGAGGAGCGGGTCCCACGTCCGGCCAGCGAACGGGTGATGCGCGGTGCGCTGCTCAAGCTTGTGCCTTACCCCGAGCGGTTCGGCGCCCTGCTGCGGCTTGGCCGGCTCGTGCGCCCGCTGCTCCCCGGTAAGCTCAAGGCCAAGGTGCCCGTTTCGGTCCCGGCCGGAGCCTGGCCCAGCCCGCGCGGCGGGCGGCGGCGAATGCTGGTCCTGGCCGGCTGCGTACAGTCTGTCGCGACGCCCCTGACCAACGCGGCGGCCGCCCGTATCCTGGACCGGCTGGGTATCGACCTCACCGAGGCGCCGGAGGCCGGCTGCTGCGGCGCGGCGGCCTACCATCTGAACGCCCATCAGGACGCGCTCGACGCGATGCGCCGCAACATCGACGCCTGGTGGCCCGCTATCGAGGACGGCTGCGAGGCGATCCTGGTAACCGCCAGCGGCTGTGGCGTGGTCGTCAAGGAGTACGGCGAAATCCTGGCGCACGACCCGGCCTATGCCGAGCGGGCCGCCCGCGTCGCGGCCCTGGTCCGCGACCCGGCCGAGGTGCTGAGCCAGGAGGATCTGTCCGCGCTCGGCACACCGGGCGATGGGCGCCGGATCGCGTTCCATGCCCCCTGCTCATTGCAGCACGGGCAGCAGTTGTCGAATGTCGTCGAGCCCATCCTGACCCGGCTCGGTTTCGTGCTGACCGGCGTGCCAGACGCCCATTTCTGCTGCGGGTCGGCCGGGACCTACTCGCTCACCCAGCCCGCGCTCTCGGAGCGATTGCTGGCGAACAAGGTCGCGGCCCTGGAATCGGGCGGGCCCGAGCTGATCGCGACGGCCAATGTCGGCTGTCAGCTGCACCTGGCCGAAGGGGCCGCGACGCCGGTCGTGCACTGGCTGGAGTTGCTGGACTCGGCCGGATCCGCGCCAAACTAAACGAACGCGACTCGATCCGCACCCGGGAGTAGCTCGTATGACCCAGAAAGTCGGATTCATCGGCCTCGGCATCATGGGCCGCCCGATGGCCTTGAACCTGAAACGCGCCGGTTTCGATCTGGCCGTCCACGCGCGACGGCCGGAGTCGATGGCGCCGCTCGCCGAGGCGGGCGCGGAAACCTGCGTGACATCGGCCGAGGTCGCGCGCCGTTCGGACGTGATCTTCACCATGGTCTCCGATACGGCCGACGTGGAGCAGGTGATCCTCGGTCCCCGGGGCGTCATCGAGGGTGTCCGTGAGGGCTCGGTGGTCGTCGACATGAGTACGATTTCCGCGTCGGCGACCCGGGCCATCGGGGACCGGCTGAGCGCCCTTGGCGTCGAGATGCTGGATGCGCCCGTGTCCGGCGGGGATGTTGGCGCCATCAACGGGACCCTGTCGATCATGGTCGGTGGCCATGCCGAGGCCTTCGAGCGGGTCAGGCCCCTGTTCGAGGTGATGGGCAAGAACATCGTGCACGTGGGCGGCAACGGCGCGGGACAGGTCTGCAAGTCCTGCAATCAGATCGTCGTCGGCGCGACCATCGCCGGCGTTGCCGAGGCGATGCTGCTGGCGCGGGCCGCCGATGTCGATCCGGCCCGGGTCCGTGAGGCCCTGCTAGGCGGGTTCGCGGGCAGTCGGATCCTCGAGATCCACGGCCAGCGCATGATCGACGAGGTCTTCGTGCCGGGATTCAAGGCGCGCCTGCACCAGAAAGACATGCGCATCGTCGCCGAGGCCGCCCACGAACTGGGTCTGGCGCTGCCGAGCGCGGCCATGGTCGCCCAGTATCTGAACGCGCTGGTCGGCCGGGGGCTCGGCGACGAGGACTCCGCGGCGATCTACAAGGTCATCGCGGCCATGAACGGGGCGGTCTCGCCCGAAACGGGAAGCGGCGACTGAAGGGAGGCCTCAGCGGTGCTCAGGCACCGGCCTTGATCGCGCCGGCGATCCCGTCGATAAGCATCTGTACGCCGATGACGGCGAGTATCAGGCCCATCAGGCGGGTGACGACGTTCAGCCCGCTGCGTCCGAGGGCCTCCACGAGCCGCCCGCCGGAGACAAAGAAGAGGTAGGTGATCAGGCATAGCAGTGCGAATGCAGCCAAGGTCACGGCCATTTCGATCACCCCGCCGGTGGAAGCGAAGTTCATCGCGGTGGCGATCGTGCCCGGTCCGGCGAGAATCGGGACCGCCAGCGGCGAGATCGCGACGCCGAGCGCTGCCTGGGCGCTGTCCTGCTGGTCGGAAACGCTGGGGTGATGAACCGCCGACGGCTGACCGTGGAGCATCTGGTAGCCAATCAGGGCAACGAGCACGCCCCCGGTGATACGGAACGCGGGCAACGTGATGCCGAATAGCTCGAATATCAGCTTGCCGAGCAGTACGAAGGTCAGAATGATCGCGAAGGTCGTGGTCAATGCCTTCAGCGCGACGCGCCGGCGAACCGCCGGCGCATCGTCGGCCGTGAGCCCCAGAAACACCGGCGTATTCGCGATCGGGTTCATGATCGCGAAGAAGGCCATGAAGACCGACAGGGCGTGGCCGAGGATCGGTCGCAGCTCGGACCCGGGACCCTGGAGTTCGGAGATCACGCCCGGCTAGCCGCCCGATCGGTTGGTCAAGCCTGGGCCTCGATGAAGGCGCGAAGCGTGCTTTCCTCGTCCTTGGTGAGGGACGTTTGGAGCACTTTGCCCTTGCCCTTGAACTGCTCCAGTCCCTCCAGGACCTTGTCGCCGGTGGCTTTGCGCACCAGGATGAATATGGCCGAACAGTTGGGCTGAAGGTTCTCGGCGAGCGACTTTATGAACTTGTCATCGATTCCCAGGTCGGTGAACCGGCCGGAAAGGGCGCCCGCCCCGGCCCCGACGGCCGCGCCGAGTAGCGGGTTCAGGAAGATCAGGCCGATCAACATACCCCAGAATCCGCCCCCGACGGCGCCCATCGCGGTCAGGTTCATGGCCTGATGCAGTTTTACCTTGCCCTCCGCGTCGCGGGTGACGACCACCACGTCCTCCATGTCGATCAGATACTCCTTCTGCATCTTGGCCAGCGCGGCGCGCAGCTCGAACGCCAGTTGCTCCTCGGGGAACGAGATAACGACCAGATTGCTCATTGCGACCTCCTAGGGTTCAACAAGGGACTCAGTAATTGACTTGTGTCGCGGTGCCATTGACCACAACGACCTGGGCAATGCCAGCGGCCCCCAAGGGGCACATATAGTTCAGGATGGTGACGGTGCGCGAATTGTTGCGCGCCTGCTCCGACCCCAGTGGAACGGCGTAGTCGGCCCGGGTGTCGGCGGAGACACAGCCGCAGAGGGCAAGGTCACCGGTGTCCATTCCCGGTTTCAGCTCGCAGTCGCTTGGGGTAAGTGGTATGCCCCGCCGCGACTGGCAACCCGCGATCAGGATTGTGGGGATAAGGGCCGCCAGCACGAGTGCCAGCAGATCGATTCGGCTCGCGTCTCGGTGTTGCCCGGTTCCCGGCAGACAGGTCAGCCTGGGTCGCACCGGGTCGACTACTCGGCCTCGACCGCCGCGAGGGACTCCTTCATCGCCTGGAGGACCAACCTCCGGGCCGCCTGTTCATCCAGATCCGGCACCTCCCAGCCCATGATCCGGCAATATCGCCTGACCAGGTGGCGGACGTCGTCGTCGAGCTCTGCCCGGTATCTTCCGATCTCGATCTCTTCGATGGTGGCCATGGGGGCATCCGTATATTTCTTTGAGCGCGGGGTAACCGAGTGATGGAGAACCGTGACCCGCCGACCTCGTCCCGAGGGGGTCGGACGGCGCCCGGACCGCGGTCGGGTGGCGAGCCGCGCCGGCGCCCGCGGGCGACGGCGCACACGACCAGTTACTCTACCATGCCTGAGATCACCCGGATATAAGTGGCGACGACACCGTCGCCGGGGGCCAGATCGTCGAGAAGGGCGGCGTTCTTTACGCTAAGCGTAACAGTCTCCTTCGGACCACGGACCGTGACCTTCGACGCGGCCTTGTCGACGGCCTCGACCTTACCGTAGATCTTGAGGGTATCGACCATGGTGCCCGCGGGCTTTTCGCTGCCCGGGGCACGCTCCACGTCCTGCTTGAACTCGGAGCCCATGGAGCCGGCGGAGCCGCCCTTGTCGATGTCCACCAGCACGGCCTCGGTCTCGGAGATGGTGACCTTGTCTCCGATCTTGATCTCGTCGATCCGCTTCACCTCCGGTGGCACGTGCAGCACCTCGAATTTTCCGCTGGGGGTCTCGAGGGTCATCAACCGGGACTCGGTATTGACCACCGCCACGGTACCAGTCAGCTCGGTCGTGGCCGCCCCGCCGGCGACCGGGGCCATCGTGTCGGCAAGGGTGATCGGCGCGAATGCCCCGGCGACGATGGCGCTGGCGAGGGTCAGTGATGGGATCGTCTTCTGCATTGTTCAGTCTCTCCAAAGGTTTATTTCAAGGAACGGGGCGCGGCTCGTGGAATAAGACAGCAGTCCCGTCGGGGCGAACGGACGTCGCGCGTCGCTGGCCCGGTCTCCAACCGAGCGGGTGCCTTCTGACCTCCGTCGGTGGCGTGAGTGTTTGGGGCGTCGCCGTCAAAGACAACATCGGGCGGCCGAGTCCGTTGGTTAACAAGATTTAAGTGCCCGTTAACGGGCCAGTAATCGGGCGGGACCGACACTGAAGTCTGACGAATTCCCCGGGGCGCCTCGAGTACGAGTCGGAGCCCGGTCCACTTCGAACGGGTGACTTTGGAGAGCACAGATGAACGAAAGCAGCCATAGCAGTAATCCCGAGCGCGCCGGCGTATTGAGGCGCTATTCCAAGCGCGCGGTCGCCGGTGCGGTTGCGCTGGCACTGGCGGGGGGCGGCGTCATCCTGGCGCAGGCGAACGCCCCGGTTAACGCGCCGCTCGCGCCGTCGGCTGCCGTCTCGGGGATGCCGAGCTTCGCCGACGTCGCGGAGCGCGTGGCCCCGGCGGTCGTCAATGTGGCCGTCGTAGGGGCGATGTCCCCGGCCATGGCGATGCAAGGCATGCCGAACCTTCCGGACGGCGCACCCTTGAACGACTTTCTGAAGAAATTCTTCGAGCAGCAGGGGGCGCACGCGATGCCTCGCGAGGCGCGGGGTCAGGGCTCCGGCTTCCTCATCGACGCCGAGGGGCACATCGTTACCAACAACCATGTCATCGACGGCGCCAGCGAGGTCTCGGTGGTCCTGAACGACGGCTCCCGCTTCGAGGCGCGGGTCGTGGGTCGGGACGACAAGACCGATCTCGCGCTGCTGAAGATCGACGCCGGGCGGCCGCTTCCTTACGTGGATCTAGGTGACTCGGCCCGGGCACGCGTGGGCGACTGGGTACTGGCCGTCGGTAACCCGTTCGGGCTGGGTGGATCGGTCAACGCCGGCATCATCTCCGCTCGCGGGCGTGACATCCAATCCGGGCCCTACGACGATTACATCCAGATCGACGCGCCGATCAACCGCGGAAACTCGGGCGGGCCGCTGTTCGATGCGACCGGGCAGGTGATCGGCGTCAATGCCGCGATCTATTCGCCGAGCGGCGGTAACGTCGGCATCGGCTTCGCGATTCCGGCCGAGACTGTGCGTGACGTGGTCGCCGATCTGCGCGACAACGGGCGCGTCGAGCGCGGCTGGCTGGGTCTTCAGATCCAGCCGGTTACCGATGAGCTCGCGGCCGGCTTGGGCCTCGACGATGCGACCGGCGTGCTGATCGCCGACGTGCTTGCCGACGGCCCCGCTGCCAGGACGGACCTTAGGCCCGGCGACCTGATCCTCAGCGCCGATGGTGAGCAACTGAACGACTACAGGGACCTGCCGCGGCTGATCGCCGCACGCAAGGCCGGGAGCCAGGTCGAGCTGGCTATTCTGCGTAACGGCGAGCGTCGAACCATCGAGGTCACCATCGGCTCGATGCCGGGAGATGACGCGGTCGCCGATGCCGCTAACGAGAACGCCGCCGACGCAAGCGGACAACCGCGTCTGGGGCTCTATCTGGCGCCTCTGACCCCGGAGCTCCGCCGCGAGCGTGACATCCCGGATGGATCGGCCGGCGTCTATGTCGCACGTGTCGAGCCCAACAGTCCGGCCGAACGCGCCGGTATCGAGCCGGGCACCCTGATATCGATGGTCGGTGGCCAGCCCGTAACCTCCCCGGACCAGGTCGTCGCCGCGGTGCGCAAGGCCGCCAACGACAAGCGTGAGTCCGTGGTCCTGCGGGTCGAAAAGGAAGGCAAGCCGCTGTTCGTGGCCGTGCCTTTCGCGGCCTGAGTTCCAGGAAAGGTCATGCGATGCCGATTGAACGCCCTGCCGGCGTTCGATCGGCTCGCGATTCGCTTTCGGCTACCTTCGACGGTATCCGGACATTTGGGGGCTTAAGGCGGCTCGCCCGAGGTATAGTGTCGCCCCATGCGCGTCCTGTTGATCGAAGACGACCGCCAGATGGCGGATTACCTGCGCAAGGCTCTGGGCGAGGTCGGTGCCGTCGCCGATCATCTGGTCGACGGCCGGGACGGTCTGGTACAGGCGGCCAGCGGCGACTATGACGCGCTGATCGTCGATCGAATGCTTCCGGGGCTGGACGGTCTCGCTGTGGTTCGCACGCTGCGCGCGTCGGGGAACCAGACCCCGGTCCTGTTTCTGAGCGCTCTCGGTGAGGTCGACGACCGGGTCGAGGGGCTGCGGGTCGGCGGCGATGACTATCTGGTCAAGCCGTTCGCCTTCTCCGAGCTGCACGCGCGACTCGAGGCCCTGTTGCGGCGCCGTGCCGGCGACGTCCCCGAGACCCGGTTACGGGTTGCGGACCTGGAGATGGACCTGCTCAAGCGTGAGGTCGTCCGGGCCGGCCGGCCGATCCAGCTGCAGCCCCGCGAGTTCCGTCTGCTCGAGTACCTGATGCGCCACGCCGGCCAGGTGGTCACCCGGACCATGCTGCTCGAGCAGGTGTGGGACTATCACTTCGACCCTCAGACCAATGTCATCGACGTCCACATCAGCCGGCTGCGCGGCAAGATCGACAAGGACTTCGATCCGCCGCTGCTGCAGACGGTGCGCGGCGCGGGCTACATGATCAGCGCCGGATGAGTCCTGCCGCGCCGGGCGGCGAGGCGTCCGGCCGTCGCGCGCCCGATACCCGCCTACTCAAGAGTTACTCGTTCCGCCTCGCGCTGCTGTACATGCTGCTGCTCGGGGTCTCGGTGGCGATACTACTCGGGTTTATCTATTGGTCCACGGCCGGGTACATGGACCGTCAGACTCATGCCACGATCGACGCCGAGATTCGCGGGCTCGCCGAACAGTACCGGCAGCGCGGACTTGCCGGCCTCAGCAGCCTGATAAAGGAGCGGGTCGCGCGCGACCCCAATGGGGCCGGCGTCTACCTGCTGGTCGACGACAACCTGAGCCCGCTGGTCGGCAACCTGGACCGCTGGCCGGACGCCCCGGCGGGCACCGACGGTTGGGTGGTCTTTCGCCTGCGCGATCGGGGGCCGGACCGGACCGAGGAGCACTCGGCCCGGGCCCAGGTGTTCTCGCTTCGCGGCGGACTGCAGCTGTTGGTCGGGCGCGATGTCCGCGATCTGGAGGCGACCCAGGGACTGATCCTGGAGGCGCTGATCTGGGGGTTTGCCATCACGGCCGCACTGGCGCTGCTGGGCGGCTGGCTGATGAACGCGGGCATCGCCCGCCGGCTCGAGGCCATCAACCAGACCAGCCGCGAGATCATGGAGGGCGACCTGTCGCGGCGCATCCCGCTGACCGGCGGCGGCGACGAGTTCGACCAGCTGGCGGTCAGCCTGAACCGGATGCTCGAGCGGATCGAGGCCCTGATGGCCGGCGTGCGCCAGGTGTCGGACAGCATCGCCCACGACCTGCGCACGCCTTTGACGCGGATGCGCACCCGCCTGGAGCTGCTGCGCTCCGCGCTCGATGACTCGGAACCGGCCCGTGCGGCCGCCGAGGACACGATCGCCGATGCCGAGGAGATGCTGGCGACCTTCAACGCCTGCCTGCGCATCGCCCGCATCGAGTCCGGCGCGCGCCGCGCCGCCTTCGAGCCGGTCGACCTGGCGGCCCTGGTCCGCGACGTCGCGGAGCTCTACGAGCCGCTGGCCGCGGACAATGACCAGACATTGACCGTTACCGCCCAGGGCGAGGCGCGAGTCATCGGCGACCGCGACCTGCTGTTTCAGGCGATCACCAATCTTGTCGACAACGCCGTGAAGTACACCCCGCGGGACGGCCGGGTGAACCTGTCTGCAACGCTAGCCGGAGGCGCGGTCGAGGTCGAGGTGGCCGACAACGGACCGGGTATACCGGATGCGTTGCGGGACCAGGTATTCCGCCGTTTCTTCCGGGCCGACGACAGCCGCTCCACGCCCGGCAGCGGGCTCGGCCTTAGTCTGGTCCAGGCTGTTGTGCAGCTGCACAAGGCGACGATCGAGCTCGGCAACAATGGCCCTGGGCTGCGGGTTCGGATGCGCTTCAAGGTGCTGACGGAGCCGCGCAACGGCGCCCCGCCGAGCACGTGATCAGACACCGGTCGGAACGGTGGCGGCCCGCGGTTCTGACATGGTCTCGGACGAACCTCACCACCCGCGAACAGGCTCCAGCCAGGGGCGACCCAGAATCAGGTAAAGGGCGTCGTGACCGCCCTCCGCGTAACCGTAGCCCAGGTATAGCGGTCCCAGTAAGGTATCCGCTCCGACGAAGAGGCTGCCCGCCAGCAGGCTGTTGTCGAAGCGGATGTCGCCGCGTTGTGGCCAGACGTTGCCGAGCTCAAGCGATGCCCCGGCATAGGTCTTGACCAGCCCGGTACCCAGGTCGCGCAGATAGATGCCGCGGGCAATTCCGACGTTGGATCCGGACAGCTCGCGCTGGTTGAACCCGGACAGGTTCAGGAAGCCGCCCAGCCGGAACAGGGCCTGCGGCGGGGCCTCGCCTCCGAAGCTGCCCCCCAGCTCGAGCCCCGCCAGCAGGCTGTTGCGGTCCCAGCTCAGCGCGTGCAGCAGCGAGAGACTGCCCTGATCGTAGTCGCTGGAGGCTCCCAGGTCTTTGCGCGAGCCGAGCGCCAACAGGCTGCCCGCCCAACCCTTGCGCGGGAAGTCGAGGCTGTCGAGGGTATCCAGATAGAACTGGAGCCCGATCTGGCCGATATCGAAATCGAATCCCTGGAATGACGGGTCGGCGACGCGGACGTCCGCATCGCCGACGAATCTGGAATAACGCAGACCCAGGCGCCCCCAGTTCCCGAGGTTGCGTCCGAGCTCGACCCCTCCGCCGGCGCGTGAGAGCTGATATTCGGCGATGGGATTCTTGTCCGAGGAGGACGCGAACAGGCGCAGGTTATCGGACAGATAGCCGACGCCGCCTTGCAGGTACCAGCGCTCGCCGGGGTCGAGGGGCTGGTAGATCTCGGTGAAGATGCCGGGCTCCTCGCCGACGCGAAACAGGGTCCGCCACTCCCCGTTCCACTGATTCAGCGGCGCCATCGTGTAGGCGGCGCCGATGTTGAACATGGAGTCGCCGCCGGTGGTCGAGGATAGCTCCATGCCCCCCTGCAGAGAGCTGGTGCCCCAGGATTTCTCGTTAGCGGTGACCACGACGCCGGTTCGGCCGTCCTGCTGCTCGATCCGGTAACGGACGTTCTCGAAGTTGTCCTGGTCATAGATGGTCGCCAGCTGCGAGTCCAGTGCGACGGGGTCCAGCAGTTCTCCGGGTCGGATGTCCAGTCGGCTCTCCAGGACCTCCGGGGCCAGTCGGGAGCGGTTCTCGACCCGGACATAATCGATCGTCGGCGCGCGGTAGTCCGGCGGGCGGTTCGCCGCCCGGTAGGCCGCGTACCGCTCGGGCGGAAGGGCGAGGTGGCGGAGCTCGAAGCGTCGGGTCGAGGCCCCCTGCTCGCCGATAGAGATCGCCTCGACCATCTTGTTGAAGTCGCCGGCCAGTACCTTCCTTCCGAGCGGCGGTACGATCAGCACGTCGCGGCCTTTCAGGGTGGCAATCTGTTCCTCGGTGCTGCGCCAGGTCGCCAGGCTCGCGATCTGGTCCAGCATCTGCAGCACATCGGTTATTTCCTCGCGCTCGCGTCTCGGCCCACCGACGTCGACCGCGATAACTATGTCGGCGCCCATGTCCCGCACGACGCTGACCGGCAGGTTCATGGCGAGTCCGCCATCCACCAGTAGTCGGTCTCCGATCTCCACCGGCGCGAACACCGCCGGCACCGCCATGCTCGCGCGGATGGCCCCGGTCAGGTCCCCTTCGCCGAGGACCACGGTCCCGCCGGTGACAATGTCCGTCGCGACTGCCCGGAACGGGATGCGCAGGTCGTCGAAGTCCTCTACCCCGGTGGCCGGCAGCGTGTATTTGCGCAGGGCCAGCTCTAGCTTCTGGCCCTGGATCAGTGCCGGGACCAGGTTCACCTTGCGGTCGCTCTCCACGACCCCGGGCTTGCTTTCTACCAGGAACGTGCGATCGTCGAGTTTACGGCGCATCCGGCGGTCGGCGCGTGGAGGCTCGTCGCGGAAGATGCCGTCCCAGTCGATCTCCTCGATGGTCGCCTCGATCTGGTCCGGCGACATGCCCATCGCGTACAGCCCACCGACGACGGCGCCCATCGAGGTCCCGGCGACATAGTCGACCGGGACTCCGAGCCGCTCGATCAGTCGCAGCACGCCGATGTGCGCGGCACCGCGGGCCCCGCCACCCGACAGTGCAAGACCGATGCTGGGTCGGTCCGCCGCGGACGCGGGCGGGGCCGGAAACCCTAGCGACAAGCCAGTAATCAGGAGCAGGAACAGCCGGAGACACTGCCGGCGGGCGGTGGTGGGGTACGCGGTCACTGCTGGCTCTCCCGCGGGGGGCTAGAAGGATGTATGGCGTCGCCGATTATCGCGGAGGTCGGCCGCGATCCAGATGCCGGGTCAGCGATCTGGTGGGTCGAAGCGTTCGAGGCGCTAGCGCGCGGTGCAGCCGTCGGGAACGGGCTTGCGCCGGAGAACGCGGACGGCCGCTCCGCGGCACGCCTCGCGGTTCCGTTCGAGGAGCCCTACAGATTGCGCAGCGTGGCGATAGCGAGCGCGACGCTGGTCAGCAAAAAAAACGCTCCACCGACAATCAGGGAAATCGGGTGGACATCACCGCGTGCCATGATGTCGGCGACCAGGTTGGACGTTGACCCGTGCAGTGCCGCCTCAATCAACAAGAAAATCATGACCGTCCATAGCGCGATCATTTCCAACCCTGGCACAACAATACGAGCATGCTCACCAACTTGTTCATGGGCTTACCTGTTGCATCGCGCCGAGTCCTCAGGGCCCCGGCCTCGACGCTAGAGTCTTCGGCTACCGTCTACCCGGCGCCCGCGGCACGACTCCTGCCGCATCCACTCCTAATTGTTCTCCATTGACGCCGCGATGGGGGCGATCGCCATCTACTCCCAAGTCCGCGTCGCCTCTTCGGGGGCCGGCGGAACCGATCGTCCACTACTCCGTCCGTACCGCCTCGGGCAACACCGTCTTCGCCATGCGCTTGGCAAAATAGTAGATACGCTTCTGTTTCTCAATGATATCGACCTCGAGCGTATAGGCCGGGATTCGGTTCGGCTCCTCCGCGACCAGGCGGCGGGTCTCATGGAGCGCGGCGGAGTCCGCGATACGGTTGATCTCGCTCTTCATACCGACAACGGTCTGGGCCGCGGTCTCGCTGCGTTGGGCGACCGCCACGACAGCGGCCTGGACGGCCTTGGTGATGGCCGCCTGGAAGCTGTTTAGCACCTCCTGGGTCAGCGGGCTGACCGCGATCGACTGATCGATACGGTCGTAACCCAGGACAACCAGGTTGGTCTCGACGATGTCGCCTATGTTCTCCAGGTTGATCACGGCCTCCATCAGACGGAGGAATTCCTTCATCTCGTCCTCGGACAGGGGCTGCTTGCTGATCTTTCCCAGGTATTCGACGGTCGCGGCGTAGAGTATGTCGACCGCATCGTCCATGCGCCTGACCGCCTCGAGCCCTTCGCGGTCGCCGGCGATGATGGCCGGCATGATCCGCTCCAGCATTTCATGCACCGTCTCGCCCATGTGCAGGATCTCCAGCCGCACCCGATCCAGCGCAAAGGCCGGGGTCCCCAGCAGCTCTTCGTTGAGGAATTTCGGACGGACGATAAAGTCGGGCTCTTCTAACGGTCTGTCCGGGATCAGGCGCTCCACGAGTCTGGCAATGGCGTTGGTGAACCAGATGAAGATGAGCGTGTTTGCGACGTTGAAAAAGGTGTGGGCGTTGGCGATCTGGCGGGGCGTTTCAGCGGCCAGGCGCGCGGAGCCGGACAGGTCCGGGTAGGCCGGCGATACCGCGGTGACCGCCGCGGCCAGAAACCCGATCAGGGGCAGCCAGATGATGACACCCGCGACGTTGAACATCAGGTGGACCATGGCGGCCCGCACGGCTTCCCTGGGTTTGCCGATGACGGCGAGGAGCGCCGTGGCGCAGGTCCCGATATTGGCGCCGAATGCCAGGGCGATGCCGGCCTGCAGGCTGATGAACCCCTGGGATGCCATGACGATGACGATACCGGTGGTGGCGGACGAGGACTGGATGATCGCGGTGAACGCGGCGGCAATCAGCACGCCTACGATGGGGTTATCCATGGTCTGCATCAGATCCAGGAAGGGCTGGTAGCTCCGCAGGGGCTGCATGGATTCGCCCATGACGTTCATCCCGAAGAAGATCAGGCCCAGGCCCATCAGCATCGCACCGTACTTCTTGGTCTTTTCGTTCTTCGAAACGAACAGCATTCCGAAACCGATGGCGACCATCAGCAGCGCCGCCTTCGTGACCTTGAAGGCCACGATCTGGGCGGTGATGGTCGTCCCGATGTTGGCCCCCATGATCACGCCGATGGACTGGGCGAGTGACATCAGCCCGGCGGTGATGAAGCCGACGACAAGCACGGTGGTTACGGACGAGGACTGGATGATCGCCGTTACGAAGGCTCCGGTCACCGCGCCCATGTAGCGGTTGGTCGTGAGCTTCGCGAGGATGTTCTTCATGCGCTCGCCGGCGACTGCCTTGAGGGCGTCGGCCATCATGTCCATTCCATAAAGGAACAGGGCGAGACCGCCGAGCAGACCGACGATCATGACGCTCCAGTCGATATCGCCGCCGCTCTCCCCAGCGGCAGCGGCTGGGGCAACGATCGCGCCGAGCATGATCGAGAGCAGGAGCCAGCGAGCCTTGGGAGTGGCGAGAAATGGATGCAGGGGCATTGCGGTTGTTCTCGAATAAGAGGCAACGGACCTTGGCCATGCGCCGAGGTTTTGTCCCCCACTGCCTGGCCGTCGGTTACAACCCTCGATCCGGCCTTGCGGCCGATCGACTCGCACCCCGAAAGCCTGGGAAGCGGGGAGGTGTTGACGCGGAAGGCGAGTGACGGTCCGGGGGCGGGAGCACGGGCCGGACATCCTCAATCTTGGATCGTCGCGCGGCAACGACACCGCAGCGGCTGTCCTCGTCGGGATCGTGTAAATGTACTCAGTTTCTGACCTTGCGCCAGAGGAGCAGAGGTCTTTTTTTTGCGGGCGATCCGGAGTCGGCTCCTACGCCGGGGATACGACCAGCGGTATCCGGGTCATCCGTTGGTCGTAGAGGTGGTCCGGACAACGCCGGGGCCAGGCAAATATCGCACACCGTCGGTGCGCGGGGGTGGCCTGCGTACCGGCAGGACCACCGGCAAACGGCGCTGCGGATGAGGTGGAAACATCAATTCGGAGCAAATGCCGCCCGCCCGGTAAGATTGACGGGCACCGGACGGGTCCGCCCCGGTCACCGGAGATCCAGGGTGAGGGGAACCATCCGACGAAGGACCTTCGGCGCGGATTCGGCTGTCGAGGCAGCGATCCGGGTGGGCGCGGATTTGTAATCATTGAATAAAGAAAATTAGAATGTACTGAAGCATTTCGCGCTTCCAAAGAAGGCCCCGCCATGCAGGACCCTGCCAGCCACTCGGACGGAGACGTCGGACGGGTCGAGGTCACGGAGACCACCTGCTACATGTGCGCCTGCCGCTGCGGCATCCGGGTGCACCTGCGCGACGGCGAGGTGCGCTTTATCGAAGGCAACCCGGACCATCCGCTGAATCGCGGGGTGATCTGCGCGAAGGGTTCGTCCGGGATCATGAAGCAGTACTCGCCGGGACGCCTGACGCGGCCGCTGCGGCGCAAGGCCGGGGCGGAGCGGGGCCGGTCGGAATTCGAGGCGATTTCCTGGGACGAGGCCTTCCGGATGCTCGCGGAACGACTCGCCGCTATCCGCGCCGAGGACCCGAAGCGTTTCGCGCTGTTCACCGGCCGCGATCAGATGCAGGCCCTCACCGGCCTGTTCGCAAAGCAGTACGGCACGCCGAATTATGCGGCCCACGGCGGCTTCTGCTCGGTCAACATGGCCGCCGGACTCATCTACACCATCGGCGGGTCCTTCTGGGAGTTCGGCGGACCGGACCTGGACCGCGCGAAGCTGTTCGTGATGATCGGCACCGCCGAGGACCACCATTCCAACCCGCTCAAGATCGCGATATCCAAGTTCAAGCGCCGCGGTGGACGCTTCGTCTCGATCAACCCGATTCGCACCGGCTACTCGGCCATAGCCGATGAATGGGTGCCGATCAAGCCGGGCACCGACGGGGCGCTGCTGCTCGCCATCATTCACGAGATCATCAAGCTCGGCCTGTACGACCGCGACTTTCTGATCCAGTACACCAACGCGGCGGAGTTGGTGGTCGATGACCCCGAGCGCGCCGATCATGGCCTGTTCCATCGCGTCGAGATGCACGTCGAGGAAGGCTGCTTCGATCCGGAGAACAAGCTCTGGTGGGACCGGGAGATCGGGCCGATCGGAACCCATACCCCAGGCGCCGAGCCCCGCCTGATGGGCAGCTACACGCTGGATGACGGCACGTCGGTCAAACCGGGGTTCCAGCTGCTGAAGGAGCGCGTCGAGGCCTATACGCCGGAGTGGGCGGCCGGAATCACCGGCATCCCGGCCGAGACCATCCGGCGTCTGGCCCACGAAATGGGCGTCACGGCCCGAGACCAGAAGATCGAGCTGCCGATCCCCTGGACCGATTGCTGGGACAACGAGCACGACTCGGTGACGGGCAACCCGGTGGCCTTCCACGCCATGCGCGGCATGGCCGCGCACAGCAACGGTTTTCAGACCATTCGCGCGCTCGGCATCCTGATGACCATCCTGGGCACCATCGACCGCCCCGGCGGGTTTCGTCACAAGGCCCCGTTCCCACGCCCGATCCCGCCCTGCCCTAAACCGCCGAACGGTCCCGACGGCGTGCGGCCCGATACGCCGCTGGACGGGATGCCTCTCGGCTGGCCCGGGAAGCCCGAGGACCTGTTCGTCGACGAGCAGGGCGAGCCGGTGCGCATCGACAAGGCGTTCTCCTGGGAGTACCCGCTGGCGGTGCACGGCCTGATGCACAACGTGATCACCAACGCGTGGCGCGGTGACCCGTACCCGATCGACACCCTACTGTTGTTCATGGCCAACATGGCCTGGAACTCGTCGATGAACACGGTCGAGGTCCGCCGGATGCTGACCGACAAGGGCGAGGACGGGGAGTACAGGATTCCCTTCCTGGTCGTTTGCGACACCTTTGCCTCCGAGACGGTTGCCTTCGCGGACCTGGTCCTGCCGGACACCAGCTACCTCGAGCGCCACGACGTGCTTTCCATGCTGGACCGACCCATCTCCGAGTTTGACGGCCCCGTGGACTCGGTGCGCATTCCGGTGTTGCCCCCGAAAGGCGAGTGCAAACCCTTCCAGGAGGTACTGATAGAGCTGGGTACACGGTTGGGCCTGCCGGCGTTCGTCAAGGAAGACGGCAGCCGCAAGTATCGCGACTATCCGGACTTCATCGTCAACTACGAGACCTCGCCAGGCTCCGGGATCGGCTTTCTGGCCGGCTGGCGCGGCAAGGGCGGCGAGAAGTTCCTGAAGGGCGAGCCGAATCCTCGCCAGTGGGAGATGTACGCCAACCACGGCTGCTTCTATCACCACGAGCTGCCGCGCAGCTACCAGTACATGCGCAATTGGAACAAGGGCTATCTGCACTGGGCGCGCGCCCACGGCATGACCCGCTACGCGGAGCCCATTGGCTTGAACCTGTACTCGGAGGTTCTGCAACGATTCCGGCTGGCCGCCCAGGGCAAGCGGCCCGGCCGCCGACCGCCGGAGCGGCTGCGGCGGCGCGTCGAGACCTACTTCGACCCGCTGCCGTTTTACTACGAGCCGCTGGAGACGCGCCTGACGGACACCCAGCGTTATCCGCTGAATGCCCTGACCCAACGACCGATGGCCATGTACCACTCCTGGGACAGCCAGAACGCCTGGCTTCGTCAGATCCACAGCCACAACTACCTGTTCGTCAATCCACGGGTGGGCGCCGCGAACGGCTTCGACGACGGCGATTGGATCTGGGTCGAATCCGCCCATGGCCGGTTGCGCTGCATGTGCCGATTCTCCGAGGCGGTCGAGCCGGGCACGGTCTGGACCTGGAATGCGATCGGCAAGGCGGCCGGCGCCTGGGGGCTGTCGGCGAAGGCGGATGAATCCCAAAAGGGTTTTCTGCTAAACCATCTGATCGCCGAGGAGCTGCCTCCGAACGAGTGCGGCGAGCATGTCTCCAACTCCGACCCCGTCACCGGCCAGGCGGCATGGTTCGACGTGCGCGTGAGGGTCTACAAGGCGCAGCCCAGCGAACCGTCCATCACCGAGCCCCAGTTTGCCCCGATGCCGCGTGTGCCCGGCCAGGAGCGACCGCGAGCACGCTGGCAGGCGTATGTTGCGGGAGTCTTCCCGAGAAAGTGACGACGGCGTTTCGGGGCGCCGGACATCCGTCCGGTCTGTTCCCGAGACTCGGTGACCCGGTTGGCAATCAGTGCGACAGCGCGACGCAAGGTGCAGACATGACGGACCTCACATCCGACCCCCAAGAAAACCATGACCGTTTCGTGCGCGACGTGAAGGCGAGCGGCGTCGTCTGGGGCCTGCAGTCCAGTCGCGGCTGGGCCGTGTGCGACTCCAACGAGTACGAGGACACGGAGGTCTACCCCTTCTGGTCCGATGAGGCGGATGCCCGTGTCCACTGCACCGACGACTGGGCGGACTATGCCCCGGCGAGCCTGGACCTGGACCTCTTCGTCGACACCTGGCTCGCCGGTATGAGCGAGGACGGGGTGCTGGTGGGAACCAATTGGGACGCCGACCTCTCGGGACTGGAGGTGGAGCCCTACGAGCTGGCCGAGGAGCTTCTGGGCGAGGCGTTTCAGTCCGAGGAGTGACCGGTATCGGCGGACGTCGGTCCGTTCCGCCCGACCGCGACAGGAGACGAGCTGCCGTTATGACTCAGCTGGCTTTGGTCATCGATCTCAACGTCTGCGTTGGCTGTCACGCCTGCGTGACCTCGTGCAAGCAGTGGAACACGTCCGGTTGGGCGGGTCCCCTGACGGACCGTAACCCCTATGAGGCGAACCCGACCGGTACCTTCTTCAATCGCGTCCAGACCTTTGAGGTCGGCACCTTCCCCCATACCGAGACGGTGCATTTTCCGAAGAGCTGCCTGCATTGCGAGGAGCCGCCCTGCGTGCCGGTCTGTCCGACCGGGGCGTCCTACAAACGCCGCGACAACGGCGTCGTGCTGGTCGACTACGACAAATGCATCGGCTGCAAGTACTGCTCGTGGGCCTGTCCCTACGGTGCCCGGGAGGTGGACGAGCAGCAACGGGTGATGAAAAAGTGCACGCTCTGCATCGACCGGATTACCGACCAGGCCCTTCCGGAACGCGAGCGCAAGCCCGCGTGTGTGCTGGCCTGCCCGACCGGCGCGCGGCTGTTTGGCGACGTCCACGACCCCGACTCGGAGGTATCGATCGCCATCCGTGAGCAGGGCGGCTACCAGCTGATGCCCGAGTGGGGCACCCGGCCGGCGAACCACTACCTGCCGCGCCGCAAGACGCGCATCCACATCGATGCCGAAGAGCTGGTCCGGGCCGACAACCCGCTGCGTAAGGAAGACCTCACCACCTACACGGGTGAAGAGGCGCTGGACGACGTTGCCTGGTAGTCCAGCCGCCAACTGACCACTGACTCACTGCCAACTGCCAATTCCCCCATGCACCCCGCCTTCTCCGTTATTTTCCTGACCACGCTGATCGGCGCCGGACAGGGCCTGTTCCTGGCCCTATACACGGGCCAGGTCTACGCGCTTGCCAGCCTATTGCCGTCCCAGAGCGATCGCTTCTATGCGCTAGGGAGCCTCGTCGCCATGGCCCTTCTGGTTGCCGGGCTCATCGCCTCCTTCTTCCACCTGGGCCGTCCCGAGCGTGCCTGGCGTGCGGCGTCCCAATGGCGAACCTCCTGGCTGTCGCGGGAGGTCCTAGTGTTGCCCGTGATGATGGTTCTGGTGCTCGCCTACGGGCTGGCCCACTATTTCGGCCTCACCGCGCCGCTGTTCACGGTGGCCGGGATACTGCCCGTCGACCCCACGTTGCTGATCGGCCTGCTGGGAACCATCGCCGCGTTCGCGCTATTCGTCAGCACGGCCATGATCTATGCAAGCGTTAGGTTCCTGCAGGAGTGGCATTCGCCGTTGACGGTCGCCAACTTCACCTTTCTCGGGCTGGCCTCCGGCTTCATGCTGGCCGCGGCCTATTCGGCCTACCTCGGAAACGACTTGGTCGTCTTCTTCGGCACCTGGGCGGTCGTAGCGACCTTGCTAGGATTCATCACCCGCGGGGTGTCTCTGGCACGCAATGGGCGAATCAAGCGCATCAGCACGCTGCAGACGGCGATTGGGGTTCGCCACAAGGCCATGGCCCAGAAGGCCCAGGGTGCCGCGGCCGGATCCTTCAACACCCGGGAGTTCTTCCACGGCAAGCGGCCGAGCACCGTGCGCGCGGTGCGCAATCTGTTCCTGATCCTTGTCTTTCCCGTCCCGGTAGCCCTCATCGCCGCCGGGTACCTGGTCCAGTCGCCGGCGCTGGCGTTGGCCGCCTTCCTGTCCCAGTACCTGGGGCTGCTGGCCGAGCGCTGGTATTTCTTCGCCGAGGCGAGACACCCGCAGAACCTCTACTACCAGGCCGTGTCCTGAGTCGGCGCGACAGACTCCGGGCGTACGACAGCGCCGCGAGCCGCCGGGACCCGCGTGGTTACCTGAACCAGTCGACCAGGTGCATCAGCGGGTCGCCCGCTTCCTTCGGACCTAGCACCCGGCCGCGCACGCCCTGGCCGGCCTCGAAGACGCTCTCCGGGTCGCCGGTGATCAGCGGGTGCCAGTCCGGCAGCGCCTTACCTTCGGCCAGCAGTCGATAGGCGCAGGTTTCCGGGAGCCAGGTGGCGGGTCGCAGCACGGCTGGCACC
The DNA here is from genome assembly GCA_963707135.1 of uncultured Gammaproteobacteria bacterium. Classification (GTDB taxonomy): domain Bacteria; phylum Pseudomonadota; class Gammaproteobacteria; order Chromatiales; family Chromatiaceae; genus JBGSTR01. The sequence continues at coordinate 34,848 of CAVPOY010000005.1, read as the reverse complement.
AGGGTCACGCAGTCCGGCACGCGCCGGGCCCGATTCGGGTAGTCGGTGCAGCGGCAGGTCGCGAGGTCCAGCAGCTCGCAGGCGACCCGCGAGTAGACGGTGCGGCCGGTGTCCTCGTCCTCGAACTTCTCCAGGCAGCACTTGGCGCACCCGTCGCACAGCGACTCCCACTGGTCCGCGGTCATCACGTCGAGGGGCGTGTTCTCCCAGAAACGGTCGTCGCTCATAGCTTGGGCTGGTGTCGGGCGTCGGCGTGAGCGGCAAGGTGCCCTATAATCGAGGGCCGGCGCAAGCCTCGCGCACTCCGCCCGCTCGCACAGGACCCTCCGTTGAGCCAAGGCATTTCCACCTCCAAGCTGATCCGTATCCTGCTCGCCCTGGGTCTGGGACTGGTCCTGGTCCTGCTGCTGTGGGTCATGTTGATCGTCACAGAGACGGGCTACGACGTCTGGGAGCGCCTGCGCCAGGGCCCTTCCTGGTTCTTCTGGCTCTACGCGGCCGGCTTCGTCGGCATCGTCGCCGTGGGCGGCTATATGCTCTGGAAGCTGCTGCGGCCGCGCCGGCGTGCGGCCGGATCCGATGAGCGCCGCCGTAGCCAGGAGCTCAGCCGTGAGGCGATCGAGCGGCGCATGGAGCGGGCGGCGGAGCAGGGCGTGGACCTCGATTCCGTGCGCCGGGAGCTGGCCCTGCTGCAGAAGCGCAAGGAGGCCGGCAGGATCCATGTGAGTTTCTTCGGCGAGATCAGCAGCGGTAAATCGTCACTGATCAAGGCGCTGCTGCCGGACGCGGAGCTCGAAATCTGCGTCCGCGGCGGCACGACCCGCGAGGTTCACGAATATCACTGGGTCAGCGACAGCGGGGACGAGCTGATCCTGACCGATATGCCGGGGACCAATGAGGTCGGTGTCGGGCTGGACGAAATGGCCCGCTCGGAGGCCCTGCGCTCGCACGTCGTGATCTACGTGACCGACGGTGACCTCACGCGCAGCCAGCACGAGGATCTGCAGTCCCTGATCGAGCTCGGAAAGCCCTGTATCGTCGCGCTGAACAAGACCGACCGCTACCGCCGGGAGGAGCTGGAGCAGGTGCTGGCGAGGATCCGCGAGCGGCTCGGGGCCGCGGCGCGCGTCGAGCTGGTCGCGGTGCAGGCCGGCGGGCGCCGCGAGGCGCTGCTGGTACGGCCGGACGGCAGCGAGGAGACCGTGGTCCGGGACATGCCGCCGAACGTCAAGGCCCTGGGGGATGCGCTGCAGCGTCACCTGGACGAGGACCCGGCCGTGCTCGAGGCACTGCGGGATACCAGCGTGTTCGTGCTGGTCAGCCGCGAGCTGGACGCCGCCGAGCTGAGCTACCGGCGCGAGCGGGCGCTTCAGGTCACCACCGGCTACTCCCGCAAGGCGATGATCGGCGCGATGGCGGCGATCACGCCCGGCTCGGACCTGATCATCCAGGGTTATCTCGGCGTGTCCATGGTCAAGGAGCTGGCCGCGCTCTATGAGGCGCCGGTCCGCTCCATGGATACCGACCTGCTGGTCAAGCTGATCCAGAAGAAGGTCGCGCGTACCACGCCCATCATGCTGGCGGTGGCCGGCAACGCGCTTAAGTCCTTCCCCGGAATAGGCACACTTGCCGGGGGCATTGCCCACGCGGCCGCCTACGGTATGATCTTTGACGCACTCGGTCGTGCCGTGGCGCAGTCCCTGGAGTCCCGCGGCGATTTGCGGCCGGCCCACGCGGCACAGGTATTCGAGGAACAGCTCAGTGAAAATCTCGAAACGTCTGCCCGGCGTTTTGCGCGACTTGCCCTGGATCTCCGCAAGGACCTCGCCGGGCGACGAAAGCCGGAAGCCGGCGGACGGTGACGACCACCTGAGCCTGGCGCGCGAGAGCCTGCGCGAGCTGGTTCATGACGCGCGCATCCCGACAGAGGTCCGCGAGGCCCTGTCGGAGGACTACGAGCAGGTCCAGGCGATGCTCGACAAGCTCGAGCAGGGACACATCCATATTGCCGCTTTCGGCCGCGTCAGTGTCGGCAAGTCCGCGACGCTCAACGCGCTGCTCGGCACCAGGCAATTCAGCACCAGCCCGCTGCACGGCGAGACCAAGACCGCCCAGATGGGTCACTGGGACGAGTACGACGCGGGCGGCGTGTTCCTGATCGATACCCCGGGCCTGAATGAGGTCCAGGGCGAGGCGCGCGAGGCCCTGTCACACGAGGTCGCGGCGCGCTCCGACCTGGTGCTCTTCATCGTCGACGGGGATCTCACCGAGACCGAGATCCGGGCGCTGCGGGTGCTCGCCGGGCACCAGCGCCCGGTCATCCTGGTATTCAACAAGATCGATCGCTACACCCGGGAAGAGCGCGAGATCCTCACCGCGTCCATCGTGCGCCACACGGCCGGGTACGTCGACCCGAGGAACGTGGTGGCGATCAGCGCCATGCCCGCCGAGCGTCTGGTCATCCTGGTCGACGAGGAGGGGAGGGAGACCGAAACCCTCCGCCAGCCCAAGCCCGATATCAGCGCCCTGAAGGACCGGCTCTGGGCGCTGTTGGAAACCGACGGCAAGACCTTGGCGGCCCTGAACGCCTCGATGTTCGCGACCAACCTGAGCGACCAGGTCGGGCGGCGCATCCTGAAGGCCAAGCGCGCGCTCGGTGCACGGCTGATCCGTACCTACTGTGTTTCCAAGGGCGTGGCGGTGGCCTTCAATCCGCTGCCCATCGCCGACTTACTGGCGGCCGCCGCGCTGGACGTCGGTATGGTGATTCACCTCTCCAAGCTTTACGGGCTGCCGCTGTCGCGCTCCGAGGCCGGGGACCTGGTCAAAACCATCGCCACCCAGCTGGCCCTGCTGATGGGCACCGTCTGGGCCGTGAACTTCGTCTCCTCGGCCTTGAAGCTCGGCACCGGAGGGTTGTCCACGGTGCTGACCGGCACCGCCCAGGGGGCGGTCGCCTACTACAGCACCTACGTCGTGGGACAGGCCGCGGAGGAATTCCTGGCCCACGGCAAGTCCTGGGGCGAGGCCGGTCCCAAGCAGGTGATCCGGAACATTCTCGACAGCATCGATCGCGACTCGATCCTCGCCCAGGCCCGTGCCGATATCGCCGCACGGCTGCGATCCGCCTAGTCGTCACGACACCTGGCCAACCTTGGGACAACGGAGGGCAGCATGGCTTACACGCAGATCCCAACGCCGTTCGGCCCGATCGGCGTCCGTTGGAACGGCGAAACCCTGACCGGGGTCGACCTGGACCCGGCGGGGCCCGCTAGCCCGGACACCGCCCTGCCGGAGGCGCTTGAGAGCCGGTTCGCCGAATACTTCACCGACGGTTCGGCTGATTTCGACCTGCCGATCGCGGTCACCGGCACGCCCTTCCAGCGGCGGGTCTGGTCAGCGCTGCGCGCCATCCCGTCCGGCAGCACCCGCACCTACGGCGAGATCGCGGCGGAGCTCGGAAGCGCCCCGCGCGCCGTTGGGCAGGCGTGCCGGGCCAATCCCTGTCCGATCGTCGTGCCCTGTCACCGGGTCGTGGCGGTGTCCGGGCTCGGCGGGTTCGCGGGCGACACCAGCGGGCGCCGGGTGGCGGTCAAGCGCTGGCTGCTGCGGCACGAGGGGGCGCTTGCCGACTGATGGCCGATGACCGGGCCGTGATCGAGGGCTTCGCCGACGCGCTCTGGATGGAGCGGGGCTTGAGCCAGAACACACTCGTCGCCTATCAATCGGATCTGAGGTCGTTCGCGGTCTGGATCGACCGCGAGCGCGGACGCTGCCTGATCGAGGCGCGGCGGCTCGATTTACTCGACTACCTTACCGTGCTCTCCGTGAGCGGCCGCAAGCCGCGCTCGGCGGCACGCCTGCTTTCCTGCCTGCGCCAGTTCTATCAGCACCTGCTTCGGCAGGGGCTGATCAGGGAGGATCCCAGTGCCCGTGTCGACGCGCCGAAGCTTGGCCGGCCGCTCCCGGCGAGCCTGACCGAGCTGGAGGTCGAGGCGCTGCTCGGCGCCCCGGACACCGGCGACCCGCGCGGGCACCGTGACCGCACCATGCTCGAGGTGCTCTACGCGAGCGGCCTGCGGGTGACCGAGCTGGTGACCCTGACGCCGAGCCAGGTCAGCCTCACCCAAGGGGTAGTGCGGGTCACCGGCAAGGGCAGCAAGGAGCGGTTGGTGCCGCTCGGAGAGGAGGCGGGCGCCTGGCTGAGAGACTATGTCCGCGGTCCGCGCATGGACCTGCTCGGCGGGCGGGTCAGCGACTTCCTGTTTCCGACCGCGCGCAGCGAGCACATGACCCGCCAGGCGTTCTGGCAGCTGATCAAGCGCTACGCGCTCGTGGCCGGCGTCGTAAAGCCCCTCTCGCCCCACACCCTGCGCCACGCCTTCGCGACCCATCTGCTGAACCACGGCGCGGATCTGCGGGTGGTCCAGATGCTGCTCGGTCACAGCGATCTCTCGACCACCCAGATCTATACCCACGTCGCCCGCGAGCGGCTGAAGCAGCTGCACGCCATGCACCACCCGCGCGGCTGAGCGCCCCTCTCCCGGTCGTTGCGCGCCAGCCCCATGGATTACCAGGCCTTCTCGCCAAGGTGGCGGCCAGCCGCAACTTGCTCTATCTTTACACGTTTGCGTTGTTGGTCAGGGTGCCGATACGCGCCGCAGGCGCTCCTTAGTCCCCCTCGCCGCGCCGCGGAGAACGGTTGGGTAAGGGGTTCGGTCGGTCGCGGTCGCCGGCCCGTCGATGCCGCTTGATTAATGAGGACAGCCAGTTCGCATGCCATCGTTTGACGTCGTTTCTGAGCTCGATCTGCAGGAGGTCCGCAACGCGGTGGACCAGGCCAATCGGGAGGTCGGCACCCGTTTCGATTTCAAGGGGGTCGCGGCGCGGTTCGAGCTCGCGGACGGCGGCATCAAGCTGGAGGCGGAACAGGAATTCCAGCTCAACCAGATGATGGATATTCTTCGGCAGAAGCTGGTCAAACGGCAGGTCGACCTCGGTAGCCTGGACCCAAAAGACCCGGTGACCACGCTGAACGCCGCGCGCCAGGAGATCGGGCTCAAGCAGGGGGTAGACAGCGAGTCCGCGCGGCGGATCGTCAAGGCGGTCAAGGCCGCCAAGCTCAAGGTCCAAGCCCAGATCCAGGGCGAACAGCTTCGAATAAGCGGTAAGAAGCGCGACGACCTCCAGGAAACGATCGCGATGCTGCGCGGTCAGGATTGGGGGTTGCCGCTACAATTCATCAATTTTAGAGACTAGGGTCATTTATCCGATGTTTACACCTCGAACGATTGCGGCTGCCGCGGCGGCCTTTGTTCTGGCCGCCGGCAGTGCGCTGGCCGGTCCCGAGAGCACCATAAGGGAGGCCCTCGGCAAGGTCGCGCCCGACATCAAGATCGACAACATCCAACCCGCGCCCATCTCGGGCCTCTACGAGGTCCTGGTCGGGTCGCAGATGATGTACGTGACGGGCGACGGACGCTATTTCGTCGACGGGCGGATCGTCGATCTCAAGACCCGCGAGGATCTCACCGAGCCGCGACTCGCCGGTGCCCGCAAGCGTCTGGTAGACGGCGTGGGCGAGGACGAGATGGTCATCTTCGGTCCGAGCACGGCGGCGCACACGGTCACCGTGTTCACCGACATCGAGTGCGGCTACTGCCGTAAGCTTCACAGCCAGATCGACGAGTACGGCAAGCTGGGAATCCGCGTGCGTTACCTGTTCTACCCGAGGGCCGGCAAGCCCAGCCCGGCCTACGACGAGGCGGTCTCGGTCTGGTGCGCCGGGGACGACGCCGCGCGGCGCACCGCGATGACGGCCGCAAAAGCCGGTCAACCAATCGACAGCAAGACCTGCAAGAATCCGGTGGATCAGCATATGGCCATCGGCAACGAGCTTGGCCTTCGCGGGACGCCGGCCATCGTCACCGAGACCGGCGACCTGATCCCGGGCTACGTCGAGCCCAAGCGTCTCGCGGCGCAGCTCGCCCAGCCGGCCGGGAGCTAGGGTCACGGCCGGTCTAGGCCACCGACAGTCGGTGTCGTCGCCGAGCCGAGGCGACGCCAAGCGCGGCGCGCTGGAGTTCGCCTGGCGCACCGATACCGGGCGCGTGCGTCAGCGCAACGAGGATGCCGTTGCCGTGCTGACGGATATCGGCCTGGTGGTCGTCGCCGACGGTGTCGGCGGCGCCAGCGCCGGCGACGTCGCGAGCCGGCTTGCGGCCGAGATCATCTGCGAGCAGCTCGGGGATACGCGGGTTCCGCCCCGCAATTCGGATATCGCCCGCCGGCTCACCGAGTCGGCCATCGCCGAGGCAAATCAGGCGGTCTGGGAGCTGGCTCAAAACGATGCCAGTTGCGCGGGTATGGGCACCACGGTGGTGGTCGGTCGTGCCTGGGCGGACTGGCTGGCCTTCGCCAACGTGGGCGACTCCCGCCTCTATCGCCTGCGCGACGGAGCCCTCGAGCAACTTTCCCGGGACCACTCCTTTATCCAGGACGTCGTCGATCAGGGGTTCTTCCGAACGCGCGAGGACGCCCGGCGCTACGGTATCGGGGAGAACATCCTGACGCGGGCGTTGGGCTCCACGTCGACCATCGAGGTTGACTCCGGCGCGGTCAAGCTCGAGCGAGGCGATCTATTCCTATTCTGCACCGACGGCCTAAGCGGCATGGTGGCGGATGACTGGCTGCGCCAGGTTCTGGTCGCTGCCGCCGACGGCCCGCTGGAGCTGGCCGCGGACGCGTTGGTCAAACTCGCCAACGACTGCGGAGGCTCGGACAACATCACGCTCGCGCTGGTACGAGCGGGCGGCGTGCCGGGCCGCTAAGCTGAGGGATCCGTCCCCGTGGCCGGCGCATTGGGCCGCCGGTTCTTGGGTCACGGTATAGGCACCCGCGGCAACCATGCTGAGCGCGCGCGCCCGGCCGAGCGTTGGAGCGGCTGGCGCGAGCCTCTAAAGACCGATCACCGGGTCGATCGCCAGTCGCATTGATCGGAAATCCGTTACGGCGTCCGCGCCACCGCCCAGACCTCGACACGCTCCGCGCCGGCCCCGAGCAGCACACGGCTCGCCTCGGACACCGTGCTGCCGGTGGTCACCACGTCGTCCAGGAGCGCAAGATGCCGCCAGGGCAGGGTATCGGCGGCGGCAAACGCACCGCGAATATTGTGCCGGCGCGCCCGCTCGTCGAGCCCCGCCTGCGGCTGTGTGGCTTGTACCCGCGAGCAACAACGGGCATCCACCGGGATGCCCAACTCGCGGCCGAGTATACGGGCGATCTCCAGGGCCTGGTTGTAGCCGCGCTCGGCGAGCCGCGCCCGGTGCAGCGGCACCGGAACCAGGACCTCGGGGAGCGGCGTGCCCAGATCTCCTATCGCCGCGGCGAGGTACTGGCCCAGCAGCCGGGCGATATTCAGCCGGCCGCGAAACTTGAGCCCGCCGATGAGGAACGGCAGCGGCGTCTCGTAGCGCAGCGGGGCGAAGCAGCGCTCGAACGCCGGGGGCCTTCTCTGGCAGGGACCGCAGAGGGTTCCCTCGGGGATCGGGCCGTCGAACGGCAACGCGCAGCGCGCGCAGCAGCTACGGTTGCCGGGCAGGTCCGCCGCGCAGCCCCCGCACAGGTCCAGGCCGGCAACGCCGGGCGCACCGCAGAGCACGCAGGTGGGGGGAAACAGCACCGATAGAAGCGCCTCGAAACGCGGCATATTGGATGGCATGATCGACGGCTCTAGGAGCTGGCGGGTCGCGGGCCGCATTTCGGAGGCCGCGCGCGACCGCGGATTCCCTGTTGCTGGTTATGACGAGGATAGATCCAGATGCTGGAGTATGTCTTTTTCCATGAAGAGCCGCGGACCCGTTTCCAGCATTACCTCTCCGAGCTGAACATCGGCTGGATTCAGGTCGACGGAGACCCGGAGAGCCTGGTCCAGGTGGCCGAGGACGAGGTCGACGACGCGCTCGCGGACCGCATCGAGGCGGTCTACGACGAGCTCTTTTCGGCCGACCAGGCGCTCTACGACGCCAGCCTTCCCGAGTCCGCCGAGCACTACGCCGGCTCGGGACTGGTGGTAAATCTGAAGGACGGCCGCTCCGTCTACGCGGACCTGAGCCCGGTGCTGCTCAATCGGGTGCTCTCGGCGGTTTCTCCTGAAGAACTCGGGACCCTGGTCGACGCGATCGTATCGGCCGTGGAGAACCCGGACGAGCGGAGCTTCTGCCAGCGGATGCGCGAGGCCGGGTCCGACTGATCGGCGCGGGGACCGGATGAGGGCCGGAGCGACGCCGTGGTAAACCGCGAGCCGGCTTTCGGGTTGACAATCGACCCCGGCGCCCTAGGATGTCGAGGTTCCGCCACTGACACTCGCGCCCTGCCGTTCGACCCCATGCCCGTGAACCCGACTCGCCACGACTGGACACTCGAGGAGATCGAGTCCCTGCTCGATCGGCCCCTTAACGATTTGTTGTTCCTCGCCCAGTCGCGACATCGGGATCGGTTCGACCCCAACCGGGTCCAGGTCAGCACCTTGCTCAGTATCAAGACCGGTGCCTGCCCGGAGGACTGCGGCTATTGTTCCCAGAGCGCCCGACACGACACAGGTCTGGAGCCGGAGCGCCTGGTGCCGCTCGACGAGGTGCTCGCCAGTGCCAGAGCGGCCCGCGACCAGGGTGCGACCCGCTTCTGCATGGGCGCCGCCTGGCGAAACCCGACCGACAGGAACCTGGACTCCGTGGTCGCGATGATCGGGGGCGTCCACGCCCTTGGCTTGGAAACCTGCGTGACGCTCGGCATGCTCACCGGGGCGCAGGCGCGGCGGCTCAAGTCGGCCGGGCTCGACTACTACAACCACAACCTGGACACCTCGCCGGAGTTCTACGGCCAGGTCATCACCACCCGCGGCTACCAGGATCGGCTCGAGACGCTCGAGCACGTCCGGGCGGCCGGCCTCAAGACCTGCAGCGGCGGCATTCTGGGCATGGGCGAGTCGCGGCGGGACCGCGCCTCGCTGCTGCGCCAGCTCGCCAACCTGCCGGTGCACCCGGAGTCGGTGCCCATCAATTTGCTTGTCCAGGTCGAAGGCACGCCGCTGTTCGGGGCCGCGGAGCTCGACCCCTTCGAGCTGGTTCGCACGGTCGCGGCGGCGCGTATCCTGATGCCCGCCTCCCACGTGCGGCTCTCGGCGGGACGCGGCGAGATGAGCGACGAGCTGCAGGCCCTGTGCTTCTTCGCGGGCGCCAACTCGGTATTCTTTGGCGAGCGCCTGCTGACCACGCCGAACGCCGAGTCGGATCGGGACCGGGCGCTGTTCGCGCGACTGGGTCTCGAGCCGGAGCCCCCGCACGCCGAGCCCTCCCGGCCCGGGCCTTGCCAACGGGTCGGGGGCGTCAACCCGCCCCCCGTCTGACGACGTGACCGGATACGCCTCGCCCGTTGCTGCCGGGCTCACCGATGAGCTCGACAGGCTGCGCGCGGCACACCTGTACCGCGGCCGGCGCGTGATCGAGGGGCCGCAGCAGCCCCGAGCCGTCGTCAATGGCCGGGAATTGCTGAGCTTCTGCAGCAACGACTATCTGGGGCTCGCGAATCATCCCCAGGTGATCCAGGCATTCCGCGACGGGGCCGAGCGCTGGGGCGTCGGCAGCGGGGCGGCCCATTTGGTCAACGGCCACAGCCGCGCTCACCAGAGGCTGGAGGAAGAGCTGGCCGAGTTCACCAACCGGCCTCGGGCGCTGCTGTTCTCGACCGGCTACATGGCGAATCTGGGCGTGATCACGGCCCTGGCCGGGCGCGGTGACAGGGTGCTCGAGGACCGGCTCAACCACGCCTCGCTGATAGACGGCGCCTTGCTCTCGCGCGCGACGCTGGCCCGCTACCCGCACGGCGACCCGAGTGCGCTGGTCCGGATGCTGAGCGGAGACGACACCCGGCTGATCGCGACCGATGGCGTCTTCAGCATGGACGGCGACCTGGCGCCGCTGCCCGAGCTGGCGCGTATCGCCCGTGCCGCCGGTGCCTGGTTGCTGGTGGACGACGCCCACGGTCTCGGCGTGCTGGGCCACGAGGGCCGTGGCAGCCTGGACCGGTTCGCGCTCGACGCCGACGCGGTGCCGATCCTGATGGGCACCCTCGGCAAGGCCCTGGGGACCTTCGGAGCATTCGTCGCGGGCTCCGAGGCGCTGATCGAGACCCTGATCCAGCGTGCCCGCAGCTACATCTACACCACCGCGCCGCCGCCCGCGCTGGCCGAGGCGACGCGGGTCAGCCTGGCCATCGCGAGACGGGATGAGTGGCGCCGCGAGCGGCTCCGGACGCTGGTGCGCCGGTTCAGAGAAGGCGCATGGCAGCTCGGGCTTCCGCTAGCCGACTCCCAGACGCCGATCCAGCCGTTGATCGCCGGCACTGCCGAGCGGGCCATTGACTGGAGCGCGGCGCTGGAACGGGCCGGGATCCTGGTCGCGGCCATTCGTCCGCCGACCGTCCCCGAGGGTGGCGCACGGCTGCGCATCAGTTTCTCGGCGGCCCACGAGGAGGCCGATGTGGACCTGCTGCTCGACGCGCTGGACGCCTTGCCGGACCGGCAGGCCGCGTGAGCACGTCTGCGTCCATCCCGGATCCCGGGGAGCGCTCGGACGGTAACCTGGTCCTGATCCATGGCTGGGGCATGAATGCCGCGGTCTGGAACGGGTTTCCGGCGCAGATTGCCCCGGGGTTGCGGCCGTACCCCATCGAGCTTCCCGGTCACGGGCGATGCCGTTTCGATCCAGGCCAGAACGACCTCCGGACCTGGGCCGACGCCTGTCTGGCCGCGGCTCCGGAGCGTGCGGTCTGGCTGGGCTGGTCGCTGGGTGGTCTGGTCGCGCTCGCGGCGGCGCGGGGCGCACCGGAGCGTATCGGCGCGTTGATCCTGATGACGGCCACGCCACGGTTCGTCCGCGCGGCCGACTGGATGCCGGCGATGCCCGAGGAAACGCTGGCCCAATTCCACGACAGCCTTACCTCGGACCCGTCGGGTACCCTCTCGCGATTCCTGACGCTGGAGCTTCGCGGCAGCGAAGATGCGCGCGAGACCCTGCGCGAGCTCCGCCGCCGGCTCGCCAGCAGGCCCGAACCGGACCCGGCCGCCCTGTCGGTCGGGCTCGACCTGCTCCGCAACGAGGACCTGCGCGGTCCGTTGCCGGACGTCCGTTGCCCGGCCCTGTGGCTATTCGGCGGCCGCGACACCCTGGTGCCGGCGGCGGTTGCCGGGCGCATCGAGATCCTGATGCCTGGTGCGCGGACGGTCGTCATCCCCGGCGCGGCCCACGCACCCTTCCTGTCGCACCGAGCGGAGACCCTTGGCGCCCTGCGGGGTTTTCTGGAGGAGCAGCGCGCGTGAGCGACCCGCCGATCGACAAGCGCCGGGCGCGTCTTTCTTTCGAACGCGCCGCCGCATCCTACGACCGGGCGGCCGTGCTGCAGCGCGAGGTTGCCGACCGGCTGCTCGAGCGGTTCGACTATATGCGGCTGGAGCCGCGCTTGGTGCTGGACCTGGGGAGCGGCACCGGCTACGCGATCGACGCGCTCAACCGCCGTTTCCGCAAGGCCCGGGTGATCGCCCTGGACTTCGCGTACGGCATGCTCGCGCGGGCGCGCCGCCAGGGCGGCTGGCTGCGCCGCCCCTACTGCCTCTGCGCCGATGCCGAGGGCCTGCCGCTGGCCGACGGTGCCGTGGACCTGATCGTCTCCAACCTGACCCTTCAGTGGTGCAATGACCTCGCGGGGACCTTCGCCGAGTGTCTCCGTGTGCTGCGCCCCGGCGGTCTGCTGACCTTCACGACCTTCGGCCCCGACACCCTGATCGAGCTGCGCTCCGCCTGGTCGGCCGCCGATGGGCACTCGCACGTGAGCCCGTTCCAGGACATGCACGACATCGGCGACGCGCTCGTGCGGGCGCGATTCGCGGACCCGGTCGTAGACGCCGAGCGGCTCACCGTGACCTACGAGCGGACGGTCGATCTGATGTCCGACCTCAAGGTGCTCGGTGCCCACAACGCCACCGCCGCGCGGCCCCGCGGCCTCACCGGGCGCGGCCGGCTGGCGGCCGTGAACCGGGCCTACGAGGTACACCGCCGCGACGGTCGGTTGCCCGCCAGCTACGAGGTGATCTACGGGCACGCCTGGGTGCCTGAGCAAAAGCCCGTAGCCGGCGGCGTCGCGGTCCCGCTGAGTGCCGTCGGGCGCCGGGGCGGCGCTTGAACGGTCTGTTCGTCACCGGCACCGACACCGACTGCGGCAAGACCGAGATCTCGCTGGGACTGATGGCGGCGCTTAAGGCGCGGGGGTTGCGCGTGCTCGGCATGAAGCCCGTCGCGACCGGTTGCACGCGGGACGCGGCGGGCTTGCACAACGACGACGCCCTGCGGCTTCTGGAGCAAGGGACGACGCCCGCCCCCTACGAGCTGGTCAACCCATACGCCTTCGCACCACCGATCGCACCCCATATCGCCGCCGGCCAGGCGGGGTCCGAGATCGAGCTCGCTACCATCGTTAGCGCTTACCAGACGCTCGCGAAACGGGCCGACTGGATGATCGTAGAGGGTGTCGGCGGCTGGCGGGTCCCGCTCGGACCAACGACCTTCGTCGGCGACATCCCCGGGGCCCTGGGGCTTTCGGTTCTGCTGGTGGTGGGCGTGAGACTCGGCTGCATCAATCACGCGCTGCTCTCGGTTGAAAGCATCCGCGCGGGCGGCAATCGGCTCTCGGGCTGGGTCGCGAACCAGATCGAGCCCTCGATGCTGGCACGGGACGAGAATCTGGCGACGCTTGCGGCGCTGATCGGCGCCCCCTGCATCGGCGTGGTTCCCTGGCTCGACCAGCCCGGACCCGATGCGTTCGCCCAATTCGTGCACCCGGAGCTGCTCTGCCCGCCAAGCCCCAAGGACGGCGGCAGGGCGCGGGGCCGCGGTCGCGAGCGCTAGACAGCTTGACCTTTCCGCTGCAGCACAGGCGTCAGACCGCGGTTCCAATTACCCGGGGTGAATGGTCGGCACGGGGGCAGGGCCCGGCGCTGCGCGCACACACCCGGGCGGTGCTCCTTAGTGGACCCATTGGGGACGGCAAGCGCGGCAATGTCCGCAAAGGCGCCCGCCAGCCGCGACCGAGGCCCGTACGTCATCAACGAATCCAAGCCCTTGTATGTTCGATAAGGTGTCCCGGGTGGCCGCCCCTGATCCCTTAGGGTGTTGCTCTTGGCAGCAACCCATCCGCCGAAGGAGTCCTCCGTCATGCACTTGGATATGCTAAGCCGCTACCCGGACACAGCCCCCAAGGTTCCGCCGCTGCTTTTCCTGCACGGGTCCTTCACCGATGCGCGTGTGTGGGACCCGAACTTCCTGCCCTTTTTCGCGCACAACGGCTACGCCGTCCACGCCCTCAGCCTGCGCGGGCACGGACGCAGCGAGGGGCACGAACGGCTGCATACCTGGGGACTGGCCGACTATGTGGCCGACCTGGCGAAGGCGGTCTCAATCATGGCGCGGCCGCCGATTGTGATCGGGCACTCAATGGGCGGAATGGTGGTCCAGAAGCTCTTGGAGCGCGCGCCCGAGGTCGCCGGCGTGGTGCTGATGGCCTCCGTTCCGCCGCAGGGTCTGTTGGCATCCAATCTCGAGATGATGATGCGCCATCCGTTCTTGTTCCAGCAGGTGGCGCTGTATTCCGTTCTCGGGCCGAGCTACGGTTCTGTCTCCATGATGCGGCGCCTGCTGTTTTCCCCGGACGCATCCGACTCTGAGCTGCAAGGTTACCTGGACTACGGCCAGGCCGAATCCCAAAGGGTTGTACTCGACATGATGGGGCTCAATCCGTTGCGTCTTAACCCGGGTCAGGTGCGGGCGCCGATGCTGATCCTGGGGGCGGAACAGGACACCTTCGTGGCGCCGTCGCTGGTCAGGGATACGGCCCGCTTCTACCGGGCCGAGTGCCGCGTCTTTCCCGATATGGCGCACGCCATGATGCTGGAATCGCGCTGGCGTGAGGTGGCGGATTACCTGCTGGCGTGGATCGAGCGTACCTGGCAAGTCGAGGGGGAGCTGTGACGTCAACCGGGCGCCCTTGTCTGGCGCCGAGACATCAAAACCGCCCCGCCAGGTAGTCCGCGTTAGCCTGCAGGATCTCGGCGCGGGTGTTCATCACGAACGGCCCTCCGCGGGCGACCGGCTCGTTGAGCGGCCGACCGGAAACCAACAGGAAGCGACTGCCGCTCTCGCCCGACCATACCGAGACCCCGTGCCCGCCGGACAGCACCGCCAGATCGTCCCGTCCGAGCGTGACGGCCCCGCCGTCCGCGCCCTCGCCGAGCAGGGTTCCGGCAATGACGTAAACGAAGGCGCGGTGGTCTTGCGGCAGCGACTCGTCGAAACGCGTGCCCGCGGGCAGTTGCACGTCCAGATAGAGCGGCTCGGTCAGCGGCTGGATGATCGGCCCGCGCGTCCCCCGCGTGGTCTCGCCGGCCACCACCCGCGCGAGGACATCGCCGTCGCGCCGCTCGGTCGGTATGGCTGCGGCGGGATGCTCCTGATAGGCCGGTGGGTCCATCTTGTGCGCCGCCGGCAGGTTCACCCACAGCTGGAAACCCTCCAGCAGGCCCTCCTGCTGCTCGGGCATCTCCGAGTGGACGATCCCGCGCCCGGCCGTCATCCACTGGATGCCCCCGGGCTCGATCAGCCCGTCGTGGCCAGCGTTGTCGCGATGTCGCATGCGCCCGGCCAGCATATAGGTGACGGTCTCGAACCCGCGGTGGGGGTGTGCTGGGAAACCGGCGATATAGTCGCCCGGGCGGTCGGAGCGGAACGCGTCCAGCAGCAGGAACGGATCGAGCATCGGCAGTGCCGGCTGACCGATAACCCGGGTCAGCTCGACGCCTGCCCCGTCGGTCGTCGGCAGCCCCCGCACGACCCGGGACAGGTGGCGCGTGTACATCGGGTGCGCATCGATTTGATTGTCCATATCCACCTCCTCACGCCGCCTCGACCGCGACTCGGGGCAGCCATTGATCAAGCTCGGCCAGGGCGGACTCGCGTGCCGCGCCGGCGTCCGTCGCCACGCGCTCGGCACCGACCAGACGTACGTCGCTTATGCCGATGAAGCCCAGAACCTGTTTGAGATAGCCGCTGGCAAAGTCTCCCGGGCTGCCGAACGGCACGCCGCCAGAGGCCATCACCAGATACGCGGGCCTGTCCGCGAGCAGGCCCCGCGGTCCAGCAGGCGTGTACCGGAAAGTCACGCCCGCGCGGCACACCTGGTCTATCCAGGCCTTGAGCACCGACGGCACCGAGAAGTTGTACAGGGGAACGGTGAGTACCAAGGCATCGGCGTCGCGCAACGCGGCGATCAACTGGTCGGACAACGCCAGCCGCTCACTCTGCTCGCCAGAGCGCTCCTCGGCCTTGGTGAAATTGGCCGTCACCCAGTCGGCGTCGATGTGCGGCATGCCCTTGGCGAGGTCCAGATCGACCAAGCGCATGCCCGGGTTCGCGGCGGCGAGTCGGCGCACGACCTCGTCTCCGAGCTCGCGTGTCATCGAGTCCTCCCGGCGTGCACTGCTGTCGATGCGGAGAACGTTCTTTATCCGTTTAGGTTGCATGCGGGTGTCTCCTCAGTGCCTGGCGGCCAGCGCGAACGATGCGGCGGGGGTGAAAATGTCCGGTGTCGGTGCCCGGCCCCCGGGCTGCCGCCCGGCGTTCGGTCGAGATGTCTCCATCGGTCTTCTCCCGTAAGTTGAAGGCGGGCCGAATGCCTGCCGGTCGGGAGCAAATATGGCTATGGGCCGGCAAGCAATAAATACGGCTAAACTGCAAACACTGTTCCTTCTGGTCGAACAAAATGGACAAATTCGCCAACCTGCAAGCCTTCGTGACGGTGGTGGAGACCGGCAGCTTCAGTCGGGCCGCCGAGCGTCTGGGTGTCGCCAAATCGGTGGTCAGTCGTCGTGTGAGCCTGCTCGAGGGGCGGCTCGGCGTGCAGCTGCTGCAACGCACGACACGCAGCCTGTCCCTAACCGGTCCGGGCCAGCAGTTCCACGCTCGGGCGGCTCGCATCCTGGCCGACCTGGACGAGGCGGAAGAGTCGATCGTCAACGTTTCGGCAGCCCTGCGCGGCAGCCTGCGGATCGCCGCGCCCCTGTCGTTCGGCCTGCATCACCTGAGCTCGGCGCTCAACGAGTTCATGGTCGCGCACCCTGGAATCGAGCTCGACCTCGATCTGAACGACCGCGAGGTCAACCTGGTCGATGAGGGCTTCGACATGGCGGTGCGCATCGGTCCGTTGCGCGATTCGACACTGGTCGCGCGGCGGGTGGGAACCGCGCGCTTCGTGACCTGCGCAAGCCCCGATTATCTGGCACGGCACGGCGTACCGCGGCACCCGAGAGACCTGGAAGGACATACCGGGATGCACTACGCGAATATTCCGCTGAAGCTGGCCTGGGCGTTCTCGGCGGACGGGCAGGGAGTGGGCAACGCGATCCCGGACATCCGAATGCGTGCCAACAACGGTGACGTGCTGGCCGCCGCGGCGGTCGCCGGGCTGGGAATCGTCACCAGCCCCACCTTCATCGTGTCCGGGCTGATCGCCAGCGGCAGACTGAAGACCATCCTCAACGAGTTTCGACGCCCGGCGACCGGGATCTATGCGCTCTACCCACCCGGCCGACTGATACCGCGTCGCGTGCAGGTCTGCGCCGAATTTCTCGCCGAACGCTTCGGTGACCATCCCTATTGGGATCGCGAGCTTGCTCTCGGGGACTTAGGCGAAGGTCCGCGGCCGACGGAAGGAACTTAGCGGTATCTCGATACGCGCCTTGTTGGGCTCTACGTCGCCGTGCTGGGCGGCATCGAGTCGCTCTGCGCGTCGAGCGGCTGCCTGCACGGCGAGCTGTGGGTGACTTCTGGCGGCGACACTTGCCGCCACCTGAAGGCGTGGTGCGACCCGGACGGCAGGTTCAAGGACATCGACCTGAAGTGAGCGTTGCGCTGGGAAGGCCTTCCGCGGTCCGGGCGCCGGTTGCGGCATGGCGACTCCGGCGCACGTCAGGATACGCCGAGGACACGTGGCTATACTGTACATGAAAACAGTTACCGGCATGATTGCACAGTCCCGCCGACATGGCCGTCGAGTCGCAGGGATGCGGACCTGCCCCGTATCGCCGCCGCCGTCCCGAGACAACCGCCCTCTACCAGGTCGTGCAGCAACACCTGGAGACCTACCTCGCGCTGGCTGGGGAACACGACTGGGACGGGCAGTGCGTGCCAGCCTACGTGGAGCGGGAATTCCGCCGCTACCTCGAATGCGGCATCCTCGCCTATGGGTCGGGTGTCACCGACTAAGTACTACCTGTCAAATAGTCCCGCCCAGATCAGCGTCGTCCGCCGCCCCCATCCGCTGCAGGGTCGCACGCTCGAGGTCTTGTCGGCGGGCAAGGCCATGCTCGTCGTGCGGCTCGCCGATGGCTCGGCGATGAAGCTCCCGCGGCACTGGACGGACGCCGACGGAGCGCGCCAATGCGGGGAACTGCAGGGTGATTCGCAATTCTGCCTGATCGGCCTGCGCGAGTTGCTGAAGCTCGTTGATGCGCTGCGCCGGCACACTGCCCCTGTTCCCGCCGTGTGTGGTGAGATCGACGCTGCACACGACAACGAGGGGGACAGTGATGCCGAAGTAGCTGTGGCTCGAGTTCATCGACCAGGAGAACATCGAGGCGCTCTGGGAGGGCTTTCCCGAGCAGGCGCGAACCCAAGTCACGCAGCAATATGCGCGGTTGATGGCGCAGCGGCTCGCCGCGCGGCTGCAGCAGGGGAAGAGCGCGAAGGAGGTAGGCGATGAGCCGAGCGATGCTTGAGCAGGCCGCCAAGATCACCGCGGACCATCTGGAGCGCATGGCCTATGTGTACGTGCGGCAATCCTCCCCGCGCCAGGTTCAGGAGCATCTGGAGAGCCAACGCCGGCAGTACGAGCTCCTCGACTGGGCGCTGGCGCGAGGCTGGTCGCGCGAGGCGATCGTGGTGATCGATGAGGACCAGGGTAAGAGCAGCGCCACGGCCAAGACGCGCCCGGGATTTGCCCGGCTGCTGGCCGCGGTGGCCGGCCGTCGAGGCCCCATCCCCTTTGGGCGGGTTCTCCCGCATGACCAGGATGCAGCGCTTGTCCGGGCTCTGGTTCTCGGCCAGGCGCCGATCGACCCGTTCCTCTTTCTTGTTCTGCGGGCGGACATGGCCGCCCACATAGGCACCGTCTATCTCCACTTCAGCGCACAGGGGCGTTTCCTCGCGCTGCACCAGGAGGCTCTCGCGCAGCTTGTGCGTCAACACGAAGGCGCTCTTGTATTGCACGCCCAGATCCCGGCACATCTGCAAGGCCGACAGTCCCTTGACGGCGTTGGTGTAGATCGCCACGGCACCGAGGTACACCCGCAGCGGCAACTTGTGGTGGGCGAAGATGGTCCCCGAGGTCACCGAGAAGGTATGGCCACCGGCCTTGCACCGCCACTGGCGGCGACTGGGAAGGAACCAGTGCCGCTCCACGACGCCGCAGTCGGGACAGACCACCTCCTCGCCGTTGCCCCAGCGCAGTTCCCGGAACAGATCGAACGCCGCCTCGTCGCTGAGCGCGAAGACGTCCCGCACCGACAACGAACGCGCCTCGGCAGTGAGCAGGAAATGCTCGGATCTGGCCGTCTCCGAATGCAACTTGGATGTCGCCAGGATGCCCCGGGTGGTGGCTCAGTCCGCGAGCCCGTTACCTAACTCGCTGATTTTGCCAAATGTGCGGCTGCTACATAATGCCGCGTGTTCGGGTGTTGCGATCGTTTGCCCGCAGCGGCCTGATCGACAGCGATGACGTCCGCGCGATGCTCACCTGGGAGAACAGCGGATTCTCGCTCGATGCCGAGGTGCGGATTGCCGCTCGGGATCGCGCGGGCCTGGAGCGGCTGCTGCGCGATTGCGCCCGCCCGCCCTTTGCGCTCGAGCGCCTCGACGGGGTCGACGATCAGCACGTGATCTACCGCTTGCCCAGGGCGCAACGGGACGGAAGCACGGTGTTCTCCCTCACGCCGCTGGAGCTGATCGATCATCTCGCGGCGCTGATCCCGCCGCCGAGGTTGCACCGCCATCGCTACCACGGCGTTCTGGCACCCAATTCACCCGTGCGTGCCGTTGCCACGGCCTATGGGCGTGAGCGTCCCAGCGAGGTCGCACCGCCACCTGCCCGTCCCGGTGGCAAACGCGCGCTCGCCAGCCCGCTATCTCTGGGCCGTGCTGCTGGCGCGCCTGTTCGAGTCTCTACCGCTGATCTGCCCCAACCGCGGGGCGGATAGGCGCATCATCGCTTTCGTGACCGATGCCGCGCCCGTCGAGCGGATTCTCGACCACATCCGTGAGCCGCCGCGATCGCCCCCGCCCGCCCCGGCGCTGCGCAATCCTGCTCCGCTTGGGTACCAGCCCAAACCGTCCTGGTTTGGTCGTTCGCTGCTTCATCGCAGCTCACCCACCCGCCTGGGACGATGCTCCCGAGCCGATGCCGGACTGGGACCTCCTCGGCCAGCCCGAGCCCTACTTCGAGTTTGACCAGCGCATCGCCTGGTAGCCGCCGTCTCTCTCCCGCAGGAGACGCCGCCGCCCTCGTGTCCCGCCTCTCCGCTGCGCCGCAGAATCTCGTCCCAGCGCATCGGCAGCGCGCGCGCCCGTGCCTGCCGCGAGGTCCGTCAGCCCCGCCGCCCCCGCCGCTACGTGTGGACCAAGCATCCCGCCCCCGCTAACTTCCTGTCTCGGGCCGTACCTGTGTCCTCAGGGCGGCTTGGATTTCTATCTGTTATCTGTCCGCATCTTGTCCTCGAATGTCTGTTTCGCCGCGCTTTGCGCTGCGCGATGCTGTTCCTGAAGCTTGTACCCGACGTAGTACTTGAAGATGTTGGAAACGTAGGTCACCGGCTCGGCCCCTAAGTCCCGGGCAACCAGGAGCTCAACGTTGCCAAACCAGACATTCGGGTCCAGGCCCTGCTCGCGTGCTGCATTACGCAAGCGAAGGATGCGGTTCGGTCCCGCGTTGTAGGCAGCAAAGGCGAACAGCATTTTGTTGAGATCGTCCACGGCGTCGTCGTTGAAATAGGTGTCGAGCAAGGTGCGGAGGTATTTCGCCCCCGCGTGGACGTTGGCCTCAAGCTCTCGGACGTCACCCACCCCCAGTTCCTTGCCCGTGGACGGCAGCACCTGCATGATGCCGACCGCACCCGCGCGACTGCGCGCGTTGTGGTCGAGACGCGATTCCTGGTAGCCCTGGGCCAACAGAAGCAAATGGTCGAGATCGTACCGATCGCCGAAGCGACGGAACAGATCCGCGACGCGATCGAGCTTCTGCACCTCCTCTTTCGCAGTCGCGCGCTTGACGAACCCGCTGCTGCCCAGATACCGCTGGATCACCGTATTGCCAAAGCTCGTGCCGGCCTTGTGGCCCTCGACGAAGGCATTGACGGTTTCCTCCAGCATCGGGCTCCCCTTTCGCATCATCCAGCCGAACCGGCCGCCGGCGTTGATGACGATTCCGGGATGCAGCCTGATCTCGGGGAACACGTTCGCCCAAAGCTCGGCCTTGTAGTCGTCAACGACGACGGTCTCCAAAAGTCCGGCATTGACCATCTCCATGAGGTCCTCATCCTGCAACTCTTCCGGCGCGGGCGCGATCTTGATCGGCGTCTTACCCTCTGCCGTAAAGCGTGCGTTGATCGCCTCCAGATGCTCCCAGTAGCTCGAGGACCGTCGCGCCCATACCGGCTTCCCTGCCAGATCGTCCAGGCTGGCGAATGCGGGGGACGATGGACCGGTAACCAGGATCTCGTCGACCGCCTTGCTCGTGGGTGCGGAGAAATCCACCTGCGCCTCCCGGCCCGGCGTGATGGTGAGATTCGCCGCCGCGATGTCCCCGCGCCCCTCGAGCAGCGCCGGCAGCAGGTCATCACGTTGCACCAGTACCACCACGACGCGTGGCTTGACATGCTTGTCCCGCGGCCGGAACCGCTGGTTGATGAAGTCCTCGAAGGCGACCTGGAACTCCGAAACGATGCCGCGGGGCGTGCCCTTCTCCAGGAAGTACATAGTTCGGGACGGCACCGTCAGCACCCGGATGAGATGTCTTTCCAACATGCCGTCCAGGTCGCCGACCCAGGGCTGGCGGACCAGGTCGAGAAGGCGCTGCTCGGCGCGCATGTCTGCGGAATCGCCGACCTTCGCCTTCTCGCTCCCCGAGACATCCGCTTCTTCCGCTCCCCGTTCTGGCGGAAGGGCGTGCTCCGTGTCCGGCGTCTTTTCACAACGATGGTAAAGGAGCATCGCTCCCGCGAGCAGGAGGAAGGTCAGAACCGCCGTCAGCGGCCGGCGCATACGCTTGTTCATCGCGATCCTCGACGGTTGAACCTAGAAACGGCAGTTGGACGCCCCCCATGGCAACGAGGTAGTTGCGTCTTTTCGGCCCGGCGAAGGCATCGTCACCGCGCAATTCCCGAGTCAACGGAACAACAGGGCCACCGTGGCGATCGTTGCGATATAGGCCAGCGGGTAGAAGACGATCACGTAGCGGTCGACCTTCGCCACGAAGGACTGCCGTCCCTTCATGTCCTGGCGCCGCAAATAAACGGCCAGGATCAGAACGACCGCGGTGACTAGGAAGGCGCTGATCAGCAGCGTGTCCAAAAAAGTCAGATAGCCTAGTCTGGGCAGATCGTTCGAAATAGCGAAATTGAAGGCGATGAACAGCAGGAGATTCGCGCCGGCCGCATCCACCCGCTTTGCGTAGTCCTTGAGAAAGAAGAGGATCCAGGAAACCGCAATGATGACGGCCAGCGGCATCAGAATCCGGAAGAAGTAGTACTCGACATGCCGCTTCGCCGAGAACTCGAAGTTGAACCGCGAGACGGGTCTCTTGAGTATCGAGCCCTGGGAGAAGCCCGTGTCGAAATCCGTGACCACCCATTCCTCTTCGCCGAGCTTGTCGCCGACCTCGCTGTAGCCCTCGATCTCGCGTAAGACAAAGAACCACTCGGGCGTCAGCAGCTCGAGCCGGATAAAGAACTTCTGCACATCGAATGGGAAATTGCGGAAATCGAAGTCGGGGGCCTGCAGAGTGGTCGAAAACCGCTCCAGATAGGCCGCCTCGCCGCTCGCCTGAACCACGACCACACGATTCTGCACCCAGCGGTTGCCCTGCTGGTTGACGACCGTGTACTGAGGCCAGAGCTGCCCCCGCCGGCTCATCTCGGCGCTGAAGGCATCGCCCGTGAAGACTTGGAAGCGGCTCTGCGCCGTCTCGGGATCGAACGCGAGGGCGGGGTCCCGCCAATGCAGCAAGAGCGTCGCCACGACACCGAAGTTCTCCGCCTTCTGGTCGACGTCCGTGATCTGTTGCAGCTTCACTCCAATGCGAACAGGGATCGGCTCCCGCACCAGTTCCCGGCCGGTCGGCTCGCCTTTGCCCTGGAGCACTTCAGGAGAGTTCACGCCCATCACGAGGCGGAAGTTCCCCTCCGTGGCCTTGCCCGACGGGTCGTTGCTCGAGATGGCGAGCCGGTAACCCTCCGCCTTTCGCGGGAGCAGGTACTCCAGCGCCGCACGCACGTCCGCCGCCGCGAAGTTCCCGTAGGCAACGGCTTTGTCGCTGTAATCGAAAAGCGTCAATATGGGCTTTAGATCCCCGTCAATGGCCTCCGCGTAGGCGTAGAACGTCTGATCCGCGGCCAGATCCGCCAAATGATAGTACCGGATCGGCTTGTCCGGCCGAAGCTCGCCGGCCACCGAGACGATTCCCCGGTCCAGCGCGCCCACGTCCTTCTCCGCGAAAACGAATGGGGGGCCGCTGCTGTCGGGCCGCCCGGAAAGGACATCCGGCTCGTCCACCCCGACCACGAGCCGATAGGTGCCAACCGAGGGCCGCACCAGGGAACTGCCGAGCGCAAGTCGGTAATCACCGTCCGCGGGGATCTCGTAACTGAAGGCGGCGTAGTAGTGCCCCCCAAAGTCGTCGTTTCCGCGCAGCGCATAGCGATCCAGAATCTGTCGCGTGACCTCGACCGGATCCCGCTCGCGGGACAAGTCGCGGATGAGTTTCTCCAGCGCATCTCGACCGATCTCGTCGAGATCGATGTCGGGTTTGAGCAGCGCGACGAGCGGGTCCAGGTGACCAGACATGGTCTTGGCGTGTACGTAAAGCACCTCGCCCTTCTTCAGCCCGGTGATCCGATAGACCTGCAGGCCGGTCGTGGATACGCGCCCCTCCAGGGCCTGTATGCGAGAAGGAGGCTGGACCATGTCGGTTTCGGAATCTGCCGGCGTCTGTGCGCGGGCCCGGTCCAAAGCCGCTGCAAACAGCAGGATCAGGGACAGACAGCAGCGACCGAGCGCCACCGCGATCGCCGTTTGGTCTTGAGCAAGCCATTTATTTTTATCGGTATTCATCGGAGGACCTCAGAAAAGATACCGCTGACCTGCCCCAACTGCGGGGCGGATAGGCGCATCATCGCCTTTATCACCGATGCCCCGCCCGTCGAGCGGATTCTCGACCACATCCGTGAGCCGCCGCGACCGCCCCCACCCGCCTGGGACGATGCTCCCGAGCCGATGCCGGACCGGGACCTCCTCGGCCAGCCCGAGCCCTACTTCGAGTTTGACCAGCGCATCGCCTGGTACCCGCCGTCTCTCTCCCGCAGGAGACCGCCGCCGCCCTCGTGTCCCGCCTCTCCGCTGCGCCGCAGAATCTCGTCCCAGCGCATCGGCAACGCGCGCGCCCGCGCCTGCCGCGAGGTCCGTCACGCCAGGGCGAAGCTGTCCTAACCAAGATTATCTGTCGCAACATGTAGTTGCCCTCGGTTCTGGACAACGCCGTTCCAGGCGGGTATAACGCCCCTCGACATCCGCTGTCGGAGGCCCGGCGTTTGAACCTGCGAGAGATTGTCCTGCAACCCGTTGCTGCGCATGAAGAGGAACGCTTCCGGACCCTGATGGCGGCCCATCACTACCTCGGGGCGCTGGCGAAGATCGGCCACACCCTGTGGTATGTCGCCACTTGGAACGGGCAGTGGCTGGCCTTGTTGAGCTTCTCGGCCGCGGCCTGGAAGTGCGCGGCGCGTGACGCCTGGATCGGATGGGATTTCCGCCACCAATACGACCGCCTACATCTGGTCGCCAACAACAGTCGGTTTCTGATCCTGCCCGAGTGCCACGTCGCGAACCTCGCCTCGCGGGTGCTGGCCTTGAGCGAACGGCGCCTCGCCAGCGACTGGCCGGAGCGTTTCGGCTACCCGGTGCTGTTGCTGGAGACCTTCGTCGATCCGCGGCGCTTTCACGGCACCATCTACCGCGCCGCCAACTGGCGCTATGTGGGCGACACCCGCGGCTATCGGCGCATCCGCACGGGCTACAGCTTTGATCCAAGCGGCGCCAAGCGCGTGTTTGTCCGCCCCCTGCACGCCCGAGCGCAAGCCTGCCTGTCGTCTCCCGTACTCGATCCCCAGTATCGTCATGGAGCCCCGAACATCATGTTGAGCGCCGAACAGATGGTAGCCCTGCCTGACGTCTTTGCCGACATGACCGACCCGCGCCGCGGCCAGGGACGGCTCCACCCCCTGCCCGCCGTACTGGCCATCGCCGCGGGCGCCACCCTGTGCGGGATGCGTGGCTACAAGGCCATCAGCCTGTGGGCCGAAGACCTCGGCCAGAAGGCGCGGGCACGCTTTCGCTGTTGCTACCGCAGCCGCCGCTATTTGGTCCCCAGTCGCACCGTCATCCGCGAGGTGCTTACCCGCGTTGACCCGCAGGAGTTGGACCAAGCCCTGCAACGCTGGAACCTCCAGCGTGCCGCCGCCGACGAGGGGTTGGCCATCGACGGCAAGACGATGTGCAATGCCATCGACGCTGACGGCCGCCAGGCCCACATCCTCGGCGTCGTCGGCCACCAGAGCCAGACCTGCCACACCCAAAAAAAGTCGGCGCCCTGCCCGTAGACGGCGGCGACGAGGTCAAGCAGACCAACGAGATCGGGATGGTCATCCCGCTGTTGGAACCTCTCGAGATCGCCGGCAAGACCATCACCGCCGACGCGCTGCTGACCCAACGCAAGCTCGCCCAATACCTCCTCGCGCGCAACGCCGACTACGTCTTCACCGTCAAAGGCAATCAGCCGACCTTGCACGACGACATCCGCCTGATCTTCGAGGGCCGCGCAACACCCGACTTCACCGAGCCGCTCACCCTGGCCCACGGCCGCATCGAGCAGCGCTCCATCTGGACCAGCACCGCGCTGAACGACTACCTCGACTTTCCCGGCGTTGGCCAGGTCTTCGTCATCGAGCGCCCTACCATCGAGAAGACCACCGGCGAGACCAAGAGCGAAACCGTCTACGGCGTCACCAGTCATACCCCGGAAACCGCCAGCGCCGCCGCCATACTGGCCTTCAACCGCGGCCATTGGACCGTCGAAAATGGCTGCCACTACATCCTCGACTGGAATTGGGACGAGGATCGCTGCACCATCCGCACCGGACACGGTCCCGAGAACATCACCGCGCTACGCCGCTTCGCCATCGGTGCCATCAAGGCCAAGTCCCGCGATACCGTCGCGGCGACGATTCAGCGCCTGGCGCGCAACGTCCGCCTGGTCTTCGACTACCTGCGTATGACCGACAACTCCCGCTACCGCCCGCCGTCTCTCCAAGCGCAGGCGGGCTAGAACGGATTTGCCGTGCCGCCCCCGCCGCTACGTGTTGACCAAGCATCCCGCCCCCGCTAATTTCCTGTCTCGGGCCGTACCTGTGTCCTCAGGGCGGCTTGGATTTCTATCTGTTATCTGTCATGCACCCTCTCCTTCAGCGCGTGCCACACCTAGGGAGCGGAACCCTCGCGCCGCAAATTCATTGACGGCCTTGTCTACTGCGGCGATCACCTCGTCGGCATTGGCTGACAATTCCAGAATCACCTGCGGCGCGCCCTTGGTGACCTTGAACGCCTTTCCGTCCCCGCCCTTGACGGTGGCCTCGGTGCGCTTGTGCACCGGGTCGAACGGCTGGAAATGAACCACTCGGTAGCCTTTCAAGGCCTGATCGTCTTTCAGCCCCCCCAGCACGGCCAAGTCGATGGTGTCCTTAGTTTTCCGCGCGCGATGCCAGCGCGGCGTTGAGAATCACTCGATCGGCGGGGATGCCGTTCACGCTGAACGGGTCGCCGAGCGTTAGCTTGTTCTGGGTCAGGGTGCCGGTCTTGTCCGAGCACAGGATATCCACCCCGGCCAATTCCTCGATCGCCGCCAGCCGGGTGACGATGGCCTCTTTTCTGGCCAGCAGGCGCGCGCCCACCGCCATGGTCACCGACAGCACCGTGGGCATCGCCACAGGAATCGCGGCCACGGTCAACACCAGGGCAAATTGGAGGGTGGTGAGGATCGGGTCATCGCGGAACAGCGCAACAGCAATGATCACCGTCACTAGCGTCACGGCAAGGATAATCAGGTAGTTGCCGATCTTCAGCACCGCGCGTTGGAAATGGCTGGTGGTCTGCCCCTCCTGCACCAGTTGGGCCGTCTTGCCAAAATAGGTGTTCGCGCCCGTGGCGTACACCATCGCCTCGATCTCGCCCTGGCGGACGATCGATCCCGAAAATACGGCCTCGCCGCTCTTGCGCTCTGCGGGCAGCGACTCGCCCGTCAGCGCGGACTGGTCCACCTCGATGGGGTCGCCGTCGAGCAGGCGTGCATCCGCCGGCACGATGTCGCCCAGGCGCACGCGGATGACGTCGCCCGGGACCAGGTCACGCGCCGCCGGGGTCACCCACTTGCCATCGCGCCTCACCCGCGCCTTGATCGCCAGCTTCGCTTTCAGCGCGGCGATGGCGTTGCCCGCCTGGTGTTCTTCCCAGAATCCCACCACCGCGTTGGCCACCAGCAGTGTCAGGATGATGAAGAAATCCGGCCAATGCCCGTCTACCGCCGAAAGAATCACGGCGGCTTCGATCATCCACGGGATCGGCCCCCAAAAATAGCCGAGGAATTTCAGGAAGGCATTGGTCTTTTCTTCTTCGAGCGCGTTCGGCCCATACTGGGTCAGCCGCTTCTGCGCCTCGGCTTGACTGAGGCCGTCCGGTGAAGACCCCAGTTGTTTCAGCAGGTCCGCGCATCGGCAGGGTCTTCAGATCGTCCTTCGCAGCGGGCCTGGATGCGGACTGGGAGCCGTGCGCCCCAGCTTGATCGGTGGCGGTTTTCGTCATATTGATAGGCTCTTGTCGATGCGATGCTGCGTGCCCTGGGACGTGCACGGCCCTCGTTGTCTTGCCCGTAGCTACACCTGCTTAGGCCTTCCCCGCACCCTGGCGCAAGGACCAGCCGATAGCCACCAGTGCCCAGCCGTCGAACAGCAGGTTGATCCCCACATACAACCCCACCAGCCAGAGAGAGGTGGCGGGCCAGCCGATCAGAATTAGGACGGCCAGGCCGACGGAGGTTAACCCATTGAACAACATCCACCCCCAACCCTTGGCAGGTGGATCGACTGGGCGAGCGCGAAACTGCCGAACGCATCTAGCAACAGATAGACGGCCTACAAGAGCCCCACCGCCTCCACCCCAACGGCGGGATTGCTGAGCATCAAACCACCGGTGATGAGCAACAGGGCCGGTTTGAGCCAATCCATGACATGCGTCGGGCTATGCTTGAACGTGTGGATCGCCCAAAAAACACCACCCGTGAGCAAAAGCCAGGCGATAAGCATCGCTGTGCTGAAGGCCATCACACCTGGCAGGAGATTCCCGCCGTTCCAGTACGACGAGCAGGGCGCCCATCAATAAAGTGTAGGTCCGAATTTGAAGCCGCTTGCTTCGTTTCAACGGATATTCACATTTTGCTCCTGGCTTACGGCGTTGAAGAGATCTCGGTGTGCCGCGCGCGCGACACCTCGCAACCCGGACGGCGGCCTACCTGCGGCCCTCGGGGATTTCACTGTCCGGTCAGGCACGCCATCGCCAGTCCCGGATCTCCGGCAGGTCCCGGCCATGCCTGTCGATGTACTGCCTGTGCTCGACCAGCTTGTCCTTGAGCTGCTGCTTGAGGTAGACGCCCCGGTCGCCGGTCTGCGGCAGGCGATCGATGGCATCCATCACGAGGTGGAAGCGATCGAGCTCGTTGAGCACCGTCATATCGAAGGGCGTGGTGATGGTCCCCTCCTCCTTGTAGCCGCGAACATGGAAGTGGTCATGATTGGTGCGGCGGTAAGTCAAGCGGTGGATCAGCCACGGGTAGGCGTGGTAGGCGAAGATCACCGGCTTATCCCGGGTGAACAGTTCGTCGAAATCCATGTCGCTCAAGCCGTGCGGATGCTCGCCGGGCGGCTGCAGCTTCATGAGGTCGACGACATTGACCACGCGGATCTTCAGCTCGGGCAGATGCTCGCGCAGGATGGAGACGGCGGCGAGTGTCTCCAGCGTGGGCACGTCGCCGCAGCAGGCCATGACCACGTCCGGCGCAACGGCCTGGTCGTTGCTGGCCCACTGCCAGATGCCGATGCCCTGGCTGCAGTGCTTGACGGCGGCGTCCATCGTCAGCCACTGCGGCGCCGGGTGTTTGCCCGCGACCACCACGTTGACGTAGTGGCGACTGCGCAGGCAGTGATCCATCACGGACAGCAGGCAGTTGGCATCCGGCGGAAAGTACACCCGCACCACCTCGGCCTTTTTGTTCACGACGTGGTCGATGAAACCGGGGTCCTGGTGGGTGAAGCCGTTGTGGTCCTGGCGCCAGACATGCGAGGTCAGCAGGTAGTTCAGCGAGGCGATCTTGCGCCGCCACGGCAGGTGCGCCGTGACCTTCAGCCACTTGGCGTGCTGGTTGAACATCGAATCGACGATGTGGATGAACGCCTCGTAGCAGTTGAAAAGCCCATGCCGTCCGGTGAGGAGGTAGCCCTCCAGCCAGCCCTCGCATTGGTGCTCGCTGAGCATCTCCATCACGCGCCCAGTGGGCGCAAGAAATTCGTCGTTCGGCAAGGTCGCCGCGTCCCATTGGCGTTGGGTCACCTCGAACAGGGCCTCCAGCCCGTTGGAGAGCGTCTCGTCAGGTCCAAAGACGCGGAAATTTCGCTGCTCGTCGTTCAGCTTCGCCACGTCGCGCAGGAAAGGCCCAAGCACATGGGTGTCGCCGATGCCGGGCGCCCCTGGTGCGGGCACGTCGGCCGCGTAGTCGCGGAAATCCGGCATCCGCAGGTCGCGCAGCAGCATGCCGCCGTTGGCGTGCGGGTTGGCGCCCATGCGTCGCTCGCCCTTGGGTGCCAGCTCGGCCAGCTCCGGTCTCAGGCGGCCCTGCCGGTCGAACAGCTCCTCCGGGCGGTAGCTCTTGAGCCAGTCTTCCAGCAGTTTGAGGTGTTCGGGATGGGCGGCTGGGTGGAGCGGCACCTGGTGCGCACGGAAGGTACCCTCGACCTGCAGGCCATCGACCACCTCGGGCCCCGTCCAGCCCTTGGGCGAAATCAGCACGATCATCGGCCAGCGCGGTCGCGTCGTGTTGCCGTTGACGCGGGCGTCCTGCTGGATTGCTTTGATCTGCTCGACCGCCGTATCGAGCGAAGTGGCCATGGCCTCGTGCATCAGCTCCGGCTCGTGACCCTCGACGAAGTAGGGCGTCCAGCCGTAGCCGCGCAGAAACTGCTCCAATTCCTCGCGGGTGATGCGCGCGAGCACGGTCGGATTGGAAATCTTGTAGCCGTTGAGATGCAGGATCGGCAGCACCGCGCCGTCGGTGGCCGGATCGAGGAACTTGTTGGAATGCCAAGCCGTGGCCAGCGGCCCGGTCTCCGCCTCGCCATCGCCGATGACGCAGGCGACGATCAGATCCGGATTGTCGAACACCGCGCCGAAGGAATGACTGAGCGAATAGCCCAGCTCACCGCCCTCGTGGATGGAGCCGGGACATTCCGGCGAGGCGTGGCTGGGAATGCCGCCGGGAAACGAGAACTGCTTGAACAGTTTCTGCAGACCCGCCTCGTCCTGGCTGATATCGGGATAGATCTCGCTGTAAGTGCCTTCGAGATAGGTGTTGCCCACGACCGCCGGGCCACCATGCCCAGGTCCGGAGACGTAGATCATGTTGAGGTCGTATTGCTTGATGACCCGGTTCAGGTGCGCATAGATGAAGTTCTGACCGGGCGTCGTGCCCCAGTGCCCGAGCAGCATGTGCTTCACATCCGCCAGCGTCAGCGGCCGCTTCAGCAGCGGGTTGTCGTGGAGATAGATCTGGCCGACCGACAGGTAGTTGGCCGCGCGCCAGTAGGCGTCGATCTTGTGGAGAAGAACGGGCGACAACGGTCTGTCGGAGAGCTTCGGCTGTTTCGTCTTCATGGACCTGTCTTTTCGCTATCCAAATGAAATCGCCAACGTTTTTCGGACCCCGCGCCTGCTTGGCTGCGGGGGCGTGCCCAACCGCAGGCTCAGCAGGCGTCGAAGGTGCCGCAAGTGCGAGGCAATTTCTTCTTCAGCGTGCAGCAATTGAGCCTGGTCGCTTTTCCCGTACATGTGACACCATTACTCGGACAAATAGAGCGCTAGCAAGGGTACAAGTGCAAACAAAAGGATGCCGATCTTGTAGATGGCCATGCCCGCGTAATGGACCGAGTCAAAGGACTCGACTGAGATCTTGAACCACCGGGAATGCAGCTGATAAAGCCAGTCATGGGCGATGACAAAGACCCCAAACAATATGAATAGGAACAGGTAGTTGAGACCGACACACCAGAGAAGGACCGCGATGATTTCAGGTGTCGTCATTGTGCACCTCGATGCCGCCTGACGTAGTGGCTAACCGGAGTGCAGAAGGAGGCGAAGCGCACCGAAGCGCGTCGGGTTTAGCCGCGTTGGGCCCGTCCGTGTTGAGCGGCGGGCCTCAGCTTACTCTCGCTTGACGATATCGACCGAGATCTCGACCGCCGGAATCGTTCCTCTGTTCTCCAGCCAGTGTGTGGTGTTCCTATCCTCGGGCCAGCCCACTCCCGGCCCATAGTCCGTAGCGACTCCATTTCGATGGTCAGTGATCGTTCCCTGCAGTATGTAGACAGTTCCTGGCCTGTCTTTATGGTCGTGAATCGGGCCGAAGACGCCTCCAGGCTCGAGGGTCATCATACGCATCCGAAGCTGGCGTCCTTCCATCCCCTCGATCTCAGGGCCAAGGTCAACCGTTGCCAGTAGCTCTACCGTGACACCCTTTGTCTCAGGTGCGACCTGTACGTTGCTCATCGCGCTCTCCTCTCTGTACTTCCAGGGCCTAACATGGGGTAGTCTTGGCTTGCGATCACGAATCCATTTCTGTGACCGTTCAGATCGATCGCCGGGCCATCCGTGGCCCGGGCGGGCGGCGCAATGCATCAGCGCGTCCCGATGCGGTTGCGACTGCAGATCTCGTAGGCTCGCGCATCGAATCATCGCTGCCACAGGATCTGCGCCAGCCTCCAGAGGAACCGCCACGCCGTCGCGCCGCGGTATGACTCGCACGGTGTAATCCGTCGCCGGGCGGCTCGCAGGACACCTCTGCGCGATAGGCGTAGCCGTTCGCCGCGCCCATCAGTTGCCGCACAGCCTCCATCGCCACGCGCTCCGGTGTGCCGCCGTCGACGCCGTCGGCATAGAGCTCGATCCGCACCGCCTGCGGGTCCAAGTCGTCGAGATAGACCTGCGCGTCGAATCGATGTTGCCCGCCGTCCGTCTCGACCTTGACCTCCCCGAAGCGCAGCGTGGTCCATGCCTGTTCCAATGCGTGTCGCCAATCGACCAGCTCCGCGCCGATGGCGCCTTTGTTGGCGGCGCGCTCACGATAGGCGGCGGCGGCCGGAAGATAGTAGTGCTCCGTGTATTCGCGCACGGCACGGTTGGCGGAAAAGCGCGGGGTCAGGCGCGCCATGCTCTCGCGCATCCGCGCCACCCAGGCCGCGGGGATTCCCTGCGCGTCGCGGGCATAGAACGTGGGGATCACCTCACGTTCCAGCAGGTCGTAGAGGGCCTCCGCCTCGCTCGCGTCCCAGGCGGGATCGTCGCCATGTTCCTGGCCGTCCCCCAGCGCCCAACCGACGTCCGGCGTGTAGGCCTCGGCCCACCAGCCGTCCAGCTCCGACAGATTGAGGCCGCCATTGACCAGCACCTTCATGCCGCTGGTACCGCAGGCCTCCCAGGGGCGGCGCGGCGTGTTGATCCAGACATCCACGCCCCGCACCAACTGCTCGGTCAGGTGCATGTCGTAGTCACCGAGGAAGATCACATGGGGACGCGCCTCGGGCCGGCGGATGAAACGGATCCATTCCTGGATCAGTGCCTGCCCGGCCGCGTCCGCGGGATGGGCCTTGCCGGCGATGATGAGCTGGACCGGGCGTTGCGGATCGCTGCAGCAGCCGCAGCAGCCGTTCCGGGTCGTGCAGCAGCAGATTGGGTCTCTTGTAGGTCGCGAAGCGGCGCGCAAAGCCCAACGTCAGGATGTTGCAATCCAACAGCCGCCGCGCCGCAGCGACCGCCTCGGGCGACGCGCCGGATGCCGCCAGTTGACGGGACAGGCGTTCACGGGCGTAGTCGATCAGTGTTCCCGTGGCAGTCGTACGAAATTCCCATAGATCGGCGTCCGAGACGCGGCGAATGTCCTGTTCCAAGGTCTCCCGGGTCCCCGACCAGCGATCTTGACCGCAGGCCTGCGTCCACAGGGCATCGGCCGCGGCCGAGTCCCAGGTCGGCATATGGACGCCGTTGGTGACGTGGCCGACCGGCACCTCCTCCACCGGCCAGTGCGGAAAGAGCGGCGCGAACAGCTGCCGGCTCACCTCGCCATGCAACTGGCTCACGCCGTTGACCGCACCGCTGCCGCGGATCGCCAGATAGGCCATGTTGAACGGCTCTGACGCGTCGTTCGGGTGCTGGCGGCCGAGGGCGAGCAGCTCCTGCCGGGTGATACCGAGCCGCCGTTCGGCATAGCCACCGAGGTATTGCTCGATGAGCGCGGGAGCGAAACGATCGAAGCCGGCCGCCACAGCGGTATGGGTGGTGAAGAGGTTGCCCGCACGGGTGGCGGCCAGGGCGGCCTCGAAGGGCTGTCCGCTCTCGGTCATGAAGCTATACGCGCGCTCCAGCACCGCGAAGGCGGCATGTCCCTCGTTCAGGTGGCAGACCTCCGGATGAATGCCGAGGGCCGCGAGCAGCCGCCAGCCGCCGATCCCGAGCAGCAGCTCTTGTTTGAGGCGCAGCTCCGGCCCGCCGCCGTAGAGCTCGCTGGTAATGCCGCGATGGGCGGGATAATTCGCCGCGTCATTGCTGTCCAGCAGATAGAGCTTGACGCGACCGACCTGAACCTGCCAGGCGCGCAGCCAGACCGAGTAACCGGGCAGGGCGATCTCCAACCGCAGCCACTCCCCATTCGGCTTGCGCAACGGCGTGATCGGCAACTGTCCGGGGTCGTTGTACGGATACAGGGCCTGTTGCGCGCCATCCTGGTCGATCACCTGGCGAAAATAGCCTTGCTGGTAGAGCAGTCCCACGCCGATGACCGGGACACCCAGATCGCTGGCGGCCTTGAGTTGATCGCCGGCCACATTGCCCAGTCCGCCCGAGTAAATGGGCAGGGCCTCGCTCAACATGTATTCCATGCTGAAATAGGCGACGCAGCCGAGAGGCGATTGCGGATAGGTCTGCTGAAACCACGCCGGTGCCTTTGCCGCATCCCGCCTGGCTTGCACCAGTGCGTCGAGGCTCTCCCGGAAGGCCGGCTCGGCCAGCACCTCCTGGAGCTTCTCCCGGGAGACCGTCTGCAAGACCACCCAGGGGTTTTGGGTCAGCTCCCAGAGCACCGGATCGAGCTGCCGCCACACCTGATCGGTGGCATGGTTCCACGCCGAGCGCATGTCCAGGGCCAGCTCGGACAGGGAATCGAACCCCTCGACGTCCGTCGGCAAGAGACTCTGCTTCGGATGGCTTATTGGCGTTTGGTCGCTCATGTCCTCTCCTCTGGATTTTGCTCGAAGCCGCGTCTCGCTTGCTGATCGGCCTTGGGAGATGCTGATCAAAGCCATCCTTGGCTTGAATCAGAGTTGCCCCTGGGCACCGCGAGTCTGGCGGACACCACAAAATTACGTATTTCGCTTTGGAATCGGGTTAGAAGTGTTCCTTCAACTTCTCCCAGAAAGAGGTCTTGGGTGTCTTCATGCACTCATCAACAAGCACGGGGACCAGCCT
Source organism: uncultured Gammaproteobacteria bacterium (assembly GCA_963707135.1). Lineage (GTDB taxonomy): Bacteria > Pseudomonadota > Gammaproteobacteria > Chromatiales > Chromatiaceae > JBGSTR01. Next base: position 592 of record CAVPOY010000005.1, on the reverse strand, counting down.
GTCCGTTTCCTGGACATCAACGACCGCATCCGTCGGCTCGCCCTTCTTGTTGAAGCCTTCAGACCAGTAAACCACCTTGGGCTGGACCACCTCGTCGAGCGCGACATACTCCTCGCAGGTCATCTCGGACGGCTTGTGAGTCTGCGCCAAGACCGGAGCGATCATGGTTCCAGACAGCAATACACCACTAAGAACAGCCATCGTGACGTTGGTCTTCATTGTCATATCCTCAATCAGGGGTGAAAAACGGGCGGAACCGCCGAGCGATGCGATACGACGTCGCCGCAGTTGCTTTGCGGATCCTTACAGTATTTTCCATCGCGCCCGGCTGGATGCTGTCCAGCGCATTACATCGCCGTTATGCATACGGGCAGTTTGCCCGTCACAACGCTTGCAGCTCAGTCGTGCCTGGATGGCTTCAAGAGCAGCAGCAATGGCAGCGTCAGCGCAAAGGTGAGCGCGATCAAGGAGAACACCTGGGTGAACGCCAGCATCGAGGACTGGCGACCCAGCTCGTTGGTTAAAATTACCACGGTCGTCGGATCTTCAAGGCGCATCCGGCTCGCCTGGAGCCACTGTTGCAAGGCCGGGT
>CAVPOY010000004.1:0-31149 GCA_963707135.1 uncultured Gammaproteobacteria bacterium | reverse complement strand
TTCAGTGCGGGCTGCGCGACCGACGACATGGCCGGAGCGGATCGGTCGGCTGGCACCGCCCGGATCGTGAGGCAAGTGGATCTGCCCATGAGCTCGTCGGGACCCGCCGCGCAGGGACAACCGTCGCGAAGGGTCTTCCAGGCACGGTCCGTTCAGGGCTCGCTCGATGAGACGGGCGGCTGGGCCGTCACCACGGAGGTGACCCACACCCGGGTGCGCTGCGGCACCTACGAGACGGGCATCCAGATCGGCCGAGGCGATGCCGCATGCACGCGCGTGGACTGGCTGTCGGACGCCGATTTCCGCACTCGGCGTACCCAGTGCAACTCGGCGACTCTGATCCATTCCGGCCGCGGCACCATCAATCTTCCCGAGTCCGTCGTCCAGGGCGCCAATTGTGCTCGTGTCGTGGTGCGCTGCTCGGGCGCCTGTTGATTGGAATCCGCAGGGTGCGGTTCTGACCTCACCGCAACCTACGGATGGCTGAAAATGTTCAGGTTGTCTTGAATCGTGCCTCAGCCGGTCGAGTCGTCCCCGCCCCGGTGTTTCGCGGCGATGAAGGCGCCGTGGGGCACATGCAGCAGCTGCGCGATTTTCCGCACCAGATGCTCCTCGTGGTGATGCACGACGTCGTCGGCGTAAGCGATACGCCACAGGTGCTCGACGATCTGCGCCCTCTCCTGCGGCCCGTAGTGCTTGTTGATGAGCGACGTGAACTGGAAATAGTCGGTTGCATCGATGCGCTCGGCCTCGGCGAGCTCTATGAGCTGCCTGGATTCCTCGGCGGTCAGACCGAATTGATCCCTGATGCCCGCCTCCACGCGCGCGCACTCCTCGTGCCGCACCTGCTCGTCCATCCGCGTCATCTCCAGCAATAGGGCCGCGACCGCGAGCTGTAGCCGGTGCGCCGCCTCCTCTTCGCTATCCGCCCCTCGCGGCATCAGATGCGACTCGAAAAAGCTCTTTATCTGATCAAGCATGGCTGGCCTCGAGGTGCGTGGTTATTGATTTTCCCCGGGAACCGCGACGCCGCAAGACACCGCGGGACTAGCGTCCGCGGGTCAAGACCGAATAGACCTTCCCTTGCGGCGTTTCGAACTGGTAGCGCAAGCGGTTCCGGGGCTCTTCCGAATTCGTCAGGCGCAGGAAGAGGTCGTCGAAATATTCCGGCACCTCCAGGCTGAAGTTATGGAAGTTCCGGGTCCGGTTGACCGGGGTCACGTCGATCAGCGTCACCCGGCCCGTGTCGCCTTCGACCAGCTCCAATAGGCCGTCGACCTCCTCGAACCGCGCCGCGTCGTCCTTGGACAAGGTGCTCTCGCCAAGACGCCTGCCCCGATTGACGACACGGCTGATAAGCAATGCGCGGTCGTTGGACGAGACGTAGACAGTCGTATGGCGGGCCAGCGCGGCCAGCTCGCGCTTGAACTGGGCGTTGAACCGGGCATGGTCCACGTCCGGCGCGGTCAGTACGACCTCGTCGATCTCGGTGTCGATGTCGGCGAAATCGCCCTCGTCATAGAGACGGCTGAAAGCGTCCACCACCACCTGACCGCCCATGCTGTTGGCGACCAGCCACAAGCGCTCCGGCTGGATCTCGCGCACGACCAGGCGCAGGGTCGCGGCCAGGTCCGCACCGGACGCCGACGCCACCGCTTGGGCCCGCCGATAGCCGCCCAGTGAGTCGCCCTGATTGCCTGGCCAGTCGAACACCATCACCGGCGCGTCGATGTCGAGGATCCTGGCGAGAAATGCCGTCCCCCGGAGCGCGAAATCGAAACTCGCCCGGTACCCGTGCACGAAGAGCAGCAAAGCGCGATGCGGGGATTCGGCCACCATCCCTCGCACCTGTTGCACTAAAGCCGCTTGTTCGAGGTCCCGCACGTTGCGAATTTTGATCTCCTCGTCGAGGAACCAACTGCTCGCGTCCAGCCACCGGCCCAGACCCAGCGTCGGCTTGATCTCGGCATCGAAGGAGCCGAGCCGAAGTCGGTCGACTCGCTCAGAGGTAAAGCGCTCTTCGGGCGGCCTGTCATCTGCCTCACCGCCCCGGTTGGTCGCGAAAAAGAACCGGTAGGCTTCCTGGTCGGCCACCTGCGGAACCTGCATGCGACGAAACTCGAAGCTTTCGGCGCGCAGCAGGGCGGCGTTGGTCGACCGAAAATAGCCGTAATACGCAAGCGCTCCAAGAACCAGTAGAATCGGCCCGGCGATCCAGAGCAGACGCTTCCTAAAGGCTTTCATTGTCTTTGCCCGTTTGAAATCCGTGGCCCGCGCGCGGCGCCGTTTCGCGCGTACGCCGGAATGAGTAACAATCCCCCGGCAAAGCCGGGGGCATTCGTTCGTGAGCCGCTCGAAGCGGCTGTGCGGGGTCGCTAACGCGGCCCCGCGGTTCTTGTGCCACCTAAAGGTGGCCGATCAGCCCCAGAGGTTGAGCTGATCGAGGCGCTTGTCTTCCTCCTCTTGGGTGCGGATGTATTCGCGGATCGTCGCTTCGTCCCGACCCACCGTCGACACAAAATACCCCCGCGCCCAGAAGCTCTGGCCGACGAAGTTGCGCCGACGCTCCCCGTACACACGGGCAAGATGGATGGCGCTCTTGCCCTTGATGAACCCAACCACCGCCGACACCGCGTGCTTCGGCGGGATCGAAATCAGCATGTGCACGTGATCCGGCATCAGGTGTCCCTCCAGGATCCGACATTGCTTCTGCTCCGCGAGGGCTCGGAATATCTCCCCAAGATGGCGGCGCAGTTGCTCGTACAACACCTTGCGTCGACACTTCGGAATGAACACGAGATGGTATTTGCACTCCCATTTCGAGTGACTTAGGCTCTCCGACTCGTCCATCGGGATTCTCCGTGGTTGTGTGCTTGGCGGCTCACAACCCGGAGTTTCCTGGGTGGACTCCCGTAACTGTCATATATGGTCCGCCCCGCGGTGCAAGAGGAAGATCGCTGTTTGGCTGAAGGAAAGGTTGCGGTCATATATCCGGCATCGTGTGGAGGGGCGTTCGACCGCCCTCGTGCCCTGATGGAATCCGCGAACATTCCCGTCCTTATCAAACTTTCAGTCTCGGCAAAGCCGGCTTTTGACATTTTCAGGTTCTCGGGAATGCAGGACTTGCCTTTCATGCCATCGCAGTGATGTTCACTCTTCGCAACTCGTGGTGGTCAGTGCTCCGTTGTGGCGGCCGGTTGGCCACGCGTTGATCGACAGTGACCGCGTCCGCGCTGATCGCGTTCAGTGTTTCGTCCAGCTCATGCCTTCGCCAGGGCGCCCATGGTCGGATCGTAAGGCTTGCCCGTAGTCATCACCGCATAGGCGATGCGCGCGATTTTGTTGGCCATGGCTACGACGGCAATGTTGGTGTGGCGGCGCGCCTTCAGCGCCGTGGCCCAGCGGCTAGTGCGGTCCTCTTTGCGCTCGACCCACCGTAACACCGCTCGGGCACCATGGATGAGCAGGTTGCGCAGGTACACGTCGCCGCGTTTGCTGATGCCGAGGAGCCGATCACGCCCACCGGTGGAATGCTGACGCGGCACCAAGCCAAGCCAGGCGGCCAGGCCGCGGCCGTTCTTCAACGGCCGCGGGTCATCGCCCACGGCGGCCAGCAGCGCGGTGGCGCCCTTGGCACCGACACCGGGGATCGTCATTAGGGCGCGTGCCTGGGCATCGCCTTGGGCGATCTGCTCGATCTGCTCATCGTAGTGGGCGACACGCTCATTGAGGTGACGCATTTCCTCGGCCAGCCCGGAGAGCTCGGCGCGAAAGCGCGCGCTCAGCCCGTTGTCGGCGTCCTCCAGGATCTCCGGCAGGCGCCGCTGGATCGCCGCGCGCCCTTGGGCAATCTCGATGCCGTATTCCAGCAGCAGGCCGCGGATCTGGTTGACCTGCGCCGTGCGCCGCTCCACCGCCAGGCTGCGCATGCGATGGGTGGCCTGGATGTCCTGCTGCTCGACCGACTTGACCGCCACGAAGCGCATGCTCGGGCGCTGGGCCGCCTCGCAGATGGCCTCGGCATCGGCCGCGTCGTTCTTGTTGGACTTGACATACGGCTTGACGAACTGCGGGGCGATCAGACGCACCTCATGCCCATAGGTGCGAAACCGCCGCCCCCAATGATGTGCGCTGCCGCACGCCTCCATCGCGATCGTGCACGCCGGCAACTGGGCTACCACTGCACTCAGACGCGCCCGTGTCAGCTTCCTGCTCAGCACCGTCCGGCCCTCACCATCAACCGCGTACAGATGGAAGCTGCGCTTGGCCAGGTCGATGCCCACGAACTTGATCACGCTCTCTTTGCTAAGCTCTTTCATTGGTCTGCTCCGCTACCTCGGTGTCGACGACGTTTGCTCAACGCGTCGATTGTGCCCCCATCGGGCCGGTTGGAGGAGCGGGGCGGACCATCCCATTAAACTTTTTCAATCCCCCGGCAGGACCGGGGGATTTCCCACTTTGGTTGACGCGGAAGTGTCACCGGGTCGCGGCATTGACACAAGCAGCCTACGGTCGACGGACGACTCGCCGGATCTGGCCTGGTAAGTGGATTCGATCGTCTACCCGCCAGGATTGTTGCAGTCCGCTCCTGTTGTCTCCAACGATATCTCGACACGAATTCCTCACATTCACCCACCTCTGGTGAGTAGCCCCATGACTCAACGGCGTCGGGTGGGGCGGGCGCACGCGCTGAGCCACCCGCGGGAGCACATTCCTCGTGACCGAATGAACGAGGAGAGCCGAGACGCCGATCACCAAGATCCAGTTCCAGCCGGTGCTGTCGTTGCCGGAGTCGTTCGCACAGTCTGGCACCCAGGGGGCAGTGCGAGGCGGGGCTCGGCCAGGCGCCTGTGGCAGCGCCCGGCGTGTTGCAAGCAGACCTCGCTGACGGCGGGCACGATCTTCGAGTCCACACGCTTAGCGCTGCGCCTTTGATTTCTTGGGATCTACCACTTCACGCTGCCGAAGAACAACGTCTCAGTTCTGGAACTTAAGCGCCTGCTCGGGGGGCGAGTTACAAGGCCGCCTGGCGCATGGAGCGCAAACTCACGCAGGCGATTGACGAGCGCGCAGAGGTCGACGACGCCTACCTTGGCGGAGTGCATCCGGGCAAGGACCGGTGCGGGGAGCACGGCAAGGTACTGCTCGTGACCGCGGTTCAGACAACCACCGAGGAGACGCGGCTGTGGTACGTGCGCCCCGGCCCGGTACCCGGCTTCACCAAGAAGGCGCTGGTGGAGTAGGCAAATCGTGTCTTGACGCCCGAGGCGCTGATCGTCTTCGTCTCCGACGACCCGGCCTGCTTCGCAGCCGCCACGTAGCGGGCCGCCGGCCACGAGCGCGTGGTCGTCGGCACGAGAAAAAATTCGAATTGAGGCTGCTTTCACACTGGGTGACCACCCACCTCGCCAACCTCAAGAGTTCAATCCAAGGCTCGTATCATGGCTTCAAACTCGATAAGTACGCCGCTCACTACCTCGCTGAGGTGCAGTACCGCTTCAACCGCCGCTTCGACCGGCCGCGCATGATCCCATGCCCGCTGCGCGCTGACGACGTCCCGGCCGGAAAAGTGGTTGCGCCTAGCCGAGTCAAGGGGTTAATCACAAATTGGCTCCTGATTATTTACGAGGCTCAGCTTTTGAGCCTCCACTCCCCGCAGACGTCCCCCGACGATCTACCGAGGGGAGCAGCCATGGCGGAGAACAAGATTCAGTTTCAGAAGGGTCTGAGCGTGACGGCGTTTCTGGAGCGCTTCGGCACCGAGGAGCGGTGTGCCGCGGCGCTGGAGCGTTGGCGTTGGCCGCGCGGGTTCGTGTGCCCCCGCGTGCGGGCATGCCGGCGAGTGCGTGCGCCTGCGCACCCGTGCGCTGCTGCAGTGCCGCCACTGCCACCATCAGACCTCGATCACCGCGGGGACGATCTTCGACGCGACGAAACTGCCGCTGAGGACCTGGTTCCTGGCGATGTACTTTCTCACCCAGCAGAAGAACGCAATCTCCGCGCTGGAGCTCAAGCGTCACCTCGGCGTGTCCTACCCGACGGCCTGGCGGATCAAGCACAAGCTACTCCAGGTGATGAAGGAGCGCGACGACTGCCTCACCCTGCATGGCGTGATCGAGGTCGACGACGCCTACTGGGGCGGCGAGCGCCACGACGCGACCCCGGGCCGCGGCTCGCCGAACAAGGTGCCATTTATGGCCGCGCTCGCCTGCAACCACGAGGGACACCCGATCCGCCTGCGCCTGGGCAAGGTCGAGGGCTTCCGCACGGCCGAGGTGGAGCGCTTTGCCAAGCGCCACTTCGACCCCGATGCCATCGTGCTGAGCGACGGACTGGCCTGCTTCGGCGGCATCGCCGCCGCCGGGCTAGAGCATCAGCCGGTGGTCACCGGCGGCGGCCACCGCAGCATGGAGCTGCCGGAATTCCGCTGGGTCAATACCGTCCTCGGCAACGTCAAGAACGCCATGACCGGGACCTATCACCATGCCAGCGGCAAGCACCTGCCCCGATACCTCGGCGAGTTCTGTTTCCGCTTCAACCGCCGCTTCAACCTCGCCCGCATGCTGCCGCGCCTGGGCTGGGCTGCCGTCCGGACCCCACCGATGCCGCATCGGCTCCTCACGCTGGCTGAGCCAAGTTAATAATCAGGAATTGGCTTGTCTCGACACGCCAAGCAGAACACGATCCTCTATTCAGTCGCCCATGAGCCTGCCCAGCACGTCATAGATCAGTTCATGCATGAAGGAATTCTCGCCGCAGTGGACAAGTTCATCATCGATCTGGAAGGTGAGATAGGGTTGAACCTCGATGCCGTCCGACTCTATCCCGGAGATGCCATCGATCATGCAAGTGATGCTAAATGCTAGCGCACCAGTGAGTTCGTTGACTTTGTCGCTTTCCAACCCCGCTTCGGCCAACTTGACCTGAATGGTCTTGGTAAGCTCAGTGACAAAAATGGCTTGACGCTCTTCGAATTTCGCCAGATTTAGTTGCAGTTCCATCTTCAGTCCTGTTCAAGAAAATTCGAAGCCAGAACAACCGCCCCAAGCTGTCGGGTTACCGTACAGGGAATGAACTGATTCGTCTTGCTCGAATCAGTACCACATCCTCGATCTGGCAGCCGCGCGACCTCGCAGAAAACGCTGACAAATGCTCGTTTCCCTCGAAGCGCTATATACCCGCGTTTTCGTCTGGGTTCGCGCGGCCGGATGCCTTACGGCTTCTTGGGGATGGTGTATTCGGCTTCCTTCTGCCACGGCTCCCAAATGGTATCGTAGCCAACGAACCCCTTTTCGTTGGGCGCTTTTTGACGAGTCGTCAGATAACGCGTGTGGCCGTCTGGAATCTTTGGCTTGTCTTGCTTTTGCTCGCTCATCATTCACCTCTCGCTCAAATCGCGGGATTGCCGCTGCAAGAATTTGCAGTTGAAAGCTATCCCGACACGGTCGTCTTGCCATCTTTTAACACGGAAAGATGGCGCCAGTTTGATGAAATTCAGATCGGCACCTTCACGCCGCCGACCTTGGGACCTGGATCAACCTTCCCACCCGCCTCGATTTCTTCGCTGGTGGCATCGCGGACGGTAAGTATTTCAAGCTTGAAAATGACCTCCCTGCCACAGAGGGGATTGTTGCCGTCGATTGTCAGGGTATTTTCATCTACCCTTGTGACCAGAAAGCTCTTGGTCTGACCTTTGTCGTTTTCCATCAAGATAGCCGTGCCGACGTGACGGTATTCGGCGGGAACATTCTCGATGTAATCGGTTATCACCAGGGATTCGTTACGGGGACCGTAAATTTTGTTGCAGTCGATCGGAACCTCGATGACATCGCCAACCGACTTGCCTTCCAGTTCTGCCATGACCTGGGGTGCCAATACTTCATTGGTGCCGTGGACATAACCCAGGGGAAACTCGACCGAGGTGAGAACGCTCCCGGTATGTTCATCGATCACCTTGTAGGTGAGTTCGACGAATTTGTTGGCTTGGACAGTCTCTTTCATGATCACTTAGAAAATTGATGCGCCAAATATCTTGACCTGACCTTTCTCATAGCCCAAAACCAGTCTCCCCAGCCATTCTCCCGGCTTCTTGGTGTTGCGCACCCGATACAGGACAGTGACGTGTTCGCCCCGGCGGATGATGCCGAGGAAATCCCGGTCCTTCGACAGGTTCCGAGCCAAGTCGCTATGGGAAAACTGTCTTCCCACTTCAACCTCGTTGAGGCCTTGAATCAGGGAGTAAGCAAAATTCCTGATGAATTTACCGTACTGGCCATTATTGGAGTATTCGACCAGCTCATCCCACCAGGGATCGGCTATCGCCAGGATCTCCTGGTCGGTGTTGTCGATGATGTTCATCTGAAATTCTCTACGCTTTCACTGGACCCATTTCGTTAGGGGCCATAAAAAAAGATCAACATACGACATGTTGATCTTTTCGCGGGTGCCTCGAGCGGATCGAGGCACCCTTGTCTCCATATTACTACGCCTTGTCGTCCACCAGGTGGTAACACGGCGCCTTTTCCATGGTGTACTCACCGGATTGCGGGTCACGGCGGGAAACGGTCAGCACATGCCAGTTCTCGTCGTCCACCAGCATGTGGTCACCGCGATAGTAATAGCCCGGCCAGCGGGTTTCCTTGCGGAACAGCGTGTGATGGAAGACCGCCTCAGAGGTGAGATGACGATGCTTCAACTCCCAGGCCCGCAGCAGCTCGTGGATATTCTCCGCACCGATCTTCTCGAGATCCTCCTCCAGGGCCTTCATCTTCTTCAGACCGATGTGCAACAGCTTCTCGTTGGTCATGTAGCTGACGGTCACGCCACCTGCGTACTCGTCCATCAGCTTCTGCAGGCGATCCAGGCCTTGGCGCGGGTTGATGTAGTTGGGGTTGACGCTGCCCGCCGTGATCTCGTTCCGATAGGTCTTGTAATGCTCCATCGGCTTGTAGACCTCTTCCTTGCGGCGGTTGATCTGCTCATCAGAGACACGAATGCCTTCGGCCTTGCCATCATCGATGTACTTGCAGGCCGCCTTGGCCGCGAGCCGCCCTTCGGTGAAGGAGCCCGAAGAGAAGGCGTGCGGCGTGCCGCCGACCGCGTCACCGGCGCCAAACAGGCCCTCGACCGTGGTCATGCGGTTGTAGCCCCAGAAGTACTCCGGCGGGGAAAGATCTTCCGGACCAGAGCACCAGGCGCCGCAACCGGTGGCGTGAGAGCCCATGACGTACGGCTCGGACGTGGTCAGCTCAGGATTTTCCTCCTTCGGGTTGACGTCGGTCGCCGCCCACAGCACGGCTTGGCCAACGGTCATGCCCAGGAAGTTGTGCCAGCCTATCTCTTCCAGATGCGGGTCCTGGAAGGCGTGCATGGTCACCATGTGGATCGGGCCGCGGCCGGCGTTCACCTCAGAGATGAAGGCGTGGTTACGCAGACAGGTCGGGATGGGGCGATGGGTGAGGTGAGACGCTTCGATATCCAGGTAGCGCTTACCGACCATTTCCTCTAGCGCAGGGAACCACTTCGACTCGTACTCTTCGCCCACGCCGTTCTGGGTGTAGGTCTTGAGGTGCAGGAAATAGGCACCCACCGGACCGTAACCGTCCTTGAAGCGGGCGAGTACGATGCGGTTCTCCATCTGGGTCATCTTGGCCCCGGCGCCGATCAGCAGACCATAGGCGGAACCGGAAGACCAGGGGGCGTACCAGACACGGCCGGCACCCTCACCGACGGAGCGCGGCTTGTAGATGTTGGAAGCGCCACCGGCGCCGACGATCACGGTCTTGGCCTTGAAGACGTGGTAGTTACCGGTACGCACGTTGAAGCCCACGGCCCCCGCGACACGGTTCGGCCTGCTCTCATCCATCAGGAGATGGGTGACGCAGATACGGTTGAAGACCTTGTCTGCCGATTTCTTCGCGGCCTCGGCCACGATCGGCTTGTAGGACTCACCGTGAATCATGATCTGCCAGCGGCCTTCGCGCTGGTAGGCGCCGGTCTTGGGGTTGCGCATCAGCGGCAGACCCCACTCCTCGAACTGGTGCACCGCGGAGTCGACGTGGCGCGCCATGTCGAACAGCAGGTCCTCGCGGACCATGCCCATCAGATCGATACGTGCGTAGCGGACGTGGTCCTCGGGATTATTCTCGCCGAAGCGGGTGCCCATGTAGCAGTTGATCGCGTAAAGACCCTGCGCCACGGCGCCGGAGCGGTCGATGTTCGCCTTCTCGGCGATGACGATCTTCTTGTCCTGACCCCAGTATCTGGCCTCGAAGGCCGCACCAGTGCCACCGAGACCCGCACCTGCAACCAGGATGTCGATGTTGTCTTCAACGATTGTCTTGTAAGCCATTTTCAGTAGCCCTCCACGCCAGCTACCATCTTCAAACCATTCGACTCGAGAGTGTGGAGACCACCTTCGTCGAAACGGATATATTTGGGCTCGTTGTACAGCAACTGGCTGTCACGCTGTTCCTTGCTCGGCGCAGGGACATCACGAAGCTGCGGGATATGCTTCCCCCAGGGCTTGGTCGTGATAGGCGCAAGCAGATCCATGTCCTTTTCACCGTTGCGGAACTTGATCCTCCACGCGATGACGCCTTTTTCCTCGTCGCGCTTCACTCGCACCGAGTGGCCGAGCGGGGCGAAATCCGCGTAGCCGCGAACGTCGATCGCTTGGTGCGGGCAGGCCTTCACGCAGGAGTAGCACTCCCAGCACATGCTCGGCTCGATGTTGTAGGCGCGCCGCACAGTGGTGTCGATGTGCATGATGTCCGACGGGCAGATATCAACGCACTGCCCGCAGCCATCGCAGCGGGTCATGTATACGAAAGTTGGCATATTCAGTTCCTCTTCGTGACTCGGTTCAATGCATCGACATCAGTAGTGGTTCGGAGTTTCACGCTTGATGCCAAGCCCCATGTTGGGTGGGTTCTTGCCCATGTACTCGGGAATGTCGGGATACGCTGCCTGAACCTGGGGATCGGTCAGGTCGTAATCGGCGGGCAAGTTCTCGCGCGACTCGTCGGCCTTGATCACACGTTTCTGGAAGGCCGCAGCGGGCTTGAAGAACATGTGCGCGAACTTCGACCACAGTACCGTGCTGAACAGGAATGTTGCGGCGATGGCGAACAGTGCGAAGAAAAGCCTGCTCAAACCACCGGCGCCGGCGGACTGCGCGAACGACCAGATCAACCCGAAGGTGGCCGTGGCAAGCAGCGAGACGATGAACATGTCGGCGCGCACCAGGCGATACCAGGGATTGCCCTCGGCAAAGACGTCGACGCGGATAAAGAACCAGAACCAATAGCCACCGATACACACCATCAAGGCGCCGACATGCCACAGCAAGGGCACGAGCGACGAGGTCTGCTCTGAATAGATAAGGATGACGCTTGTGACGACGAAAGATGATGAACCCGTACATGGTGAACAGGTGAGACACACGACGACGCGGGTTCGCGAACTCCGACGAGGTGAGTACGTCGCTGGCCACTGTTTGCACGGCCAGTGACACCTTCTCTCCAGCGCCCACCGTGCGCTTGGCGCTCTTCTTCGCCCTTTTTGCGTTTTCAAAGAAGTACTTGGCGCTGCCTTTGTGGATCATGTCGAGCACGGTGCCACCGATGACGAAGACGACCATCAGGACCACCCAACCCTGCATGACGGCAACCGGAATGAACGACGAGAGTTCGGCGAAGGGATTACTCGTAACCATCTCTACAGGCTTCCTCTGTGTATCTAACTAAGCAGCGGATAATATTAAACTATTCTTATTCTGGATTCGAGCCGCTACTTCTTGTGCATGCACAAAAACTTTTGATGGTTTCCCCATGACTCAGCTGCGCCGGGCGGGGCGGGCGCAAGAGCTGAGCCCCCGGCTTAAGCTAGAGGAGGACACCTCTGCCGACGACGAGACGGCCCCCGTCGCCGAGGACGTGGGTCTCGTCGTCGGGGAGTGACACAAGCAAGCACGCCGGGCGCGGGAGGCCCGTTGTGCTTGAGCGGCGTCCGCTACCCGGGCCCAACCGGCCGGCTGGTAACGGGTGTGACGAAGTGGTAGGGGCTCACTCAGCCCCCTGAGAGCATCGGGGTGAGTGGCCCCACTTGGGACCCAGAGCTCAGCCATCGCTGCGAACTAAACATCATCCGAGGATCAAAAGTGCCTGGATCAATAGGCAAATCCACGGAGCGGCTTGTTGCAGAAACCTAACACCTCTCCGTATAGGCTGGGTCTGTCCGCAGTGGGTCGGGAGAAGTCACCTGGCGCATCTGGAAGCGGTCAGTCGCAACAGGCGACTGGCTCGAACTCCGCCGGGAGCGACATTGGTCAGATTCGGGTTGGCTCCCACTCTTGGGTCGGGTCGGTTGCGGCCGCATCGAGATCACAAAGGTTGTTGGCATAGTAGAGGCCGCAAGGCTCGGCCTCGGCAGCAGCGGTGGCGGAAACCGCCTATTCCGGCGCGGATTGTTCTGGGAAAAGCTGGCGGAATAACGCGAGCGACAACAGCTCCGGCGGACACCCCGGTTCCTTGAAACGAAAGCCGTAAGGCATATGCAGCGTGCCGCCCTGCGGCGTAACCGACTGAGCAGCCCTATGGTTGGATCAACAACCGACCATAGTCTCGGAACGTCCGCCACCTGGCCCCGCGGGGCATCCGTCGCTAGCGCCTCGCGGGGATTCCCTCCTCGATGCGCGCGAGCACGTAGGGGAAGAACGGATTTGACGACATCCGGGTCAGGGCATCGACGCTGATGATCAGGGTCCCGCGCTCGCCCCGCAGCGCGATGGCACCGAGCTGCGCGCCGAAGTCCTCCGACGGATCAGGCGTCATGCCATAGAGCCCGTCGTCGATCGGGAACGGAAGCGCGATGTGGGACAGCGAGAACACCTCGCTGGGATAGGCGAGCGACAGGGGTCTGACCTTCTCCGCCACCGCGTCAGCGTCGACCGTCCGTTCCACCATATCAGGGGATCCGGGACTCGCGTTGGCGATGACGGCGGTGCGAAATCGCCTCGGGGCATCGGGGAGCAGGCCCTCGAGACTCGCCTCTACGCTGGGACGCAGCAGAGGGCCGAATTCGATCGTACGGTTCAGATCGAAGAGCACCAGTTCGCTGCCGTTTGTGGGGAGCAGGGCGTAGAGTGCATCGACGATCGCACGAGTACTGACGGTGAAATCCGTAACGGACTGAAAGGTCAGAATCGGCGGCAGATCGACGAGTCGGCCCTCTCGGGCGAGACGGGCAATGCGCGGCTGCAGAGCCCGGGTCAGCAGCGAGGACTGGCGTGCCGCGTTCACCGGAAACGAGTTGTACTTGAACGGGTTGAACTCCGGCAGAATGGACAGCCAGGCGGCTTTTGCGAAGGCGGGAAAGACCGACGGCAAGCCCGCCAGCCCGGCAAAGCGCGCCCACTCGGTGAGCCCGATCATCGGCGATAGCAGTACGATCCGATCGGCGCGGGGCAGCCCCGGGTCTTCGATCGCATCCAGGGCGTATTTCACCGCAAGCGCCCCGCCGTTGGAGTAACCGACCAGGTGCAGCGGCGCGGTCGCGCCGACCCGTCTGCGCGCCTCGCGCACCGCCAGACGGGTCGCCGCCATCCAGTCCTCCCAGGTCGCCTCGACGAGACCCGCGGGGACGGTCCCGTGGCCCGGCAGCCGCGGCGCGAGCGCGACGAAGCCCCGCTCCCGGTAGCGCTGCGCGACATGGCGAACGCTGTAGGGGGCGTCGGTCAGGCCGTGAAGCAAGACGACCGCACCGATCGGCGTCCCCTCGGGCTCCAGAATGAAGGAGCGGTTCCAGTCGTGTGCAATATGGCCCGGATAAACCGCGCTGCCCTCGAAATAGCGGTTGGCGGGCAGCATTTCGTCCTGGTCCAGGCGCTGGGTGACCTCGCTGCGGACCTCCTCGAAGACCGCGCTCTCCGCCTTGAGGTAACCGTCCCAATCGGCGGCGTCCATTTCCTCGGTGGTCAGCTCCGTCGGGACGAAGGTATGCCAGACCTCGAGCGATGCACCCTGCTGCGAGGTGTAGACACGCAAGCCGAGGAACATAAGAGCGCCGGCAAGGACCAGACCAACGACCCATTTGAACAGCTTGTTCAGACCAGCAACCATCGAGTCTCCCACCCTAACAAAGTCAAACACCGACCAACGTAAGCCATCTGAGCGGCCAAGGCGCGAAGGTTTTTGCCCCCGACGAGCAACTTGTCACGGGCTTGGGGTCCTGGCATCCCAGACCGCCAGCGTCTCCAGGATGGGCGCGATCGAGGGCGGCTCGGGATCGCCCGGGAGCAAACGGACAAGCAGGCCGCGATGGGACGCGTCGAGCACCAGCGGCGGGCCGCCGCCCGGAATTCGGGTAGAGTCGAGGGACACCACGCCGTCGCCCAGTTCAGCGCCGAGGCCGGACCACCAGTCCGAGAGCCGCTTTTGCAGCTCCCCGGATCCGGTCTCGTCGGACGCCGCCGCGATACCCTCGGCCACGCCCGGCGGCGAGGCTAGGAGCAGGCCGCCGATGGATTCAATAGGGATCGATGCGGGCCACGGCCGCGCATTGAGATCCTGCAGGAAGTCGCTGCCCGGACGCAGATCGATCTTGGCCTCCCCGGTGCCATCGCGCAGAGCCGCGAACAGGGAGTAGCGGCGCCCTTCACGGGTTGGAAACTGATCCCTCAGCTCCAGCCAGACCCGCAGCCGCGCCCATTCCGAGCCCTGGTTCGGGGTCCCGACGAGGATGACGCCCGCGACGGACGGGCCCCCGACCCGCTCGGCCAAACCGACCGGGTGTCTCAGCCTCGAGACGAAGTCCCGGATGACCAGGCCGCCCATGCTATGGCCTACCAACGCCACCGGGCGATCCGCTGGAAGCGCCGACCAACTGGCCGCCAGGTACTCGGCGCTGCGGTCTATGCCCTGATCGTTGGGGTATCGGAACTCCCAGACGTCAAAACCGGAGGCCTCCAATGCAGGGGCCAGATCGTCCCAGATGCTGCCCGGCTCATCCAGCCCATGGACCAGCAGGACCGAGAGCCGGCGGGACCCGCGGTCGGCGGCACGACGGTGGATGCCATGCCAGCCCTCGTCCGGGGCCATCTGTTGCGGAAACCAGGCTTCAAGCTGGTCGTGAACCAGCACGCGCAGCCGCCGCTCTTCCCGCGGATGGTCTTCAGCCCACCAGGTCCAAAGGGCGACGGCCGCCGCGACGGCGAGGAGTCCGATCGTCAGACCCCTGCGCCAGCGCGGCCGTCGCCCGCCCGCGGCTCTGCCGGTCACGGCAACGGACGATCGCTCAGTCGGCGGCGGTTTCAGGCATGCCCCGATAGGCGGACGTGGTGCGGAACAGGAGCCACAGGCCAAGCACCAGGGCGATGACCTCGGCTGCAAGAGTCAGGATGAGCGCCATCAGACTCGCCATGTCCACCGTGGACACCCAGCTGGAAGCACCTCCGACGGCGCTCGGGGTGGTCTGGATCGCCGGGATGCCGCCTTGTGGCGCGGACAGGAAATAGAACAGCAGCTGTCCCACCTCGACAAACATGACCAACATGGAGAACAGGACGCCCACGGCGCTGGCGACCAGACCCGTCCAGACGCGACGGAGCACCACCGACTCGGTCGGGCACAAGAGTGGATCCGCGATCTTCTTCGACAGCCCGCGATAGCGATAGAACCAGAAGGTGGTGAAGAACAATATCAGCAGATTAAGCACGGTCAGATATTCGACGATCGGAAGCCCGGCCCGGGTGCCCGAGAAACTGCCGCTGAAGGCAAACACATAGACCATCAGGATCACCGGAAAAGAGCCCAGGACCACCTGAAGCCAGAATCCGGTTCGGCCCAAGCGATTGAAGGTTCGGGCGAGACCCTCGATCTTGGCGTCGTGGAGACCGTCGACGATATCGTTCAGCATGGTCACTGAGACCTCTATAACCGGATTGTTGTCGGAACGTTGGCGCGGGCAGGCCGGAAAAGACCTGCCCGCGCCATGCTAGCTCGATCAATCATGGACATCAAAGCCCCGCGCGGCCTCGGCCCCTGTTTCGGGCCAGAAAGACGCGGAACTTAGCGACGCCCTTACAAGGCTTGCGCGACACGTCCATATACCTCCTCGACACCTCACGACGCCGATGGGGCGGTTTCGGGATGCGCAGGCTCTCGGGGCCCCGTCCCCCGCCACGATTCCCAGGTCACATAGACGGTGGGCAGGAAGACCAAGGTGAGCAGCGATGCCACCAGCAGCCCGCCCATGATGGCGAAGGCCATGGGTCCCCAGAAGACGGTCGGCGCGATCGGGATCAGGCCCAGCACCGTCGACATGGCGGTCAGCATGATGGGGCGTACCCGCGAGGCGCTGGCGTCGATTACGGCCTCCTTCAGGGGCTTGCCGGTCTGCCGCTCCTGCTCGATCTGGCTGATCAGGATGACCGAGTTCTTGGCGATCATGCCAATCAGGGCCAGGACCCCGAGGATGGCAACGAAACCCAGCGGTTGACCAGACACCAGCAGGGCCCCGACCACGCCGATCAGGCCCAGCGGCACCACGCTCAGCACGATGACCAGCAGCGGGAAGCTCCGCAACTGGAACATCAGGAGCGAGATCATGATGAGGAGCATCAGGGGGACCACCGCCATGACGGACGCCTGGGAATTGGCGCTCTCCTCGACCGACCCGCCCACCTCGACCCAATAGCCGGCGGGCAGACGCGCATTGAGTGCATCGACCGCCGGGGTCAGATCGGCGACCACCGCGTCGGGGAGCACCCCCGGGGCCAGATCGGCCTGGACGGTCAGGGTCGGCACCCGGTTCCGGCGCCAGATCATCGGGTATTCCTGGCCGTTGTCGAAGGTAGCGAGCTGGTCCAGGGGCACGGTGCGCCCGTCCGGCAACGGCACCTCCAGCGTGCGGAGATTGGCGAAGGACAGGCGCTGGCCCTCACGCTCCCGGGCCACCACATCGATCAAGTAGATGTCGTCACGCACCTGGGTGACGGTGGTGCCGGTGATGTGAGTATTGAGCGTGGAGGCCACCGCGGCGGAGGACAGCCCGAGGCGCCTCACCTGGTCCTGGTCGATACGGATCCGCAGCTGCCGGCCGGGCTCCATCCAGTCGAAGTTGACGTCGCGGATGTCTCCGTGATCGGCGACGATCTGGCCAAGCTCCAGGGCGATCTCGCGCAGGCGCTCCGGATCGTCCCCCATCACCCGATACTGGACCGGCCAGCCGACCGGGGGGCCAAGCTCCAGCGGCGCGACCCGGCTGACGGCCTGGGGTACCTCCTCCTTCAGGTACTGGGCGAGCTTGACCTCCAGACGCTGCCGGGCGTCCACGTCCTTGGCAACCACCACTGCCTGGGTGAAGAAGGGATTGGGCAGCTGCACGTTCAGCGGTAGATAGAAGCGCACGGCGCCCCAGCCCACATAGGTGCTCCAGTGGTCCACGTCCGGATCGGCGCCCAGGACGGCATCGAGTTTGTCCGCCTCCCGGGCGGTGGCGTGAATCGAGGCGTTCTGCGGCAGGCTGATGTCCACCAGCAGATCGGTCCGGTCCGAGGCCGGGAAGAACTGTCGCGGCACCAGATCGAGGGCAAGGAGGGACGCCACGAAGGCGGCGACGGCCACGGCGATGGTCACCCAGCGCACCCGGATCGCGCCGCCGAGCAGGGCCCGGTAGGCGCGGAGCACGGCGCCTGGATTGGACTCGTCCGTCTGGGTTTTCGGCGGCACCAGCAGCAGCACCCCCAGCAGGGGAGCAAAGACCACGGCGACGAACCAGGAGACCAGCAGCGTAATGCCCACCACGGCGAAGATGTCAAAGGTGTACTCACCCGCCGAGCTTGCCGCAAAGCCCACCGGGACGAACCCGGCGATGGTCACCAGGGTACCCGTGAGCATGGCGAAGGCCAGGGTCCGGTAGGCGTAGGTCGCGGCGGCCTCCTTCGCCTCGCCGGCCGCGAGCCGCCGCGACATGGCATCCACCGTGGTCAGGGCGTCGTCCACGAGCAGCGCCAGGGCGATGATCAGGGCGCCCAGCGAGATCCGCTGCAGGTCGATGTCGACGATATCCATGATGGCGAACACCGTGGTCAGCACCAGCGGGATGGCGAGCGCCACGACAGTTCCTGCCCGTACCCCCAGGCTCAGGAAGCTGACGCCCAGGATGATGGCGATGGCCTGCCACAGGGAGGTGGTGAAGTCATTGATGGCCGCATCGACCGTCTGCGGCTGATCGGCCACCCGGTGCGCCTCGATCCCGATGGGCAGATCGGCGACGATACCCCGCATGGCCTGTCGGATGTTCTCGCCCAGGGCCAGGATATCGCCACCATCGCGCATGACGATGGCAAGCCCGATGGCGTCCTCGCCATTGACCCGGAACATCGGCTGGGGCGGATCCGCCAGGCCGCGCCGGACCTGGGCGATGTCGCCCAGGCGCAGCTTGCGGTCGCCGATCGCGAAGTTGACGTCGAGCAGGTCCGCCTCGGAGCCGAAGGCCCCGGACACCCGCAGCGAGATGCTCTCGTCGCCCGTCTGGATGACCCCGGTGGGCCGCACCAGGTTCTGGGCCGCCAGGGCGCCCACCAGGGCGCTCGGATCGAAGCCCAGACCCGCCAGGGTGCGCATGTCGAACTCGACGAAAATGCGCTCGTCCTGGGCGCCCAGGACGCTGACCTTGGAGACGTCCGGCACCCGCAGGAGCTGGGAGCGCACCGATTCGACATAGTCGCGCAGCTCCCGGTGGGTGAATCCGTCGCTGGTAAAGCCGTAGATGATGCCGTAGGTGTCGCCGAACTCGTCGTTGAAGCCGGGCCCGACGATCCCCTGAGGCAGGGTGTGGCGCATGTCCCCCACCTTCTTGCGCACCTGATACCAGGTGTCCTCGACCGCCTTGGGACCGGTATCGCCGGTGAGGTCCACGAAGATGGTGGCGACGCCAGGCTTGGTGAAGCTGCGCAGGTTATCGAGGTTGGGGACCTCCTGCAGGGTGCGCTCCAGACGCTCCGTGACCTGCAGCATGGTCTGCTCCAAGGTCGCCCCCGGCCAGGCCGCGCTCACCACCATGGTGCGGAAGGTGAACGGCGGATCCTCCGCGCGCCCGAGCTTGTAGAAGGCGGCGACTCCCGCGGCCACCGAGACGATCATCAAGAACACCACAACGGAGCGGTTCTTGATCGCCCACTCGGAGAGGTTGAAGCCGCTCATTGTCCCTTTGCACTCTCCACTGCCTGATCGCGAACCTCTGTCGGGACCGGCAGGCTCCGCCTCGGTCTGGGGCACGATCTCGAGTGCCGCCTCACTGTCGGGTGCCGGGCGGCGGCGCGCCCGCAAGGCGCACCTGCTGGCCCGGTCGCAGGGTTTGCACGCCAGCGGTGACCACGATCTCGCCCACGTCGAGCCCCTGCCCGACGACCACCCGGTCGAGCTCATGACGCACCACATCGACGTTACGCAGGGCCACGGTCTCGGTCCCCGGGTCCAGCACCCAGACCGCGGGCTGCCCCCCGGATGAGGTCAGTGCCGAGGCGGGTACGGCAATGCCGGCGGTACCCCCGAGTTGGACGGTGCCGGTCACCGTGGAACCCAGCCGCATGGCCTCCGGCGGGTTGGCGAGACCGACCCGGACCTTGAAGGTGCGAGTCGCCGGGTCCGCCTCAGGCGAAACCTCTCGCACCCGCCCGGTGGCGGTTACGCCTGGGTTCGTGCTCAAGGCCACCTGCACCTCGTTCTCGGCCGAGGCGGTCTCGATCACCCGTGCCGGAACATCGAAGACCGCGTCGCGCCCACCCTCGCGGGCGAGGCGCACGACCATCTGGCCCGCAGCGACCACCTCTCCGGGCTCGGCCCCGCGGGCCGTGACGATACCGGGGCCATCCGCCGTCAGGGTCGTGAATCCGAGCTGATTCTCCGCGGTGGCCACCTGGGCCGTGATCGCATCCACCTGGGCCTGAGCGGCGTCACGCGCCTCCACGGCGCGATCGAATTGAGCGCGCGCGACGAAGCCTCGCTCCAGCATGGGCTGGTAGCGCTGCACCGTATTGCGGGCCTCGACCAGGCGTGCCATCGCGGCGGCCAGGTTGGCCCGCGCCGCGTCCACCGCGTTACGCTCGGTCTGGGCGTCCAGGCGCGCGACGACCTGGCCGGCGCGGACCGGGTCGCCGACGTTGACCGTTCGCTCGATCAGCTGTCCACCGACCCGGAAGCCCAGGCTAACGTCGTCCTGGGCCTGGACGGTGCCGGTCAGGGTCACCGTCTCTCCACCCGGGAGCTCTTCGACCGTGACCACCCGCACCGGTCTAATCGGGGCTGGGGCCGCTTCAGGCTCGTCCGCGGGCTGGCAGGCGGAAAGCACGGCCAGCAACGCAAGGGCGAGACGGTAAAGACGCCGCTGCACTCCGGATTGGGAACAGCGAACCGCTATGCGGCAACACTTTTGGCGGATTCAAGGCGAGCCCCCGATGGTTGACTTAGGCGCGAGATCCTAGCTCAGTGAGGATAGCGAAAACACCCTGCCCCCACGTTACGCGCCAGCGGTGATATGACCGAATGGGATCGGGCGATACGCGGTGGTTTCCTGAAGATAAGGCCGGTCAGTTGCCCTACCAGCAAACTTACAGCTCACGGCTCAAAAACGCCGTTTACGAGCCACTCAGTTTTCAGTTACTGCCGCATCTGAGAACGGCGGGACATCCGCACGCCGCCCCGGCCGCGATACTTAATCGCCACTCCCAGCCGCCGACCCGGTTGGGCCTCCTTGTCGATCAAGCTTGGTCGCCCGTACCCCTGCGCTCCCACCGCAAGCGGATATCCTCGGGCCGCATCAGCGGCACGCGAGTCGACCAGGGTCTCTACGGGTGAGCCTGGGCGGGCGAGGCCGGGCAAGCGGATACGAAGGTCCGCGTCCCCGCGAGCAAGATCCCATCAGTTTACGGTCACTTCTCCGGCGATGATGTTGCGGATCGTGACCACGACACCGTCACCGACCTTGATATTCGAGAGCAGTTGCTTGTTCTCCAGCTCGAAGGTGCGGGTGTCGTTGGCGCCCCGCACGGTGACCGTACCGGCGGACGCGTCCACGCCAACGATCTGGCCCAGGAGCGTAATCGTGTCGGTGATGGATCCGGCGGGCCGCGTACCCGGGCTGCGCTCGATATCCGTCCGACTAATGGTGCCCATGGAACCCGCGTCGCGTCCCGTCTGCAATTCGATCAGCGCCGTCGTGGTTTTGGTCAGAGTCACACGGTTGCCGATCCTAATTCGATCCAAACGCCTGACCTCCGGCGGCGCATTCAAGACCTCGAAGGTGCCATCGGCGGTCCTGATGGTGAGCATCCGGGTCTCCGGATTGACTACCGTGACCTCACCGGACACTTGCGACTGCACCGCGATGGCCTTGACGGGTTGGGTCGTCAGGCTGGTCTGTGCCTGGGCGGTGGCCGCGATCAGAATCGCGGTGAGAGCGGCTGCGGACAGGATGGTCTTGTTGCGCAAGGTCTTAGCTCCTTATGGGTTGGTTGAGCGACAAACGGACAAAAGACATTCGGCGTCGTTGGGATCACGCACGTAACGACGGGCGCAGGAATCTTACCCGCGTGCCAGCAAAAAATCTCTACATTCGGGGGCCGCGATAACGGCTGAATGCTCGATCAACCCCGACGGTCCGGATGTCGGTGCGGACCGGCCGACGCCGCCTGTGGCCGTCATTTTTGCGTCGATGATGGCTGCTGTATATTGGCATCCAACGTAAATGTCGATCGCGCCGCACGGCACGATCCCAGGGTCTGGCGAGCAGCGCCGCGATGTTTCCAAGTTCTGTTGCAGCGCGCTCCTTCCAGCAAGACGTCGCATGGCCTCTTCTGGTCTGCGGGGCCTTCGCGCTGGCGGGCTGCCAGTCGCTCCAGGCGCCGGAGGCCGGGCAGCCATTGGGCCCGCGGTTGGACGAGTCGATCCGCGTCCTCGCGGCACCCGAGAGCGGCGCGCGAGAGCGGGCGCAAGAAGAGGTCGTTTATCGGCGTCTCACCGCGGCGCAGCTGCCGCGACTGCTTAGCGACGCGGCCAAGCCAGGCTTGTCGCCCCTCGGCGCCCCTTCGACGGCTGTGCAGTCGCCCGCTCGCTTCGCCGATATTGATCCAGTGGTAGGGCCGCGCCTGTCTCGGCCCGGCCTGCACCGCTTCGGCCTAGGACTTCCGGCCGTAGGTCGGCTCCGCCCCGCCGGCGACCCGAACGCACCCAAGACCGGCTACCGGGTGCCCCTGACCCTGGTGGCCCTGCCCAAATCCCCGTCGACCGAATGCTGCAACGCGGCGCTGGTGGACCCGCGGCAGATCCAGACCACCCGGACGACACATGGCGACGTGCCGGTGGCGATGGATCTGGAGACACCCTTAAGCGAGTCGGCCGCGGCGGGTCGCCGATTTGGTGCGGGTCTGGCCAACCTAGTGCGACCCGGACACTTCACCGGACAACCACGTATCGTCTTCCTCGAGCCCTTCGACCCGAAAAAGACGCCGGTGGTCCTGATCCATGGCCTGCTGTCGACCCCGCGAACCTGGGAGCCCCTGGTCATGGACCTGATGGCGGACCCCGAGATTCGCGCCCGCTGTCAGTTCTGGTTCTTCTACTATCCCACCGGTCAGCCAGTACCGCTGTCGGCGCTGCAGCTGAGGAACGCCCTGGACGATGCGGTGATTGCCCACAAGGTGAACAAGCCGATGATCCTGCTCGGGCACAGCATGGGCGGTATCCTCGCCCGCGCCCAGGTCTCGCGGATCACGGAACGGGAGGCCGAGAGCATCGTGCCCGGCGTCGCCTCGCTACCCGAAACCAGCCGCGTGCGGCGCGCCCTGATCTTCGAGCCGCGAACGGACGTGAGCCGGGTCGTCTTTCTGTTCACTCCCCATCGAGGCAGCCGCTGGGCCACCAGCGGCCTGGGGGCCTGGGGCATCCGGCTGATACGCCTTCCGGACACCCTGCTCAACGAGCTGTCCGATGCGGTGGATCAAATTACCGGCGTCGAGATCGAGAGGCTGCCGACCAGCATCCATGGCCTGTCGCCGAATTCCCGATTCCTGCGGGCGCTGGACTCGACCAAGCCGGCGGTCCCCAGCCACACCATCCTCGGCGATCGCGGCCGGGGCACGCTCGAGACCAGCTCGGACGGCGTCGTGCCGTACCACAGCGCCCACCTGCCGGTCGCGGAGTCCGAGCGGGTGGTCCCCACCGGCCACAGCGGTTTCGACCATCCGGCGTCGGTAAAGGAGCTGCGGCGGATCATTCACGAGGCGCTCGACGCGGAACGGGACGGCGGTACAGAGCGACATGTCAGCAGGCCTTACCGCAACGACTGAACGATACCGATTACGGCCACTGGTGATCGACTGCTTTACCGACCGGTCTTGCAATCCAGCCACCGGCCGAAGCGGCTGCAATCCCGCATGGGCTCCAGAAAGCGGACGTTGCGCCGCAACGCGCATCAGACGGTTCGACGCTGATTCCGGGCTACGATGATGCCCGCCTCGACGGGCAGAAACCGACCCATTGCGGTCCTACACCGATTGCTTATATTCGGTGTCAGAATTCCTTACACCGACACGAGGAATGGGCAGACCGCAACGGCTGTTCCCGACCCTGAAGAGACATTGGCACTCCACACGGCGATTCCTTTCTCGTTACCGCGCCCGGTCTGCAGGTTCAGCTATGGCCGGGAAGTTTAGGTTGTCGGGGGCGGACTGCTCGAACCAGAGTTTGGCAAAACGCACCTTGGACCAGTTCATGTCCGGGTTCACGTGTTTGTCGGCGGCCACGGCCTTTTTCCTGAGCACTTTCTTCAACACCGGGAACGAATAGGGGCGGGCGGTATTGAAAGGGCGGAGCATCACCTGCAGGCCGGCCTGGTGGAAGAACCAGGCCGCGTGCCAGTGGACGTGGACCTGCCAAGCGACCCACTGTGGTGTCAGCCCCAGATCCACCAGGCGCAGGTCGCCGCTATCATGGCGCTGCTTGCGATTTTCGAACAGCCAGTCTGCCGGCGGGAGAATGAAGTCGAACACGAAGCGGGCTCGCCAGTCCGGAGCTAGGATGAACCTTTTTTTCTTTGGCAGGCGGATACGCTCAAGATCCAGTTCCGGGAAATCCTGCAATCCTTTCCAGGATTCGTCATAGACCGGCAGGGCGTCGCTGTGCCCTTTGAAAGGGAAAGCGAAATGAAGCTCTCTCGGACGGTGACTTAACGGTTCGACGGTCCACCACTTGTCCTGGGAGATATCGATGCCGACTTCCCCCGGGTAACCACCGATCCGCTCGATGAGGTAGGACTTGCCGCAGCCCGGGGGCCCCGCCACGATCCAACTCCTCAACTTCATCTTCGCCGGATAGGGAATGCCCTTGCGGTCTATAAGTTTCATGGAAGGTGCCCCTCGAAGATATCTACGAAGCTGCTTGCGACGCCCCGGCCCCGTGGTGGCAACGGTGTCTCTCGCCCCCAACGGCAAGCTTGTTCAGGGTAAGGACGCTTGCGACAGGGCAAGCGTCGGAAACCAAAATAGTGACGTTGGTACGTCATGTTGCAGGCACAGAGTAATAGCGGAATGTGACGTTTTTTTGTCCTCCGCTTGCGCAGGGCGTCTCCGGTGACATTATTCCCCTGCAACGGCCATATCGAGTGCTGCATCCTCGACGACATTTTCGAGCCCCTCGGCGACGGGCAGATCCGATTCCGCTACGCTCGGGCCTTGACACCTCAGGATTTTGCCGTTTACGCCGACGAGGTAAAGGACTTCCGTGATCGACCCATTTCGGAAGTCGCGGCCTGCTGGCGGTGGATGTTTGGTTCCTGCCACACTTGGCATGGCAGATGCGCCTCGTGATAGCTCCTGCTGGAGTCACCCGCTGACCGAGGGGCCGTCCTGGGAACCGACTGCTTGTCCCAGGAGCTACCGGTCAACATGGTCGTGCCGAGTGACAGCTCAACGCGCATTCCGGCCGCCGACCGGCGCGAGGGGCGGAAGGCCAGAGCCGCAAGAAGCGGACAGTCGAACTGAGGCTTCGATCGGGGCCACCGCGCCCAAGCGGGAAGATGGGCCTGTCCAGGTAACAAGCGGCCGGACCCGCCAGAGCCCGCACAGCCGAGGCCCTTCAGCGGCAGGTAGACGCGCAAAGTGGCCAGCGGAAGCGCGACGATTAGGCGACTCCTCCATCGAGCGAAGCAGATGTGCGCCCCAAGTAGCCCCCTAGCGTAACGAGCAGTTCTCTCGCGACCGGTTGCACCTGCGAGTCTATGGCTGCAATAGAGCCGTTACGATGAATCGGCGAACGGCAGGCTCGTCGCGGCTCGTCTCGCTCTGAGTTAGCGAATTCTTGGGAGGTGTCGGGCTGGGAACAGTACACGCATCCAGTCAATCACCGAGCGGCGCGGTCGCTCATGGGTCCACTGTTCCGGATCGGACTCGTGCCCCAAGAGATCAGAAATCTGTCCTCAAAGATCAAGACGCGCCGACAGGTTCGCTCTATACGGGGCGCTTCCGCGCTCGTCGGCGCGCATCTGCAATCCCAATTAGAGGACAACATGGCCGTACACGTCGTCTCTTCCTCCAGGCGGGGCTCGGTACCGCCCTGATCCCTGTACTAGTTCCTGAGCTGCGCGCCCAAGAAGCTTCGCCATTCGACCTCGTGGAGGGTCTCGACGACTTCTGGCTCGCGACCGACGCCTACATCTACGGCTATCCGCTGGTCACGATGGAGATGACCCGTCGCGTGATCACCAACGTGACGAAGCCTGAAGGCACGCGCGCACCCATGGGTCACATCATCAAGCTGCGGGAGTATCCCGACGCCGCATTCAGAGATGTCACCGCGCCCAATGCCGACACGCTCTACACGACGGCATTCTTCGATGTCGGGGAGGAGCCCTGGGTGCTCAGCCTCCCGGACATGCATGATCGGTACGCGTTGTTCCCGATGCTCGACGGCTGGACCGACGTGTTCCAGGTGCCCGGCAAGCGCACCACGGGCACCGGCCCGCAGACCTATGCCATCACGGGGCCCGGCTGGAAAGGCGCGCTGCCCGCTGGCGTCGAGGAGTACAAGTCGCCGACCGAGCATCGTCTGGTTGCTCGGCCGCATCTACTGCACCGGCACGCCGGAGGACTACGCCGCAGTCCACGCCCTGCAGGACCAGTGCAAGCTGGTGCCGCTCAGCGCCTACGGCGAGCGACTACACGCCGCCCCCCGGCAAGGTCGACCCGTCCATCGACATGACGACCCCGGTTCGCGACCAGGTGAACCGGCTCGACGCGGTCGAATACTTCACGCTGCTGGCCGAGCTGATCAAGCGCAACCCGCCGGCGCCCGCCGATGCCCCGGCCCTGGAGCGATTTGCGCGGATCGGTCTGGTGCCGGGACAGGACTTCGATGCGAGCAAGCTCAAGGCCGACTTCGTCAAGCGCATCCCCGAGGTCGCCTTCGATCGGATCATGCTGCAGTTCAAGGTCGGGAAGAGCGTCAAGCACCTTAACGGATGGGTATTCGCCACCGAGACGGGCCTCTACGGCACCGACTACCTGAACCGGGCCTTTGTCACCGCCATCGGACTCGGCGCCAACCGGCTTCAGGACGCCGTCTACCCGACCTCGCAAAAGGATGCACACGGCGACGACTACAACGGCGCCCACAGATACGTCATGCACTTCCCCCAGGGGCAGCTGCCGCCGGCACAGGGCTTCTGGTCGCTGACGATGTACGACGCCGAGTACTTCTTCGTCGACAATCCGATCAACCGCTATTCCATTAGCCCGCGGCAGGATCTGAAGCAGAACCCGGACGGCTCGGTCGACCTCTATATCCAGCACGAGTCGCCGGGCAAGGACGAGGAGTCGAACTGGCTGCCGGCGCCGCCAGGCAAGTTCGTGCTGATGCTGCGCATGTACTGGCCGAGCGAGGAGCAGCCGTCGATCATCGACGGCACCTGGACGCCGCCCGCCGTGAACCGGGTGGGCTGACGTCTGCCGGTCAGAGGCCGCTTGCGCCCCCGCCGCGCGAGGCGGGGGTTGCCGCGCAGGGCCCGGGCCGCTGAGGGTGATCGCCTATACAACGCCAGCGGCCCGGCGAGGCGATCGCTTCGAGCCGCGGCGGTGCCCCTTGCCGACCTTTCGCTGGTCCCCCACACTCTGGGCACCTCGGTCCACCTGTTTCCAATCTTTCGGCCATGTCCTGCCTGGACACACCCGTGCGCACCCTGCCGATCGTGCCGGAGGGTCACCTGCGGATCGGCGGCCCGTTGGCGATCCCCGAGGTCCTGCTGGAGCACGGGGTCGATCCGGTGGAGGTCATGTCTCAGCTCGGTTTCGACGGGCAGGCCTTTTCCGATCCCGACCATCCTCTGCCGTGCGCCCTGCTGGGTCGCCTGGTGAGCGCCTGTGTCGCCCGCACGGGGTGTCGGCACTTCGGACTGCTCGTCGGGGCGCGGGGCGGCGCGTCGTCGTTGGGCCTGGTCGGCCTGCTGATCCACGATGCGCCGGATGTGGAGAAGGCGCTGAGACTGATGACGCTTTACCTGCATCTGCACGACCGCTGCGCGGTGGCGGTGCTGTCGTCGTGCGACGGTGCAGCGCACCTGGACTACGCGATCTACGCGCCGGGTGTCGAGAGCACGGACCAGATCGGCGAGGGCGCAATCGCCATCGCCTGCAACGTCGTTCGCTCGCTGTGCGGTGCCGAATGGTCGCCGACGGAGGTGCTCCTCGCCGGCCGCCGCCCCGCGGACCTGCGCCCGTACCGCCGCTTCTTCCGGGCGCCCGTGCGTTTCGATGCGGAAACCGAACCGGCTGGTGTTTCCGGCCGCATTACTGAAGAAACGTCTGCCGAACGCCGCGCCGGAGCTGCAGGAGCGCATCCTGCAGGAGGTCCGAAAGCTCGACCGCGAGTGGGCGCTCGACTTCGCCACGAAGGTGAGACGGGTAGTGCGCGCCGGGCTGATTGCCGGACAACATTCCGTCGATCAGACCGCGGCACTCTTCGCGATGCAGCGACGCACCCTGTGCCGAAGGCTCCAGGCGGAAGGCACGACCTACCGGGACCTAGTCGCCGAGATCCGCTACGAGGTCGGACGCCAGCTGCTCTGCGATACCCGGTTGCCAATCCACGAGATTGCCTCGGCCATCGGCTACGCGGACCCGAGTGTCTTCACGCGGGCCTTCAAACGCTGGTCAGGCATCACACCCGCGGCGTGGCGCTCTTCGCTTCCCGCAAGATCATAGAGACCCGCGGAGACGAGTTGCCTAATCGCAGTCCATTGCCGCGGCTAGCGCGTGCTCCCCGCTTTTTTGATCTCGACGGTCTCGATTCAGTGCTCAGTTTCGTCCTATTAAGCTCTGACACTATCGGCCGAGCCGAGTCTGCGACCGTGCAGGGGTACGAGCGGCAGCAAAGCGACAAGGCCTATCTGCCAAACAGTCGGCCCTCAGAGGCCGCAATCAGCTTGGAGCCGCCCGCGGGGCACCGCAGCCCAGCGTCTGCTTTCTCGAACCCCTGTCAGATTGACGCCGCCCCGGCCAGTGGCCGCATAGCGTCCTTTGCCGTCGTCCAGGAGGTCAGGCTCGGGCGACCGGTATCACCATCCAGCGATCGCAGCGGATTGGTTGGTCTTCGGCAGGGTTGGGTGGATTTGCGGTCGTTGAGGTAACCGAGACTCCGTACCCTTCTTGCCACAACACGGGTTGCTGACCGGCTCCCACCATGTCCGTTCCTGGCCGATCTGAGCCGCCCGGCAGGTAGAGAGCAAGCAGCTGCGATGCGTTCCCCTGAGACCGGCGAGCAGATCTTTCCAAGGGGATAGGGAGGGGGGTACCTTCTTCTTCAGTGAACGTGCAAGGGCATGATGCCCTCGTACATCCCAATAAAAAAAGCAGCGAGCGTTATCAACCTCATAGTGAAAGGAAGATGTCCGCTTCTCTGAGGAAGTCCTGCTTAGGCAACAACTCTTCGCGCGGGAAGTGTACCAGCGTACTGATGCGCGGGGCATGAGAGGCGATGCGAATTTCAGGCAGTGTCAGCTCGTAACCCGGCTCCTCGGACCCTTTTTCCAGCTTTATGGCCATCCGGGTGAGGGACAAGGAACGGGTCTCGGCTTGTAGGATGTCCGCGGGATTCGACAGGCACTCCACTGCAAAACGCAGGTGATCGTTGAGGGTGGGCAGGCGCAGTGGATCTTCCGAGAGCTCGCCCTGAAGGCGCTCGATTTCGGCCTCCAGCCCCCTTCTGGCAGACTTCCGGGAAAAATCCTGGCCCAGCGCACGCAGGCGACGTTTGGCCACGACAATGCGATTCTCCAGCTCCGCGATGCGGGTCCGTGCATCATTGGCACGGCGGCGGATGTGGGCGAGCAGCCCATTGAACATGCAGCACTTAAGCGCGCAGCGGGCCGTCGCTTCGTCGATACCCGGAGAGACCACCTGATGGTCGGTGAAGCTAACCGCGGTTTGCATCACGTCCTTGCGTACCTCGCCGCCGACCAGCGCCATCCCGAACTGTCTGCGTTCCTCCTGGCGCATGCACATCAACGCCCAGCACTCCTCTGCCAGAGGATTGGTCTCGAACAGATCGCGAACCTCCTTGCTTTGGCTGAACACTTCTTGAATGTGCTGTGGACTGACGAAAAAAGCGTTGATGCGGGGGTCATCGGTAAAGCTTGAACGGCAGCAAAGCAGGGGAGCGGGGATGGCCTCGACGATTCCGTCGATGTAGCGGAAAGTTGTGAGTACAGGGTCGCGTAGCGCCCGGGCGTAACCGGGAATGGCGCGCAGTCGCGAGGAGACCTCATCAACCACATGCTCGACCACCTCGTCGAGACTAGCTGCGCACGACCCGACTGTCCCTTGCGGAGGAAGATCCGAAAAAGCTCCGCTGAAGCGATGAAAAACCTCTTGGAGCATGCTCGCAAGCATGAACGTCTCCTACTTTGTAATTTGTTCGTATCCCCTGCTCTGATTTGGGAGCCCACATCTTAGATGTGTTCCACCCAAGCGGCTCGGGGATTGACCGAACGGGCGTCGGTATTTGGGAACTATGAAATTATGGGTTGGACAATGCAATCGCGTCACGGATGTGGCGGCGGCAACGCCAGCATCGAGCAGACCTTCCGGCGAGGGCGATGGCACACGTGCGAGGCGGTTTTATCCACGAAATTTAGCCGATTGGGGTCGCTGCGATACCCGCGTTTACGCGTAGCGGCGGCCAGCCCTCTCGTCCATTAGAACCAGGATACCCTGGGAGTTTGGTCGAGACCGTCCGAGTTTTTCGACGGTTTTGGCAGAAGGCTGTCCCAGACACTCCGGGCTGCCCCCCGCCGGCAGGTGCCCGTTCCATTGCCCGACAACGGGTTCGCCCATCCCACTCCCTTTCACTTCGCGTGCGGTAGCCAAAGTCCGAAAGGCGGAACTGTTGCCGAGTCCCGCTCCGGCCATTTCGGGAGAAAAGTAAAGGCCGACCCAAACAGCGTCGGCCGAAAGGGTCACCATTGCTCACTGAGGATCCATCCGCACGGAAAGTATGCCTCTAGGCTGTGAAGATCCGATGTCATTGCCGTTACGGTTCTGTCGCGCTGGCGGCGAGCGGATCGGCGCATGAAACGAGGCGATCAACACCGTCTGGTTCGACAAGGCGTGCACGCCGCTCGACATGGTCAGTATCGCCGACATCAACGCCAACGGCGCCGAGGAGCTGGTGCTGCTCGAGCGCTGTGGCGCCGAGGGGACGCTCTACGCCGTCGTCAAGGACGCCTGGACCGGCGAGAGGTTGAATATCCTCGGATTCTGAAAGAAGTGCCAGCCCACCAGGTAGCCCCCGCTTCGGCGGGGGTTCTGCTGCCGCTGCGTTGCCTTCGAAGGTCAGTGACCGCTCAGGGCTCCACTGCAGTCCCCGCGTTGGGGCTCTCACTGACCGGATTTGGCCGGGCCCGGCCGCTCGCTGACCAGACCACTCGTTCCTCCCCCAGTGGAACGTGGCCCCGATCACCCCCGGCAGGTCGCTGGTTGTCGATCCGCTCCTGTGTCCCTGACCTCGGTCAGTGACACCAATCGGCGTTCAGCGAAGCAAGCGGGGGCGCAGCTACCCCGCAGGTCATCAGACACAACAGTGACTGAGAGGCTGACTGCTA
>CAVPOY010000003.1:0-40372 GCA_963707135.1 uncultured Gammaproteobacteria bacterium | reverse complement strand
TTCGGACCCGGGTGCTGTCCCCATATCCACCGTCAATTCCGCCGTATCCATTATTAGCGACCGTGCTGGAGTCTACTGAAATCCAGGAGTCACTTGAGCTAATGCCCGCGCGAAGGTTTCCAACGACAGACGTACGTATCAAGTCTACCCCGCTGTAATTTGCACGTACGCCGGTCCCGGTATTACCCGAGACTACGCTGTCGGCGATGCTGACCCCCGAGCCGTAATAGGTAAAGCCAGCTGCGTACACGCCGGTGGAATTGCCACTGATTCGGCTCGCGTTAATTGCGACCGATAAACCGTATACGTAAACGCCCGAATCGGCGTTATCGCTGATTTCCGCACCTTGGATGGTCGCCACCCCGTCGCCCGCGCTTCGGTAATAGCCTCCCCGCAGGGCCACCCCGTCGTTGCCGTTATCGGAGATTACGGTGTTCCTTACCTCGAGATCAGCTCGGTTGTCGTACCCTTCGCTCACGCGGATTCCGGTTCCTGAATTCCCCGTGATAACACTGTCCGCGACGGTGAGGTTGAGATGAACGCCTGCAGAGTCGTCGGGGTTCGCGCTTATCGCTGCTGTTGACGCGCCGGTGAGGGTCAGAGCGGAAAGAGTGACCTGCATTTCCGTCGTCGGCGCCGAGCCGCGAACGGCGAAAATACTCGAGCCCCCGCCGCCGTCCAGTGTCAACTCATCTGCGCCTGGACCGCTGACGGTCAGCGAATCGGTTACCTCCAGCACACCGGAGGAGAGGCCGATGGTTCCGCTGGCCGAGGCGTCGAACAGGATCTCGTCGGGCCCCGGGTTGGCGTTGGCATCTAGCACCGCCTGGCGCAGGCTACCGGGCCCGGCGTCGTTAGTGTTGGTGACCGTGTAGGTGGCGGCCAGTGCGGCAGCGGGACACGTCAGCGCCAAGGCCAAGCCCGCGCTCGGGCCCACCCAACGGGCCGTGCGCGAGAGCCCTCCGGGGCGTAGGCCCCGGCGGACCGCCACGGCGAGCGGGTGCTCGGCAAAGACCTTCTGCGATTGCGTGCGTCGTTTCATCGTCTTCTCCTCGTCAGTGTCTCTGTGAATTGGCCGGCGCGATGCTCAGCACCCGCCGGATCTCATCGCTCTTGAGCCCGATGGCCATCGGCCGGCGGATCTTCGGGAGTACCGCCACGTCGTAGAGCTCCTCCACCACGCCCTCGATGCGCACCCAGTGCACCGCATCGCCCGAGCGCAGATCCACGATATGCAGCCCGCAGCGGGAACGCGCACCTTTCCCCTTCAGCCGCTCATCGAGCGGCAGCCCTTCGAAGGTCTTGTTCTTGCGCGGTCCCGAGAGACCGATCACCGCCCAGTCGCCGTGCAGGGCGAGCCCTCTTGCGTAGCCGGGACAGAAGGCCACGGGCTCGAAGCGCCCGCTCTCGGGGTCCAGCGTGCCGAGCTCGCCCTGACCGGAGTTGAGCAGCCAGAGCTGTACCCTATGCAGCCGCGGGGAGTGGGGCATCGAGAGCCCCGCGGCGACGATCTCCCCGCTCTCGACATCGATCAGGATGCCGCCGTCGCGGCGGTGGTCGCGCCAGCGGTCGGCCACGTCGCTGCGGCTCACCGCGGTGACATAGCGGGGCACGCCGTTCTGCATCGCCAGGCCATTGAGGTGACAGCGGTCCTCGGCGGCGAGCCGGGAGATGAAGCGCGGCTGCCACAGGGGCGCGAAGCTGTGGGTCTCGCTCACGGTGGCGAGACAGCTGAACAGGGTGTTGACGAACACCGGGCGGCCGGAGACGTCCACCGCCACGTCGTGGATGTCGACATCCCCGGTGGTGTAGGCCACCTGCGGCACATAGACCCGGTCGTAGCCCTGGTAGTGCTGACCGGACTCCAGCAGATTCTCGAAGCGCCAGAGCTGATAGAGGCTGGAGAGCCACAGGGTCTGGCTGGAAGCCGACAGGCCCATGCAGCGCTCGAAGGTGCGGTTGAAGACCTCGAGCGCCCCGTCGGGCTTGAGGCCCAGGAAGAACACCTTGCCGCCCTGGTAGGTGGTGAAGGCGAGGCTGAGCTGCTCGGCGGCGAGCCAGGCGGCGAACTGGCGCGAGGTCTGGATCTCCAGACGGGGTGGGGCGGCGGCTGCAGGCGCGGGCGCCCCAGGCCGCTCCGGCGGCTGCGGTACGTCTTTCATGCCTGTTTTGGGGTATTCCGGGGCGCGATGCCGCGGTGGCTACGACGCGCGTCCCGGCGGGGGATAGGGGAAGTTTTTAGCTTTTTGTGTAAGCCAGGTTAGGACATTTCCGACCGATTTACTACCGTAAGATTACCAGCAAGGTCGGATGGCGCCGGGTGCAGAGCGTTCAAGCGCGAGGCCGGCGCTGTATCCGTCGCGAACAATGCCGTTCGCCGGGCGCGCGATATCCAGTTAAAAATGCCTATTGATCAGCTGGATAGTCTATATTCGAACCACCCGCGATTCAGGTGCGGACCGCCATTACGTAGCTTGGGGTAAGCTTGCGACCCCAAAAAGGCCGGTACGAAACGGCGAATGCGTTGGGGTTCGTGCCTCACCCCAACCTACTCGCTTCTCGTCGCCGCTGGGCTGGAGGCGATCCGACGCATGCCGTCAGCCCTCGGAAATTATTGGGATGTGTACGACTACCCGAGCGCCCTGTCCGAGCGCACGCTCGATCCCGCGCGTTCCTCCATGGGCCTCGGCGTTGCCTGCCCCCACGGCGGGGCTCGCACGATGAGGCCGCGAAGGGCTGGGGCGCTGATCGACCAGGTCTCGCGCGGCCGAATCATGCGCCCGTCCGGCTCACCGCACGGGGCCACGCCTTCCCGAGCCGCGCACTCGACGATCGTCTCGGCGCCTTCGCCCACGCCCGGCTTGACCATCACGATGGTCCGGAGTCCATCAACCGGTACCGGTGCCTATTTGCAGGCGCCGAGGTCGGTCAAACTAACCGGCAACGGTCACCGGTGTGCCCTCGGGTCCAAACAGGACCGGGACGCCTGCCGGCAGATCGACACCGAAACAGACGCTCGCGCCGCCCACGGAGTCGAAACCGAACTGTTCGCGCCCCGGCGGCTTTACCTTGAGGTCATAGACGATCTTTCCGGGATCGGGCTGCAGCAGTAGGTCGTTCGCTTCCAACCGATTCGATTCTTCGCGCAGGTTGCCAAGGACCAGACCCGAGGTGATGGCGCCCCTGTAAAGTTGAGCGTGGAGGGGCTGCCCCCGGCCGTCACGGCGACGGACCAAGACAACCGGCCGGTGGGCGCATCACAGTTCTCCCAAACCCGCATGAAAGTCTCGGCGGCAGGGTCATACGCGGGTTCTCCCGCGGGCGATCGCCCTCGCCGCAATGTCAAAGGCGCCCAGGGTGGTCAGATCGAAAGGCGCGCTTACGAGGGTACCTTCAGGCCCGAACCGAACCGGAGCGCCCGCTGGCATGTCCACTCCGATTAGGCGCTCGGCGTGCCCGCTCCGTTGCTTAGCCAGCCCGCGCGACCTGGGGGATGCCTTTGGTTACCACCGCCCCGCCACAGGCTGGTCGCCCGTCACACCAAAAGACTCCGTCTCCACATCGACACCGGCCTTCCAAGAGCCGCTACCATCGACGTCTAGATAGAAACGCCCGGTGCTTGCACGCCAGACCCCAACCTCATCGATACCGTCGCGGTTCCAGTCACCGATGGTGGGAAGATCGCCTACCATGCCGAAAGGCTCGGTAGCAATATCCGTATCCTCACCCCAGGTTAGACTGCCGTCTGCGTCCAGGTAGAAACGGCCCGTGCTGGGGCGCCAAACACCGATCTCGTCTGATTCCATCTCCATTCCAGTCGCCGACAACGGGCACATCGTCTGGTAACCCGAATGTCCCGGTTACGAGCTCTCGACCCTCCTCCCAAGAATGGTTGCCGTCCGCATCCAGGTAGAAGCGGCCCGTGCTGGGGCGCCAAACACCGATCTCGTCTATTCCATCTCCATTCCAGTCGCCGGCAACCGGGCGATCGGTTAAAAGACCGAATGGTTCGCTTATCAGATCTTGTCCTTCCGCCCAGGTGTCGCTTCCGTCCAAGTCCAGGAAAAATGTACCGGTGGTCGGCCGCCAGACACCGATGTCGTCCGCGCCATCACCATTCCAATCGCCGACTAACGGTGCATCGCCCGGCAATCCGAATGGCTCAGTCGTTAAGTCGACACGCTCGTTCCAAGCCTGACTTCCGTCGAGGTCCAAGTAGAACCTGCCGGTGCTTGGCCGCCACACGCCCAGCGCGGTCGCCGAGAACCCCACCGGCAAGAAGGCTCGGCGGCAGATCCTGCCCGCCGCCGGCCGCGAGCGCTGATCTCAAGTCCGGGACAACCGAGGCATAGGCCGGGTCCGAGAACACATTGACCGTCTCCGACGGGTCCAACAAGTGATCGTACAACTCGAAGACTTTCGGGTTACTCCAATTCACCCATTCCGTAAAGCGATAACGGTCGGTCCGAATGGAATAACCAACGTATCCGTCCCGGCGCCATTGGCTGAAAGCACCTCGTTTGGTCATGATCAGCGGGTCGTCAATCAAGCCGGCCAGGCTCTGTCCCTCCAGCGGATACCCTCCATGCTGTTGTGCATTGGGAATCGGCAGACCCGCCAGCTCGACGATGGTCGGGAACAGATCGACCAGCTCGACGATCGCGGTGGAGGTCTGAGCGGGCTGTCGTCCGGGAACCCGCATGATCAAGGGAACGCGCGTGCCGACCTCGAAATTGGTGTGTTTTCCCCAGTCGTCCTGCTCGCCCAAGTGCCAACCGTGATCGCCCCACAGTACGACCAGCGTGTCGTCCGCGAGACCGAGGCGCTCTAGCTCGTCCAGAAGGCGTCCGACTTGGGCATCGACGAAACTGGTCGCGGCGTAGTAGCCCGCGCTTCAACTCGCGCCGGAGGTTCGCACTGAAAGGCTGCACCAAGCGGGGGGATCCCGCTGTACGTGCGCACTTCTGCCGCGTCGTCGAACGCGAAATCCGGGGCGCCAACGGCCCGAAACGGGTTGCTCGCTTCCGGAATGGCGACCGGATCGTACATGTCGAAATAGGCTGGCGGCGCGAAGAACGGCAGATGCGGCTTCTTGAAGCCTACGGCCAGGAAGAACGGATTACCATTTAGGCGTTGCATGGCTTCGATGGCGGCGTCAGCGCACCTCCCGTCGGCAAAACTGCTCTCGGGTTTGTCGATCGCGGCATAGGCCAGAGTTTTGCCGTCGGGGCCTGTCGGGTTTGGTGACGGCCCAGAGTAGTCCGAATACGGGATCGACCAGGACTGAGAATCGTCAAGCGTGTTGTGGTAGACCTTACAGATGCCCTGGGTCTGATAGCCGTTTTTCTTGAAATATTGCGGCAGCGTGACGACGGATGGGATCGTGTCGCGAAAGTGGGTCTTAAGATCCGTTACGCGCGTCGTGTCCGGTCTGAGACCGGTCATCACCGAGGTGCGCGAAGGCGAGCAGGTCGCCATCTGGGTATAGGCCCGGGTGAACCGGGTGCCTTGTTCGGCCAGCCGGTCGATGTTCGGCGTCTGGATCTCATGGACGTCGTAGGCGCCCAGTTCCGGCCTTAGGTCGTCCACGGTAATGAAGAGCACGTTTAACTTGTTCGCCGAGGTCGCCGCGCTCACGCGCGACGACCCGCCCGGCCCGAAGAGAAAAACTGCTCCAAGAACGGCAAGATAGAGAGTGGGGCGGGAAAGAGAACGCGCTTGATTATTCATTTTGGTGATCGCTGCGAAAGTACTTGCTGACAATTAGCCAAGAGCCTCCGAGATATCAGCGGTGTGGGGAAGGCGAACGAACCGATTGCGGAGGCGTTACCATCGGCAGGATTGCCGCCATTTATGTCGTTGAGGGCAAAGTCGCTGCGGCTGTAGGGCACCCGGCGTTCCCCCTCTCCCGCGTGCGGGAGAGGGTCGGGGTGAGGGCCAATTGTGACACGATGTTCCGGAGAAGGTCCTACCGATGCGGTTCGCCGCGTTCACCGTATCCTGCGGAGCCAGAAGCGCCCCAATCTCGAGTGAACCGCGGCGGCCGGGCTCAGAATCGCATGATGTTCAGCCTCTCTCCGGTCCCGGCGTCCTTGACGACGGCGTAGAGCGTCCCCTCGGCGCCACAGCGCTCGAGCAGCACCAGCTCCTCGGCGCCGTTGGCGTTGATGTCGGCGATGCTGACCAGGTCGAGCGGCGTGCACGCCTTGTCGAACCAGACGGTGTTGATCGCCTCGTTGCTCACGCCGTCGCGGATCTTGGCGTGCACCTGGCCGGTGTCGGGGTTGCGGGCGAGCACCGCGTACTCCTCGGCGCCGTTGCCGTTCATGTCCGCGAGCACCGCGAGCTTCATCGGGTCGAAGTCCGGGTTGTAGCCGCGCAGCGTGGCCTGGATGGCGTCGGTGGCCGCGTCGGTGATCCGCACCAGGGTCTTGCCGCTGGCCGGCTCGTGCAGCAGCAGCGCGACCTTGCCGGTCGGATTGCCGTCCGCGTCCGGCACGGTCAAGGGCCTGCAGCAGGTCGTAGTCCGCCGTACCACCAGGCCGCCACGGTGTTGATCTTCTCGTCGGTCAGGCTGTCCTGGATGACCACCCGGTCGGTCTCGTCGGACTTGGTGAGCACCGCGCCGACCTCGGCGCTGCCGTTGCCGTTGAGGTCCGGCAGCGTGATGACCTGCTTGGGCTCGAAGCGCCCGGCGAACCAGAGGTTGTTGACCGGATCGCCGGTGACCGCGTCCAGGATCTCGACCCGGGTCGAGCCCTTGCCCAGCATCCCGACCTCGGGGATGCCGTTGCCGTCCTGGTCGGGCAGCACGGTGAGATCGACGGGTGCGAAGCTCGGGATTGAACGCGACGCTGCCGATGAGGTCGCCGGTGAGCGCATCGCGGGTCTCGGCCTCGCCGTTCTTTCCGAGCAGCACCAGGTTCGGCGCGAGGCCATAACGTAGCCGTACCCGAACCCGAATGGGTCCATCACCTCGACATCGACCGGATTGAGATCGGCGCTGAACGTGAAGCGGCTGACCAGCGTCGCCAGTATGCGGCGTCCTTGACCTTGGCGATGGTCTTGCCGTCGCGCCGGAAGACGACCGCGATCTCGGGGGTGCCGTCGCCGTTGGTGTCGCCGAGGGACCGCAGCCAGGCCGCGCCGGGCGGCTCCACCGGCGGAGTTCCGTCCTGGACCTCGAACGCGCCCATGTCGATGCGGCCGTTGACCACCCGCGGAAAGCCCTCGCCGCGCTGGTCGTAGTCCGGCGGCGGCGTGAATGCCGGGTCGCCGCTGTCGATGGCGGGGCTGCCGGGCAGCAGGGCGTGGGTCAGGGTCGGGCCGCCGTTGTCCTGCAGCGGCCCCAGCAGCGGGTCCGCACCGATGATGTTGGAGCCGGGGACGGACTCGGTGATGGGTACGTCGGTGGGGTCCCCGATCAGATTGAAATCGGCGCTGGACGGCCTCCGGCGATCCCACCCCTCGATCAGGTCACCCGCCGCATTGCCGGCGACAATCGAATCGTTCAAATACACGTCGCTGTCATTCGAAGCAACCCGAGATCCCTCCCGCATCGTTATCCGTAATCGTCGCGTGGCTGATCCTACGCACTTGCCGTCGCCGCTAGAAAGCTACACCAGCCGATTCTGATTGCCGGATATCGTCGGAGTTTTCAATGCCGAGAGAATCGACCGCCAAGTAAACTCCGCCGGTACCGTTATTCGAAACGGTGCTGGAGTCCAGCGAGGCGCCGCTCCCAGTACCCGCCGTCAATGCCAGCACCGAGATTTCCCGAGACTGTACTTCGGTATAAGCTCACGCCGCAGAAGTCCGAGACGGATGCCACTTTCCGTGTTGTCCGAGATTACGCTGTCCGTTACGCTGGCCCAGCTCGTCGCGTAATTCCAATACCCGCCCAAGCGACATGCCCGATGAGTTCTCGGAGATCGTCGCTTTCCGATACCTGGAGATCCACGTCGTAACCGTATACGCCCGTACCCCCGTTACCGGAAATAATCGAGCGTTCGATAAGTCGCAGAAGCGCGCGGTCCGTAACGACCTCCTCCGCTGATGTCAACGCCGCTTCCACCATTGTCGGTAATGGTGGTGTCTCTCACCTCGAGATGCAGGTTGCTCCATAGTACCCGGACACATCGATTGCCGTGCCCGAGTTGCCGGTGATGACGCTGTCGCTCACCACGATGCCGACATCGGTATCGTACGTGTCGGCATCGAGCGCCGTTTCAGAGTTGGTCAGCGTCAGACCGGAGATCGTGAGCTGCAGCGTCGCTAACCGGAGGCGAGTCGTCGACGGCGAAGATCGCCGAGGCTCCAGCCCCATCCAGTGTCAATTCGTCCGCGCCTGGTCCGCTGACGACGAGCGAATCGTCGATATCCAGCGCACCTGACGAGAGCCCGACGGTGCCGCTGACCGAGCTGTCGAATAGGATCTCGTCGGGCCCCGGGTTGGCGTTGGCATCGAGCACCGCCTGGCGCAGGCTGCCGGGTCCCGCGTCGTTGGTGTTGGTGACCGTGTAGGTGGCGGCCAGTGCGGCAGCGGGACACGCTCGCGCCAGGCCCAGCAGCCCGATCCCGAGCAGCCCGCGGGCGGTGCGCGAGAGCCTCCCGGGCGCAGTCCCCGGCGGACGGCGCGCGGCGAGCGGGTGCTCGGCAAAGACCTGGTTCGATTGCATGCGTCGTTTCATCGTCTTCTCCTCGTCAATGTTTCTGTGAATGGGCCGGCGCCACGCTCAGCACCCGCCGGATCTCATCGCTCTTGAGCCCGATGGCCATCGGGCGGCGGATCTGCGGCAGCACCGCCACGTCGTAGAGCTCCTCCACCACGCCCTCGATGCGCACCCAGTGCACCGCATCGCCGGTGCGCAGATCCACGATGTGCAGCCCGCAGCGGGAACGGGCGCCTTTCTCTTTCAGCCGCTCATCGAGCGGCAGGCCCTTCGAAGGTCTTGTTCTTCCGCGGCCCCGAGAGCCCGATCACCGCCCAGTCGCCGTGCAGCGCGAGCCCCCGGGCATAGCCGGGACAGAAGGCCACGGGCTCGAAGCGCCCGCTCTCGGGGTCCAGCGTGCCGAGCTCGCCCTGGCCGGAGTTGAGCAGCCAGAGCGTCCCTGGTGCAGCCGCGGGGAGTGGGGCATCGAGAGCCCGGAGGCGACGATCTCGCCGCTCTCGACCTCGATGACGATGCCGCCGTCGCGGCGGTGATCGCGCCAGCCGTCGGCCACGTCGCTGCGGCTCACCGCGGTGACATAGCGGGGCACGCCGTCCTGCATCGCCAGGCCGTTCAGGTGACAGCGGTCCTCGGCGGCGAGCTTGGAGATGAAGCGCGGCTGCCACAGGGGCGCGAAGCTGTGGGTCTCGCTCACGGTGGCGAGACAGCTGAACAGGGTGTTGACGAACACCGGGCGGCCGGAGGCGTCCACCGCCACGTCGTGGATGTCGACATCCCCGGTGGTGTAGGCCACCTGGGGCACATAGACCCGGTCGTAGCCCTGGTAGTGCTGGCCGGGCTCCAAGAGGTTCTCGAAGCGCCAGAGCTGATAGAGGCTGCTGAGCCACAGGGTCTGGCTGGAAGCCGCCAGGCCCATGCAGCGCTCGAAGGTGCGGTTGAAGACCTCGAGTGCCCCGTCGGGCTTGAGGCCGAGGAAGAACACCTTGCCGCCCTGGTAGGTGGTGAAGGCGAGGCTGAGCTGCTGCTCGGCCAGCCAGGCGGTGAACTGGCGCGAGGTCTGGATCTCCAGACGGGGCGGGGCGGCGGCTGCAGGCGCGGGCGCCCCAGGCCGCTCCGGCGGCTGCGGTACGTCGTTCATGCTTGTTTTGGGCATTCCGGGACGCGATGCCGCGGTGGCTACGACGCGCGTCCCGGCGGGGGATAGGGGAAGTTTTTAGCTTTTTGTGTAAGCCAGATTAGGACATTTCCGACCGATTTACTACCGTAAGATTACCAACAAGGTCGGATGACGCCGGATGCAGAGCCTTTCGCCGCGAGTCGCGCCTGACAGACGCCGTGAGGATCGACGAACGTCTGACGCTTATCAGGGCCGGTGCCGAGGGCGGATCAGCGGCGTGACGGCCACATCGGCGCCTGAATGCCCCGTTGGGTCGGGTGGCCGCGGCGGCGCGCGTTCCCGCGTTCCTGGCGAAGTCCGGTTCGACGCCACCCAGGCGACGCGAGGCCGCGCTACACTGATGCCGTGTAATCGTGTAAGCCCAGTCGCCATGAATCTCACCATCACCGTCGACGACGACGTCCGGAAGCGGGCGCGCCTGCGAGCACTTCAGGAAGACACATCCGTGAATGCGATCCTGCGGTCATTCCTCGAGGCCTACGCAGACGCGGGAGGGCGGGAACAGGCGGCCATCGCCGACCTCATCGCCCTCTCCCTCGAAAGTGCCGCGGGCCGCGGTGCCGCCGCCTGGACGCGGAACGAGCTCCATGAGCGCTGAGCTGCGCTTCATCGACACGAACGTCCTTGTCTACCTGTTCGATACCGACGCGCCGGCCAAGCAGGCGGTCGCCCGAGAGCTGCTCGCCGCGGGCCGGTTCGTTCCGAGCACCCAGGTGCTTAGCGAGTTTTACGTGACGGTGACCTCCAAGCTCGCCCGCCCCCTGGACGCCGCCAGGGCGAGCAGGGCCGTCGGGGATTTCTGTGCCATGCCGATCCGCGATGTCACCGCGAGGCTGGTAGAGGCTGCGATTAGGCGCCGCACATCGACCCGGCTGTCTTGTTGGGACGCGCTCATTGTGGAGACCGCACTCGAGGCGGGAGCGACATCTTTGCTCACGGAGGACCTACAGCACGGCCAGATCATCGGCACGCTGCGCGTCCACAACCCATTCCTGGCCGGCTGACGCCCGGTGCCTGCGGCCCGTTGGTCCCGCCGGAGCCAGCCCCAACACCAGGTCATGTCCACCACGAGCCGAATCGCCCGCACCCTCGGTCTCGCCCGCTCGCTGGCGCTCTACTACGGAAACCCGCTGCGGGCGGGACGCCTGGCCCGGCTCTACGCCCCCTTCCTCGGGCCGGGCTCGCTGGCATTCGACCTCGGCGCCCACGTCGGCAACCGCGTCCGGTGCTGGCGCGGCCTGGGCGCCCGCGTCGTTGCCGTGGAGCCCCAGCCGGATCTGCTCCGGGTGCTGCGCCTGCTCTACGGCCGCGACCGGGGGGTGACCATCGTCCCCGAGGCCGTCGGCCGCGAATTAGGACGCACGGCCCTTTGGGTGAGCGAGCGTCATCCGACGGTAACGACCCTGTCCGGCGACTGGGCGCGCCGCGTCGGGGCGGAGCCCGGGTTCCGCGGCGTCCGCTGGCGGGAGGCGGGCGAGGTCCCGGTGACGACCCTCGATGCTCTGATCCAGCGCTTCGGCGAGCCGGCCTTCGTGAAGATCGACGTGGAGGGCTACGAGCCCGAGGTCCTCTTGGGCCTCTCGCGCCCCGTTACGGCCCTGTCCTTCGAGTACCTGCCAGCGGCAAGGGACGCGGCGCTGGCCTGCATAGACCGGCTGGAGATGCTTGGAAGCTATCGGTTCAACTGGTCCGCGGGGGAAAGCCATCGGCTGGGTTCAACGCGATGGCTGGACCCTGCCGAGATCCGGTCCTTCATCGCCGCTCTCCCCGCCAACGGCGGGTCCGGGGACGTCTATGCGCAGATCCGCGGTCACCCCGGGACCGGTGACTTGCACCGACCCGCCTGAGCCGAAGGCGCGCAGCAGCATCCCCGTCAGCTCCGGCATGTTGCCCAGGGCCGGCCGCCGCGGCGTCAGTCCGGGGGTGAAGCCCTCCGCCGCCAGGGCGTCGAGTATCGGCGCCCGCCCCGTGACGAGGTGCACCGGGACCTCCCAGGGGGCACCCTCCCCGCTCACCGCGGCCGGCGGCTGATGATCCCCCATCACCAGCAGCACCAGGTCCAGGTCCGGCCTCTCCCGCAGCCAGCCGGCCAGGACCTCGAACAGGTAGGCGAGCGAATTCGCATAGGCCGGGCCGAGCTCCGAGAGCGCGGGCCGTTGGGCAAGAGCGGCGGTGGTCTCGGCCGCGTCGAAGGGGTCCGGCGTGAGCACGCGCCCCCAGTCCGGCTGGTAC
This sequence comes from uncultured Gammaproteobacteria bacterium, assembly GCA_963707135.1. Lineage (GTDB taxonomy): Bacteria > Pseudomonadota > Gammaproteobacteria > Chromatiales > Chromatiaceae > JBGSTR01. Next base: position 28,291 of record CAVPOY010000003.1, on the reverse strand, counting down.
GGCGGCGTTGGGCGAAAGGGGATGTGGGAGTTGATCGTGGGAAAGACGGCGAGGCGCGGTCGGCCGTCGGCACTCGTCAGCTCGTCGGCGTCCAGCCGGGCCAGGGAGAACTGGTCCGGGATGCGCCACCAGCCGAAGCCAGGCCCCCGATAATCCAGGGCCGGCGCCCCCAGGACGGTATCGAACCCGTAGAAGGCCCCCTCGGGCCACGCCTGGCGCAGACCCGGCATGACCGCCAGGGTGCGGTAGCCCGCGCGGGCGAAGCGATGGACCAGCGTTTCCCGCCGCTGGGTGAGGAGCAACTTGTAATCGGCGCCCTCGGTCACCTCCACGCCGGAGAGCAGGCTGGCGTGGGCGAGCCAGGAGTTGCCCCCGAAGGTCGGGGAGCGGACGAAGGCGGAGACAACTCCCCGTCCCGTTTCGGCCAGCGCCGCCGCCAGCTCGGCGCGGCTTGCGGCAAGGGCGGCGGCGAGGGGCGGCTGGTCGTAGCTCACGGCGCCGTACGACTCGGCGAACAGGATCACCACCTGGGCCCCCTGGACGCGCGCGAGGTCCGACTGCATGGGCGGACTCGGCGGCAGCGCGCGCGGCGCCGCGCCCAGCGCCTTGACCACGAAGGCGGCCTGCTGGGCGTAGGTCTTGGTCACCGGGCGAGAGAAGCCGCGCTCCCAATCCAGACGGGGGCTCGACATCCCGGCCAGGTAGGCCGTCACCGCGGCACCGGCGAGCACCGTCAGGACCCGGCGCGGAGCGGGCCGGCCGACAGCCTCTCCGACCCGCGCCAGGGCCCAGCGCAGCAGCGCATAGACAAGCCCCAACAAGAGCGCAAGGCCGAGCACGCCGGCGAGCACCAGAGGCATCGGCGCCGCCTCGACCAGCATGGCCGCCACCCGCGGCAGGTGCTGTGCATCCCAGAACAGGTTGATGGAGCGGCCGTAGAGGGCCGGGGCGGTCACCTCCGCGTAGCGCCCCACCGCCAGCACCGTCAGCAGCAATGCGAGTCCGGCCAGCAGGCGCCGGGACGGCGGGCCCCAGACCCTCGCCCCCAGGGCCAGAGCCAGGACCAGCAGGGCGATCTCCACCGACAGCTCGGGGCGAAGCTCCACCCAGGGGGTCGGCCAACGGTTGTGAAAGCTCAGGGCGGCGTTGAGCAGAAAGACCCCGGCCGCCAGGCCCAGCCAGCCGCGCCAGACGGACCGCCCGGGTTGGGAGCCCGTTTCCAAGCTACCGCCGCCTGGCACCGGTGCCATTGGCGTCCCCCGACCCGCGATGGACCCAGCCGCGGTAGTGCACTTGCGGGCTGTCCCCCACGGTCATGGCAGTTCTCCGGCGGGCGCTGCCAGACCCGCTCGGCGGACGAGCCAGAGGATATCGACGGCGAAAGACCAACAGAGCAAGGCCAACCCGGCGGCGGCCAGGGGCGCACTCAAATCCCGGGGGAGGACAGGCGCCAGGGCCAGCGTGAGCGTCAGCACCTGAACGACGCAGACGGCCTGACGCCGGCGGCTAGGCGGCAACGGGCGCCGCAGCATAGGCCAGAGGTAGCCGGACCCCACGAACAGGTAGCGCAAAAACCCCGCCGCCAGGACCCAAGGCCCGGCCTTGTCAAGGGACCACAGCAGGATGGCGAGCACCGCCACCAGCAGGGCGTCGATCTCCATGTCGAAGCGCGCGCCGAATGGGCTCGCCCAACCGAAGCGCCGCGCCAGGTGGCCGTCCACCCCATCGAGCGCCTCGGCCACCAGGGCCAGCGCCAGGACCGTCCAGGCCGCGGCGGGGGTTCCTCCCTCGCCCAGGAACCCGGCCAGGAGGGCGGCGAGGACCCCGCGCACCAGGGTCACCTGGTTGGCTGAACCCAGGCGGTGATGTGGCCGGTGCTGACGCAGGAAGCCCGCCATGATCCCAAGGACCACCCCGTAGGCCGCGACAGCCTTGGGGAGGAAGGCATTCCCGAGCCCGAGTGCGCCGGCCAGACCGAGTCCGACGGTGGTCAACAGTACAAGCCCCGCGATGCCGTTTACCAATGCACTGCGCAAGAGGTGCACGTCGATCGCCGGACGCAGAGCATTGGTGTCAGTCATCGGGTTGCATGCCCATTTCACGGGTAGACGGACTACGTCAGCGCTCCCGAACCCCCCGGAAGGCGAGCCGGTCGGTCTCGATCCTAGCCTTCACGCGCAGATATCGATGCAGGCCGAATGCCGCGGCAACGGCCCCGAGGGGCATGAGCACGTATCCGGTAATCTCCGCCAGCGGCTGACCCTCGAACAGCTTGATCAAGGTCACTCCCGAGACCAGCAGCAACAGTCCGGTGCGAAGCCAGGCGAGCAGGGTTCGCTCGTTGGCCAGACGCGTGCGGTCGATAGCGAGGGCGTCGCGCAGGATCAGGGTATCGTCCATCCCTGCATAGGGGTGGGGTGGCGTGGCGGCCGAGTCTCGTTGGGTTGATCCGGGTGGCGCATGGATGCCTATCCTCAATCGCTGGTCTTGAGCCCGTACTTCGGCACCCGGTAGCGGAGCTTCTCGCGGGTTGTTCCCAGAACCCGGGCGGTCAGGCTCACGTTGTCCGAATTTCGCCGTAGAGCCTCGGCGAGGATACGACATTCGATCTCGTCGAGGGTCATGTCGCCGTCGAGGGGAATCGGAAAGAAACTTCAACCGCACAATGGAGGAGTTGCCGGGGGACGCAACCATCAACAGGAGGCTCAAGCAAGCCTCCTGACAAGTCCGCAAGGCGGGCCGCCAACGGAAAACCGCCGTTCTCACGGTCGGTGAGCCTGCGGCTGCGCCCGTTCCCAGCGTGCGAACGACGAGCGCGCGGGTGGTGGCACACGACCCGGAGGACCCCTGCGAAGGGCGGGGTTGACACCGTACCCGCTGGTCGAACACGTTCTCGGGTTGCGGTTATGCCAGGGCGCCCCAGTCGGGTAAGGCATCGAAGGGCGCGTCGTCCCACCCTGTCGGCCCGCGTGCCGGGCCGATACGGGGCGGCTCGGCGGGCTCGCCTACCTGCTCGATCCGCTCCGGGACTAAGGGTGGCCGTGCGCGGTAGCGCAGCAGCCGTTCCAGTCCGGCGCGATCCTGGCCGGCGTTGCATCCGGCGGCGTCGAGCGAGACCCCCTAGTTCGAAGCGAGCATGGCGCGGGCGTCATCGGGATCGCGTAGGCCCCCGCGGGCGAACCAGCGCAGCACCCGGCAACGGACCCGCTCAGCGATGGCCTCTACCTCCCGCGGTATCGTTGGCGCGGCCTGATGAAATCGCGCTCGCCCCTTATCGCGGCGCTCGTACAAGCCGTCGAGGGTGCAGCAGTGGGCCGCGCCGCGGGTAACTTCACGACTGGGCGCCAAATCAAGCACGCTTTCGCTCGGCGAGGGTCTATCTTTATCTCTGGGTCCGGGCCGGTCGCGGGCGACGAGCGCGCGGTTGGTCCCGGACGTTTCTCGCCACCGCGTCCCGGATGCCAATGCCCGAGCCGTCCGCCAGCGTCGCACCCCTCCCCGCACCCGCCGAGCGCGAGCACATCGGTCACATCGAGGAGGTGCACGGCCCCGTGGTGGTGGTCGCCTGCCACCGGCTCCCGCCCCTGCGCCAGGCCCTGGTCGCCCAGGTGCAACGACGAGACCTGTTGCTTCGAGGTCCATCAGCACCTCGACCGGCGCCGGGTACGCGCCATCACGCTGCACCGCACCTCCGGCCTCACCCGAGGCATGCCCCTCTTCGACACTGGGGCGCCGGTCCATGTCCCCGTCGGTCCCGACTGCCTCGGGCGGGCGTTGAACATGTTCGGCGAGCCCCTGGACGGCGAGCCGCCTCTTGCAGCCGCGGCCTTCCGCAACATCCGCGGCGAGCCGGTGGCTCTGGCGGACACGGTGGCGCCGAGCGAGACCCTGCATACCGGTATCAAGGTCATCGATCTCCTCTCCCCCTTCGTGCGCGGGGGCCGGACGGGGCTTTTCGGCGGCGCCGGGGTGGGCAAGACGGTGCTGGTGATGGAGCTCATGCACGCCGTTGTCGCCCTGCACCGGGGCGTGTCGGTATTCGCCGGCGTGGGCGAGCGCATTCGCGAGGGACACGAGCTCTGGCATGAGCTGCGCGACACGGGCGTCCTGCCCAGGACCCTCCTGGTCTTCGGAGAGATGGACGAGTCCCCGGGGGTGCGCTTTCGGGTCGGGCACACGGCATTGACCTACGCCGAGTACCTGCGCGACAGCCTGGGCACCGAGGTCCTCTTCCTCATGGATAACGTCTTTCGCTTCGTCCAGGCGGGCAGCGAGATCTCCAGCCTACTCGGGCGCATGCCGGCGGCGGTGGGCTACCAGCCGACCCTGGACACGGAGGTCGCCGAGATCGAGGACCGCATCAACTCCACGGACACGGGCGCCATCACCTCCGTACAGGCGGTCTATGTCCCCGCCGACGACATGACCGATCCCGCCGTCACCGCCATCCTGGGCCACCTGGACACCACGGTCGTGCTTTCCCGCGCCCAGGCGGGCAGGGGCATCTATCCCGCCGTCGATCCGCTCGCGTCCTCCAGCAAGCTGATGGACCGGCACGTCCTTGGCGAGCGCCACTACGCCGTCGCCGAGGGCGTACGCGAGCACCTAGCCCGCTACCATGAGCTGGAGGACGTGATCGCCATGCTCGGCATCGCGGAGCTCTCGCCCCAGGACCGCAAGATCGTGATGCGCGCACGCAAGCTCCAGCGCTACCTCACCCAGCCCTTCCACGTCACCGCCGCCCACACGGGCATGGAGGGGGTCTCCGTCCCCCTCGACCGTACCCTGACGGACTGCGAGGCCTTTTTGCGCGGCGACTACGACGATACGTCCGAGGACGCCTGCTACATGCGCGGCGAAATGGCGGGAGAGGCGGCGTGAGCACCTTCGTGCTCCTTCTCCAGGATGCCTACGGCTCCGAGCGGGTGGAGGGCGTGGAGTCCTTCGTCGGGACGGACGCGAGCGGCTCCTTCGGCCTTCTGGCGGGGCACGCGCGCTTCATGACCTCGCTTGACTTCGGACTCGCGCGCTTTCGGCGCGCCGGGCAGGGCTGGGAGTATCTCGCCGTCCCCGGAGCGCTGATCTACTTCGTCGACGGCACCCTCTATCTCAGCACCCGCCGCTACTTCCGCGACCCGGACTACGGGCGTATCAGCACCCTGCTCCGGGAGCGGCTGACCGGGGAGGAGCGCGACCTGGCAGCCACGCGGGAAAGCCTGCATCGGCTGGAGAGCGAGATCCTCAGGCGCCTGTGGGAGCTGGGCCGTCGCCGGGAGCCGGCGCCATGACCGAGACGCCCAACGAGCGCAGGCTGCGCCGCCGCGTCGAGCAGGACGCCCGGCGCCTGAGGAAGGCCGAGACCGAGCGCGAGGGGCTGCTGATCCAGACCGCGTATCTCGGCACCCTGGGCTTGGTCTTTGTCCTGCCGGTGGTCGCCGGGGCCTACCTGGGTCACTGGCTCGACGGGCTGGTCGCGGGCTACTCCATGCGCTGGACCCTCGGGCTCCTATTCCTCGGCCTGGTGGTTGGGGCCTTCAATGTCTACTTTTTAATCCGAAGCCGGGAGTAGGGCGGATGCCCGCTAGGGCGATCCGCCGGCTTGCACCGCGACAAGAATGGCGGAACCGCTGTCGCGTTCCGCCCTACGGGAATTCGAATGGTGGACAACGCGCCCCGCAACGTCGCTCCCTACGCGCCGACCCGGCCTGGCGCCGCATCCACCGAAGCGCCCGCGTAACTGGGTTTCGCTCCAATGGGACAGGAACAAATCTTCGCCCACAGCCTCTTCGAGCTCGGGCCGCTGGTCATCCGCGACACGACGGTGACAACCTGGCTCCTGATGCTCGGGCTGTGGGTCGCCTGCAGCGCCCTGGCGCGGCGCCTAAGCGCCTCTCCGGGGACAGTCCAGACCGCCGTCGAGGGCATGGTGCTGGCAATGGAGGGGGCAGTCCGGCAGGCACTTCCCCGCCAGGCGGAGATGGTCATGCCCTTCATCCTGACCCTGTGGACCTTCCTGGTGGCGGCGAATCTGGTGGGCCTGATCCCCGGCCTGCACTCCCCCACCCGCGACCCCTCGGCCACCGCGGCCCTTGCGGTGCTGGTGTTTCTCTCGGTGCACTGGTTCGGCATCCGCGCCCAGGGGCTGCGGACCTACCTGAGGCATTACCTGTCGCCGAGTCCGATCCTGCTGCCCTTCCACATCGTCAGCGAGATCACCCGCACCCTGGCGCTCGCCGTGCGCCTGTTCGGCAACATGATGAGCCTGGAGCTGGTCGCCCTGCTGCTGGTCTGGGTCGGGGGACTGCTGGTGCCCCTCCCGATCCTGATGCTGCATATCGTCGAGTCCCTGGTGCAGGCCTACATCTTCGGCATGCTGGCGCTCGTCTACATCGCCAGCGCCATCCAGACCGGCGCCCTTGCGGCCGCGGCCGACGAGGCCCCGTCGACGCCTGAGGAAGAACTTGCGCCGAGACGCACAGACGCCAAGAGAAGCGGGACGCGCAGAACCGCCAAAAGACCGGCCAAGCTTGGGCGTGCGCGATCCAGCCGGGGGAAATCGGTATCGGGGCCGCGCTACCGGTGCAGTCGAGATCGCGCTTCATCCCCTTGTCCCCTCTTCTCCCGTGTGACTTCGCGTCTTCGCGAATTTGTTCAAAACGAGGACGGAAGATGACCGAAATGACCTGGATCGTGATCGCATCCACCGTCGCCGCGGCGCTCGCCATCGCGCTCGGCGTCATGCTCCCGGCAATCGCCATGGGCCGGGCGATCAGTCAGGCCCTGGAGTCCCTGGCGCGCCAGCCGGAAGCGGAGCGTTCCATTATGCGCACGCTCTTCATCGGGCTGGCCATGATCGAGTCCCTGGCGATCTACTGTCTGGTGATCGTGCTCATCATCCTGTTCCGCAACCCGCTCCTGGAGTACCTGGTCAAGTAGGTCGGATTTCGGTCCGACCTGCAAGCCAGACCCCAGGCGAGGAAACACCCATGGGACTGGACTGGTCCACCTTTCTGCTGGAGCTGGTCAACTTCCTGATCCTGATCTGGATCCTGAAGCGGTTCCTTTACGCCCCGGTGCGCGCCGCCATTGAGGAGCGGCGCGCACGGGTCGAGGGAACCCTCGCCGAGGCGGAGGCGACACGCGCACGGGCCGAGCAGATGCGCGCGGACTACGAGGTCCGCCGCCGTGATTGGGAGCGGGAGCGCACCCAAGCCCGCGCCGAGCTGGACCAGGAGCTGGCGGCCGAGCGCACCCGTCGCCTCGAGGATCTGCACGCCGAGCTCGCGCTCCAGCGCGACAAGGCGGCCATCCTGGAAGAACGCGAGCGGCGGGAGGCGGAGCGCCGCGGCCAGGAGACCGCCCTGGACCTGGCCGCCGCCTTCGGGAGTCGGCTCCTGACGCGAGTGGCTAACCCGGCCCTGGAGGACCGATTGATCGACATGGTGCTCGACGACCTGTCGACCCTGTCCGAGGAGCATCGGGCTGTCCTAGCGGCCGCCGCCGCGGATGGCGCGGCGGGCGTTCGGGTGCAGAGCGCCTACCCTCTGAGCGAGGCACGGCGCGAGGCGCTGCGTTCCGCACTTGCCGAGGCCGCCGGCCGGCCACTGCCCTGCGCGTTCGCGGAGGATCCGGCGCTGGTGGCCGGTCTGCAAATCGATGCCGGTCCCCTGGTCATGCGCGCCAACCTGCGCGACGAGCTGCGCTTCTTCGCCGAGGCCCGGCGATGACCGCACCGGCGGCCGGCGGCGCCGACCTGCCCCTCGGACGAACGGTGACCTGGCTGCGCGACTACAGCCCGCGCCTAAGGGTGAGCGAGCAGGGCGCGGTCGTCTCCGTCGGGGACGGGATCGCCTGGATCAGTGGCCTGCCCTCGGCCGCCGTGGACGAGATCCTGAGCCTCGCGGACGGCAGCCGGGGCATCGTCTTCGACCTGGAGCGCGACCTGGTGGGTGCGGTGCTCCTGCACCAGACCCAGCGGCTCACCTCCGGCACCCAGGTCTATCTCACCGGACGCCAGGTGGGCATCCCGGTTGGAGAGGCGCTGCTAGGCCGCGTGGTCGATCCCCTCGGCGCTCCCTTGGACGGCCGCCCACCGCCCGACTGCACGGACCGCCGCCCCCTGGACGCCCCCTCCCCGCCCATGATCCGGCGTGACTTCGTCAACGAGCCCCTGTTCACCGGCATCAAGATCGTCGACACCCTTGTCCCAATCGGCCGGGGTCAGCGCCAGCTGATCGTGGGGGACAAGGGCATCGGGCGCAGCGCGATCGCCATTGACGCGGTGCTCGCCCAGGCGGAATCGGGGGTGCGCTGCGTCTATGTCATGATCGGGCAGAAACGCTCCTCGGTGGTCGGCACCATCAAGCTGCTGGCCGACCACGGCGCCCTTGACTACACGACCTTGGTCGTCGGCGAGGCCAGCGCCCTGCCGGGCCTCAAGTACCTGGCCCCTTTTGCCGGCTGCGCCATCGCCGAGCACTGGATGACCCGCGGCCTGGATACCCTGGTCGTCTACGACGATCTCAGCACCCATGCTCAGGCCTACCGGGAGCTGTCCCTGCTGTTGCGCCGCCCGCCCGGTCGCGAGGCCTACCCGGGGGACATCTTCTTCCTCCACGCCAAGCTCCTGGAGCGCGCCACCTGCCTCGCGGCGAGCGAGGGCGGCGGGAGCATGACCGCGCTCGCCGTCGTCGAGACCCGGCTGGGGGAGATCGCGTCCTACATCCCCACCAACCTCATCTCCATCACCGACGGGCAGATTTACCTGGACCAGGGGCTCTTCTCCGCGGGCTTCCTGCCCGCCATCGACATCGCCCGCTCGGTCTCGCGGATCGGCGGCGCGGCCCAACCGGCAGCCATCAAGCGGGAGGCCGGGCGCATGAAGCTCGACTACCTCCAGTTCCTCGACCTAGAGGTCTTCACCCGCTTCGGTGCCCGCCTGGAGGCCGGCATGGAGGCCCAGCTCAGGCGCGGCGCCATTCTGCGCGAGCTGCTCCGTCAGGACCGGCTCGATCCGCTGCCGATCCGCTTCCAGCTCGCCTGGCTCATCGCCTTCAACGCGGGACTGCTCGATGCGGTCGCGGTCGACGCCATCCCGGCCGTCACCTCTCGGTTGCGCACGGGGGTCGAGGCGAGCGCCCTGACCCTGGACGACCGGCGTGAGGCGTGGCTGGACACGATTCGGGGCTGCCTCGGAGCCGGCGCGGACGACGCCGATGAGCCTGGAGAGAGCCGAGGTCCGCCAATGAACACCAATGAACACCAATGAACGCCAATAAGCGTCAGTGAGATCAACAGTGGGTGCCCATACCTCGGTCAGCCGGGAGGTCGATCGGCTAGGCTCCGGGTTCTCTGCGTCTCAGCGGTTCCACCGTTCTGCCTAGGATGAGCCGACTGCATGACATCGACGCGCGGCTCGAGGGCCTAGCCGACATCGGCAAGATCATGCGCTCCATGAAGAACCTGTCCTACATGGAGACGCGCAAGCTCGAGCGCTTCCTCGACGCCCAGCGCCGGGTCGTCGAGGGCATCGACGCCGCCGCCCGCGACTTCCACGCCCACTACCCTGACCTGATCGCAACGGACTCGAAGGGCACGCTCATCTACGTGCTGATCGGCGCCGAGCGCGGCTTCTGCGGCGATTTCAACGAGGCAATCCTGCGGGCACTGGAGTGCGAGCCGGCCGCCGGTTCCTGCTCCACGCCTCTGATTACCGTCGGCACTCGCCTCTCCGCGGCCTTGGATGGCGATCCCTGCCTCGCCGACCGCCTACCCGGCGCCAGTGCGACCGAAGAGGTACCGGCGGTGCTCAGCCGTCTGGTGGACTCCCTCAACCGACTCGTCGCGCAACGGGGCCCCACGCAGGTCACCGTCCTGTGCTGGGGCGCCGAGGCCGAGCGGGTCCTATCCGTCCCCGTGCTCCCCCCGTTCCGTCGCGACGAAGCCCCAGAGCCTTTGGACCACGCCTACCCACCGCTCCTCAACCTGGCCCCGAAGGCGTTCCTGGAGCGCCTGATCGAGCATTACCTCTTCGCCGCCCTCCACGAGATTCTCTTCGGCTCCCTCATGGCCGAGCACCAGCACCGCCTGCGCCACCTTCAGGGCGCCCTGCAACGGGTCGATGAACGCGTCCGCGACCTCGGTCTTCGTCGCAACATGCTCCGCCAGGAAGAGATCACCGAGGAGATCGAGCTGATACTGCTCAACCTACCGGCGCAGGGGCACTGAAGCGCGCTCGCGCTGACTCTCGCATTTACGGATAGATGGATAACGGATAGGAAGTTCGACCGCGCGACGGTGGGTTTCGGGGGACGCAACCATCAACAGAGCCCGGACGAGATCCCGAACGGCTCTCGCCCAGGTGGCAGTTCGACCGTCAGGGCGTGACTTCCAGGGTCAAAGGACCCGGGCGACCGACGCCTCGTGGTCCCGTGCGCCTCCCCGCTTGGCCCGCCTCGGCTCGCAGTCGAACAGGATGTCCTCCCCCATGCGGAAGATGCGGCAAGGGGGCCGCAGGCAATCGCCGAGCGAGGCCGTGGCGGGCAGGGTCACCCCCCGGCGCCCCTCGCCGATCAGCAGCGGCGCCACCGTCACCTGCAGCCGGTCCAGGAGTCCGGCACTCAGGAAGGCGGAGACGGCGATCCCACCCCCTTCGATGAAGAGCCGGCGCAGCCCCCGCCAGTGGAGCTGTTCGAGCAGGGTGCTCAGCTCCAGGCGCCCGTCCAGCGTCGGAGCGCCAATCACGTCCGCCTGGCCGTGCCGCCCGGACCCGGTCAGTCCCTCCCCGCAGACGACCAGGGTCGGTGCCGCCGCGTCGTTGAACATCCGCCGGTCCACGCCGAGCCGACGGCTGGGGTCGAGCACGACCCGCACCGGGTTGTCCCCGTCAACCAGCCGGGTGGTCAGCCGCGGGTCGTCCGCGGCGACCGTCTCGGCGCCCACCAGGACCGCGTCGCACAGGGCCCTCATGCGGTGCAGGTGCAGGATGTTCTCCGGGCCGGTGACGAAGCAGGAGTCGCCGCGGCGTGTGGCGATATAGCCGTCCAGACTCTGGCCGAGGTGGCCGACCGCCAGGGTTTCATGGGGGTCGCTCGGCAGCAAAGGCAGATAGAGATCGATCAGATCCCGGATTCCGGCCGGGCACCCGGCGGCGGCGGTCCAGCCGGCTCCGGGGCACCAGACCAGCCGGGCGTCGGGGCTGTCCGGGTCCACCGACCGCAGCCCGCCCGCCGCAACGGCGGCGAAGGCGGTCGTCCGCCGGGGCAGAGGGATCGAGCGCGCCATGCGTGAGGCGGCCAGGATGGCCGACCAGGCGACCCTGTCGTCTCGGGGCACGGTCGTCTGCGGGGACGGGGCCCAGCGCGCTGGTTTCTGCATGGGTTCTCCTGCCATGTCAGCGACCCGCGAGGCCCGTTCGCAGGCGGTCGAGGGGTATGTCCGCCACCTCCCGCACCAGCAGGGCGAGTCGGGCGGCCAGGTAGTCGAGAAGCTGCTCGCCCCGCGACGAGTCGGCCCGGGCGGCATTGCCGCAGACCCCGGCCGGGTGGAGGTCCTGGCTCATCCAGCCGAACCCGACAGGATGCTCGACACCGAGAAGCGCGTGGTCCCGCGCCGCCCGCTCGGGCAGACCCTGGAAGTCTTGGAGCTTGTCGACGCGGACCAGGTCCGGCCGCAGGTGCATCAGCAGCGAGGTCTCGACCTCGCCGCCATGAAGGCCGTGGATCAACTCCTCCGGCGGGAAGAGCCCGGCGGGCGTGCCGAGCGCGAAGCTGTTGGCGCGCACCACGAGCATGCCGAGCTCGGCCCGCAGGCGCAGCGCCGCAAGATCCACCAGGGCCTTCTGTCCCCCGTGGCTGTTGAACAGGATCAGCTTGCGGACCCCGGCGCGCGCGACGCCCCGCCCGATCTCGGTCCACAGGGCCAGCAGGGTCTCGGCGGCGGCGCTCAGGGTGCCGGCATAGGCCGTGTGCTCCAGGCTGTGCCCCACGGTCTGGGCCGGCAGCACCAGAAGCCTGGGGCCGTCGCCGCAGGTGCTCCAGCGCTCGGGCAACGACACCGGCGTTGATGATGGCATCCGTGGCGAGGGGCAGGTGCGGACCGTGGCCCTCGACCGCCGCGACCGGCAGCAATGCGACCGTGGGCTCGGGGTCGATGCCCTCGAAGTCTTCGGTGGTCAGATCCTGCCAGTTTCCGCTTGAGGACATCCTGGGTCCGGTCGGTCTAGTGGTGATGGCGGTCTGCCGCCTGGTTCCCGTCCGCGCCGAGCCTGGTCGCCAGCGCCGACAGGACTTCTCCGACGTCCCCATCCACCCGGATCGCGGCGAGGTCGTCGGCCCGGGTCCTTCCGCGGTTCACCAGGGCGATGGGGCTGCTCCGTGCAGCGCGGCCTCCCGGCAGAAGCGGAAGCCGGAGAAGACGGTCAGGGACGTGCCGACCGCCAGCACGGCGGCCGATTCCCGGAGCCGCTCCAGGGCGTGCTCCACCCGGGCCGCGGGACATTCTCGCCGAAGAAGACCACCGCCGGCTTGAGCACCCCGCCGCAGCGGGGACAGTCGGGCACCCGGAAAGCGACCTCCTGCCCTGGCGAGACCAGGGCATCCCCGTCCGGCGCGATAGGCCGAGGGTCCGGTGGTCCTGCTCCGGATTGGCGGCGGCGATCCGCTCTTGGACCTCGGCCCTCGGGAGGCGCAGGCGGCAATACCAGGCAGTCCACCCAGGCGAGCCGGCCATGCAGATCGATCACCCGCCGATGCCCGGCCGCCTGATGCAGGCCGTCCACGTTCTGGGTCACCAGTTGCTGGACCAGACCCGCCCGCTCCAGGGCCGCCAGCGCCCGATGGGCGCTATTCGGCCGCGACGCCGCCACGCTCGGCCAGCCGGCGAAGCTTCGGGACCAGTAGCGGCGACGCGCGTCGGCGCTGCGCAGAAACTCCTGGTAGCGGATCGGTTCGCTGACCTTCCAGCGCCCGTCCCTGTCCCGGTAGTCGGGGATGCCCGACGCCGTGCTGCAGCCGGCCCCGCTCAGCACGAAGAGCCGCCCGCGTTCGGCGACGAGGTCGGCCAGGGCCGAGAGGCCGTCGATGGCCGTCGCGCCGGTTGCCGGGACATCGGTCAACTGCCGGTGCGCCTTGCCGATGGGCGTGGTCTGCTTCATTGAGCGGTCAACGAATGTCAACGGAGAGCGTCGATCGACCTGGCGGTTGCGCCCGTCGAGCGTTCAGCGCAGCAGGCTCATCCGAGCCATTACCCCGTCGCGCTTGATCACCCAGTGGCGCATTGCGCCCGCGACGTGCAAGACGATGAGGCCGAGGATCGCCCACCCGAGGAACCCGTGCAGGGCGAACAGGGTCTCGCTGAGCTCCTTGTCCTTGCCGATGAATCCCGGCAGGTTCCAGCCGAAGAACTGCACCGGGTAGCCGCCCGCCGCGGTAGCGAGCCAGCCAATCACCGGCATGGCCAGGAGGGCGACATAGAAGAGGCCATGGACCAAGCGGCTGGCGACGCGTTCGAGCCTGGCCAGGGGCGGCCGATAGGGCGGCGCGCCGAGGACCAGCCTGAGCGCCAGGCGCACCATCATCAGGGCGAGGATCATGACACCGAAGGTCTTGTGGTAGGTGTAAAGCGCGTTGGTGATGTCGTTCCCGAAGGTCTCCTTGACCCCGTCGTACCCCAGGAACCCCAAGGTCATGCCGACCCCTAGGACGCCCAGCCACCAGGAATGCGATCAGCCAGTGCAGCAGGCGTTGTACCAGGGCATAACGGTCGGTCTCGATCATGATTTCCCCTCCGGTCGGACTATGGGACGAGCGCTCCGCTTCACCGCTGCGCCGTTAGGCGTGCTTCAATGGCTTGCGTCCATTGAAAATGCCGGGGCAACTTAGGCGCGGACAGGAAACGCAATCGATCCGCGTTTTCCTTAGTGGTTACTGGTTTGCGGCTTTCAACCTTCATCGCTCCCCGGCGGCTGGAGTCGGACGGCTCCCTTCCGATCCGAGGGGAAGCAGTAGGGCGTCCTTGTGCCCCACCCGAATGCGGGAGCGCCCGGCGCCGATCTCGGCCCGCCGCACCTCGCCCCATGCCTGGATCGACGTCCTCAGCGCCATGACGTCCCGGCCCGACCGGTCGCCGGCCTGCTCTACAGCGGCCGCGGTCCAGCCCTCCGTCAGTGCTCGCTGGATACCGGCCTCATCGGGGCCGAGCCGCCAGTCGCTGTCCGCCAGACTGACCGAGAACCCTAGAGGCTCGGCGAGTTGGGCAAGCCGTGCCGCGGCGCCGGGACCAAGGGCTGGGCCGAATCCCTTGTCCCGCCGCTGATGGGCATTGACCAGATCGATGACCCGGTCGTCAAGGGGGTGCTCCGGCTCGATGACCACCCGGCCGTCGTAGGTCAGTGCCAGCAGCAGGGGCGCGCCGGCAAGGCTGCAGGTCCTGATCAGGCCCTCGAGCCAAGTCCCGGAGACCAGGTCCAGCAGCGCCGAGGCCGTGACCAGCGCCCCACGGCCCATCGGCAGCGGAGGAACGCCGATAGCCAGATCGAACGGCCGGGTGATGATCTCCCAACGTGCCCCGGCACCCTCGATGCGCAACCTGTCTCCGTCCGTCGAGGCGGCCAGGCCCAGGCCGCCCGCCCACTCGGCGGTGCGGCGGCGGAGGTCCGCAAGCAGCGCCTCGTCCCGGTCCAGGCAGATCCAGCGCTGCCCGCTCCCTATCCGCGGCGGAAGCCTCGGGGCCAGATAGCGGAGATTGGACCCGGTGCCGCAGCCCAGGTCCAGCACGGTCAGCGGGTTGTCCGGCTCACCGGCCAGCGGCGTCTGTTCCGACAGCCAGCCGGCGAGCCGTTCGCTAAGTGCGGCCGAGCGGGCCCGGGCGTCCGCCGCCTCGCGCAGGGCCAGCCAGTCGAGGCTGAAGTCACCCATGCAGAACCTCCTCGCACGCTGCGGCGAAGGCCGCGGCGGCCTGTGCCCAGGTGGGCAGCCGCAACCCCGCCGCACGGGACTGGACCGCGAGCCGCCGGCGCCGAGCCGGATCCGCCAGCAGCTCACGGAGCGCCGCGGCCAGCGCCGCGGGATCATCGGGCCGGACCAGGACGCCGGCCCCTGGCGGTATCGTCTGTCCGACGGCACCGGTCCGGGTGGCGAGGATCGGCAGCCCCCGCGCGAGGGCTTCCGCGAAGACCATGCCGTAACCCTCGAAACGGGTGGCCAGCATAAAGAGGTCGGCCTCCGCATAACGCCTATCCAGTTCCGGCCCGGTGAGCGTCCCCGAGAAGGTCACCCGCTCGCGCAGTTCGAGCTCGTCGCGCAGCCGCAGGAGGGCGCCGCACCAATCCGGGTCCCGGTCTGGGCTGCCGACGCAGTCGAGCCGCCAGCCCAGGTCGCGAACGTCCGCCAGCGCTCGCAGCAGGAGGTCGTGCCCCTTGCGCGGGACCAGGGCGCCGACGCTCAGCAGAAGCGGCTCGCGGTCCGTCGAGCCCAGCGCAGCCGGCGCCGGGTCCGTGCCGGGCTCCACCACCCGGATGCGCCCGGGCGGCACCCCGTAGTCGGCGAGCAGCCGGGCGGTGAAGGCGCTGGTAACCACGACAAGCCGGGCCCGAGCCAGCGCGCGGGCCTCCGATCGGCGAAGCGCCTCGGCCAGATCGGAGGCGAGCCCGGCCTCGTCGGCCAGGGGGTGGTGGATCAGGGCCACGAGCCGAAGCCGCTCGCCCTGCGCCTCCGCCAGCTCCGGCAGCGCGCCGAAGGCGAGCCCGTCCACCGCAACGACGGCGCCGTCCGGAATGGACGAGAGAACCGATCCGGCGTGCCCCAGGGCCGCGGGGGTCGGCGCCGGAAAGCTCGCGTCCAGCGAACGATGCGCCACCCGCCATCCGCGCTCGGCGAGCCCGGCCAGGATGCGCCGGTCGTAGCGATAGCCCCCGGTGGGGGTGTCCAGGTCGCCGGGAATCAGGAACCACAGGCGCCGGCGGTCGGTTGGGGGCGTGCTCAGGCAGGCAGCTCCGACTCGTAGGCGGCCCAGGCGAGGTGGGACTCGCGCAGGACCACGCGAAGGGCGCTGACGCCCCGGGCAGCATCGCCCAGCTCGCCGGCGGCGATGCGCGCGGCCATGCCGTCGAAGACCTGGCGCGCCATGAACTCGGTGGTAGTCGTCTGGCCCCGAAGGTCCGGGTGCTCGTCCAGATTGCGGTAGTCCAGCGGCGCCAGGACGGCGCGCAGCGCCCGGCCGGCGAGCCCGATGTCCACGACCAGGTTGTCCTGGTCCAACTCCGGCCGACGAAATTCCAGGTCCACCACGTAGGTGGCCCCATGGAGCCGCTGGGCGGGGCCGAAGACCTCGCCCGGCAGGCTGTGGGCGATCATGACATGGTCGCGCACGCACAGGCTGTACATCAGACTTCTCCCATCAGGGGTAACGGATACGGTGCATCAGGGTGTCGCCCGGGTCCAGGGCGAGCCGCGCCTGGACCGCCGGCAAGTCGTCGAAGGCGTCTTCGCCGGTTATGAGCTGATCCAGGACCGGGTCAGCCAGCAGTGACAGGGCCAGGGCCATTCGCCGGCGATGGTCCCAACGCGCCCGCTGAGCGGTGGCGACGCTGCCGACCTGGGATGAGCGAATGGTCAACCGGCGACGGTGGAAACCCTGGCCGAGGGGCAAGGGGACCTCGCGCGTGCCATACCAGCTCAGTTCCAGCACCGTGGCCTCGAAACCCGCGATCCCC
The DNA here is from genome assembly GCA_963707135.1 of uncultured Gammaproteobacteria bacterium. Lineage (GTDB taxonomy): Bacteria > Pseudomonadota > Gammaproteobacteria > Chromatiales > Chromatiaceae > JBGSTR01. The sequence goes on along the minus strand of CAVPOY010000003.1, from coordinate 11,580 downwards.
AGCCCCTGGGCCAGACCCGCGGGGGAGCCGCTGGTGTGGATCACCAGGTCCGACTCGGGGGTCGCCTCGTCGGGGCTCGCGAACCCCACCCCGAGGGCCGCGGCGATGGCGGCGCGGCGGGGATTCAGGTCGATCAGCTCGACCCGGCATCCGGGGACTTGTCCCGCCAGCCAGGCGACGAGGCAGCCCAGGGTACCGGCACCGATGACCGCGATTCGGTCACCGATGCGGGGAGCGGCATCCCAAAGCCCGTTAATCGCGGTTTCCAGATTGGCAGCGAGCACAGCGCGGCCGGGTGGCACCTCGTCGGGCAGCGGGTGGAGCGCGTCAGCCGGGACCCGAAAGCGGGTCTGGTGCGGGTGCAGGCAGAAAACCGTCCGTCCCGCAAGGTTCTCGGGACCCTCCTCCACCACGCCCACGCTGCAGTAGCCGTACTTGACCGGACCCGGAAAGTCGCCACCTTGGAAGGGAGCGCGCATGGCCCGGTACTCGCTTGGCGGTACCTCGCCGCGAAACACCAGGGACTCGGTCCCGCGGCTTATTCCGCTACAGAGGGTGCGCACCAGCGCATCACCGGGGGCGGGATCCGGAAGAACCTCCCGGCGAATCTCACCCCGGCCCGGCTCGGCGACCCAGAAGGCGCTGGCCTGCACCAGCTGGGACGCCGGCGGTCCGGGGGCGCCACCGGATCCTGTCTCTGGTTTATCTGTCATGTTGGACACAGGAACAGACAATGGGCCCGGTCGAAAGTCTGCTGGATAAGCGAACCAGGCTCCGGGGTCGGTCCCGCAGGGCGGCGTTGCCCGTGCTCCTTGACGGGTCCAGACTGGCGTCCGGATCATCCAGACTTTCTCAGCCCGAGTGCCGCCCCGGCTGCGAACCACAACGATAGGAGCACACTATGGAGTTCTTGGCCGAAAAAGACGAGGGGACCGTTCCCTTCATCCTCTCCAGATCCTCTATACCTGCGTCAACGGCATCACCCTGTCCGACCCGGACCAGCCGGAAAATCCCATCGACTATGCCAACGAGGCCTTCGAGCTCATAAGCGGGTACGATCGGGACGAAATCCGGGGGCCGCAACTGCCGGTTCCTCCAGGGGACGGGCCGCCACCAACCCGAGGTCGAGCGCATCCGCGAGGCTCTGCTCGATCACAAATCCGTAACCGTCAACTCTGCGCAACCATCACAAGGACGGCACCTTGTTCTACTACCGCTTCTCCATCCGCCCGCTGCTCGACCGCCAGGACCGACTTGTCCACTATTTTGGGATCCAGTCCGGCGTGACCGACATGGTCCAGACGGACGAGGCGGGCCTGGAGATCTGGACAACTTGAAACCGCCGCCTTACGGAGGCGCACATGTTCGAACAGCTTTGCGGATCGAAAAAAGGCCAACCTAAGCTCGCTCAGGAAAAGCGCTATAGGTTTTCGAGCGTTGGCTATACCGCCGCGTTCGAGACGCTGCTCGAGGCAACAAGGCAGCGCGACGGTTTTATCGTGCTCACTGGTTCTGCGGGTATCGGCAAGACTACCCTCGTCGAGGACTTGGCCGCCCGGCTTCGAAAGGACGGCTGTTTGTTGGGGAAGGTGAGCAATTGTCGGGTCGACGCAGAAGAGCTGCCGCAGTTGGTTGGTTTCTCGTTCGGACTAAAGACCGGGGATACTAGAAAAGCCAGGTTACTGGTCGACTTAAAGGAGCGTCTTGTAGGAGAGAACTCCCAAGGCCAAGACGTAATACTGATAATCGATGAAGCCCACGATTTGTCAGTGGCGGCTTTGGATGAGCTCCATCTACTGTTCGACCTAATCGCGGGTCACGGGCACGCCGTTCACATCATCCTCGTCGGACTGGAACGGCTGCACGAGAGGCTGCAGCAGCCCGATTGCGCGCAAATCCAACAATTGGTTGTAGCTAGCGGCGAGTTGCCTCCCTTGTCCGCCAGCGAAACCCACGCCTATGTCGCTCACGAGCTCGGTCACCTTGGTTGGCGAGGAGACCCGGTCATCAGCGCCGACGCGAAGCGTTTGATCCATGAACGCACCGGCGGCGTCCCCCGCCTGATCAACTTGAGCGTAGGCCACCTGCTCCTGCACGGTCGTCTGGGGGATGCGCGCCGCTTGGAATATTGCGATGTCGAATCCGTACTGGAGCAGATTGGGAAGGATCACCCCGCGCTGCCTCTCAACTCCCAGCAAGCACAGTCCTTGGCTCGAATCGCCCCTTCAGAGCCTCTCGAGGACATGGATACGCCGGACGTGCAGGACATAGGACCGAGCGAGCCCGCGTTGCGGAAACGCGTTTCGCCGCGGATCGACGGCCAACCGCTCAACTCGGCGATGCGAGACTTGAAGGGCTGGCTCCGGCCCTTGAGCGGTTGGGACTGGAAATGGGTACTTGCGGCACTATCCGCGCTGGCCCTCTCCGTCTCTCTGACGTTCGGCACCCTAGACGGCGATCTTTCCGTGCCGTCTGACGCCGGCAAACAGGGCCCCCAGGAATGGCCCCCAGTTGCTGCAACCACCGCCCCGGAGCAGCCCGCACCAAGGAGTGCTGACGCACCAATCGAACCGAACGCTTCGAGGTTGCCCCCGCACGCTCTTGGCGGAGTGGTCGATCCACCCATGGACGGCGACCACATGGGAGACCTTGCACCGCAACTGGTTGAGGAACAACCAGTGAATAACGGATCGGACGGGTCGACGGACGTGCGCGAGAATACACAGGAGGACCAGCCGACGACGGTCGAATCCGCGGAGATCGCGGAAGCAGGGCCTCCGAGCGCCGCGGTGCCGGAAGATAGAACTCAAGAAGACGACGCCCGCAACAAGATAAGCGAACTGCTGGCGAACGCTCAACGCGCGTTGTCAAAGAACAGGCTAACCGTGCCGTCGGGTGACAACGCGTATGCCTACTACCGAGCAGTGCTCGCGCGAGACCCCAACAATGCTAAGGCGCGCGCTGGCGTGCAGCGAATCGTACAGCGGTATCGGCTACTTGCTCAGCGACGACTGGACAAGGGCGAGCTGGGTAGCGCGCGCCAGTTTGCCTCCAGGGGTCTTCAGATACAGCCCAACGATCAGGAATTGTTGACAATCAGTAGGCAAGCGGCCGAGCCAAACGTTGCGAGCCGAGAACCTAACCTTCCTGAGCTCGTGAAGCGTATTGGGAGTTGGTTTCGCTCGGGCGATACGACTAATTCGGCGTTTCTGGATCATGACTTCTAGGGGGTCCGTCGTGGCAATTTGCGCGGGACAACTTTCTAGGTCCGGTTGGTCACACGTGGGGCTGACGCCTGATTACGGCCGAGGATGTCGCGATAGCGAGATGCGACCCCTTTGAATCGTGGCCCGCTCACGATACTCTATTCGTGATGTTGCACACATCGGTAGCCCTAAAGTTGCTTGACGCCAATAGTCTTACGTGCGATCCGCCATGGGCTCTTCAATACTTGCTTATATGTCTCAGCTCTTTGAATTATTGGGTGAAAGTGCGGCGGTCAAGTTGTGATCAATCTCGCGGAACCTTATTGTTTCGCGAAACTTAGACGGCTCCGGCGCGTGCCATCCACATGGTTATCCACAGCTTCGGTGAACAAGAAGGATTTTACGGCCCTGCTCTTATGCTTGCTGGGCGACGTTGAGAAGCGACATCAATAACAGGCCCCAAAGAACCCGTATTTGCGCCACGCCCCACGACAGCGACGGCGGCCAAATTAAAATCGAACCCGATCAAGGATGTCGCATAAAGCAAGTTTCGCGAGTGTTCTCGGTCTACTTGAGCCTTGGGATCAGCGCCGAACGGTGCGGGCTGGTCTGGAGACTGACTTCATCGAAGTATTCTGACGGCCGTGGCGCCGGTCTCGCCCTCCTCGCGGCGTTCGTGCCTACAGGATGGGGCCGAGCACGTCGGCCCCAGAATCGAGGGGATGTGGAGCACGAGCCGGTCTCCCCGCGGTGGCGTTGCCCGTGCGCCTGGACGGGTCCAGACTGGCGTCCAGATCATCCAGACCCTCTCAGCCCGAGTGCCGCCACGGCGGCGAACCACAACGATAGGAGCACACCATGGAGTTCTTGGCCGAAAAAGACGAGGGCACCGTCCCCTTCATCCTCTCCCAGATCCTCGATACCTGCGTCAATGGCATCACCCTGTCCGACCCGGACCAGCCGGACAACCCCATCATCTACGCCAACGAGGCCTTCGAGCTCATCACCGGGTACGATCGGGACGAAATCCTGGGCCGCAACTGCCGGTTCCTCCAGGGCACGGACCGGGACCAGCCCGAGATCGAGCGCATTCGCGAGGCCCTGCGTGATCACAAATCCGTAACCGTCACTCTGCGCAACTATCGCAAGGACGGCACCCTGTTCTACAACCGCTTCTCCATCCGCCCGCTGCTCGACCGCCAGGGCCGGCTGATCTACTACCTGGGGATCCAGTACGACGTGACGGATAAGGTCCAGGCAGAAGAGGAGCTGCGCCGGCTCAACGCGCGGCTCAGGGCCATGGGGGAGCAGGTCGACTAGCTGCGGGAGCGGCTACTGGCCGGCGTTTGCCGGCGATGGAGCTGGTCTTGCCGGCCATCCGCGGAAGATCGGTTGATTCGCTCAAGCTTGCCCGCTCGCCAGCACCGCAAAGCCCCAGACGATCAACCCGGCGCCCAGCAGCCGCGAGGGCCAATGGCTGTCCGCCGGCAGCCACTTCTCCGCCAGCACGATGAGGGTGAGCACTGCGATCCATGCCAGGTTCATAACGCCGAGCACGAACAGCAGCAGCATCAGCGTCGCGCAACAGCCCGCGCAATTGGCACCATGGCGAATGCCCATGACCAAGGCGCCGCGCACGCCCGGGCGCCATTCGGCCAATAGAAAGCCGAGCGGCGAGCGGCACTTGTTGAGGCAGGCGTTCTTGATAGGGGTGAACTGAAACAGCCCGGCGCCAAGCAGCAACGCCCCGCTCAGCCAGCGGCTGGCGCTTTCCATCATCGGCGTGACCAGGCGAAGCTCCAAGAGTCCCCACTGGGCCAGGGTGGCCAGGCCGCTGAAGATCGTCCAGACCGCCAAGTAGCCGGCGACGAAAACACCGGTGAGCAGGCCCGCGGGCCGGTCCCCCTGAGCCTCGGCGCCGCGGGCAAAGACCCAGCCGCACCATTGGAGCGGCCGACGGCAACATCATCGCCGCCATCATGACCGCCCACATAACAAAAACCAGCGTCAGGTCCGCCGGCCCCCAGTGCATCATCGCGGGCATCAACAGCTGGCCGGCGGGCCGGTCCATGTGCGCCATGCCCCAGGCCATGTACACGAGGTAGAGCCAGGCTGCGCCGGCGACCACCCCGAGGCCAAACGGGACCCTGAGCGACTGGGCAGCCACGGCGCTACGCCTGGGAGGCGAATGGCGAGTAGTAGCCGTTGCGGCCGCTGATGTCGACCGTGATGCCGTAGTCGTCGTAGCGGTAGCGGCTCGCCTTGGCCACCACCAGCGGCTCGTCCGGCACGACCGTGAAGGGGACGTTGTGCACCTCGACCGGCCGACCGCCCTGCCCCTGCAACGCCTCGATATCGGCTTCCGCGACATTTCCGATCCGGACGCTACGTCGGGTACCCTCGGCGCGGTACTCGATGGGCACGGCCTTTACGCCCATGACCTCGCCGATGAAGGGCCCCAGTGCCGCCAAGTGGCCGCCCTGCTGGCCGGAGAATATCTTGCCGAGCGCCTCGGCCTGTTGAGGGTTGGCGCGCTCGTCGGTGTACAGGGCAACCCGCCACTTGGTCTCCATCATGTGGCCGGGGGCGTGGGCGAAGAAGGCGGCATTCAGTCCCGCAAGGTCCACCTCGCCATACCGGCCCTCCTCGACATGCCAGGCGACCACGACCTTGCACTCGCCCTCGGTCGGCGCGTTGGTGAAGTTGCACGGACAGGCCGGCATGCAGTTACACGCCTCGAAGTAGGTACCGCGAACCTGCCATTTCTCGGCCATGGCTATCCTCCTCTGGGATCTCGGTGAAAGAACCTGCGCGGATCCGCTGGAAATTGGGCAAGGCGGCGTCGCCGGGTGCGATGCGGCGATGGGCGCCCGCTGCATTTACAGGGGTTGCGCCGTTCTTCGAGTATAGAAAGGGATTCAGAGAATTCCCCTCGGCGCTAGCCCGACTTCCGCTATTCAGCGCTGCTGGCGACCTAACCCATTGACCCGCGGTATACACGCCGGCAAAGGTCGGCCCTACAGGCAAACTTGGGCGCGGTGGCTCTCGGCGGTGGCGGAGATCCTCGGTGGTGGTTGTGGCGGCAGCGCCAGGCGCAGCTTCTTCCGATCGAGCGTGAAGGCGAAGGTCTCGGGGGTGAGCGCCTCGTCGGGCTTGGGCAGGCGGATCTTGAGCAGAGCGAAAGCGCGTCCGGCCTCTTTCTTCGCCGCGCCGATCTTCAACAGGAGCTGGTCGCGTTGCCGCGCCTGGGCTTGCAGCCCGTGCAGGCGTTTGCACAGCCGGCCTAGGCGGCGTTTGCGCATGGCGCGCTCCTTGTGGCGACGCCCAGCGCTGCAGGCCAGGACATAGGTCTCACCGTCCTCGACCAGCAGCTTGACCTCGACCTCGTCGCGGACCTGCTCCCAAGGCTTGCCGAGGAAGGACTTCTCCAGCTTGCTCAGCCGCCCCTTGGGGGTGCCCACCAGGTAAGGGCTGCGGCAAGAAATGATTATCCCGTCCGAGGCTGGGGGATGATCTTGAGGAACCAGGATTCCAGTCCGGGTTTGCGCTCCAAACGCTTCGCGATTTCTCGCATCGCCTTCTTCGTCACCGAAATGCCGGCGCGGTAGACTTTCGTAACTTTGCGCACGGTCGGTTTGATCCCTTTGTAGGTCATGCTGCGCGCCAGACCGAGACCCTTCTGTGTGGTGTCGATGATCTCGCCGCGCCAGTGGTTTTCCAGCACGCCCCACAGTCGTTCCACCGGGTTGAATTTGCTGTGATACGGCGGATAGCAGGCCAACTGGATGGTCAACTGATGGGCGTCGGAGAGCTCGACCAAGCGCTTCAACCACTGGGTTCGGTGCCCATTGCTCTCCGGACCGTTATCGGCGTTGATCACCAAGGTCTGTAAATTAAAGCGCTGCTTCCAACGCGGCAGCATCTCCGCAATGCGATCCGCCATGAAGTCCGCCGTCACCTTGCTCTCGGTGAACCACAGGTGGTTTTCCCCGCTCTCGGGCAGCAGGATGGCGAACGGCGTGAGCGTGGCGGCGGGCTGGAAATCGTGATCACAGGCGCTTTGTTCCTGGCGACTGCAGCCGCCGCGCGAGAATGGCCCGACCTTCACCGTCGCCTTGGTATCAAGCGATATCCGCAGAACGCCATCTTCCTGATCAGCCGCTTGGTTGATGCCCCGGACTTCCTCAAAGATCGCATCGGTCTGCGCGATCTTCTTCAGCGGCCGGCATTTCTTGACCTTGCGTAGCTGGTAGCCCAACGCGTTGAGCTTGGTGCGCAGCGTGCGAACACACGGCAGCCGCGCCTCCCGGTAGCCGAACTGCGTGCGCAGACGCTGGCGTACTTCTTGTGCCGTGAGCGGGGTATAGATGCGGGGACTGCGCCGCGTCGGATCGGCCTGGCTCTGAGGCTCGACAATTTCTCGGATGTGCTCAAGGAGCAAGGGCAGATGCGCTTCGCTCTTCTTGCGCCCCCGATCCCGAAAGCGATCCTCAATCGGCCGCCCCGTGGTGACCTCCTGTGCCCCTTTGCGGATGGTTTTGCGATTCCATCCCAGCACTGTCTCTGCCAACCGCTGGCCACCGCGGCCCAGCGACTGAACGACTTCAGCCATGAAGGTCCGCCGATCACTTCCCTTGAGGAGCCTGGCGGTATTCTTCCATATCGCCAAAACCTCTACATCGCATTTCTCGGTGGCTCATCCACGGCGAAATTTTAACAAATCTGTCCCTTATGCTCCAAGCTTTGGGTTACTTTTTTCTTGCCGCAACCCTAAAGCGCCAGCTCGATCCCGGAGACCAGCACGCCGGGGAGCAGCTGGCTGTCGGTCGAGCGGCCATCGTAGGTCTGCTCGGACAGGATCAGGTCCCGCTCGGCCGTCAGGCCCTCCAGGCGGTCGCCGAGCAGGTGGTAGAGGCTGTCGTCGAATCGCATGGCCTCGACCGGGGCGACGATCTCACCGCGCTCGACCCAATAAGTCCCGAAGCGGGTCATGCCGGTGACGCGGCATTCGTTGGGGTCCGACCAGTTGCAATACCAGAGATTGCCGATGTAGAGCCCCGTCCCTAACCGTGCGAGGACCTCAGCGCGGGGGATCTCGCCGGGGTCGAGGCCAAGGGATTCGGGGTAGCCGGACGCGGCGTTGACGGACTCGCCGTACTCGCGGGCGCTGCGGGCGTCGGCGAGACACTGGCCATACCGGCCGGCCTCGATCAAGGGCACCGCGCCCGGCTTGACGAACCCCTCGGCCGTGAAACCCGGTGCCAGGCCGCGGGCGTGCTCCTCGCGGATGCTCACCCGCGGGTCGAGGGAACGCTCGCCGCGCACCAGTTTCAGCAGCGGGGTCTGGCGAGTGCGATGGCTCTTCAGATCGAAACCGCCCCATGCCAGCATGTCCATCAGCTCCTGAACGGCCCCCGGCGCCAGGTAGGCGCGGTAGCGGCCCGGCGCCATAGACCGCGCCGGGCGTGATAGTGATTCGAGCCCCTGCCGCATGGCCGCCAGCTTGAGCTCGAGGGCCCGGGCGTCCCACAAAACCCGCTGTAGCTCGCCTTGACGGCCTTGCCTGAGTCCAGGTAGCAACTCCAATCCAGGTTGAAGCTCACGCTCAGGTGCAGGTGGCGATGGCCCAGCGAGCTGGCGAGACCGGTCAGGATCTCGCCGCTTGCCCAGATGCCCACCAGGTCGAGTCCCTCGGCGGCGCCGATAAGCCTCGTGACGGCCTCTAGCGCGTCGGGCGCGGCCTCACCGACCCGGCGCTCGCTATCGGTCGGTGCGGTCGAGTAGTTGAGGTAGGGGTCGTCCGGCAGGTGTGGAACACGCTCGCGCAGCCGCCCGAGAACAGAGCGGGCTCGGTCCAGGTCCTGGTCGGCATCCCCCGTGAGGTCGCAGGCGCCGTCCGCCTGCTTGGACCCATCGATCAGACACAGGCCGAGCCCGGCGGCGCGCACGGCCCCCGCCTGCCGGATACGGTTGTTGTTGAGCCGAACGAACTCGGAGGTCTCACCGTCGAGGCTGCAGAACAGCACCTCGGCCCCCGTCAGCTCCCCGTTCAAGCGCTCGGCCAGGGAGAAGAAGCTGTCCGGGCTCATTCACCGCCCCCGAACACCGCCACGTCGCGGAACAGGCATGGCGGCGACGCGTGACCGACATAAACAGACTGGTTTGGTTCGCCCTTGCCGCAGTTGCGCACGCCGCGGACCTCCGTCGTCTCCGCGCCGCCCACGCCGTCGAGGCTTCGCCAGAACTCGGCCGAGCGCCCGCGGTAACCGGGGTTTCGCACCAAACCCTTGAGCTCACCGTCCTCGATCAGGCGCCCGAGCTCGCAGCCGAACTGGAACTTGTTGCGGCGGTCGTCGATGGACCAGGACCGGTTGGTGTCCATCAGCACGCCGTGCTCGACCCGTGTGACGAGGTCCTCGACGGTCCCCTCGACCGGCTCGAGATTGATATTGGCCATGCGGTCGATCGGCGGCCGATCCCAGCCGCTGGCCCTGGAATTCGCCGTCCCCGGCAGTCCGGCCCGGCGCTGGGATAGCCGCCCGCCGAGCGGCCGCTCCAGAATGCCGTCTCTAATCAGGTACTCGCGCGCCGCTGGCGTCCCGTCGTCGTCGGCCGCCGCGGATACCAGCTCGCCGGGGACGGTCGGATCGAAGGTCACGTTGAGCAGCTCCGAGCCATACCGGTAGCGGCCGAACATCGCCGGCGTGACGAAGCTCGTTCCGGCGTAGTTGCGCTCGTCGCCGAGTATGCGGTCGAGCTCCAGCGGGTGGCCGATGCTCTCGTGGATCTGCAGCACCATCTGGCTTGGCAGCAGAACCAGATCGCGCGTGCCTCCCGGGCACTCGGGCGCCGCGAGCAGGGCAATGGCCTCCGCGGCAAGTCGCGGGGCGTCTTCGAGAAGACGCGCGGCAGCCACCCGCTCCATCCCGCCCTGCTGGGACCAATCCGCCCCACCCCCGTGACGCCGCTGGGTCTGGCTGCCCGCGTTCGCAATCGCGGCGAGTCCGGGGTTGACCCACTCCCAGGTCTGGGCAACACGGCCACCGTCGCCGGTGGCCAGGAACTGGTCGATGCGCCGGTAGTCGAGCCACGCGGACCAGTCTACGATGCGCTCGTCGGTGGCCAAGGCCCGGTTCGCAGCCTGCAGCAAGGCGAGCTTGTCCCCGATCGATACCGACTCCCAGGGCTCGGCGACGCGGGAGCGGTACTCGGCGCGCAGCTCGCTTCGGGGATAGAGGTCGGCTGCGAACAGCCCGAGGCGTTCGTGTAGCTGCGCCCAGTCCAGGGCCCGCGAGGCCGCGGCCCGGAGCCCCGACGGGCTCAGGTCGCTGGTGGCACCGTACCCCATTCCCCGGCCCTTTACGACGGTGATCATGGCCCCGAGCGAACCCCCGAGGGCGCTGGGCTCGATCACCCCCTGTCGCACCTCGAGGTGGTCGAACGACTCCTCGACCAGACGCAGGGTCCAGTAGTCACAGGAGGGGGCGACGGATCTGAAGCGGTCGGCAATTTCGGCGAGCTGATCCATTGGGTATAAGGGTCGTCAAGGGTCTACCGGGCGGAATGTGGTCAGTGCCGGCGTGGCTGTCAACCGCAGCTCGTCGGCGCGAGCCGCCTTTGCACCACCGAGGTTCCGTGCGAGGATGCGGCCCCGGATACGACCGATGACCCGACAAGCACCCGCTGAGGTACGCTCCAAGTGAAACCCGCCCCATTGCTGCATTTCGTGCTTGGCGTCTGGCTCGGCGGTTCGGTCATCCTGGGCTCGGTCGTCGCCTACAACTTCTCCGGCGTCGAGGATCTGTTCGCGCGCAATCCCAGGCTCGCCGAGCAGGCCGGCTTCTCCCCGGACGACCCCGACGCCAAGAAGACCAGCCTGATCTGGGTCCACTCCTCGGAGCTGAACCGGGTGTTTTTCGAGATCTGGAACCGCACCCAGCTGGTCCTGGGGGCACTCGCGGTCGGACTGGCCCTTTGGGGCCGCTCGCGCCGCGCGCCGGTCCTGCTGCTCGCGACAGGAACCCTGCTAGTCGCCCTAACCCATTGGGGGATCGAGCCGGAAATCGTCGCGCTCGGCCGGCAGCTCGACTTCCTGCCTCGAACCCCGCCGCCGGCGATTCTCGAGACCTTTCAGCGTTACCACGGAACCTATTTCCTCGCCGAGAGCCTACGCTTCGGCGTCGTCGCCCTGGCGGCCCTGGTGCTGATCGGCCGCGGAATGCGCGGCGGCAGGGAGTGACGGCGTCTCGCCGTTACCCCACATGCCATCCATGTCGTGCTGGCGGATGAATGCGTGGATGGTGTGAAGTGTTTGCCCTCACCCCGCCCCTCTCCCGCAAGCGGGAGAGGGGGAACTCGGAAATTCCGTCCCTGG
>CAVPOY010000002.1:0-92410 GCA_963707135.1 uncultured Gammaproteobacteria bacterium | reverse complement strand
CCGCTCGGCCAGTGCACCTCGAGGCTCGACCCTGCGGTTCGGACCCAGCCCGAAGTGGATCCGCCGGTGGCTCTGCGAGTAGCGATGCATGCCGTTGCCCTGCTCGCGCAGCTGTACCTTCCCGTCCGGGGTGCGCGCCAACACCGTGGCGCCGATCCCGTGCGGGTTGGAGGCGATCCCCTCGAGGTCGAGCTCGATCCAGTGGTTGCCGTTGCCCTGGTTGCGGAACAGTTGCTGGACCCCGGAGTAGGCGATCGGCGCCGGGAAGTTGCCCTGGGTGACGAACAGGTCCAGAAAGCCGTCGCGGTCGTAATCGACCGTGGTCACGGTATCGGTGGCCCCCAACGGGCTCCCGGACGCCCCGCCGGCATTGGCGACCAGCCGGAAGGTGCCGTCGCCCTGGTTGTCGAACAGCAGGTTGTCGACGTTCGTCACCCGCCCGCTGGCCCCGACATAGACGTCGAGGTCCATGTCGTTGTCGAAGTCCCCGGCGACGAACGAGCGCATGTAGCTGGAGATCGCCGCCGCGGGGTCGAGGAACGCCGCCGCGGTGGCGCTCTGGACCAGAACCCCGCCCTGGTTGACGAACAGGATCGGCGCGCCCGGGCTGCCCTGGTCGAGCGCCACCGCCCCGACCGACTGCAGCGCCGAGACCGAGGTCGCCTGCACCACGACCTCCACCGCCGCGCCCACGTTCACCGCCCGTACCTGCCAGCGCCCCGCCACCAGTCCGAGGTAGATCCCCGCCTTGCGCACCGCCGGCAGTCCGAGATGCGTCGGCTTCGCGGCCGAGAGCACCAGTTGCACATGGTGCGGGCGGCTGTCCGGCTCGATCAGTCCCGGGTCGGAGTCCACCGGCGGCGCCACCGCCCCGGACCCCAGGAAGATGTCCGCGCGCTCGGTCACCCAGCCGAACTCGATGCGCACGTCCCCGCTCGCGGCGAAGCTGAACCCCTGCTCGAGCGCGCTCGCCGGCAGCGAGGCGTGGATGCGCTCGCTGCCCACTTGCACCGCCGCGGCCGGGCTCGGCGGCACCTTGGAGGTGAACACGTCCGGCGCCAGGTCGCCGTTGAAGTCGCCAATCACCAGGTCGCCCGGGTAGATGCTGTAGAGGTCCTCGCCGAGGTCGGCGCGCAGGTCGGTGAACGGGATCGCGGCTGATGTCGTAGATGGCCTGGACCCGCGAGGCATTGGCGCACACCAGGTCGTGCTCGCCGTCGCCGGAGAGGTCCGAGAGCATGCCGTAGTAGCAGCTGCCGGCCTCGAAGCCGGTCGCGACCGTGCGGTCCACGAAGCCCGAGGCGGTCTGGCGGAAGATCGCCGAGGGGTATTCGGTCGGCAACGACTGCACCGCGGTGATCACCACGTCCAGCGCGCCGTCGCGGTCGTAGTCCAGCCACAGCGGGGTGCGCGAGCGCCCGCGCGGATAGTCGATCCCGTAGGCCTGGGCCTGTTCGCTCAGCACCCCGCCGCTGTTGACCCAGAAGTTGTTGTAGTAGCTCTCGAGCAGGTTCCCGGTCGCCGCCGAGCCGGCCCCGCCCCCGCTCACCTCCAGCAGGTCCTCGTCGCCGTCGCCGTCGAAGTCCGCCCAGGCCGCCCCGTGGGTGTCGTCGCGCAGGTGATCCAGGTGCAGCGGCGCGGCGCTGTCGATCACGTTGCTGAAGGTCCCGTCGCCGTTGTTGCGCATCAGCACCGCGGGGGTGTACTGGTGCTTACCCAGCCACAGGTCCGGATAGCCATCGCCATTGAGATCCCCCCACGAGGCACCCCAGGTCTCGCCCTCGTCCTGCAGCGCCAGCGCCCCGCCCGGGCCGCGCGCCTCAACGAACTGGCCCGCCGCGATCGCGCCGATCGCCGGAGCGCTCAGGACCAGACCCAGCGCCACGCCCGCCACCGCCAGCCTCAGCGCCGCCGTCGCGCTAACCCGGCCGCATCGCCCCGCTTGCTTGACTTTCATCCCTACCGCTCCTCCCGTAACCCTTTACGCCCTATTGCAGACCAAATCCCGACGTCGCTCATCCCGCCTCGTCGAAACGCCGCGTGGCCACCAACCCCCGATCGCGAACATCGGGGGTCGGCGGCCACCTCCGCCGGATCGTTCCTTGACCCTTACTCAACCGGCCTCCGGACTACGGCGTGCAGGCCCCCAGGTCCGGCAGGCTGAACGGGGCCGCCACCGGCGTCGCGTTCGGCCCCACCCGCACCGGCGTACCCGCCGGCAGGTCCAGCCCGAAGCAGACGCTCGCCCCATCCGGGGCACTGAAGCCGAATCCGTCTTGGTAAGCGCCGCGTACGAGCAGGCTGTAGTCAATCTGCAGCCCGGTACTGGTCAGCACGTCCGTGCTCTCCAGCGAGAACGGCGTCACGGAGACAAAGGACGCGCTCGAGGTCGCGCGCCCGGCGTAGGTCAGCGTGGTCGTGCTGCCGCCCGCGGTTGCCCGCACCAGATAGTCACGCGTCGCGCCCCCGCAGTCCTCCTCCCACAGGTACAGCCCCGCATCGGTCGCCGGGTCGTAGGTCGGCGCGCCGCAGATGTCCGTCGCTGGTGGTGGAGCACCACATGACTGATAGGTGGTCAGATCGAACGGTGCGGTCACCGGCGTCGCGTTCGGTCCCACCAGCACCGGCGTGCCCGCGGGCAGGTCCAGCCCGAAGCAGACGCTCGCACCGCTCGCGATACCGAACCCGAAGCCGTCCTGATAGACGTTTCTAACGTTCATCTCGTAGACGATCTGCGACCCGCTGTTCACCAGCACGTCCGTGCTCTCAAGCGAAAACGGGGTAACCACACTGAATGCCTGGTTCGCATCCACCTGTCCGGCGTAGGTCACCGCGCTCGCGCTGCCTCCGCCCGCGGCCCGCACCGTGAAGCTGCGCGTCGCATTCCCGCAGTTCTCCTCCCACAGGTACAGACCCCCGTCCGTGGCCGGGTCGTAGGTCGGCGCGCCGCAGCCCGAGACACCGCCGCCCCCGTCGCCGGTTCCTTCAACCAGCGCATAGAGCTCGATCCGTCGCGAGATTGTCGAACTGGTCGACTACCCCGCTCGGCCAACGCACCTCGAGGTCGACCCGCTGGTTCTGGGCCAGCCCGAAGTGAATACGCTGGTGGTTCTGGCTGTGCATGTGCACGCCGTTGTTCTGCTCGCGCAGCTGCACCTTGCCGTCGGGCGTACTCGCGAATACCCGCGCGCCGATGCCGTCGCGGTTCGAGGTCACCCCCTGCAGGTCGATCTCGATCCAGTGGTTGCTGTTGGCGGTGACGTTGCGGAACAACTGCTGGCGCCCGCTGTAGGAGAACGGGCGCGGGAAGCTGCCGTTGGTCACCAGCAGGTCGAGCCGCCCGTCCAGGTCGTAGTCCGCGGTCAGCACCGCATCGCCCCGCCCGTAGATGTCGCCCCGGGCGGCGCCCAGCGCGGCCCCGGTGATCGCCGTGAAGTTCCCCAGCCCGTCGTTCTCGTAGAGGATGTTGTCCAGGTTCTTGATGTCGCCGGCGCAGCCGACGTACACATCCAGGTCGCCGTCGTTGTCGAAGTCCCCGGGCGCCGCCGAGAGGCAGGCGCTGGTCGGCCCGCTGATCTGCCCGGAGGCGTTGACCAGCTGGTGGGCGGCGTTCTGCAGCAGCAGCGAAGGCTGCCGAGTCGCCGGTTGCCCGATGCTGATCAGGCCCTCGGAGCGCAGGTCCGAGACCGAGCACGTCGGCCCGCAGCGCGACCCGGGGAAAGCCGACGAACTGCGGTGGCGCGACGAACCGCACCTGCCAGCGCCCGTTGACCCGCCCGATGTAGGTCCCACCGGCCGTCCCGGCCGCCAGACCCTGGTTGGCCGGGTCGTTCGGCGAGAGCCGCAGCTGCACGTGATTGTTCCAGCCGTTGTAGACGGAGAGGTCCGCGCTCCGGGGCGGGTTCGTGCCGGCCGCGCCGATGAATACCTCGGTGACCTGGGTGGACCAGTCGAAATCCACCACCAGGTCGCCCGTGGCCAGGAACGAGATACCGCCCTGGGCCGGCGGGTCGGCATCGAATTTCACGTGGACGGTATCCGGCCCGCGCCACCGATGTCGGCGACGTTGCTGGCGACATTGCCCTGGGGCGTGAAGAAATCGCTGCGCAGGTCGCCGTTGAAGTCGCCGATCGCAAGGTCGGACAGCCAGACCGAGCTCAAGGCCGAACCCAACTGCGGGGTCAGGTCGACGAACGGCAGCTGCGTGGTATCCCACACCCGCTCGACTTTGGTTGGTGCCCCCACAGATCATGTCCAGGGTATCGTCGCCCGAGAGCTCGGCCAGCACCGCGAATTCACAACTCTGATTGTAGGCGAAGTCGACACCGGTCGAGCCGTCGAAGTTGAAGGTCCGCGTGCCGTTCGCCGCGACGTCCTGCCGAAAGATGGCCGTCGGCTGCCGGTAAATGTAGCTGAGACGCGCCGCCACCAGTCACGTCGAGATCGCCATCCTGGTCGTAGTCGAACCAGGACGGCGCGCGACCACCAATCGGATAGCAGGGCTGACCCCGCGAACAATAATCGATGGGATAAAGGAATCCCCGCTGCGCGAGTCGGTTGGTGAGATGCCCCGTGCCGTCGTTGTCCCAAAACAGGAAGGGCCAGCCGGCGCCGGTGATCTCGAGCAGATCGATGTCGCCGTCATTGTTGTAGTCCGCCGAGCCCAGGCCATGGGTGTCCGTGCGTCCCTCGAACACGTCGAGCACCCCCCAGGGCTCGTCGAAGTCCTCGATGGACTCGAGGAAGGTCCCGTCGCCCTGATTGAGGTAGATCACCGTGGGGGTGTACTGGTGCTTGCCGAGAAAAATGTCCGGATAGTCGTCGCCGTTCAGATCGGCCCAGCCGGTACCGTAGGTCTCTTCCGTGTCCGCGATCCCCGCCGTCGCGTTTGCCTCAACGAAAGCCGGCTGGGCGAGAGCAGACCGAGCCCCGAGCACTGAAAAAACACAGACTGCCAACGCAGTACGTCGTATGGTTTTGGTAATCATTGAACCTAGTCGCTCCAAAATTCTGTTGCCGGTTCGCGTTTCGTGAACTCCGTCACGTTTCACGATAGCATGAGAACCAAGGATTAGCGTCGTTTTTTGTAATTTTTCATATTACGCGATTTCGATATTTGGTTTGTTTATCAAAGTGTTACCGAATATCCGAGGGATGAATGGTACGAAAACGCCGACAACCGGCGACTCTGTCTCTATGTGTACTTTCCGCACGCCGAAACTCCTCCCCGACTAACCAAAAGGGGCGACGGAAAACGCTTGGGTGGGGCCGTAAACGAGCCGGATTGCGTGCCGGTCTGTGTTCAGGGAGGGAACATTCCGGCTGGAAGCTCTGACGCGGACTCTGCGCGAATCGCCTTCCGCGAAGGCCGGCCGACGGCTTAGGCGTGACAGATCACCCGGTTGCGACCGCGGCGCTTTGCCGAGTAGAGGGCGACGTCCGACGCATGCAGCAGGTCCAGGCTGGAGATCCCGGGGTTGGGTCGGAGGGCCGCCACCCCCAGGCTGACAGTCACCTTGCCCGCTACCGGCGATGCGGCATGGGGCAGACGTAGGTCGTTGACGTTCTTGCGAATCCGCTCCGCGACCATGGCGGCGGCCTCGATCGACGTTCCCGGCAGCAGAAACGCGAATTCCTCGCCCCCGATCCGCGCCGCGACGTCGCCAGCCCGGAGCACCGAGCTGGCCATGGATTTGGCCACCCGAATCAGGCAGCGGTCCCCGGCCGGATGGCCGTAGTAGTCGTTGAAGGCCTTGAAGTGGTCGATGTCGGCAGTGACTACAGCGAGCACTCCGCCTTCCCGCTCGGCCCGGCGCCACTCGGCCGCGAGCGCCTGCTCGAACAGGCGCCGGTTCGCAATCCCGGTCAGTTCGTCGACGTGCACCATCTGCTTCAGGGCATCGCCCGCCTTGACCGAAGTAACCAGCTGGAGGCGCAGCTCGACAGCATCGCGATAGACCCTGTGAACGTGGACGGACGACGCGAGCATGGCGGCTCCGAAGATGAGGATCATCAGTCCCATTATCAGGTGGATACGATCCCCGTGGGCCATGAACTGCAGGGTTATAGGCAGCAACACCGGGATCGCAAAGCAACGGTACGCAGACTTGATGGACGACAATAGCGGGATCCCCCCGGCCACCATGCCGCCGAGCACGAACGCCAGAAATACCTGATGGGGAAAGGATTCCGGGTGAAACAAAATGATACCGGCCGAGCCCCAGGCGACTCCGGCCGCACAGGCCCCGGCGACGGCAAGACGCCGCCAGGTCTCGCCGGAGATCCGCCCGGCGCGCCGGGGATCCCCGTAGCTCCTCCAGAGCATGTACCGGGCGGCGGCAACCAGTAAGACCGCGCCGAGCCACGCAAGGAGCCGCCTCTCACCGACGGCCCCCCAGAGCACCGCCACCAGAATAAGGCTATTGGCCGTGTGCGCGACCAGCGAGATCGGCAGGTGCCTGAAGCACTGGTCAATCTCGCCCGCCAGCACGTCCGTGGACCTCAGAGTCGCCGGTCCGTTACCTGTAAGCTCCATACGCTCGCGATCTCTTGGCGACATCGTGGCCCAAGCATAGGCATTCGACCTGTGTGTCGCCGGACACACCGTCACACCCCCGCGAGAGGCCGTGTGTTATCCCCGAGTCCCCGGCGGGAACGTCGGCCCGCTCGCGTTCGAGCGGCCCCGCTTACCCCTTCAGCCTGTATCGGATGTCGCTCCAGCCTGCTGCCGCAGACCGCCCGGCGCGCTCGACGCACGCGGCTCTGGCAACTCTCCTTCGGTCATCAGGGGACGGATGGCGTGAAGAATATTAGCAAATAGACAAGGATGTTCGGACTCCTCCCGGGCAAGCAGGCCTTTCATGTGCTCGCGTCGGGTGGGCATCGCGAAGCAGGCCGGGCAGGAGTCCGGGACCACCGGCAACCCGGCACGCCTGGCAAAGTCCGCGGTCTGGCGCTCACGGCAGTAGACAAGCGGCCGGATGACCCGTATGTCGCCGGAGTCGTTGAGGTAGTGTGCCTTCATGGTCCGCAGCTGCCCGCCGTGGAAGACCGACAGCAGCAGGCTTTCCGCCAGATCGTCCAGGTGCTGGGCCAGGACCAGCACGTTGTAACCGTGCTCGCGGCAGATCCGGTACATGATCCCCCGCTTCATCCGTGAGCAGTAGGCACAGAAGGAATCCCCGTCCATGTGCGACTTCGCCTGCTCCATCAACGGCTGCCGTTCGTAGTGCCAGCGAACGCCGATCTGATCGTAATAGGCTCGCAGGCCGCCAGGATCGAACCCCGGGACCTCGGGGTCCACGGTCAGGACCGCCAGCTCGAATCGCACCGGTGCGTAGGTCTGCAGGTGCTTGAGCACCTGGAGCAGGGAGAGCGAGTCCTTGCCCCCGGAGACGCCGAGCAACAGCCGGTCGCCTTCGCCAATCATTCGGAAATCCGCGATCGCCCGCCCGACCGAACGCAGGATCGATTTCGGGGGCTTGACGGGGATCGCGGCCATAATCCGCAGTTTATCCCGGTCCGCGCGGGTCAGGTAATGACGAAGGCCGACGTTTCCGCCGGCCTTTCTGATGTGGCGCTGATTGCGCCGGCCCCTGGTGGGGGCTTTCTCACGGTTGTGAGTCTCTTCGGTTCCAGTCTAGCCCATTATTCCGATTTGGCTAGGCAATCTCGATCCGCTTACGCTCGGACTTCTCGAGTTTGGGCAGATGGATCTCGAGGATCCCGTCCTTGAAATCGGCCTTCACCTCGTCGGCGTTCACATCCTCGGGCAGACTGATCGTCCGACTGAACGCGCCCCGGGTGATCTCGGACCGCATGTAGGAGCCCTCTTCGGCCTTTTCCTCGTGGCGATGCTCCCCCCTGATCGTCAGCCGGTCACCCGTCAGATCGACCTTGAGATCGTCTCGCTTAACGCCCGGGATCTCGGCCTTGACGAAGAACTCCGTGTCGCGGTCGATCAGGTCGACCCGCGGGGATCCCACGTCCATAACGTCCTCGAGCTCCGTCCATACGGGCCACATGTCACGGAAGGACCGCAGCCAACCACGACGGAAGAAGCTGTCGAACATCCGATCCATTTCGTCCAGGACGCTCAATTCCCGATGCGGTGTCACCTGGGCGACTTCTTTGCCTTTCGTCTTCATGGCAAACCTCCGTTCGGTTTTCCCCTAACAAAAGCATAGTCCGCGAAGGGCCCTTGATCAACCTGTCCACTGAACTATTTTATTTATGTTTTCAGCTTGTTACGTGTTCTTCAGAGGGCCTCCCAGGCCCCCTCGCCCGGGTGCGTGACGGCAAGGGATAACGGCGCACCTCCAGCCTCCAGAGCGTCTCCGTCGCGGTCAATATCATGCACGAGGCCCCGCCGTGAGTCCTCGATCGGCCCGCGGCACCCGGGTTGAGGACCCAGGGCAGGTCATCCCGATCATCGACGAGTCGGTGACTGTGCCCGTAGACCACGGCCCTCGCGCCGGGGAAGCGTGCACGCAGCAGCTGGTGGCGACCCCTGGCCGGCGTCTGGTGACCATGGACCACCGACAGGACGCCACCGGGCAGCTCCAGATCCAGGGTCTCGGGGAGACAGGCAAGCAGGTCGCGCTCACACTCGGGCCACTTGCGGGGCACGTCGTTGTTTCCGTATACGGCCAGAACGCGCCCGCCGCGTGGTTGGAGCTGGGCGAGCAGGGCCGCGCCGCCGACGTCGCCCCCGTGAACGGCGATGTCGCAACCCCTGACGTCGTCGGCGACCCGAGGATCGAGCTGGCCGTGGGTATCCGCCACGAGCGCGACGCGGACCATCGCCTGCGCGGACCGGCCGCTCAGCCCACCTCTAGCACGAGCTTCCCGGTCACGTGCCCCCCTTCGATCAGCTCATGGGCCTCACGGGCCCGCTCCAGCGGGAAGGTCCGGGAGACGTGGATCCGCAGGTCCCCGCGATCGATCAGCTTCGCGCAGCGCCTCAGGATCTCCCCCTGGTGGATGCGCGCACGCGGTAGATCATAGAGCATCGGGGTCAGCATCAGCTCGAGGCTGATACGCAGGTTCCGGTTGCGCGCCTCCTTCAAATCCAGGCCCGGACCCGGGTCGAGGATGGTGACCAGGTCGCCGTAATGCGCCATCGCCGGGATCGTCTGACGGAAGACCTCGGGACCTATCGTATCGAATGCGACGTCCACGCCGCGGCCCTCGGTCCAGTCCATCACCGACTCGACAAGGTCCTCCTCCCGGTAGTTGATGCAATACTCGGCCCCCAGGGCGTGGGCGAAATCGGCCTTTTCGGGGCTGCTGACCGTGGTGCAGACCCGTGCCCCGGCGGCCTTGGCGAGTTGGATGGCCACATGTCCGACACCGCCGGCGCCGGCGTGGATCAGTACTGTCTGCCCTTCGGCGAGCCTGGCCCGGTCGTGCAGTGCCTCCCAGGCCGTCAGCAGCACCAGCGGCGCGGCACCGGCCTGGTCGAACCCGATGTCGCGCGGCTTCGCCTGGGCCAGCGAGCTGTCGAGCACCATGTACTCGGCATAATTGCCGACCGGCCCGCCGATACCGCCGTGACAGAACCACACCTCGTCGCCGGGCTTGAATCGGGTCACTTCCTCTCCGGCTGCCTCGACGGTACCCGCACCGTCGCAACCCAGCACCGCTGGAAGCCCGTCGGGCAGCAGCGGCCCGCGGTTGCGGATCTTGGTGTCGACCGGGTTTACGCCGGCCGCAACGATGCGCACAAGAATGTCCTGCGGATTGAGAATGTCCGGGCGCGGGCGCTCTACCAGCTCCAGCACCGCGGGTCCCCCTGTCTCCCGAATCTCGATTGCTCTCATGGGCGCTTAACCTCTTGGCGTGAGTCTGCTGTAATCGTCGCGCAATTATGAACACATAAGGGCACAAACGCGTGTCTGACAAGCGGCCGAGCGCGTCGGATCTGCTCATCACCGGACCCGGCGACGCTCGATGGACCCTGGTGTTGGCACATGGTGCCGGCCAGGGTATGGACTCGGAGTTCATGGCCGGCATCGCCGCTCTGCTCGGCGACCGCGGGCTCAGGGTCGTGCGCTTCGAGTTCCCGTATATGACTTGGATCCGCGAGACCGGGGGGCGCCGTCCCCCGGATCGGGAGCCCCGATTGCGCGAAACCTGGCTCGGCGTGATCGACGGGCTCATCAACCAAGGGATTGCCGGCGACCGGCTGGTAATCGGCGGCAAGTCGCTCGGTGGTCGCATGGCGAGCCTGATCGCCGGGGAGCGGCCCATCGCGGGTCTGGTCTGCCTCGGTTACCCCTTCCACCCCCCCGGTCGTCCCGAATCCGTCCGAACCGGCCACTTGCGCACGCTGGCCGTGCCGACCCTGATCTGCCAGGGGACGCGAGATCCGTTCGGGCGGCCGGAAGAGGTCGCCGGCTACGCGCTCAGCCGTTCGATCCGCCTGGAATGGATAGAGGGTGGCGATCACGGCTTCAAGCCGGACAAGGCCTCAGGACGTACCTGGGCGCAGAATCTTGCGCAAGCGGCTGACGCCGTCCGGGCGTTCGTCACTGTTAGCCTGAAAGACCGCTGAGGTTTCAGCCGGGAGAACACGCGCGATGCAGATCGAGCATTGGGACGAGTCCCGAGACGGCCCCCTCACCGAGGCCAATATGCGCCGAAAGCTCGAGGACCGCGGCTACTCGGTGAGCCGATACGTCTACTCGCCGGGGACCTGGTTTCCCGACCACGACCACGGCGTGGACAAGATCGACGGCGTGCTCTCCGGACGCTTTCGAATGACCATGGCCGACGCGAGCCGGGTCCTCGAGGCCGGCGACCTGGTGATCATACCCAAGCACGTCTTCCACAGCGCGGCTGTGGTCGGTGACGCACCGGTCGTCAGCCTGGACGCCGTAAAGCGGGCGTGACATCGGGCGCGCGGCCGCGCCGACGGGAAATCCGTTCGCCTGAGGGACCGCAAAAGCGCAAAATTGCCTGATCGCGCCGACCGCAGGCGCGCGCCGCCGGAGCCCGCGTCCATGCCCGCCGAAAAGAAAAGCAACCCCCAGAAGCAACCCCGTTTGATCGTGCGCAACGCAACGGTCAAGGACATCCAGACGATCCGGGATCTGGTCGCCCGGGTCTACCGGCCGTTGGGGATGAGCGGCTACACGGCCGCGATGCTGCGCGGGCAGATCAATAATTTCCCCGAGGGCCAGTTCGTCGCCGAGTACGAGGGACGCATAGTCGGCTATTGCGCCACTTTCCAGCTCGGCCCGGAGCTGGCCCTAAAGCCCCATACCTGGCGCGAGATCACCGCGGGAGGTTACGGCTCACGCCATGACCCGGACGGCGACTACCTCTACGGCATGGAGGTCTGCGTGGACCCGGAGTACCGGGGTCTGCGGATCGGCCAACGCCTGTACGCCGAACGCAAGAAGCTCGCCCAGTCCTGGGGACTCAAGGGGATCGTCTTCGGTGGGCGCCTGCCGACGCTCGCCAAGCGGCTGCACCGCTTCGGCACCCCGGAGTCCTACGTGGAGGCCGTCGCGACCGGCGACCAGCGCGATCCGGTGCTCACCTTCCAGCTCAGAAACGACTTCGAGGTCCTGGGTCTGCTGCCGGATTACCTACCGGAGGACAAGGACTCGCTCGGCTATGCGGTGCACCTGCTCTGGCACAACCCATTGTCACCGGACGAGCAGGAGGCCGAGCGGGCGAAGAACTACGGCGGCCGGCTCCCGGACACCATCCGCGTCGCAACCGTGCAGTACAAGCAACGGCGGGTGAACACCTTCGAGGAGTTTCTCGACATGGTCCGCTACTTCGTTGATATCGCGGCCGACTACCGGGCGGACTTCGTGGTCCTGCCGGAGCTGTTCTCGCTCCAGCTTCTGTCGATGGAGGACCAGGAGCTCACCCCGGCCCAGGCCATCGAGGCCCTGACCAGGTACCGGGACCCGCTGCGCGACGCCCTGAGCGGAATGGCCATTCGTTACAACATCAACATCATCGGCGGCTCCCATCCGACCAAGATGCCCAACGGCCGGGTCGAGAACATCTGCTACGTGTGCCTGCGCGACGGCGACGTCCACGAACAACCGAAGATCCACCCGACGCCCAACGAGGTCTACTGGTGGAACATCGAGGGCGGGCACACGCTGCACGCCATCGACACCGACTGCGGCCCTATCGGCGTGCTGATCTGCTACGACTCGGAATTTCCCGAGCTTGCCAGGCATCTGGCCGACCAGGGGGTCAACATCATCTTCATCCCCTTCTGCACCGACGAGCGCCAGTCCTATCTGCGGGTGCGTTACTGCGCCCAGGCCCGCGCCGTCGAGAACCAATGCTACGTGGTCATGTCCGGCAATGTCGGCAACCTGCCGAACGTGCACAACATGGACATCCAGTATGCCCAGAGCTGCATCCTGACTCCCTGCGACTTCCCGTTCGCCCGCGACGGCATCGCCGCGGACACCACGCCGAACGTGGAAACGGTTGCGTTCGCGGACCTGAGGCTCGAGTCGCTTCGCATGGCGCGGCACTCGGGCACCGTCCAGAATCTGAAGGGCCGGCGCCACGACCTGTACAGCACCATCTGGAAGGAGAAGTAGCGACCGGGAGGACCCGCTGCCCCGGGATCAGGGATCGAACAAAGCGAGCTGGGTGCCGGGCGGCGTCGGCGGGCGAAACAGGGTGGTATCCAGATCCCAGCCGCTGTCCTCGCGGGCGAGCCCCAGGCGGCGGGCGGCGAGCCGGAAGCGCTGATGGAGCAGCTCGGCGACCGGGCCGGTGCCCGTCATCCGGGTGCCGAAGCGCGGGTCGTTGAGGCGGCCTGCGCGGCACTGGCGGATCAGGCTCAGGACCTTCTCGGCGCGACCGGGGTAATGAGTCCGAAGCCAGCCCTCGAACAGGCTCCCGACCTCCAGCGGAAGGCGGATCAGCAAGGTGCCGGCACGGGTCGCACCGGCCTCGGCGGCGAGCTCCAGGATGCGCTCGAGATCGGCGTCGGTCAGGCCCGGAATCAGCGGCGACACCAGCACCCCGACCGGCACCCCCGCGTCGGCGAGCGAGCGGATGACCGCCAGCCGGCGCGACGGTGCCGCGGCTCGGGGTTCCATCCGCCGCGCAAGATCCGCGTCCAGCGTGGTTATCGATATCAGCACCGCGCACAGCCGCTGCCTGGCCATCGGTGCCAGCAGGTCGAGGTCCCGGAGCACCAGGGCCGACTTGGTGGTGATAGCGACCGGGTGACGGCATTCAGCGAGCACCTGAATCAGCGCACGCGTCACCTTGACGCCCCGTTCCAGGGGCTGGTAGGGGTCCGTGTTGGCGCCGAGCACCAGCGTCGCGGCACGGTAACCTGGCGCCGCGAGCTCCCGCTGGAGCTGAGCGGCGGCCTCAGGCTTGTGGAAGATCCGGGTCTCGAAGTCCAGGCCCGGCGAAAGCCCAAGCCAGGCATGGGTAGGACGCGCATAGCAGTAGATACAGCCGTGCTCGCATCCGCGATAGGGGTTCGCCGAGCGGTCGAAACGGCAGATCGGGGGATCGGTTGTAGCTGATGACCGTGCGGCTGGTGTCTACGCCGAGCTCGGTGCGCGGCGGGAATGGCTCCCCTTCCCGGGGCCAGCCGTCGTCGATGGCCTCGCGCGCATGCTCCGCATAGCGGCTCCCCGGGTTGTCAACGGCGCCACGGCCGCCGGGCCGCTTGATCGGACGCTCAGACCCACTGGGCACAATGCGATTCCATCTGGTTCGGGTAACGCTTTGGTAATATTCTGCGGTACTGCACGATTCTCGATGTACGGAGGACACATGCAATGGCCGCGGCCAAGATCCTGATGCTGGTGGGGGACTATGTCGAGGACTACGAGGCGATGGTCCCGTTTCAAATGCTGCAGATGGTCGGACACACGGTCCACGCCGTCTGTCCCGGCAAGAAGTCCGGCGACAGCGTCCGAACCGCCATCCACGACTTCGAGGGTGATCAGACCTACAGCGAGAAGCCCGGTCACAGGTTCGCAATCAACGCGGACTTCGATGCCGTCAACCCGGCCGCCTACGATGCGCTGATCGTCCCCGGCGGACGCTCCCCGGAATATCTGAGACTGAACCCCCGGGTGATCGACATCGTCCGCCACTTCGCCGCCGGCGACAAGCCGATCGCATCCGTCTGTCACGGCCAGCAGATCCTAGCGGCCGCCGGTGTACTCGACGGCAAGCACTGCACCGCCTACCCGGCGGTCCGGCCGGACGTGGAGCGCGCCGGCGCGACCTGGTGCGAGGTCAACGAGACCTTCTCGAACGCCTACACCGACGGCAAGCTGGTCACGGCCCCGGCCTGGCCGGCCCACCCGGAGTGGATCCGCCGGTTTCTCGAGGTGCTAGGCACACGCATCGAGCCCTGATGCGGCACCGGGTCTTCGTCTACGGCACCCTGCTGCGCGGCGAGGTGAACCACTATTTGCTCGACGGGGCCGCGTTTCTCGGCCCCCATCGCACGGAGCCCTGTTTCAGCCTGCATAATCTCGGCGCCTATCCCGGACTCGCGCACGGCGGCCATACGGCGGTCAGCGGCGAGGTCTACGAGTTGGGTGACGCCGGGTTATCCAGGCTCGACCGGCTGGAGGACCACCCGAGGCTCTACGACCGGGTGACGATCCCGACGTATTATGGTCGCGCCTGGATCTATCTCTATCGGGGCTCGCTGAGAGACAAGCCGATGATCTCCTCCGGGGACTGGCGGCGCCTGAGCGACGACCGTGGCTCGGTCCAGGCGAAGGCACTGCGCACCCGGCGCGACCCGAAGACACGCATCGCCTGGTCCCGGCGCGGTGCCGTTGCCGATTGAGGCCAGTCCGCTTACTGCACAAGACGACGAGGAGCTCGCATGTCCGAAGAAGGCCGCTTCACGATTCAACTCAGGCAGCTAGAAGGCTTCCAGATACGGGCCGAGTTCGACTGGAAGAAGGCTCCCGACCTGCTGATGGACGAGCCCCCGCCGCTGGGCGAGAGCAGCGGGCCGAACGCCGCCAGGATGCTGGCCGCGGCGGCCGCCGACTGCCTGTCGGCCAGCCTGCTCTACTGCGTCTTCAAGGAAGAGCCGCCGGCCGGCTGCCTGCGGGCCGAGGCCAGCTGCATCATGATTCGCAACGAGAAGAAACGTCTGCGCATCGGCGGCATGGAGGTGACGCTCATCGTCGGGGACGTTGTCAAATCGGCGCCCCGGTTCGCCCGCTGCAAGGACCTGTTCGAGGACTTTTGCGTCGTATCGGCCAGCATCCGCCAGGGCATCCCGATCAAGGTCCGGGTTCAGGACGAGCAGGGCGAGCTGCTCCACGAGTCGGGCTGACCCCTAACCCACCGGCTCGCGACTCTGGATAACCGGCGTACCTGGGATCGCGGCGCTGCAACCTGCCAATGAGCGGCCCGCGGACCATCCGGTTTGACGACGGACATGCCGCTCGCTCGATCGAGGTCGGCCATGCCGGCGAGCTCGCGCAGGCCCTTGAGGCCGTCGGCCTCGCGGACGCGCGCCCGGTCCTCGTGCTGGTGGGCGGGGCCTCGAACATCGACGCCCGGGTGGCGGCCCGGCTCGAGGTCATCTTCGAGTCGCTTGCGCGCGGCATCGACCGCACCGCCGCGGCGGTGCTCGACGGGGGGACCGCGCACGGGGTCATGGCCCTGATGGGGCTCGCCCGGTGCCGAACCGGCGCCCGATTTCCGCTGGTCGGCATCGCCGCCCGGGGAACCGTCGCCCTGCCCGGGGATCACCCGGGCGGCCGCCCCGAACGGGCACACCTCGACCGCAACCACAGCCACTTCCTGTTGGTGCCCGGCGACCGCTGGGGAGAGGAGTCCCGATGGATCAGCGACGCCGCCGGCTGCATCGCCACGGGATGTCCGAGCTTGACGCTCGTCGCCGCGGGCGGCGAGGTCACCCGCGAGGACCTGACCCAGAGCCTGCGCGCCGCGCGCCCGGTGCTGGCTCTGGCCGGTAGCGGCGGAACGGCCGACCGGTTCGCCCGCTGGCGACGCGGCGGCTCCGGTACCTCCGGTCTCGAGCCGCTTGACGCGGACCCCACCCTGGTGGAGGTGCTGGACATGGCGGACGCGGCGCGGGAGCTGCCCGGACTCGTGACCCGGATGCTTGGCGGCTAAAGACCCGATGCTGAATCTGTTGAGCCCCAAGCCGATCCTGGTCTCCGGCACCCGGCCCCTCACCGACCGGGTCATCGAGGGGCTGGGCGCAGCCGGGCGCCGGGTGCGAGCCGTCGCGCTGGATGGGCTTGAGGCCTTCAACCTCGCGCGGGTTCAGACCCTGATCCTGGCCGATCCGGCCGACGCCGCGGGGCTGATCGCGACCCTGTCGGCCCGCGTGGCTGAAGGTCACGCCCGGCGCGAGCCCCTGCGCCTGATCCTGATGCACGGCGCGGGTCGAGCACCCGATCTTCCGGAGCCCGCCTCCTACGGGCCGCTGCGGGTCGAGACCTTTGCGATAGAGGACCGTGCCGCCCGCGCCGTCCTGGCCCGCTGGCCGCTGCACAGCGGCATGGACCCGCCGTTCGGCCAGGTCCCGCATCTGCTGATCGCCGGATTCGCCCCGCCCGCCGAGGCCCTGCTGATCCAGGCGCTGCGTCTGATCCAATACGGCGAGCCGCGCCCGCTGGTCAGCATTGCCACCGACGACCCCGGGGAGCTGGCGAGCGAGTTTCAGACCCGATACCCCCAGGCCGAGCAGGTCGCGGACCTGCGCTTCGCCCCACTCGCGGATCCGCCACTGGCTGGCAGCCCGCCGGTCAGCCTGGCGGCCGTCTGCGAGCGGACTCCCGAGCGCGGCATCGAGACCGCCCGCGCATTGGTTCGGCGGATCGCGGTGGCCCAGCAGGCCTCGCCGCCGATACTGCTCGAGGTTGGCGACGCTCGGCCGGGCGGCGACCTGGGCGACTGGGACGGGCAGATCCTGCCATTCTCCTACCTGCGCGAGGCGTGCCGGGCGGATGTGCTGCTCGACGGCTCGGGCGATCGGATCGCCCAGGGCATCCACGACCACTATCGCGACAGCATAGCTGCCCAGGGCCGGGACCCGACAAAGGAAGCGGCCGGCCAGGCGTGGGAAAGGCTCGCGGCGACCTACCGGGACGCCAACCGGCACCAGGCCGACCACATGCTGGCGAAGCTCGCGGTCGTGGATTGCCGGGCCGTCGAGGAGGAGCGCGTCGAGTCGTTCGCGCTCGCTCCGCTGGAGATCGAGCGCCTGGCGGTGATCGAGCACCAGCGCTGGGCGGCGGACCGCTATCTGGACGGCTGGAGCTACGCCCCGGTGCGCGACAACGCGCTCAAGCACCATCCCCAGCTCATCCCGTTCGCAGACCTCTCGGAGCCGATGAAAGACCTGGATCGCCTCGCGGTGCGGGGTGTGCCGGCGCTGCTCGGCCGTTCCGGGCTCGGTGTGGTGCGGATCCTGATCGTCGGCGTGCCAGAACCGCACCAGGGCTGCAGCATCGGGCGACGGCTGGACCGACTCCTGGATCAGTTGCTGGAGCGGCTGCTGACCCGATACCCGGATCGGGCACTGATCCTGGCATCGACGCTGCGCGCCGCCGCGGCGCGTCATGTCGTGCGCCGGGCATTGGAGACGGCCGAGGCAGGGCTCTTCCTGCTCTGCCCGCGCCCGCTGCAACAGACCCTGGAAGCCCAGCCGGACGAAGCGGCACGGCGCGAGCTGCTGGCCCTCGCGGCCCGTGCCGAGCGGCGGATCAGTCTGCGGGGGGACGGCGATCTGGACCGCTGGCTGGCCGAGCGCGCGGAGATTCGCCTCGATCTCGGCGAGCGCGCCTCGAGCCCCGGGTCACGCAAGCGGGTCCTGGCGGATACCACGGGAAACCGGCTGGTCTGGAACTTCGAGTATTGAACCCCCGCCGGACCGAAGGAGCCTCATCGGCGGGTCATTATCCGTATGGCCTCGGGGAAATCGCTGGTCTATTGCGCTTCCCGTCCGGGCCAACGAGGCTCCGGTATTTTCAATTGATGTAAGCCATTGAAAATGGCGGGCTGCGGAAGTCACGCCTCGCGGAGCGCGAACCGATCGAATGCCAGGATGGCATTTGATCGGCATCTCCTTAGAATGGCCGTCTGATCGCCGCACCGACAGCACACCCTGCGGTCCGGCGCCCCATATCCAGCAAGACATCAAGAGCCCATGGCCATTACCCGGGACATCGGCACCGGCCGCAGCACGGATCGGCTGTTCAGCGGCCCGTCGGGCCTGATAGCCCAGGTCGGACTGGCCGGCCTCACCGTCGCCTACTGTGTCAGGCTCTACCTCGAAATACTGCTCGGCCGGGCGCGGCTCGACCTGCCCGCTTTTGTGGACTCACTGCGGCAAGCGGGGCTCTCTATCCTGCCGGCGATCACGCTGGTGGCGGCCGCCGCCGGAGCGATCCTGGGGCGCCAGACCGAGGCGGTCCTGCTGAAGCTCAATCTGCCTGGATTGGTGCTGTTGTCCGTCACCTATGCCGTGGTCATGGAGTTGGTTCCGGTGCTGGTCGGCATCCTGGTCGCGGGGCGCGCCGGGGTCGACCTCACGGTGCGCCAGGCCACCCTGTCCGCTACCGGGGAGGTCGACGGTCTGCTCGTCAGCGGGGTCAACCCGATTCAGTACACGGTGGGACCGGTGCTCTTGTCGATGCTGTTGATGAGCTTCGCGTTCACCGTCTGGGGCAGTCTGGTGACCTTCGGAGCGGCCATCCTTTGGCTCTGGGGCACGGCCGACGTCCCGGCGGCGGTCTTCCTGGACGCCCTGGTGCGCGCGCTCAGCGTCGGCGATCTGTTTGAGGCACTGCTCAAGCCCCAGCTGTTCGCGCTGCTGATCGCCCTGATCGCGACCGTCAACGGGACTCGTGCCGGCCGCGACCCGCGGGGCATCGGGCAGGCCGGCACGGCCACCATGATCGGGGCCGTGACGACGATTCTGGTCACGGACCTCTTGATCATCCTGGTGACGCGCGGCTGATGGGCCAGGCCGCGCTGGAGCTCGATGGGGTCTATCAGCACGTCGGCGGTCGCTGCGCGCTCTCGGATATCCGACTCTCGGTGGCGGAAGGGGAGTGGCTCCTGATCGTCGGTCCCAACGGGGCCGGCAAGAGCCTGCTGACCCGACTCATATTGGGCCTCGACGCCCCGTCCGCGGGTACAATTCGCGTTCTGGGCGAGGACCTTGACCAGGTTGGCGACCGGGGCATAAACCGACTGCGCGTCGACATCGGCGCGGTGCTCCAGGGTGGATCCCTGCTGGCGAGCCGCACCGTGATCGAAAACCTCCTGTTGCCGCTGCGCCGAACGCCCGGTGGGCACAGGGCAATGGCCCGGGCCGCCCGCCTGGTCTTGACGCTGCTGCGGCTCGACGGCCTCGAGAACCATCTGCCGCGCGCCCTGTCACTGGGGCAAAGACGACGGGTCGAGCTGGCGCGGGCGCTGATTCACCACCCGCGGCTCCTGGTCTGGGACGGCCTCACCGACGGTCTCGACCCGCAGGCCGCTCGGGAGACGCTGCAGGTCCTGCGCGAACAACGGGAGAACGCGGCTCTGACCCTGATCGCCACCGACAACCGCCCGGGCGTGCTCGAGTCCGCCTGCGATCGGGTCGCCGTCCTCGACCGCGGCCGGCTGCTGTTCCAGGGGCCGCCGGCGGACCTCGAGCAGGCCGCCGACCGACGCCTGGAGCTGAGCTACGTCCTGCGAGGCCGGCCTTGAGCGGGCCCGAGACCCGATTGAACCGACTCTATTCCCCGCCCGAGATCGGCGCTCCGGGGAAACATGCCGCGCGTGCAAGACGCCGCGATCTTGTCCTGGCCGGCGCCTTCGTGCTCTCCATGGCCGCGGTGGCACTCGGGGCCTTTGCCCTCCTGATGCCCGGCCTGATCGGCGGGGCCTACCGGCTGAATGCCTTCTTTCCCGACGCCGATGGTCTGTTCGCCGGTGTGCGGGTGATTCAGAACGGCTACGTCATCGGCATTGTCGAGCGGGTGACGCCCCGGTTCCCGGGCCGCGACGCCGAGGCAGAGCACTGTCCGCCGAGGCCGGGCGACCGCGAACGCCTGTCGGGCCCCCTGCCCTGCTTCCACGCCACGTTGAGGATTCGGGGCTCCTGGCCGGTGCCGATCGGAAGCCAGGCTAAAATCGGCGCCGCCGGTCTGCTCGAGAGCGACGCCATTCTCGTGCTGCCCGGAACCGACCCCGGGCCGTTCGAGAACGGGACACAATCGGGTCTGCTCGTGGACGGCGACACCATCGCGGTCGCGCCCAGGGACACCAACCTGGTGGCCAAGCTCGACGATCTCACCGAATCGCTCAGGCAGATGGTCGAGGACACGATCGCGCCGGCGCTCGCCAGCATCAAGGCGCAGATCGATGCCATCGAGGCGCTGCTCGGAACCGGAGACGACCAGGGGGCGAACCGGGATAGGCTCGCGGGGGCCTTCGAGAGCCTACAGAAGCTTTCCGCGGAACTGGAGAGGGCCGTGGACGCGGACAAGGTCAGCGCCATCCTGGGCTCCGTCGAGCAGATGTCGAAGAATCTGGCCGAGGTGTCGTCGCAGCTGAGCGGAAGCACCCAGGAGGTGCAGAGCGCCGTGCGCAATTATGGCGACCTGGCCGTCGAGATCCGCGACACGGTCCGGACCAACAAGCCGGCGCTGCAGCGATCCCTGAACGACACCCAGTTCCTGCTTCAGGAATTGAGCTCCTCGCTGACCCCGATTCTGACCAACATCGAGGACGCGAGCCGCGACCTCTCGGCCCTGCTCAGGGACGTGCGCCGAAAGCCGCTGGTCATCCTCGAAGACCGGACCGAGGAGGACCGGACGCCATGGTTCAAGTGACCCGAATCGCCCTCGCGCCACGGTGTCTGGCGCCCCTGCTGATCCTGAGCCTGGCGCTCGCCGGCTGCGGCTCGACGGAACCGCTGCGACGCGACCGCTTCTACAGCCTGGAACCGGTGCCGCTGGAAGGCCCGACCGGCGCGCCGTTGGCGGCTGTACTGCAGGTCAACAACCTGGCGGCACGGGGCTTCGTCGGCGGCAAGCAGATCGTCTACCGCACCGGGGCAGAACCTCAGCTGGTCCAGCGCTACGAGGACCTGCTCTGGGAGCAGGCGCCTTCGCAGGCGCTCTCCCAGTCCCTGGTCGAGGCGATCCGGGCCGCGCGCGTGTTCCGGACCGTTGCCATCCCGGCCGATCGGGCCCGGCCTGATTTCGTCCTCGGCGGCGAGCTGGCACGCTTCGAGCACCTGCCGACCGACCAGCCCCCGCGGGTGGTCGGGGCCCTGAGTCTGGTCCTGGTGCGCGCGAGCGACGGCGCCCCGGTGGCGTCCCGGCAGTACAGCGCCGCGGAGATTGCGAATGCCAGCACACCCGACGCCATGGCCGAGGCCTTCAATCGGCTCGCGGCGCGCCTGGCAGCGGACGCCGTGCGCGACCTGCAGGGGTTGAAGCCGCGCTTGGGCGCGGGTGCGGCATTATGACGCGCGGGTTGAACGGGCCAGTCCATCGGCCTTTGCGACCAGCAGGAAGCACCTTCGGCACGTCCTCTTGCGTTCGGACGTCGGGGGCCGTCCCCCGACCGCACCGGGCGTCGCCCCCCGCGACGGCCGCGTGAGGATGCGTCGCCCCGGAGCTCGCGGTCCGCAGCGTGTCTGACGCGTCCGTTCCCGACCCATTCGACACGCTCCTGCCGGATGACGCCGGCCGGCTCAGCGTGGCGTGGCGGCAGCTCCGCGTGCCGGGGGCGCCGGCCGACTATGCCCTGAACGACACCGAAATCCACCACTCGGACCCGCGGGTGCGTTTCGCCCGCCGCACGGTCCAGCATCTGGACTGCGGCGGCGCGGAAACCCTGGCGCTGATCGATAAGGCCTCGCCGCACAGCCTTTTCGATCTGATGCTCTCCGAGGTATCCCCCCAGCCGAGGTCCACCGCGTGCGCGGTCCGGCCGGCCACTGGCCGGGCGTTGTGGCGGACCGGGCTCGGCTTCGTCCGATTCGTATCCCTGCCGGACGTGATCCGACGCTTCGGCCTCGCGGGCGGCGAGCCGCAACTCGCCCTGAACTGCGACCCCAACACCCGCGATCGCGAGAGCGTCCAAGCGGAGAAGCAATTTCATCTGCATCTGCTTTACTGGGAAGCGGAGGCGTTGCGTACCCTCGCCGGGGCAGAGCACCTGGCCGAGGTCCGAGACCCGCTGTTGCGCCGCCAGGCCCTGGATCCGCTCGCGTTCCTCGGCGCGCGGGTGCTGGCCGAATCGCTGTCCGATCTCGATCTCGGCATCCAGGGCGCCCGGCTCCTGAGACCGGACGACGCGGCGGCGATTCGCGGCGAGCGCCCGCTTGGCTGCGTGATCCGGCTCCCGGGCTGGTCGGTGCTGGCCGAACCGGGGTTCGAGGACCTCGTGCGGCGCCTGCACCGCCGCCTTGAGCGGCTCGCCGCGGACCTGCTCTGGGCCTTCACCGGCCAACGCACGGTGCCCGAGCCCTGGCGGCGGCATGGCCTGCGGTCTTCGCGTGAGCTGGACGCTCGAATCTCGGCGCTGCCCGTGTCCGCGGAGAGCCGGGAAGGGCTGATCCGGCTTGCGGAGGCGCTGCGGGACTTGAGCGTGCGCGACGCGGACTATCTCACCCGCGCCGCCCCGGCGCGCCGCAAGCACCTGATGACACTCAACCAGCCGTGCTACTCGCTGAACCTGCGGGCGGCGACGCGCGGTCCAAAAGCCGGCGCGGGAACGGACGCGCGGGCCGTGGACCTGATCCTGCAGCCCAAGTTCTTCTCGGGTATCGGCGGTGCCGGGCTCCTCGGCCTCGGCGGCGTGCCCAGCGTGCGGGTCCTTCGCGGATTCGGCACATTCAGCGCGGAACAATGGCATGAGCGCGCGGCGTTCCAGCGCGACTTCGCCCGGTACAACCAGGATCAGCTTCGAGATGACCCGCAATTTGCGTTCGAGCGTGTTCGAGATTTCCGAGGCTTGGCCCACGGCTGGGCCTGAAGCGACGCGAACCCACCCGGGCACTCGGTACCCAACACAGTCGATGCCGCCCCGTGGGATGCGGTGAGCCCGGCGAACCGCATCGTTTACCGTTGCCCTCTGCCTGACCCTCTCCCCCTCGCGGGAAAGGCGGAATAGGGAAGTTCCGTCCGTGGAGCATCGGCGTCACTATTGCCCGGCCCTCTCGCTCATGTGGGGGCGGGAAAACTGAGGCAGTCGCGACAAATGCGAGCGCGGCTCTCGCTCGGCCGACGACCCGTTGGCATCCCGGCGCGGCGGGGCTGCGCTATCGGCTTACGGCTTGAGGTAGGCGTACCCCTCTCTGAGCTGCAGCCGGGCGATCTCCGAAATGCCGGACGGAACGACCGAGACCCCGTCGAGCAGTTCCTCACGCGCGATCTTCCGCGCGCCGAGCGTCGCCGCGCAGACCCGAAACTCGACCCCCCGATCGATCAGGCTCATCACCGCGTGGTCGTAGGGGTCGCCGCGTTTGTCCTTCGCATCGTCGAGCAGGAAGTCGACCCCGGGGCCGTAGGCGACGAACGCGATCCTCGCCTTCGGGCTGTCGTCCAGGTACGACCGGGCCAGCATCAAGGCCCAACGCGCGTTTGCCGTCTCGTCCAGATGGAAGACCACCTTCTCCCAGCCATCGCCCGGCTCTTCCGAGAAAGCGGGCCCGGAGACCCCGGCAGCCAGCAGGAGTATCAGAAAACCAGTAGCTGCTTGCTTGAAGCTCATCATCGCCTCCTCTTTCCTGTTGTCGCGGGGCTGAATCGGTCTGAAGGCGCTACGGTCGCCGGGCTCGCGGCCGCGAGGTGACCCGTGCCCGTCCGAGCCCGGCCAGCCGCCCGACGGCGGCCCCGGTGCTCCGGACGATTGGGGCGGTCGATTCGTTGCCCAGCGGGCTAGACGTCAGTCCGAGGCCATGAGGGCGTCGACCTCGGCCTTGAAGGCGCTGAAGTCGTAGGCCATGCCGTTCAGGACGGTGCTCCAGTGGCGCACGTGCGCCGCCGTCGCCACCGCTTCCCTGACCTCGGCCTCGGACGCCCCTTCCGCGCGGGCGGCCTTGTCGTGGTAGTAGACACAATAGGCGCACGGAACCTGGGCGGCCACGCCCAAGGCGATCAGCTCGCGGGTCTTGCCATCGAGCTTGGCCCCGTCGCCCGAGAGCACCGCCTCGGCATCGAGCCTGGATCTGAGCGCGTGCTCCGGGTAGGTGTCCTTGTAGAAGGCGGGCGGCTCTTGCGCCAGGACCGTGGTTGCGAAAAGGGCCAGTGCGGCTGATCCAACGATGCGGTTCAAGGCTTTCATTTCTCATCCTCCGGATGGCAGTCTCTTGATCGGCTTCGCCCTCCAGGCCCCGGGGGGTCGTACGCGCCCGGTCGTGACCGGTCGATACGGCGTTGGGCGTTACCGCTTCTGAAGATAGCGCTATGCTCCTACGAGGTACCGACGGAGTCCCGGCCTTTTCCGGAAGTATTTCCGACGCGCCCAGGTCATTCTTTCCATGTCTGTTTATTCGCGCGGAGTCGCATCCCCGTTGAGCGAAAGGTCCCCGACTCAGGCGCGCTCGTTCGAGATCGCCGGTTGGCGCGTGGAGCCCCCGAGCCTTCGCGTGACCATCGACGGGGAGGAAACCCGGCTCGAGGCCAAGGTGATGCTGGTGCTGGTCTACCTGGCCGAGCACGCGGGACGCGTCGTGAGCCGGTCCGAGCTGGAGGAGCAGCTCTGGCC
Source organism: uncultured Gammaproteobacteria bacterium (assembly GCA_963707135.1). Taxonomy (GTDB): domain Bacteria; phylum Pseudomonadota; class Gammaproteobacteria; order Chromatiales; family Chromatiaceae; genus JBGSTR01. The sequence goes on along the minus strand of CAVPOY010000002.1, from coordinate 67,672 downwards.
GGGCAGGGTCGTCACCGAGGACTCGGTCACCAAGGCCATCGCGAAGCTCAGGCGGGTGTTCGGGGACGACGCGCACGACCCCCGCGTGATCGAAACGGTTCCGAAGAGCGGCTACCGCCTGATCGCCGAGGTGACGCCGGTCATCGAAACGGACGAGGAAGCGGCTGCAAGTTCGCGTCAGGCCGCATCGACTCGGCGGCGGGACCGGAGGCCAAGACTTCCCTGGGTGCTCGGGGGCCTCGCGATCCTGATCCTGGTCCTGATCGCGACCCGGGCCTTCTGGCAACGGGCCACCGAATCGCCCGCCTCGTCTCAGCCTCTGTCCGGTGCACCCGCCGTGGCGGTACTGCCCTTCCAGAATCTCGGCGAGGCCCCGGAAGAGGACTATTTCGCGAACGGCATCACGGCCGACCTGATCACCGATCTCTCCAAGGCACAAGGCCTGCTGGTTATCGCACCCGGCTCGGCGATTTCGTCCACGAATGGCGGCGCCCGACCGGGGCGGGTCTCCGCCGCGCTGGACGTCGATTATGTGATCGTGGGCAGTGTGCAGCGTCAGGAAACGGATCTCCGGATCAACGTGCAGGTCATCGTCGCACGCACTGAGCGCGCCCTCTGGGGCGAACGCTACAGCGGCCGGGTGAGCGACCTGTTCGAGATTCAGGATAGGCTCGCGGCCGCCGTCATCGCGGCGCTCAATCTGGAGCTCGCCCCTTCCGCCCAAGAGAATCTGGCAAGCCGCCCGACCGCGAGCGTCGCGGCCTACGATCATTATCTGCGCGGCCTGGAAGATCACGGGACCCGTGACGAAGATCAGAACCTGTCGGCGAGGGCCGAGTTCGAGCGGGCGATCACGCTGGACCCGTCGTTTGCGCGGGCCTACGCGGGCCTGGCCCTGACCTATGCCCGCGACGCCATCGACGGCTGGACACCCGCGCCCTCGCGCTCCCTGTCGCTCGCCGCGGAGAACGCGGCCAAGGCGGTGAGCCTGGACCCCTCCATCCCGCAGGCGTACTTCGCAACGGGCGAGATCGCGCTGTTTCAACGCCGACATCTGGAGGCCATAGCCGCCGCCGAGCGCGCGATCGCGGTTCACCCGAACTACGCGGACGCCTACGCCCTGCTTGCCTGGACCTTGAACTATGCCGGCCGTTCCAACAAGGCGGAGACTGCACTGGAAAACGCGATGCGGCTGAACCCGCGGCCGCCGGCGTCATATCTCGAAATCCTGGGCGAGATCCGATTTGCGCAAGGACGCTACGATGAGTCGGCCGCAGCGTTCCAACGCGTTCTGGCGATCAATCCCGGCTACACGCGGGCGCGCCTGTGGAACGCGGCCGCCCTTGCTCGAGTGGGACACCAGGACCGGGCCGAGTGGGAGGCGGCGGAGCTGCTGATCGGGAGCCCTGACCTGGCGATCAAGCGCCTATCCTTCGCGTTTCCGTTCAAGGACGCGCGGACGCTGGATATCCTGGTCGACGCCTTGAGAAAGGCGGGCGTTCCCGAGTAACGGCGCGTCGTTGGCAGGGACCCGAGGGCCCGACACCGTATCGAACGCCTATCCCGGCTGCGTCGGGAATCCGGCCCTTGGTCCCATGTCGAAGCGGTCCCGCTTGAAGAGCGGAGGTCCCTGCATGTAGACGCCGATCAGACGGGCCAGCGACTCCAGCGCGTCGAGATGGATGCGTTCGTAGCCGTGGGAGGCGTCGACGCCGAAGGTGACGAGCGCCGTTCGCACGTCGTTGCCGGCCTCGAGGGCGGCCGCGCTGTCGGAGCGGTAATACCTGAAGACGTCGCGCTGGTGAGGGATGGCGAACTCCTGACAGAGCTGGATGACGCGCCGGGTCAAGTGGTAGTCGAACGGCCCGCTCTGGTCGGCCATCGCGATGGTGACCCCAAACTCGCTGGAGTTCTGGCCAGGCGCCGTGGTGCCGTTGTCGATGGTGAGCATCTCGGCCACGTCCTGGTGCAGGGCCGCCGAGGCGCCGGAGCCCACCTCCTCGGAGATGGTGAACAGCGGATGGCAATCCACCGGCAGCGGTATCCGTTCGCGACGGACCGCCTCGATGGCGCAGAGCAGCACCGCGGCACCGGCCTTGTCGTCCAGGTGGCGGGAGTTGATGAAGCCGCTCTCGGAGATCTCGGGCGACGTGTCTATTGCTATAAAATCGCCAACGTGTATGCCGATCCTCAGAAGGTCTTTTAGGTTTCTGGCGATGGTGTCGATGCGAAATTCGACGAAATCCCAGCCACCCGGCTGGTCGTCGATCTCCGGCGCGAAGGTATGCCCGGACGCCTTGAGCGGTAGGATGGTGCCCCGCAGCTGGCCGGTGTCGGTGAACAGGGTGCCGCGGGCGCCCTCGGCGAAACGCGCGTTCCAGTGCCCGACGGCCACGAGTTGCAGGCGGCCGTTGTCCTTCAGGCCCTTGACCATGGCCCCGAGGGTGTCGATGTGGGCCACGATGGCGCGGTCCGGCTGTGAGACATTGCCATCGAGGGTCGCGCGGATCGCGCCGCGACGCGTCAGTTCGAAGGGCACCTCGAGCCGCTCCAGCTCCTCGGAGACCAGGTGCACGACCCGGTCCGTGTAACCCGAGGGGCTCGGCGTGGACAGTAGCCTCAGCAGGATGTCGACGAGATAAACGGAGTCGATGTCGGGCAGCTTCAAGGCGCGATCTCCCGGGCCGCGGTCTGCGGAAACAGCATGTCGAGGTATCGCTGCGCGGTCGGTTGAGGCTCATGGTTGGCGAGTCCGGGTCGCTCGTTGGCCTCGATGATCACGTAGTCGGGGCCCTCGACCGAGGGCACGATGAAGTCAAGGCCGGTGACCGGGATGTTCAGGGCGCGTGCCGCCGCCACGGCGTCCTCGGCAAGCCTCGGGTGCAGCCGCGCCGTCACGTCGTGGATGGTGCCGCCCGTGTGCAGGTTGGCCGTCTTGCGCACGTCCAGCGTCTCGCCGTCGGCGAGGATATCGTTCAGACCGTAGCCTGCCTGGCGCACGCAGCGTTCTGTCTCCCGGTCCATCGGGATCGCGCTCTCGCCCCCGGTGGCCGCGCGGCGGCGGCGGCTCTGGGCCTCGATGAGCTCGCGGATGCTGTGCTGCCCGGTGCCAATCACCCGCGCGGGCCGGCGAATCGCCGCCGCGACCACCTGGAAGTCGATGACCACCACCCGCAGGTCGTCGCCCTGGACGTACTCCTCGAGAATGACGGTGTCGCAGATGCGTCGCGCCGACTCGATGGCCCGCTCGAGCGCGTCCGGGTCGCGCACATCGACGCTGATGCCGGCGCCCTGCTCACCGCGCGCGGGCTTGACGACGACGCTGCCCAGCTTCGAGAGGAATGCCTCGGCCTGATCCAGCGCCTCCACCCGGGACTGCTCGGGTACCCGCAGTCCGGCCGCTTTGAGCACCCGGTGTGTCGCCGCCTTGTCGTCGCAAAGGCTCATGGCGACGGCTGACGTGAGCTCGCTCAGGCTCTCGCGACAGACGATGCGCCGACCGCCGAGGATCAACGCGAAATAGCCGCCCTCGGCATCCAGCACCTCGATCCCGATGCCGCGCCGACGCGCCTCGTTGACGACAATAGTGGCGTAGGGGTTGAGCTTGGCTTCCGGCGGCTCACCCATGAAAAGGGGCTCGTTGTAGGCATTCTTGTTCTTGAGCGCGAACGCCGGGATGCGTTGGAACCCGAGCTTTTCATAGAGCCGGATCGCGTTGCGGTTGTCGTGGATCACCGAGAGGTCGAGAAACGAGCGGCCGCGTGCCGCGTAGTGCTCGACGACCTGCCGCACCAGGCTCTCGCCGATCCCCGGGTACGGGGCCTGGGCGTCGACGGCCAGCGCCCAGAGGCTCGCGCCGTTCTCCGGGTCGTCGAAGGCGGCGACGTGATCGACACCATTGACCGCCCCGAGGAAGGTGCCGTCCTGGTCGTCCTCGGCAATCCAGTAGCTCAGGACCTTCGAGGTGCGATTCTGCCAGATGAACTCGGCGCTCGGCGGCACCATGCGCCGGGTGGTGTACAGGCGCTCGATGGACTGGGCGTCCTCAAGGCTGTTCAGCATCCGCACATGAAACCCCTTCGGGCGCCTTCGGGACGACTGGTAGCGCTCGAACCAGATTCGGAAGGTATGGGACGGGTCGAGAAACAGGTCCTGGGGCGCGTAGGACAGAACCACGTGCGGGTCGCTCAGATACAGGGCCACGTCCCGCTTGCCCGGCCGCTCGTCCTGGAGCGTCTCCGCCAGGGCGCGCGGGTCGTCGAACGTCTGGCCGAAGATAAGCCGCCCCCAGCCGCAGTCCACGCTGGTGCGATTCCCGTAGTCGTGGTCGCCGCGGGGTTTGCGGTCCCAATTCTTGACCGACGGGGCACGACTGCGCTCCAGCCGCTGCTGAATCCGCTGCTTGGTCGTCATGATGCTCGGTACCTTTCGGTTTTCGGTGCCACGGTGCAGACCGCGGCGCGTTCGGGCGCCTGATCAGACGCCGTGCTCCTGCAGCCACATCTCGAGCAGGGCCACCTGCCACAGCTTCGAGCCGCGCAGCGGCGTGATGTGCTCCTCGGGGGCGGCCAGCAACTCATCCAGGTAGGGGCGTTGGAACAGGCCGCGAGTGCGCGCGCGCTCCGACAGGATCAGATCCCGGACGCTGTCCAGCACTGGCCCGCGCAGGTACTTGAGCGCCGGGACCGGGAAGTACCCCTTAGGTCGGTCGATCACCTCGGGCGGGATCACCCGCCGCCCCGCGGCCTTGAGCACACACTTGCCGTCGTCGCAGAGCTTGTGTTTGTCCGGGATGCGGGCCGCCAGTTCCACGACGTCATGGTCGAGGAAGGGTACGCGCGCTTCCAGCCCCCAGGCCATGGTCATGTTGTCAACCCGCTTGACCGGGTCGTCGACCAGCATGATCTGCTGATCGATGCGCAGGGCCTTGTCGACCGGCGCCGCGGCACCGGGTCGCGCGAAGTGACCCCGGATGAAGGCGCGGCTGTAGTCCTCGCCGTGGAAGCGCGGGTTGACGGCGCGCCGGAACTCGCCGTGGCCGCGATCGCAGAAGGCAAGCGCATAGTCGGCCGCCGGGTCGCGGCTTCCGATCATCGGCGGGTACCAATGGTAGCCGGCGAAGACCTCGTCGGCCCCCTGCCCGCTCTGCACCACCTTGACGTGCTTGCTGACTTCCTCGGAAAGCAAATAGAACCCGATCGCGTCGTGGCTGACCATGGGCTCGGACATGGCGCGTACGCAGCCGGGAAGCTCCGGAAGCAGGCGCGCGGCCGAGTCGACCTGGATCTTGTGGTGTACCGTGCCGTAGTGCCGCGCGATGATGTCCGAGTACTGGAACTCGTCTCCCGCCTCGTCGCCAATGGACTCGAACCCCACCGAAAAGGTGTTCAGCCCCTGTTGGCCCTGCTCGGCGAGAAGACCGACGATCAGGCTGGAGTCCAGCCCGCCGGAGAGCAGCACACCGACGTCCACGTCCGCGACCAGGCGGCGCTTGACGGCAAAACGCAGGGTCTCGAGCACCCGCTCCTGCCAGTCCTCGAAGGACAGGGAGCGCTCGTCGGCCGGGGTCTCGAATACGGGCTCCCAGTACACGCGGTCTCGCGTCCGGCCGTTCGGCTCGACGACCCGGACGGTCGCCGGCGGCAGCTTGCGAACGCCGCAGAGGATGGTGTGCGGTGCCGGCACCACGGCGTGAAAATGCATGTAGTGGTGCAGCGCAACCGGGTCGATGTCCGTCGAGACCCCGCCGCCGGCGATCAGCGCGGGCAGCGTGGAAGCAAAGCGCAGCCCGCCGGAAACCTCGGAATAGTAGAGAGGCTTGATGCCCAGCCGGTCGCGCACCAGGGTCAGCCGGCCCGAATCGCGCTCGGCGACGGCGAAGGCAAACATGCCGTAGAAGCGGTCCACGCAGGCGTCGCCCCAGGCGTGAAAGGCCTTGAGCACCACCTCGGTGTCGCCGCGGGAAAAGAAGCGGTAGCCCCTCGACTCAAGCTCCGCGCGCAGCTCCTGGTAGTTGTAGATGCAGCCGTTGAACGCGATGGTCAGGCCGAGCTCGCTGTCGACCATCGGCTGGCTGGCATGGTCGCTGAGGTCGATGATCGACAGTCGGCGGTGCGACAGCGCGATCCTACCCTGCTGCCAGATACCGTGCCCATCCGGGCCGCGGGGGACCAGGGAAGCGCTCATGGCGGCGAGCGCGCCGAGGTCTAGCTCGGTGTCATCGAATCGAATCTCGCCGCAGAAACCGCACATGGTTTGGGCTCCCGGAAGGTCGTAAGGATGGGGGGATGGGGACCTTGCCCCGGCCCATCCACCGTGGTGATGCGAGGGCTCGCATCGATGAAAGCGGATCCGCAGCCGCTGGCGGCCGTCCGGACAGGCGTCGGAAGGATCAACGGGCCGGGCTCGGGAGTCGGTGCAGTGCGCGCCGCGGGCACCCGGCAACCGGGGTCGGGACGAGAGTTGAAATCGGCTGTTTTCGCATGGCGGCTTGCGTGCGAGCGCCGTGCAATCAAGCACACGGCACGTAAATGGTAACGAAAACCGATCCTTGTTTCCAGGCAGCTGACCGTGACCCGCGCTCGCTGCAAGGATCTGCGCGGGACACGGTTCCATTTTTTCGCGATCATCCCCACTCTCCTGCCCGACATAAGTTCCTCGGTCGAGCGCCGCTCGGCCGTTCGTGTTGCCAGCGCCCAAGTAGGTGAGACCATGCCCGAACAACGCAAGCTTTCCACGGTCCTCTCCCACTACGCCCCGAGCTTCGAGGCCGAATCCGAGGAGGAGGTCTACGACCCCCGGAAAGAGGACCTGGTTCGCTCGATGCTCACCGAGATCGGGGAGGACCCGGACCGGGAGGGGCTGCGCCGCACGCCGCTTCGCGTCGCCAAGGCAATGGACTTCCTGACGAGTGGCTACCAGATGTCCGCCGAGGACATCATCAAAAAGGCGGTGTTCGAGGAAAACGTCAAGGAGATGGTCGTTGTGCGCGACATTGAGTTCTACTCGATGTGCGAGCACCACATGCTGCCCTTCTTCGGGCATGCCCACGTGGGTTATCTGCCCAACGGCCGTGTGGTCGGGCTATCGAAGATCGCGCGGGTCGTGGACGTCTTCGCCCGCCGCCTGCAGGTTCAGGAACGCCTGACGAATCAGGTCGCCGACGCCCTGATGGAGCACCTGGGGGCGCACGGCGTCGCCGTGGTCATGGAGGCCAGCCACACCTGCATGATGATGCGCGGTGTCCAAAAGCAGCGCAGCACCACGGTCTCCAGCGCGATGCGCGGCGCATTCGATGAGGACCCGCGAACCCGCTCTGAATTCATGTCGTTTATCAAAACGTAGCTACTACTTACTGATTTTTCTAAGGATAACGCTGATCACTTGCGTTTCCGTCCTGGCCAAAGATAGCCCGGGGGCGATCAAGTGCCAGGGTGGCATTTGGTCAGCGTCTCCTAATTCCCATCAGTGAAACGTGCCAGCCTCCGGAAAACCTGATGCCGGAGGGGACATCCTCCCGGTCTCCTCAGCATTCCCGTCGTGCGCGTCCTTCGGCTTGCTGTACTGATCGAGCCCCCTTGTCCCATCCTCACTCGCCCTGCGCTCCTCCGCATAGGCGAGGGCCTCACGCATACGCGCCGTCGCCGGTCTGCCCTCCTTCGCCTCCCACCAGTCGATGAAGCGCCGCCAGAAGGCGACCTCGTCCAGATCCGGATCCGTTTCTGTCTCTTGTGTGGACATTCGGACGTTACTCCCGCTTGGCTCATGCTCCGCCCGGGTCGCCCGTGATGGGGGCGCCAGCTCGGGCGTCCTGGGTGCTGCTGATCCGTTTCAGGACCTCGCCGGCCTCCACATCCATGCGGGTCAACGCCGCATGGGCGACCCAGAGCTCGGCGCGCACGTCCTGGATCCTTTCCCGGAGCCGCGGATCCTGGCCCTCGAGCCCCTCGGCGCGCCGCAGGCTGGCGTCGAGCTTGCGCAGACCCTGATCCGCGTGCCGCATGATCCCGAAGGTCTCCAGGAACCATGCCGGTATCTTTGGGGTCTGCAGGTCGTTTCCGTTCATTGGGGACATCGTCCAGAGCTGTCGAGGGCTGGGATATTCTCCGCGCGCCGAGCGCGGGCCAGCGGCGCCGACGCCGCGCTTACCGGTCGGGTCGCGCCTCTTGGCTACCGGCATGCGGTGTTTGAAGTCTAGACGGGTGGGTCGGCGCCGCACTTATCCCCGGACGCCATTCGTTTGTCCGAATGAGTCAATTCGCGCCCGTGACGGGGCCGGACCAGGAAACGAACGGGAAGCCTCTCGGCCTGGGACTAGACCGTCCGGTCGCGGTAAGCGGTTGGAGAGGCGCCGGTCCAACGCTTGAAGGCGCGGGAGAAGCCGGAGAGCTCCGAGAAGCCGAGCAGGAAGCCGATCTCGCTTATCGGGAGCGACGGGTCCTGTATGTAGCCCTCGGCGAGCTCGCGCCGGACCGCGTCGAGTAGCTGCGAGAAGCTGGTACCCTCGGCGGCGAGGCGCCGCTGCAGCGTGCGCGCGCTCATGAACAGGGTCTCGGCGATACGGTCATCCGATGGGGTGCCGGACGGCAGCTCGTCGATAAGGGCCGATTTCACGCGCCCGATCAGGATGTCCTTGCGCAAGGCCGCGTAAAGCCCGCTCAGCACCCGGTCATTGCTGCGGGCAAGCTCCCGGTTGCGGGCCGGGAGGAGACGATCCATCGCCGAACTCGGGAACAGGATGGCTGGAATGGCCGCGCCGAACCGCACCGGGCAGCGGAACAGATCGACATAGTCCTGTGCGCACTCGGGTCTGGGCCGCATCAGGGACACCTCCAGCGGGTCGAGCGGCTCCATGTAGCTGGCGCGGCACATGTCGACGATCACGGCCCAGATGCTGTCGGCCCCCGCCGGGTGGCGGAACTCCGGCCCGAACCCGCCCGTGCCTGCCAGCTCGACCCTATCGCCGACGTCCTTCAGCTCCAGAACCAGCGCGTCGTTGACGACCGAGACGTAGCGACAGACCCGTTTCAGCGCCGTACGGAGCGTGCTGCTGGCCCCAAAGGCGTAACCCAGCGCGTGCAGGTCGGTCGCTTGCAGGTAGCGGCTCAATTCGAGCCCGACGCAGGGGTTCCCGGTGAGATCCACGACCCGCTCCCAGGCCGCCCGCGCACATTCCAGCGGGTAGCGGGCGCGCGACTGATCCATCAGGGCCGGGTCGAGCCCAGCCTGCCGGAAGACTACGTCGGGGTCGATGCCGCGGCGCTCCAGCAGACGCCAGAGCGGCCGCGCGGACGTCGCGAGAGCCGTTGCGAACACCGGTTAACCAGTCGTCGAGCGCGCCTCCGGGATCAGCGCGGCGGCCTCTAGTCCCGAGCGGGCCCGGAGCCGCCGAGCGCAAGCGCGTAGCGGATCAGCTCGCTCTGATTGCGCAGGCCGAGCTTGTGCATGATCCTGCGGCGGTAGGTGTCGACAGTCTTCACGGCAACGCCCATATCCTCGGCCACCTGACTCCCGCGACGGCCGGTGGCAAGCCGGTTCAGCACCTCCCGCTCCCGCCGGGACAGCTTGGCCCGATTAACGAGCGACGCCTCGTCCAGATCCTCCGGCAAATAGGTAAGCCCGCCGTTGACCGCCCGTACGGCCTCCGCGAGCTCCTTGACCGAGCTACTCTTGAGCACGTAGCCCACCGCCCCCGCCGCGACCATCTGCTCGACGAAGCAGCGATCGCCGAGTGCGGACAGCGCGACGATCCGGCACTCGGGAACCCATTTCTGGATTACCGCGGCCGTCTCTATGCCGTTCAAACCGGGCATGCTGATATCGAGCAGCGTGACGTCGGGCCGCTGCGAACGGACCAGCTCGACCGCCGCGTGACCGTCGCTGGCAACGCCGACGACCTCGATGTCGGGCTCGGCGTCGAGCAGCCCGGCGAGGGCGTCGCGGACCATGGTGTGATCGTCCGCCAGCACAACTCGAATAGTCATCGTAAGTTTCCTCTTGGGGCGCGATAGCCCCATTGTATCGTCTTCGCGACGACCGTGACTGTCAGGTCCGTTCCCGATTCGGAACGGGCACGCGCAGCGACACCTCGGTGCCCTTGCCCGGGGTCGATTGCAGATCGAGACCGCCGCCGAGCAGCTCGACCCTGGATCTCAGGCTGAACAGCCCGAACCCCCCCTCGCCTCCGGATCCGTTGACGGATGCGCTCGATGCGCTCGCCGCGGCGGCGCCGACCCCATTGTCGCTGACGCGAAGCGTCAGCCAGCCGGGCTCAAAGGCGAGGTGGACGTCGGCCCGGGTTGCCCGCGCGTGCTTACCCACGTTGGTCATCAGCTCCCGAGCCCCATTGAACAGCATGACCCTGAGCGCATCGGGCAGATCCACCCGCTGCCCACTCAACGAGCACTCGAAGCGAACGGGCCAGCGGGTGGTCATTTCACCGGCGAGCCACTCGAGGGCGGGAAACAGCCCCCCCTGATAGAGCACCGGCGGGCTCAACTCGAACACGAGCGTGCGCAGCTGCCGCACCGAGCAGTCCAGCAGCTCCCGGAGCCGGTTGTCCCGGTCCTCGCTCGCCGGTGCACCGCCCGCCCCTCCGGCGAGAAGAATCTGGGCAAGCACCAACTGCTGGATGGTGGTGTCGTGGAGATCGTCGGCGAGCCGGCGGCGCTCCCGCTCCTCGGCCAGCGCCATCTCGACATCAAGCTCACGCATCCGCCGGTGCGCGGTCTGGAGGCTGCGGGTACGCTCGTCAAGCGCGGTCTGGAGCCCCCGAGACAGCCGGGCCAGCGTGGTGTGAGTGCCCACCCGTGCCAGCAGCAGGCGGTGGTCGAACGGCTTGACCACGTAGTCCACGCCACCGGCGTCGAAGCCCTGCAGCATCTCCTCGTCCGCCCCGCGCGCGGTGAGAAAGATCACCGGAAGCTCCCGGTGATGCGGATCCGACTTCAGCTCCCGGCACAGGCTGTAACCGTCACCGTCCGGCAGCATGACGTCGAGCAGCATCAGATCGAAGGTCTGGGAAGCCAGCAGATCCCGCGCCCGCTCCAGGTCCCGCGCGGGGACTGGCTTGTACCCGGCCGCGGCTAGCTGACCGCAAACGAGTGTTTGGACGACCGGGTCGTCGTCGACGACCAGCACCAGGGGCGGCGCATCGTTGGTCGAGTCTTTGCTGTCGGCTAACGCCATGCGATTGCCCAGTTCAAGCCCAAGGTAAACGCTGATTTTTTGCTTTTCCTGTACGGACCAGGGATGGCCCTGCATTTTAAATGGATTTAAGCCATTGAAAATGGGGCGCTGCGAGAGTCGCGCATCCCGGAGTGCGAGCTGATCACGTGCCCGGATGGCGCTTGGTCAGCATCTCACAAGGCGGCCGCGTTCGATCAGACCGGGGCCTCGGCGCCTACGGCGGCCGTCGCGAGCGTTCCGCTGAGGGCGGTCCTCAGCTCGGCGACCAGATCATCGGCCGGAGCTTCGCCGCGCTCCAGGGCCTCCTCGACCCGTGCCGCCAGGGCGCCGAGCGCGTCCGCCCCGAGCATAGGCGCCGTGCCCTTGAGGCCATGCAGCAGCCTGCGCAGATCGTCCGTGCGCCCCGCGACACCGCCGGGGTCCAGGACCGACAGCCGGGGTCCATAGCTCGCCACGAACTCGCCGAGCAACTGCCGGTAGAGCTCCGAGTGCCCGCCTATCCGCGCCATGCCCGCCCCCCTGTCGATCCAGCCCGTATCCGGTGCCGGGGCGCTGGCGCCCGCCTCGATCGACGGATCCGGCGATGGCGGGGGCCGCAACCAGCGCGAGATCGTCCACGCGAACTGGTACTGGTCGAACGGTTTGGCCAGATGATCGTCCATGCCCGCATCCAGGCATCGACGGCGGTCGGCATCCAGGGCGTGGGCGGTCAGCGCGACAACGGGCAGGTCAGCCAACCGGGGATCGGCGCGCAACCGGCGCGTTGTCTCGTAACCGTCGATTCCGGGCATCTGTACATCCATCAACACCAGACCGAAACGTTCGGATTCGTCGGTCAGCCGCCGCAGTGCCTCGGCGCCGTTCGCGGCGGTCTCTGCCTCTAGCCCGAGTTCCGCCAGAAGCGCGCAGCATATCTCCCGATTCACCTCGTTGTCCTCCACTACCAGCACCCGGCGCGGACGCTGGCTGGCCTCTGGCCCGGTTTCCCGCGGCTCCCAGGGCGCCTGCGCACCGGGCTCGAACCCCACGCGGCCGGGTTCGGTCGCCGGTAAGGGCGTCAGCGGCACGCTGAACCGGAACGACGACCCCGCGCCGGGGCTGCTCTCGACGCTGACCGATCCGCCCATCAGGTCCACAAGCCGCTTGACGATCGCGAGCCCGAGCCCGGTGCCCCCGTAGTCGCGCGTCAAAGAGCTGTCGACCTGTTGAAACGGCTGGAACAGCCGCTCGATCTGCGCGGACGGGATACCGATTCCGGTGTCGCGGACCTCGAACGCCAGCCCGCGCTCGCCGTCTTGGTTGTCGGTCTCCCAGACGCCGAGGCGGACCTCGCCGTGGTCGGTGAACTTGATGGCGTTCCCCAGCAGATTCGTCAGCACCCGCTCCAGCTTCTGGCCGTCGCCCGCCCAGCGCTCGCCGACACCCGGCCCGATGAGCGAACCGATCTTGATCCCCTTCGCCGCCGCCAGGGGTCTGACAATAGTAAGCACCCGCTCGATCAACTCGCCGAGCCTGAACGGGGCGGCGCGAACCTCCATGGCGCCCGTCTCGATCTTCGAGAAGTCCAGAATCTCGTTGACCACCCCCAACAATGAACGTGCCGACCGCTCGATCCCGTTGAGATAACCGCGGACCCGCACCGGGTCTCGCGCCCGGGACCCGAGCGCGGCCAGGTTCAACACCGCGTTCAACGGGGTGCGGATCTCGTGGCTCATGTTGGCGAGGAACTCGCCCTTGGCGCGGTCGGCGACCTCGGCGGCCTCCTTGGCCGCCCGCAGGCGCCGGTTCATCCGGGTGAGGTCGCGGTGGCGGTACAGAAGGATCAGCGTCAGTACCAGCGCGACGGCGAGCACCTGCCAGACGCGCGTAAGGTCCACCCGTTGATCGAGCCGGAAGGTCGTCCAACGCTGGCCGATGGCGTCCCGGTCCGCCTGAGTCAAGTCGTCGATCGCCTTCTGCATCAACGACAGCAGCGCCGGTTCGTCGCGCCGCACGGCAACGGCGATCGGCGAGGTCGCATCGAGCTTCGCGATGATGGCATAGCGTCCTGGACGCTGCTGCATCAGAACCCCGGCCTGGTCCAGCTCCGCGACCGCGGCGTAGACCTCCGCCCGGTCGAGCATCGACAGGCTCTGCGTAAAGCTGGTCGTATCGGTGAACCGCACGCCCGGGTGCTCGGCGCTCAGACGCTCGGCAAGACGCGAGTCCTTCGCGACCGCTATCGGTTTGTCGTCGATCTGATCGATCCCGGCGACAAAGGGACTGCCGACGGCCGCAACCAATACATGGATCAGCTCCAGGTAGGGCGTCGTGTAGACCAGAGACGCCTCGTCGACCGGGTCGGGCACCGCCGCGGGTATCAGGTCGCATTTGCCCGCGCGCGCGAGAGCGAGCACTTCCTCCCGGCTTGCGGCGAGTACGGGCTCCATCTCGACGCCGAGGGTGGCTGCAAAACGGTCCAGGAAGTCCTTGAAGATGCCCCGGTGATCGCCGTCGACCAGGTAGTCGTAGGGGTGCCAGAAGGGGCGGAAGCAGTAACGCAGTCGGAAGCCCTTCGCGGTAAGGAAGTCCAGGTCCTCGCGTGTAAAGCTCGGCGCGGATCGAGCGGACCCCGGGCCCCCGTCGCCGAACCACCGGGCGCGAATCCGCTGAAGCTCGCCGGCCGGGAGATTCTCCAGGGACTTGTCGAGGATTCGGGCGAGGATGGTCGCATCGCGATGAACCGCGAAGTAACTAGCGATAGTCCAGGCGTGGCCCTTCCAGGCCGCCGGCCCGGACTCGGCGACATCGGGGATCAGCTCCTCGGCGAGCAGGTAGTTTCCGAGACGCGACTCCATCACGGCCGCGTCGGCGCGCCCGTCCGAAACCGCCATCAGGGCATCGGTAAAGCCCTGCACGGTGATGGGCAGGTAACCCGGGGCGTCGCGCTGCAGCCAGTGGCGGTGGGCCATGCCGTCCCAGACGGCCACCCGCGCGCCGCTCAGTGTCGCGAGATCGGGGAATTCCGAGTGCCCCGCGCGGGCAAAGATCTTTTCCTGAATCTCCACCGTGCGCGCTCCGTATTTCAGGTGCTCGTGTCCGCTTCCTCCATGGATGACGTTCAGGATGATATCGGCGTCGCCGCTGTCTACCGCGGCCAGCGCCTCGGCCAGCGGCAGGCGGCGGGCCTCGAGAGCGAGCCCCACGCGGCTCGCCACCAGATCCATCACCTCGATGCTGTACCCGTTGGCGGATCCTGCCCGCTCGAAGGCGAACGGCGGGGCCTCCATGTACACGACCCGCAGCGGCGGTCTCCCCTGCACGTAGGCCAACTCCACCGGCGACAGAGCGGGCCCGGCCGGGTCCGGCTCGCGCTCCGCCCGGACGAGCGCGGGTAAAATCGCCAACAGGCCGGCCAGAACCAGACCACGGCAGCGGACGTTAAGCGGTGAGGGACGCGGACTGTTCACTCCGCTATTAGACAACCGGTGAGGGAAGGCGTCACGCCGTCTGGCACACCCAGGGGTCGGGCCGGCCGCCGCCGGAAACCAGTTGCGCCCAAGACTTGCTGGACCCCATGAGGGGCATATCGACGAAACAGAAGCGTTCCGCTGCGTGAAGGGGACCGTAGGTTGTGACGGGCGGGGCTTGGGCGTCGCCGCGACAGCCCCATTTCATGCCGGAGCCGGGAACCCGGCAATGGAGAGGGCTCATGCAGACGTTGGTGCTGGCCGACAACGGCTCGAAGCGACCCGAGTCGACCATCGCGCTGCGCGGACTCGCGGCAGCGCTCGCGCAGCGGCTCGGCCGTAATGTCCACCCGGTCTCTCTGCAGCACTCGGACGGCATACCCCCGGAAAGGCTCGGCGGCCGGGCCGCCGATACGCTGGAGACCTTGCTTCGGCGGGAGATTCCGACCGGCAGCCGCCGGTTCCTGGTCCTGCCCCTGTTCTTCGGACCCAGCCGCGCGCTCACTCGCTTCATTCCGGACAGTGTCGCGGCGCTTCGCGCGGAGCTGGGGTCCTTCGAGATCAGCGTCGCTCCGGAGCTCTGCCCGCTCCCGGCCGGCGAACCGCGACTCGCCGGTATCCTGGCCGATCAGGTGCAGGCCGCGGCCGCGGGCGCCGGGACAGAGCCCAGTCGCGTGCTTCTGGTGGATCACGGCTCACCGATACCCGAGGTGACCGCCGTTCGCGGCTGGCTGGCCGGTCGGCTCGCTGAGCGGCTCGGCCCGTCGGTGCGGCTTCGGGAAGCCGTCATGGAACGCCGGGCGGGCCCCGACTATGACTTCAACGGCCCGCTGCTCGAGGACGCCCTGCGCGGGCTCGCGGCCGAGGACCGGCGAACGCCGATATTCCTGTCGCTGATGTTCCTTGCCGCGGGGCGTCACGCCGGGCCGGGGGGAGACATCGAGCGGATCGCGACGAACGCCGAGCGAGAGCACCCGGGTTTGCGGGTCGTTCCATCCCCGCTGGTGGGCGCGCATCCGGCGCTGGCGGAGATTCTGGCCGATCGGGTCGCGTCAGACGGGTTTCCCTAGACCCGGGCGCCGCTCCAAACCGTCTCCCGGAACGGAATCAAAAAGAATTCCGGGCAGCGTATAGAGCGGGAATCACAACGGCACGACAACGGGTTCGCGCAGTCTCACCCTGCCCCGGCTTCGTCCGAGTCCTCACCCACGTGGGTACGGGACAGCTCCTTCTGGGCGCGCGCCGCCAGCGTGCGGACCAGGGGGCCCAGGGTCAGGCCCTGTACCAGGATCGAAAACACCACGATGACATAGGTCACGGTCACAAGCACATCGCGCGGGTCACCGTCAGGCAGCGACAGGGCCATGGCCACCGAGACGCCGCCGCGCAAACCGCCCCAGGTCAGCACGGTCACGACCCCGGGCGAAAAGCTGCGGAACCGGCGCATGATCCCGATAGGCAAGCCGACGCTGACGATGCGCGCGATCAGGACCACGAGGATCGCCAGCAGCCCCGCGAGCAGATACTCGCCGGCCAGTGAGATCGCCATCACCTCGAGACCGATGAAGACGAACAGCACGGCATTCAGGATGTCGTCCACCAGCTCCCAGAATGTGTCCAGATGCTCGATGGTCCGATCGGACATCGCCTGCTCTCGCCCGGAATTGCCGATCAGGAGGCCAGCAACCACCACCGCGATGGGCGCGGATAGAGACAGATGCTCGGCCAGGGCATAGCCGCCGCCGGCGAGTGCCAGCGTTATCAGCACCTCGACCTGATAGTTGTCCACCCGGCACAGCATCTTGAGCGCAACCCAGCCGGCCGCCAGGCCGAAAATCAGGCCGCCGACCGCCTCGTTCAGGAAAAGCGCGAGCACCCCCTCCGCACTGATCTCGTCCCCTCCCGTCGCGACACGCAGCAAGACCAAAAACACCACAACCGCGACGCCGTCGTTGAATAGGGACTCACCCGCGATCTTGGTCTCGAGAGACTTGTCCGCGCCTGCGCTCTTGAGTATGCCCATGACCGCGATCGGGTCGGTCGGCGAGATAAGGGAGCCGAACAACAGGCAATAGATGATCGGTATGTCCAGACCCAACCAGCCGAACATCAAATAGGTCCCGCCCCCCACCAGGAAAGTCGACCCGACAACACCCGCGGTTGCCAGTATGGCGATCACCCATTTCTGCTCGGCCAGATCGTGCAGATTCACATGCAGGGCACCGGCGAACAGCAAGAAGCTCAGCATCCCGTGCAACAGGGTCTGGTCGAAATCGACACTCGCCAGCATCAGTTCCACGTCCTGTTCCAGGCCGTCCGTGAACGGGATCGGCGCCAACAGAAACAGCGACATCAGAAGCGAGATCAGCATCAGCCCGATGGTGGTCGGGAGCTTTAGAAAGCGGTGGTTGACCCAGCTGAACAAGGCCGAGAGGGTGATCAGGATGGCGATGATGTCGAACAGGGGCATGGTTGAGTCACGTAGCGGCCGTTCGGGCGATCCATTGTGCAGGCTCCGGCCGGCAATCGAAAACCGTGATGGCTCCCGCATTTCGCCGGTTGCGATTCTCTTCCCGTGCACTACCATCACGGCTGAGAGAGCGTTGACCCGGCGTCCCCGCTCTTGGCGGTGACATCAATCGCTCCGACCGGCGATAACGCCGGGGAGTTGGCGATGCCCGGGCACCGAAGAGCGGAGGGCAATCTCAAGGCGGTCGTTAAGGACGCACGGACGACCGAGATACCAAACCGGAGCGAGTTCTAGTGGTAAAGACGCCGCCGGAGTGCACTCTCCACTGTCGCCCCTACGCTCCCTCGACGGCGGGAAAGGCGGCGTTCCTTCCGAAACTCTCCGAACACACGCGCGCGAGCAGTAGACCATATGCTGTCGTGCGTACAGAAAAGAGCAAGACCCCCGCAGCACTTTTCCGCGCTGTTTCCGTCACCGATAAGCAAAGCTGAGGTTACCGAATGTCTATTCCGAAACGATCCGCGCTTATCGTGCGTTCCGTGCTGGTGGCGCTGGTCTCTATTGCGCCCGTAGTCACAGGGGCTGCCGAACTGGATCTGCAGGCGGCGCTCGATAACCGGGTTGCCGGTAACAACGGCTATGGGGGGGGGATACTGCGGGTCCAGCAGGGGGATTCCAAGATCCTTTGGCAGGGCGTATCGGGAAACTGGGCGCGCGATACCCGCCCCATCTGGCCATTGCATACCTTCGAGATCGCGAGCATCACCAAGACCTTCACCGCCACGCTGATCCTGCAGATGCACGAGGACGCCTCTAGCCCGGTGAAGCTGTGGACCGAGATCGGGCACCTCTTGCCGGATTACATCGTCCAGGATCTTCTGGTCGTGGACGGCCACGATTACGGCCCCGAAATTCAGATCCATGAGCTGTTGCAGCACCTCTCCGGGCTACCAGACTATTGGAATTCTCAGGATTTTCTCGGCGAGTTTATACATACGAACCGATTCTGGTATCCGGACGAGCTGATCGCGTACACAAAGGATATGCGACCGATCGGTTTACCCGGAGAAGCGTGGCACTACGCGGATACGAACTATGTGCTGCTGGGCATGATCATCGAGTCGGTCACCGGAGAGCCGCTCGAGGATATCTACCGGCATCGCATTCTCGAACCCCTCGGCATGACGGAAACTTATCTTTCCTACCGCGAGTTACCAGTATCTCTGCGGCGGGAATCGCACCGTTTCGAACGAAGCGACGATCTGTACGGTGAGTTGCGACAAAGCGCCGATTGGGCCGGGGGCGGTCTGGTGAGCAATACCAGAGACCTACAGAAGTTCATGCATGCACTGTTTCAGGGGCGTCTATTCGCCAAGCCGGATACCTTGGACCTTATGAGGGGCTGGACTCGCTCGGACGGGTCTCAGTACGGTCTGGGGCTTTTCCGCGTCGTGCTGAGCGACGGCCGGGGAGAGCTGTGGGGCCACGGTGGATGGGGAAACTCGTTTATGTATTACTGGCCTCAACAGGACATCGGGTTCACGGGAACCCTGAACCAACAGTACAACAATTGGTATCCCCTGGTGGACGCGGCAATTTCGCAATGGCTCGCGCCTTAAAGAGCCAAACGCAATAGGCGGCGTCCAGACCAGATCTCTCGGGATTTTAACCGATCCACGATCTGGCCGATCGACGCCGTAAACAGAGCAAGTATCGGATGTACGATCAATTAATGAACCCTAGCAATCAGTCTGGACGAGAAAGGATTCGCAAGGGCCTCAAGGGCGCGGCCCTCTACTTTCCATTACTGCTCGCCGCCAATCTAGTGCAGGGCGAAGCACTTTTCGCCACGAGCCTGTCGGAAGCGCCTACAGATCTGCCCGAGTGGATCAACGACTATAGTTGCACCGTGAATGGCATCAGGGTTGACACCCGGATGTACATTCCCGCGAACCAGGAAAAACTGCGCGGCATTATCGTATGGTCGCCGGGTTTCACCGGGGATGGTCGGGGATTCGCCACGAGGCACAGAACGAAAGTCACTGCGACAAAATGGGGATTCGCGGCAATAGGAACGAAGTTTCCCACTAACCGGGACGACTATATTTATGCGAATCGAGGTTCCGGCCAGGCGCTGCTCGACTGCATTGCGGCTCACGCGTCCGAAAGCGGGCATCCGGAATTGATCGATGCACCGCTGTTGCTGACGGGTTTTTCGCACGGTGGCGCGTTCGCCTATTCGTTCACACTCTGGCGTCCCAGCCGGGTAATCGCCTTCGCGTGCAACAAGTCCGGCTATGCCACGACGAGCGCCACGACACCCGCGGCACGCGCGGTACCTGGAATCTTCTATTTCGGGGAACTGGAGAGCGGTACTGTTACGCGCATGAAGACGATACTAAATGCCAACCGGCCCTTGGGTGCCCTTTGGGCGCTTGCCGAGGATTGGGGAGTCGCTCATGATTGGGGAAGCGCGGACAACCTGATCTATCCGTTCTTTGACGAGGTCCTGCGGCTGCGTATTCCAGCCGATCCAGCCCCGACCGGGGGTCCGATTACTCTGAATCCTCTCAACCAGGTTGACGGTTACCTGGGAAATAATTTCACCTTTACGCGCAATCCGGCCGTAATACAGGCGTACCTGGCTTATACAGCGAACAAGGACAAAGCTTCGTGGCTTCCAAATTATAAGACAGCGGGAATTTGGCGGGAATGCGTGACCCGCGACAGGCAATGCCCGGACTATTTTCCTCTCGATTAACTCACTCGGCCGCTCGTCGTACCAAATGCTTCACAAATTCGCTACCGATCGGTCACCGGCAAACGCCCGCTGCCGAGGCACGGGGCTTTGCGTAGATTGGGAGACCGTGTCATGACCGCGACCGCTGAGCCAGTGCCGAGAAGCGAGCACCGTCGATAGGCGCTTCAGCCGCCGCAGTAAGTGGCGATCGGATCGGTCACCGTCGTTAGGTCGGTCAGCGTTAGCGCGCGACCTTCATCGCTGGCCCAATCGGCAGCCTCCGATGTAAAGCCGCCGGTTGCCAGCACATGCAGCCGCTCGATACCGGCCGCCGAATTGTTGGCAACCAGCGTCTCGAGCGCGGCCTGTTCGATCGGACCGCCGTCAACGAGCAGTTTGCCGACCAGGTGTCCGTTCTTGCTGACCAGCCAAGCAGTGCCAGCCAGCGTTCCGATCACTCCCGGCGAGAGTCGCCGTGGCAACAGCAGGAATCGATGATGGCGTTCGGCGTCGGAGACGGTCGCACCCCATTTTCGTTTGGACCGATAGGCACCGTCATTAAGAACGGGCCGAGAATAGCCAAAATATATTTCATCGAATCCCTGTTCGTATCCATAGCGTATGGGATAGTAGTAGAGGGCGCCGACGGCCCCCTCCACATCCTTGACTGAGAGTGAGCGCTTAACGCCAACCCATAGACAGCGCAGTGTGCGGCCCGCGTCGACGAGAACAGCCGCGGCGACCACTCTGGATTCCCGGATAATCTGAAGCAAACGCCCGGCGGTTGTCGCATACCTGACGACCTTGTCCAGGGGCTCTGAAAAGGCCAGATCGCCGAAGCGCTGCTCGATATAAGGCAGGTACATGTGTTCATAAAAATGCCTCGCGTCGTCCTCACTCGAGGTGAAGCGCGCCGTAAGGCCTCGCGTGCGGATCATCCGCAGATCGTTCGCCCGGGTCCTGCGGCGAAATCCGCTCAGCACCGAGGCCCAGGTTCCGCCGAGGACCACTTGCTGTTCGACCCAAGCCGGGATCTCGACGAAGCGATCGCCGCGAATGCGCAAATAGTAGGGCCAGGGCAAATCGGCGACAGCCAGGTCCGCCTCCGGCGGGATCCGTTCTAGAGCGGACGGCGCTGACCACGCGCGTAACCCATCGGCTAGAACATCAAGTTTGCGGTCCAAGAAAATCCGGTCGAGTAGGTAGTCGAGATTGTTCCCGGTCCCGAAATAATAGAAGCAGAGCGACTGTAGCGAGTGCCGCTCGATACCCTTGACGACCACGGTTCGCGCATTGATGGATGCGAGCATTTCCATATGCTCACGGATGAAACGAATAGCGGGGCGGCCCGCGGAAATGATGCGCCGAGAGAGCCCTTGCTCGATCTGCCCTTGACGGACGGCCGGCTTGGTAGCCGGCGGATCCCCCTCCGGAACGCCACTATCCCAGGGTGTGACAGACGGTGGTTTGGAATGGGTGTGCATGAATGGCACGTTCAGGCGCACGGCCTTGTTTGGCTATGAGCGGCACCTCCCGGCCGTGAGCGGCAGGGAACCAGGTCGGGACGCGGGTCCATTCGCCCGTCCCTGCAGACAGGATACAGTTTTCAAGGTCTCTTGGTGACCAAAACCTCCGGACGTCGCCGGAGACTGAATCGATGACGGGAGAGAGCTCCGCCCCCTCTTCCGCGAACGATCAGACCTCTCCGCGATTGTAGTCCGGCTGGGCCGTGATTTTATGGATGCTGAGATCGGCGCCCAGGTACTCGTCCTCCTCGCTCAGGCGCAGGCCCATCAGGGCCTTGACCAGACCGTAGATCAGGAACCCGCCGCCGAAGGCCACGGCGACGCCGATCAGTGTCCCGGTCAACTGGGCACCGAGGGTCACGCCGCCTACCCCGCCCAGTGCCTGGAGCCCGAAGATCCCCGCGGCGATCCCGCCCCAGACCCCGCACAGGCCGTGCAGCGGCCAGACGCCCAGCACGTCGTCGATGCGCCACCTGTTCTGGGTCAGCGTGAAGGTGACGACGAACAGCGCGCCCGCCACAGCGCCCGTCGCCAGCGCCCCGAGCGGGTGCATGATGTCCGAGCCGGCGCAGACGGCGACCAGGCCGGCGAGCGGGCCATTGTGAAGGAAACCCGGGTCGTTCTTGCCCGCGATAAGCGCGGCCAGAATGCCGCCGACCATGGCCATCAGGGAGTTGACGGCCACCAGCCCGCTGACGGCCTCGACGGTCTGCGCCGACATGACGTTGAACCCGAACCAGCCTACGGTCAGCGTCCAGGCGCCCAGCGACAGGAACGGGATCGAGGATGGCGGGTGGCCCGTCATGCCGCCGTCCGCGCGGTAGCGGCCATGACGGGGGCCGAGCAGCAGCACGGCCGCCAGCGCGATCCAGCCGCCTACGGCGTGGACGACGACCGAGCCCGCGAAGTCGTGGAACGGGGCGCCGAAGGCCC
Source organism: uncultured Gammaproteobacteria bacterium (assembly GCA_963707135.1). Classification (GTDB taxonomy): domain Bacteria; phylum Pseudomonadota; class Gammaproteobacteria; order Chromatiales; family Chromatiaceae; genus JBGSTR01. Next base: position 45,367 of record CAVPOY010000002.1, on the reverse strand, counting down.
CCTCGATGTAGGCCTGCATTCCAAGGTTGCCATTCCAGGTCATGCCCTCGAACAACGGGTAGAGCAGCGCCACGATGAACATCGACGCGAGGAGCTGGGGGTAGAAGCGGGCGCGCTCGGCGATACCGCCGGAGATGATGGCCGGGATAGCGGCGGCGAAGGTCAACAGGAAGAAGAACTTGACGAGATCGTAGCCGTTGCGCTCCTGAAGGGCCGCGGCGCCCGAGAAAAAGTCCACGCCATAGGCCACGCTGTAGCCGACGAAGAAATAGGCGATCGTGGAGACGGCAAAGTCGCTCATGATCTTCGCCAGCGCGTTCACCTGGTTCTTGGCGCGCACCGTGCCGACCTCCAGGAACGCAAACCCCGCGTGCATGGCCAGCACCATTACGGCGCCGATCAGGATGAAGAGTACGTCTGTGCCTGCCTGGAGAGTTTCCATAGAAATGCCGCCTCGAACCGAGTGAACGCCCAAATGACCGCAGCAGTCAGCAGAATCCATGCCGCGACGGCATCTTCAGGCAGGAGGGGTAAGAGCTTGTAACTTCGTGCCAAAGGCGCCCTGGTGTTGCGCACGGCCACGCGATGGGCAGCGTCGGGCGCACCATTCCGGGCCGAACGCACCGATATGGGGCGCCAGGAGAGCGCTCCCGCGGGGGCAATGCCTCAATACAACGGGGATGTCTTGGGTGTCTGCACCGGTTTGGGCAGAGAGCGGATGACGGCCGCGACGTCGCGGCTGAAATCGCCGAGCGCGGCGCTCATCGCGGCAATCATGGCGGCCTCGTCGCCGGGCTCCCGTAGCCGCTGCCGGTAGGCATTCTCTTGGACCGCGAGCGCCTGCTCCAGATAGGGGTCCAGCACCGCCCAGCGCACCTTAAGCACGGCCTCGTCGGCGCCGGCCTCGAAGGTCAGCACATCGGCGCTAACCCGGAAATCCAACGGGTAACGCACCTCGCTCGGGAAGACCACGATCCGGCTGGTATCGAGAAGAAAGGCCAGGTTTTCGCTCCAGACCCGGAGGAAATCGTCCTGCAGGGTGCCGCCCCAGCGGTGATACTCGTCGACCGCGATCTGGTTGCCCGCGTCGCGCGTGACGACCTGGGGCCGGTCCAGGAACGTCGGGAAGGTCACCGGTCCGAGGCCGACGCCGATGTCACCGCCGCTGAGCCCTCCCCTCGTCTGCGCGCCGGGCAGGGCCGTAAGAGTGTAGAAGCTTGAGGGCGGCGTGGTGGCGCAACCGACAAGCAGCGCGATCAATATCAGGGCGGCTATCCGCCGCGGGCACATCAGGCTCATCGGCCACCCCCCTTGCCCTTTAGCAGGGCCTCCGGGTGTCGCTCAAGATACTCGGCCATCACCCTGACCGATCGCGCGGCCGACGAAAGCTCGCTAAACATGCGCCGCAACTCAATATACATAGGCGAGTTTTCCGCTATCACGGATTCCGCGCTCTTGAGCGTGGAGGTGGTTTGCTTCAATGTCGTGGACAGCTCGGGCGCGATGCTGACGTTCAGCTGCTCGGCCAGCCCCCGAACCTGCGCCAGCGTGTCCTCGGCCTCCGTGACCATGCGCTTGAGCTCGGCGGAGCCCATCAACTCCCTGGCGCCGGCGACCGCTTCGCTCGCGTCCTGCCCAATCCGTTCTATCGGAATCTGGCCCACCTTGTCCAGGATGTCGTTGACCTTGGTCGTCAGCGCGTCGAGCGGCGCCGCCACGGTCGGGACGACCCTATAGTCCCCGTGCCTGGACAGGGATGCCCGCGGGGCAGTCTTATGGAAATCGAGATCGACGTAAAGCTGCCCGGTCACCAGACTGCCGGACTTGAGCTGGCCGCGGAGCCCCGCCTCCACGAGTCGTTCGAGCACGTCCTCGCGAGTCAGTCCGCTGCTGTCGCCAGTCACCCCGATACGGTCGGGCTCGATCTCGAGAAGCACCGGGACCTCGAACTCGAAGTCGTCGGCGTTGAAGGTCAGCTGGACGTCCAGGACCTTGCCGATGGTGATCCCGTGCAGCAGCACCGGGGCCCCGGCGCTGAGACCCTTCACCGAGCCCCTGAAGAACATAAGATACCGTTCCTTGTGAGCATAGGTCTTCTCGTGGGCCTCATCCTTTCTCGGGTACAGCCAGAACACGTCATCCTTCTTGGCACGTTTGCGTTCCCCGTCGATGGTGTCCAGGGTGTCGAAGGCGACGCCGCCGATCAGTACCGAGAGCAGCGACTGGGTGTCCACGCTGAGCCCGCTGGCCGAAATGGTGAAATCCACGCCGCTGGCGTTCCAAAAACGGGTGCCGGTGTAGACCAACCGGTCGTGCGGCGAGGAGACGAAGAGCTCGATGCTGACCGCCTGGCCGTCCTCCTCCAGCGTGTATCCGATGACCTGCCCGACCTGGATCTGACGGTAGTAGACGGGAGAGCCTATATTGAGCGACCCGAGGGTTCCGGAACGCAGCTCTATCCGGCTCCCGGCCTCGGAGGTCGTAATCAGTGGCGGCACCTCGAGACCCTGGAAGCGCCGCTGCGGCTGGCCCTCCGGCCACCGGATCAATAGCGATGTACGCCCCCGAAAGCAGGGTCTCGAGCCCGGATACACGGCTCGCCGTCACCCGGGGGCGTTCCACCCAGAAGCGGGTTCCCTCCGTCAGGTACTGGGATGCCCCTACCGTGAGCTGGGCGGTGACCATCACGCTCTTGAGATCCCCGCTGACATCGATGCTGGTTACCTGACCGATGTCGACGTCCTTGAACTTCACCTTAGTCTTTCCCGCCTGGAGGCCCGAGGCCGTGGCGAACTCGATGACGATCGTGGGACCCTGCTCGGACATCGTCTTGTAGGCCAGCCAACCCCCGATTGCCAGCGCGACCAGCGGAATCAGCCAGACCACGGAGATCCGGCTCCGGCGGGCGGCGACCGCCTGAGGCATCGCACCGGCCGGCATGCGATCGGCCGGCCCTGGATCAGGCGGTCCCTTCCGCGGCTGGCCCGGGGGCGTGCTGCTGTTGCTGGTCTCCGGCATGGTCCTGCTCCAAGACGTCCCAGATCAGCCTGGGGTCGAAAGACATGGCCGCGAACATGGTGAGGACCACGACCGCGCAGAAAAAAATCGCCCCCGCCTCGGCCTCAATGCTGGCCAGATTCCCGAGCCGCACCAGCGCCACGAGAATGGTGACCACGTAGACATCGACCATCGACCAACGGCCGATCGTCTCGGTGATGCGATACAGCCGCGTCCGATCGAGCGGGCGCCAGCGGATCGCAGCTGCACCGATATCAACAGGAAAATCAGGATCAGGAGCTTCAGCAGCGGAACGAACACGCTGGCGACGAACACGATCAGGGCGAGCGGCCACATGCCGTGAGTCAACAGGAACGCGACCCCGCTCATTATGGTATCCGACTGGGTCCGGCCGAGCGAGGTGACGGTCATGATCGGCATCAGGTTGGCCGGCACGTAGAAGACGCAGGCCGCAATCACCAGGGCCCAGGTGCGCTGGATGCTGTAGGGTTTTCGATGGTGCAGCACATCGGTGCAGCGCGGACAGCGCAGATTCCCCGCGAAGTGCAGGGCCGCCCGGCGCGGCACCACGAGCTCGCAGACGTCGCAACCGATGTGATCTTCTCCGGGCATCAGCGGACGGTTCACGTCGGTCGCCACCGGGACCCGCGACCAAACCAGATCCGGATCCATCGCCGCCTGAGCCGCCGCGAGTACGAAGATCAGCACCACAAACGCGAACAGCGATGTCCCCGGGATGATCGTGGCCATGTCCGCGAGCTTGACCACCGACACCAGGATTCCGAGCAGGAAGACGTCCATCATCCCCCAAGGCGTCAGAGTCTGGACCAGCCGAAACAGGGTGGGAAGCCACCGTGGCATCCGGTTCAGCCGGAGCGATATCAGCACGACCAGCAGCAGGGCGAGCTGCGATCCGGGGGCCAGGATGCTGGTAAAAAACACCACCACCGCGATCTCCCATTTTCCCTGCGCGTAGAGATCCTGGACACCGGTAATCAGCGTCGTCTCCGTGCCCTGGCCCTGCATCTGGAAGGAGAGGAACGGGAAGCTGTTCGCGACTATGAACAGCACGATTCCCGCGAGCGTCAATGCCATCGTCCGGTTCAGGCTGTCCGGCCGATCCCGGTGCAGAACGCAGCGGCACCGGACGCATTGGGCGACGCCCCCCGCCGGTATTTCGGGGTTGCGCTGCAGCAGTCCGCATTCGTGGCATTCGGTGATGGCGTCGTGCAACATTCGGTGTCCGATGGCAGATCCGTGCCGGAAAAAGGTTGCAACTTAATCGGTCCGCTGGAGAATCGCCAGGGTAACCGAGCGCCGGCCGGGTCGGGTCGATCCGCCTGCCCCCGCGGAACGAGCGCGTCGCCGGACCGCGTCTCTCTGTTCTGAAGGGCGATCTATACCGGACCACCGTGGCCGTGACCCTGGAACCACCACGCGCATGACCCGAATCGACTTCTACAGCCTCGATCCCGCCAGCGGCGGAGACCGATTCCTGCTCGCCTGCCGGTTGGTCGAGCGAATCCGTACCTCGGATATGAGGGTCCTGATCCATTGCCCGGACGCCGAGCTCGCCCGACATCTGGACCGGCTGCTCTGGACCTTCCGGGAGGACAGCTTCCTGCCTCACGGGATCGTCGGGCGGACCGACCATGCGCTGACGCCGGTCCTGATCGGCGGGGACGGTAGCCCGGAGTCCGAGGACCAGGTCCTGATCAATCTCGCGAACGAGGTGCCGGGGTTCTTCAGCCGTTTCGAGCGTGTCTGCGAACCCATCGACCACGACGCGGCCGTTCGGGCCGCTGGCCGAGAGCGGTTCCGCTTCTACAAGGATCGTGGCTACCCGCTGGAGCACCATCAAATCCGGCTCTGACCGGGCTCGGCGCGCAGGCGCGGGCATGACGTCGGCCGGCTTCGGCTCGGCTGGGCCGACACCTGTTCAAGCCTAGGGGCGGTCGAAGCCCGCGCCAGCGGTGCGGACGGGCACCTATCGGGTTGACGCGAGCGAATTTCCGTTTATAGTTCAAGGTAACGTGCGATTTTATGCGCGTATAAAAGAATATTATTTATACCTGAATAGCCGAAGGAGTATTTGGACCCATGAGTCAGACAGTCGCTCACCCGCAAGAAGCCAAAGGCACTCGTCCGCTGCCCGTCGACGAGGACGGATTCGTGATAGATCCCGATCTCTGGAATCAGGGCATGGCCCGCGCGATCGCCAAAGAGGATGACATAGGCCCGCTGGGACCGGAGCATTGGGCGATCATCTACTACCTGCGCGAGCACCGCATGACCTACGGGTCCCTTCCCCCGATGTCCCAGATCTGCCGCACCCATGGCATGGACCGGAAAGCGGTGCAGCGGCTGTTCGGCTCCTGCCGCCAGGCCTGGCGTGTCGCGGGGCTGCCGAACCCGGGCGAAGAGGCCCTGAGCTACATGGCCTAACGGCACCCAGTCGTTACGCGCCAGCCCGCGCCGATTGAGAGGCCGCCCTCGGGCGGCCTCACCCCGCCTCCAGACCGTCCACGCGCTGAAATCCACGCGGCAGCATGCGACCGCGCCGACCCCGTTCGCCCTGATAGAGGTCGAGGTCGGAAGGCTTCAGCGTAAAGGTTCGCTTGCCGGAGATGATGACCAGACTTCGCCCGGCCGGCACCACGGCGAGCGCCGCGACCAGCTCCTCCCGCGCGGCGGCCCGCGCCGAGGGGATACCGACGATCTTGTTGCCCTTGCCGCGCGGCATCTCGGGCAGATCCGAGACCGGGAACAGCAGCAGGTGCCCGCTCGTCGTGGCCGCGGCCAGCCGCGCACCACTGGTATCCCCCACCGCGATCGGTGTCAGCACCCGCGCGCCCCTCGGCAGAGTGAGCACGGCCTTGCCCGCCTTCGGCTTGGCGTACAGGTCCTCGATCCGCACGATGAACCCGTAGCCCGCGTCCGAGGCGAGCAGGAAGCGGGCATCACCCGAATCGCCCGCGACGGCGACAAATTGCGCGCCCTTCGGGGGGTCCAGCCTTCCGGTCAGAGGCTCGCCTTGACTGCGCGCCGATGGCAAGGTATGCGCCGGAAGCGAATAGCTGCGCCCGGTCGAATCGAGGAAGACCGCGATCTGGTTGCTGCGCAGCCGAGCGGCCGCCAGGAATCGGTCTCCCGAGCGGTAGCTGAGGCCCGCGGGGTCGATCTCGTGACCCTTGGCCGCCCTCACCCACCCCTTCTCGGACAGCACAACCGTGATGGGCTCGGCCGGCGCTACCTCGGTCTCGCCGAGCGCCGCGGCGGCCGCCCGCGCCACCAGCGGCGAGCGGCGCGCATCGCCGTGCTTCTCGGCATCCGCCGCGATCTCGTCGCGGATCAGACGCTTCAACAGCTTCTCATCGCCGAGGGTCCGCTGTAGCCCGTCGCGTTCCTCGGCGAGCTCGGCCTGCTCGGCACGGATGCGCATCTCCTCGAGTCTTGCCAGCTGCCGCAAGCGGGTATTGAGCACATACTCGGCCTGGGCGTCGGTGAGCGAGAAGCGCGCCATCAGGACCGGCTTGGGCTCGTCCTCCGTGCGGATGATGCGGATCACCTCGTCGATATTCAGGAAGGCGATCAGCAGGCCGTCCAACAGGTGCAGCCGCTCCAGCACCTTGTCGAGCCGGTGCTGAAGCCGTCGGCGGACCGTCTCGGTGCGGTAGCTCAACCACTCGATCAGGATCTCCCGCAGGTTCATGACCCGCGGCCGGCCGTTCAGGCCGATCATGTTCATGTTGACGCGGTAGTTGCGCTCCAGGTCCGTGGTCGCGAACAGATGGGACATCAGCCGCTCGACGTCGACCCGGTTCGAGCGCGGGACAATGACCAGCCGAGTCGGGAACTCGTGATCGGACTCGTCGCGGAAGTCCTCGATCATCGGCAGCTTCTTGGCGTTGAACTGCTGGGCGATCTGCTCCAGGACCCGGCTGCCCGATACCTGGTACGGCAGCGCCGTGATCACGATCTCGCCCTGTTCCACCTCGAACCGGGCGCGCTGCTTCAGGCTGCCGCCGCCGGTCTGGTAGATCTTGAGCAGGTCCTCGGCCGGCGTGACGATCTCGCCGGCGGTCGGAAAGTCCGGACCGGGGACGAGGCCCACCAGTTCCTCGACGCTGGCGTTGGGGTGTTTCAGCAGATGGATGCACGCCCGCGCGACCTCGCGCAGGTTGTGCGACGGGATGTCGGTGGCCATGCCCACCGCGATCCCGGTGGCGCCGTTGAGCAGCAGGTTCGGCAGGCGCGCCGGCAGCAGGCGCGGCTCGTCGAGCGTGCCGTCGAAATTCGGCTGCCAGTCCACCGTCCCCTGCCCGACCTCGCCGAGCAGGAGATCCGCGTACGGTGTCAGCCGCGACTCGGTGTAGCGCATGGCCGCGAACGACTTGGGGTCGTCCGGCGAACCCCAGTTGCCCTGACCGTCGATCAGCGGGTAGCGGTAGCTGAAGCTCTGGGCCATCAGCACCATCGCCTCGTAGCAGGCCGAATCCCCGTGGGGGTGGAACTTGCCTAGGACATCGCCGACGGTGCGCGCGGATTTCTTGAACTTGGCCGCCGCGCTGAGCCCGAGCTCCGACATCGCGTAGAGGATGCGCCGCTGAACCGGCTTCAGGCCGTCGCCCACGTGGGGCAGCGCCCGGTCCAGAATGACGTACATGGAATAGTCCAGGTACGCCTTTTCGGTGAAGTCCTTGAGCGGCCTGCGCTCCAGACCTTCGGCGTTGTAAGTGGGGGTCTCGGTCATGAACGAAGCTCGTAAGCTGGCTGCAAATCCAAAAGCGCATCGCGGGACCGGGTCCGCCGTGCGGGCCCAGAAATGTCCACCGCGCGAATTGCTGGCGGAAATTCGGGAAACACTGACGCGTCGAAAGCGACGCGAACCTGATCGGGTCGGGGCGAGGAACGAACCCCAACATGTTCACCACGCCATTCCGGCATTGTTGGGGTCCGCGTGCTCACCCCTCTCGTAGCCGGTCCAACGTGTTTGTGAACCGGTATTAATGGTCCGGCCGAATTACCGCGAACACGGCGCCCTGGGGGTCGACAAGAAACGCGAACCGGCCCGCGCCAGGGACCTCCATCGGCTCGGTGACCACGGAGCCCCCGAGCCGCTTCGCGGTCGCGATCGCACCGTCGCAGTCCTCGACACAGAAATAGACCGCCCAATTCGGCGGCACGGGGCCCCAGTCGTCCTGGATCTCGAGCATACCGCCGATCTCCGCTCCTTCATGTTCGAACAGCCAGTAGCGGCCCTCCATCATTCCGGCGCTCGACCGGGCGCTCCAGCCGAAAAGGCCGCCGTAGAACGCCGCGGCGCCGGCATGATCAGTCGTCTGTAGCTCGTTCCAGCAGCGCGAACCCGGTGCGCCCTCGAGCTCGGCGCCCTGGTGCGCCCGCGCCTGCCACAGGCCAAGCGCGGCCCCGTGGGGGTCCCGGATGAAGCACAGGCGTCCCTGGTCCATCACGTCCATCGGCGGCATCAGAACCACCCCGCCCAGCGCGACGGCCCGCTCGGCGCTCCGATCCACGTCCGCGACCCGGACGTAGCTCGACCAATAGGGCGTCGCGCCCTGATCAGGCCCCATTCGAGCGAGCGCGCAGGCCACCTTGCCGTCGCGACTCAGCATGGTGTAAGGGACGCCCAAGTCGGTCGGCATGTCCCGGGCCTCCCAGCCGAACAGCCCCTGGTAGAAGGCGACGGCACCGACGGGGTCCGTCGTGGCCAGATCGACCCAGCAGAACACGCCGGCCGGAAGACTGTCGATCGCTGACATCGGGTGCTCCGAATTGCGCTGAATGGCGGTAACGGCCTTGTCCCGGCGGGTACCCGCCAACACCGGCCAGACTCATTGGCGGACTCGCGGCTTCCGGCGGTCGTCCTCGATCGCCAGCGCCGAATCGTCGGCCTCGATGATCCTGACATTGTCGTTGTTCGCGAGGCGCCTCCCCGCGATCAGCTTTTCCTGCCGCGCCCGCACGCCATACCCGATCGCGGCCCCCCCGGCCGTCGTCAGCGTCAGCAGGCCGAGTGTCACGAACTGGGTCAGCAGCATGACCGCACCGACGCCGACGGCGCCGCCGACGAAGACCCCGGTCTTGAGGTTCATGCCCGAGCCGATGCCGCCCCGGCTCGCCTTCGCGGCGAGCCGCTCGCTAGTGCGCACGTCCTTGGTACGCTGCTGCTCGGCCTTGACGAGGATCTTCTCCCGTTCCCTCGAGAAGCGCTGACTGGCCCTGGCAACGGCGTGCTTGCGGTCCGCGCTGACGACCGCGCTGAACCAAAATGCGGCCAGTATGCCGATCGAGCCCCCGAGCAGCAGAAACAGCGGCCAGGTGGTCTGCCAGTCGGTGTGCAGGGCCGTGTAGACCAGGAGGCCGGTCACCCCCTGGAGCAGGAAGACGCCGACCAGGAAGCGGACCAGGCTGCTGACTCCGTCGAGAAGCATCGCTGGATCTCCCCGAACCCCAGGTCAGGCGCCTGGTCGTTCGGCCGCCGACGGGGCCGTGCGCTCCGTTGGCGACTCGGCGACGCCTTCCGGCGGCGCGGCACCGGGGCCGAGAAGGAACACCCAGGCGTCCTTTATCGCCGGGTCCAGGTCCCGGTCCTCGAGCCGGCTCGTGAACAGCCCGAGCAGGCGCCCCTGGATCTGCTCCAGACCCTCAGCACCCCCCCGCGCGTCCTCGGGAACGCGCCGGTCATAGGCGTCGACGACGGCGTACATGTACTCGGGCCCAATCTCGGAAAGGTCCGTCACCAGCCGCGGCGAGCCGGCTCGGGTCGGCAGCAGCCGCGGCTCCGGGCTGGACACCAGGAAAGGACCGGCCCCGCCGTCAATTCGCTGGGCCAGCGCGGACTCGCCCTGGCGCCGCAGGAGCTGGGCATACTCCCGCCGCATCGGGTCCGACAGATCCGCACCCGTCTGATCCAGCAGAGCGGCGCCCTGGCGGTCCGGGTGCACGGCGATCAGGAAGGCGTGGGCATCCGCGCTCGGCCCCCGCCTCCCCTCGTCGGCCGCCAGCACATAGGTTTCGATCACCCGCAGCAGCTCGGCATAACGCGCCTTGTCGAGCTCGGACTGGCCCTCGAAGCCCGAACCGAGAAGTACGAAGGTATAGACCCCGTACCCCGGGGTCGCGTTGGTGTAGAGGGTGCTCGCGGCCGCCGAGCTCTGGACTTGCCCGGACTCTCCCCGGCTCGGGAAATAGGCCATCGAAAAGGACAGAGGGTTCCCTTCCCGTGTCGAGCCGCTCTGCCGAGCGAGGCCCGCGACATTGCGCTCCAGGCCCGAGGACGCAGCCGACTCGATGATGCCCTCGGCCCCCGGCCCGGTCAGGAACAGGGCACGGTTGATGACCGGCGCGACGACCTGATCCCCACCCTGAGCCACCATTTCGCGCACGATGTCCGCGAGCGAACCGCAACTTCCCTTTACCAGTGCCTCGGTCGCCTGGGCCGGGTCGACCGAGGACAGATAGAGATCCGTGACCAGCGCCGGCAGATAGTCCTGCTCGGTGGCGAGACGCGCCTCGCCGCAGCGCACCGCGACCTGGGCTCGAAGCTCGGCCGGATCGTCGCTATAGGCGACGAAGGCCGGCCCCGCGCCCGACAGCTCGGCAGGCCCCTCGGCCGGCCCGCTGATGCCAAGCGCCTCGCCCGTCGTGCGCCACTGGGTGTCCGGCGGCTGCTCGATCGGCCCCGCGGTGTCCCGGGAGGGCGCCTCCGCGCAGCCCGCCAGCAGCAGCACTGCCAGCATCGGGATTACCGCCGGCGCCGGTGGGTTTCGCCGGCCGTGCCGCGCCTGGGCCCTGCTCACATGAAGAATCTTTGGAATCCTGTTCAAGTCGCGGCTGTCGATGCTGGAGGTTGATCCGCATAATACCGGATCGAGTGGACCGGACGACCCCAATTCGAGCCGCCCCTGTTCGAACGGGTGACGCCGATGCCGGTTTTCCTTTCGGTACCGGCATCGCCGATCCGGCCCATCGTCACCCTGCCCGCGACCCGGAGCGCGCCTTGACGAAACCCATACCCACTGTCGACAAACCCTGGTCAGCAGCCTGCGACGAGAACAAGGAACCCATCCTGGGCATCATCGGGCCGTTGTTTCGGGAGGCGGAGCGAGTACTCGAGATCGGCAGCGGAACCGGACAGCACGCGGTCCACTTCGCCGCGGCCATGCCACGGCTGATCTGGCAGACCAGCGACGTCCAGCCCAACCTGGGCGGGATCCGGCTTTGGCTCGAAGAGGCGGGGCTGCCGAACCTCCCACCGCCCTTTCCGCTCGATGTCATGGGCACCTGGCCCGATGAGCAGTTCGACGGCGTGTTCAGCGCCAATAGCGCCCACATCATGTCCGAACAGGAAGTCGCCGCCATGTTCCGCGGCGTCGGCCGGGTGCTCGTCGACGGAGGCTGCTTCGCCCTGTACGGACCGTTCAAGTACGGCGGCCGGCATACCAGCGACAGCAACGCCCGCTTCGACGAATGGCTCCGCGGGCGGGACCCGCGCATGGGCGTGCGGGACGTCGACGACCTGCGGAGACTGGCCGAGGACCGCGGTCTCGGGCTGATCGCCGACCATCCGATGCCGGTCAACAACCGGACGCTGGTCTGGCGGCGTCGGGATTGACGCGTCTGGTGCTGGCGCGCGGAACCATCGACAAAAACACGCATAAGCGCCTACGGGCGAGTGTCCTAGGACCGCCTGCCAAATGTCAGCGCGCCCCTGCCGAACGCAAGAATCACCTCCAGGCGCCCGCCAGATGGCGGCCATGCGACACTCGGAGATACGCTCGCGGTCGTCGGCACCGCTGACTCCACGGCGGCTTCTCCAGCAGATTCGATCAGCCAAAACATACCCGCCGTCTACACTAGGGTAAGCGTACCTGCTACGTTCCGGGTGAACCCATGAGCAAGCCGTCGACTCCCGCCGCCGAGATCCTCTCCCGGCTCGAGGCCATGGTCCGGGACCGTCTGGAGGAGCCGGTGCAGGAGCAGGCGGCGCGTTTCGTACGGCATTACTACGAGCGCGTCCCGGAAGAGGTGCTGGCGGAACGGGCCTTGCCGGATCTCTATGGGGCGGCGCTGGCCCACTGGCGGTTCGCGCGGCAACGTGCCCCGGGGGAGACCCTGCTGCGAGTCTACAACCCGGTGCTGGAGGCCCATGGCTGGGAGTCCACGCACACGGTGGTGGAGATCGTGATCGAGGACATGCCCTTCCTCGTCGACACGGTGCGCATGGAGGTGAACCGGCAGGGGTTGCAGGCGTTGGAGGTGATCCACCCCATCTACCGACTGGAGCGAAATGTCCGGGGCGAGATGGTGCGGGTTCTGGACCGCGGCGAGGCCCGCGAGGCCCTGCGGGAGGCCGTAATCCACCTGGAGCTGGTGCGCCAGACCGACCCCGCCATGCTGGACGCGTTGCGGGCCGGGATGGAACGGGTACTGGGCGATCTGCGACAGGCGGTGGAGGACTGGCAGCCCATGCAGCAGGTCTTGGGCCGTCTGCGCCAGGAGCTGGACGAGGCCCCGCCGCCCTCTCCGCCGGCCGAGGAGCTGGAGGAGGCGCGTGCGTTCCTGGGCTGGTTGGCCGACAGCCATTTCACCTTTCTCGGCTACCGCGCCTACGACCTGCAGGGGAACGGCAACGGGGCCGCCCTGCGCATCGTCCCGGGCACCGGCCTCGGAATCCTGCGCGACTCACCGGCGGATCAAGCGTCGCAGGCCTTCGCCGGCTTGCCACCCCAGTTCAAGCGCCTGGCCCGGATCCCCAGGCTGCTCCTGCTCACCAAGGCGAATGCCCGCGCGACGGTCCACCGGCCGGCCAATCTGGACTACGTGGGCGTGCGCCGCTTCGACGCCGCGGGCCGGGTGATCGGCGAGCACCGATTTCTGGGCCTCTACGCGCTCCCGCGCCTACAGCTGCGTGCCTCAGGAGATCCCGGTGGTACGCCGCAAGATCGGGCAGGTCATCGCGCGGGCGGACCTGGAGCCGGGCGGTCACTCCGAGCAAGGCCCTGCAGCACATCCTGGAAACCTACCCCAGAGACGAGCTGTTCCAGATCGAGCCGGAGGACCTGTACGCCATCTGCATGGGCATCCTGGAGCTCGGCGAGCGCCAGCGCACACGCCTGTTCCTGCGGCAGGACCTCTATGGCCGTTTCGTGGTGTGCCTGGTCTACGCCCCGCGGGAGCGTTACGACACCCGGGTGCGGCAGCGGATGCAGGCCATCCTGCGGGAGGCGTTCAACGCCTCCGAGGTCGAGTTCGCGGTGAGCCTTACCGACGCGCCCATGGCGCGGGTGATGTTTCTGGTGCGGACCGATCCAGGGTCGCTGCCCGAATACGACCGGCGCGACATCGAGGCGCGGCTCGCGAGTGCCGCCCTGTCCTGGCAGGACGAGCTGCAGTCGGCCCTGAACGAACGGCTCGGGGAGGAACGGGGGAGCGCCCTCTTCCAGGCCTACGGCGAAGCCTTCCCGGCGGGTTATCGGGAGGATTTTGCCGCCCGCATCGCGGTGCGGGACATCGAGCAGATGGAGCGGCTCGATACCGAGCAGGATCTGGGCATGCTCCTGTACCGGCCGCTGGAGTCGTCTCCTGGGCGGCTGCGCTTCAAGGTGTTTCGCGGCGGCCGGACCCTGCCGCTCTACCTGGTGCTGCCCATCCTGGAGAACATGGGGGTACGCGTCGAGGAGGAGCACCCCTACCGGGTCGACCGCGCAGGATCGCCGGTGCGCTGGGTGCACGACTTCGGCCTCGTCCTACGCGGTTCGACGGAGGCCCCGGACCGCGGCGAGGTCCGCGAGCTGTTCCAGGACGCCTTTGCCATGGTCTGGCACCGGCGGGTGGAGAACGACGGCTTCAACCGCGCTGGTGGTGCGCGGCACGGCTCGACTGGCGTCAGATCGCTCTGCTGCGTGCCTACGCCAAGTACCTGCGCCAGACCGCCATGACCTTCAGCCAGGCCTACATGGAAGAGGCGGCTGCGGCCAATCCGGAGATCGCCGCGCCTGCTGGTGGAGCTGTTCGAGGTCCGCTTCGACCCGGACACGCGCACAAGCATGCGACGCAGCTGGCGACCCGGCTGTCGGAGCGCGTCTGCAGCGAGGCCCTGGACGCCGTCCAGAGCCTGGACCAGGACCGCATCCTGCGCAGCTTTCTCGCCGTGTCTCCAGGCCACGCTGCGCACCAACTGGTTCCAGCGCCGGCCCGACGGCGAGCCCAAGGACGCACATCGCGCTGAAGCTCAAGTCCGATGAGATCCCCGACCTGCCGCGAACCGCGGCCCGCCTACGAGATCTTCGTCTACTCGCCCGCATGGACGAGGGGTGCACCTGCGTGGCGGCAAGGTGGCCCGCGGCGGGCTGCGCTGGTCGGACCGGCGCGAGGACTTCCGCACCGAGGTGCTCGGCCTGATGAAGGCGCAGATGGTCAAGAACGCCGTCATCGTCCCCGTGGGCGCCAAGGGCGGCTTCGTGGTCAAGCGCCCGCCAGAGTCCGGAGACCGGGAGCGCCCTGCGCGAGGAGGGAGTCGCCTGTTACCGGCAGTTCGTCTCCGGCCTCCTCGACCTCACCGACAATCTGGTCGGGGGATCAATGCCTACCGCCCGCCGACGTGCGGCGCTACGACGGGGACGACCCCTATCTGGTGGTGGCGGCGGACAAGGGCACCGCATCCTTCTCCGACATCGCCAACGAGGTGGCCGCGGGCTACGGCTTCTGGCTGGGCGACGCCTTTGCCTCCGGGGGCCGCGCCGGCTACGACCACAAGGCCATGGGCATCACCGCCCGACGGCGCCTGGGAGTGCGTGCGCCAGCATTTCCGTGCCGCCGGTATCGACTACGAGCAGGAGCCCATTCAGGGTGGCCGGCATCGGCGACATGTCCGGCGACGTGTTCGGCAACGGAATGCTCTGGTCGCGCCGGATCAAGCTGGTCGCCGCCTTCGATCACCGTCATGTATTCATCGACCCCGACCCGGACCCCGAGACCAGCTTCGCCGAACGGGAACGGCTGTTCGCCCTGCCAGGCTCCAGCTGGGCGGACTACGATCCGGCCCTGATCTCGGAGGGCGGCGGGATCTACTCCCGCCGGCTGAAGTCCATTTCCCTGTCGCCCCGGGCACAGGAGGCGCTGGGCACCCGGGCGGCGAGCCTGACCCCGGCGGACCTGATCCGGGCGATCCTCCGTGCGCCGGTGGACCTGCTCTGGAACGGCGGCATCGGCACCTATGTGAAGGCGTCCGGGGAACGCCACGTGGACGTGGGCGATCGGGTGAACGATGCGGTGCGGGTGGATGCCACCACCCTGCGGTGCCGCGTCGTCGGCGAAGGTGGGAACCTGGGGTTCACCCAGCTGGCCCGCATCCAGTACGCCCGCCAGGGCGGGCGGATCGACTCGGATTTCATCCACAACGCCGGCGGCGTCAACTGCTCCGACCACGAGGTCAATATCAAGATCCTGCTGGACCGCGTGGTGGCGGACGGCGAGCTGACGCTCAAGCAGCGCAACCGGTTGCTCGCGGAGATGACGGACGAGGTGGCGCGCCTGGTTCTGCAGGACAGCTACTGGCAGACCTGCGCCATCAGCCTGGACCAGGCCCGCGGCCTGGCCCTGCTGCCCGAGCAGACTCGTTTCCTGCGGCGCCTGGAGCAGGACGGGCACCTGAGGCGGGCGTTGGAATACCTACCGGACGAGGTGGAGATCGCCGAGCGCCAGGGCCTAGGGCAAGGGCTCACCCGGCCGGAGATCGCGCTCCTGGTCTCCTACGCCAAGCACACCTTCTACCAGGAGCTGCTCGCCTCCGATCTGCCCGAGGACCCGTGCATGGCCCCCGAGCTTGAGCGCTACTTCCCCACGCCGCTGCGCGAGCGTTTTCGAGACGGCATCCGCGCCCACCGGCTGCGCCGGGAGATCCTCGCCAGCACCCTCGCCAACCGGATCGTCAACCGGTTCGGCAGCACCTTCGTATTTCAGCTCCAGGAAGAGCTGGGCGCCTCGGCGCCGGCGGTCGCGCGCGCCAGCGCCGTGGCCTGGGAGGTGTTCGACCTGCGGGGACTCTGGTCCCAGACGGCTACCCTGGGCGTCACCTTCCCCGAGGCGCTTCGCCTCGACATCCTGCTCCGTGGCGGCCAGCTGGCCGCGCGGACCTGCCGCCGCCTGCTGCAGGAGCATGGTGAGCGGATCTCTGTGGAGGCTCTGGTGAAGCGTTACCGCGAACCGGTCGCCTCCCTGGCGGAACGGCTGCCAGAGCTGATGGACGAGCGGCATCGCGTCGCTTTGGAGCAGGAGGCGGCGCCGTTCGAGCAGGCCGGCGCCCCCACGTCCCTCGCCCGACGGGCGGCCGGCCTCGGGGCCCTGGCAAGCGCGCTGGATCTGGTCGAGGTGGCCGAGGCGGTGCGGGCACCCGTCACGGAAGCGGCTGAGATCTACTTCCAATTGGGCGCGGATCTGGATCTGGACTGGCTCGGACAACGGCTCGCCGCCCTGCCGAGTCAGGACCGCTGGCATGCCAGCGCCCGGGCGCTCTTTCGCGACCAGCTGCAGGCCGAGCACCGAGCCCTGTGCACGGCGGTCTTGCGCGGGGCCATGCAGGCGACCTCCCCGGCCTCCAAGCTGGAGGCCTGGTGGTGCCAGAATCATGTCGCTGTCGACCGTTATCGCCGCCTGATCGCTGATCTCCGCGCCCTGGACGACGTCGACGTCCCCATGCTGTCGGTGGCGCTGCGGGAAGCTCGACGCCTGGCGGCGGAAGCGGGGTCGGCGCAAGGTTGACCCCTCAGTAGTGGAGGGTGCCGCAACGAGCGACACCTGCGCCCCGAGTGCGCCGGCGCCTTCAGCGCCGCGGGCCCGGGGGGATTCGCGCCCCGGTTCAGGTGGCTTGATGCAGGCAGGGGGCCCGGACCACAATCCGCGCATGAGCGGCCAGAAAGACCCGGTGACTCAGGCGGTGCGCGCGCTGCGAGCGGCGGGCGTCGCGTTCGAGGGCCATGTTTATACCTATGTCGAAGGCGGAGGGACGGCGCAGGTCGCCCGCGAGCTTGGCGTCGACGAACATCGGGTGATCAAGACTCTGATCATGGAGGACGAAAGGCGCAACCCGATGATCGTCCTGATGCACGGCGATCGGCTGGTGTCGACCCAGGCCCTCGCCAGGGCGGTCGGTGCGAAGCGCGTCGGCCCGTGCGATCCAAAGGTCGCCGACAGGCATTCGGGCTACCGGGTGGGCGGCACCTCGCCGTTTGGCACGCGCCGGCCGATGCCGAGTTACTGCGAGGCCGGAATCGCCGAGCTGCCGCGAATCTACATCAATGGCGGCAAGCGCGGATACATCGTCTCGCTCGCGACGGAAGACGCCCTGCGGCTGCTCGCGCCCACGCTGGTCGACATCGCGATCTGAAGAGACGCCAAGCGAATCGCTCGCGCGGGAGGCACAATGCGTCGGCACTCTCCTACACCGGCGAAGACCTCGGCCGATATCCACAATCACCAGGAGCAAGCATGAGCGTACCCGTCTGCGTCATCGTCGGCGCCGGCCCCGGAAACGGCGCCGCCTTCGCGCGCCAGTTCAGTCGGGCCGGCTACCGAGTCGCCCTCCTCGCCCGCGGCCGGGAGGGCCTGGAGGACCTGACCGGAGACATCGCCGGTGCCCAGGCCTATGGCTGCGACGCCACCGACCCGGTCGACCTCGAGCGGGTATTCGGCCAGATACGGCGCGAGATGGGACGTCCGGATACCCTGATTTACAACGCCTCGACCCGGGAGTTCGGCGACATCGACACCACCACCCCAGACGCCTTCGAGCGTGCCTGGCGCGTCAACGCCTACGGTCTCCTGCTGGCGTCACGGCAGGTGATCCCGGACATGCGCTACGCCGGTCGCGGCAACATCATCGTCATCGGGGCCACGGCGTCGCTCAAGGGCGGCGCGGGATTCGTCGCTTTCGCGGCGGCCAAGTCCGCCCAGCGCAGCCTGGCTCAATCACTGGCGCGCAAGCTCGGCCCCGAGGGCATACACGTGGCCTATGTCATTATCGACGCCGTGGTCGACATGCCCGCGTCCCGCGCGATGGTCCCGGACGCGCCCGATGAATTCTTCGCTCGGCCGGAGGACATCGCCGAGAGCGTATTCTTCCTCGCGCGCCAACCCCGGTCGGCGTGGACGTTCGAGCTCGACCTGAGACCGTTCGCGGAGCACTGGTAGGCGCTCGTTTGCAGGGCACGCCGGACCCACGGCGCCCTCGCCGGAAAGTGTCTCAATCTGACACGATCTTCCCCGTGCCGGACCGTCCAGTTTGGCCCGCCGCACCCGGCGCCAGACATATAATTCTGATAGATATCGTTTTTTTACCATGGCCCCCGCCTTGCATGGCTACCGCGCAGGACCTCCAGCCTCAGCCTCAGCCGGCATGCAAGAAATAAATTTAGACACCCGGGATTCGACGGCCAACCCGGAAAAACGCACGCAGACCCGCGTCCAGGTCGATTTTCCGATCAGCATTGTGGCGGTCCCCGAGGAGACATCGATCAGCGCGCGCAACCGGGATCTCTCCTGGGGCGGAGCGGGTTTCGTGCTCCGCAGCCCCGCGTTGCAGGTCGGGGATCAGTTCCGGGTCCAGTTTCCTTGGACGAACGGCGAGTCCATATCCGCTTACGCGGAGGTGCTCCGCACCCAGCCCATCGACGACGGTCGTATCCTGGTCGCCTCGAGGTTTGCGAGCCTGTCGCCGAGAAGCGAGCTTCGGCTCGAGCGGCTACTGGGTATGTTGATGGCGCGGCAGTCCGACGCGGACACGGGCGGCACCCGATGCGCCGAGCGTCTGGAAATCGTATTCGGAGATACGGCCGATATGCAGGAGACCCTGTCCGAGATCCGGAAAGGCGAGCTGTGGGTGACGTCGTTCAGCTCCTATGCCGAGGACCAGAGCATCCAGCTTGCACTCGGCGGAACCGCCGACCTACCCAGCCTGACGCTGCGCGCCCGGGTCTTTCACCGCGAATCAGTCCGTGAGGACAAGACGGTCTGGGCAAACCTTCATCTGGTCGGCCTCAGGTTCGAGCACTCGTCGCGCCAGCTGCAGGCGCTGATCGATCACGTGCTCGGCAGGCTCGGAAACCCGCGTCGCGAGAATCCGACAGGCGCACGGCTGGACCTTGCCCTGGCGCGTTGACGATCGCACCGGATCAGGTTCCCGCCGAAGCGAAACGATCCCTATCCGACGCCCGCGCCCGCCAGACCAACCGGCGCCGCGCCCTGTTCAGATGAGATCCAGCTGATGGACCACGGCCTTCAGGTCGAGCTCCTCGTCGAGCGCGCCCTCCCAGAAGTGATAGACGCGGGCGTCGGGCGCCTTGCCCAGGACCAGTTCTGCCACGAATCCCGTGGTGCCCTCCGGCGCCGGGTGCTCGCGCGGCGCGCCAAGCCGCTCGAGGACCGCGACGAGCTGTGGCAGACGGTCGCCCCTGAGCGTCCCGCGGCGCGGCTCGTGGCTGGTGTGATCGCCGGTATTGACGACATACGCTCCGGAGGCATCCACGGAGATCTCCAGCATGAAATCGTCCTGGCCGACGACTCGGTAACTCAACGGGAAAAGCGACATGGTTTCGGTCCTCGATCGTTAGCGCTACGAGGCTACTAAGCTACACGCACCATTTCAACCGAACCGGCGAGCCTGGACCGGCTGAAGTAATCAATAACCGTCCGGTGGAGACGGGGCACCCCCGTTGATCGGGTCGGCGAGTCCGGTCCCCTCCGCTCAGCCCTCTTTTCGCTTAGAATCGGCGGAAAATCGGCACCGAAACCGGGCC
This sequence comes from uncultured Gammaproteobacteria bacterium, assembly GCA_963707135.1. Taxonomy (GTDB): domain Bacteria; phylum Pseudomonadota; class Gammaproteobacteria; order Chromatiales; family Chromatiaceae; genus JBGSTR01. The sequence continues at coordinate 25,532 of CAVPOY010000002.1, read as the reverse complement.
GGACTCGATTCGGGGCACAAGAGGCATCCAGGCACCGATGATCCGTCCAGCTGCCTTGATCTGCGCGCTGCTGTCGCTCTGCGGCTGCGCGTCCAACGTCCCCCAGGCGATTCGGACCGCTCCGGAAACCTCGGTGCAACCGGCAGAGGTTCAGAGGGACCCGGCGCGTTTTATCGGCCGGCGCCTGCGCTGGGGCGGCACCATCATCGGCGTCCAGAACCTGCCGCGGACGACCGAGATCGAGATCCTGGCGCGCCCGCTGCACGGAAACGGAGAGCCCCGTTCGGACGCACCCGGCGAGGGTCGCTTCATCGCCCGGGCGCCGGGATTCCTCGATCCGGCCGAGCTGCCGAACGACCGGCTGCTAACCATCGCGGGTCGACTCCGGGGGGTGGAGACCCGCCCGGTAGGCGACTACCCCTACCCGTTCCCCATCGTCGAGGCCGAGGTCCGACACCTGTGGCCGGAGCCGCTGCCGGCCGGGTCCTACCCCTCTCCCTGGTACGACCCCTGGTATTCGCCCTGGTATCGCCCCTGGGGGCCCTGGTGGGGACCCTGGTAAGGCCGAGCCCCTTTCGGCCGACCGCCCGATCAGGGCAGGTCGCTGCGCCTGAAAAGCAGATAGCCGCCGAATGCACACAGGGTTCCGAGCAGCAACGGATAGACCAGTGCGTAGACCATGTAACCGGCCTCCCCGAAGGCGTCCAGGATCAGATAGGCCGACGGGCCGAGCAGCACCAGCTGCCGGTCGAACAGCATCATCGCGGCGGTGCGAAAGACCTGCATCGGATTCGCCAGCGCGATGGCGACCGCCGATTCCGGCGGCAGCTGCTCGCGGATCATGACGCCGAGCAGAATCAGATCCAGGAACAAGAGCAGCGTCAGCCAGATCACGAACGCCGCGCCCTGGGCCACGTCCGCGTTGCGCGCCAGCGTCGAGATCAGCATACCGATGCCGAGGAAACACCAGGCCAGCGCCATCAACAGAAGCGTGTAGTAGCCGATCAGCCCCCAGGGTACCTCCGCCCCCCTGAACGCCCCCCAGAGCACGCCGCCGAACATGGCGATCAGTACCGGCAGGAAGACCACGGCAAAGCGCCCGATTAGTTTGCCCCAGTACCAGGCCCCGAGACCGATCGGGAGCGACAAAAGGTATTCGAAGACCCCGGCCTCGCGGTCGCCGGCCACCGAGCGCACCGTCGTTACCAGGACGAAAACCGGAAGGATCGCCATCGAGAGCTGGATATAGGTGACCAGGAGCCGCGAAAGGCCCGTGAAGCCCATGATCCTGGACTCGGTGACACCGAACAGGAAGAGCAGCACCAGGATGCCGCCGAAGACCGCGCTGTAGACCAGAAACCATTTCGCGCGCAGCGACTCCAGGACGTCCGTATAGGCGGTCAGCGACAGGTGCTTCACGAGTCAGTCATCTCCCGGCGTATCGCGCCGATCCTCAATCTGCCGCCGCGGCCAACGGAGACCCGCAGGAGCCACACGAGCCAAACCTGTCCGGCCCGCGGCTAGTGTCCCGAGTGCCGGCCGCCACCCTGCTCGACCTCCAGGACCCGGGCCCTGGCCTCGTCGAAGCTCAACGCGCCGTCGGCGCTTTCGCGCTGCGCGCCGAGACCGTACTCCATCGGCGTCACCTGGTTCGGGACGTAGAAGGCCGTGCGGGCGTCGATCCAGTCGCCGTTGCGCCAATCGTTGACCCAGATCTCGGTCGATGGGGTATCCCGCGAAGGATCGCTCTGCAGCCAGATCAGCGCACAGCCGATATCGTCGAACGGATGGACACGCGATCGCCCATCCGATTCGCGAAGCCTTACCTGCGCCGCGTGTTTTCGGTCCGAGAGCACCATCCGGCAGCGCTCGCAAGTGACCCGGTCCCATTTCACCTCGACGGGCCCGGTGCCCGGGTCACCGCCACAGGCGACCAGCAAGAGGGCCGGCAGTAGCATCAATAGACGCGGGTCAGGCATAGCGCACCTCCTTGGACTCGGCATTCGGGGCCTCGGCGGCTTTGCTAACGGACCCCCCTTGCTCACCCCCGGCGGACTCGTCCATACGGATGTGCGCCAGCAACGCCGCGTAGCGGGACAACATCCCGAGGAACCGCAAACGGTCCGGTCCCGGCACCCAGCCGTCCCAGGTGCGCCCACCGTCGCCGGTAGTGAAGCCCCAGGCGGCGACGGCCCTCCCGAATGCCTCCTCCGGGCGCGTCAGCACCGCATGGCAATGCAGCCGGCTGCTGAGATCCACCAGGTCCGCGACGCGGTCGTCGAGCACCACGACGCCGTAATCCAGCTCGACCACGCGGTTGACCAGGGCCGCCACCTCATCCAGGCGGTGGCTGGAGATGAGCATCGCAACCCGCTCCTGACGCTCGGCCAGCAGCTCGAAAAAGATATGACGCGCCTCCGGGTCCAGGTTGGCCGCGGGCTCGTCCATGACCAGCAACTCCGTATCGCGGCCCAGCGCGATGCTGATCAGGAGCTTCTGCTTCTGACCGCCCGAGAGCTTGACGAACGGCTGGTGCCGGAACTGTCCGACGTCCAGTCCCAGGCGCCGTGCGACCTCCTCCATTCGCCCCACCTCGGCGCCGCAGACCCCGGCCGCAAACCGCAGCAGCTGACTCACCGGCATCTTCAGCGGTGGAGGCAGCTGAGGCACGAAGCCTATCTTGGAGAGTACCTGCTGACGGTGCTCGCGCGGGTCCAGGCCATCGACGCTCACCCTGCCCTCGCAGCGGTACTCGCCGAGCAGGCAGCGGATCAGCGTGGTCTTTCCCGCCCCGTTGGAGCCGACGAGCGCAACCCGATGGCCGCGCTCGATGGTCAGGTCCACACCCTTGAGCACGACTTGGCGGCGGAAACGCTTTACTACGGCTTCGAATCTGATCAAGTGCCAGTTCCAGTGAGGCCCGCGACCGCGGACGGCAAGGATTACGGCGTCGGGGCAGGAAGGGTTAGAGGGGTTTAGAGCGCCTTTTCCAGACCCTTCACCTTGAAGCTCAGCGAGCTGGTGGGACAGATGTCGACGCACAGACCGCAGCGCGTGCAGTCGGCGCCGATGTCGGTGTCGACAGCCTTGGCGCGTCCCCGGATGGTCACGTCCAGCACGTGGGGCACCAGGCAAATCTTGCGGCAGTCCCCCTCGTGATGACAGCTCTGCACGTTGTACTGCACCCGCACCGGCGAGAGGGTGCCGACCAGGCCGTAGGTGATGCCTATCGGGCACACATAGCGGCACCAGGCGCGGCGGGAAACAAGGACCTCGAACGCCAGCAGCGCCAGCACCCAAAGCAGCGCGATGCCGGGTCCGTAGATCAGGGCGCGACTCAGGATACCGGTCGGAGATATGGTCTCGAACACCGTGTATCCGGTCAGCGCCGCCAGCAGCGCGAAGATCACATAGAAGACCGCCCGCACCCCGCGATGGAACTGGATGTCCTTGACCCATTTCTTTTCCGCAAGCTTCAGGTGAACCGCCTCCGCCCATTCGGCGATCAGGTGGTAGGGACAGACCCAGGAGCAGAAGGTGCGACCGCCGAGCAGCAACCAGAGTACGAACACGGTGGCCGTGCCGATGACCAGATTCAGGACGACGTGCTTGGTAGGCCAGCATGACCTGCAAGGCCGAGTTCAGGTCGGCCATGTGGAAACCCACGAATCGCGACCCGGTCAAGGCCCCCTCCAGGAGCTGGACGTCGAGGACATAGGAGGCGACGAACAGCAGGTTCACGACAATCAGGGTCGCCCAGCGACGGTTGCGCCACTTGTGACGGTCGTGGGCCAGCGCCCTCCCGGCCTCGACCTCCATGAGCTTCTCCTTGCTCAGCTTTTCCTTGCGCTTTTCGGCATAGATGGCCACGACCTCCGGCAAGCGCTCGTCCGCCTGCGGCTTGGCGGGCTTCATGCCGATCAGTTGACGCAGCGAATCGACGAAGTAGCTCATGGGTCGCTCAGCCGATCCCGGCCGAGCCGGCGGTCCGGTCGATATCCACGACGATCGCGGCCGACTCAACCGGGCAGATCATTTCGCAAACGCCGCAGCCCACGCAGCCGTCCTCGACGACCGGTATGGAGCCACCGCCGCCCTCCCTGGGCGCAAGCCGAATAGCATGGGCCGGCGGGCACTGATTTGGGTCCCCGGAGGGCGGCGTCCCGGCCTCGCACTGGGCAATGCGGATCTCGATGGGGCACTGACGCACACAGAGATCGCAGAGTTCCAGGTCATAGGGGTGATCCGCCACCGGGATCGGGGTCCAGCGGTCGACCGCCTCGTAACGCAGCTTACCCTGGTAATCGGGGCCGCGGGCCTGCCCCTGGAAGCCCTTGCCCTGGACGGCCAGGCAGGCGTCCGGTCGGGCCAGCCGCGCGAAACCCATACGCGACTGCGCCGGGTAATTGATCTCATGGGTCAGCGCGCCCGTGGGGCAGGCCAGCACGCACTGGAGCCCGTCGCAGGAGAAGTCGCAGGCCTGGTCGCGGGCGTCGATGAAGGGAGTCCCGATTCCAACGCCGTCGCCCAGATCGGCAAGCCCGATGGCCTCGACCGGGCAGACCTGCACGCACTGGCCACATTTTATGCAGGCCGCGAGAAACTCCTGCTCCTCGAGCCGGTCCTTCAGCGCGCCCGGCGGACGCAGTCGCGCATTGGCCCGGCCGGCGAGCGGGATCAGCCCCAACAGCGCGGCCGAGACAACTCCCGCGGCCAGTGCCGAGGAGCGCAGGAACTCGCGGCGGCTCTGCTCGCGGCGCTTTGGGGAAACGCGGGGGGCCCGGGGTCTTGGCTTGCGATCGTTCATCTGTCGCTATTCCCGCTCGAGTGAGCGGCGCAGCGCCTCGTAGGCGTCGAAACCAGCAGCCGGCGCCTTCGGGGCGGCCGGGACATCCGGTTCGATGTCGTCATCGTCGTCGGGCGCACCGACGGCGGGAACGGGCTCGATACCGGCCGCGACCCCAGCCAGGCCGGCAATCGCTATATCGGCCCGCTTCATGGGTCGCGGGTCGCTGACCAGCAGGTTGGGCGAGCTGAAGGGGGCGAGTCGCTCCAGGAAGTCGATGACCTCCAGCATCGGCGAGCCCTTGAAGAACTGGGCCGGCGGCACGTCCATCCAAAGCCTGTCCGCGTAGGCGTAAAGCTCGTAGGGTGTGTCGCCGACACCGTCGCCGTCGCGGTCAAAGCCCTCGTAATCGTCCCAGAAGTTGCCGTCCCAGCGGTTTCGGTTCGCGCTCTTTCCGCCTTCGACCACCATCTGGGTGATGTTTCCCTTGAAGCGGTTGCCGGTGAATACATTGCCGTGCCAGTCGTTCAGCCAGCGCACGCCGACCCCGTTGTACGCGATCAGATTATTCGTGAACCGGTTGGTCGTATCCGGCTGGTAGGGAGAGACGTCCAGGTACAGGCCCGTGGCGCAATAGATGATTCGGTTGTCCTCGATGGTGACGTCCGAGGTCTCCTTGAATCCGATGCCGATCCCGGTCGAGCCGGTCGCGTTCGCGATCAGGTTGTCCCTGAGCACGACCCCGTCGCTGTACATCAGGAAGATTCCGACCGTGTTGCCCTCGTAGTGGTTGCCCTCGACCCGGTTGTGTTGGGAGTACATGAAGTGCAGTGAATAGCGGCCGCCGCGGGCGTCGTTGCGTGCGATCAGATTGTCCCTCGAGTACCAGACCACGGTGTCGCGGGCGCCGCGGATGATGTTGTCGGTGACCTGGTTGTTGAAGCTGTACCAGAGTCTGATGGCATCCCCGCGCACCCCGAGCTCGACCGGCTTCGAGGAGATACGGTTGCGGCGCACCACATTGTTCTCGGACTGCTGGAGGTCCACGCCGAACAGGCAGTGGTCGATCAGATTGTCTTTGATGACATTGAACTTGCCCCGTACCTGAACGCCGGAGTCGATATCGTTGTGAGAGTCCCCGGAGTTGGTCAGGTGCAGTCCCTTAAGCGTCGCGCCGTCCGTGTCGAGCAGCACCACCGTGCCCTTGCCACCGCCGTCGATGGTCACCTGGCCGCGCCCGTCGATGGTGAGCGGCTTGTCCAGCACCACGGGGCCGGCGTAAGTCCCCGGCTCCGGCGTCAGGACCGCGCCCTCCTCGGCCGCGTCCACCAACGGCTGGAGGGCCGGATAGCCGGCCCACGACAGGCTGGGTGTCAGCAACAGGACCCAGGATGCGACCCACGGCTTCACGAGCTTGGCGTCCCCGGCGCGTTGGCGGTTCAACTCGCCCCACGTATCTGCTTGCGCCGCAGCAGCGCGACCACCGCGAGCACCGCCGAGAGCAGCAGCATCAGCCCGAAGCCGATAGACGGGTAGGAGTGGGTGGCGAACTGCGCGACCTTGCCGTCGCCGAAGACCGTCGGCATGAAGGGCTTGACCGTGAAGGCGCCCATGTCGTTCAGGCTGTGTCCGTACCACCAGAGCCAGGCGGCGTAATCGACGAGGAAGAACAGGGGCAGGCCGATGGGGACCAGAACCATCAGCCAATAGAGCGGGCCGCTGTTCTTGCGCGCACCCCAGAGCAACAGCAGCATGGCGGCCACGAGCCCCCAGAAAACAACATGTCCGGCGGCGGACATGGCGCGCCCCATGGGCAGGATCTCGGCCGGGTTGTTGAAGTAGCGCCCGAGACTGGTCTCGTAGTGCCACTTGAGTACCTGGGCACCCGTGCCAGACCAGGTCTCGCGCTCGCCGGCCGGTCGGCGTTCCTGGGATTTCTCGAAGGTCGCGCGCAGGCTGTCGATCATCTGTCCCTTGCCCGGCCCGCCGTCGGCGCTGGCGGCATTATCCGGGGCTTGCCGCTGCTCGGCGGCGGCCATCTCGGCCTTGAGGCGGGCGATCAGCGCCTCCCCGGCCGACATCTCGCGATTTTCCTTCTCGATCGCGGCGTCCTGATCCAGGGCCGTTACCAAGGCCGTGACATAACCTCGGTTATGAAACCGCAGGCCGCCATCCCCGTAGTAGGTCAGACCCATCCAGACCAGTATCCCGGCCATGCCGACCGCCATGACGGCGAGCCGAACCCGCACCCAGGGAATGACGAATCCGACCAGCATCAAGCCGAGCAGGCTGACCAGGAAGGGCGAGAACGCCTTCTCGACCACGCCGCCGGCGGCAATGGGATACATGCCGACATAGTGGTTGATGGTGTCCATCTCATGGACGCAGTCCAGCGCCTCCTCCTCGGTGATCTCGGTCTTCTCGACCTTCTTACAGCCGTTGAACACCCCGTTCATATGAAAGTGGATGCGCACGCCGTCCGGAAAGGCCTCCGGCGGGTAGTTCGGCGCCGTCAGCGAGACCCACCAGATCGGCGCGTAGTAGATGGCCACCAGCAGCGCCACGCCCACCAGGGTCAGGACGAAGATCACCGGTGTGCGCTTGTCGGCAAGCGACTCGGGGGTTGGGGTGCTCATGACGGCGTTACTGCGTTCAGGAAAGATGGGGGGCGGGTGGCGCTCCGCCGGACCGGCGGGTCGCCGTCGCGCGCTAGCTCGGGCGGGTTACTTGAAGTCCGGGTTCTGCCAATCGGCGGACTTCGCGACCTGGTCTTCCGGTACCGGCTGCTGGGATACGTAATTGACTACCATCTGTGCATCCTTGTCGGTGAAGTTCTTGATCTGCTCGACCATCTCCGGGTTGGCGTTGCGGCGCTTGCCGTCGCGGACCCACTCGAACTGGCGCACCATGTAGTTGTAGTGCTGGCCGTTGATCCGCGGGTAGAACTTTTCCACATCGCCCAGTCCGGTCTCGCCGTGGCACCTCACGCAGTTGTCCTTGTAGAGCGTCTCGCCCTGGGCGTACTCCGGCGTGCCCGGTCCCCAGGGTCCCTTTCCCCACTCGGGGTTCATGGGCAGCTTTTCGATATAGGCCACCACGTCGGCCAGGGCCTGAGCATCCCCGATGGACTCGGGCAGCGCAAACGGGTACATGGTCGGGTTGTCGCGGTTCAGCGCCCGGATGTCCGAGAGCTGCTTGATCAGCACGCCCCGATGCTGTCCGGCAAGCTGCGGGAAGGTGCCGTCCGGCAGGCCCCAACCCTCGGGCAGGTGGCAGGCCGAGCAGACCTCGTAGACCTCCATACCGTTCTCGAGGTCCGGCGTGAGGGCCAGGGCCTCCTCCTGCTCACCGCCGCCCGGGTTCCAGGCTTCGGCGTAGACGGTGCCAGCCAACACGGCGGCAAAGGCGCCGGCGGCGATGATTGCTAACCTGTTCATCGAAATCCTCCAGTATCGCTGGGCGCGCGGCCTCACGGCCGCACAAGAAAACGGACGCGTCCAGACCGACGACGCCACGCACCTGGAGCAGGCTAACAGAACAGCGCCTCCGCTCCTTGATCCTTGTCAACACACAAGCTACTGATACCCTTTGTTATTGAAGGGTCGTCAGCCAGTCGGCGATGGCCCGCAGCTCCTCCTCCGAGACCAGGTGCATGATGCCCTTCATGGCCGCTGTCTGGCCGTTCGCCCGGGCGCCACTGGCGATGTCCTTCATCTGGTTGAAGGCATAGTCCGCGTTCTGGCCCGCGAGCCTCGGGTAGGTGGGGAGGATCGGCGTCTTCGCGTCCTTGCCGTGGCAGGCGACGCAGGTCTTCTTGACGTAGAGCTCGGCGCCGTCGAGTGCGAAAGCCGGGGCCGCGAGACCGGCGGTGGCGGCGATCAGGATAGCCGCGGCAGACCTATTCAGCAGTTTCATCTCATCACCTCTCACTAACGTGACTGTCAGTTCTCCGGGTCGAGGGCACTCTGTACCCAGCCCGCACTCTAGTTGAAAACTGGCGACATCCGGCCGGATGCCCGCGCTTTGATACCCCGGGTCTCCAGGCCATGTCTTGACCAAGGGCAAGATAGACAGCTGCCCGACGCATTATGCCTACTGCGCAACCCGGGTATACGACAATAAGGCTCCGCGAAAGCCGTCTCCTCTCCCCAACCGCCTCCCGAGAGGGGCAAGGTAGACGAAAAAGCGTCTTCCGCGGATTTGTCTATCGGCAAGCGACAAGGGGGCCAGCGGCCCCCTTGCTACACATCACGTCAAGGTTTACTGGACCTTCGTCGCGCCGGACTCCTCCAGATAGGTCTTGGCCCGTAGACCCAGATCGGCCGCCTTCACCTGGTACTGCCACCACTGGTTGGCCCAGAGCATGGCGTTCTGCCAGTCTTGCTTGCCGGCGGCCTCCTCCGACTTGGCCTTCGCCTCCTGGGCGAAGCCGAGTTGGTCTGTGGCGTCCTCGACCAGCGCCACGACGGTCGGGTAGTCCTTGAAGTTGTGGCTGGTGATATAGGCCACGACCTGATCGATGACGCCCTGGGTGTCGACATTGGTCTTGACCTGGGTGTCGTAGTCGGCCTGGGTGTAGAGGGTGCCTTCGACCATCTTGACCTCGGTCGCCTGGTAGCCCTTTGGCTTGACCAGCAGATAGCCTTGCATCTCCAGGTGCAGCGCCGAGCAGAACTCGGTGCAGTAGTATGGGAAAACGCCGGGCTGATCGGCGACGAAGGTGGCACTGGCCGTCTTGCCGGGCTCGATGGAGAGCTGGACATTCTGGGAGTACATGGCGAAACCGTGGACCTCGTCCTCGGCCCGCTCCAGGTTGGTCAGGTGGATCTTGACCGTATCGCCCTCCTCGGCCTCTATGATCTCGGGCGTGATGTGGGAGCGGATGACGGTGCCCATGACCTCGGTCGTGCACTTGCCGTCGGCATCGCAGGTCCGCTCGGTCTTCTCGCGGCCGGCGCGGGTCTTGTAAGGCGAGACCGAATCGGTCCGGCTGTCCCAACCGGACTTGTAGCGCACCGCCGGCTGCAGCTTGTCGGCCTTGATGGCCACCACATAGTGGGGCTCGCCCAACGGCAGCGGCATGTCGTAGAGGAGCTGCATCTTTTCGCCGCTGATATCGATCAGCTGATGGTTCTGCGGGTGCAGAGGACCGACCGGGTTGAAGCGGTCGATAGCCAGCTTGTTCATCGCGACCAGGTACTTGCCGTCGGGGCTCACCGAGTCGCCTTCCATGGTCATCAGGTGACCGATGTTGTAATGGATCGACAGCTTGTCCAGGATCTTTCCCTCGCAGTAGTCGTACTTGGCGACCTGGGAGTCCACGTACAGGGACGTGTAGGCGATGCAGGGCTTGGAGTCGAACTGGGTGTGCAGCGGACCCAGACCCAGATTGATCTGGGTGTGCAGCACGTCCTGCATGGCGATGATGGGCACCCCGTAGTCGTCCTTACCCTCGAACTTGCCCTCCTCGATGGCCTTCATGATCTTCTCGAAGCTGTAGACCGAGACATGGCTGTCCAGCTTGCCGGAGACCACCAGGTACTTGCCGTCCGGGGTCACGTCCACGCCGTGGGGGCTCTTGGGCTCGGGGATCAGGATAGAGCAGACCCTCGGCGACCGCCTGCTCCATCGGGATGAAGTACATCCCGCGCTCCTGCCTGACCTTGCCGGCCTTGACCAGCTCCTCGGCCTTCTTCCAGTTGGTCACGTGCAGGAAATCAGTGTCCTTCGACGAGCAGCCGGCCTCGAACGGCGGGCGCCCGCGCTCGATGCCGCCGACGTAGCGCTCGGAGCAGAAGGAGTTCGTGAAGCCCCAGCCGTAGCTGTCCTTCTTTCCGGCGTCCGACAGGTCCTGGCTGTACGGCCCCAGCTCGAAAACGAAGGAGTTCTCGGGCTCGATGCGGCCCTTCTCCCTGTTGAACTTCCAGTAGGTCAGGCCGCCGCGATACTTGTCGTTGAATTCCTCGAGCGGCACGTAGCCGTCGTCCAACAGCGGGTGGGCATACTGGGTCGCCTCCATCACGTACTCGGTGTTCGGCGTAACGAAGGCGCCGCCGTGCTCGGACTTGAAGAAGGGGTTGACCACGATCTGCTTGGTCTCGAAATCGTGCAGATCGATCACCGCCACGCGCGGGTTGGCCTTGTCGTTGATGAACAGGTACTTGCCGTCGTAGTCGCCGTCGGTCTCGGAGATGGCCGGGTGGTGGGTATCGCCGTAGGTGATGTCCTTGCCGCGGATCCTGCCCTGGGCAAGCACCGCCTTGGACTCGTCGTCGAAGCCGTAGCCCTGCCAGGGCTCGGGCGTGAACACGCCGATGTATTTCAGGATGCGCATCGACGGGATGCCGTAGACGATCACCTGACCGGACTGACCGCCGGAGCTGAAGGCCAGGTACTCGTCGCGACCGCCGGTGGGCGTATAGGTCTTGGCGGCGGCCAGGATGTCCTTCTCGGTCAACCCCCTGGCCGTCATTACGTGCTGCAGCGTATCGGCCGACCAGGCCGCCGTCGCGCCGCCGATCGCGAGTGCCGATCCGACCGCCAGGGACACGACATGCCGTGTCAGATGATGCATACGTCCACCCTCCAAATATTCAGTGCCAAAGCAATTGCATCCCCGAACAGGGGCGGCGCGATGCTAGCAGCCGGTGGGAAGGACAGACTTGACCTGGGTTAAATGACGCACGATTTGGGCGATATGCCTCACTCCAGGCCGCGGCGGTGAAAACTCGCGCCCCTGGTACTCGCGCCGGGGGCCGAGGAGAGGGCCAGTTGCGCCCTGGCGCTCCATGCTCGCCTCCTCGCTCGCCCGCCACCGCACGGACCGATTGACCGTCGTCAAGGAGCCGACGCCTGCGCACCGGTAGGGTGCACCAAACCCTGCCGCTGCCGCCCCGATGCCTGAAATCCGCCTACCCGCCGACTCACCTACCCCGCCGCTCGGCGTCAGCCTGCTCGCGCTCGGCTTCCGCCCGTTCTTCCTTGGCGCGGGGATCCTGGCCGCCCTGTCGCTGGCCGTCTGGCTGGCCGTGCTCTGGGGATACCTGACACCGCAATCCTACTTCGCCGGCACCACCTGGCACGCCCATGAGATGCTGTTCGGCTATGTCGGCGCCGTCGTGGCCGGCTTTCTGCTGACGGCGGTCCGTAACTGGACCGGTATGGACACACCTTCCGGGACCCCGCTCGCCATGCTGGCGCTGATCTGGCTCGCCGCGCGCGTCGCACCCTGGCTCCCGTTGCCCCCGGCCCTGATCGCGCTCCCCGATATCGCCTTCTTTCCGCTGGTGCTGATCGGCCTCTGGCGGCCTCTGTGGCTCGGCCCCAACAAGGCGAACCGGGTATTCATCGCCCTGCTCGCGGGCATGACGGTGGCATCGCTGTTGGTGCACATGGACGCCGCCGGTCTCGCCCCGGGGGCGGCCGTGCGCGGGGACCGGATGATGCTCGATCTCGCCCTGATCACGCTGCTCATCGTCGGCGGCCGGGTAATGCCCTTCTTCACCGAGCGCGGGCTCGGCGGCGCCAAATCGGTTACCCGGCCCTGGGTGGAACAGTCGACGTTCGTGCTCGCGCCGGCGCTTCTGGCCGCCGACCTCTGGCGGCCCGGTGGCTGGGCGGCGGCCTCCCTGGCCATCGCGCTGGGTTTGATCCAGCTTGTGCGGCTCTCGGGCTGGTACTATCGCGGCGTCCTGAAGGTGCCGATGTTGGCCGTCTTGTACGCCGGTTACACCTGGCTGGTGGCGGGCCTGCTGCTTGACGGCCTCGCCGGATTCGGGCTGTTACCGCCTCCGGCCGCGCTACACGCCCTGACCACGGGCGCATTGGGCGTCTTCACGCTGGGGATGATGGCGCGGGTTACGCTCGGTCACACCGGCCGGCTGATGGAGGCCTCACGGCTGACGATGATGGCCTTCGTGCTGGTCAATCTCGCGGCGGTGCTGCGGGCGCCGATGCCGCTGGTATTTCCGGGCGCCTATCGCGAATGGCTGGTCGCGGCCGGCATCTGCTGGGTGCTCGCCTTCGGGCTCTTTGTTTGGGTCTACGGCCCGATGCTCGTCAGGCCGCGGGTCGACGGCCGCCCCGGCTAGCGCCCTCGTGCGCCGCAATGCGCCGGGGCGAAACGGCATCAGAACTCGCCCGCGGCGGCCCCGTCCATGATCTCCTTGATGATCGTGCGCACCCGAAGCGCGGAGGCCTTGAGCTCGGCCGGAAGCTCCTTGCCGCCGTGGATCATCAGGTCCAGGTCCATGCTGTGGAGCCAGAGCCGGCCGTTCTTGTCTTCCACCAGGGCGATCCGGCAGGGCATGAAACCACTGTACTGGTCCCGGTACTCGAGCATCTGCTTGCCGACACGTGCGTCGCAGAAGGAGAGAAAATTGACGTAGCGGTATTCTTCTCCGGTAATGGCCTCGATCTGCTTGTAGAAAGGGGCATCGCCTACGAACAGGAAGCTGCGAGCGGCCGCCAGGCTCTTCATGGATTCGACTACGTCCTCGGGGCTGAGCCCGTCCTGGACCTGGACCGACCACATCATGGCAACGCCCGGGTCACCGGACTCGAGCAGCCGCGACGCGAAGGCCTGGTAGACAGCGGGGGCCTCCGGGTCGAATTCCGAGAGCTTCGAGCCCACCCAGAAGTACGCACCCGCCAATGCCAGGACGGCGACCAGCCCGATCAGGGCGAATAGATTGCGAATGACGCTCATGGCATGCCCCGATAGGTTGTTGATCTATTTCCGCCCGATCGGACATCGGCACACCGCCCGTGGGCTCGGCGTGCCAGCCGCAGAATACCGGCCTGGCGCAGGGTTTGTCGAGGCAACGCGCGTGACCGGGAAACGAGCGAAGCCCGGCGGTCCGGGACCCCGAAGGCGGTGTCACAGATGAAGACAGACTACCCGGCCCATCGTTATGACGAGCACCTGGCGCTGCGGGTCCCCCCGTTGCTTTGGTTCGCCATGCTGTACCTGGTGCGGCATCTGGTGCTGCTCGGCATCACCTTCCTGCCGACCACCGGCGAGGAGATCGAGATCCTGCGCGGCTTGGTGCACCCGGCCTACCTGATCGCCGACCTGATTGCCCTTCCCGTCCTTATCGCCGCCGCCCGAAGGCGCCCCGAGGCAGCACCGGCACTCCGGCGCATATGGCGGCACGGTCGGTGGCTGCTGAGCCTTTCCGCGCTGCTATATCTCGTTTTAGTGATCGCACGGGTCACAGCTTCCGGACAGTCGGTCTGGGTCAGCGTCGACGAGGCGCTGATCGCGTCGCTGCTGCTCGACCTCGCGGTCCTCGTCTACCTCTGGCGATCGCCGCTGGTGCGCGACCTGTTCCGCGACTTTCCGGAGCCAGGTTCCGCCAATCAGCCCTCTCCCTCGTAGACCCGGGGAACGCGCCGGGTAACGCCGGTGAACAGCTGATAGGAGATGGTGCCGCTCGCTTCCGCCACCTCGTTCGCGGTGACCCGGTCGCCCCAGAGCTGGACCGGGTCACCAAGACGCGCGTCGTCGATCCCCGTCAGATCGACCGTCAGCATATCCATCGACACCCGCCCGATGAGCCGGGTGCGCCGGCCGTTCACAGCGACCGGCGTGCCGTCCGGCGCATGGCGCGGGTAGCCGTCCGCGTACCCGACGGCGACCACACCGACCCGGGTGGGTCGCTCGCAGACGAAGCGCCCGCCGTAGCCGACGGCCTCACCGGGTGGCAGGTCGCGGATTGAGATCAGAGCGGATTCCAGCCGCATCGCGGGCCGCAGCTCCGCGGCGCTCGGATGCCGGTCCCCGAGCGGCGAGGCGCCGTAGAGCATGATCCCCGGTCTGACCCAATCCCGATGCGACGGGGACCAGGCGAGAATCGCCGCCGAGTTCGCCGTGCTGCGCCCGGCCGAGATGCCTTCGGTGGCCCGGTCGAAGAGCTCGAGCTGCCGTTCCGTCTCGGGCCGATCGGTCTCGTCGGCGCGGGCGAAATGGGTCATCAGCACAACCGAGGCGACGTTCGGCGATCCGGAGAGGCGCCGCCAGGCCTCGCCCAGCCCTTCGGGCCCGAACCCGACCCGGTGCATGCCCGAGTCCATCTTCAGCCAGCAATCGAGGGCGCGGCCCGGCCGCGCGCCGGTGAGCCAGTCAATCTGCTCGCGATTGTGGACCACCAGGCTCAGACCCGCGCGGTCGGCCACGGCGATCTCGTCCGGGTGAAACACCCCTTCCATCAGCAGAATCGGCTCGCGCACCCCCGACTCCCTGAGTTCCAGGGCCTCCTCGATGCAGGCGACGCCGAAGGCGTCGGCCTCCCCGGCCAAGGCCTTGCCCAGCACAACCGCACCATGGCCATACCCATTGGCCTTGATCACCGCAAGGACGCGGGCCGAAGGGGCCAGCCGCCTGGCGTATCGGAGGTTGTGGCGAACGGCACCCAGGTCGATTCGGGCGCGGGCCGGACGTGTCATAGGATCACCCTAGGGTTTCGAGGCAGCGCCTGACCCCGGCGCTGCCCGCGGCTGCCCATCCTGCCACGGATGGCGATCTCGCGGGTATGGGCGCGAGCGCTGGCGGGCCGACGGCCGACACCGGATGCCGCCAGAGAAACGCCGATCAAATGCCATCCTGGCACTTGATCAAATCGCGCCCCGAGAGGCGCGACTCTGGCAGCGCTCCATTTTCAATGGCTTACCTCCAGTGAAAATGCCGGGCCTTCCTTGGCCTGGACGGCAAACGCAATAAATCAACGTCCCCCTAAATCACCGGTCCGTTCGCGCGCAAGACCTCGTCGGGCGTCATGTAATCGAGACCGAGATCGCGGGCAACCGCCGCGTGGGTGACCCGTCCCGCGCAGACATTGAGTCCGTTCTTCAGATGGGGGTCGGCCCTGAGCGCCTCGCACCAGCCCTTGTTCGCGATTTGCAGCACCCTCGGCAGGGTGACGTTGTTCAGGGCGTAGGTGGAGGTGTGTGGCACGGCACCCGGCATGTTGGCGACGCAATAGTGCACGATGCCGTCCAGCACATAGGTCGGGTCCGAGTGGGTCGTCGGTCGCGACGTTTCGAAGCAGCCTCCCTGGTCGATCGAGACGTCCACCATCGCCGCCCCGGGGCGCATCTCACCGAGCATGGCGCGCGAGACCAGCCTCGGGGCCGCGGCACCCGGTATCAGGACGGCGCCGACGACCAGGTCCGCGGCGGCCACGTGGCGATCCACCACCGAGCGGATCGCGAACACCACCTTGGCCCTGGACTCGAAGTGGGTCGACAGACGCTCGAGGACGACGGGGTTGCTGTCGAGGACGGTCACGTCCGCGTGCATCCCCACGGCGATCTGGGCCGCGTTGAAGCCGACCACGCCACCCCCGAGGATCAGGACGCGGGCCGGCGCCACGCCCGGAACGCCGCCCAACAGCAGCCCGCGTCCGCCGTGCTCCTTTTCCAGCGCGCAGGCCCCGGCCTGGATCGCCATCCGGCCCGCCACCTGGCTCATGGGCTTGAGCAGCGGCAGCCCGCCGAGCGGGTCCGTCACGGTCTCGTAGGCGATACAGATCGCCCCGGACGCGATCAGGTCCCGTGCCTGCTCCGGGTCCGGCGCCAGGTGAAGGTAGGCGAACAGGATCTGTCCCTCGCGCAGCCGCTCTCGCTCCCCGGCCTGCGGTTCCTTGACCTTGACGATCATCTCCGCCGTGGCGAAGACCTCGGCGGCGGTCTCCACAACCCGTGCCCCCGCGGCCTGGTAGGACTCATCGCCAGCGCCGATTCCGGCACCGGCACCAGTCTCGACGATCACCGAGTGGCCCTGGTGCACGACCTCGACCACGGACTCGGGCGTCAAACCGACACGGTGCTCCTGGGTCTTGATCTCGCGCGGAACGCCAATGAGCATCTTCGGGGTCTCCCTTGTTGGCGGCTCTCGATCAGAGCTTGAAGTTGGGGCGCTCACGCGCCATTTCCGCGTGGCCTATTGCGGTAATGGAACGCACCGATGATTGTAAAAGCCCTTCGCGAAGGACTCGGCCGGCTGGTCGTGATCGTCGACCATCTGACTCGCCCGGCGCCGATCGAGCGCGATCCCGAAGACCAGCGGCAAGTCGACGCCGGCGCGCGGAGCCTGTCCCTGTATCAGTTCCACGCCTGCCCGTTCTGTATCCGGACCCGGCGAGCGATCCACCGGCTCAACGTCCCGATCGCGCTGCGGGACGCCCAGCACGACCCGCGGCACCGGGCGGACCTGCTGGCCGGGGGAGGCAAGATACAGGTCCCCTGCCTGCGCATCGAGGAGTCGAGCACCGACCGTTGGCTCTACGAGTCCAAGGCGATCATCGGCTATCTTGAGAAGCGCTTCGGTGCTGGCGCTGAAACCGTCGCCGAGACCTCCTGACAAGGACTGGCGGCCTTTATCGGCCGAGCGTGGTCATACTACCGGCCGCCCCGGGGCTGATCGTTGACCATCGGCGTGCCGGGCGCCGGGCTCACCCTTTGCCACGGTGAGCATGCGGTCTGGCCGTCATTGACCGGGGAAACGGGACGGATCGATGCCCCGCCGGTATCATCCGGGAACCGCCCCTCCGGAGACCCCCGATGGCCGGCTCCAGCCTGCTCGCCCTGATCGACGACATCGCAACCGTCCTCGACGACATCTCGGTCATGACCAAGCTGGCGGCACGCAAGACCGCCGGGGTCCTTGGCGACGACCTGGCGCTCAACGCCCAGCAGGTGTCGGGTGTCAGGGCCGAGCGCGAGCTGCCGGTGGTATGGGCGGTGGCGCTCGGGTCGCTCAAGAACAAGGCGATCCTGGTACCCGCAGCGCTGGCGATCAGCGCGGTGGCGCCCTGGGCCATCACCCCTTTGCTGATGCTCGGGGGAGCCTACCTGTGCTTCGAGGGATTCGAAAAGATCGCCCACCGGTTTCTGCACCCCAAGCCCGAGCGGGAGGAGCACCACGCGGAGCTGACCGAGGCGATCAAGGATCCCGCGGTAGACATGAAGGCGTTGGAGCGGACCAAGATCCAGGGGGCGATCCGCACCGATTTCATACTCTCCGCCGAGATCATCGTCATCACCCTCGGTACCGTGGCTGGGGCCGCGTTCGGGACCCGGGTGGCGGTGCTGGTAGGCATCGCGCTGCTGATGACCGCGGGCGTCTACGGGCTGGTGGCGGGTATCGTCAAGCTGGACGACGCCGGGCTCTGGCTCAGCAGGCGCGCGGGGGACCGGCCCTGGGCGGCCTTCCAACGCTGGTTCGGCCAGCGCATTCTCGCGGCCGCCCCCTGGCTGATGAAGGGACTCTCGGTGGTCGGCACCGCGGCCATGTTTCTGGTCGGCGGCGGCATCCTGGTCCACGGCCTGCCCTGGCTGCACGAGCTGATCCACGGGTTCGCCCATGACGCCGAGGGCATTCCAGGCGTCGGGGCGATCCTAGCGGGCGTGACACCGGCCCTGCTCAATGGGCTCGCCGGGGTACTCGCCGGCGCGCTGGTGCTCGCGGCCGTCACGCTCGGACAGAAGGTTTGGCAAGGAATCCGGCCGGTGCAGGGCTAGGGACGAGCCGTCCGATAGAAGGGAAAAACGCGGGATTCCCCAACCCCGCTTACTGGACACACGCTGATCATGGCCGGAACGGCCATGATCAGCATGACCATCGATCCGCCGCGTCAGATCATGTAGGGGTAGTCGGCAATGCCGGGGTTGCCGGCCACGCCCTTGAGCTTGGGGGTATTGAGCCGCTCGATCTTGACAGTCTTTGCGTCGCGCAGGTAGGTCGCCACCGTCTCCCAGATAGGCTCGCCCGGCGACTGGCTGCCCACCGTGGCCCAGCCGGCGACGACGTAGGTCTTGTCCGCCTCCACCTTGGTGCCGTCGTTGAGCGTCATGTCCGTGATGCGCTTGCCGATGTCCTCGTTCGGGTCGCAGACATAGTCGAGACCGCCGACACGCACCATGTCCCCGCCCTGCTGCACGTAGGGGTCCTTGTTGAACAGGTTGTCGCAGACGTCCTCCAGGATCGCCTTGATATCGGCCCCGCTCATCTCGCGCCGGTAGGTCTCCGGGTAGGTGATGCAGGTCTGGTCCATCACGTTGTCCATGGTGATGGTCTGGCCCGGCAGCACGGTGGTGCCCCAGCGGAAACCCGGAGACAGGCTCACCTGGGCGTCGTTGACCTTCAGCAGCGCGTCGCAGATCACCTGGTCGAAGGTCCCGTTGAAGTTGCCGCGGCGGAACAGGGTCTGCTCGGCGGTGGCCAGCTTCTCCTCCAACTGCTCCTTGTAGGGCGCGCGCGCCTCCTCGATGTACTTGACCATCTCGGCGTTGGGCTCGAGCAGGTTCGAGAACACTGGGAGCAGCCGGTAGCGGAAGTCCTTGAGCTTGCCGTCCTTCACGTCCAGATCCATGACGCCGAGGAACTTGCCGTTGGAGCCGGCGTTGGTGACCAGCGTCTTGCCGCTCGCGTTCTCGACCACGGTTGGCGCTGGCATGCCGTCGTGGGTGTGTCCGCCGAAGATCACATCGATCCCGGTGACACGCGAGGCCATCTTGAGATCCACGTCCATGCCGTTGTGCGAAATCACGACTACCAGATCCGGTTTCTCGTCCTCGCGGACCTGATCGACGACCTCCTGCATCCGCGAATCCTGGATGCCGAAGGTCCAGTCCGGGATGAAGCGCTGGGGGTTCGCGATCGGCGTGTAGGGGAAGGCCTGTCCGATGACCGCGACCTTGACGCCCCCGACCTCCTTGATCGTGTAGGGCTTGAACGCGAGCCCGGCGTCCTCGTCAAAGCCGCCGAAGTCGGCGAACCGATAGTCGAACAGGGCCTCCTCGCGGACCTTGACGTTTTGCGCGACGAAGTCGCCCTTGAACTGCGCCGATGTTCTTGATGACTTCCTCGTCCAGATAGGTGAACTCCCAGTGTCCGGTCATAACGTCGACGCCGAGCAGGTTGCAGGCCCCGACCATGTCCATGCCCCGGGTCCAGTAGGCCGTGCCCGAACCCTGCCAGGTATCGCCGCCGTCCAGCAGCAGGCTGTTGCCGTCGCCGCGCTCGCTGCGAATCCGATCGACCAGGGTCTTGAGGTGGGCAAAGCCGCCGATGCGGCCGTACTTCTCGGCGCCCCCGTCAAAATTCAGGAAGGTGAAGGCGTGCGCCTCGATACCGCCGGGTGCGATATCGAAATGCTTCAGAAACGCCTCGCCGACGATGTGCGGTGCCTGACCCAGCGCGCTGCCCAGGCCCAGGTTGACGTTGGGTTCGCGAAAATAGACCGGGTTCAGCTGGGCGTGGGTATCGGTGATATGCAGCAACGTGACATTGCCGAACTTCGGCACCTCGTAGAGATCCGAGGGCTGTCGGGCCGCGGCGAACACCGACGACGGCAACATACCGGCGGCACCGGCAAGACCCATCAGCTTGACGAACTCGCGTCGGGAAATGGACATCGGATTTCTCTCCTCCAGCCTGACATTTTTTGATGATCGTGCGAACGTGTTACGCCCGCGCGGGGAATTCCTAGTAGTATGCCTGGGATCGCGCGAGCGTTGCCACTGCGGGAAACGGCACCGGCATTTGGGGTTTACCCTTACGGCCGTCGTCCCAGCGTAGGGAGCTGGTCGGCCGGCGAATAGCGCGGAGGGCGAAGCGCAGGACGGCTGAGCAATAGCAACGACCTGACGCCACGATCCGGAGCCGTGACGGCAACCGATGCTCGATATGGCGCCGCTCTTTCATGGCAGTTCATCGCCGGATGGACGTCCCTCTAGCAGGGCTGGCGAGCCCAGCCAGTTCTGCGACTGCCTGCGCCCACGGCACGCGGGCGTCAAGACCGTCAGATGGGATAAGAATTGCAGAGTCGCCCGATGCTCGATCTCCGCATCGACTGGGCATGCGGCCCATACGCCCTCTGCTGGCTGGTCTCCCTCTCGCGCTTGGCCCGCTGGCACCCGCGGCCGCGCGAGCGCAGGGCCGGAGATCCGCATCGGTGTCCTCAGCCACCGCGGTGACGACGCCACTGATCGTCACTGGACGCCCACCGCCGACTACCTGAGCGCGGCGCTTCCCGAATACCGATTCAGCATCGTTCCACTGGCCTTTTCGGACGTCGACGCCGCGGTGCGGGATGAGCGCATCGCTTTCGTGCTCGCGAACTCGGCGATCTATGTGAACCTGGAAGTACACCATCGCGTCTCGCGCATCGCGACCCTGCGTGAACGCGTCGGCAATGTCGACCGCAACGTGTTTGGCGGCGTGATCTTCACCCGTGAGGACAACCCGGACGTCCGCGAGCTCGACGACCTGAGCGGCCGGTCGCTGCTCGCCGTCAATCCCGACTCCCTGGGCGGATTTCAGATGGCCTGGGGCGAGCTCGACGCGCACGGGATCGATCCCTACAGGGACCTGGCGCGACTCGACTTCACGGGTATCCACGACGCGGTAGTACGCGCGGTGGCCGACGGCGAATACGACGCCGGGACGGTACGCACGGGCATACTTGAACAGATGGCCGCGGCGGGTGAGATCCAGCTCTCGGACTTTCGGATTCTGAACCCGCGGGTCGACCCTGACTTCACGTTCCTGCACAGCACGCCGCTGTTCCCCGAGTGGCCTTTCGCCAAGCTCAACCACACCTCAAACACGCTCGCCCAGCGGGTCGCGATCGCCCTGCTCAGCATGCGCCCGGACCACCCGGCCGCCCGCGCCGGCAATTACGCGGGATGGACGGTTCCGCTGGACTACCAGGACGTAGAGCAGCTGTTGCGCCGCCTGCGTCTGCCGCCGTTCGACAAACCGTCGCCTTTCACTCTCGAGGAGGCCATCGAGCGTTACCGGCCGGTTATTCTGACCGCTGCGGGGACGCTCCTGGTCCTGGGCCTGCTCACGGTTTGGGTCACCCGGCTCAACCAGCGCCTGGCACGCGCCAAGGCGAGCCTCGAACAGCGCCAGGAACTGATCCTGAACTCGGTCGCCGAGGGGATCTATGGCGTGGACCTGGAAGGGCGCACGACTTTCATCAACCGCCCGATGGAGTCGCTGACGGGTTGGGCCGCAAACGAGCTGATCGGTGCGAATCAGCACGAGCTGCTGCACCACAGTCACGAGTCCGGACGCCACCACCCCGCCTCGGAATGCCCCGTCTACGCGACCTTCCGCGACAGCCGCCCGCGCTTCGTCGACGACGACGTGTTCTGGCGCAAGGACGGCAGCAGCTTTCCGGTCGAGTACAGCTCCACTCCGATCAGAGACGACCGCGGCGACACCGTGGGCACCGTGGTGGTTTTTCGGGACGTCACGGAGCGCAAACAGGCCGCGGAGCGTATACGCCACCACCAGACCGAGCTCGCCCATGTCGCTCGCCTGAGCACCATCGGCGAGCTCACCTCCGGGATAGCTCATGAGCTCAACCAGCCGCTGACGGCGATCGCGACCAATTCCCGGGCCTGCGTGCGAATGCTGGAGTCCGGCCACAACAGCCGGGGGCAGTGCAGCGATGTGATGGAGAAGATCGCCGCCCAGGCCGAACGTGCCGGAGAGGTCATCCGCCAGATACGGCGTTTCGTGCGCAAGGAGCAGCCGAGCATTGGCCCGACACGCCTGGACCATGTCCTCGATACCGTGCTCGGCCTGTTGCAGCCGGACGCCAGGCGCGCCGGCGTCGAGATCAAGCTCGATCTGCAGGGCGGCCGCCGCTGGGTCATGGCCCAGGAGATCCAGATCGAGCAAGTGCTGCTGAACCTCGGGCGCAATGCGATCGAGGCCATGGAGGATTCCGAGAAGGACCGGATCCTCACGCTCAGCACCCGGGACCTTGGCGGCGAGCGGATCCTGCTCTGCGTCGCCGACACGGGCCCCGGACTCAGCGCCGAAATCGTCGAACGGGCCTTCGAACCCTTCGTGACCACCAAGCCCCAGGGTCTCGGGCTCGGCCTGTCGATCAGCGCCGGCATCGTCGACGCCCACGGCGGTCGGCTGGAGTACGATCAGGCGCCCGGCGGGGGGGCGGTCTTTCGGTTTGCGCTGGCGGTCGCGGCGGCCCCGAATGACCCTGTCGACGCACCGGAAGATGACCAATCAGCTAAGCCGGCGAATCTAGAGCAACCATGAGCGCATCCAACGAGCCGACGGTCTTCATCATCGACGACGACCAGGAGGTGCGCGAGGCCATCGAGCTCCTGATGAAGTCCGTGGGACTCGCGACCCGGAGCTTCACGTCCGCCCAGGACTACCTGGACCAGTTCGACCCCGGCCTCGCCGGCTGCCTGGTGCTCGATGTGCGCATGAAGGGCATAAGCGGTCTCGACCTGCAGGAGCGCCTTGGGCGGGAGCCGATTCACCCCCCTGTCATCATAATCACCGGCCACGGCGACGTTCCGATGGCCGTGCGCGCGGTCAGGGCCGGGGCCATCGACTTCATCGAAAAGCCGTTTCACGATCAAACGCTGCTCGACGCCGTCCATCGGGCGTTCGAGCAGGACGCGGACAACCGTGGCGAGGCCTCGCGGCTCGCCGACATTAAGGAGCGCCTCACGCGACTGACGCCCCGCGAGCGTGAGATCCTGGATCAGGTAGTGGCCGGCAAACGCAACAAGGTCATCGCCGCCGACCTCGGCATCAGCCAGTCCACGGTCGAGGCCCACCGCGCCAAGGTCATGGAGAAGATGGAGGCGCAGTCACTCTCGGATCTGATGCGGATGACGCTGGCGGTCGAGCACGCGGTCTAGCCTGCAGTTGCCCCCCCAAGCGCGTGCCGACGCGGATCTTTGCAGACCCCGAGCAGGAGGAATCCCCAATGACCAGGCGCACCAAGTCTCCCGCCACCCCGTCGTTCCATCGGCACCCGCTCGCGGCCGCGATCGCGGCCTGCCTGTGGCACCCGGGGCGGCAATTCGCCACGGCCGCCGGCCTGGCATTGGTGCTCGGATGCCCGGCCGCCGCGCGAGCCGCCACCTACATCGTCACCAATACCGACGATGCCGGACCCGGCAGCCTGCGCCAGGCGGTGCTGGATGCCAACGCCAATCCTGGCGCGGACGAGATTGTCTTCGCCGCGACCGTCAGCGAAACCATCGCGTTGAGCTCTGGCCCGATCGACGTATCAGACTCGGTGACTGTCTCGGGCCCGGGGCAAGCGAATCTGACCATTGACGGAGGTGAGATCGAGGCAATCTTCACGATGGGGCCGCTGCTGCCACAGTCCGGGGCTCTACTTACGATCTCCCGCCTGACTTTGACCAACGCCAACTACGCCATTGACGTAATCGGCGCGTTCGGCGCGGATCCGCGCGTCGCTATCATCGACAGCATCATTACTGGAAATATGCTCTGCGGTGTCGTTGTGGATGCGGCGTATAAGTCCAAAGCGGAGCTCGAAGTCGGGAGTTCTGTCGTCTCCGGCAATGATAATTGTGGGATCGCTATCTTTGGATCCTACAATGGGACTGATATAGGAAAAGCAGTCATCGAGAATTCCGTTATAACTGGTAACGCTGGGGCCGCCATATACACATATGCTGCGGACGTATCCATAGTAGGCGACACCATCTCCGACAACGGCCTCGGCA
The DNA here is from genome assembly GCA_963707135.1 of uncultured Gammaproteobacteria bacterium. Classification (GTDB taxonomy): domain Bacteria; phylum Pseudomonadota; class Gammaproteobacteria; order Chromatiales; family Chromatiaceae; genus JBGSTR01. The sequence goes on along the minus strand of CAVPOY010000002.1, from coordinate 1,213 downwards.
TAATGGTGAGATCGGAAGTTAGCGATCGAGTGACAGTGGCGGATACTCTCATCACAGAAAATGCCGGAAACGGAATCACAATGGGCGGTGGCAGCCTTACCGTTGAGCGGAGCGCGATATCAGGTAACGATGGTTCGGGTATCGAGTTGGACTTCAGCTATCGAGTCACAATTCGTGTCGATTCAAGTACAATTTCAGGAAACGGCGAGGGCGGTATTCTCAATTTTGCGGCTTTGGAGCTCGACAGCGCAGAGATTCAAATACCACGATTTCGGAGAATCGGGGTGGAGCCGGGATCTGGTTCGGCTACGTAGGTGGAACAGAGGGCGGGATTCGCCACTCCACCATTATTTCAAACGAGGAAGGAGGGATCTTTGCCGCCTCCGTCCCAGAGCGCTTCAACCTAAAGCTTGCGGATTCAATCGTTTCCGGAAACGGAAGAAGCCCCGATCTCCTAACCGATCAGGACAGCGATTTTCGCGTTGCCTTCAATGCCGATTACTCGCTCATTCAGGATCCTGGGGACGTTGGCATTGTCGAGACCGTGCCAAGCTCGAACCTGATCGGCCTCGCCCCCCTCATGGGTCCCCTGCAGGACAACGGGGGGCCCACCCTGACCCACACCCTGCTTCCGCACAGCCCCGCCATCGACCGCGGCGACCCGGCGTTCTTGCCGCCACCGGACTATGACCAGCGCGGCGCGGGCTTTCCGCGTGTGGTCAACGGCCGCATCGACATGGGAGCGTTTGAGGTCCAGGACGGTGAACCGCCGGTGGAGCCGTCAGGGAGCGCCTGGCTGAAGTCCCTGGGTGACACGAACGGCGACGGCACACCGGAGATCGCCGTCGTCGCCAGGACCGACGGCAGGAACCTTGCCGCCGTCAGGGACGCGGCCAACGACACCCTGGTCAGCCAGTTCGAGTTCAGCGCCGAACTGAAGGCGGTGGACGTCGAGGTCATGAACGACTTCTTGTACGGCTATGGGCTCGGACCGAACCTAGTTTTGCTCGGAGACGGCCCACCCACGGCCGAGACCCGCAACGCACTCGGCGGCGAACGGCTCGGAAGCGTCGCGTTCAACCCGAGCTTCACCCTGTGGATCTCACCGTGCTACCCGATGAGGACGGCAACGGTGTGCCTGAGCTTGGGACGCTTGGTCAGGGCTCGACCCGGGTCGAAATACTCGATGCGGTCACCGGCGACCCGGTCAACA
>CAVPOY010000001.1:0-341494 GCA_963707135.1 uncultured Gammaproteobacteria bacterium | reverse complement strand
TGCCGGGATAGGTGGGATAGTCGGCCTTGGTCAGCGGCACATCCTCCGCCCGCACCTCCTTGCGTCCGGCAGCAATCCACTGGCTGAGCGACATGGCCGTGATGCGGTCCTGGATGGCGTTGACATTCCGGACCTCTTCCTCCGTATCGTCGGTGAGGGCGACGCGTGCCAGCACCCCGGCAAAGTCCGACTGGGACTGCACGATGTCGGCCCCGACGAAGCCGTCGGGCAGCTTGCCGCTCCAGTTCGGGCCGATCAGCAAGCGCCGGACGGGGCCGGGCGCATTGAACTGGCTGCCGATCATGTGCCACCAGCGCGAGTAGTTGTCGTGCAGGTGGACGCTCCAATAATGATCGTTGATTTCGGGGACGATGATGACCGCGGGTTCCTTTGACAGATCAAACATGCCCACGCCATAGAGCGTGGTGGCATTGGGTGTGGTGGCGACGCGCGGCAAGGCCTTCATGGGTTCGCGAAACCAACTCAGGCGGTTGATGCCCGCAGCGCGCGGGTTCAGTTCATTCTGCGCGAAGTTGAAGCGCAGATGGTAGATGGCCACCGGATGCATGCCCCACAGGAACGCTTCCTTGGCAATTTCCTTCGCCTCGGCGGGAGTGAGTTTCTCATCGGCGCTGGTTGCCGCCAGCGGTGTGAGAAGGACTGCTACGAACAAGGCCGCATGGATCAGCGTTGTTTTCATAAGCACGGTATCGTTTCCTTTTGCATTCGATTGTGATTGCAGCTGGGATCTTCAGTTGATTCAGATGCGTTCGGGTTTCCTACGCGCATGTCACTGAATCATCTAATTCAGCCACTCATAAGTTTGGTCTATCTCTGCTTAAGGTATAGATCCCGCAGCGCCTGCTGTTGCTCTGCATTGATGCCCAAGCTTTCCGAGAAATACTTCTCGATCGTGCCGTAGTTTTTCTCCATCTCGTCGAAGGCTGCGTCGAGGTACTCCTTTCGCACGCCCAGAAGGCGTCCACCGGCACATCCTTGACCGTCTGGGAGTAGCGGGTCTTGCCATCCTTCTTGGTGGGTAGGGAGCGAATCAATCATCGTCCGGCGAGCGCTCGAAGGCGGGCTTCTCGTCGAGCAGGTTCTTGAAATGGAGTCTCCCGAGTTTGCCCTCGAACGGGAACGGAGCCTGGTCGAAGTAGTCGTCGGCGACCGGCGACATGGTGTCGCGGCCGACATCGAAGGTCTCGGAGGCGGTGAAGGTGAGTGGGACGGTGCGCTGCACGGTACCGCTGGCGGCCTCCTTGCCGTTGATCCAGAACTTGAGCTCGGCAGGGGCGGCCCGCTCCAAGGGGGTTCTCATCTCGAAGGCGATCTCCACCTTGCCGGCGGGTAGCTTGCCGACCGTCGATCTTGTCGCGCTTGAGCAGGAGGGCGCTGTATTCGTAGCGCAGTTCCCCATCGACAGCATAGAGACTGACTCCCCCGGCATAGCCGCCCATGGCGAAGATCACCCCGTTGACGTCCTCCGGCACCTCGGCCTCGATCTCGACCCGGAGGTTGCCGTTGCGGACGTTGGGCGCCTGGCTCTCGGGGATGCGCGTCATCCCATCGAACAGCGTCCACTCCGTGTTGGTCGACCTCTTCTGTTCCTGGGGATTCATGGGCGTGAAGAGGCCTGCGCCGATGGGCAGCGCCTTGTTCTCCTCGGCCACCTCCATGAACAGCGCCTTCAGTTCCTCGAGTTTCTCCGGATGCTCGGCGGCGAGGTCATGCATCAGGGAGAAGTCCTTGCGGGTGTCGAACAACTGCCACTCGTCCTCCATGGGGTTCCACTGGTTGAGGTCGATGGCTTCGGCCACCCACGGTTTCCGGGGACCGAAGGTGCTGGCCATCCAGCCCTGGTGATAGATGCCGCGGCTGCCCATGATGTCGAAATACTGGGTCTTCTTCCGTTCCGGCGCCGTCGCCGAGTCGAAGGTGTAGACGAAGCTGGTTCCGTCGATCGGGTCCTGCGGGTGGCCGTCGACGACCTGCGGCGCCTGGATTCCGAGAATCTCGTAGATGGTGGGGACCACGTCGTTGACGTGGTGGAACTGGGGCCGCGGGGTCTTGTCCGGCACAATGCGCTTCGGCCACGAGATCACCATCGGGGTGCGGGTGCCGCCCCAGTCGGCGGCGATGAGCTTGGTGTAGCGGAACGGGCTGTCGCCGGCCCAGGCCCAGGCGGAGTGGTACATGTTGTCCATCTTCGGTCCGCCGATCGCCTCGAGGCCGCCGAGTTGTTCGGCCACAGCGATGTGCTCGTCGACGGTGGTCGGAATGGCGTTCTGGGCGTTGAGCTCGGCGACGCTGCCTCCCATGCCCTCGGCGGAGGCGCCGTTGTCGGAGAGGATGTAGATGACCATGGTGTTGTCGCGGATGCCGCGGGCCTCGAGCTCGTCGATCACCTTGCCGACCTGGACGTCGGTGTGCTCGAGGAAGCCGGCATAGACTTCCATCAGGCGCTCCTGGAAGGCGCGTTCCTCGTCCGAAAGATCCTTCCAGGCCGGCATCCCCTCCGGGCGCGGCGGACGGATCGTGTCGGCGGGGATCCAGCCCATGGCCTTTTGGCGCTCGAAGACGCGCTCCTGGTAGGCGTCCCAGCCGTCGCTGAACTTGCCCTTGTATTTCTCAGCCCATTCTTCGGCGACATGGTGCGGGCCATGCACGGCGCCGGGGGTCCACCACATCAGGAAGGGGCGGTCGGGATTCATCGCGAGGTGGCGCCGCATCCAGGCGATCGCCTTGTCGGCCATGGCCTCGGTGAGGTGGTAGTCCTCGTAGTTCTCCACGTGGGGAGGATCGATGGGTGTGGTGTTTTCCCACAGGGCCGGCTCCCACTGGGAGGTCTCGCCGGCGATGAAGCCGTAGAAGTAATCGAAGCCGCGGCCGGTGGGTGTGCGGTCGTAGGGTCCGTTGGCCAGCTGGTCAACCGGCGTGTTGTGATCCTTGCCAAAGGCGGCGCTGGCGTAGCCGTAGTGGCCGAGCACCTCGGCGATGGTGGCCGAGGACTTGGGGATGATGCCGGTGTAGCCGTCCCAGTCGTTGGCCAGTTCGGCGATCTGGCCGAAACCCACGCGGTTGTGGTTGCGACCGGTCATCAGGGCGGCGCGGGTCGGTGAGCACATCGCCACGGTGTGGAAGGCATTGTAGGAGATGCCCTCGTTCGCCAGCCGCGACAGGGTCGGGGTCGCGATCTCACCGCCGAAGGTGCTGGGCTGCCCGAAACCCGCGTCGTCGAGCATGACGATCAGGATGTTGGGGGCGTCCTCCGGGAGGTGGCGAGCCTGCTCGCGCCACTTGTGGACCGACTCCTGCATGGTCGGTCCGACCTTGCCGCCCATGGGTGGGCGTGGGGAACGGCAGCGCCTCCTGTGCGGCGATGGAGCCGGCGAACAGCATGAGGAAGGGGATTGCAGCAGCCCGCAGCAGTTGCCGTCGGGCCTCAAGGCGTTCTGCTCGTTTCACTCTTCTGGCTCCTCTCTGTGATTGCACGATTCACCTCGCCACTCTTCTCTGGCCGGCACTCCGTCTCATGGCGTTCGCCCTCGGTTCGATCGGCGCGTACTGATGGAACGGGGCCGCGGCCATGATCTCGCCCCGATTGCCGATCGGCCTGAGGTTCAGTCCGTCTCTTTCTGAGACGAAGGACGAAAGGTCGTGGCCGCGCCCCCATCCAATCAACCGATGACTTTGAGGCTACTTGGGCAACACGATGTTCGCCTGCCGCCGGAACCGAAAGCCCTCGGGGCCTGCGTAATGTTGGTCGCGACTTTGGCCCCGCTGTCCGTCGGGCCGACAACTCGATCCAGATTCATCTGGATCGGCACGGTGATCAGGTCGGCTATGGGATTCGTCAATTCCCGCGCCAGGTCGGCGTCTCCCGATGCGGCATGCGCCGCGACCGGCAGTACAAACGCCGCTACGATGACAGGTTCCGGAACGAAGACACGATCTCTTCATCGGGGAACGTCGACATACTGAAAGACAAGACGCGACCCTGGCTCATTAGCACCGAAGGGAATCGGCCGTTCGTAACAACGAGGGGGGATGGTCGACCGAAGCGGCTTTGGAACACAAGGGAACGCGCCACGGCCTCCCCTGAATGAAGCCATCCGCTCGCCCATATTTTCCGCGAGGGGGGTGCCCCGCGCTCCGGGAAACCCGATGTTCCCGGCGTCGTGCACCGCGCGCAGGTCAAGGACTTTGCGGCGACCAGCCACGCGCAGACGTTTCTTGGGGCGCTCGTCCCGCCGCACGACCGCGTCGGCAGTCGAGCGAGGAGAATCGTTCAGCTCAGTCAATGTTGCCCTTTCGGTGCTGGTCATACAGATAGCCGCCCAAGGCACCGGCGCCGGCGCCGATCAGGGCACCCTTGCCGGCGTTTGCGCCCATGGACCCGATGACGGCACCACCCGCGGCGCCCATCGCGGCTCCACTCGCTGTGCGTGAGCCGGTGGTGGTGCCGCAGGCTGAAAGTACGAAACAAGCTACGAGGACAAGGCCAGGGGTAAGTCGTTTCATTGTTCTATCTCCGGTGAAAGGTTCGTAAAGCACGCATCCTACAAAGCACCCCGAAACCCGCTTACCGCGCAAATTGCGTCACCGCTCCCCGGCTCGCAGCCCGTCCCTTGCTCACCGGCATGGATATCTTTCCGCGAGCGCCCGAACGAGGCCGACGACAGCAATCTCGTCCATACGCTCCTTGTTGGCGAGGTTCTTTTGTCCCCACGCGACGAAGGCCGCGCGGCCATCGATGACGGTCGCGTCCTTCGGATAGCAGATCAGCCGCTTGAGGTGCTTACGGTCGCTCACCGCGTCGTGGTACTGGACCGCCCCGCCGATGAAGGCGAGACAGGCGTAGGACGCCGTGGTGTACTCAGGGGAATCGGGTGCCGTGGCGCATGTGTTATAGAGGTCGCGTACGTCGTAGACCTCAGCCCCCTCGGCTTGCGCGATCGCGGTTTGCTGACACAGGACGGTGGCGAACACCACCCCCCCGATGCGCGAAAACAGGGAAAGCCTCATGTTTTTTTCTCCTCAGTTGTTTTTCTTCTCTGCCAGCGCTGCACGGACTCGCTTACGCCCGCACGGCAACAGTGTTTCCACGCGAAGACGGCGGTTGCTCGGCGGCGACACGCCCACGCCGACGCTTCCCTCCTCCGCGGAAAGGCCTTCGCGCTCAACCCCGTTTTTAGTATAGGAACAATGCGTTCTATCCGACCTGTCATCTCGCGCCAAAGCGAACCGGGGATTCGGATTTCTCTCCGAAAAGCACCTCGGCTCCGGTTTTGTACCGGCGCCGATCGATCACTCCGATGACAGGGACTCTGGACTTCACCTTTCCGACTCCCGACCGATACCGGCGTCCCCCAATTCAAGTTTCGAGCAGTCCGATGGCGGGAGATGACAGGCGGACCCGGGCCAGCAGCGGTTAGTCTTTTGTCACGCACCCGAAAAAGCGCGATCTGGGCGGCGGCAGCATGTCAAACCAGTGTGTGCGCTTTTCCCGGTGCGAGGGCCCTGCTCCGAGGGAGGAGGGATAGTCGATTCCGTCGAGATGGAGCACCGAGTATGAACAATCGCTGGATAATGACCGGGGCGCTCGCTGGAGCGATTCTGTTGGTTTCCGTGCCGGCCTCCTACGCGCGTACCGAGATTACCTGCCAATTTAGCTGGCCCGACAATGCGGAGCTCAATGTCAAAGGCCACAGCAAGCGTGTCGCCACCTTGAAGAAGGTCTCGACCAAGGAGTACGAGAGACTGGTAGGCAAAAAGGTCGCCGCCCGTATCTCTGGCTCGAAGGGCGCGAAATGCACCTTGAATCATCCGGAGAACACGACCATTGAGCTGCAGATAACCAAGGACGAGTTCCGCCTCGATCCCGCGGGTGCGATTCCCAGCTGTGAATCCCTTGGAGCCGTGGTCGAATGCCAGGGCATGGAGACCCCGCAAAGCGGCGATGCAAACTGATTCTCCGGATCAGTCCACGCCCCTTTATCGGGTGCGCACCGCCGCACCGGACTCTCGTTGGTCCGGCGCTCTGTCGCTCAGCTAATGGGAGCCCGCTCAGGAGCCTTTCGCTGCTTCCCGAAAGGATTGCGGCGACATGCCGATCTGCCGCCGGAACGCACGAGTGAAATTGGATGAGTCCGCGTAGCCGAGATCGTACGCGATCTCGGCTACGGGCTTATCGGTTTCCGTCAGTTGCCTCGCAGCGAGGTGAATCCGGGTCTCGGCCAACGCCTGCGTGAAGCTCAGACCCTGTTCGGCGAGACGGCGTTGCAGGCTGCGGCCGCTCGTCGATAGCGTTTCGGCCACGGTCTCGAGCTGCGAAGCGCGGTCTGCAAGCAGGTTCTCGATCTGCAGGCGCACCAGACCGTAGACGTCGTGTGGCAAGGAATGCCAGTCGGGGGACGTTGAGTCGAGCGGCGTGGCCTTCCCATTACCGCCCGGAAAATGCCCCCGCATTAGCGTGCGGGGAATGGTGAAGGAAGTCGTTCCAGTACCCCGAGACACCCGTGATCCGGTGAACAGATCGATATCCGGAACCGCTTCCCGTGTTCTGAATGCGAAATTGACCTCACTCGGCGACCAGTCCTGTCCAGCGGCCTCTCTGATCTTGGAGAGGGTGACACTCAATACCTCCAGATCGGCTTGATGCGCCGCAATCCCCTGTTCTCCCGCGGTCGCGACATTGAAACGAAGCTCCGGCCCCTCCTCCGTCAGCCAGAGACGCTGGCTGTTGTTTATCACGTTGAAAAACTCGATGGCGGTGCTGAGGTACTCGTGGACGGTGAGCGAGCGTTGGAGCATTTCCCCGTATGGACCGAGGTCATCGAGCATACTGGAGATGCCGACATACAAGCCAAGGTGCTCCGTGCCGAGCGCCTTGCATGCCAGTTCGCCAAAACGAAAAGCCGTCTTCAGTGGGATGACCGCCTTAGGATGCTCGAGCAGAACCAGCGGGATGCCGGAATGGGCCAGCAAGCGGCCAACGGGTGCGCCCGCCGCGTGTAAATGGCAGACATAGCGCAGGACCGATGCGACCCTTACGGCGGGAATCGACTCAGGCTTTTTCATTTTTTTCATAGACTTTGGCGAGCTGTGCCAGCGTTGATCGTTAGGATAACCGCGGGCTAGAGGTGGCGCCAAATGACAAGCGCCGCCGCTCCCAAACAGTCTAGGCTTAACGTGAATAGGCTGGATTCGGAGAGTAGGTGAAAAAATGAACGCAAAACACTTGACGGTCGCACTAGCCGCCGCGCTCTCAATCGGGACCGTCAGCCCCGACGCCGTCGCGGGCAAAGGGGGAGCGGGAGCAATTGGAGGGGGATCCGGGGGCGGAATGCCGGGGATGGGCATAGTCGGCGGTGGACCGGGCGCGCGCGGTGCGGCGAAGGGTGCCCGCTCAGATAGCGGGACGCAGGATGGCTATGGCAAGAGCGGTAGCCAGGGGGCTGGCGGAGGCAAGGCGAAGGGCACTTCCGCTGAGGCCCAACGGCTCGAACGACACCGCACCGGCGAGAAGTACGACGTGGGTGACCGCGCTAGGAAGGGCAATCTGGCGCAATAGCGGCTGGTGGACGCGACGCGACGGGAGCGGACCGAGACGCCCCGCCGCTCCGCAGACGGACGTTGCGTTCGCTAAACCCCCGGGAACCGGCGCCTGCCAATTCCACCAGGCGCTGCAAGCCCGCATCGTCTTGTTTTTCCAGCCAAGGGACACGCCGGCGGCACGCCCACCCCCAGGTTTCAATCACTCTGGTTGTGGACACCCTTCCCCGGTGCCCCCTTGCATCTGGTCACGCGGGGTTTCCCTTGCCCGCCGCAGTTCCACCTGCAGGGGCCGGATGGTGTCCAGATGCAGGTCACGCTGGGGATAAGCGATAACGAGGCCCGCCGCGTTGAATTTTTCGTTGATGGCCTCGTTCATCGCACTCATCGTTGTATAGCGCAGATCGACCGAGTCGACGAAGCAGCGCAGCAGCAACCCCAGGGAATTGTCGCCAAAGGTTTCGAAGATGACGGATGGCGGCGGGTCCTCCAGCACGTTCTCGTTCTCCCGCGCGACTTCCTCCAGCAACTGCATCGCCCGGCGCACGTCGGAGCCGTAGGCGATCCCGACCGAAAGGACGATCCGGGTCGCCTGATCCGACAGCGACCAGTTGAGAAGGCGGCCGGTGATGAACTCCTTGTTCGGCACTAGGAGCTCCTTTCCATCCCAGCTCCGAATCGTGGTGGCGCGGCTGCGGATCCGGGTCACCGTCCCGTCCGTATCACCCACCGTAACCACGTCTCCGATCCGGATCGGGCGCTCGAACAGGATGATGATGCCGCTGATGAAATTCGCCACGATCTCCTGCAGTCCGAAACCGATTCCCACGCCCAGCGCGGCAACGAGCCACTGTAGCTGTGACCAGTCCGCACCAACGGTCTTGAATACCGACACCAGACCGATCGTGACGATGGCGTAGTTGGTCAGCGTCGTCACGGTATATCGGCTGCCCACCGACATCTCGGTGTGCTGAAGTAAGATGATCTCCAGTACCGCAGGCAGCTGTTTGGCGAGAACGATGGTGATCGCGGCGTAGATTAGGGCCAGCCCAAGACTCGCGAGCGTGACTGGCAGGACCTGGTCCTGCCCGTCGATCGTGACCGTGTGATGCCAAAGGGTGACCTTTTCCAGAATGCGCAGGGCGGGAAGAACATCCGCCCAGATGATCCACAGCCCGAACAGTCCGAAAAAAAGAATGGCTGTATTGATCAGTTTGAGGCTCTTTCCGCTCAGCGCCACCACGTCGACCTCGGGTTCCTCGCCCTCCTGGGCACTTCGGTCTTCGCCGCCGCGCGGTGCGGATTCTGCTCCCCGTTCCTTGGCCTTGGCGTCGCGCCGCTCCATCGCGGCCTCGTAGGCAAGCCGCCGGCGCGCAACGAGCAGCCAGCGCTCCGCAAGCGCGGAAACGAAAACCAGCGCAACCGTCAGCCACGCGGTCTCCAGGAGCAGGTTCGCCAGAAAACCCGCCCAGTAGCGATAGCCAACGAGCGACAGCACTCCCAGCGCCAGGGGATAGGCCACCAGCAATGGGTAGGCGAGCCGGTAGAGCTGTCCGAAGGTCGTCCTTTGCCGACGTAGCAGGTAGCCTGCCAGGACGCCCGACCTGGGATGCAGCAACCGGTGGAAGGCGAATGCCACGGAGCCAACCGCGACCAGGAAGAACAGGCGCCCCGAGGCCCAAGTCACATCCAGAGGATCCAGCGTGGACGCAATCATGGCCACGAGCGCGGACGGGATGAAGATCCAGGTGAGTCGGTTGAGGTTTGCGCGCAGTGTCCGCAGGCTCGAATCGGGCCAACGGAAATGCGCCGCCGCGAGCCCGCCCGGGATGCAGGCAATGCTGAATGCCCGCAGGTAGAAAAAGTGCGCCGACACGGCGAGCAACGAAGCTCCCATCGCGCCGGTGAACTCCGTCTCCTCGACCGACACCATGAGCTGCCAACCCGTCACCGCCATGGCCAGGGGCCAGGCGGCGGCCGCAGCCAGGGTCAACGCGAGGGCGCGCACCGTGAAGCTGAAGCGGTCTGTGGTCGGCTTGCCGAGTCTTGCGCCGGACTCCCGGATGGCCGCGCGCAGGCGCCCGCGGCGCCACACCAGCACCAGGAGGCCGACCCCCAGCAGCACAAAGACCGGAGAGCTCCGCGCCTGGTACGCAAGTACCCCTGCGACTTCGCCCAAGCTGGCGATCGAGAGCAGATGCCCGCCCCGATCCCGGGCGGTCTCCGAGCGAAAAAGCTCGATCAAGGATCTGCTTCGGACCCAAAGCAGGTGCTCGTCGAGGAAGGCGCTGAAGTTTTGGATTGCGTCCAGCAACCGCCGCTGGGCCAGTTCGAGCTCGGCGAGCTTGGCGAGGTACACGTCGTCCGCCGCAACGACCGTTTCCAACAGTTCCCTGCGGTCTTCCGCCAGGCCTCGGAGCTGCTCCCGCAGTGTCCGTGTATCCTCCGATCCCGAGTCGGGCAGAATTTCAGAAACGTAGGCATCCAGGTCAGCGAGCTTCGCTTGCTCCTCAATGTGGTCAAGGCGACGCACGCCGATCTCCGCAGCCTTGGCCTCGCGCTCCTTGGCTGCCCGACGATAAGAGCGCATGTCGGGAAGGTTTTGTCGGTGGCGACGAAGCTTGTGCCCCAGTTCCTGCGTCAGACGACCGATCTCCACGGCCTCCCGGGTGCGCCGGAAGCTGGTCTCCAGCTGGCGCGCCAGCTTTGCCGTTTCATCCGCCTGCTCGGTGAGGGCCTCCAGCCTTGCAGACATCTTCGCCAGCTCGGCGGAAAGGGCCGCGTTCTCATCAGCGAGTCGAATGACAACGGGACCCTCCCCGGCGGCGCCCTGTCGAATCGCCTCTGCTTTCGACTTGGCCTCCTCGGCATCCGCCTGGCGCTTGCGGTTGACCAGACTCTCGAGGACGTTCGCTCTGGTACCTACCCACTGCACGCTGGCGGCGGCCCTATCCCGCTCGGCCTGCATCAGCTCCAGCCGTGCCGACTGACTCAGAAGCTCCTGGTCGAGCATCTTGATCTCGCTGCTGATCGCATCGAACCGGGTCTGGAGCGCCCAACGCCGGGCTTCGGCGGTCTCCGGGCCCTCGCCAGGGGGGGCCGGCAAATTGATGCGAGCAGCGACGTCTTCCTGCTCTTCTCTGGCCTCGATCAGCCGCTGCTGAATGCGCGCCGGACGCCCCGCCTCTTCCTCGAGTCGCTTCTCGAGATCGGAGCGCTTCGCTTCCACCGCGGCGAGATCCGCTTTCTCCTTCTGCAGGAGCTGCTCCAGTTGCCGCAAAGGTGTCGAGTAGTCGACATCCAGGGTATCCTCGGGCGGCGATGACGCCGCCTCCGCCATCGCCTCGCGGATTTTCTGGACCCGAGCCGGCGCCGTCTCCGCAGTCTGTCGGAAGCTCTCCACCGCCTGGGCGTTGGAGCGTGCGGTTCTGAGTTGACCGAGCGCTTTGCGATACAGCTCCAACAGCTTGGTCTTTGCCTGCTCCTCGATGCCTGTCGACGCTTCGACCTCGGCGATCCGCGCCTCCAGCGTGCTTTCGCTGACCGCGCCGGGAGCGGTAGCAGCAGAGGACTGGTCCTGACAAACGCCCGATGCCAGGCCAAACAGCAGCACCAATGCCGAGAGAAAACTAACTCAGGAAACGTTGCACCCAGATTCTCTCGGAACGACTCCGCACGGTGTCGCCCGCTCGCGCGTTTCACGCGGATGTCCGACACGTGCTGCGGAGTCTTGGCGGGGTCTGTTCTTCATGCGCCTGCGTTCAGTTGCGCTGCATCGGGGCTTTCGCGCCCCCGACCAGTGGTTCCGATGCAAGACAGGTACAAGGGCTAAGCTAACATGTCGGCGCACTGATCACCGAACGCGCAGAGCCCCGAATACCTTTTGAAGTCTAATCCCAGCCCGCCCCAACCTCCCGGTCCTTTCGCGCCACGTGTCGCGAAACCTGGATCTGTGGGCAACCAGGATCAAACAATCCTCGATCCAGGCTGGAGAAAATCTGCATGAAACGCATAGGATGAGGGTCCGTGTCCCCGAAACATTGGGGTCTTCAATTAAATCGTCCGGGAAACCTGATGCCATGCGTAGCGCCTACGCCCTCCCTGTACTCGCCTTGCTCTTGGGACTGTCCGGCTGTGCCTCCCTGCCGAGCGAGGTTCATCGGACGGCCTCCTCGCATACCGACCGTGACGGAGAGTCGTCGCGCATCGCCTCCCGTGCCACTCCCTACCTGCGAAAGCACCCCGGCAAATCCGGTTTCTGGCTGCTGGGGGATGGGCTCGACGCCTTCGCTGCACGGGTCCTGCTCGCCGAGGCCGCGGACCGAACCATCGACGTGCAGTACTACCTCTACCACAACGATGTCACCGGCAGGATCCTGACCTACCGCCTGCTGCGCGCGGCGGACCGCGGCGTGCGCGTGCGCCTGTTGCTCGACGACATGACGACCAAGGGCATCGACACCCCGCTCGCGACCCTCGACGCCCATCCGAACATCGAGGTTCGCATCGTCAACCCCTACGCGAATCGAGGGTTTCGCGGGCTGGAAACCCTCGCGCGCTTCGACGCCGTCACCCGGCGCATGCACAACAAGTCCTTCACGGTCGACAACCTCATCACCGTCGTCGGGGGCCGCAACATCGGTGACGAGTATTTTGGCACGCACGAGATCGTGAATTTCGGCGATCTGGACGTGCTCGCCCTAGGTCCGGTAGCGTCGGAGGTCGGGCAGCAATTCGACCTCTACTGGAACAGCGATATTGTCTACCCCATCTCAACACTGGCGCGGGAAGCAGGAGACCTGAAAGAGCTCCGCGGCGAGCTGGCGGCATTCGGTGAGGCACAGCGCGCGTCCCCTTATGTGCAACGCCTGCGCAGCTCGGAACTGGTGCAGGACTTCATCGCCGGGAGGCTCGATTTCCAATGGGGACAGGCGCTAGTCTTCTACGACCTTCCGCAGAAGCTCACCTCCGACCCCGACGATCGTTCCACCCACATGGCCCCGCGGCTGCTGCCCGCCACACTCGGGTCCCTCGAGCGGGACCTGCTGATCTTCAGTCCCTACTTCGTGCCAGGCAAGCACGGAGTCGCGATGCTAACGGACCTGGAGAGGCGGGGTGTTCAGGTTCACGTCTTGACGAACTCCCTCGCGTCTACCGACGTCGGCTTGGTGCATGCCGGGTACGCGAAATATCGCGGCCCCCTCCTTCGCGGAGGCGTGGAGATCTACGAGTTCAAGCCCGACGCGGACACGGCGGAGAAGGGCAAATTCGCCAAGCTTAGGGGCGCGTCCGGCGCTAGCCTGCACGCGAAGACCTCCGTCTACGACCGGGAGGCGCTCTTCGTCGGGTCCGCGAACCTGGATCCGCGCTCCGGAAAGCTGAACACGGAGATCGGCATCCTGTTCCAGAGCGAACCCCTGGCGAAGGGCTTGTCGGACTGGTTCGATGCCAACAAGGCGCGAATTGCCTACCAGGTCACTCTGGATCAACCTGGTTGTCCCGAAGAGGATCCTTGTAATGGGGGTCTTCGATGGACAGAGCGCGAGGATGGGAGAGAGGTGATTTACCTGAAAGATCCTAAGACGGGCGCCTTGACCCGCTTCTTTGTCGCCCTGGTTTCCCTGCTTCCGATCGAAGGGCAGTTGTGACCGGCAGACTGGTTTCGCCGCAAGGCCGCTACAGCTAAGCACGTCCGAAAAACCAGTACGGTAGAGTTGCCCCGGCAACCGATACGATACGAGTCGACGAATAGAGAGCAACCACGTCGCGTCCGACTTTCGCCGCGAAGGCTCGTCGACGCTTTATGTCGCGGAACGTCACATAGACCAGCCGAGGCCGATCTTTCGGAGTGGCGAAATTGACGGCGATGAGCACGGGGCTCGAGCCCGGCGCGGGGTGATCCTACCGCTAGTAGCGCCCTGCCCTGTCCACCCGGGACCAGACCGCGACGAGTCCAAAGACGGCCGCCGCCGCGCCGACGCCGAAAGTCGCAAAGGGACCCGCGCTGCCCCAGAGGTGACCGGCGAGCAGGCTGCCAATGGCCCCTCCGGCACCGAAGCTCAGGCTGTTGTAGAGCGCCTGCCCACGGCCCTGGGTGCGTCCCGGGAAAAAATGGTGGGCGAGGTGGATCGCCGCCGCGTGGAAGGTACCGAAGGTGGCCGCGTGCAGCGTCTGGGCAACGATCTGAACGGCGAGTATCTCGACATAGGCCCCGATCAGCAGCCAGCGCAACGATGCAAGGCCGAGGCTCCAGATAAGGACGCGCCGCGCCCCGAAACGGGCGAGCAGCCAATGCATGCGCAGGAAGACCAACACTTCGGCCATCACGCCAAGCGCCCAGAGGCCGCCCACCGCGGCACTCGGGTAACCCGCCGCCTCCAGGTGGATGGAGTAAAAGGCGTAATAGGCCCCGTGGCTGAGCTGCATCAGGAAGCAGGCGGTCAGAAACGCCTGGACCTCTGGCCGCTGGATCAGGCGTCGCAGCGACGGGGCCGGGTTCGCCGCGTGCACCGGCCCGCTGTCCGGGATCGCCAGCGTGCTGAGCCAGATGCCGGCAAACAGGACCAACACCCAGACCGGTACGACTGCGATCGGCTGGCGCTCGAGCTGCACTCCCAGCGTGCCGACGACCAGAATGAACCCGATCGAGCCCCAAAGCCGTATCCGCGCGTAGCGCGAGATGCGGCTTCCCAGGTGGTTGAAGGTCACGGCCTCCATCTGCGGGAGCGAGGCGTTCCAGAAGAAGCTGAACAACGCGATGACGGCGGCGAAGGCCCAGAAGCCGTCCGCGGCGAAGACCGGGAGGAAGCACAACAGCGCGAGAAGGGACCCGGTACGAACGAGCGGCATGCGCCGGCCGGTATGATCGACCAGCTGCCCCCAGACCATCGGGGCCACGATCTTGGTGCCGACCAGAATAGCCATCAGCTGGCCGATCGCGACGGCGTTGAACCCCTGGTCCTTCAGGTACAGGCCCCAGTAGGGAGCCAGGGCGCCGAGGGCGGCGAAATAGAAGAAGTAATAACCCGAGATGCGCCAGTAAGGCATTGCGCAGGCCGCCGGATGCCGGGTTAACGGCGCTCAGCCCGTTTCGGAGGCCGGGATGCTGGAGGTGCGATGCACGACGTCGGCGTTCTGGGCACGGTGCCTCAGCCAATGATCCATCAGTACGAGGGCGAGCATGGCCTCGGCGATCGGAGTCGCACGAATGCCCACGCAGGGATCGTGTCGACCGAGGGTCGCGATCTCGGTGGCCGCCCCGTCGACGTCGATGGTCCGGCCCGGCAGCCGGATGCTCGAGGTCGGTTTGAGCGCGATCCGCGCGACGACGTCCTGCCCCGAGGAGATCCCGCCGAGCACTCCACCGGCATTGTTGGAGAGGAATCCGCCGGGGGTCATCTCGTCCCGGTGGACCGTGCCCTTTTGCTCGACACTGGCGAACCCGGCGCCGATCTCGACGCCCTTGACGGCGTTGATGCTCATCAGCGCGTGGGCGATATCGGCGTCCAGGCGATCATAGATCGGCTCTCCGAGCCCCGGCGGGACGCCGGTGGCCACCACCGTGACGGCGGCGCCGATGGAGTTGCCCTCCTTGCGCAGGGCGTCCATGTAGGCCTCCATTTCCGGCACTGTCCCCGCGCAGGGGCAGAAGAAGGGGTTGCGCTCCACCTCATCCCAGTCGAAGCCCTTCGGCCGAATCGGCCCCAGCTGGGACAGGTAGCCCCGGACGCGGATCCCGCAGCGCTCGGCCAGGTACTTCTTGGCAATCGCGCCCGCTGCGACCCGCACCGCGGTCTCGCGGGCGGACGAGCGCCCTCCCCCACGGTAGTCGCGAAGCCCGTACTTGCGGTCGTAGGTGTAGTCCGCGTGCCCGGGCCGGTACTTGCGCGCGATCTCGGCATAGTCCTTCGATCGCTGGTCCTGATTACGGATCAACAGACCGATCGGTGCACCGGTCGTGCGGCCCTCGAACAGTCCCGACAGGATCTCGACCTCATCGGATTCCCGGCGCTGGGTGGTGTGACGGGACTGTCCCGGTTTGCGGCGGTCGAGATCCCGCTGCAAATCGGATTCAACGAGCGCGAGCCCGGGAGGACAGCCATCGACGACTCCGCCGATTGCGGGCCCGTGGCTCTCGCCGAACCCGGTGACGACAAAAAGTCTTCCAAAGCTACTTCCGGACATGAGGGCCCCATGGAATCGCGCGGGTGGACGCTATGCCTTGGATTCAGTAGGACGGCGGCGGCACCAGACTGGAAGGGTCAAGCCAGGCGTTTCCCTTGGCCAATACGTCGCGCGTCAGGGTACTGGTGGCCTGGTGAAGCCTGACGCCATTTATGATGTAGGCATAGCGCGAGTCCAAATAGTCGAACTCCGCCTGGAACAGATTCCGCTGGGAGTTCAGCACGTCCACCTGGGTGCGGGTTCCGACCTCCAGGCCCGCCTGGGTGGATTCCAATGCCGAACGCGCCGAGACGACGGCCGCCTGGCGTGCCTTTACGTCCTCGATACTGGAGCTGATGCCGCGGAAGGCGTCTTTGACCTGATTGGTAACCTGGCGCCGGGTCTGGTCGAGGCGGTCCTGCGCGGCCCGGAAATTGTAGCCTGCCTGCCGGGTCCGTGAGGTCACGGCCCCTCCCTGGAATATGGGCACGGACAATTGCAGCCCCACGAAACCCGTGTCCGAATCGGTATTGAACTCGGCACCGGAGCGGGCCACGTCATAGCCGGCCTGTAGATCGACGGTCGGATAGTGCCCTGAACGCTCGATCTCGATGCCCTTCTTGGCGGCGCTCGCCGCCTCGGCGGCGGCGATGATGCCGTAATTGTTGCGCATTGCCGTGTCCGCCCAGACGTCGATGTCGTTCGGCTCGGGCGGAGCGAGCGGCAATTTGTCGCCGAGCCGCGCCAGTGGGACGTTGATCGGACCGACGATGACCCGAAGGGCCTCCCACGCGTTGTCTAGCAGGGTCTGGGCGTTGATCAGATTCGCCCGCGACTGGTCGTAGGCGGCCTGACTCTCGTTGACGTCCGTGATCGCGACCAGGCCCACCTCGAACCGCTGCTTGGACTGCTCCAGTTGGCGCTCGTTGGCGCGTACCAGCGACTCCTGCACGGTCACCGCGTCCGCCGCCCGGAGCACCTGGAAGTAAGCCTCGGTGGTGCGGACCATCAGCTCGATCTGGTTGTCCCGATACTGCGCCTCGGCCTGGGCGATGACATTGTCGGTCTGCTCAAGCGTGACCCAGTTCGCCCGGTTGTAGACCGACTGGCTCAACACGGCCGTGACCCCCTGCGTACTGAACGTATCCGAGCGGTCGAACCCGCCGCCCATGGTATTGCCTCGCAGCCGCTGGTTCTGGTAGTCCGCGGTGGCATTGACGCCGATGTTGGGCAACAGCAGGGCGCGGGCCTGCGGCTTGACCTCGCGGGTCGCGAATAGGTTCTGCTCCGCGGCACGCAGCGCCGGGTCGCTCTCCACGGCGAGGTCGTAGATCTGTATCAGATCCTCGGCACTGGTCAGCGCCGGGAGCCAGAACAGTACGGACAAGATCAGGACCGGAAGGGGTTTCCGCATCGGTAATTTCCTAGCGCAAGGGGAGCGGCGTCGGCCGGGGGCGCGCAAGGACGCAGTATAGGCGACGACCGGCGCGAGGCTCAACGCGACCGACGGTTGCACTAACGCAACAAATCGCGCGATGCCCCACGCGTCGGTCGGTACCGTACTCTTTCGACGATCCGCTAAACTGCGCTGTCTTGCCCCCATTGCCCGCCTCGCGCAACGATGTCTGCCGATACCAACGGCGTTACCGACCCCCGCGACCGGCCCTATGACTGGCGCGAGCTCACGCGCATGGTCACTGGGCACCGTCGCGAGCTCATCCTCGCCAACGTGATCGCGGTGCTGGGTACCCTGGTCAGCGTTCCTATGCCCCTGCTGATGCCGCTGCTGGTGGACGAGGTCCTTCTCGATAAGCCGGGCGCAATCGTCGGTGCCGTCAATCGGCTGTTCCCCGAGTCCTGGCACGGACCGACGCTCTACATCCTGGCAGTCCTGCTGCTGACGCTGATCCTTCGCCTGGTCGGCATAGCCCTGGGGGTATGGCAGACGCGCCAGTTCACCTGTATCTCCAAGGACGTGATCTATCGCATGCGCCGCGACCTGCTCGCGCGCCTGCAGCGGGTGTCGATGGCCGAGTACGAGACCCTCGGCAGCGGCACCGTCGCCTCGCACCTGGTGACGGACCTGGATGCCGTGGACAAATTCGTCGGCGGCGCCACGAGCAAATTCCTGGTCGCCGTGCTCAGCATTGTCGGCACCGCCATGGTCCTGCTGTGGATGCACTGGCAATTAGGTTTGTTCATCATCCTTTTGAATCCTTTAGTTATCTATATCACGACGATCTTCGGACGCAAGGTCTCCGCGTTCAAGAAGCGCGAGATAACCGCGTTCGAGGCATTTCAGGAGTCCCTCTCCGAGACGCTGGACGCGATCCAGCAGATCCGCGCCGGCAATCGCGAGCGCTTCTACATCGGACGGGCTATCGGCCACGCGAGGGACATCCGCGACTTCGCGACCGCCTTCGCCTGGAAGAGCGACGCCGGGAACCGCCTGTCGTTCTCCATATTTCTGTTCGGATTCGACATCTTCCGGGCCGTGAGCATGCTGATGGTGCTCTTCTCGGACCTCTCGATCGGCGAGATGCTGGCCGTGTTCGCCTATCTGTGGTTCATGATGGGTCCGGTACAGGAGGTGCTGAACATCCAGTACGCCTACCACAGCGCCGAGGCGGCCCTGGTACGCATCAACCGGCTATTGACCATGGACCTCGAGCCCGCCTATCCCCATCTCCGCGATCCGTTCGCGGGCAAGGACACGGTGTCGGTCGAGCTCTCCGGGATCCGTTTCGCCTACGGTGACGGCCCGCTGGTGCTGGACGGGGTATCGCTTGCCATTGCGGCCGGCGAAAAGGTCGCCTTCGTCGGCGCGAGCGGCGGCGGCAAGACGACGCTGGTCCAGGTCATCCTCGGTCTCTACCCGCCGAGCTCCGGGCAGGTCCGGTTCGACGGCGTGCCGGTCGAGGAGATCGGCATGGACCTGGTCCGCGACAACGTCGCGACCGTGCTCCAGCACCCGGCCCTGTTCAACGACAGCGTTCGGATGAACCTCACGCTGGGCCGCGACATTCCCGACTCAAAGCTGTGGAGTGCGCTGGAGGTCGCCCAGCTCAGCGACGTCGTCAAGGGACTGGACCGGGGCCTGGACACCCTGGTCGGTCGCGGCGGTGTCCGGCTGTCCGGCGGGCAGCGCCAGCGCCTCGCGGTCGCCCGCATGGTCCTCACCGACCCCAAGGTCGTGATCCTGGACGAGGCGACCTCGGCGCTGGACAGCGAGACCGAGGGACGCCTGCACGGGGCGCTCGCCAGGTTCCTCAGCGGGCGAACGACCATCATCATCGCCCACCGGCTAAGCGCGGTGCGCCAGGCCGATCGGGTCTATGTCCTCGAGGACGGACGTGTCGCCGAGCAGGGCCGCCACGAGGACCTGGTCGAGGGCGACGGTCTCTACGCCGCACTCTACGCCCAGCAGACGCATTGACCCCGGATGGGTCGAATCCTCACTAGCGGGTTTCGTCCGGCCTGGTGGCTTCGCGGCGCCCATCGGCAGACTATCTGGCCCACGCTGGCGCGGCGTCGCCCGCGCCTCGCGCTCGAGCGACGGCGCATCGAGCTCGCCGACGGTGATTTCATCGACCTGGCGGTCGGGAGGCGCTCGGGTCCAGGGGTGCTGGTTATCCACGGGCTCGAAGGCGACCTCAAGTCCCACTACGCGGGCTCGCTTCTGGACGCCCTCGAGCAAGGCGGCTTCCAGCCGATCTTCATGCACCTGCGGGGGTGCTCCGGTGAGCCGAACCGGCTGGACCGCGCCTACCACTCGGGGGCGAGTGATGACCTCGCCGAGGTGCTCAGGGCACTGGCCGATGAGCCGCACGGCAGGCCGGTCGCGGCCATCGGCTTCTCGCTTGGCGGCAATCTGCTGCTCAAGTACCTCGGCGAGACCGATCGCCCGCTGCTCGCGGCCGGCGTCGCGGTATCGGTCCCGTTCGTACTTCGCGACGCGATGTTGAGGCTGAATATCGGTGGTTCGAGGATTTACCGCTCCTACCTCGTGCACAAGCTCAAGTCCGCGATACGGCGAAAGTTCGCCGACCGGCCCTGCCCGCTCGACATCGACCTCGCCGAGATTCGCGACTTCAACAGCTTCGACGACCGGATCACGGCCCCGCTGAACGGTTTCGCCGGCGTTTTCGACTATTACAGCCGCGCCAGCTGTCGGCAGTTCCTGCCGGGCATCGACGTCCCGACGCTGATCCTCCAGGCGGTCGACGACCCGTTCATGTTTCCGTCCACGGTACCCTTCGAGCACGAACTGGGTCCGGGTGTGACCCTGGAGCTCGCCAAACACGGCGGGCACGTGGGATTCGTCGCCGGCGCCCTGCCCTGGCGGCCGGTCTACTGGCTCGAGGGGCGCATCCTCGAGTTTCTGCGTCAGACCCTCGCCGCAGGCAACGAGGCGATGTAGGCGGCGATGCCGTCCATGAACATCTGCACCGCCATCATGATCAGTAACATCCCCATCAGGCGAACCAGCGCGCGCAGGGCGCGAGGCCCGAGCTTCTCCATCAATAGACCGGAGGCCAGCAGGATGACCGCGCTGACGGCCCAGGCCAGGGTCAGGGCGGCCAGCCAGACCCAGAAGCGGTCCGGGTCGCGGCTGACCAGCAACAGCACGGCCGCCACCGCCGAGGGACCGGCCAGCATCGGTATCGCGAGCGGTACGATGAGAGGTTCCCCCTCCTCGTCGGGCTCGCCGAGGCTACCGCTGTCCGGGAAGACCATACGCAGCGCGATGATAAAGAGCACCACGCCGCCGGCCACACCGAGCGCAGGCTGATCGAGTCCGAGCCATCGAAGGATGCCATCCCCGGCCACCAGGAAGAGGACCAGCACCCCGTAAGCGATCAACAGCTCGCGGCCGATGATGCGGACCCGCCGCTCCCGCGCACGGGTACCCAGCATCGCGTGGAAGATCGGGATGTTGCCGATCGGATCCATGATGATGAGCAGCAGCAGCGCCGCGGACAGCAGGTCCATGGGTTGGCCCTAGAGCATTCGCGTCATCTCGGCTTTTCGGGGCTCATCGGCCTTCGAGTCCTGGCATCGTCTGATAGCCGGGAAGCGACGCGAAACGCGCGATCCATCCCCGTATCGCCGGGTAGGGCTCCAACGAAACATCCGCTTCCGGGGCCAGCGCGACGTACGGATAGCAGGCGATGTCCGCGATGGTCGCCCCCTCACCCACGAGCCAGTCCCGGTCGCGCAGGTGGCCTTCGAGCAGATCCAGCCCCATCCGGCCTTCGACCTGACACTGGGGCAGGTCGAACGGGCGCCCGAACAGCCGCACGGCCCGCGCCCGGGCGAGCCCGTAGAGCAACTCGTTCTCGGCCAACGCGAGCCACTGCATCACCTGGGCCTCCGCCACCGGGTCGGCCGGCAGCCATTGCCCGCCGTCCGCTCGGCCCGGTCCATAGCGCCGAGCCAGGTAGACCAGGATCGCCTGGGAGTCCCAGAGGCGTATCTCGCCGTCGTCCAGCACCGGGATCTGCCCTCGCGGGCTTACCGCCTTGAAGGCCGGGGTCTGGGTCTCGCCCCGGCTGCTGTCCACGGGCACCCGCTCGTAGTCGAGGCCGAGTATCCCGAGCAGCAGGCGGATCTTGTAGCAATTTCCCGAACGCTCGAAGTCATAGAGGCGCATGATTCATCGTCCGTATCGGTTGGGATCACAGAGACACCGGACTCTAACAGACGGTATCAGTGCACGGCAGAGCCCGCGCGCCTCATGTGCCGGCGCCGTCCGGGGCCAACAGCATGACGTCGGAGCTTCTGAGACATACGGTAATGGTCTGACCCCGGGCGATCGGATGTCGGTTCAGAACACGGCAGGGCAGCCGCATCTGTAGGCGCTCGGCGGGCAGCCCGGCCGGCTCCAGCCAGACCAGCACGTCGCCGCCCAGCTCGATCAGGTCTGCGACCTGAACCGGGACCGGGTTCTCGAGGTGGCTGCTCCAGGGCTTGTCGGGGCGCACCATCATCACGTTGGCCGGCTGGATGGCCCAGCGGACCCGTGCGGCCAGCGGGGCGGTCGGGCCGATTCGCAGGACATGCCGCCCCCAATGCAGGAGCCTCCCAAGCCCTTCTTCCGCCGCATCGATTCGCCCATCGAAGATGTTCGGGATGTCGAGAAGCCGGGCCGCGGCCTCGCTGGTCGGTCCCGCGAGCACCTCCCGGGTCGGTCCCGACTGCAGCAGCGCGCCCCGGTGGACGAGACAGAGGTGCGAGGCGAGTTGAGCCGCCTCGTCCAGGTCGTGCGTGACCAGCACGATGGTCGCGCCAAGCTGCGCATGCAATCTCAGAAGCTCGACATAGAGGCGCTTCTTCGTAGTCCGGTCCACCGCCGAGAACGGCTCATCGAGCAGCAGCACCGTCGGTCCCCGGGCGATCGCCCGGGCGAGGGCGACACGCTGCCGCTGGCCGCCCGAGAGCTCGCGCGGGTAGCGGTCGTCGAGCCCCTCGACATGAACCAGCGCCAGGCACTCTTTGGCGCGTTCGGCGCGGCGCACCGGGCTCAAGTGACTCAGCGCGATCTCGACGTTGCCCAGCGCCGTCAAGTGGGGAAACAGCGCATAGTGTTGCGACACCAGACCGATCGGACGCTCGCGCGTGGGAACGTGAAGCCCGAGTGCCGAATCGCTCCAGGTCTTTCCGTCCACCCTGACCACTTGGTGGCGAAGGCGCAGCAGGCCCGCGATTGCGCGCAGGATCGAGGTCTTGCCCGAGCCCGACGGGCCTAGCAGCGCGGTGATGCCCCCGATCGGGATATGGGCCTGGAAGTCGAGCGCCGGGCCGCCGTGCGCCAGATCGAGCTCCAGCATCATGGCGACCGCCGCCGAAGCCGACGCTCTACGTAGCCGTAGCTCACTGCGATCGTGACCAACGAGATCACCAGCAGCAGCAGGGACATCATCGCCGCACCTTCCAGATCGAAGGCCTGCGCCCGGTCGTAGATGGCTATCGCGACGGTGCGGGTCTCACCCGGGATGTTGCCTCCGACCATCAGCACCACGCCGAATTCGCCGAGGGTGTGGGCAAAGGTCATGGCGGCCGCCGAAAGGATCCCCGGCCAGGCCAGCGGCAGCTCGATCCGGCGGAACGCCTGCCAGAAGGTCAGCCCGCAGCATTGGGCCGCCTCGCGAATGTCCTGAGGCGTCGCCTCGAAGGCGCGCTGCGCGGGTTGCACCGCGAACGGGATGTTGAAGATTACGGAAGCGACGACGAGCCCGGTGAAGCTGAAGGCCAGCGTCTGGCCGACGACGTGCTCGTAGAACCGGCCGAGCCAGGTCTGAGCCCCCATGGCGACGAGCAGATAAAAGCCGATAACGGTCGGCGGCAGGACCAGTGGCAGTGCCAGCAGACCCTCGATCCAAGGCTTGAGCCGGCTCCGCGTGACCGCCAACCAATAGGCCGCCCCGATCGCCATCGGAAGCAGGACGATGAGCGTCATCGCCGCCAGACGCAGCGAGAGGAGGATCGATTCCCAGTCCAAACTGCGCGCCTAATTGGTACCGTCGCTGGGAAGCACGAAACCGTGGATATCGAGCACCTCGCGCGCCTCGGGCTCCTGCAGGTAGCGGTAGAAGGACTCCGAGGTCGCCCCGGCCTTCAGCGTCAGCGCCATCCTCTGGAGCAGCGGCTCGCCCCGGTGCCATTCGGCGGGGATTTCCGCGAAGTGTCCAAGTGCGGCCATCTCCGGCGCCTTCGATAACGAAAGCGGAACGATTCCGCCCTGGCAGGAGCCCGACGCGGCAAACTGGGCCGCCTGTGCCGCGTTCTCACCGAGCACCAGCCGCGACTCAATCGACTCCCAAAGGCCAGCGTGGCGGAGCACCGCCTGCGCCGCGCGACCATAGGGCGCATGCTCCGGGTTTGCGATCGCGAAGCGCTCGATGCGCCCCTCGCGGACGGCGGCCTTAAGGTCCTTGAGCGCCCCGTCGGTGACCAGGGGTGAACCATGCGGCGCGAACAGCACCAACCGGCCTTGGGCGTAGAGAACTCCCCGATCCCGGGTCAGTCCCATGTCGGCGAGTCGCAGCACATAGCGCTCGTCCGCCGACAGAAACAGCTCGAACGGCCCGCCGTTCTCGATCTGAGTCGCGAGGCTTCCGGATGAGCCAAAGGTCAGCTTCACGCGCTTTCCCCTGTCGTGCTCGAAGCGCTCCGCGACTTCGGTCAACGCGAATTTCAGGTCGGCGGCGGCGGCGATAGGTGGGGCGTCCTGGGCCTTGGCTGCGGCGCATAGCCCAAGCAGCGTTGCCGCGAACGCAAGCAGTCGGGTTGGTGACATCGGTGTTTAGGTGAACGCTGACGCTTCCGGTCATGATATATCGCGACCCGGCCTCCCCGCGCGTGGGGACTACGATGACGCTCAGCCAACGGCACCAAAAGAAACGCGCCTCTCCCCGCGGTAATCCTTCTTGCCGCCCGGCTCAAACCGCTGGCACGGCCGAAACCTTGGGCCCCGCGCTCTATTGATACGGCGGTCTCCGTCGGCGGCAATCGCTGGCTAAACGCGCGCGCTCGGTCCCACGAAATTCCACGACAGCGATTGGGACTCGTTGCTCAGACGCAAAGCTAAGGTTACGATCACACTCTGAATCTCGGAAGGGCGACCCGGAGCAGTTGCGTGCTCCCGCAAATTACCCCTACGCACCGTTGCAGCTTGGTCGTTCATGCCTCGACCCTTACACCGCCCGTCCTACGATTTGCAGGTTAATTTTTATCCGTTTCGCCACGCTCATCAATTTGCCCTCTCGCCGTTACGTATTTTTCACTTTGCTACAGTAGGTTTTGCTAGAACCAATTCCGAAACATTGTGTGCTCCACGCGCTTGACCACGTTTCGCCGCTTCCCAGAGCTATCGCATTAGTGTAGATCAAATTATTTGCGGCTTGCCTTCCCCACGATTCAAGCCGTTCCCTCACCACAGTTAACGCCGCCACCATTAAACCATGTACGCAAGCACTACCTCTTCTAATGCTGTCGTTAGAAGTTTCCCCGCTACCATGGGCCTTTTGGCAGCGTCACTCGGCGCCGTACTAATTGGCTGGTTGGTTACTAACGACTACCTTCTCTTTGCCGCAGGTTTCGTCGGCATTCTTGCCGCCACCCTTATAGTTTCCCGCGTCTACTTTTTACTTTGGTCTACCATCATTGTCGGAATTGTGTTATCCGGACTTGCGAAGCTATATACTCCGGCGTTGCAGCAAATTCGGTGGCTAACGATTCCGCTGTCACTAATTTTGGCAATCCACGCACTTCGCGAAGTCGCAATAGACTTCCATGATGGGACCCGGCGCGTGTATTCGCCACTTGTTCACTGGGCGCTTCTCTTTATGCTGTTCATGGTCGGCATCACGCTGATCAATGACACTGAACTTAATAGAATTGCCGTAGGGTTCAAAGGCTATTTTCAGGTTTGGGGACTTTTCTTTGCCCTCGCGTTAATCCCCTGGCATGAGACCACGATCGACAAGATCCCGCGCGTCCTAGTCTTCGTCGCACTCTTTCAGATTCCATTCGTACTCCATCAATACCTATTTCTTGTACCGATGCGTGCAGGGCTCGACGCATCTCGAGTCGTAGACGTGGACGTAATTGCGGGGACCTTCGGCGCTAGTGCTGAAGGCGGCGGTGCCAACGCTCTTCTAGTTGCCTTCCAGTTCATAGTGTTCTGGGGATTGGTCTCCGCCCGAGTCTCCAACGTTATATCAACCCGCTTCTTGATCCTGTTCTCTATACCGATACTCTTTCCAGCATTCGTGAATATGGCAAAGGTTGCGGTTATATACGCGCTGGTCGGATTTCTGGTCCTTTTTGCAAAAGACATGACGCGCCGACCCCGCGAGGCCGTGCTAGCAGGTATCGGTGCGCTCGCATTGAGCTCTTTGCTGTTGACCGCAATGACCTTGAATGCACCCGAACATGCGTCTGTTCAATCCTGGAAGGACCTTATCGAATTCACTTATTCGTATAATGTCGAACAAGAAGAGCTTGGCGATCACCTCTCGCGTTTTGGGTCCCTTGCTTACTGGGCTGATAACCATGGGACTAAAGACTGGTTTCACACCGTTTTTGGCCACGGGCTCGGTTTTTCGAGAGTTGCCGACACTCAATCTGTTTTTCAGGATTCCATTTCCGTATCTCAGCAAGGCATAACTTTTGATCTTGATCTTTCGCAGAATCTTGGCCATCGTTGCAATCGCGGCCTTGTTGTGGGAAGGCGGTATAGTATCGATAGTAGTAGTTTTCTGCCTCCTCATCTACGCGTTTTTTGCTGCCGGTAGGCTCTCTACCCTAGAGAGCGAATACCCGGAACGAGCCGCATCGCTGCGAGCTAGTCAGGTCGCTATAGCCATATACGCCATAACCTTCATGCACAACAACATGTTCGTATTTCACGTCGGTCAACAGACTCTCTTTATGCTGATTCTTGGATATATTGCTTATTGGGACACGCGACGACGTACCATCCAGAACCGCCGCGCCATGGAGTAGGCCTGAGGTTTCGCTGCTCCGATTACCGCGGAGCATTCGCAGCCATTGCGCCGTTTTCATGTTCTATCCGCAAATATTCAGTTGACGCTTAAGAGCCCGCTTAAATTCGGGGTATGGAACGCATCGCGCTCAGTGTTGCCAGCCTATTGGGTGCTGTCATACCAATTCAAGAGACCAGATGTTATGAAGAAGGTTATATTTGTTCAGGGCACCCGATACAGCGGGTCGACATTTTTCCATATGCAATTGGCGACTGACCCACATGGGTTCGCTTGCGGGGAGGTGCACTCACTGTTTCAACCCTACGTGGCAAGCCATGTAAATCGAGATTGTACGTGCGGCTATGAGAAATGCCGCACATGGCCGCGAGTTCTAAATTACAAGGCGAGCGAATTGTTTCGGGGTATCTTTGAGTTATTCCCTGAAGTGAACTTTGTCGTTGATTCCAGCAAGCAGCCTTTTTGGATCGACTTCCAGGAAAGGAATTTGAGAAAACAGGGTATCGATTATTCGAATATCCTGATCTGGAAATCGCCGCTTGAGTTTGCGGGATCGATGAAGCGCAAAAAAAAGGCTGGGTGGAAGCGCGCGTGGTTACAATCTCATCTCTTATACTTTTCGACACTATCGGGAATTCGTTCGGTAAAATACAAGGATCTCGTCACCAATGACCAAACGTTGCGATTGGTGTGCGAACGAATTGGCATCGACTATTTTCCTGGTAAGGAACAGTATTGGACCAAGCAGCATTGCGTTCTCGGCGGAAGCAACACGGCCAAATACCACGTATTGGATGGTGCCAGTTCCGAAGAGCATCGCAGCCGTTCGAACGCGATGAACAAGGAAATAGGACATAGAAAGATCGAGTATGTACCGGTATCCGATGTCGCTTTGCAGAACGAGGTGCAAAGCGCTCTTGATGCCGATCCCCGGTATGAAAGCCTCATACGCCTACTTGAATACTGCGACGTCTCCAATGACGAGTATGACGAGTCCGTATACCGGAAGATGGTCCGCGAAATCGAGCTACCGCGCTTGACGGTAGAGCTGAAGCGTTTGAAGTATCATTATCGTACCGCAAGGGGAAAATTTCGGTATCGCAATGCCCCGAGATTCAAAGAGATTGGCAAGTAGGCCGCGACCTCCTTCAAGCTCGGTATGCCTGATCCGCGCTTCCCCAAATAAGGGCTATCCTTACTGAAGTAGACCACGGCTCGATGAATGTTGGTCCCTCCGAGCCCGACTCACATCGGAGTCCGAACAATCCAGACGGCATCTGATTATTTGCGCGGGAAGCCGTGTCCCGATTTCCGGGGCGGGGGCATCGTCAATCTGATGAGTTCCATCATTCAGGCTCGGGGCGGGGAGTCCCTGTACCCGGGCCTGAGTGCACTTCGGCCGGCGGAGATCGGTGCGGCGACCAACATCGTCTTGTTGATTATCGACGGTCTTGGCGATAGCTGGCTGACTCGCGAGGCGCCAGACGGCGTCCTGTCCCGGCATCGGCTTGGGGCCATGACGTCGGTGTTTCCCGCCACTACTGCCGCCGCGATCACGACGTTTCTGACGGGGGATGCGCCGCTGCAGCACGGGTTGACAGGCTGGCACACTTGGCTCAGCGAGCTTGCCTGCGTGATGACGGTGCTGCCGGGGACACCGCGATTCGGCGGTGTGCCCTACCGACGCGCCGGCATCGATCCTGTGAAGCTATTCGGGCATACGTCGGTGTTCGACCGTATCGCCACCCGCGGAATCGCCGTATCGCCCAGCCACATCGCCGACTCGGACTTCAATCGGGCCCATCTCGGGCGCGGGGAGGTCCTGCCCTTCATGGGTTTGCGGCAGATGTTCCAGCGCGCGGCACGCGCGCTGCGCAACGACCGGGAGCCCAAGTTCCTCTACCTCTACTGGCCGACGCTGGACTCGATCGGGCATGAGAAAGGCATCGACAGCGCAGCCGCCGTAACCCACCTGCACGAGATCGAGCTGGCGCTGAGCGATTTCCTGGTCCTCACGGCCGGCACCGACACGCTGTTGCTGATCACCGGCGACCACGGCCAGATCGACACGGCGACCGATGACTGTATCGACGTCGCCGATCATCCGCGGCTCACGGACTGCCTCGCGCTACCGCTCTGCGGCGAGCCCCGCGCCGCGTTCTGCTATGTCCGCGCGCACCGTGCCGAAACCTTCGAGTCTTATTGCCGACACGAGCTAAGCGATCTCGTGGATCTGATTCCCAGCCAGGAGTTGGTGCACGAGGGGCTGTTCGGGTTCGGCGAGCCGCACCCCCGCTTCATGGAGCGTATCGGCGACTATTGCATTCTGCCGAGGGGCAACCGGGTGATACGGCAATGGCTGCCGTTCGAGAGGCGGTACCTCCAGGTCGGCGTTCACGGGGGGCTGACCGAGGACGAACTCATGGTGCCACTTTGTCTGATGCGGTGCTGAACCCGCCGTCTGCGACTCATTCGATGCCTAGGTGCTCCTCGGATCTGGCCAGAACCTCGCCAGATCGTAACCCGCAGGTATTTACAACAAGCCGAGCTGAAGCTTGGCCTCGTCGCTCATATGCTCCTGACTCCAGGGCGGGTCCCATACCAGATCCACGTGGATCTCCCCGACGCCCTCGACGGTGGCTACGGCATCCTTGACCATCAGCGGCATCATGCCCGCTACCGGGCAGGCGGGCGCGGTCAAGGTCATGTCCACGTCTACGTCGCCATTTTCTTTAATATCTATCTTGTAAATAAGACCTAAATCATAGATATTTATTGGTATTTCTGGATCGTGGACCTGCCGCAAGGCCTCGATGATGGGCTCGCGCAGCTCCTCCGGGTCCATCCGCTCCACGAAAGCCGCACCCTGGTGATGATGCTCGGTAGCGGATGCCGAGTCCTGGTGTCTGCCGTATCCGTTGAAACGGGCCAATCTGTTCATTGTCGACCTCTGGACTTCTAACACGTGAACTCGATCCTTTGCCTGTGGTTACAGAGGGAGTGCGCGTTGACCGCCTACGCAATTATGGGCGCGGACTCGAGGCGCAGACCCACCTGCTCGGCGATATGCTCTCGCAGGGCCTCCGGAGCGACGGCTTCGATGATCTCGCCGGCGAATCCCAGGCAAAGCATGCGACGGGCCGCGGGCGCACTGATCCCGCGCGAGCGCAGGTAGAAGAGCATCTCCGGCTCGATCTGGCCGACCGTTGTGCCGTGACTGCACTTGACGTCGTCGGCATTGATCTCGAGCTGCGGCTTGGCGTCTACCTCCGCGCTATCGGACAGCAGTAGGTTCTTGTTCGACATGGCCGCATCGGTCTTCTGGGCATCCTTGGCCACAAAGACCCGTCCGTCGAACACCGCCCTGCCCTTGCCGTACAGGATCCCCTTGAAGTTCTCGCGGCTCGTGCAGCGCGGCATCGCGTGGTTCACATCCAGGTGATAGTCGACCAGTTGCTGGTCGCCGGCGAGGTAAAGACCCTGCAGGTCGCACTCGGCACCCTCGCCGCTGAGGCGAACCGCAAGGTCGGTGCGCGCCCAGGCGGCGCCTAAGCCGACATTGACCCCTCGGTAGCGGCTGTGCTCGCCCTGCCTCAGGTACAGGCTCGAGATATGGAAGGCACTCGCGCTCTCGAGCTGGACCCGGTAATGATCGAGCCCGGCGCCCCGTCCCAGCGAGATCTCGAGGACAGAATTCGTGCAGTAGGTGGAATCGCCGAGGCTCACGTGGCGTTCGATCAGGGTCGCCTGGGAGCCGTCCGCCAGCGCCACGACGTGCCTCGGCTGGGCGACCCTCGGGGTATCCATGCCGACCGAAAGATGCAGGATTTCGATCGGCTTCGCCGGTGCTGCCGAACGATCCAGCAACAAGACCAACCCATCGTCGACCCCAGCGGTGTTCAGGGCCGCGAATAGCGGCTGCTCGTCACCGACGACCTCGTCTAGCCGATCCCTCACGACATCGGGATCGCTTCCCAGAATCTGGCTCAAACCGCCGATCCGCACGCCCTCAGGCAGGTTACCGAGCTCCGAAAGCTCGGGAGCGAAGCGGCCGTTAACCAGAAGCACCCGGTGCGCGTCGAGCCCAGGAATCAGGACTTCCTCGATATCCTCTGGCATCAGCGCAGACACGGGTTCGTCGGTCGGAATAAAACCCTGCTCGATCAGCCGCTTGAGGCTGGTGTACCGCCATGCCTCCTGCTTAGTGCCCGGAACGCCCTGTGCGCGCACGCGCTCGCGCGCACTCTCGCGCCGCGACTCTAGCCAATCGAGACCGCCGCCGGCCAAGGTCCCCGGTGCGTTGGGGAGCCAGCTGTCGAACGCGCTGGTGACCTGGGTGCTCATGCGGCCTCGTCCTCCCCGGTGATCCAGCCGTACCCCTTTTCCTCGAGCTCCAGGGCGAGCTCCTTGCCGCCGGAGCGGATGATGCGGCCTTTGGCCAGCACATGGACACGATCGGGTTGGATATATTCGAGCAGGCGCTGGTAGTGGGTGACGACGATCATCGAGCGCTCGGGGCTGCGCAGCGCATTCACGCCGTCGGCGACAATCCGCAATGCATCGATGTCGAGCCCCGAATCGGTCTCGTCGAGGATGGCGAGCCTGGGCTCGAGCAGGGCCATCTGGAAAATCTCGTTTCGTTTCTTCTCGCCGCCCGAGAACCCGAAATTGACCGGCCGCTTGAGCAGGGAGTCGTCGAGGTGCAGTACCTTGAGCTTCTCCTTCATCAGACGCAGGAACGAGACCGCATCGAACTCCGTCTCGCCGCGGGCCTTTCGGATGGCGTTCAGCGCGGCCTTCAAGAAATAGGTGTTGTTGACGCCCGGAAGCTCGACCGGATACTGGAACGCCAGGAACAGACCCGCCTGGGCCCGCTCCTCGGGCTCGAGGCCGAGCAGGTCCTGGCCGTCGAAGGTTACGGTGCCCTGGGTGACCTCATACCCCTCGCGTCCCGACAGCACATGGGCGAAAGTGCTCTTTCCGGAGCCGTTGGGGCCCATGATCGCGTGGATCTCGCCGGACCCGACCTCCAGATCCACTCCCTTGAGTATCTCCTTCCCGCCTATGCTGGCCTTCAGGCCTTTGACAGATAGCATTCGCGTCTCCGAGTAATGTTCAAATGGTCCCGGGCGTCTGGCCCGATTCGCCCGTCAGCCCACGGCCCCTTCCAAGCTGATGCTCAGTAGCTTTTGGGCCTCGACGGCGAACTCCATCGGAAGCTCGTTGAAGACCTCCTTGCAGAACCCGTTGACGATCATCGACACCGCGTCCTCCTGAGAAAGCCCGCGAGCCCGGCAGTAGAACAACTGATCCTCACTGATCTTGGACGTGGTCGCCTCGTGCTCCATCTTCGCCGACGGGTTCTTGACCTCGATGTACGGGAACGTGTGTGCCGCACAGCGGTCGCCGATCAACAGGGAGTCGCACTGGGTGTGATTGCGGGCACCCGCGGCCTTACCCGCTATGCGCACCAGTCCCCGGTAGGTCTGCTGACCCTCGCCGGCGGAGATGCCCTTGGAGACGATGGTCGAACGGGTGTTGCGGCCCAGGTGGATCATCTTGGTCCCGGTGTCGGCCTGCTGGCGGCCCTTGGTGACGGCCACCGAGTAGAACTCACCGATCGAGTCATCGCCGCGAAGAATGCAGCTCGGGTACTTCCAGGTGATCGCAGAGCCGGTCTCGACCTGGGTCCAGGAGATCTTGGACCGGGCCCCACGGCAGTCGCCGCGCTTGGTAACGAAGTTGAAGATGCCGCCGCGACCCTTCTCGTCGCCGGGATACCAGTTCTGGACGGTCGAATACTTGATCTCGGCGTCCTCGTGAGCGATCAGCTCAACCACGGCCGCGTGTAGCTGATTCTCGTCTCGCTGGGGAGCCGTGCAACCCTCGAGATAGCTTACGTAGCTGCCCGCTTCGGCGATGATCAGCGTGCGCTCGAACTGTCCGGTATTGCGGGCATTGATCCGGAAATAGGTGCTGAGTTCCATCGGGCAGCGCACACCCTTCGGGACGTAGACGAAGGTGCCGTCGCTGAACACGGCCGCGTTCAGTGCCGCGTAAAAATTGTCGGTATGCGGGACCACTGACCCCAAGTAGCGTTTTATTAGTTCGGGATGGTCGTGGACGGCCTCGGAAATCGAGCAGAACACCACACCCGCCTCGGCGAGCTTCTCGCGGAAGGTCGTCGCCACCGAAACGCTGTCGAAGACCGCGTCGACGGCGATTCCGGCCAGCGCCTTCTGCTCCTCGATCGGAATGCCGAGCTTCTCGTAGGTCTCAAGCAGCGCCGGGTCCACCTCGTCCAGGCTCTTGGGGCCATCCTGTTTCTTGGGCGCCGAGAAATAGGAGATCGCCTGGAAATCGATCTCCGGGTAGTGCACCGACGACCACCGCGGCGTGTCCATCGTCAGCCAGTGGCGGTAGGCCTTCAGCCGCCATTCGGTCATGAATTCGGGCTCGCCCTTGCGCTGCGAGATCGTCCGAACCACGCCCTCGTCCAGCCCGGGCGGCAGCGTATCGGACTCGATCTCGGTGACGAATCCGTGCTCGTATTCCGATTTGACGATGTCGTCGACGGCTGGGTTTGAGGTCATCGCGCCGGGCTCCGTTTCCTGATGCTTTTACTAGGTTTTGAATATGCGTTTTTCGGGGTGCGTTTCAACACCCCGCTACGCGTGGAAGTCGAAAAACTCGCGTCTTTAGATCGCCTACCGGCCCTGGTCAGACTGCCCAGGAGTTCAACTTCCACCTCGCGCTTCCCACGCCTGGAGGAGTTCGATCCGGGGAGCGGCATTTCAAGGTCGATCCCAGCCGGCGGACAGCGATCAAGCTGTGCATTATATTCTGATGTTCCGCTATTTTTCACCACGAACGGTTGTTAATGCGAATCGCTCGCATTACCATTTGACTGTCGGCTTCGTCTGCCACGTTCCAAAACCCCAAGACTCTGGAGTGCACCCGCCTTGATCACGCCCTTTGTCAACTTCGCGGTCCTCGCCATCTCGCTGCTGACCGCCCTCTCTCTGCCACTCGCAGCGGCCGACGAAGTCAATCTCTACTCCGCCCGCCAGGAGAACCTCATCAAGCCGCTGCTCGATCGGTTTACCGAGCAGACTGGCATTCGCGTGAATCTAGTCACCGGCAAGGACGACGCCCTGCTCCAGCGGCTGCAGAGCGAGAGCATCAACTCACCGGCCGACGTGCTGCTGACGGCCGACGCGGGCCGGCTGCACCGGGCCAAGGAGGCCGGCTCCACCCAACCCTTCGTCTCCGATACCCTCGCCGAGGCGATCCCCACGAGCTACCGCGATCCGGACGGTCACTGGGTCGGTTTGACGGTGCGCGCGCGGCCGATCATCTACGTCAAGGACAAGGTCGAGCCAACCGATCTCTCGACCTACGAGGCGCTCGCCGACCCGGCGTGGAAAGGCAGGATCTGTATCCGTTCGTCGGACAACATCTACAACCAATCGCTGGTGGCCTCGCTGATCGCCGCCAACGGTGCCGAAGCGACCGAGAAGTGGGCGACCGGCCTGGTTGCGAACCTCGCCCGACCGCCGAAGGGCGGCGACCGCGACCAGATCAAGGCCGCCGCCGCCGGCGAATGCGACATCGCGATCGCCAACACCTATTACCTCGCCGGCATGCTGACCTCCGGCGACCCCGACCAGATCTCAGCCGCCGAGCGCGTCGGGGTATTCTGGCCGAACCAGGAGGGGCGCGGCGTCCATGTGAACGTCAGCGGCGCCGCGGTCACACGATCCGCGGCCCACAAGGAAGCGGCGGTCAAGCTTATCGAGTTCCTCGCCAATCCCGAGTCCCAGCAGTGGTACGCCGAGGTCAACGGCGAGTATCCGGTGCGCCCGGATGTCCCCGCGAGCGAGTTGCTCGCAAGCTGGGGTGAGTTCAAGGCGGATGGGCTCAATCTTGCGCGGCTCGGCGAGCTGAACGCCGACGCCGTGCGACTAATGGACCGCTCGGGCTGGAAATAGACGCGGAGTGCCGACAACGCCGATAATCCGCGCGCGGCTTCGGAGACCTTGCCGCGCGCGGACGAACTCCGCCCGCGATTAAGGCTACCGGCTCGCCCTCCGGCCGCGGCCGTGTGGTTTCCCGTTCAGAGCCGGAACATGAGGCTGACGCCTACCCCCATCCCAACGAGACACGGTGCCATCTGGTCGAGCGGCACGGTCGCCGTGGCGCTGCTGCTCGCCCTGCCCGTACTGGTGATCGTCGGCTTTCTATTCGTGCCGGCGGGTGACACCTGGCGCCACCTCGCCGACACGGTCCTTCGGGACTATGTCACGAACTCGCTACTGCTGATGCTCGGCGTGGCCGTCGGGACTTTGATCGGCGGTGTCGGTACGGCCTGGCTCACCAGCATGTGCCAGTTCCCGGGTCGCGGACTGTTCGAGTGGGCGCTGCTGCTCCCGATGGCAATGCCCGCCTACATCATCGCCTACACCTATACCGGAATGCTGGATTTCGCCGGCCCCGTACAGTCATCCCTGCGGGACCTCACGGGCTGGGGCTACGGGGACTACTGGTTCCCGGAGATCCGCTCGCTGCCCGGCGCCGCCCTGATGCTGTCCCTGGTGCTGTACCCGTACGTCTATCTGCTCACGCGGGCCGCGTTCCTGAGCCAGTCGCTCTGTGTGCTCGACGTCAGCCGTACGCTAGGTAACGGTCCTTGGAAGACGTTTCTTTCGGTGGCCCTGCCGCTCGCCCGGCCGGCCATCGCCGCGGGCCTTTCGCTGGCCCTTATGGAGACGCTCGCCGACTACGGAACGGTGCAATACTTCGGGGTGCAGACCTTCACCACGGGCATCTTCCGGACCTGGTACGGGCTCGGAGACGCCCCGGCCGCGGCCCAGCTCTCGGCGGTCCTGCTCGGATTCGTGTTGGTCCTTATCGCCCTGGAGCGTCTCTCGCGCCGTCAGGCCCGCTACCATCACACCAGTCGGCGCCAACAGACGATACGCCGCCACCGGTTGTCCGGGTGGCAAACCGCCGGCGCGATGCTGTTCTGCCTCGTTCCGGTGCTCCTCGGCTTCCTCGTGCCCGCGGGGCAGCTCACGGCCTGGGCCTTGAGGATCGCACATACCGCCTATGACGCGGAATTCCTGGGTTTGGTCATCAACAGCCTGAAGCTCGCGGCCATCGCCTCGTTGCTGGCGCTGCTGATTGCGCTGCTGCTCGGTTACGGCGAGCGGATCCACCCGGTGCGTCCGGTGAGGGCCGCGGTGCGTGTCGCCGGCCTCGGCTACGCGGTGCCGGGCACGGTGATTGCCATCGGCGTGATCATCCCCTTCGCCTGGGCGGACAATACTCTCGACGCCTGGATGCGCGAGACGTTCGGCCTTTCCACCGGCCTGTTGCTCAGCGGTACGCTGGCGGCGTTGATCTTCGCCTATCTGGTGCGCTTCCTGGCGATCTCCCTGCAGACGGTCGAGTCGGGCCTGGGCAAAATCCGGACCTCGATGGACGAGGCCGGCCGGTCGCTGGGCCTGCGCCCGGGGCAGGTGCTGCGCAAGATTCACATGCCGATGCTCCGCGGTAGTCTGCTGACCGCGCTGCTGTTGGTGTTCGTGGACGTGCTTAAAGAGCTCCCCGCCACCCTGATACTGCGTCCCTTCAACTTCAATACGCTGGCCGTGCGCGCCTACGAGCTGGCCACCGACGAGCGCCTGGCGGACTCGGCCCCGGCGGCCCTGACCATCGTCCTCGCCGGACTGCTGCCGGTCATACTCCTCAGTCGATCCATCACCCTGTCCCGCGATGCCAGTACAGCTTGAGATCCGAGAGGTCAGCGTCGCCTACGGCGCGGCGACGATCGTTCGCAACGTGTCTTTTCGGCTGGAGGCCGGCATCATCGGCTGCCTGCTCGGACCCAGCGGCTGCGGCAAGACGACGCTGCTGCGGGCGATCGCCGGGTTCGAGCCCGTCAGTCGGGGGGAGATCCTGCTGCACGGACGGCGAGTCTCCTCGCCCGCTATGACGCTGGCCCCGGAGCGCCGCCGCGTGGGCATGGTGTTCCAGGACTTCGCCCTGTTCCCGCACTTGAGCGTGGAGCACAATGTCGGCTTCGGGCTGCGCGCGCTGTCGCGGGCCGAGCGCCTGCGGCGGGTCGACGAGCTGCTCGAGTTGGTCGGCATGCGACAGGTTGCCCGCACCTACCCCCATGAACTCTCCGGCGGCATGCAGCAACGCGTTGCGCTGGCGCGCGCCATGGCGCCGCGCCCCGAGATCCTGCTACTGGACGAGCCTTTCTCGAGCATGGACGCGGAGCTCAGGGAGCAACTCGCGCGGGAAGTGCGCGACCTGCTCAAGCGCGACGGCGTCACCGCCATCCTGGTCACCCACGACCAGCTCGAGGCGTTCGCGATGGCCGACGAGATCGGTGTGCTCGGCCACGGCGAGATCCGCCAGTGGGACACCGGATTTGGTCTCTACCACGAGCCCGCCGATCGCTTCGTCGCCGACTTCGTCGGACAGGGCGTGATCCTGCCGGCGACCGTGGTCGACGAGAAACGGGTCAAGACCGAGCTCGGACGGGTTGCCGGTCAGCGCCCCCACGGCCTCGAGCGCGGCGCCGCCGCCGAGGTTCTGATCCGCCCGGACGATCTGCTCTACGATGACGCGAGCCCTCGGCGCGCAATCGTCGTGGAACGGGCATTCCGAGGCGCCGAATACCTGTACACCCTGAAGCTTGAGAGCGGGACAGAGGTCCTCTGTCTGGTTGCGAGTCACCACCGGCACGCGGTCGGCGATGAGATCGGAATCCGGCTGGAGGCGGAGCACTTGGTCGTCTTCGCACGCCGGTGAGCGACACCGGGCGCGCGATCGGCTGCAAGCGGCCCGAGCGATCAGTCCCGTCGCCGGTCCGGCACGAAACCTCTGACCGCCCATACGAGTCTGGCAGTACCCACCGGACAGCGCCATTATTGCCCGTAAATGTAGCTCTCCAACTCGCCGATCTTCGACTCGTGCTCGCTGATGATCGTCTTCACGACGTCGCCGATCGAAATGAGTCCAACCAGCCGGGTACCGTCGAGAACCGGCAGATGGCGAACGCGCTTGTCGGTCATCGCCTGCATGCAGGCTCCTATGGAGTCTCCCTCGGTGACGCAGCTGGGATCCGACGCCATGATGTCGCCGACCGATGTCTCCAGGGACGACTTGCCCAAGATGATCACCTTGCGCGCGTAGTCCCGCTCCGAGATCAGCCCGATGACCAGATTGTCGCTGACGACTACCAGCGCACCGACGTCCTCCTCCGCCATCCGCGTGAGTGCCTCGCGCACGGTGGCATGCGGACCTATCGTTGAGACATCCCGGCCCTTGTGGTCGAGCATTTCTCGGACTGTTTTCATCGGCGGCCTCCCCCGGGTATTGAACCCATGCGTTCTCATTATCACCTGTCGTGAAGAAATCGGATTCATCGCGCTCCGACCTGTCGGCCCGAGACGCATTCGCAAGTATAGATCGCGATGCCGCCGGGGCCTGCGCCTGCCGGAAGCTCGTGGGTCGTCGCCGCGTCGCCCCGATTGAAGCCTATGGTAAAGTGCGCGACCAGTGATCGACGAACCTGGGCGTTGGCGCACCGTCTCTTGCGCCGGGGCCCCCACGCTGGAGATGGGTACAATTTCCCGCTCACCCCGTTCCGCGCGCGAGCGGGAGACTCGAGGAACATGAGGTTGCGTCCCGGGAGCCTCGGATCACGATTGCGCGGCCCTTTTCCGCCGGGCGGGGAAGCTACAGAGCGCTCACGACGCATACTTACACGGTAACCCTACGAAGCGCCGACGATGACCGAACTGGATAAGAAGCACGCCACCGGCGAGTACGCGAACGCCCACGGCATGTTCGACCGCTTTCTGCACTCCCAGGTGGCCAGTAGCGGTTTCCTTGTGTTTTTCGCCCTGCTCGCGCTTGTCCTCGCGAATTCACCCTTTGCCGACGAGTACTACGCGCTGGCCAAGACCCAGATCGGCTTTGCCTTCGGCGAGCATAGTTACTCGCACACGCTCGCTCATTGGATAAAGGACGGGCTGATGGCGATCTTCTTCTTCGTCGTCGGTCTGGAAATCAAGCGCGAGATCGTGGTCGGCGAGCTTTCCTCGTTTCGCCGAGCGGTGCTCCCCGTATCCGCGGCGGTCGGCGGCGCCATCGTTCCGGCCCTGATCTACGCCTACTTCAATGCCAACGGTCCCGGCGAGGCAGGCTGGGGAATCCCGATGGCGACCGACATCGCCTTCGCCCTGGGCGTGCTCGCGCTGTTCGGCTCACGCGTGCCCATCGGCCTCAAGGTGTTTCTGACCGCGCTCGCAATTGCCGACGATTTGCTCGCCGTGCTGGTAATTGCGCTGTTCTATACCGCGGAGCTCAACTACCTGGCGATCCTGTCCGCGTCCGTGTTCCTCGTCCTGCTGTATCTTATCAGCCGCGCACGGGTCCGGCAGATCGGAGCGTACTTGATACTCATGATCGGTGTTTGGGTCAGCCTGGAGGCATCCGGGATTCACGCGACCATCGCCGGCGTGCTGATCGCGCTGATAATCCCGGTGAGGTCGCTGATCGAGCCCGATGAATTCGTCAGCACCACGCGCCGCAACCTCGACAAACTCGAGAACTGCGACCTTACGCGCGAGAGCCTGAACAAGAACCCTGAGCAGCGCGCGGCGGTCGGCCAGATCTACCTGGCATCGGAGGACATGATTCCACCCGGCATCGCGATGGAGAAGCAGCTTCACATTGTTCAGGCATTTCTTATCCTCCCGCTATTCGCGCTGTTTGCCGCCGGTGTCACGTTCGATACCAGCACCTTGAGCACCTTTCCCGGCCCGATCGCATGGGGGGTAGTGTTGGGCCTCGTGGTCGGAAAGCAGATCGGGATCATGGGGGCCAGCCTGATTGCCGTGATGTCCGGTGCGGCCAGCTTGCCCACCGGCGTAACCTGGAAGCAGATTTGGGCCGCCAGCGCACTAGCGGGTATCGGTTTTACGATGTCCATATTCATTGACGAATTGGCCTTCACGAATGAAGCACTGGTCGCGGAGGCCAAGATCGGCATTCTGCTCGCCTCGGTTTCCGCCGGCATAGTCGGCGCGCTGCTGCTTTACATCTTCTTGCCGCGGGGGGCGCAAGATGCGCCATCGTCGGCGGCCAGCGTCGCAAGTCGGGACGCGGCCCATCACTGATCGCAAATTCGGAGAAAGCCCGTGCCGCTTACCCGCGCCTCTACCTGGACTCGTGTTTTCGCCGTCGCCTCGGTGCTCCTTGTTGTCTTGCTCAACGGCTGCGCCGAGAGCCTCTACGATCGGCAGCTGATCCAGCCCCCGGACGCGGAGGGCCGGGACTGCGTCGCCGGCTGCGAGTTGCCGAAGAGCCAGTGCGAGCAGCGCCAACGCGCTCGCGAAGAGGAGTGCCAGAGGTTCTACGCACCGGCGAAGGCGGACTACGACCTTTGCATAAAGAGCGGCGGCGGAAACTGCTCCCCTCCGGACACCTGTCTGGGGCCCGACATGCGCATCTGCGAGGTGCAATACGACGACTGCTTCCAGGCCTGCGGTGGCCGGGTCGAGAAGCAGATGCGGCCTCTCTGGTCCAAACCCGTAGCCGCCTCCCAAACCGGCGGCTGATCAGCCCGGCAGAGTCCCGCGGCGTCCAATACCACCCCTATCGCACCGGTATCGGACCCGCCCGACGGCGCCGAGAGAGAACCCATGGACCCCGTCAAGCCGGTTCACGCCGACGAGCTCTACCACGCCTGCGATCTGGCTCGTTCGGGCATCGAGACCAGCGATCAGGTCGCGCCACTGGATTCAACGATCGGTCAGGAACGAGCCGTCGAGGCGATCGAATTCGGCGTCGACATTCCGCACGAGGGTTACAACCTCTATCTGATGGGCTCGGCCGGGCTCGGAAAACACGCCCTTATCGACCGCACGCTGGAGCGCTGTCGACACCGGGCACCGGCACCGAACGACTGGTGCTACGTCGCGGACTTCAGCAACCCACCGCGCCCGGCAGCGCTGGGGCTGCCACCGGGCCGGGGGCGCCACCTGAGATCCGAGATGCGTCAGCTGGTGGAGGATCTGCTGAACGCGGTGCCGGCCGCATTCCAGAGCGAGGAGTACGGCGCTCAGGCGGAGTCGATTCAACGCGAGTTCAAGGAGCGCGAGGAGGCCGCGGCTGAAGCCATCGGCAAGAAGGCCACGGAGCGCGGAATCGCGCTGATTCACACGCCCACCGGCTTCACGATGGCACCCGCGCGCGACGGCGAGGTCTTGGGGCCGGACGAATTCAACGCTTTGCCCGAAGAGGAGAAGCAGCGCGTCTCCACGATCATCGAGGAGTTGCGGCGCGAGTTGCGCAAGACCCTCGGGCAGGTCCCGCTCTGGCAGCGGGAGATGCGGCGCCGGTTCAAGGAGCTTGACCGGACAACCATGGAGGCCACCGTAGGCGCCCTGATGGCCGAGCTCGAGGCCGCCTACGCGGATCTCCCTGAAGTGCTCGATTACCTGCACGCGGTCACAAGCGACCTGACCGAAAACGGCGATCTCTTCCGCCAAGCCGAGGGCGATGGCACCAAGACACCTGGCCCGGACGATCCCGCGTTCACCCGCTATCGGGTAAACCTGCTCGTCGACAACGGCGACGTCGACGGGGCGCCCATCGTCCACGAGGACAATCCGACCTACATGAACCTGGTCGGCCGCATCGAGCACATCGCCCGGTTCGGCACGCTGACCACGGACTTTACGCTGATTAAGCCAGGCGCCCTGCACCGCGCGAACGGCGGTTTCCTAGTGCTCGACGCCCTGCGCCTGCTATCGAGTCCGTTCGCGTGGAACGCGCTGAAACGGGTCCTTCGTTCGCGTGAGATCCGCATCGAATCGCTGGAGCGGATGCTGTCGCTGGCGAGCACCACCTCGCTTGAGCCCGAGCCGATCCCCATCGATGTCAAGGTCGTACTCGTCGGTGACCGGTTTCTCTACTACCTGTTGAATGCCTACGACCCGGATTTCGGGCGGCTGTTCAAGATCGCGGCCGATTTTGCCGAGGACATGCCCCGCTCGGCGGAAAACGACCTGCTCTACGCCCGTCTCGTCGCGTCGCTGCGCGCCGACGAACGGCTGCTGCCTCTCGGCCGCGACGCGATCGAGCGACTGATCGAGCAGGCCGCCCGGCGGGCCGGCGACGGCGAGCGGCTCTCGGTACACCTCGGGAACCTCTCGGATCTGATGCGAGAGGCCGATCAGATTGCGCGAAAATCGGCCGGCGAGACTATCCGGCGCGACCACGTGCAGGGGGCCATCGATGCCCGGCGCCGACGGCTGGACCAGTTGCGCGAGCGGATGC
Organism: uncultured Gammaproteobacteria bacterium; assembly: GCA_963707135.1. GTDB lineage: Bacteria > Pseudomonadota > Gammaproteobacteria > Chromatiales > Chromatiaceae > JBGSTR01. The sequence goes on along the minus strand of CAVPOY010000001.1, from coordinate 299,903 downwards.
AGCAGGAGGTCATCCGCGGCACACTGCTGATCGACACCGACGGCGTACAGCTCGGGCGGGTGAACGGGCTTTCAGTCATCCAGCTCGGCGACCATGCCTTCGGGACGCCGGTGCGAATCAGCGCCACGGCCCGCCTCGGCAACGGCGAGGTGGTGGACATTCAGCGCGAGGTGGACCAGGGCGGGCCGATCCACGCGAAGGGGATCTTCATCCTCTCGGCTTATCTGGGCCGGCGCTACGCCCGCTTCCAGCCGCTGTGCCTGTCCGCGAGCCTGGTGTTTGAGCAGACCTACGGGACCGTTGAGGGCGACAGCGCGTCGCTGGCCGAGCTTTGCGCGCTGCTGTCCGCGATCGGCGACGTCCCGATCCGACAGGCGATCGCCGTCACCGGCTCAGTCAATCAGCATGGCGAGGTGCAGGCGATCGGCGGCGTCAACGAAAAGGTCGAGGGCTTCTTCGATATCTGCGCGGCCCGCGGCTTAACCGGCGAGCAGGGCGTGATCATCCCCGAGGCCAACCGAAAGCATTTGATGCTGCGGCACGATGTCGTGGAAGCGGCCAGACAAGGACGATTCAGCATCTACGCGGTCCGCCACGTGGACCAGGCCATGGAACTGCTAACCGGCGAGCCCGCCGGAATGCCGGATCAGCAGGGAGCCTATCCCCCGGATACCGTCAACGGCCAGATGCAGCAACGTCTTGCCGAACTCTTCGCGGTACGCCAGCAGCTGAGCAGCCAATCGCACGACTGAGCGCCGCTCGGCTCAGATAGGTCGACGCTGGGAAACGGCTTCGGCGGTCTAGCCGCCGTGGCCTATACCTGACTCCCCTGAACCCGTATTTCCCAGTTGCAAAGGTCGATCAGCTGAACGATCTCCCGAGAGACGTGCAACCGGGAATCCGGCTCGTAGGTCTCGCCGCTCTCCCAGCGCTCCGCCGCCTCTTCTGCGTTGAGGGGGAAACCCTGCCGACAAAGCTCCCAAATGGCATGCGATTGGCTGATGGTCATGGATTCAACCTCCGGAACAGGTTCGGCCCCCTATCTGTAACGTGGGCACCACATTGTCTCGAAAGCAAATAGAACGACTTGTCAAAACTCGCCGGAAGGTTCTGAGCACACCCCGCGTCGCTTTCTAACCACACAAAACGGACCGATTGCCGTGACGGGCCACACAGTTTTATAGCGTAACGCGGGATCTGTATTTTGCAAGCCCCGTTCGCGTGGCCAATAACGCGACATGTTGCCAAAGCCGAACTCAAGGTGCCCCGGCTGCAGCCGACATGCCTCGTAGACAACGACGTTGTTCATGAGCTACAGATATGCTTGTTGCCGCGACCCGCTACGGCGACGCTGGCCCGGCGGCCCCGGCGATCAGCAGGCGCGAACGCGAGGCGGCGCCAGCGAAGGGGCCTGAGAGCGTCAGAACCTCGATCTCGGCAAACCACCGTACAAGACGTGCCGGCGGAACATCGTCGTAGGACGAGTGCATCGAGGACGGCGCTCCCCGGGCGAGAGAAACGCCGAGCGGCTATGGCGGCGCGAAGGGGCGCCGAGCGAGCGCCAGATAGCTACCGCGAGTAACCGGCATATCGCGCGGGATCGCTTGCCCCGGGATACCTCGGCCCAATAGTAGTCCCGGTTTCCAACCGGGACTTTCTCATACCACCAGCTTGGGCAGCATCAGCGTAGCCAGGGCCAGCACCAGGAAGAAGCCGCACATGTCCGTCACCGTGGTCAGTATGGGCCCAGACGCGACGGCGGGGTCGATCTTGAAGTGCTTGAGGAATAGAGGCACGGTTCCGCCCAGGGATACGGCGATCATTGTGTTGACCGCGAGAGCGCAACCAACGACCAGCCCCAGATAAACGTTGCCCTTCCAGAGCCACGCCGCCGCCGCGATCAGGAAACCGAGCACGACTCCGTTGATCAGGCCCACGGAGATCTCCTGAAGCCAGACGCGAGCAACCTCGTAGGGCTTGACGATCCCCAGCGATAACTCGCGCATGCTGACGGCCACGGCCTGGTTTCCCGAGCAGCCGCTCATGTCCGACACGATCGGCAGGAATACCGCCAGCGCAATCACCGCGCTGAGCGTGTCCTCGTACAGTGCGATGACACTGGCGGCGATTATGTTTAGGAAGATGTTCAGGCTCAGCCAGGACAGACGCCGCCGGGACCGCGTGAGCACCGGGAGGGCGCGGATCTCATCGCCACCGACGATGCCCTGGGATTTCAGGTAGTCCGCATCGGCCCGTTCCTGAAGTGCCTGATTAAGGTCGTCCCTCCGAAGGATCCCGAGCAGTTTCTGGCGCTCGTCGACGACGGCAACGAAGGCAAGCTGGTGACACTCGAACAGGTTGTCCAGTTCGTCCAGCGTGGCATTGACCGAGACGAATCGTGGCCGCTTCACGATCTCGCTCAGTGGAACCGTGCGGCGCGACAGCACCAGACCCGCCAGGTCGAGACCGCCGATCAGGATGCCGGACGCGGAGACCACATAGACATGTGCCTCCTCGTCAGGCCTTTTCTCCACCCATTCGCTGAGCCCGTCCAGAACATCGCGCACCAGCGCGGTTTCGGGGTAGGCAAGAAACTCGGTGACCATCAGTCCGCCGGCGACGTCGGGGGGATATCGTATCAGTTCCCGCGCATCGGCGGCTCGCTGCGGATCCATCCGCGCCAGAATCGCCTCGGCCTCCTTCTTGTGCATGCCCGCAAGCAGATCGGCCTGCTCGGCGCTCTCCATGGCGTCGACGATGCTGGCCGCGTCGCCGGCGGAAAGCTGCTCCATGAAGCCCGCGGCATGCTCGCCAGGGATCTCCTCCATAATCTCCGCCGCCTCGGTGGGAGACAGGGTCGTGAGGACTAGCTGGCGTTGAGCCGGATCCAGGCGCAGAAGGGCGCGGAAGGTCTCGCTCGGACCGATCGCCAGGACAAACGCCTCCAGCTCGCTGCGCTCGCCCGCCTTGGCGTAATAGGTGAGCATCTTCCAGGGCTCGAACCGCGGAGCTGTCAGTCATCTTGGATTCCTCCGGGGAAAACGCCGAAAAACCCGATCGGCCATGCGGCGCTGGAGTGGATGGGCCCGCCGCTCGGCGGACTACGTGCGAATCCGATCGGGTTACGTCGGCGGGCGACGCGCCACCCGATGGCACGAAACACGGAAACGAGGCACCTTGATGTAGTGTGCTCCTAGCCGACCTCGACAACCAACCCCGGCGGTCTGGCAAAATCGCGCGGCGGCGCTCGGTTCTCAGATCACGCGGATGACATCCAGCAGCCAGAATAGATAGAATTCTCACGCGTTTCGGTGTTTTTCCTCGAGGTCCTGGTTCGAATGTTGTTTCACCGTCGTCCGTGGTTGTTGCTCGTAATCCTCTACGTTCCGCTTTCCGCTCATGGTTTTCCCTATGTTCCGGACCAGGCGAGCCCGCCGGACCCGGCTCGCTCTAGCGCACCGACAACGTCGCTGGCGGACAAGCTCGTCATCAAGAAATCCGAGCGCCGTCTCTACCTGATGCGGGGAGACAAGCCCCTGCGGACCTATAAGATCGCGCTTGGCTACCAGCCCGCCGGCCACAAGCGAAGGAAAGGGGACGGACGAACCCCGGAGGGGCGTTACTTTCTGGACTGGCGAAGCGCCAACAGCGGTTACCGCAAGGCACTGCACATCTCCTACCCGAACGGCCAGGACCGGATGCGCGCGCGCTTCAAGGGTGACGACCCCGGCGGCATGATCATGATCCACGGTCAGCCCAACGGCCGGGATACCCCCAAGGCCGGAGACTGGACCTTCGGCTGTATCGCCGTGTCGAACATGGCGATCGACGAAATCTGGTCCATGACGGCGGACGGCACCCCGATCGATATACTTCCCTGAATCCCGAACATCGCCAAAGGAATCCGGCTCAACGCGAACCCAAATCACCCGTCAGCTGCATCACCTCCGGCAGCTTCAACAACAGGATCGCGATAACGGCAACGGCGACCACCAGCGTTACGACGCCGAAGGCGTTGACCACCAGATCCTGACCCCGTCCCTTGCGAGTCAGCGCATGGGCCAGGTCGGTGAGGTTGACGACGCCGAGGAACCGTCGGCCCCTGTATACCAGCAGCCGGCGGCACCGGTTCGCCTGCATCTTGGCGATGGCGCGCAGGCAGTCGGTGTCCGACGCGACCGAAATCAGATCACGGGTGCAGACTTCGCCAAGCCTGACATCGGCTGGTGTCCTACCGTCGGCGACGACGCGCCGCAGGAGGTCCTGCTCGGTGAACAGACCCACCACCTCGCCTTCGTGCATCACCACCAGCGACCCCACTTTTCGGGCCGTCATCAACTCGGCTGCCTGTTGCACGCTGGCCCGCTCGTCCAGCGACACCAATGGGCCCTGCACCTGAGCCTCGACTTTACATGACATGGATGGAACCCCTCTGCCGGCGCGTGGCCGCTTCTTGCCGCGGCCGGTTATGCTGCACTGCCGCATTCGCTAAGGGCGCATTCTAATTGGGGTCCTGACGTTAATCCAGGCTAAATTCAGGCCAATCGGGGTTATCGATAAACACCGCCAAGTATCACCGCTATACTTGACAGGCGTCATGGGTTGAACTGCCGACAGCCGCCGTCAGACTGAGGTGCGGGCACCCAGACAACGCAAATGCGATAGAAGCGGCCCCTGCGCGGGCCGCGCCCACGCCCGATTACCCGGCCGAGTAATCTTCATCCAACGGAGGAACCCCGCCATGAAAGCCTTTTTGCTCGCGATCGTGCTGGCCACCCTCGCCCACGGCGCCTACGCCGAGGAGGGCCTCGTGACCGTCGAAAGCAACAACGATGTTTCCACCACGACCGACAAGCTGGTGGCCGCCGTCGAATCGAAGGGGATCAAAGTCTTCGCCAGAATCGACCACGCGGCGGGCGCAAAAAGCGTCGACATGGAGCTCGCGCCGACCGAGCTCGTCATCTTCGGCTCGCCGAAGGTCGGCACGCCGTTGATGCAGTGCGGGCGAACCATCGGCATCGACCTGCCGCTCAAGGCGTTGGTCTGGCAGGATGCGGACGGCAAGGTCTGGCTCGCCTACTATGACCCGACCTATCTCGCGGAGCGCCACGGGCTTGACGGGTGCGATGAGCCGCTGAAAAAGGTCGGCGGCGCCCTGAAGATGTTCGCGGAGGCCGCAACCCAGTAGTCCGACCGCGTGCCTGAAGTCGCGCGTCGGGAGATCAAGGTCGCCCGCGACCGGCAGCAGGCAGGAGTAGCCTTGCGAAGAACCGTTCCGGTAGGCTCGCGTAGCCACAGACCAATAGCGTGCCCATGACCGACTCGGAGATTCATTTGCAGACGATGGCGCCATCCGAAAGCGAACCACTCGCCGATGTCAATGCCGACCTTGGCCTACGCGTGGTCGTCGACACGGACCGCTTGCCTTGGGAGCCAAGCCCGAGTGGCAGCGTCTGGCGCAAGCCGCTGTACCGCCAGGGCGGCGAAACTGGGCCGGTGACTAGCCTGGTGCGTTACGCGCCCGGCGGGGCGTTTCCCGAGCACGCGCACCCCGAGGGTGAGGAGATCCTGGTACTCGACGGAATCTTCGCCGACGAGTACGGCGACTACCCAGCCGGCACTTTCCTGATGAATCCCCATGACAGCCGGCATTCACCCCGGTCGGAATCCGGCTGCACGCTGTTCGTGCGACTGCGCCAGTACCCGGGAGAGGATCGATTCCGCATGCTCGAGGACACCACCGTCCGCGACGATTGGCGACCAGGGGTAGTTGTTGGTCTAACGGTACGGCCGCTCTACAGCCAGCCTGGTTTTCCTGAGAACATAGCACTGGTGCGCTGGGAGCCCGGTACCCGTTTTCGGCGCCACACGCACTGGGGCGGCGAGGAGATCCTGGTGCTGGAAGGCGAGCTTGCCGACGAACACGGGCGCTACCCGGCGGGGACCTGGATACGGAGCCCGCACATGAGCGAGCACACGCCGTTTTCCGAAAGAGGCTGCCTGATCTACGTGCGTGTGGGGGGTATGTGAAGCGCGGAGGCGAGACCGGTTACGGCGCTCCCGGCGCACAAGCGGGCCACCCACCTTCAACGAATTGCAATACGGCCACGAGTCGACGCGGATTACGTCATCCCGTCGCGACGTTGGCCACCTCCGGGCCAGGGTCCGCCGCAAACGACATCAATCCCTCGGAGAGCGCCAAGATCAAGTCGTGCTTGGCGATCCGGCTCCGCCACGGCGCCGTGATCCCGGCGAGACCATAGTAGGCCCCGGCGCGCTGCCCATAGATGGCACCTGTGGTGTCCGCATCGTTGCCCAGATTCACCGCCGCCAGCGCACCGCGCCGAAATCCTCCGTGGTGCAGAACGCCAAGAGAGCCCCTCCAGCGCCGAGCCTCGAGGGGTCGACCGCGGGAGCGACGCAAGTCTCGTAGGCACTCCAGTCTGACCTGCACCGCGCTATCGATTACTCTCCTGGGGGTCTGGGCCCGCCCTCCGCCGCCGAGGCTACCCTACGCGGCTTCGTCAGGTGCTCGGCGATGAGCTCGGTCAGGCCGATGACGGAGATGTCCATCTCGTAGTGCTCCAGGCCTTCCTCGATGACGATCCGGCAGTTGGCACAGGCCGTCACCAGGGTGTCCGGGTTCATCTCCTCGAGCTGGCGCTTCTTGCGTTTGAACACCTGCAGGCGCAGGTCCGCGGTCTCCTCGTTGGCGCTGACGCCGCCGCCTCCGCCGCAGCACCAGTTCATGCGGGCGTGGTCGGACATCTCCGGGTAGTCCGGCGCGACCATCCGCAGCAGGTTCCGCGGCTGCGCCAGGACGCCGCCTCGGCGGGCGATCTGGCAGGGGTCGTGGTAGGTCAGGCGCTGCTCCTCGATACCCTCGGTCTGCAGCCGGCCCGACGCTCGGAGCTGGTCCAGCAGTTCCATGATGTGCACGACCTCGAAGCCGTACTTGCGCCCGATCAGGTTGGGCCCGTCCCAGCGGATGGCCATGTAGGCGTGACCGCACTCGGGGCTGATGACGTACTTGACGCCGAGCTCTTCGGCCGCATCGACGACCCGGCTCACCAGCTCCCGGGCGATCTCGGAGCTTCCGATCTGGATGCCGCTGTTGGTGGCCTCGAAGGCCTTGCGCGAGAGGGTCCAGTTGACCCCGGCCGCGTCGAAGATGCGAACCAGGCTCTCGATGTACTCGGGAAAGTTGATGACCTCCATCGACGACAGCAGCGCCATGTAGTCGGCGCCCTTCTTGTCGAGCGGCACCTCGAGCCCGGTGGCCTTCTCCACGTGCCTGACCTGGGCCTCCAGCGACTTCAGCGTCAGTCCCATCGGGCTGCCGATCTCCAGCGCACGCTGGGTCGCCCCCTGCAGGCCCTCGGGGCTGTAACCCGACGCGGCGAAGGCCTCGCGCTGCTTGCGGATCATATAGGCGATGTCGTTGCCGACCGGGCAGACCATCGAGCAGCGGCCGCACAGGGTGCAGCTGTCATAGGTCATCTCCTGCCACTCGGCGAAATCGTCCGCGGTCAGGTCGCGCCCGAACCCCAACGCCTTGCCGAGCTTGCCGAAGAAGGTGTTCTCCCGCTGCCAGAGCCGGCGCATGGGCTCGACCTTGTAGATCGGCGTATAGCGCGGGTCGCCGGTCTCCGTGTAGAACAGGCAGGCCTCGGCGCACAGGCCGCAGTGCACGCAGCTGGTGAAGTAGGAAGCGATCTTGCCGTCGATCTGCTCACGCAGGACCTCGACGCCACGCTGGAAATCGTGCTCTGTCTGTACGCTGGGCATTTCGCTCGCTCCCCGTTCAAGCCCGAACGCCCTTGCGGGCCATGGCGGCGCCGGTGTAGCCGCGGCTTAGGGTAAAGGTGAAGGCATGCATCAGCCGGCTGAACGGGAAGTACATCAGCCACAGGCAGACCGTCAGCATGTGGATCGCCCGCAGGCTGTCGTGACTCTTGAGCAGCGCCATGCAGCCGGTGAACATCACCACGAAGGTCAGGATCGCCCCGGCATGATCGTCGAAGGTCGAGATCCTGCGCATCACCGGGTGCATGATGCGGCGAAGCCAGAGCAGGATGATCCCGGCGAAGGCGAGATCCGCGGCGACAATAAACAGCCAATGGGGCGCGGGCGTCCAGCCAAAGCCCAGAATCCGCTCGCGGATGAAGTCCACATGCGGCGCGGCCCAGAGCAAAAGGACGAACAGCCCAATATGGAACATGTAGCCCGCGATCAGGTGGAAGGTCGCGCCGCGCGTAAAGCCCTCCGCGGTCCATGAGCGGGTCACGATGGTGCGCAGGGCACCGGCCGTGCCGTCCGCCCGGGACGGGGCCAGATCCGGCTTGACCCCCTTGGCGAGGACCTCCACCAGTCGGATGGTGACACCCGCGACGAAGACCACCACCGCGGCATACCAGAGCGGCCCCTCCACGAAGTCGAGAAACATTCGGTTACCCCTCGTCCGCCTTGACCCCGGGCGACCCGAAGCCCTTGAAGTCGATGTCGTCGTGTCGCCTGACCTCTTCCAGCGCATTGGGCTGGACGTCGACCATGCCGGCCCGCTCCATCTCCGCGTACCAGAGGTTGTGGTGCTCCTTGGCCCAGTTGGCGTCCACGTAGCCCTGGGTCATCGACTCGGCCGCGCCTTCCATCCCGAGTGTGCCGATGTAGATGTGGCCGAAGGCCGCGGCGATGAAAAGCACGGCGATCACGGCATGGGAGACATGGGCCAGCGCCATCAGATCGCGTCCCTGACCGAAGACCGGGAAGTCCAGGATCAGGCCGGAGACCGAGATGACGAGGCCGAAAAGCACCGTCATCCAGAACCAGGTCTTCTGGCCGCCGTTGTAGTAGCCCGAGTCGGCCATGGTGTGCCCGAAGAGCCCGCCGGCCTTGAGGAACCATTTGACGTCCAGCCAACGGAACCCGTTGCCGCGCCCGAACAACAGGATCAGAGCGACGATCGCGAACGGGAAGACCGGCCCGAACAGGTTGTGGACCTCCTTGCAGGCCGCGGCGGTCGCCGAGAAGCCCTCGGGCCCGAGCAGCGGAATCAGCACATAGCGGCCATAGAGCATCACCAGGCCAGTGACCCCGAGGATGACGAACTGACTGGCGGCGAACCAGTGGACCACGCGCTGGTTGACCGAGAAACGCGGCACCAGCTTGCCGGATCGCCCGCCGTCGATGCGGATGCGCCCCCGAATCAGGTAGAAGGCCGCGATCAGCGCGAGCGTGCCGAGCAGTACCGCCCCGCCGATCGGGACCAGCTTGTCGGCCCGGAACAGCCGCCACTCCTCGCCGTAGGGGCTTATCAGCACCGAGCTGTCGATGCCTTCGACCTGGGTGCTCATGGGCTCCTGAACCCGTTGGCGAACCGCCCGCCAGAGGTCGGCGCCGGGGTTGGTGAGCTGAACGCCGGTCTCGGCCAGGCCGTAGGGGATCAGCGGCACGACCAGCACGAACGCGAGCAACAGCAGCGCGCCCCGGAGCGCGGTGCGATATCGGCGACGTTTCATGTCACCGGTCCTATCGCTCATGGATCACCTCCATCGGTGGACGACGCGCCGCACTCTGGGCAGACACTGATCAGAAGCCATCCTGACATTTGATCAGCTCGCGCTCCGAGAGGCGCGACTCGCGGAGCGCTCCATTGTCAATCGCCTACATCCATTGAATATGCCGGACAATCCTTGGCCCGGACGGGAAACGCAACAGATCAGCGTTTCCCTGGTCGGCTGGCGACTGGACGCTGGAGGCCCGTTCAGTCCCTCCCGGCCGCCTTGCCTTCCATCCCCTGGGTTTCGCGCACCCCCGGCTTGCCGTAGGCCACCCCCCAGCCGCGCTGAAGCCCCACCGCACCGCGGTAAGCGACCCGCTCTCTGTAGATGTCCGCAACGACGTCGGCGTCACCGGCCAGCAGCGCCTTGGTGGCGCACATCTCGGCGCAGGCCGGCAGCTTGCCCTCCGCGAGCCGATTCGCACCGTATTTGCGGCGCTCCTCCGCGCTGCCGTCCGCTTCCGGTCCGCCGGCGCAGAAGGTGCACTTGTCCATCTTGCCGCGGGAGCCGAAGGCACCCTCGGTGGGAAACTGCGGGGCACCGAAGGGGCAGGCGTAGAAGCAGTACCCGCAGCCGATACAGATATCCTTGTCGTGCAGCACCAAGCCGTCGGCGGTCTGGTAGAAGCAGTCGACCGGACAGACCGCCATGCAGGGCGCATCCGAGCAGTGCATGCAGGCGACCGACATGGAGCGCTCCCCGGGCTCGCCGTCGTTGATGGTCACGACGCGCCGGCGGTTGATGCCCCAGGGGACCTCGTTGACGTTCTTGCAGGCCGTGACGCAGCCATTGCACTCGATGCAGCGCTCGGCATCACAGAAAAATTTCATTCTTGCCATGATCTTTATCTCCGTTGCGCAGCAGTCGCCGACATCAGGCCGGGTAGATTTTGCATAGCGAGCACTTGGTCTCCTGCATCGCCGTGACCGAGTCGTAGCCGTAGGTGAACGCGGTGTTGCAGGCCTCGCCCAGCACATAGGGGTCGGCCCCCTCCGGATACTTCGCCCGCAGGTCGGCGCCCTGGAAATGGCCGCCGAAGTGGAACGGCGTGAACACCACGCCCGGGGCCACGCGCTCGGTGACCAGGGCCTTGACCCGGATGCGCGCCCCTTCAGGGCTCTCGAGCCACATGTCCTTGCCGTCGCGAACCCCGGCGTTGTTGGCGTCCCGCAGATTGATCTCGGCGAACATGTCCTGCTGGAGCTCGGCGAGCCAGGGATTCGAGCGGGTCTCGTCGCCGCCGCCCTCGTATTCGACCAGACGCCCGCTGGTGAGGATCAGCGGGAAGTCCTTCGAGTAGTCGGTGGCCTGAATGGACTGGTAACGGGTCGGCAGGCGGTAGAAGGACTTGCGGTCCTCGTAGGTCGGGTATTTCTCGACCAGATCCCGCCGAGTGGTGTACAGCGGCTCGCGGTGGATCGGCACCGCGTCCGGGAAGGTCCAGACCACGCAGCGCGCCTTCGCGTTCCCGTAGGGCGCGCAGCCATGCTTGATGGCCACCCGCTGGATGCCGCCGGAGAGGTCCGTCTTCCAGTTCTTGCCCTCGGCCTTCGCCTTCTCCTCGGCGGTGAGGTCGTCCCACCAGCCGAGCTGCTTCAACAGGTCCGCGGTGAACTCGGGGTAGCCGTCCTCGATCTCGGATCCGACCGTATAGGACTCCTCGGCCAGCAGATTCACACCATCGCGCTCGACCCCGAAGCGCGCCCGGAAGGGCAGCCCACCCTCGGCGACCGTGATGGATGTGTCGTAGAGATTCGGGGAACCCGGATGCCTCATCTCGGCCGTTCCCCAGCAGGGCCAGGGCAGCCCGTAGAAGTCACCGTCGGCGGGGCCGCCGATGGCCTTGAGGCTGGTGAAGTCGAAGGTGTGCCAGTTCTGCTGGTGGGCCTTCAAGCGCTCCGGGCTCTGCCCGGTGTAGCCGATGGTCCACATCCCGCGGTTGAACTCGCGGGTGATGTCCTCGATCAGCGGCTCCTCGCCGTTTACCTGGATGTTCTTGCACAACTCGTCGGCGAACCCGAGCTTCTTCGCCAGCCTGTACATGATGGTGTGATCCGGGAGCGACTCGAACAGCGGCTCGATGACCCTGTCGCGCCACTGCACGGAGCGGTTCGAAGCCGTTACGGAGCCGTAAGTCTCGAACTGGGTGCAGGCCGGCAGCAGATAGACGCCGTCGGTACGGTCCTGCATGACCGCCGAGACCGTCGGATAGGGGTCGATAATGACCATCAGGTCCAGCTTCTCCATGGCCTTTTTCATCTCGGGGCCGCGGGTCTGGCTGTTCGGCGCGTGACCCCACAGGACCATCGCCCTGACGTTGTCCCTCTGGGCGATATTGGCCTTGTCCTCGAGCACGCCGTCGATCCAGCGCGAGACCGGGATGCCCTTGGCGTTCATGGGCGGGAGCGGCTTGTCACCTTCCGTCTCGTAGGCCCCCTGGTCCGTGATCTCGGCCTGGTCGAACCGGCCCTTGAGCCATTCGTAATCGACACCCCAGACGGACGCCCAGTGTTTCCAGGCCCCCTCGGCGAGCCCGTAGTAGCCCGGCAGGTCATGGGACAGGACGCCCATGTCGGTCGCACCCTGCACGTTGTCGTGGCCACGGAATATGTTGGTTCCGCCGCCCGCGACGCCCATGTTGCCCAACGCGAGCTGGAAGATGCAGTAGGCCCGGGTGTTGTTGTTGCCGATGGTGTGCTGAGTGCCGCCCATGCACCAGATGAAGGTCCCCGGGCGATTGTCGGCCATCAGCTTGGCGGTGCGCAGTACCAACGCCTCGGGCACGCCCGTGACGCGTTCCACCTCGTCCGGCGTCCACTTCGCGACCTCCTTTCGCACCTCGTCCATGCCGTAGACCCGCTGGCGGATGAACGCCTTGTCCTCCCAGCCGTTCTGGAAGATGTGCCAGAGCATGCCGTAGACGAACGGCACGTCGGTACCCGGCCGAATCCGCACGTAGTGGTCGGCGTGGGCCGCGGTGCGAGTGAAGCGCGGGTCGATGACGATCAGGGGGGCGTTGTTTCGCTCCTTGCCGCGGAAGACGTGCAGCAGCGACACCGGATGGGCCTCCGCCGGGTTGCCGCCGATGATCAGGATCGCCTTGGAGTTGTGGATGTCGTTGTAGGAGTTGGTCATCGCGCCGTAGCCCCAGGTGTTGGCTACGCCGGCGACCGTCGTGGAATGACAGATGCGGGCCTGATGATCGACGTTGTTGGTACCCCAGAGGGCCGCGAACTTGCGGAACAAGTAGGCCTGCTCGTTGCTGTGCTTGGCGGAGCCCAGCCAGTAGACCGAGTCCGGCCCGGACTGCTCTCGAATCTGCAGCATCTGGTCGCCGACCTCGTTGACCGCCTCGTCCCACGAGATCCGCCGCCATTTTCCGTCGACCAGCTTCATCGGGTACTTGAGCCGCCGCTCGCCGTGCCCGTGCTCGCGCACCGACGCGCCCTTGGCGCAATGCGCGCCCCGGTTGAACGGATGATCGAACGCCGGCTCCTGACCGGTCCAGACCCCATCGGTGACCTCGGCGTAGATGCCGCAGCCCACCGAGCAGTGAGTGCAGATGGTGCGCGCTGTCGTCTTCGCCCCGGCGGCCTGCTCGGGTGCCGCGGTGGCCTCCGCCCGGCGCACCATGCCGGGCGCAAGGGCGGCCGCGGCGGCCGCGCCCCCCGCAAGGAGACCCGTGCTGCGAAGAAACTCGCGTCGGTCCACCGCGAGCGCGCCGACGCGCGACCTGGGTGATTCCGCCGCCGTGGCGTGCGAGGGCATTTTCTGGAGCTTCATGGCGTTCTCTCCGAGTCTTGTGCGCTGAGTGCCGGCGAGCGTTACAGGCTGGCGCTCTTGTAGTAGTCGATGACATGCTGTGACAGCTGGTAGCCCTTCTTACGAGGCGCGGACCCCGCCGGCTCCCGGTCGATCGCGGCCAGGACGCCGCTTGGGAGCAACGTCGTGGCAACCGCGGCCGCGCCCGCCGCGGCACCGCTCTTCAGAAAAGCCCTGCGGCCTTCGTCTCGGGTCTGCTGCTCGCTCATCTCATCGCTCATGGTCATTCCTCCGATTGCGCCGCCGGGGACCGGCGGCGCCGAAAAACAGGTCTCAGGCATCCATCTCGAGGTAGCGCCGCTCCAGCGCGAAGAAGGCACTGCCAAGCCGCGCAACCGAGCGGTACAGGCAGGCCGACCGCGCGGACTCCAGATCGGCGAAGAACCGATCCACCCAGCCGCCGAGGTGGACCCCGAAAAAGGCCCGCTGGCGGTCGATGCCTTCTACGGAATCCGTTCGGGTATCCAGTGCCAATTGCGCCATGACCTCGAACAGGGCCGCCACATGATCCTCCGGCTCCCGAACGCCCGGCTGTCGCTCGAACCCGAGCGCGCGCAGGTCGGCACGCAGTACCCCGAGCGGCCGCTCCATCAGGAAGCCGGTCTGGTACCAGGATCCGTAGGGCACCAGCTCGCCACGTCCCAGCCCGATGAAGAGGACATGGTACTCGTCCGCGACCGCATCGGGTGCCGTTCGAGCCGCCGCCAGCCGCAGGGCCTCCCAGGCGAGCGCGAAAGCGTCCCGGCCGTCCGCGGGGGGCAGATCCATCAGGGGAGCCAGGATCTCCGCTCCACTCGCGTGGCGCAGCGCGTGGGCGAGCAGGGCATAGGTTCCGGCTCGCGCCTCGTCTTCAGGCGCCAGGCCACGCGGCGCGTACTTCAATGCAGGATCCAAGGCGAGATCTCTCATCGCGGGTTCTTCGTCAAAGGGAGCAATCCCGGCGCCAGTGCGATCCGGACAAAACGAACGGATAATCCATAATTCGCCTAACCGCCCACGACTAGCAGGGCCATCCCGGACCTCATCGCCCGCGGTTCCTCGAGGCGTGAACCGAGCCGGGTCATATTTCGCCGCCGCGCATCATGTCCTTGACCCGGCAATCGCCACACATCTGCAGCCGGCGCCGCGACGCGGGCTCGGCAAACATGGAGTGGCCCGCGAGCCTCTGGCCGATGCGACCGATCGCCGAGGTGGTGGCGAACGGCTTGCCGCAGCTCACGCAGTGGAAGGGGGCGTCTTCCCGCAGGACACGGGGGCGGCCCCGCGCGGCGGCGTCGAACAACAGACGCGGCGTGATCCAGACCGCGTCCTCCGGGCAGGCCCGGGTGCACAGGCCGCATTGGAGGCAATTGGCCTCCAGGAAACGCAGCTGAGGGACATCCTGTCCGTCCAGCAGGGCCTTGCCGGGACAGACCGTCACGCAGGCGAGACACAGGGTGCACGCCTTCTCGTTCACCGCGGCGGTGCCGAACGGGGCCCCCGCCGGGAGAGCGGCGAGCGGGTGCGGCCGCGGGCAGCAAGCGTACAGATGATCCAGCGCGGCGTAGAAAATCTGGCGCTTGTCCCCGACCGAGGCGTGGCGCGCCGGCTCGATCTCCGGAAACAGCGGACCCGGATCCGTCTCGTCGAACCAGCCAACCACACCCGGCGCGGCGCCGAGCCCGTCAAGCACAGCGCCGGCAATGGCGATCTGCTCGTCAATCGACCGGCGTGAAGCCGCGGGCAGCGCCGGCGGCGCGACCAACCGGATCGCCCGCGCCCCGTAGGCCAGGGCCGCGAGCCAGGCCTCGATCCCGAGGCTCGCGACCTCCTCGACCGCGAGTGGGAGCAGATCACCCGTTCCGGCGCCGCCTGACTCGATCAGCGTACGGACCCGTTCGGCCCCGCCCTCCGAGTCGTGGATCAGCAGCACGGGGTCCGTCCCGCCGGCCGCGAGGTATCCCGAGAGCAGGCGTCGCACCCGCTCGAGCACCGACTCGACGCCGGGATAGCCGTAGGTCATGGCGCCGCTCGGACAGACCGTCGCGCAAGCGCCGCCGCCCTGGCAAAGGTGCGGCTCGACCCGGACCCGCTCCACCAGGCTCGTAATGGCCTGTGCCGGGCAGGCGTCGATGCAACGCCTGCACGCCGTCATGCCCTTCATTCCGTGGGCGCACGTGTCCGGGTCGTAACGGAAATAGCGCGGCTTCTGGAACTGCCCCACCAGGTCCCGCAGGGTCGCTATCGCATCATTTAGCGAATCCGCGTCGGCGGTCACATACCCAGGGGGCGGCAGCTCGGCGGGGATCAGCGGCCGCGAGCCCAGGTCCAGCACCAGATCGTGCACCGCCACGCCGGCCCCCTGGGCGGGTAGTCTGAGCCGAAACGCCCCAAGCCAGCCCTCGAGCTCGATCGCCCCCGCGGTCGAGTGCCAGGTTGTGACCCCGGATACCGGCCTCCCGCCGTTGTCGAGCAACAGCACGGATGCCCGTAACGGGGACCAGTGGCCGACCGCGCGGGCGACCAGTTCCCTGTCTTCACCGACCACCAGGAGCCGCCCGGCCGAGCTGTAGCTGACGATGCCGGTCAGGTCGCCGTGCAGATCGCCGAGGTCGGACGAGGCCTGCTCCCGCGCCCCCCGGTTCAGGGCATCCCGATCCTGTTCGCTCCCAACGAGCGGCGGCGCATTCATCGGTCGAGGGCTCCTCGGCCCGTATTGGACTGTTCCGACCCCGGGCCCGAAAGGACGGTATTTCGCGCTGGCGGCGAGACTTCGCGGATCCGGGCCGCGTCACCGTCGGAGTCGCATTCCCGATCCGCCTCGGCGCTCGGGACCACCGGATAGGGCTCGGCGCCCTGCCCGCCCTCGGCCCCCGCAACGGCGGGATCGGCCTCGAGCCCGGCCGCCGCGACCCGAGCCGCCTGCTCCAGCCGGTAACGCATTTCAGCCGTTACGGTGTCGCCCAGGGGCGCAAGGCCGGTGAAGTCCTCCGCGTAGTCGTCCAAACCGTCGACGATATTCAGATGGGGACTTTTGAATAGCCGGCGCAGGGCCTGGCGCCGCAGCGCCTGCGAGACCCCGCGCGAGAGGAATCCGGAGTAGTCCGAGTCCGGCCCGAGCGAGTCCAGCGGGGGCATGTCCGCGTCCGTCAGCAGAACGGGTCGGTCTTCGGACGCCTCCTCGTCGTACGGCTCGCGTTGGCCGTCGAACGGAACGCCCCGCGCCGGGTCGTTACGATCGTTTTCCACCGCTTGCGGCGGTCGCAAATGCGGCTCCGTCCGCGGGGCGCGACGGGTAACGCCGAGTGCGGCATCCTCCGCTTCCTCGGGCGGGTGGAAAGGGTCGTAGTCGTCGCCGGTTCCGGCCCTTGCACCGGTCTTGCGCTGAGACCAGCGCGCCAGGAAACCCTGCCTGGCCTCGTCAGTGTCCGCCACCTGTCCCCTCCTTCCAGTTCTCGAGCCGGCGCTTCTTCCTGGGTTCCGGCACATAGTGCTCCAGGACGAAGGCCTCCGCGGCCCGGTAAAGTTCCGCCGGAAGCGGGACGCGATCCACCGTACCGTCGGCCTCCTGATAGGCCTGCGCTTCATCGAAGCTGACCGTGACCAAGACCGGTTCCGGCACACCGTCCTCCCGGGCGCGGGTCACGACAAAACACCCGGGCTGCTCGACCATAAGGTTGTGGTAGTAGCTTTCGACCTCATCCGGGTAGAGCCGGACCTGGAGTCCGGTCCAGAGCAGAAGCCGGGAATTACCGTCGTCGGCCATCGGCAGCGGGTTTGCCGAGCCCGCTGCGAGGTGCGCCCCGACGGTTACAGAGACCACCCGCCAGCGCTCCCGGAGCCAGCGATTGCCCTGAACCTGCCGGCATTCGGTGACGACGGCTACCGGGAAACGCTCGTCGGATGGACTCGACTCGGCCGACATAGGGTCCTGATCCTTGCTCGGTGGTGGAGTTGATCAACGCGGCAATATGCGTACCAGCGCTATTCCCACAGGACCCGAGGCGAGGACCTGGCGGGGCTAAAGGAAAATCCGCACCGATTCGGCACTGTTCGCCTACGGGACAAAATGTTCCGTCGGAGCACGGCGCCTGGTGCGTTTCGTACCGCCCGCCACTCGCGGACCCGGTCGCCACCGAGACATGGGAGGTCGGGTCCGACGCGGGTTGCGAGCCGGTGCGCATCCTGTCAGAGTCATGCCCCGGACGCGGAATGAGATTTGCTGCCCTGAGCCAGATGGCGCCGCGGCGCTTCGAGGAGCCACAAAGCGTGAGCCCACACAACCTGAGCCAAGAAGGATCCGAGCACAGAAGGTCCGGGTAAGGAGCTGGATTCCCCGCCCGGCGCACTCATCGACCGATTCGGCCGCCACGTCACCTACGTGCGGCTGTCCATCACGGACCGTTGCGATCTGCGCTGCGTCTACTGCATGTCCGAGGACATGCAGTTTCTGCCGCGCAGCCAGCTCTTGACGCTGGAAGAGATCGCGCGGCTCGGGCGGTGCTTCGGCGAGCTGGGGGTGACCAAGCTCCGGATCACCGGCGGAGAGCCGCTGGTGAGGCGAAACGTGATCTGGCTGTTCGAGCAGCTCGGCGCGCTGCCGGCTATCCGCGACCTGACCCTGACGACCAACGGTACCCAGCTGCCGCGCTTTGCCCAGGCGCTGAAGGACGCCGGCGTCACGCGCATCAACATCAGCCTGGATTCGCTCGACCCCGGGCGATTCAATCGCATCACCCGCCTGGGAGATATCCGAAAAACGCTGGACGGCATCGACGCCGCCATCACCGCCGGCTTCGAGCGGATCAAGCTCAACAGCGTGATCCTCAAGCACCGCAACCACGACGAGGTCGCCGACCTGGTGCGCTTCGCGCTCGATCGCGGCCTCGACATCAGCTTCATCGAGGAGATGCCGCTCGGGGTCATCGGCGACCACGACCGGGCCGAGGCCTATTACTCCAGTGACGAGATCCGCCGCGATCTGACCGCGCACTTCGAGCTGGTGCCGACCACCGAGACCACCGGCGGGCCGTCCAGGTACTTCCGGGTGGCCGGCTTCGATAACCGCGTGGGCTTCATCTCACCCCACAGCCACAACTTCTGCGGCGACTGCAACCGGGTCCGCGTCACCGCCGAGGGCCGGCTGCTGCTCTGTCTCGGGCAGGAGTATTCCGCCGACCTGCGGCGTGCGCTGCGTGCCAACCCGCTCGACGACGAGCGGGTCAAGCAGGCCATCGTCGCGGCCATGTCGCTGAAGCCCCGGGGGCATGACTTCGACCTCGGCGCGCAGCCGGTGATCTTCCGCCACATGAGCGTTACCGGCGGCTGAGGTGAACGCACCCGGGACATCCTGGCCGCGCCTGCCCGATCCCGAGTCAGAGGTCCCGATGCCTACCGCCGCGGTTGCTGCGAGTCCCGCGGATGCCGCCGACGAGGAACTACCGGAGGGCGCGCGCTATCTGCCGTCGCTCTCGGAGGCCGGGCTGAAGCCCTCGTTCCCGGTCATCGCGGTGGATGAGTATGGCGAGCCGCGCGAGGGCCAGATCGCTGGTGAGCAGCCGCTGACCCTCTACATCGACGAGCGCGAGGTCGTCACCCTGATGACCCTGGGGACCCACCCCGAGCTGCTGGTCCTGGGGTACCTGCGCGGCCAGCGGCTCGTGCCTTGCCTCGAATCCGTCTACTCGGTTCGAGTCGACTGGGCACGGGAGCGCTGCGACGTCACCACCTTCGACGGCGTCGGCGACCTCGATGACAAGCTCAGGCACCGCACCGTCACCAGCGGCTGCGGTCAGGGCACGGTCTTCGGACGGATCACCGACTGGCTGGACCGGCTGGAGCTGCCGCGCATCACGCTGCGCCAATCGCGGATCTATCACCTGCTGGACGCCCTAAACGACTTCAACGAGGTCTACCGGCGCGCCGGCGCCGTGCATGGCTGCGCCCTGTGCGGTTTCGCGGGCGACCCGGCCCGGCCCGAGCCCCGAATCGACCTCTTCGTCGAGGACGTGGGCCGCCACAATGCCGCGGACGCGGTCGCCGGCTTCATGTGGTTGAACGCCATCGAGGGCGCGGACCGTGTCTTCTATACGACCGGCCGCCTGACCTCGGAGATGGTCATCAAGGTCGCCCAGATGGGGATCCCGGTGCTGCTGTCCCGCTCCGGGGTGACCCAGAAGGGCCTGGAGTTTGCCCGCAAGGTCGGCGTGACCATGATCGCCCGGGCCAAGGGCCGGCACTTCCTGATCTACAACGGCGCCGACCGGGTGATGTTCGACGCCCGCCCAGACCCCGAGCGTCGCCGGAGCTGACGCGGGTCAGGACTCGGCAGCGTGTCGGCATTCTCCGTGGACCAGCCCCGCTTTCTGGACGTCAGGCAGGTCTCGGAGTACCTGAACCTGAACGAGAAGAAGGTCTACGCGCTGGTCGCGGACGGGCGTATTCCGGGCACCAAGGTCACCGGAAAATGGATGTTCCCGCGGGAGCTGATCGACCGCTGGATGCTCGAGTCGAGCCACGGCGGCCTGCTCAACGACCGGCTCCTGGTCGCCGGCAGCGACGACCCGCTGCTGCACCGCATGGTGATGTCACTGGCCCGGGACACCGGGCCGCGCGGGCTGGTCAGCTACACGCCCACGGGTACCCGGCTCGGGCTCGAGCTGCTCCAGGCGGGCCGTGCGGACGCCTGCGCCGTCCATTGGGGTCCGAGCGAGGAGAGCCATCTGCGCCACCCCGCCCTACTGAGTCAATACGGGGGCTACCGTCGCTGGGTGCTGATCCGGGCCTTCCGGCGCGAGCAGGGGCTAATCCTCCGGCCGGACCTGGTCCAACCGGGCGTCGGCGTCGCCGAACTGCTGTCCCGGCCGCTGCGCTGGGCCATGCGCCAGGACGGTGCCGGGACGCGTCGCTTCCTCGCCGAGACCCTGGCCCGGCACGGGGTCGCCCTGGACCAGCTACAGATCACCACGGAAGCCCTGTCGGAGCGTGATGCGGCGGTCTGCATCTCCCTGGGAATCGCCGATATCGCGCCGGGCGCCCGTGCCGCGGCGGCCGAGAACGGACTCGCTTTCGTTCCCACCGGTTGGGAGTGCTTCGACATCGCCCTGGCGCGTGGCGTCTACTTCCGCCAGCTGTTCCAGCAGCTCGTCGAACGGCTCAGGGATCCGCACACCCTCGCCTGGGCGGAGACCCTCGGCGGCTATGACCTGGGCGACTCGGGGAAGCTGGTCTGGGGGCAAGACTGAGCCCCGAGGCCCGACGGCGCCTTGGTGGGTACCCGCGCCTGCTTCGCCGCCGCGCGGACCCAGGATCGGCACGCAGCCCGATCGTTGGGGTTCGCTCCGCTCACCCGCAACCTACAAGGGCGGGAGCATTGCTGTATCAGCCGGTCCGCGACGAGCCCGATCAGGGCCCTGATTGCGGGGCAGGATGGCGCCCGCCGCTCACTGTCCGAGCGGCCACAGGACGGGGTCGCCCGAGTCCGGGTCCACCGCGATGATCCGGTGGTTGTTGGTATCCGCCACCAGTATCCACCCGTTCAGGATGGCCAAGCCGCCGGGCTCATTCAGCTCCGTGTCCGCACGGCCGGCGAGCCGCGAGCCCGGAGCACCAGTTCCGAGGATGGTCGTCACCTTGCCGGCACCGAGGTCGATCAGCTTGATCTTGTGGTTGTAGGTATCGGCGACGGCCAAGCGCCCGTCCGGGAGCGCCGCGATACCCGAGGCATGCTGCAGGAGTGCCCTCTTCAGGTCCCCGTCCCGGTCGCCGAAATCGAACAGCCCTTTGCCGACGACGTTCTCCACGCTGCCGGGCTCCATGCGGATGCGTCGGATCGCGGACGCCTCGGCATCGGCGACGTAGAGGTCCGACCCGATCAGCGCCAGACCGCTCGGTTGGCTAAAACTCGCCTCGTCCAGATCGCCGGTCGCGATACCCTCCCGCCCGGAACCCGCGTAGGGGCGCATCTTGCCCAGCGTCAAGCCAAGCTCCCAGATCCGGTGGTCGCCGGCCATCGCGATGTAGACCTCGTCTCCCTTGACGGCCAAGTCCCAGGGGGAACGCAGGTCGACGCCCAGCGCGTCCTGCTCGCCATCCTCGGATGACAGCCCGACTCGACCGGTACCGGCCAGGGTTCGGACCTTTGCGGTCTTAAGGTCCACCCGGCGAATCGAGTGGTTGCCCGAGTCCGCGACCAGCAACGCTTCGTCGCTGAATGCCAGCCCCTGCGGGGCGTTGAACCGAGCCTTTTCCGCTGGGCCATCGGCGAAACCCGCCTCCCCGTCGCCGATCGTCAGCAGGATCCGGCCATCGGAATCTGCCAGTATGACGCGGTGGTGCAGCGTATCGCTAACAGCGACCCGTGCACCGTCGCCGGATACCGCGATCTTGCCGGGCGCAGCGAGCAGCGACGCGGCGAAGCGCTTCTTCTCCAGCGCGATGGGCAGCGGCCGATCGTCGAGGCGCCCCTCGAAGTCCGCGAGCAGCCGTTCGATGGCCCCTGCAAGCCGGGTCTCGTTACCTTCGCCGCTGACCTTTCCGACCCAGCTCCCATCGGGCGCGAACAGGGCCAGGGTCGGCCAGGCCCGGACCCGGTAGTGATTCATCAGGCCCCATTCCGGGTCGTTCAGGATCGGGTGACGGCGGTCGAGCCGCACGACGATGTTGCGCAGTGTTTCCAGGTTTTTCTCGTTGTCGAACTTGGGCGAGTGGACACCGATCACCGCCAGTCGGTTGCCGAATCGCCCTTCGAGACGCCGCAGTTCCTCGGCGACGTGGATGCAGTTGATGCAGCCGTAGGTCCAGAAATCGAGGATCACCACCTTTCCCCTCAGATCGGCGGGGGTCAGCGGGCGTTCCACGTTCAGCCACTGCAGCTGCTTCGGCAGGATCAGCGCGGGTCCGTCCTGGGGTGGTCCCGCTATTGCCGCGGCGCCGGCCTGTCCTGCGACCGCGAGCAATAGCAAACAGACCGCGGAAACTCGCCGCCAAACCACGCGGTTCACCAACGTCGCCTCCCAAGTTTCCGCAGGCGCCCGCGAGCCGCCCCGTTCGTTAGCGCCGCAGATCGAGCTGAGCCTCGACTTGAACAGCCTGTCCGGCTCGCTCGCTGATAAGCTCTTTGAGGGCATCGACATGGCTTTCGTCCAATGGCCGCGACGCGTAGAGCATAACCCGGACCAGCGGGGGCTTACCCGCTCTCACCTCAAGGGTATGCACCCCGACCGTCTCGCCAGAGAGCGCGATCTGCCCGGTGGGAATCAGGTTGGCGATTCGTTCCTGATCCACCAGATTGCCGAAGGCAACGTAGAGCGGGCCGATGATGACGGCGAGCATCACCAGCGAGATCGCCAGACCGTTCCTCGCGAGTCTGAATGGCGCGAACCCCATCACCAAGAAGGTCATGCTGGCCGCCATCGAGATCCCGACCAGGTTGGTGACGAACAGCAGTGCGGCCCCGCTGGCCATCGTCCAGTCTGCCCAGCCGAGCCCAACGCCGGCGACGCTCAGCGGCGGCACCAGGGCGACGGCGATCGCGACCCCCGCCAGGCTCTTGGCAATCTCCTCCTTGGCGTGGGCGTAGGCCCCGGCGATGCCTGAGATCACCGCCACGCTGAGATCGAGCAGCGTCGGCGAGACGCGCGCCTGCATCTCCGCCGTGAGATGCTCCAGCGGCATGATCCAGGCGACCAAGACGGCGCAGAACAGCGCGGAGCCGACCCCGATTGCCAGTGTCCTCAAGGCGCCGCGGATCAACGAGGCATCGGTTCGCGCGAGGCCCATGGCGAGCGAGATGATCGGCGACATGAGCGGCGCCAGAATCATCGCGCCGATGATGACCGGGGCGGAGTTGGCGTACAGGCCCGTCAGCGCCAGCAGGGTGCTCAGGACCATCAGCACGAGGAAGGGTGAAGACAGCGTCGCGTTCGCCCGCAGAGCTACGAACAGATCGCGATGCTCCTCCTCGCTGGCGTGACTGAAGAACGGCAGCGGCACGCCGGTCAGCTCCCGGGCCGTCTCGCCCACGGGCAGTCGACCCAACCTGACCTGGTCTTTTGTTAACGTCCGGCCTTCCCTGGGCACCAGCGCGGGTCCCGGCAGCAGGCGGATGCGGCCCTCGCGGATTCGAAACTCCAGTTGCTTAGCACTGGCGAGCCCGCCATCCAGCGCATAGTCGACGCCCCTGGGCGCCTCGATCAGGACCTGCTCGCTGCGGATCATTCCGATGGGACCCGGGAGCCGGGACAGGTAGATCTTGCGAGGGATCAGGAGCCGGAACAGGAACCAGAGATAGCCCAGCACGCTACGCGGCGCGAGCGCGAGCAGTGTGAGCCGGCCGTCGGCGATATCGAGTGCGTCCGAGAACGACCGGCCGACAAGCGTGCTCTGGGTGTGCTCCAACACCACGATCCCGAGCGCGGCCAATTGGATTCGCTGCTCCTTCCCGGTCGTGACCCTGTAGTCGCGAAGGCGCAGGCCCTTTGCCGCCCGGAGTGCGCCGAAGAACGCGGCGCGGCGGGTCGGGGGGCGGGTGGCGTCGTAGGGCTTCAGGCCCAGCACCTCGCCGATGACCACCGAGGTGAAAACCGCCTGTTCGTTGCAGCAGAGCACGGCCGCCTCGATCACATTCGCCCGCAGATAGTGGTCGACGAGCGCTTCCGGGTCGCCCTTTACACCCAGGGCGCGCATCGCATGCACGGATTCCGGATGAGGCAGGACACCAACCTCCCACTGCCGCTCGATGGCCAACGGCACCAGCTCGCGGATCTGATCGTCCGCGAGCCGCAGAAGGACGCGGGACCCGTCGGGCGGCTCGCTGCGATCGCGCCATTTGAACGTGATGAGCCGTTGGTCCGGTCCGATGCTTGGAAGGGATGCCGGCTCTGGGCCGTTGTCGTAGATCAGATAAAGACTCGACGGCTCAGTGCCGCTCGGATGGTCCTCCCCCATGCTGCTATCCCCTGCTCGTTACCCTTGAGATCCGAATGAAGCGCGAATCCGCACTCGCTTTGCAGCGTTTTGGCAAAGCCTAGCGTGAGATGCCAGCCTCGTAGAACCGACAGGATCGATGCACCATTGCGGTCAAGACCCGCTAGAGCGCTGCCCGATCGCGCTGATACACCAGATCCGAGCGGAGCTCAACCGCCGCGATCGACTGGCGTCGCTAGGAGCAACCGGCGCCCTGCCCTGACGGCGTTAGAACGGGGGCCTCCGTTTTCCGATTTGAAGCGGGAACAGGCAAGCGGTTCTTAGCGGCCAGCGATTAGTAAGGTTAGGACAACGGCTTCCGTCCTCGCTCGACGGCGTTCCGATCTACCAACGAGACGAGGCCGACGTATGGCCTTATTTGGAGACCGGAGCCCTCCCTTGGGCGGCGATAGCGACGACTGCGACCCGAGCCCGATCGAAGCCGACCACGCCCCGGCCGCTGTCGACGAATTCAGCCCCCGCCGGCGTCAGGTCACGGGAACCCAGGTGACAGCCGCCTTCCTCAACGGCGCCCTGTTCCGCGATATCGGCACGTTGCCTCTGGACCGCGATCCGATCGCCTTTCTCATCGACAATGGCGCGCGGCGAGGCGGGATTCCCGCCTATCTCTTTGTCTTTCCCTCGGGCTTGGTTTGCTGCGGGTCCCCGAGCCTGCAATTGGGTGCCGCGGACAACTTGCCCGGGATGGTACCCGCGTCCCCGAAGCTTCCGACCGGCGTCGTGATGCGCCACGCGCCCTCGATCGGCATTTCCCCGGTCTCGCCGTTGGTCGTAATCATATAGGTACCCTGCCCCGACCAGGGCACCCCGCCCGCCGTGCCGCCGATGCTGAAGGCACCGCCCTTGTCGTCCGCCGGCGTGAAAGAGAAGACGATCCCGGCCGTTTCGCCCTTGCCGCGCACCTTGAACGGCGCGGAGAGGTCGCAGATCAGGTCATCGAGCACCAGGTCGTTGTACCGCGCCTTCAGGTTCCAGGCCTTCGCCGGGCACAGACGGCTCATCAGACGCTCGGCGATCTTGCGCGTCACCGAGAGGCGCTCGCCTACCGATACGCTGCCCTCGTCCTGCGCGATGGGCACGCCGTCCGCCCCGACCACCTCGATATGCCAGCTGATCTCGCCACCGCTTTCGCCGACCGCTCCCTCGAGGAAGGTGTTGACGTTGAGGGGCTCGACGGGGACGGCGGTCGCCGGGTCCGTGTGTCCCTCGCCCTGCAGGTGCTTCTCGGTCTGGCGGGCCTCCTCGGTACGCTCGCTGATGTCGATCATCGAGATGTCGCAGCGCCGCTTGCCCGCGGCGTCCAGGATCCGCGTCGCCAGGTCGTTGAACAGCATGTCGTGCACGCCGGCCGCGGTGTTCGAGGAACCCGCATCCCGCGGAATGAACTCCTTGATGCCCACGCGTGTCTCGGCGTGAGCTGACACGGCGAGCAGGCCGAGGCACATGAGCCAACGGCCACAAGCGGAGAACGGTCGGAAATTCGACATGAAGGAGTGACCCCGGGGGTTGAAGACGGAGCTAAGCATAAGACCAAGTCACCGTAGGGTGGGCGCGGTGTTTGGTGCCCACGCGCACGAGGCACGTCGTCTATGCCCCGGTGCTCAAGCGTCCCTTTCCCTATGTTGCAGTAAGCCCTGTATCGAACCACGTGGGCACACAAACCATGCCCACCCTACCGGGCTGGCGGCAGAGGTTCGGGCACCACCCTTTCGATCCGCTGACCGTGCGCGCATATGGAAGGAATCGTGGGGTCCGATGCGCTTGGTGTATCCTCCGGCGCGTTTGATTCGCGAAATCGCCCCGGGGCTGGGCGTCACGCCAACGCGACCTAGGGAGGCAACCCGTGCACGCGACGCTGCCGCTGCTCTGCGAAACCAGTTTCCCCGCGATCTCGCGCCGGGTCCTCGAGACACTGCAGGTGAATCTGGGTTACCGGTGCAACCAGAGCTGCCAGCACTGCCACGTCAACGCCGGTCCCAAACGCACCGAGCAAATGACCGGCGAGACGATCGGCACGGTTCTGGACTTCCTCGCGGCCTCCAGCGTCGCCCAGCTCGACCTGACCGGCGGGGCCCCCGAGCTGAATCCCCATTTTCGTGAGTTGGTGGTCGCGGCCGGGCGCCTCGGGGTGCGCGTAATCGACCGGTGCAATCTCACCATCCTGTCCGAGCCGGGCCAGGAGGATCTGGCCGGCGTTTCTCGCCGCCAATCGAGTCGAGATCGTCGCCTCGCTGCCCTGCTATCTGGAAGACAATGTCGATCGGCAACGCGGCAAGGGGGTCTTCCGTTCGAGCATCGACGCTCTGCGCCGGCTAAACGCGCTGGGCTACGGAGAGCCCGGATCGGGGCTCGATCTCACCCTCGTCTACAATCCTCAGGGGCCGAGCCTTCCGCCCGAGCAGGGCTGCCTTGAGGACGCGTACCGGGAGCAGCTGCATACCCGATTCGGGATTGCGTTTACCCGGCTCTATACGCTGGCCAACATGCCGATCCAGCGCTTCGGTTCCATGCTGGTCTCGACCGGGCGGTTCACGAGCTACATGGCGCTGCTTCGCGAGAGTCACCGCGACGAGAACCTCGAGACGGTCATGTGCCGCACCCTGCTCTCGGTCGATTGGCAGGGCTATGTCTACGACTGCGACTTCAATCAGATGCTTGGCCTGCCGCTCGCCCACAATGGCAGCCGCCGACCGCACCTCTCCGATCTGGTCACGCACGACCTTCGGGGCAACCCCATCGTCGTTGCGGATCACTGCTTCGGCTGCACCGCCGGTCAGGGGTCGAGCTGCGGGGGGGCGCTTTCCAACTGAGGCCTGCGTGCGAGGAATCCGCCTGGCGACATATTCCGGTCCAAAGGCGGGTCCTGCTCTTGGCGCCCCGGCTCCGGTAGCCGGCAGCCAGGAGTGACCGTCGAACCTCAGACCGCGTATCCGGCGTCCGATAGGCGCCCAAGGGGGGAACCGTGACCAAGTCGAGACTCGCCCTGTTGATCTTGATCGCGCTCGCGATCGGGGCCTTCTTCCTATTGGACCTCGGGCGCTTCTTCAGCCTGGATTACATCAAGGCCCAGCAGGGGGCGATCGACGCCTATTTCCGCCAGCATCCGCTACTCACGACGGCGATTTACTTCGGGGTCTACGTCGCAGTGACCGGGCTGTCGCTTCCGGGCGCGCTGATCATGACCCTGGCCGGCGGGGCCATCTTCGGGCTCGTGTGGGGAACGGTCGTCGTCTCGTTCGCCTCGACCATCGGGGCTACCCTCGCCTTCCTCGCCAGCCGGTTCCTGTTCCGCGGCGCCGTTCAGCAGCGGTTCGGCGAGCACCTGCGCGCCATCAACGCCGGCGTCGAGAAGGAAGGACCGTTCTTCCTGTTCGCGCTGCGGCTGGTGCCGATATTCCCCTTCTTTGTGATCAACCTGGTCTTCGGGCTGACGCCGATGCGGGCCTGGACCTTCTACTGGGTAAGCCAGATCGGCATGTTCGCCGGCACCATCGTTTACGTGAACGCCGGAACCCAGCTCGCGCAGATCGAGTCCCTCGGCGGCATCCTGTCGCCGGGCCTGCTCGGCTCCTTCCTGCTGCTCGCCCTCTTCCCGTTCCTGGCCCAGGGAATCGTGGCCCTGGTCAAGGCGCGCAAGGTCTACGCCCCCTGGCGCGCCCGCAAGCCCAAGGCGTTCGACCGCAATCTGATCGTCATCGGCGCCGGATCGGCCGGGCTCGTTTCGGCCTACATCGCCGCCGCCGTCAAGGCCCGGGTGACGCTGGTGGAGCGCAACCGGATGGGAGGCGACTGCCTGAATACCGGCTGCGTCCCGTCCAAGGCCCTGCTGCGCTCCGCGAAGTTCCTCGCACAGGCCGCACGCGCGCAATCGCTCGGAATGCGCTCGGCGACCGTCGACTTCTCGTTCGCGGAGGTCATGGAGCGCGTGCAGCGCGTCGTCAGGACCGTCGAGCCCCACGACTCGGTCGAGCGCTACACGGCCCTCGGCGTCGAGTGCATCGAGGGCGAGGCCCGGATCACGTCTCCCTGGTCCATCGAGGTCACAGACGGCGCCGGCGTCCGGACGCTGACCGCCCGGGCGCTGATCATCGCGGCCGGCGCGCGCCCGTTCGTTCCGCCGATCCCCGGGCTGGACGAGGTCGGCTATCTCACATCGGACAACGTCTGGGAACTCCGTGAGCGACCGGGGCGACTCGTGGTCCTCGGCGGCGGACCGATCGGGTCCGAGCTTGCTCAGGCCTTTGCCCGCCTGGGCTCGCGCGTGACCCAGGTCGAGATGCTGCCCCGCATCATGATCCGCGAGGACCCCGAGGTCTCCGAGGCCGTGATGGCGCGGTTCCGCTCCGAGGGAATCGATGTGCGCGTCGACACCAAGGCGAAGCGGTTCCTGGTCGAGAACGGCGAGAAAGTGCTCATTGCCGAGCATGCCGGCTCGGATGTCCGGATTCCGTTCGACGCGGTGCTGGTTGCGGTCGGGCGGGTCGCGAACACTGAGGGTTACGGCCTCGAGGAGCTTGGCATCCCGATCAGCGGTTCGCGAACCATCGAGGTCGACGCCTACATGCGGACCCGTTACCCGAACATCTACGCCTGCGGCGACGTGGCCGGGCCCTACCAGTTCACCCACACGGCCGCACACACCGCCTGGTACGCCGCGGTGAACGCCCTGTTCAGTCGCTTCAAGCGCTTCCGCGCCGACTTCTCGGTGATCCCCTGGGCAACCTTCACCGAGCCCGAGGTCGCTCGGGTCGGCCTCAACGAGACCGAGGCGCGGGAGAGGGCCATACCTTACGAGGTGACCACCTACGGTATCGACGACCTGGATCGGGCCATCGCCGACGAGGAGGCCCACGGCTTCATCAAGGTCCTAACCGTTCCCGGAAAGGACAGGATCCTGGGCGCGACGATCGTCGGCGACCACGCGGGCGAGATCATCATCGAATACATAGCCGCGATGAAGCACGGGATCGGCCTGAACAAGATCCTCGGCACGATCCACATCTACCCGACGCTCGCCGAGGCCAACAAATACGCCGCCGGTAACTGGAAACGGGTACACGCGCCGAAGAAGGCACTCGAATGGGTCGCCCGGTTCCATGCCTGGCAGAGGGGGTAAGACGCGTATCCTCCTCGTGGGGTCTCCGAAACCGCCTCTACCCCCCGGTGGGGGTAAGGGCTGTTCCCGTGTTCGCCCGCTCGCCGCCGCGACGGAGCAAACCGGGGGCGAAGAGCCGGAGGACTCTCAGGGACTCAGAATCCGATCATCTCCGCGTGCAGACCGCGACCGCGGACCGATTGAAGGATATGGCTCGGACGCACCTCTCTCGCGTCGAAGTCGACCAGCATCAGATGCCGGGCCTTCTCGTGCATGCAGGCGCTGTAGACGCCATGCTCATCGACAAGCTCGCGTTCCAGCTCATGAATGCGCTCGTCATCCAGGGACTCGTCGATGTGAATCACTATGTCGCCGGTATACATGCCTTGCGTTCCTCCTTCAGTCTTCAGCGTTTCGTGACCGACGTGGCCACGCCAGTAAGCTATAGTCCATTCACGAAGATTTTGCTGACCGAATTTATATGGTATTTCCAGCGTCAGCGCCCGCCGGTGTAGCGCGGCCGCCGGGTTCGGCCAGCCGCGAGGCGCGTCCAGGTGGGGCACCCGTCCCAAGATTTGGTGGTATCGCGAGCTCGGTAACCTGGTCGATATCGGCCCTCGACCAGCGCCGATAGCGCAAGACCTGTAAATCGCAACTCATATCCGGAGACCCAAGATGCATCCCGTCGACTTCTACCATGACCAGCATGAAGCGCTGCTTGTATTGGTGGAGGACCTGCGTCCGCTGCTCAACGCGGAATCGCTGAAGGTCCGTCCGGCTGCAAGGGGCGCCCGCAAGCTCCTGCGCGAGATAACCGACAAGCTCAAGGAGCATCTGGCCTCGGAGGACAAGGAGCTCTACCCGGCGTTCCTCGCGCATGAGGACGAACAGATTCGAACCACCGCCTGGGGATTCATCAGTGGGCAGCACGCGCTGCGTCGCTGGACCGATCAGTACCAACGGAAATGGCTCAGGGACGACGACCTGGAGCTTGCCGAGGACTTTCTTAAGGACACGAACGAGCTGCTGAAGCTGCTCGCGGTTCGGGTCGAGCGGGAGGAGCGTTTCCTGTTCCCGAGGTTGGAAAGCAAGCCGGCGTAGAAACCGCCGCGAGGTCGGCAAGCGCTGGACGTGGCAGCGTTACCCGGCCGGGATCGGTTTACCGGCAGGTTCGGCGCCGATATAGTCCGCGGCGCGCTTCAAGAGATCCCCTGGATGTCGAACAGGTCTACTACCGCCCCTGCGGAGCGGACGGTTCCACCGCCCGTTTCCCTGTGGGACGCTTTTCTGTATTGGCTGAAGCTCGGATTCGTCAGTTTTGGCGGCCCCGCCGGGCAGATGTCGATGATGCACACGGAACTCGTGGAACGCCGCCGGTGGATCAGCGAGCATCGGTTCCTGCACGCGCTGAACTACACCATGGTGCTGCCCGGACCCGAGGCCCAGCAGCTCGCCACCTATATCGGCTGGCTGATGCACGGGACCTGGGGCGGCATCATGGCCGGCACCCTGTTCGTGCTGCCGTCGCTCGGCATCCTCATCGCTCTGACCTGGATCTACCTGGCCTTCGGCGACCTACCCGCGGTCGAGGGCGTGCTCTACGGCATCAAGCCGGCGGTTACCGCCATCGTGGTGTTCGCGGCCTGGCGGATCGGCTCCCGTGCCCTCAGGAGCCCCGCCCTATGGGCCATGGCCGCCGCCGCTTTCGTCGCGATTTTCGCGTTCAATGTGCCCTTCCCCTACATCGTGATCGGAGCTGGAATCCTCGGCTACGTCGGCGGACGACTGGCCCCGACAGAGTTCCGGGCCGGCGGTGGGCACGGCTCTTCGGATAAGGACTACGGCCCCGCGATTATCGACGACCAAACCCCGCCACCGGCGTGGGCCGGCTTCAGCTGGCGTTCCACGATCGCTCACGTCGCCTTCGGGCTCGGGGTCTGGGTCGTCGCCGCAATATCGCTCTATCTCGCTTTAGGGTGGGAGGGCACGCTAACTCGGATGGGCTGGTTCTTCACCAAGGCGGCGCTGGTCACCTTCGGCGGGGCCTACGCGGTGCTTCCCTATGTCTACCAGGGCGGCGTGGAAACCTACGGCTGGCTCACCGGGCCACAGATGATCGACGGCCTGGCGCTCGGCGAGACCACCCCCGGGCCGCTGATCATGGTGGTCGCCTTCGTCGGCTTCGTCGGCGGCTGGACCAAGGAGATCTTCGGCCCGGAAAGCCTCGCCTTGGCCGGAATCGCCGGCGCCACGGTCGCCACGTTTTTCACTTTCCTGCCCTCGTTCCTATTCATCCTGGTGGGCGGACCGGCGGTCGAGGCGACACGACACGACACGACATTCACAGCGCCGCTATCCGGCATCACCGCGGCGGTGGTCGGCGTCATCCTCAACCTGGCGCTCTTTTTCGCTTGGCACGTGCTTTGGCCCGAGGCAACAGCGGCGGAGCCTCTGTCTGGCCGGTTCGAGTGGTTCTCGCTACTGATCGCGGTCGTCGCCTTCCTCGCCCTGTGGTGGTTTAAGCTGGGCATGATTCTGGTTATCGCCGCCTCCGCGATCGCGGGGCTTGCCTATTCGCTGCTAATTTGAGGATCGGTCGGCCGTGCGGACGCTTTCCGCGGCCAGTCTCGGATTCCAGTAAGCGCAGGACGGATCAATGTTGAGAGCGGCAAAACTGGTCTGCGAATGTGCTGAGTTACTGCGCTTACCCTGCGGCGCGCCTATGCCCCGCCATTCTTGAAGCGTAAGTGCCAGTAAGTCTGGCGCCCCCGAACCCGCATTGTCGAGTCGCGGGTTGATCGAATGCCGGAAGTGCTTTTCACCAGCGCCTCCCGCGAGGACGCTACCGGCGCGGGACGACCTATAATTCGACACTCGGTCGAACGAAACGAGAGTTGGCGGTTCTGACCGAGAATTCCGCCAAACCACCACGGAATCCGGGAGCCGAATCGCAGCGATCGATTCCCTTCCTTCACCGACCGGGAACCGATCACGAGACTCCGGCCCCTGTCGCCGGTGCTTTGGTCCCAACCACCGCAGAGCAGGCGCCATGTCGACGAGAATTTCTTTCCGGGTCGAGCTGATCAAACCATCGCACTACGACGACGATGGCTACGTGATCCAGTGGGTCAAAGCCTGGATACCATCAAACTCACTGGCGTCGATGTTCGCCCAAACCCGACGCGCGGCGGCCGATGCGCTACTGGGCGACGAGGTCGATATTCTGGTCAATGCCTATGACGAGACGAACACGCGAGTGCCGGTGGACAAGATCATCCGCCGTATCCGCGCCGCGGATGGTAGCGGCATCGTCTGCATGGTCGGGGTCCAGTCGAACCAGTTCCCACGGGCGATGGACATGGCGCGGCGCTTTCGTGCCGCCGGCATCCAGGTCGCCATCGGCGGCTTTCACGTCTCCGGCTGCCTCGCGATGCTGCCGGAACTGCCCGGCGACCTCCGGGAGGCGATGGATCTGGGGGTTACGTTATTCGCCGGAGAGGCCGAGGGTCGTTTCCGGGACTTTCTGAAGGCGGCTTACGAGCGCCGGCTGGAACCCCTCTACAACTATATGAACGACCTCCCGGATCTGGACAACCAAGTCATGCCGTACCTCCCGCCAGAGGTCGCGCGACGTTATGCGCCAATGCCAGGGACGTTCGACGCCGGCCGCGGCTGTCCGTTCCTGTGCAGCTTTTGCACCATAATCAACGTGCAGGGACGCAAATCCCGCTTCCGCTCGCCAGACGACGTCGAACGACTGCTGCGCGCCAATTTGGACCACGGCATCCGCCACTATTTCATCACCGACGACAACTTCGCCCGCAACCGCAACTGGGAGCCGATCTTCGACCGCATCGCCGAGGTGCGACGAGAGCTCGGGATCAAATTCAACTTCACGATCCAGGTCGACACCATGTGTCACACGCTGCCCGGATTCGTGGACAAGGCACGCGCCGCCGGGGTCTCGCGGGTCTTCATCGGGCTTGAGAACATCAACCCGGACAACCTGGCGGCCGCCAAGAAGAAGCAGAACAAGATCGGCAACTACCGGGACATGTTGATTGCCTGGCAGCGCAAGAAGGTCACGACCTATTGCGGCTACATACTGGGCTTTCCGAGCGATACGCCGGAGCGCATCCTCGAAGACATCGAAACCATTAAGCGAGAGTTGCCGCTCGACATCCTCGAATTCTTTTGTCTGACGCCGCTACCAGGATCGGCCGATCACAAGGCGCTGTACGTTGACGGCGCGCCGCTGGACCCCGATATGAATATCTACGACCTGGAGCATGTCTGCACGACGCACCCGAGAATGTCAAAGTCACAGTGGCAGGGGATCTACCGTCAGGCATGGGACAGCTACTACTCGATGGAGCACTTGCAGACGCTGATGCGGCGCGCCGCCGCCTTCGACCGCAACCCGAAGCGGATCATGGAGATCGCTTTGGAATTCTATGGATGCCACAAGTTCGAGGGCGTGCACCCGCTGCAGGGCGGCTTCCTCCGGCGCAAGGTCCGCACCGAGCGTCGCCCGGGGCGCCCGATCGAGAACCCGTTTATCTTCTATCCGCGACGCGCGCTCGAGGCCGCGAGCACCTATGGCGGACTGCTCGCCTACGCGTTCAGGGTCTGGCGGCTCTACGGGAAGGTTCGCACGGAAGCCGAGACGGCCGCGGAGCCCTATATCGACGACGCGATCCGTCCGCATTTCGAGCCGGAACCGGAGGTGCCCGCGACCGAGCGGCTCGAGCAGCATCTGAAAGCGGTGTGATAACGAAGTCCCGGATCGCGCCGCCCGACCGCGGACCTCAGCCAACGTTGCAAGAGGCTCGCCGGACTCCCAGAGCCACTCTCCTTGGACCGATCACCGGCACGCTTTGACGCCAGCGCCCTGACCGGGGCAGTTCGGCCGTGCGCGCCGATGACCCTCACGGGCGGGGCGAGTGCATATCGGCGCCCTGCCCTTTTATTCCGATTCTGCAGCATCCACGAGAACAGCTATGTTGAAGAAACATCCGACATTCCCCGGGGTAAAAGGTCCCGTCGTCATCGTGGTCATGGACGGCATCGGGATCACGCCGAACACCGAGGGCAACGCCCTCTACCATGCCCAGACGCCGGTGCTGGACCGGCTGTTCGCCGAGTACCCAAACATCCTGCTTATGGCACACGGGACCGCCGTGGGGATGCCCAGCGATGAGGACATGGGCAACTCCGAAGTCGGCCACAACGCCATCGGCTCCGGTCAGGTCTACCGACAGGGAGCCGCTCTGGTCGGGGATGCGATCGCTTCAGGCGCAATCTTCGAGGACAACGCCTGGCGCGAGGTCATCGGAAACGCCCTCGCCCACGACTCCACGCTGCACCTGATCGGCCTCTTCTCCGATGGCAACGTGCATTCACACATCGATCACCTCGAGGCGCTGATACGACAGGCCAAGCAGGAAGGGCAGCGACGGGTGCGGGTACACATCCTGCTCGACGGCCGGGACGTCCCGGAGACCTCGGCACTCGAGTACGTCGAGCCCTTTGAGCGGTTCCTGGCCGAGGTGCGCGACCCGGGGTTCGACGTCAGGATCGCCAGTGGCGGCGGACGCATGCGGATCACGATGGACCGCTACGAGGCAGACTGGGGCATGGTCGAGCGGGGCTGGCACACGCACGTGCTCGGGGAGGGGCGGCAGTTCGAGTCCGCCACCGCCGCCATCGAGGC
Organism: uncultured Gammaproteobacteria bacterium; assembly: GCA_963707135.1. Lineage (GTDB taxonomy): Bacteria > Pseudomonadota > Gammaproteobacteria > Chromatiales > Chromatiaceae > JBGSTR01. The sequence continues at coordinate 264,748 of CAVPOY010000001.1, read as the reverse complement.
CCTTCGTAAGGAGCATCCCGGGGTCAGCGACCAGGATATGCCAGCGTTCGTGATCGGCGAGCGCGGCGCGCCCGTCGGGCCGATCCTGGACGACGACAGCGTGGTCTTCTTCAACTTCCGGGGCGACCGAGCCATCGAAATCACCCGTGCCTTCGAGGAGCCGGACTTCGCCCTGTTCGACCGCGTTCGATACCCCAGGGTCGTCTACGCGGGCATGCTCCAGTACGATGGGGACCTCGGGCTGCCGGCGCGCTTCCTGGTGCACCCTCCGGCCATCGCCAACGCCATGGGCGAGTATCTGGCCGCCTCCGGCGTCACCCAGCTGGCGATCGCCGAGACCCAAAAGTTCGGCCATGTCACCTATTTCTGGAACGGCAACCGCAGCGGCAAGTTCAACGACGCCCTCGAGACCTATATCGAGGTGCCGTCGGATATTGTCCCTTTCGATCAGCGGCCCCGGATGAAGGCCGACGAGGTCACCGACGAGCTCATCCGAAAGCTCAAGACGGGCAGGTTCCGTTCCGTGCGGGTGAACTATGCCAACGGCGACATGGTGGGCCACACCGGCCGTTTCGAGGCAGCCGTCCGCGCGGTGGAAGCGGTCGATCAGGCATTGGGTCGGCTATTGCCGGTCGTCGACGCACTCGAGGGTGCGGCGATCATCATCGCCGATCACGGTAACGCCGAGGAGATGTACGAGCTCGACAAACGTACCGGGCGGCCCGTCCCAGCCGCGAACGGCGGGTTCAAATCCAAGACCAGCCATACGCTGAACCCGGTCCCCTGCATCCTCTACGGCGATAGCCTGAAAGACCGGGTCCGGCTGCGGGACGACAAGACGTTCGGACTCAGCAACCTCGCCGCGACCAACGTGAACCTGCTCGGCTTCGAGGCCCCGGAGATCTGGGACGAAAGCCTGCTCGAGATCCGATGACGTCGTTCGAGAGAGCGTGGGCGCGCCCGCCGCGCCCGTCAGACTCGGATGGTTGATGGCGCCGTAGTGCCCGTGGCGCCCCGTCGCCCACAGAGACGCCGATCATTGGCCATCCTGGCCAAGATCAGTACGCCGCCCAAGAAGCGCGGTTCTTGGGTGGTCTCATTTTCAATTGGTTAAGCGCTTGAAGATGGCGTCAAATCCATGTGCCGCGGGAAGCGCTGATTAACCAGCGCCCTCCCACCGCATCATTCATATACGCCGGCGTTCAGCTCCTGCTCCAGGAGCACGATCTGTCGCTGGAGCTGCTCGCGAGTGGCACGCTGCTGCGCGGCGTCGGCACCTTTGCGCCCCCGCACCCCGCCGTCGATCTCCTCGACGCGCGCCGCAAGCGCCCGGTTTCTTGCGAGCTCTCCGTGCAGGCTGCGCTTGAGGTTGCCCCAGGCGGCATCGAGCCGCGCGTACTCGGCCTGACGGCCGCGCAGTTTCCCTTTGACCGCGGCCTGCTCGGTTTCGAGCTCCGTGAGCACCGCTCGGAATGCCGCGTTCTGGCTCTGCTCCGACGCGAGTGTGGACTGGAGGGAACGCTGGCGCTCCGAGTAGGCACCCGAGGCGAGGCAGCTGGTGTTCTTGAAGAAGTCCACGTTCTTCGGGTCGCACTGCCCGGGTGAGGTCGCGCATCCCAGCAGCGAAGCGGCAAGCGACGCGACCACCGCGGCAAGCGCTCCGCGCTTGGAGACGATGGGCTTGGAGGCTATGGTCTTCATCAGGCCGCCACCGGCGAAACGTTGATCTGTTTATCCATCAGCTTCACTTCCTTCTCCAGACTGGAAACCTGCGACTGTAGCTTCTTGATTTCCGCGTCGAGCTTCGCGGTATCGCTGCCGGACTGCTTTTCCAGGTTCGATATCTCTATCCAGTTGTCTTCCTTCTTCTTCAAGGAGTTCGCCGTCTTCTGAAGGTGATCGCGATTGGCCTTTACGTTGGCCATCTGCCGGCGGGCATCGTCCATGGAAATGGCCTTCTTGCGGTAGGCCTTGTCGATTTCGGCGATCTTTCGACGATCCGCCGCGATGACCTCCTTGCTGGTCGAGATCAGACCGGCCAGCTTCTGGTTGTCCGCCCGGACGTCCGCGATCATCGCGGCCATGCGCTGCTCCTCGGTGTGGTATTTGCTGCGCTTGGACTGGACGTAGGCGTTGGCGCCAAGCCCGACACCACAGCCGATCGCCGCACCAATCAGTACATTGTTGCTCCGTTTGCCGCCGGCCAGCATTCCGACCAGGGCGCCGGCCGCGGCACCGGCCAGGCAGCCCTGAATCGAGGACTTGACGTCGAGCTGTGACGATTCCTGGCGCATCCGCTGTTCCGCCGGCGTCAAGGCTGTCGCCTGGGTACCTCCGCCGGAAGCGCCCCCGCCACCGACGGTCGGGACCGTGACACAGCCTACCTGGACAGTCGCAAAGGACAGGGTTACGGACAAGACCACCAAACGTGTGGGCAATCTCGCTAGCATGTGCGTTCTCCGATAGTTATGTTTCGATTTCCTTGGTAAGGCGCCGGCGCATCGGTCATCCTCGCGGAAACCAGCGCCGGTCGATTGTAATCCCATAAAGCGGAATTATTGTAGGGCTTTCGCTCAGTGTATTGCCTTGCAGGCGACGAACCAGCTGTCGCGATCGACCCGACCCTGCCGCGCATAATCAAGCACCTGTCCATGGAACAGGTCCGGGTAGACCGCGAGCTCACCATAGCCCCGATCGGCAAATTCCTCGCGCAGCTTGCCCATCTGCCCGTCGAGCACCGCGAGGTCCTCCGGGTAGGTCTGTGCGGTACGAACGATGGTGTCGCTATAGAAGCCGATATTGTGATCCAGAATCTTCCTATCGCGGGACAGCGCGTCCGCAAGCTGTCGGCAACGCGGGTAATTCGCCCCGTTACCCTCGACGCAAAGCTCATGACGCTGTTTCATCAGCTCGACGTTGCCGCCCTCATCGGCCAATTTCTGGCACAAGAGCCCACCGAATCGAATGGCCTCGCGGGCACTGCGCGCGCGCTGCTCGTAGAGCCGTTCGGTGGTTCCCGCGACCACTCCCCGTAGTCGCTCCAGACGCTGCTTGATCGCCGGTTCCGAGGCCGCGCGCGCGAGCGCCGTCAACTCGAGTATCGGGTCCTCGAAGGGCCGGTCGTCGAACTCGGGGCGCGGCGGCGGTGCGGCCTCCGGCTTGGCCGCATCGCTGCCGAGACGCTCCCAGGCGACGCGAATAGCGTCGATGCGCGCATTCGACGTCAGAACCGGAGTAGACAGCAGGAGTCGCAAACCGGTGTCCGAGGTACCGACCGCACCAACCTCGTCATAGAACGGGACCTCACGTCTGAGTGAAGACCTCAGGTCCTCTCGGCTGGAATGGATACTGCCACCCCTGACCACATAGCCGCCCGGCTGCCCGTGCGGCCGGTCCAGCCGGTGAAGCCGGAACGGATCCAGCACGATCTCCTCGACATTGCCGAGCACATCGTGCAGCCCCACCGGGTTCGCGGCCAGTACCCCGATGGGCCGCACCTGCCCCTGCGCGGTCTCGTTGAACCAGACGTGGCGCTCGGCGCCATCAGGCATGGGATAGTGCAGCTCCCGGAAATCGGCGGGGCTCACCCGGTCGGCGCCCCGCGCGGCGTACTCCCATTCCACCTCGGTCGGCAGCCGAGCGAAAGCCGGCTCGCCGTCCATCCGCGGCAGACAAGGCCCGGCGGTGTCGCCGCACTCCGGTATTTCGGCCGCGTTCCGGCGCAGCCACAGGGAGTATTGATGGGCGAATTCCACCGCGCCATGCCAGCCGGCGCCGGTCTTCGGCAGACGCGCGGTGGCGGTGGGCTTCGGGCACGGCTCGCCTTGAGCCACGGCCATGACCGCGTCGAACTGCCCGGATGTCACCTCGTACTTGCCCACGAGCAGAAAGCGCCGGCCGCTCCCGGGTGCGTCGAACGAGCCCGCCAGATGGGACAGGTAGCGATGCTCGACATAGCCCTGATCCTCGGCATCGCTTCCGACCTCAATGGCGGCATCGGCGAGCGGCCCGTCAGCCTCCGCTGCGACCCGCCGGAATGCCATCGCCCCCTCGCAGGGCATCGGCAGGATCAGGTCATCGGGGGCTACCTTGGGGTTGTAGAGCGCCTCCTTCCATCCGATGGGCGCCGCGTCCCCTGCCGCACTCGCCGAACAAAAGCCAAGTGTCAGCCCGAGCAGTGCCGGGACCCGGGCATCAATGAGTCGTCTCACGCAATCCCTCCGCCGGGCTCAAACGCCCGGCACGCAGCGCCCCGGCCATCGAGGCGATCAAGGCGACCAAGAGCATCAGGCCGGCCGCCGTGGCCAGATCCGTCGTGTCCAAACGGCTGACGTAGCCGCCCGCCGGAAGGTTTCGGCCCATGACGGCATCAAACACCCGGGAACCGACCAGATAAGCGGCCAGGGCCAGCAGAAATCCCAGCGCCGCGATGACCAATCCCTGGATGACCGGAACCGCGGCCACGGCGCCATGGCCGAAGCCGAACAGTCGAAGCAGGGCGAGCTGCCGACGCTTGCGGTCCACGTTCACCCAGAGCGCGCCGCCTAGGGCCAAGGCACAGCCCATGCCGCCGATGGTGGCGATGACCCGAAATACGAACGACAGGGTCCGATCGAACGCCTGCAAGGTCGCGATCCGCTCGGCCTGGGTGCGCACCTCGATCCCCCGGGCGCGCAGGTCATCAGCCAGCGGCGCGACCTGATCCAGACCGTTCGCGTAGAGACGGGCGCTCGCAAACCGGGTGCGCCTCGCGGCATAACCCTCGGGGATCGCCCCGTCGGTCAATCCCGACAGGACGCCGTCGCGATAGTCCTCGGCGGCCACCAGCAGATCCAGGCTGGTGAACAGGGCGTCGCGAGCGAAATGGGTCTCCGGGACCACGCCGATCACCTTCAGCGGAATGCGGATATGCTGAGGCTCGCCGTCGCGGGTTCGCTTCACGATGGCGTACAAGGGCGCCCCGGTGCCGGCCCCGATCTGCTCCGCGACGGTCTCGGTAACCAGGACCTCGTCGGGATGCCTCGGGATCGGCGAGCCGGCCGGGAGCAGCGGGTCACCGTCGGCGCTCGGGACCACCTCGACCGTCGGCAGGACGCGCCTCGAGCCGTCCACCAAATCGACACTGGCATTGATGGTGCGCGTCTTGGGCACCAGGAAGGCAACGCTCGGATGTCCGGCGAGCTCCTCGAGCCAGTCGCGGGACAGCCGGGCGGATCCGTAGATCACCACCTCCAGGTTGCGCGGGTCGCGCACCAGGGTCCCGCGCAGGGTGTCTATCACCCCGTTCTTGAGGCCGAACAGCAGGAGCAAAGGGGCAACGATGGAGGCCACCGTGAGCACGAACACCCAACTGGTACGGCGGTCGTGGCGTAGGTCCTTCCAGGCAAGTGACCAGGTCTCCGAGGCCACGCGTGAGATGGACAGGGATCGCGTCGGCACGACGCTTACATCAGGAAGCGCGCCCGAGGTGCTTCTTGCCCCCGGAGCTGCGCTGACCCTGTCCCAATAGTCGGCTGAGCACCGGTAACGCCTTCAGCAAGCCTGGCGGCATGGATGTCCGTGGCGGGGAGTTTAACTTCCGGGCGCGTGCGCGAATAGGCCAGGTCGTGGCGAACAAGCCCGCTTGCCGCTATAGCACGCATCCGGGTCGAGTCTGCCAGACCGGTGTCTGCCGGGAAGACGCTTGCTCGCCGGTCACTTCCACTGGTATCGTCACCAGCGTCGCGTCACCGCAACAGAACCCACTTACGCTAACGCTTCATTCTAGCGAGTGAAAGATCAGCGAATTGGATCACGTACGTCCCTCGATATCGGAAAGGCGCCCGCCTTGAAAGGAGACGGCTTCGCGACTGACTCGGCGCTGCCACGGCCGCCGGCTTGTCACCCCTTCCTCTAGTATTTAGCGTCTATGTCTCTGGATCGTTGGCACATTCCCACGAGCGACGATGAGATCGTCGAGGTATTCCTCGAAGAGGTCGGGGAGCTTCTGGAGAATATCGACAACCATCTGAAAAGCTGGAAAAGCGATCCGGACGACAAAAAGGCGCTGACCGAGATCCGGCGGACCTTCCATACCCTCAAGGGGAGCGGGCGCATGGTCAAAGCGCTCGACCTCTCCGAGATGGCCTGGAAGGTCGAACGGATGCTGAACCAGGCACTCGCCGGATCCGTTCCGGTCACCGAGCCAATGGTGAACCTGGTCGAGGCCGTTCGAACCCAGATTCCACGGGTGGTACACGCCTTCAAGAATCGGAGATCCATCGCCGGCGACGGCGATATAGAGCGACTGACGAGGCTCGCGGACGCGCTCGCCGCTGGGCGAAAGCCGACACAAGTACCGACCCCGGTTGCCGCCAACGTTACCGAGGCGAAGCCCCACTACAAGCTCTATGAGATCAATCTGAAACTGGAGCGCTACATGCAGCGGGCGGACGAGGCGCTGCACCGTTCCGAGATGGCGTTGCAGCAGGCGCGTAGGGTCTCAGCCCTGAGCGAGATGCCATCCAGCGGCGCCGAAAAAGGCAATTACCGCGCCGAGTTGGATCGAATCAGCGAGCTGATTAATCAGCTCTCCAAGGAAGTTTCGGACATTCGCCTGGAATCGAAGAAGAGCCAGCGGGAATCGATCCTCCAACAGACCGAGATCAATCACCTCATCGGGCAGCGCGTGAGGGCAAGGCTCGTTCCAATGGAGCATCTCCTCAACGACATAAAGCGGGACACCGAGGAAAACGCCCGGGCGGTCGCGGTGTTGAGCCGCACGGGATGGCGCGCGCTGGTCTTGAGCGCCCTGGTTGGCGGAATAATCGCGTCCGGGCTGTCAGTGTGGATTTTATCCCTCGGTTGACGGGGCAGTTATCCGCGGCTTTCGCTCACCCGCGGCGGCGCCATTGCTTCGCGCCGTAGCGGCTCAATCCTCGATCCGTAGGGCCAGCAAAAAGACATCCGTGTAGAGCTTCTCGCAGCGAAGCACCGTGCAGCATGTCCCGATGGACTCGGTTTCCTGCCAGACGATCGCCGTGTTCACCGGGAGGGCCGGCCCCACATAGACGCAGGCCAGACCCCGATGACTCTCATTGACGACAAGCCCCGTTACCGGCCTTTCGCGCTCTCCATCCTTGATCAGGAAATGCAGCGTCGTGCTGTCCGGATCCCTATATCTCAGGTGCGTTCGTCTGTCCGCGTCGCTCATGCCGGTCCTTTGCCTCTCAGAGGGGATCGCGGTCAAAGGTCGGGACTTGACCGTGGTGTGAATCAACTTGGACGAGCCTGCACGGGTTGACGGATTTCCCCCAAGCTACATCCGATAACCGTCAGCATCCTCGACCACCATGCAGTTCGGCACCAGCCTGAAGCGGTAATTGCGTCCGGGCTGGGCGTAAAATGCCCGGCGGCACTCGTTTAGCCCGATCGAGAAATCGACCAGGTACTGGCCGGGGTCCAGCCGAAAACTGTATTGCTCATTGCGGCCAAGGCGATAGACCTCGCGGCCGTCTATCCTGACCTTGATGGTCCCGAACAGCCCGACAAGGGAACCGTCGCGGAAGATCGTGACATAGGCCGCCTCGGTCGGTCGCGTTATCGCCGGCAGTGCGCCGGTCTGCCCGCCCGTCGCACATCCCGTGACAAGCGCCGCGGCGAGCAGCAAAAATCCTGTTCTGATCATTCCAGCCCCCATTCACCTCGGAACACGCCCCGGCGCGGCATTGCGTCCGCGATCATGACCGCCCGGGTCGCCGAGCGTCAATTTCCCACGCGTCACTCGGACGATCCTTGCCTGTCGGCGGCATCCGTGTAGCGGTCGCGCGCGGCCTTCGCACGCTCGAAGATCTCGAGCAGGCGGTCACCGTCCGCGCCGCGAATGGCCCCGGCAAGGTCGCTCATCTCTGCCCCGAACCGGACCAACATGGCGCTCAGCGCCTCGCGATTAGCGATGCAGATGTCCCGCCACATCACGGGGCTCGACGAGGCGATCCGGGTGAAGTCCCGAAAGCCGCCGGCCGCATAACGGAAGATCTCATCGTTCTCTCGCATCCGAGCCAGTGAATCCACCAGCCCGTAGGCAAGCATATGGGGAAGATGGCTGGTCGCGGCGAGAACCTCGTCATGATGGGCGACAGACATGGTCGTAACCTCGGCACCGCAGGCCCGCCACATGGCGGTCACCCGGTCGACGGCTCCCGGATCGGTCTCCGGTAGCGGCGTCAGGATCACCCGGCGGTTCCGGTACAGCTCGGGGAACGAGGCCTCGACGCCGCTGTGCTCGGTGCCGGCGATCGGATGTCCCGGAACCAAACGAGGCGGCACCGAGCCGAACGCCCCGGCCGCGTCGGCGACCACGCTGCCCTTCACGCTGCCCCCATCGGTGACGACGGCGTCGTCGCGAAGCCCACCGGCGATGGCATCGAAGATACCCCGCATGGCTCCGAGTGGCACCGCGACGAACACCATGTCCGCCCCGCGGACCGCCTCCGCCGGGTCCCGGGTGATCGCGTCCACGACACCGAGCGATCGAGCCAGCTCCAGGTTCGGCAACCCCCTGCCGCAGCCGACCAACTCACCCACCGCACCGGCGGCCCGAAGCGCGCGCGCGAGCGAGCCCCCGATGAGCCCAACCCCGATGATCGCCAGACGCTCGATCATGCCCCGAGGACCGCCTCGAGCGCCTCTATCAGCCGGGCGTTCTCCGAAGACAGACCGATGCTGACCCGGAGGTGGTTGGGCAGGCCGTAGTTGGCGACGGGTCGGGTGATCACGCCCCGGCGCAGCAGGGCTTCATTGACCGGCCCGGCCGGGCGGCCCAGGTCGACCGAAACAAAATTTCCCACCGACGGAATGTAGTCGAGCCCGAGCCGATCGAACGCGACCGTCAATTCCCGCATGCCGAGACGATTGAGCTCCACGGACGCGCGCACGTGTTCCCGGTCGCCGATCGCGGCCGCCGCGGCGACCTGCGCCAGGGCGTTGACATTGAAGGGCTGGCGCACCCGGTTCAGGAGCGCGGCCAGCCGGGGGTCGCTGACCCCGTAGCCGACGCGCAGACCCGCCAGCCCATGGGCCTTCGAGAAGGTGCGGGTCACGACCAGCGTCGGGAACGCCTCCAGCCAACGGGTTGCGTCCGGGTAGTCAGGCTCGGTCACATATTCTGTGTAGGCCTCGTCCACGACCACCACGCAGGTCCTGGGCAGCGATCCGATGAAACGCTTGAGCGGCTCGGCCGCCAGCCAGGTTCCAGTGGGGTTGTTCGGGTTGGCAATCCAGACGACGCGGGTCCGGTCCGTGACCAGCGCCGCCAGCGCCTCCAGGTCGTGCCCATGGGCAGTCGCCTTGGCGACCCGGGCCCTGGCCCCGACCGCCTGGGTGACGATCGGGTATACGGCGAAGGCGTGCTCGGAGAACACGGACTCGGCCCCGGACCCCAGAAAGGTCCGTGCGATCAGATCCAGCACGTCGTTCGACCCGTTGCCAAGCGTAACGGCCGCCGGCGGGACCCGGTGATAGTCCGCCAGGACCCGCCGAAGCTCGAAGCCGGATCCGTCCGGGTAGCGGCCGAGCTCTTCGAGCGCCTCGGCGACGGCGGCCTTGGCCTTCGGCCCCGGTCCGAGCGGGTTCTCGTTTGACGCAAGCTTCACCGACTCGCGGATCCCGAGTTCGCGTTCGAGCTCCGATACCGGCTTACCGGGGACATAGGGCGTCAGCGCGGCAATTCCGGGTGCCGCAAGCCCGAGGAAAGGGTTGTCCGAAGAGGTCATTGGGTCATCCGCTCCTGAAGTCGAAGACGACGACGGCCGCGTTCAGGGCACCGGGCTTCGCCAATCCTTGGGAGATGCTGACCGAATGCCATCCTGGCACTTGATCAGCTCGCGCCCCGAGAGGCGCGACTCCCGGAGTGCTGCATTTTCGATGGCTTACATCCATGTTGAAATGACGGGCCACCCTTGGCCCGGGCCGGAAACGCAACAGATCAGCGTGTCCCTTGGGAACTGCCGCGCCTATAGCACGGCCACCGGGTAGGACCCCAGCACCTTGAACAGCATCGCCTCGCGCTTCAACTGGTTGAGCGCCGCCTCGACGGCCTGATCCTTACGATGCCCAAGGATGTCGACGAAGAACACATAGTCCCAGATGCCGCGGCGCGACGGGCGCGACTCGATCCGCGTCATGCTGATCCCGTGCTCGGCAAGCGGGCTCAGGAGGCCGTGAAGCCCGCCCGACTCGTTGCGGCACGAAAGGAGCAGGCTGGTCTTGTCCTGGCCGCTCGGCGGCGCGTCGCGCTTGCCGATCACCAGAAAGCGCGTGGTGTTTCCGGGTTCGTCCTCGATCCGCTCAGCGAGGACCTCGAGCCCATAGATCTCGGCCGCCTGACGGCCAGCAACCGCGGCCGCCCCGGGCTCGGCGGCGGCCATGCGAGCTGCCTCGGCATTGCTGCCAACCGCAACGCGCTCGACATTCGGCAGATGTCGGTCCAACCAGCCCCGGCACTGAGCCAGGGATTGCTGATGGGAATACAGGGTCCGCACCCGCGTGAGCTCAGGCGCCCGGCTCATCAGGTGGTGATGGATGCGCAGGCTGACCTCGCCGGTGATCATCAGCGGCGAGGTCATGAACATGTCCAGGGTGTGACTGATCACCCCTTCGGTGGAGTTCTCGACCGGCACGACACCGAAATCGCAGGATTCCGCCTCGACCTCGCGGAAGATGTCGCTGATGGTCGCCAGCGCCGCGGTGCGCACCGAGTGTCCGAAATGCTTGATCGCGGCCGCCTGGGTGAAGGTCCCCTCGGGACCCAGGAAGGCGGTCTTCAGCGGCCGTTCGAGGGCCAGGCAGGCGGACATGATCTCCCGGAACAGCCGAGCGACTTCCTCGTGGTCCAGAGGACCCGGGTTGATCTCCTTGATTCGACGCAGGATCCCGGCCTCGCGCTCGGGCCGGTAGAACTGCACGTCATGCTCGTCGGTCGCGCTTTTGATGCGCGCGACCTCCTGGGCGCAGCGGGCGCGCTCGCTGATTAGCCGTACGAGCTCACGGTCGACGGCGTCGATCCGGCCGCGTACGTCCTCGAGGTCGGCCTCGCTGTGGCTGTCTCTGGCCACGCCGCGGCGCGTCCGGCCTCAGAGACCCAGGCAGCGCACCGAGAGCACGCCCTTGATGTCGTGAATCGCGTTGACCGTTTCCTCGGGACAAGGCCGGTCCAGGTCGATCAAGGTCACGGCGACGTCACCTCGCGATCGGTTGAGCATGTCGACAATGTTGAGGCCGGCCTCCGCGAGATCGGTCGAGATCTGGCCCACCATATTCGGCACATTGCTGTTGACAATCGCCATGCGGTAGCCGCCGTTTCGGGAGAGATTGATCTCCGGAAAGTTGACCGAGTTCGTGACGTTGCCATTCTCCAGGTAATCCCGCACCTGGTCGGCGACCATGACGGCGCAGTTGTCCTCGGCCTCCTTGGTCGAGGCCCCGAGGTGCGGCAAGGTGACCACACGCGGGTGATCCTTCAGGCGATTGCTCGGAAAATCGCAACAGTAGGCATACAGCCGGCCCTGGTCCAGGGCGCTGACAACGGCGTCGTCGTCGATGATACCGTCGCGCGAGAAGTTCAACAGGACGGCACCCTTTTTGAGGATCCGGATACGCTCGGCATTGATCATGTGCCGGGTGTCGTCGGTAAGCGGCACGTGGAAGGTCACGAAATCCGAGCGCGCCAAGAGGTCGTCGACGCCGAGCGCCGGTTGGACGTCGCTCGCTAGTTGCCAGGCTCGCTGCACCGTGATCGTCGGGTCATAGCCGACCACGTTCATGCCAAGGGCGCGGGCCGCGTTGGCGACCTTGACGCCGATGGCGCCGAGTCCGATAACGCCGAGCGTCCGTCCCGGCAGCTCGAAGCCCACGAACTGTTTCTTTCCGGCCTCGACCGCCTGGTTGATCGCCGCATCGTCACCCGAAAGACCGCGCGCGAATTGCCAGGATTGCCCGATGTTGCGGGCCGCGATCAGCATCCCCGCGATCACCAGTTCCTTCACCGCGTTCGCGTTCGCCCCCGGGGCATTGAACACGACGATTCCACGGGCGGTCATCTCGGGCACCGGGATGTTGTTGGTCCCGGCACCGGCGCGGCCGATGGCCTTGACCGTCGGCGGAACCTCCATGCCGTGCATCTTCGCCGAGCGCACCAGTATCGCGTCCGGGTGGGCGATCTCGGAGGCCACCTCGTAAGCGTCACGCGGAAGCCGGTCAAGCCCAGCGACAGAAATATTATTTAGGGTCTGAATCTTGAACATGCTTATTGATCTGAGTTGTTAAAATATCCGCTGGACCGCACGCCCCCGGGAGAGACACATTCCACCGCTCGGCGATGGACCTAGGCCCTGGTCCGCTCGAACTCCCGCATGAAGTCGATCAGCGCCTGGACACCGGCCTCGGGCATCGCATTGTAGATGCTCGCGCGCATGCCCCCCACCGAACGATGGCCCTTCAGCGTCGTCAGACCCGCCGCCTTGGCCTCCTTCAGAAAGGTCTCGTCGAGGTCCGGCGAGGCAAGCGTGAAGGGCACGTTCATCCAAGAGCGCGAATCGGCCTGTACCGGGTTGTTGTAGAAGCCGGAGGCGTCGATGGCACCGTACAGGGCCTCGGCCTTGCGCTCGTTGATCACGGCCATGCCGTCCAGCCCGCCGAGGTCCTTCAGCCAGCGAAACACCAGCCCCGCCAGATACCAAGCATAGGTCGGCGGCGTGTTGTACATCGAGCCGTTTTCGGCGTGGACCTTGTAGTCGAACATGGTCGGCGTACCGTCCATCGGCCGCCCCATCAGGTCCGGCCGCACGATCACGATGGTCAGACCCGCGGGACCGATGTTCTTCTGGGCGCCCGCGTAGATCACCCCGTAGCGGGACACGTCGATCGGCCGCGAGAGCAGTGTCGAGGACATGTCGGCGACCAGAGGCGTATCGCCGGTCTCCGGGACATAGGAGAACTCCACCCCCTCGATGGTCTCGTTCGGGGTGTAATGGACGTAGGCGGCGTCAGGGCTCAACCGAAGCTCGTCCTGGGCCGGGGCGCGGGTGAATCGACTCTCCTCGGTCGTCGCCGCGACATTGACGGTCGCGTATCGCCGCGCCTCGGCTATCGCCTTCTTGGACCAGGAGCCGGTATTCAGATAGTCAGCCGTCCCGACACCACGCAGCAGATTCAACGGCACCATGGCAAATTGGCTGGAGGCGCCGCCCTGAAGAAACAGCACCCGGTAGTCGTCCGGGATATCCAACAACTCGCGCAGATCGGCCTCGGCCTGCTCGGCGATCGAGACGAACTCCTTGCCCCGGTGACTCATCTCGGCCACGCACATGCCGCTACCGTTCCAGTCCAGCATCTCCTCCCGGGCCTGACGCAGAACGGGCTCGGGCAGCATCGCCGGCCCGGCGCTAAAGTTATAGACTCGACCCATTGCAAACTCTCCGTCGCAACCTATTGTTAATCTGATTCTTCCGAGTCGGAAGCGCCATTCTCGTGAGGCTCGGCGTCGTCAGCCTCTCCGGTACCGTTGGTGGGCTCGAGCGCAACGATGCGCTCCACGCAGACGAGGCGCTCTCCGTTCGCGAGGCTGATCAGCTTGACGCCCTGGGCGCCGCGGCCCACTACCGGAATCTCGTCGACCGAGGTGCGGACCAGGGTGCCACCCTCGGTGATCAACATGATCTCCTCGCCCGGGCGCACCAGCACGGCGCCGACCTGGGCGCCATTGCGCTCCGAGGTGCGTATCCCGATTACGCCCTTTGTGCCTCGGCCCTTGGTGGGGTACTCGTCGACCTGGGTGCGCTTGCCGTAACCGTTCTCGGTCACGCTGAGCACCGTCCCGGGCTCCGGCACCAGAAGCGCGATCACGCGCTGGCCGGGATCCAGAAGGATGCCGCGCACCCCGTGAGCCGTCCGGCCCATCGCCCTGACATTGCCCTCGCCGAACCGAACCGCCTTGCCGCCCGATGTGAACAGCATCAGGTCCCGGTTGCCGTCGGTGACGGCGACGCCGATCAGGTATTCGTCGTCGCGCAGGTCGATGGCAATGATCCCCCGCGAAAGGGGCCGCGAAAAATCCTGGAGCGGCGTCTTCTTGACCGTCCCGGCGCTGGTCGCCATGCAGACGAAGTAACCCTCCTCGTACTCGCGCACCGGAAGCACCGCGTTGATCCGCTCTCCCGGCTCCAATGGCAGCAGATTGACCATCGGCCGGCCGCGGGCATTGCGCCCGGCCTGCGGCAGCTCGTAGACCTTGAGCCAGTAGACGCGGCCCCGGCTCGAGAAGCACAGCACGGTGTCGTGCGAGTTCGCGACGAATATCCGGTCGATGAAGTCCTCCTCCTTGAAGGACGTTGCGCTCTTGCCCTTGCCGCCGCGCCGCTGGCCCTGGTACTCGCTGATCGGTTGCGCCTTGACATAGCCCTGGTGGGACATGGTCACGACCACGTCCTCCGGGGCGATCAGGTCCTCCAGGGTCAGGTCCGTGTGGTCTACCTGAATCTCGGTCCGGCGCTCGTCGGCGAACTGCTCGCGCAGCGCCGTGAGTTCGTCGCGTATGACTTCCATGAGCCGGTCCGGATCCGAGAGGATCAGCAGCAGTTCCGCGATCTTGCCGAGTATCTCCTCGAACTCATTGAGGATCTTCTCCTGCTCCAGGCCGGTCAGCCGGTGCAGCTGCAGGTCCAGGATCGCCTTCGCCTGGCGTTCGCTGAGCCGATAGCCCTGCTCGGTCAGTCCGAAGGCCCGGTCGAGGTCCTCGGGACGCGTCTGGTCGGCCCCGGCACGCTCCAGCATCCCGGTGACCGAGCCGGGTGGCCAGGCACGCTCCATCAGGCGCTCGCGGGCCTCTGCCGGGTTGGCGGAGGCCCTGATCACCTCGATCACCTCGTCGATGTTTGCCAGCGCCACCGCGTAACCTTCCAGGACATGGGCGCGGTCGCGGGCCTTCCTGAGCTCAAAGAGCGTCCTGCGCGTCACCACATCACGACGGTGGCGCAGGAAGTACTCGAGCATCTGCTTCAGATTGAGCGTGCGCGGCTGGCCGTCCACCAGGGCGACCATGTTCATGCCGAACACCTGCTGCATCTGGGTGTGCTGGTAGAGATTGTTCAGCAGCACCTCGGCGTAGGCATCGCGCTTGAGCTCGATGACGATGCGCATCCCGTCCTTGTCGGACTCGTCGCGCAGGCCGTCCTGGGCGATGCCGTCGATCTTCTTTTCCTTGACCAGCTCGGCGATCCGCTCCAGCAGGCGGGCCTTATTGACCTGGTAGGGCAACTCGGTGACGACGATCGCCTCGCGCCCGCTGCGCTTCTGGGTCTCGATCATCGTGCGGGCGCGCATCACGCAGCGGCCGCGGCCGGTGCGATAGGCCTCGCGGATGCCCCTAACCCCGTTGATCAGCGCGGCAGTCGGAAAATCCGGGCCCGGCACATGGGTCATCAGATCCTCGACGGTCGTCAGCGGGTTGTCGATGATCGCCAGGCAGGCGTCGATAATCTCCCCGAGATTGTGCGGGGGTATGTTGGTGGCCATGCCCACGGCGATGCCGGACGACCCGTTGACCAGCAGGTTCGGGAACCGCGCGGGCAGCACCGCGGGCTCTTGCTCGGTGTTGTCGTAGTTCGGCGTGAACTCGACCGTCTCCTTGTCCAGATCGTCGAGCAGCGCGTCGGCGATGCGCGTCATACGCACCTCCGTGTAGCGCATGGCCGCCGGCGGGTCGCCGTCCACCGAGCCGAAGTTCCCCTGCCCGTCCACCAGCAGATAGCGCATCGCGAACGGCTGGGCCATGCGCACCATGGTGTCGTAGATGGCCGCGTCGCCGTGGGGGTGGTACTTACCCATGACGTCACCGACGACGCGCGCCGACTTGCGGTAGGCACGGTTCCAGACGTTGCCCTGCTCGCTCATCGAGAACAGCACCCGGCGGTGCACCGGCTTCAGCCCGTCGCGGACATCCGGCAGCGCCCGCCCCACGATCACGCTCATGGCGTAATCGAGGTAGGACTGACGCATCTCGTCCTCTAGGTTGATGGGTAGGACTTCGCGGGCAAAATCAGGCATGAGGGTGTCGAGCTGGCTGGAAAACGGCCGCACGGCGGCCGACCGAACGGCTGCCGTCTCAGGATTGGTATAAAACGGCTAATTCTACCATGCCGGCGTCTCCGGACCCCACGGCAGATGGCCCGTTGCATAGCGCGTTAGGAAAAACGCGGCGCTATTTCGCTTCCCGTCCGAGCCAAGAACGGCCCGGCATTATCGATGGATGTAAGCCATCGATAATGGGGAGCCTCCGAGAGTCGCTCCTCTCGGAGCGCGAGCTGCTCGAGTGCCAGGATGGCGTTTGATCGGCTCCTTGGATACTCGGCGGCAATGCTGCCGACGGACAAACGCCGGTGGCCTACCGCGATCGGGCGGCGGGCCCGGCGGCGGTCAGGACATCAGCACCCTGATCTTCCCGGCGGTGGGCTCGCTGACGACCCCGCGCTCGGTCACGATCGCGTCCACCAGACCGGCCGGTGTCACGTCAAATACCGGGTTGCGGGCCTCGCACCCGGCCGGGGCGAGGCGCCGCCCGCCGCACCCCAGGAGCTCTTCGGCGTCCCTTTCCTCGATCGGAATCTCGGCGCCGGATGCCACGCCGAGGTCGATGGTCGAGGTCGGCGCCGCGACCATGAATCGAACCCCGTGATACCGCGCCAGGACCGCAAGCCCGTAGGTCCCGATCTTGTTCGCGACATCGCCGTTGGCGGCGATCCGGTCGGAACCGACGATCACCCAGCCCACTCCGCCGCGAGCCATGAGGTCCGCCGCGGCACCGTCAGACTGCAGGGTCACCGGGATGCCGTCAGCCATCAGCTCCCAGGCCGTGAGCCTGCGTCCCCTGCATCCAGGGCCGTGTCTCATCGGCGAACACCCGACGTAGCTTTCCGGCCGCGAAGGCGCTGCGCACGACTCCGAGCGCCGTTCCGTATCCGCCGGTTGCCAACGCCCCGGCGTTGCAGTGGGTGATGACGTCAGTCGGGCCCTCGACCAGCTCGGCGCCGAGCGCGCCTATCCGGCGGTTCGCGGCCCGGTCCTCGGCGTGAATGGCGCGTGCCTCGTCGAGCAGCGCGGGTACCGGATCGCCAGCGTCCAACCGGGAGATCAGCCGGCGCATCCGTTCGATCGCCCAGAACAGATTCACGGCGGTGGGACGCGATCCGGCCAGACGCGCGAGGTCCGCCTCGATGGCCGCTTTCCACCGGGACCCGGATGATGCGTACGCTCCACGACCGGCCAGCACGACGGCATAGGCCGCGGCGATCCCGATCGCCGGCGCCCCCCGCACGACCATCGAGCGAATCGCGTCCGCCACGTCCGATGCCCGGTCGAAGGGCAGGAAGACGGCCCGGTCCGGCAGCGCGCGCTGGTCGGTCAGGTAGAGGCGGCTGCCGTGCCAGAGCACCGCGTCGTCGGGCGTCGGGGTTGTCGGGGCTTCGGTTAACATCGTGCGACCCTTGTGGCATGTTCGCGCACATTGTCCCCGATCGAACGCCGCGACCAAAGGACCCGATACATGCAAGCCGAGCTCCTGATTCACGCCCAATGGATCCTTCCCGTCGACGCAACCGACCGGCAGCTAGAGGACCATGCGGTGGCCGTGGCCGACGGGCGGATTCTGGCCCTGCTCCCGTCACCGGAGGCGCGCCGCTCGATCCAGGCCGGGCAAGTACTGGAGTTGCCGGGACATGTGCTGATTCCGGGGCTGATCAATGCACACACCCACGCCGCCATGACCCTGATGCGTGGTCTCGCGGACGACCTGCCGCTGATGACCTGGCTGCACCAGTACGTCTGGCCGACCGAGCAGCGCTGGGTGGACACGGGTTTCGTCCGCGACGGGACACGTCTCGCGGTGCTTGAGATGCTTCGGGCCGGTGTCACCTGCTTCAACGACATGTACTTCTATCCCGAGGTCACGGCCCGGGTCGCGGCCGATGCCGGGATGCGCGCCCTGGTGGGCATGATCGTCGTGGACTTCCCGACCCGATATGCCGAGTCGGCCGACGACTACATCGCCAAGGGGCTCGAGCTGCACGACCGCTACCGGGACCACGCGCTGGTTCGCACCGGCTTCGCTCCCCACTCGCCCTACGCCGTATCGGATGCCCCGCTGGAACGAGTGCGTACGCTGGCCGACGAGCTCGAGGTACCGGTCCACATCCATCTGCACGAGACCCGCGACGAGGTCGTGCAGTCGCTGCGCGAGCACGGGGAGCGCCCGCTCGCCCGACTGGACCGGATCGGGCTGGTCGGGCCGGGGTTGGTCGCCGTTCACATGACCCAGCTCGAGGATCCGGAGATAGCGCTGCTCGCGGCCAACGGCGCCCACGTGGTGCACTGCCCAGAGTCGAACCTGAAGCTCGCGAGCGGCTTCTGCCCTGTCGCCCGGTTGTTGGACGCCGGGGTCAATGTCGCGCTGGGCACCGACGGCGCCGCCAGCAACAACGACCTCGACCTGGTCGGCGAGATGCGCACGGCGGCCCTGCTCGCCAAAGGCGTGGCTCGGTCCGCCTCGGCGGTACCGGCGGCGGCCGCGCTGCGCATGGCCACGATCAATGGCGCCAGGGCACTCGGTCTCGAAGAGGAGATCGGGTCGCTCGAACCGGGAAAGTCCGCGGACTTGGTCGCGATCGATCTCGGCGATCCCGAAACCCAGCCCATTTACCACCCGGTGTCCCAGCTCGTCTATGCGGCCGGGCGAAACCAGGTGCGCCACGTGTGGATCCAGGGTCGTCGGGTCCTGCACAACGGCGCGGCGACGAGCCTGGACTGCGACTCCGTGATCGGCGACGCCCGGGCCTGGGGGTCTCGTCTGACTCCCTCCTGAAGGGGATTTGGGCAGGGCTCCTCTGGCGCCACCCTTATCGATCGTGTAGGAATTTTCCTATAGCCGCGGGGAAATTACTTACCCCAGCGAGGCGAACTGCCTACGGTCAGCCGCCGGCCTTGGGTCTAGTCTAAGAGTCGAAAGGACACGACCAGGAAACGGCGCACGGAGGCATCGTCTCCCAAGGAAACGGCGAGAGGGCGCAGGACGCGCCCGGACCCGGTGCAGCGAGTCTGGCCTGCGCTCGCTCGAGGCACCGGCTCCGAGGAACTCCGTGGACGGGAGAAGCCAGGCTGGTACAGGGACAAGCCGCCAGGGACGGCATCCGCTCTAACCCCGGACAAGCGGAAAAGGGATAACCAGCTTGTTTGAGCCTGACCCCTTTCCATGACCCCTTTCCACGTCGATTTGCTGAGGGACGGTTGGTGTCCTGTGCCAACGTTTCCGCTCGTGGGGCAGCGCCAGACGAAAGGGGCGGAACCAGATAGGCCGGGTTTACGGACTCGCGAAGCCTGCTCTCTCCTCTACCCGAGTCCCGTGTGACCCCGAGTCTCGTGCTTCACGATCAATCTGATCACGCCGGACAACGGCGAAACAACCCTGGCGGCCCAGATCGCTGACGGCGCCGCCAAGGTGCAGCGTGACCCGGGGATCCTGAAAACCATCGCGGCCAACATGGTCGATTTCGACCGGCGCTTCGAGGTGCTACCCGGTACCGGAGTGCGCTCGCGGCTCTGGGCCGCCGACCCCTCCGAGGCTCAGGTCCGTGACCCGCGGCGGAATAGCGGCCCGCCGTTGCTCCGGTGCTTCCGGGGATGGACAATGCGGGACAGCTTGAGAGTTCTTTTCACTCGGAGAGCGCAATTGGTTGACTCGACTTCTACGCAGCCCCGGTCCCGGCCCAGCCCTAGGCCGAACCAAAGGACCAACCCGCCCGGCACGCATGAAGCCCTAAGCCGGTGCCGGGCGGCCGCTGCCGCACTCCTTCTCTCGGCTGCGGTGACAGCGGCCCAGGCCGCCGGGTCCTATAGCGCCTCTGTCACCCCCGCCTATCAGTCCGACAGCGACCTCGACGCCGGCGGCGAGGTCGGCTATGCGGCGGTGTTCACGTCGCTGCGGGGCAACTGGGCGCTGGATGCCCGCTCGACCCTGGGGCTTGGGCTCTCACTCGACTTCGAGGACTGGCGCTTCAATGATGTCCCCGTCCCCGAGGGCATAGAGCCCTGGGACAGGGTGGTTCGCATCGGCTTCACGCTCCCCTAGAGCTACACCACCGAGGGCGGCTGGCGCTGGACCCTGGCCCCCGCGGTGGAGCTCTCCGGCGAGGCGGACGCCAGCGCCTCCGACTCGCTGGAGTACGGCGCCCTGGTCTCGGCGGCCCGCCGCCTGCGCCCGGGGCTGACACTGGGGATCGGGGTCGGGGCCTATGACCGCATCGACGAGGTCCGGGCCTTTCCGTTCCTGATCGAGGATTGGCGGATCAATGACCGCCTGCGCCTGACCAACCCCCTGACGGCGGGTCCCACGGGTCCCGCCGGGCTGGAGCTCGTCTACGCCCTGAACTCCGGCTGGGATCTCGGGCTGGCCCTGGCCTACCGCTCCTTCCGCTTCCGGCTCGACGACGAGGGTCCGCTGCCCAATGGGATCGGCGAAAACCGGAACGTGCCCCTGGTGGCGCGGATGGGCAAGAAGTTCGCGGACACCCTGACCGTCAACGCCTTCGCGGGCGCCACCCTGGCCGGAAGTTTAAGGGCCTGGGCCGAGACCGGGCACCGGGTCTATGACGAGGACCGGGACCCGGCGGCCCTGGTCGGCCTGTCCCTGGCCCTGCGCTTCTGAGCCGTCCCTTGCGGGGGCCCTGGACCCGGGGCCCCTGCGTCTTGGCCCCGTCCGTCGCGGAAAGGCGTGCGTGAATCGGCAGGGCGCCGGGACCAGGGTTCTATCCTGACCCGGGATTGGGGCCAAGACTTGGCGTGGGGCGGTGATGGCAGCGGATACGCTCGATGCCGCAATGGGCTGAAGACGCTCGCCCTCCAGGGCACTGGCGCCTGAGGCCCTCTGGACCGAAGCAAACGGCTCACCCACCGATCCGCGGCAGGACGGTCGCGATCGCGGCCACTGCGATCAGCACGGCGACGAAGACGGGCCCAAAGGGCTGATCGAGTCCGAGCGCCGCCGCAAAGGCGATCAGGTAACCGGCCATCCCGCCCAGGGCCGACAGGATCAATGTCCACCGCCAACCCCGCCCCAGGCGGAAGGCGATCCACGCCGGAACGAAGACGAGTGCAAAGGCACCCATCAGGCCGAGCGTGGCGGTCCCGACCGCCATGCCCGCCGCGGCGAGCAGATCCATACACAGGTGCCAGCGCCAGGCCGGCAACCCATTGGCGCGTTCGAAGCCGGGAAAGAAACGGGCCCGCAAGAGCCTGCTGCCGAGCCACGGGAACGCCACCGCACACAGCGAAGCCAGGAGGACGGCAGCAGCGAGATCGATGCCGCGGGCGAAATAGAGCTGGCCATCGATCAGGGCATGCCCGAGGGCATCGCCGATGGCCGTATTGGCGGCCACCAGCAGCATGGCGGCCCAACCGATCAGGATCATGAACCCGTAGGCGGCATTGCCGCGCGCGCCCAGGGCCGCCTTCGCCGCACCTCCCGCGAGGGCACCGGCCGTGCCGCCGATGACGGCTGGAACCCCGCCCGCGAGCCCGAACAGGGCGCTCGCCGCAGCGAGATGGGCGAGGCCGAGAGCGGCGAGCCACTCCTCGCGCAGCATCAGCAGGCATCCCAGCGACGGCAGCACCACCGAGAGCGTCAGGCCCGTCAGGAAGGGCACCCGGAACAGAGGGTCGAGCAAGTCCGCCAAGACGGCGTCCATCAAGCGGCCTCCTCGCCGGCGTCTACGCACAACACACGGGAGCAGGCAGCGCCGAGGAAATCCCTTTCGTGACTGACCAGCAGAACGGCACGCCGGCCACGCTCACCCGCCAGGATTTCGGTCAGGAGGGTCTCGGTTCCCGGGTCGAGGTTATTGGTGGGCTCATCGAGCAGAACCAGGTCCATGGCACTGCCGATGGCCGCCCAGACGCAGAGCAGCTGGTACTGGCCGCCGCTCAGGGCGTCGATCCGCCGGTCGAGGATGGCCGCCAGAGCGGCCGGCGGCGACCTGTGGTCGGCGCCGGCGGCCCGCACGATGTCCCGCCCCGTCACGGGCATCACCGGCAGGCGCACCGGCACCTGTTCCTGATAGGCCAGCGTCAGTCCGGGCGCGCGTTGCACTGATCCGGCGAAAATCCGGGCGCCGCGTGCGATGGCCTTGAGCAGCGTGGACTTGCCGGTGCCGTTCGCCCCCCACAGCCCCACCACCTCGCCGGCCCGGACAGAGAAGGACAGGGGGCCGATCACGGGTGACTTGTAGCCCGCCACCAGGCCCTCGGCCCTGAGCAGGTCGCGGTCCTGCCTCGACGAGCGGTCGACCGGGCCCGTCACTTCGCGCTCGCGATGGTGTCGACCCAGCGGCCGATATGGGCCAGGTAACCGTCGCCGTCGGCGCCCTCCGGCGGCTCCAGCGGGAGCCGCACGGCCCTCCATCCCAGGGTCGAGGCCAATGCGTCGGGTGCCTGGGGCGACTGGTAGGGTGCATAGATGATGACCCCCGAGCCTCCCTCGAGCTTGGCCGTCAACTCGCTGATCTGCCTGCCCGTGGGCGGGACGCCCGGGACCGGCTCAATGGTGCCGAGCAAGGGCACGCCGAACCGCTCTAGCAGATAGATGGCGTCGCGATGGTAGAGCAGGACCCCCGGCGCCCCGGCTAGCTCGGCTGCCCAGTCCTTGACCCGTTGCTCAACCTTCGCCGAAAAGGCATCGGCGGCGCGACGATACTGATCCGCGCCTGCCGGGTCGATCAGTGACAAGCGCTCCGCCAGCGCCTGGGCGACGCGGGCCATGCGCACCGGGTCCATGCCGAGATGGGGATTGCCGACGGGGTGGACATCACCGAGGGCGCGGTCGGCGGCGCCTCCCGCGTCGATCAAGTTGACCTGCGCCGCGGCCTCGAAGTATCCCTCGCTGCCGGGCAGGATCCCCGGATTGGCGGCGCCGCGGATGGCCACCGGGAGCCACCCGATCTCCAGCTCGGCGCCGACCGCCACCACCAGGTCCGCCCCCCGCAGGGCACGCATCATGGTCGGCTTCGCCTGCAGCTTGTGCAGGTCCCGGCTCGGACCGGCCAGCACCGTGAGGTCCGCCCGGGCGCCTGCCACCTCGCGCACCAGGGCGCCCATGCCGGGGCTGGTGGCCACCACCTCCAGGGCCTCGGCCCGGGCCGTACCCAGGGCGAGGAGCGCAAGGATCGGAATCAGCGTACGTCGGGTCATGTTCACTCCTCCGAGCGGGTCAGAAGGCATGGGCGCCGTGGGCGCCGAGGCTCATCAGGAATTGCAGGTAGAAGGCGTCGAAGCGCTCGCGCTCGTTCTCGGTGACTAGAATGTCGTTGCGGGCGTATTGCGCGCGCAGACGCGAGAACTCCGAGAAATTCCAGGTCAGGTCGAGGGTCCAGCGGTCGGAGGAGCCGAAATCCGCGCTCACGCCGCCACTGACCTCGTTGGTCAGCCCGAGCACGTCGTAGCGCAGCCCCGCCGTCCACTTGGGGGCGAAGCCGTAGATGGCCTGGGCATAGA
Organism: uncultured Gammaproteobacteria bacterium; assembly: GCA_963707135.1. Taxonomy (GTDB): domain Bacteria; phylum Pseudomonadota; class Gammaproteobacteria; order Chromatiales; family Chromatiaceae; genus JBGSTR01. Next base: position 241,180 of record CAVPOY010000001.1, on the reverse strand, counting down.
GGCCGTCGGTGGTGAACTTTCGCGTCGAGCCGATCAGGCCGGTCGCGGAACCCAGCACCTCGCCGGTCTCCTCGTCGATGAGGCTGGCGCTGCGGACCCGGGTGTCCTTGATCGAGCGCAGGTACTCGGTCTGGAGCTTGAGGTCGCCCTTGCCGTAGGGGGCATCCGAGTCGTACTTGTAGACCAGGTCGACGCCCCAGAGATCGGCGTCGCCCTCCAGCCCGCTCGCGAGCAGGGCGTGCCCGTGCTCCTCCTCGCCATGCACCTCCTGCTCGAGCAGGATCTCCTGCAGGCTCGCCTCCTGCTGCTGGCCGCTGTGGGCGTAAGACACGCCGAGCTGCAGTGCGTGGCTCTCGCCGATATCGGGCGAAACCTTGGCGAAGGCGGTCCACAGGCGCGGGCCATCCTCCGTGTCGTCCAGGCCGAGGATATCCTGCTCGTCCTCCGACAGGGTGGTACCGAATACCTCCTGGTCACCTTGGAGCGCCTCGAAGCCAAACAGGGTGTAGACAGGCAGGTCCGGCAGCCAGGTCACCTGGAGGCCAGTGTCCTGCAGACCGTGGTCGCCGAGCAGGTTGAGGTAGGCCAGATTCTGGTCGACGAAGTCCCATTGATGGGGGTGCTGTTTGTTGACGTAGCCGAAGTCGCTGAGGAATTTGCCGCCCTTGATCTTGATGCCAAAGGGCAGACTGCGGGTCTGGAACCAGCCCTCTTCGAGGTCGACGTTGCCGTCGCCGCCGACGGACAGGTAGGCGGAGGCATCGAAGTAGGGATCGACGGTGGCGGAGAAGGCGATTTCCGCGGAACGGAAGTTGAAGCCGTTCGAGGTCATGCCGTGGGCATGGCCGTCCTCCTCACCGCCGTGATCGTGCCCGTTGTCGTGCCCGCCACCTGACGGCTGGAAGGCCTCCCCCACCAGGGCCGCGCCCTCACCGTCGATGCCGTCGTGGTAGTAATTTCCGTCCAGGATCACCGAGATCTGGGGATTGAAGGCGGTGCCCGAGGTGAGGGCGCCGAATCCGCCGGCGGTCCCGGCGCTCGGCGCCGGATGGATCAGGGTCGCGGTCATGGGTTTGGACTCCGCCGCCTCGGCACGCTGCCGAGCCGACGCGGCGGCCTCGCGCTCGGCCTGGGCCAGGCGCTGCTCGAGGGCCTGGATGCGTTGCTCGTACTGCGCCTTCATTTCGTCGAGCATGGACTTGATCTCGGCGATCTCCTCATCGCTGGCGGGAAACGCGGCCATCGGGGTCAGCAAGGCGCCGGCGAAGGCGCCCCGCGGCAGGAACTTGCGCATTTTTGTGGCTCCGTAAACTGAGACGAGCAGACGCGCCGGGTGCTTTTAACCGGGCGCGGCCTGAGAATCATCAGAATGAACCCTGGCTCCCGGACGGAGCAGGGTCAGACCGGAGCAGGTGGACCGCGAGCAGGAGGGGAACGGCGACAGGGCCGCAGAGCGGGCTGCAGAAGCGACGACGGCTCGACGGTAGACGAGGCGGCAAGCGCAGGGAATGCCAGTGGCGACGACGCCAAGGAAGAACCGAGCGGAGCCCCGACCAGACAGACCTCGCAGGACCCCTGGTCGGCATGTCCCAGGTGTTTGACCTCATGGCTTGCCAGTAGCACCTGGGCGCAGAGCAGCACGATGGCTGCGAAGAGCGCGGTCCAGGGTTTGAAGCGGCGGGAAACCATGGCGGAAATCGCGTATGGGGGACTCGTCGCCTGACACGGCGATCGGCGGCGGATGTTACCCGGTACGCCGCCGCCGAACAATGCGCGAAATACCATAAGGACTACAGACTCGCGTTCGAGCCAGCACCCGACGAAACCGGCTCGATGAAGTCTGGTTCAACCGTTCCCGGTCCTTGCGCCGACTTCGACCGAGTCGCCTCCTCCGCCAGCCGCCTCGCCCGTTCCACAGCGGGCGTCGATGCCCGGGATACTGCCACGCTCCCCGTGCGCTGCGGGATCGGCGGTCTCCCCGCACGGCCGGTCAGCCCGCCCGGAAGCAATGGACCCGGCGCGAGTCGCTTAGCCGAGTCTCGCCCGGATAGGCTCGGGCGCAGGCCGCGTCGGCGTCCGGACAGCGGGGGTGGAAAAAGCAGCCGGCCGGGGGGCTGGCCGGCGACGGCATGTCGCCCTCCAGCCGGATGATCTGGCGGCGGCTGTTCGGGTCGATGACCGGAACCGCCGAAAGCAGCGCGCGGGTATAGGGGTGACGCGGGTCTCCGAGGACCTCCTCTACGCTGCCTCGCTCGACGATCCGCCCCAAGTACATCACGGCGACGTCGTGGGCCAGGTAGGACACGACCGAGATGTTGTGGGTGATGAACAGGTAGGCCAGCCCGAGCCGGTCCTGCAGGTCCTTCAGCAGATTCAGGATCTGGGCCTGCACCGAGACGTCCAGGGCGCTGGTCGGCTCGTCGCAGACGATGACCTTGGGGTCCACCGCTAGGGCCCGGGCGATGCAGATGCGCTGGCGCTGGCCGCCGGAGAACTCGTGGGCGTAGAGGTCCGCGGCCTCCGGGCCCATGCCCACCAGCTCCAACAGTTCCGCGACCCGGCGCATCCGCGCTCCCCGACGCGGCTCTATACCGAGCGCCTGCAGGCCCTCGGCAATCGAGTCACCGACCAGCATGCGCGGGTTCATCGACGCATACGGGTCCTGGAAGATGATCTGAAGGTCCTTGCGGAAGGCGCGCATCCGCCGGTGACCCAGCCCCACCAGGTCCCGATCCCGATAGCGGACCCGCCCGCCGGTCGGCTCGATCAGCTGCAGTATGGCCTTGCCGGCGGTCGTCTTGCCGCATCCGGACTCGCCCACCAGGGCGAGTGTCCGGCCGGCGCGGAGCTCGAACGAGACGCCGTCGACGGCGCGCACGCTTCCGACCACCCGCCGGAAGACGCCGCGTTGAATAGGGAAATGGACCTTGAGGGCCTCGACCCTCAGCAGGGCGGCCTCGCCGCGCCGGGGGGCATCGAGGTCGGGCCCGACAGGTTCCGCGGTGTCAGGAACGGATTCGGGCTCGAATCGCCCGGCGTCCCACAGATGGCAGCGCACCCCCTGCCCAGGTCCCGTTCCGTTCCAGGCAGGCTCCTCGGTCCGGCAGCGCGGCATCACCGACTGGCAGCGGGCGGCGAACCGGCAGCCCTCGAAGGGCCTGTCAAGCGGCGGGACGCGCCCGGGGATTACCGCGAGCCGGCCGCGGCGCTTTTCGGCGTCCGGCAGGCTCTCCATCAGCTTGCGGCTGTAGGGATGCGCCGGTCCGGCAAAAAACTCGGCGCAGCCTGCCTGCTCGACGATTTGGCCCGCGTACATGACCGCGAGCCGGTCCGCCGTCTCCGCGACCACGCCCAGGTCGTGGGTGATCAGCAGAACGGCCATGCCAGTGGACCGCTGCAGGTCTTTCAGGAGCCGCAGCACCTGGGCCTGGATGGTGACGTCCAGCGCCGTCGTGGGCTCGTCGGCGATCAGCAGCTCAGGGTCGCCGGCCAGGGCCATCGCGATCATCACCCGCTGCTTCATCCCGCCGGAGAGCTGGTGCGGGTACTCCCGGGCTCGACGCGCCGGGTCCGGGATGCCGACCGCCCCGAGCAGCTCGACGACCCGCGCCGGCACCCGGGTTCGAGAACGTCCCGCGTGAACCCGCACCGCCTCGCCGATCTGATCACCGACCCTCATCACCGGGTTCAGCGAGGTCTGGGGCTCCTGGAAGATCATCCCCATCCGCCCCCCGCGTACCCGCCGCATCTCCGCCTCGGTCAGGCGCAGTAGATCGGTACCTGCAAGGCGCACCGACCCGGCCGTGATCCGCCCCGACGGAGGCAGCAGGCGCATCAGTGACAGGGCGGTCATCGACTTGCCGCAGCCGGACTCGCCGAGCAGCGCGAATGTCTCACCCCGGCGCATGGTCAGATCCAGGCCATCGACCACGCGAACCGGCTTGGCGGGGTCGCCCAGCCGAGTCGACAGACCCTCGACCGTGAGCAGGGCGTCAGTGATGTCGATCGAGGCGCTCACGGGCGGATCACCGCGAGCCGCGCAGCCGCGGGTCGAACGCGTCGCGGACCACGTCCGCGAGCAGGTTCGCCGCCAGGACCAGCGTGAACATGAACAGAAAGGCCGCTGTCAGCGACCACCAGACCACCGGGTCCCGCGCGAGCTCTAATCTGGCACCGTTGATCATGTTGCCCCAGCTGTTCATGGTCGGGTCGACGCCGATGTTGACGTAGGAGAGCACGGCCTCGGCCAGCACCAGACCGCTGAAGTCCAGCACCAGCGTGATCATAACGATATGCAACACGTTGGGCAGGATATGGCGCGCGAGGATGGTGGATTGCCGTACGCCGAGTGCCGTCGCCGCCTGCACATAGTCTGATTCGCGAAGCTTGAGGGACTCCCCGCGCAGCAGACGGCAGAGTCCGGTCCAGCTGGTCACGCCGAGAATCAGGCAAAGGAACAGCAGCCGCAGGTCGGCGCGCTCGACCAGGCTGGTGAAATCCGCCTCGTGGTTGCTCATATAGACCTGAAGCATCAGGATTGCCGCGGCGATCAGGAGCACCCCCGGGATTGAGCTCAGCGTGGTGTACAGATATTGGATGCCGTCGTCGACCCAGCCGCGGAAGTAGCCCGCCATGATCCCCAGGACCACCGCGGCCGGCAGCATCACCAGCGTGGTCAGGGTGCCGATCACGAGCCCGGTGCGCACGCTCTTCAGGCTCTGAAAGAAGACGTCCTCGCCGACCTTGTCGGTACCGAGTATGTGGTAACCGGCCGCCAGCTCGCCGGCCGCGAACGCGAGCACCAGCATCAGGGCGAGCACCCCGAGCCCCGTCCGCCAGGGCACCCGGGTTCGGCCCCGGGCGATCGAGGCGAGCGTTCCCGACCAGGACTCGCCGCGACGCCGCGCGAGCAACCAGCAAAGGCCGGACGCCGCCAGCACCCAGGCGATCAACCCCTTGGCGGCACCCAGAGCCGACCGAAGCAAGATATCCCTGCCCCGCTGCGCGCCCGGGTCCTCCAGGTGGCTGCCACCGAAGCGCAGCCTGGGATAATCCCGAATCAGGCCGCCGCCCGGCTGCTCGATCGCCTCCTTGACGAAGAGATGGGTCGCGAACGGCGCCGAATAGGTCCGCTCCTGGCGCTCCCTCAGCGGCGTCAACCAGAGGTCGAGGAGGCTCAAGACCTCCGGCGAGAACCGGCGCTCAGCGGCCGCATCGCTCTGCTCGAGCCTGGGCCGAAAGTGGACCGTATCCAGCAGGCCGATCAGGACGTAGAAGCCCAGGACCATCAGGGTCGCGACGCCGATGCGGGACTGGGCGACCCGCCGCCAGGGGGCGCGCAGGTGCTCGTGGCGCGCGGCATACAGGGCAAACCCCAACCCGAGCGCCACCAGCAGGAACACCAGGGCGTCGGTCCAGAGGACGACCGGCATCAGCGGCATCGGCGCGCCCGCGTCATTGCAGCCGGACCCGGGGGTCGACCAGGGTGTAGGAGACGTCGGTCAGGATCAGGCCCAGGATATAGAGCACGGCGCCGAGGAAGACCATGGCGCGGACGATGGCGAAATCCTGGTTGTTGATCGCGTCGATGGTATAGCTACCGAGGCCCGGGATGCCGAAGAACGACTCGGTGATCAGGCTGCCCATGAACAGCAGCGGCAGCACGACGACGACCCCGGTCAGGATCGGGATCAGCGCATTCCGGAGCACGTGGCGGAACAGTACCAGCCGCTCGCCGAGACCCTTCGCGCGTGCGGTTCGGACATAGTCCTTCGAGATCTCCTCGAGAAACAGCGTCCGATACCAGCGAGCGCCGGTTCCGATACCGCCGATGACCCCGACGATCACCGGCAGGATCAGGAACTTCAGGGCATTCGGCCCGGTGTCATAGCCGGAGATCGGCACCAGGTGGAACAGCTTGCTCAGCAGATACTGGCCGCCAATGATGTAGAACAGGCCCGAGATCGACATCATGGCCACCAGCAGCACCACGCCGCCGAGGTCGATATAGGTGCCCCGAAAGAACACGATGAAGAGCGCGAAACTGACGTTGAACAGCAGCCCGACCAGGAGCACGGGCACGGCAATCGCCAGGCTCGGCCACATGCGCTGAGAGATGTCGTAGCCTATGTCGCGCCCGTCGTCGGACGCGCCGAAATCGAACGCGAACAGCCGGACCGACTTCTCGAAGAATATGGTGTCGGTCAGCCTCGCCAGTCCGGCCGCCCCCTCATTGAACAGCAGCGGCTTGGAATAACCGCGTTCACGTTTCCAGCTTTCGATCGCCTCGGGGGTCACCCGCTTCTCGCCGAGCTGCATACGCGCCATCTCATCGGGCGAGTTGACGACGAAGAACAGGACGAAGGTGATCAGATTTACCCCGATCAGGATCGGGATCGCGTAAAGCAGCCGCCTGATAATATACGCCGTCATAGCGCCGTGCTCCGCTCGCGCCGACGCAGCATCCAGATCCCGGGGACCGCGACGGCCAGGACCAGGCCGGCCGCGGCCCAGAGCGGCCAGACCACCGGACGGTTCCATTCGCGGCGCAGCCGGGCGCGAAGCACGGGGTCCAGACTGCGGTACTTCAGGGTGTTGTTCGCCATCTCGCTCGGATACGCATTTCCGAGCCACTGATGGTTGAGGCTGAAGGCCACCGGGTTGAAACCCCAGACCCAGGGAGCATCCCGGCGCGCGATGTCGACCATCCGGTCGATGACCACCTGGCGCTCCTCGCCGTTCTCCATCAGCCTCATCCGGTCGAAGAGCCGGTCGAACTCCGGGTTGCTGTAATTCGACGCGTTCTCGCCGCCGTGCTCGACCTTGCCGTTGGGGCCGTAGAGCAGGAACAGGAAGTTCTCGGGATCCGGGTAGTCGGCGTTCCAGCCCCACATGTAGACCTGGCCGGTGCCGTTTTGCATCTTCTCCTGGAAGCGGTTGTAGTCGGTCGAGCGGATCACCAGCTCGATGCCCAGCTTCAGGAACTGCTTTCGCAGCCAGTTCAGGCGCGCCTTGTCGTCGGGGCCGGTGGCGACGGCCTCGAAGTTGATCGTGAGCGCCCGCCCGCCGTCCCCTTCCCTACCGCCTGGGTACCCGGCCTCCTCCATCAGCCGGCGCGCCTCGTCGATCGATCGGCGCGCGGCGCGACCGTCGCGCCACTCGAACAGATAAGGGTTGATGCCTGGCTCGCCGTCCCGGTGCCCGAAGATACCCGGCGGAATGGGCCCCTGGGCGACCAGGCCCCGGCCGTTGGCAAAGATGGAGATGAACTCCTCGTAGTCCACGGCGATGGAGATCGCCCGCCGCAGCAGGCGGGCGCGTTCCGAATTCCCTCCGATCACCGGGTCGAGCATGTTGAAGCCCAGGTAGTAGATCGAGGTCTGAACCGAGGTCAGCAGCCCGATGCCCTTCTTCCGCATGTCATCGGTCAAGACCGCCTCGCCGCCGCTGCCGATCCGCACCGCCTGATCGAAGGCGTCAGAGGTGAGGCCCGAGCTGTCGTAGTAGCCTTGAAGGAACTTGCTCCAGCGGGGGATATCCTCCTTTTCCAGGCTGTAGACGGCCCGATCCACGAACGGGATCGGCTTCCCGGCATCCGCGAGCAGGCCATTTTCGGCGTCCCCCGGCATGCCGTCGCTCGGGTAAAGCTCGCCATGAAAGTTCGGATTGCGCTCGAGCACCATGCGCAGGTTCGGGTTGTTCTCGGCCAGCATGAAGGGGCCGGTTCCTACGGGATACCAATCCAGCACGATGTTTCGCGCCTTCATGCCGGGTTGGGCATAAAACAGCTCCGCCTCCCAGGGCATGGGCGCGAAGAAGGGCATCGCCAGCCAGTAGGCGAACTGGGGATACTTGCCCTTGACGCGTATCCGGTAGCCGTGGCGATCCAGGACCTCGACGCCCTCGATATGCGAGCGGCGAAGGGCCGCGACCCGTTCGAGCCCGTCGGCGCCCTCGAACGCGGCAAGCCGCTCGGAGAGCTCACTGAAACCAACGATGTGCTCCCGCATGACCCCGGCGATCGGGGAATGGACCCACGGCGCCGCGAGCCGCCGGATCTGGAAGACGAAATCCTCGGCGGTCAGCTCGCGGGTCCCGGTCTCGGCGAAGTCCGCCAAGCGGTCCACGCCGGCGAGGTCCGACTCGGACAGGTCATGGTGGAGAGGGTCGCCCGCGGCATCCCGCGCGAAGGCCGGGTGCGGCTGGAAGCGGACCCCGGGGCGAATCCGGATCAGGTAGTCGCTGTAGGCGATCCGCTCCGGCGGTGCATCCTCGGGAAGCGGGTTGCCGTCGGCGTCGAAGTAGCTTGGGACCGGCACCTCGAGGGCGAGCAGTGGCACGAGCCGGTAGGGCCGCAGCAGAAAGTGGTACTGCAGCGGCGGCTCGTAGATCTGGCCCAGAAAGGCGTACTCGTTAGAGCTGTAGGAACGCGCCGGGTCCAGGTGCTTGGGCCGCTCGTCGAACGAGCTGTAAAGGGTCTGGCTGACCGACTGACCCGCCGGGTAGGGGTCGTTCCAGATGTCCGGGCCACAGCCGGCGAGCGCCAGGGCGGCGACGCCCGCCAGCAGGCCCGGCACCCAACCCGTTGGCGTTCTGAGCGACCCTCGTACTTTCACGCCTGTTCGAGTTTCTGTACTGTTGGTGCGCCAATCAAGGTCCCGAACATCGAATCCTTAGAGACGAACGCCCATGGGTTTCTTAAAAGACAAGCGGATACTGATCACAGGTGTCGCGAGCAACCGCTCCATCGCCTGGGGATGCGCCGAGGCCATGCACCGCGAGGGTGCCCAGATCGCCCTGACTTACCAGAATGACAAGCTCAGGTCCAGGGTCGAGGACATGGCCGCGAAATGCGGGTCGGACATCGCGCTGCCGTTGGACGTCTCCAGCGACGCGCAGATCGAGGCCCTGTTCCGCGCGCTCGGCGAGCGCTGGGACGGGCTCGACGCCATCGTCCACTCCATCGCCTTCGCCCCGCGGGAGCAGCTCGAGGGGGACTATGTGGACGCGGTGACCCGGGAGGGTTTTGCCATTGCCCACGATATCAGCTCCTACAGCCTGGTCGCGCTGGCAAAGGCCGGCCGGGCGATGATGGAGGGCCGCAACGGCGCCCTGCTGACCATGACCTATCTCGGCGCCGTCCGGGCCGTACCCAATTACAACGTCATGGGCGTCGCGAAGGCCAGCCTCGAGGCCAACGTGCGTTATCTCGCCGCCTCGCTGGGCCCCGGCGGGACTCGCGCCAATGCGATCTCCGCCGGGCCGATCCGGACCCTTGCGGCGGCCGGCATCTCCGATTTCCGCGACATGCTCAAGCAGGTCGAGGCCCGCACGCCGCTGAGGCGCAACGTGACCATCGAGGAAGTCGGCAACGCGGCGGCCTTTCTGTGCTCCGACCTCGCCAGCGGGATCACTGGCGAGGTGCTTTATGTGGACACGGGCTACAACATCTTGGGGCTCGGCTGACCAACCCGCCGCCTCGCCTTCACACCGCCGGCCAGTCAGGGCCGGCCGCCCCCGGCGGATTCAGCCCTCGTCCGCCGCCTCGACCGACGCCCGCTCCACCTTGGCTCGACGCTGCATGTCCGTGAGCATCGCCTCATAGGCCTGGCGACCCATCATCTGGCTCAGCATGCTGGCCTCCGGGGCCGGGGCGCCCTCGCTGGCCGGCGTCACCTCGCCCTCCTCGACCTTGGACACGCGCACGATCGCCGCGCCGCCGTCGTCCAGCGTGGCAACCCCGATGCTAGCGGTGCCCTCCGCGGGGACCGGCAGCGTAAAGGCCAGCGTGCGAACGGCCGCGGGGACCTTGGCGTCGGTGCGTCCGACCAGACCGGCCTCCTCGACCGTCCCCTGCTCGCCGGCCACGGTGGCCAAATCCGCGCCATTTTTTAGCGCCTCCGCGCCTGCCTCGGCCGCGTCGGCAGCGGCCTTGCGCGCCTTCTCGGTGCGTAGGCCCGCGATGACCTGATCCCGAACCTCATCCAGTGGCTTGGTCGATGCTTCCCTGTGGTCCGCCACCCGGATCACGACCGCCTGGAGCACGTCGCGTTCCGGCTCGATCAGGTCGCTGTTGCGCCGCTCGACCAGGACGTCCTCGCTGAACGCGGCGGCGGCGACCTTGGGTTGGGCCAGCACGCCCTCGTCCCCACCGTCCCGGCCGATCCACTCGCTGTGCTGGATCTCGAGTCCCAGCTCCTCGGCGGCGGGCACCAGGCTGTCCGGGGACTCGTAGACCACGTTGGCGAGCCGCTCGCCGAGGTCGTAGAACCGGGCCTCGGCCCGCTGCCGCGCGACCTCCTCGCGCAGTTCGTCGCGCACCTCGGCGAAGGGTTTGATCTGCGCCGGCTGGACATCGACGACCTCGATCAGGTGGTAGCCGAAACGACTGCGCACCGGCTCGCTGATCTCCTTGACGGCGAGCGAGAACGCGGCCTGGTCGAACGCGGGGTCCATGATTCCCGCCTCGATCGTGCCCAGGGACCCACCCTGGCCGGCGCTGCCCGGATCCTCGGAGACCTCCTTGGCGACCACCTCGAACGACTCGCCCCCCTGGATGCGCTCGCGGATCGCCTGGATGCGCGCCAGCACCTCATCGGCGGCCTGTTGATCGGCGTTTGGCGGAACCGTCAGCAGAATATGCCTTACCTCCCGACGCTCCGGTTGACCGAATCGGGACTGGTCGGCGTCGTATACCCGCTGGAGCTCGGCATCATCGAGCTCGACCTGCCCCGCCAGGCCCTCGACATCCAGTACGAGGTAGTCGAGCATCACCTGTTCGGGAACCTGGAACTGGGCCAGATTGGCGTCGTAGTAGCCCCGGATCTCCTCGTCGGTCACCGGTTCGTCGGACTCGAAGCGCTGGGTGGGAAGGTTCAGGTAGGAGACCTCGCGCTTCTGCCGGTTGAGCCGCTGGTAGGCATCGAGCTCCGCGGCGGTCACCAGCTCGCTCGCGACCACGGCCCTGACAAGCTGGGTGCCGACCATCCGCTGGCGCATCTGGGACTCGAACTGGGCCGGCGCCATCCCCTGAAGCTGCAAGGTCCGCTCGTACATCGCCTTGTCGAAGCGTCCGTCGGTCTGAAAGGCAGGCTCGGTCAGGATCTGCAACCGCATCTCCTGGTCGGAGACTCGCATGCCCAGCCGGTTCGAGGTGTCGACCAGCAGGACCTCGCGGATCATGTCGTCGAGCACGTCCTTGCGCAGCTGCGCGTCGTCGAACTGGGCGGGGTCATAGGCCGACCCAAGCCGCTCGCCGAGCTCCATACGGGCCTGCTGGACCCGTCTGTCCAACTCTCGCTGGGCGATCTCGACCCCATTGACCGTGGCCGCCACCGGCTCGCCGCCGATGCCGAGATAGGACTGGATCCCCCAAAGCGCGAAAGGGATGCTGATCAAGATTACGATCGCCCAGGCGATCCAGCCTTGGGCGCGGTCCCGGATATTCTGCAACATGGCTTGAGCTTCGAACGACAGGTGGGACAGAAAACGAAAACGGGGTACCCGGAAGGATACCCCGTTTAGATTTATATATGGCGGAGCGGACGGGGCTCGAACCCGCGACCCCCGGCGTGACAGGCCGGTATTCTAACCAACTGAACTACCGCTCCGTTCTGTCTTGGTGGGTGCTGCAGGGATCGAACCTGCGACCCTCGCCTTGTAAGGGCGATGCTCTCCCAGCTGAGCTAAGCACCCCGAAGACGAACGCCTATTGTATCGCGTCCTTCAAGGCCTTGCCAGCCTTGAACGAAGGCGTTCGCGAGGCGCCAATCTGGATCGACGCGCCCGTTTGAGGGTTGCGCCCCGTTCGGGCCGCGCGCTCCTTGGCCAGGAAGGTCCCGAAGCCTATAACCGAAACGGTTTCCCCGTTCTTCAGAGCGACGGCAATGGTGTCCGTCAGGGCGTCCAGTGCACGGCCCGCCGCCGCCTTCGGGATGTCCGCCGCCTCCGCCATCGCCTCGATCAGGTCCGATTTGTTCATTGATCCCCCTTTATTAAACTTGCCACGTCATCCCCATGAAAAACATGGCGCACCAGTCCGAACACCGTGCCAATTACTCCAGGTACGAGGAGGCCCGGCGGCCCGAAGGCCCGTACCTCGTGTACTTCTTGAGGCCCTGAATGCTATAGCGCGGGATGCGGCAGAGCAACCGGCTTTTGCCCGGAATGAGCAGAAATCGGTGATTAATAGGGGCTCTGGTACATGCCGCGGCGGATTCAAAGAACGTCCTACGGTCCATCCGGCAGCCGCGGCAAGCCCACCGCCGAAAGGGCCCCGGGTACGAATTGCCGCCCCCCGATGAGAACCCTCGACTCGAGAGGCTTGGTCGCGCCCTGTTCCCGCGGCGAACAGGCGGTCACCCCGACAGGCGACCCCTGGTACGCTCCAGCGACAAACCGCCGGTGTTGCCCGCTTAGGGCCGTCGAAAATAAAGTCGACGGGGATCGAAATTCTCCTTCTCCGCTTCCTGGGAGCCGATCGACGGGCGATAGCAATCCTCGCATCAATGGTGAGTCCGGGCACCTTGCGGCCTCGCGGTCTCGGACGACCTGTCCCGGGGTTCCTCTGGCTGGACGGTCGGCTCTCCGCCCTCGACCTTTGCGTCAGCCGCCTCCGGATGGCCAACGAGGGCGACGTCGAGCACCTCGTCGATCCAGCGGACTGGGCGGATGTCCAGGTTCTGCTTGATGTTCTTCGGAATCTCGATAAGGTCCCGCTCGTTCTCGCTCGGGATCACCACCGTGTCGATTCCGCCCCGGTGAGCGGCCAACAGCTTCTCCTTGAGCCCACCGATTGGCAGCACCTCACCGCGGAGCGTGATCTCGCCCGTCATCGCGACGTTCGAGCGGACCGGGATTTTGGTCAAGGCGGACACCAGAGCCGTACACATCGCGACTCCAGCGCTCGGCCCGTCCTTCGGCGTGGCGCCCTCCGGGACATGGATGTGCACGTCGAGGGTGTTGTGAAAGTCCGGCGGTATGCCGAACGCGTCCGCGCGGGCACGAACCACCGTCATGGCGGCCTGAATCGATTCCTGCATGACGTCGCCCAACTGGCCCGTATAGGTGAACTTTCCCTTTCCGGGCACCAGCGCCGACTCGATCCGCAGCAACTCGCCGCCGACCTCGGTCCAGGCCAGGCCGGTTACCTGGCCGACTTGGTCGTGCTGGTCGGCCCGTCCATAGCGGAACCGCTGTACACCGAGGTACTTCTCCAGCGCCTTCGCGGTAACCGTCGTTGGCGCCTTGCGCTTCTTCAGCAGCACCTCCTTGACGACCTTCCGGCAGATCTTCGAGATCTCCCGCTCCAGGTTTCGGACGCCGGCCTCGCGGGTGTAATGACGCACGATGTCCCGCACGGCGGGCTCGCGAAGCACCAGCTCGCCTGTCTTGAGGCCGTTGTTTTTCATCTGTTTCGGGATCAGGTAACGCTCGGCGATGGCGACCTTCTCGTCCTCGGTATAGCCTGAGAGTCGGATCACCTCGGTCCGATCCAGCAGCGCGGGTGGGATATTCAGTGTGTTCGCGGTCGCGACGAACATGACCTCGGAGAGGTCGAAGTCGACCTCCAGGTAATGATCGTTGAAGGTGTGGTTCTGCTCCGGGTCCAGCACCTCGAGCAGCGCGGAGGCGGGGTCGCCACGGAAATCCATCGCCATCTTGTCGATCTCGTCGAGCAGAAACAGCGCATTGCGCGATCCGACCTTGGACAGGTTCTGAATGATCTTGCCCGGAAGCGCGCCGATGTAGGTGCGCCGGTGACCGCGGATTTCCGCCTCGTCCCTGACGCCGCCGAGTGACATGCGTACGAACTTGCGATTGGTTGCACGTGCGATGGACTGACCCAGCGAGGTCTTGCCGACGCCGGGCGGTCCGACCAGGCAGAGGATCGGCCCCTTGAGCTTGCGCACCCGCTGCTGCACGGCGAGGTACTCTAGTATCCGTTCCTTGACCCGTTCCAGGCCGTAGTGGTCCTTGTCCAGGACCTGCTCGGCGACCCGGATGTCGTTGCGGATCCGCGTGCGCTTGTTCCACGGGACATTGACGAGGGTGTCCACATAGTTGCGGACCACGGTGGCCTCGGCGGACATGGGCGACATCAGTTTCAGTTTGTTCAGCTCGGACTGGGCCTTGGCCTTGACGTCCTTCGGCATCCCCGCCGCCTCGATCCGTTTCGCGAGATCCTCCAGCTCGTTCGGCGCCTCCTCCAGCTCGCCCAGCTCCTTCTGGATCGCCTTCATCTGCTCGTTCAGGTAGTACTCGCGCTGGTTCTTCTCCATCTGGCGCTTCACCCGGCCCCGGATGCGCTTCTCCATCTGCAGGATGTCGTTCTCGGACTCCATCAGACCCATAAGATGCTCGAGCCGCGCCTGGACGTCGATCATCTCGAGCACGCGCTGCTTCTCGTCGAGCTTCAGGGACATGTGCGCCGCCATGGTGTCGGCGAGTCGCCCCACCTCGTCGATGCTCGACAGCGACGTCAGGACCTCCGGCGGGACCTTCTTGTTGAGCTTCACGTATTGATCGAACAGGGTCACGGCGGAGCGCATCAGCACCTCCTGCTCCCGCTCGTCCGCCTCGATGGTCTCAGGGAGTGGCTCGATGGCGGCCGAGAACGACTCCTCGGTAGTCAGGAAGCGCAGAATGCGCGCCCGCTGATTGCCTTCAACCAGGACCTTGACGGTCCCGTCCGGGAGCTTGAGCAGCTGCAGGATATTGGCCAGCGTGCCGATCTCATGCAGGTCGTCCACGCCGGGGTCGTCCACATCCGCGCTCTTCTGGGCGATGAGCAGGATCTGCTTGTCGCTCGCCATCGCCCCATCCAGGGCCCTGATGGACTTGTCCCGGCCGACGAACAGCGGAATGACCATGTGGGGATAGACAACGACATCCCGCAACGGCAGGACTGGCACGTCTTGAGCGGCCGAGCTGGGGTGTCTGAGAGCAGTGTCTTGGTGCGCCATGGGGGCCTATTCAGGTTGGGTCGATGCCCGATCGAGGCTAAGGTGAACACCTCGGCAGCTCGCGCCGGTCCGGCGGGAGCTTCGGCCCGATTTCGGCATCAAGGGCGTTTGATGTTGCGGGTTGACAATCAGGGCTCCGGGCCCCGACTTCAACGGCTATTCCGGCGGAGGCAAAGAGACCGCCGCGGGCGACCGGCCCGGCGCGTGCACCGGGCCGTGCTCAGTCAGCGGCGGCGGCGTGCTTCTCCACGCCTTCGTAGATCAGGAAGGGTTTGTTCTCGCCGGAGATCACGGATCCATCGACGACCACCTTGCTGACGGTGTGCATCGAGGGCAGGTCGTACATGGTATCGAGCAGCACCTGTTCCATGATGGTGCGGAGGCCGCGGGCTCCCGTCTTGCGCTCCATGGCCTTGCGTGCAATCGAGCGAAGGGCGTCGTCGCGCAGCTCGAGCTCGACACCTTCCATTTCGAACAGGCGCCCGTATTGCTTGATGAGTGCGTTCTTCGGCTCGGTCAGGATACGCACCAGCGCGTCCTCGTCGAGCTCTTCGAGCGTCGCCATCACCGGCAGGCGGCCGACGAACTCAGGGATCAGGCCGTAGCGGATGAGATCCTCCGGCTCGACGGCGCTCAGGAGCTCCCCGATCTGGCGTCGGTCGTCCTTGCTGTGGACCTCGGCGGAAAAACCGATGCCGGTCTTGCGCGAGCGGTTCTGGACGACCTTGTCGAGACCCGCGAAGGCACCACCGACGATGAACAGGATGTTGGAGGTGTCCACCTGCAGGAACTCCTGCTGGGGGTGTTTCCTGCCACCCTGGGGCGGGACCGAGGCGATCGTGCCCTCGATCAGCTTCAGCAGCGCCTGCTGGACGCCCTCGCCTGAGACGTCCCGTGTTATCGACGGGTTGTCCGACTTGCGCGAGATCTTATCGATCTCGTCGATGTAGACAATTCCGGTTTGCGCCTTCTCGACGTCGTAGTCGCACTTCTGCAGCAGCTTCTGGATGATGTTCTCGACGTCCTCGCCGACATAACCCGCCTCGGTCAGCGTGGTCGCGTCGGCGATCGTGAACGGAACGTTCAGCAGACGGGCAAGGGTCTCCGCGAGCAGGGTCTTGCCGGACCCGGTGGGCCCGATCAGCAGAATGTTGCTCTTGGCGATCTCGATCTCTTCCTTGGCCTCCGTCACCTCCAGGCGTTTGTAGTGGTTGTAGACGGCGACCGAGAGCACCTTCTTCGCGTACTCCTGGCCGATCACGAACTGGTCGAGGCTGTCGTTGATCTCGCGCGGCTTGGGAAGATTGCTGGTCGCGTCGCCGACGCCTTCCTGCATCTCCTCGCGGATGATGTCGTTGCAGAGCTCCACGCATTCATCGCAGATGAACACCGAGGGTCCCGCAATCAGCTTGCGGACCTCGTGCTGGCTCTTGCCGCAGAACGAGCAATACAGCAGCTTTCCGTCGTCGCTCTTACCGTGACTGTTTCCGCTCATCGGGGATAGCTCTCCGGAGTTCGGTTGGCGACAGGAACCCAACAGTCCCTATCTGGGCTGATTTTAATCATAACGAATTGAGCTTGGATGGCAAGACGACCAGGAACCGGGGTATTTTCTGCCGGAAAGGTTGCCAATTGCGACCTTGATCGCTTCTGGGCAGGCGCGCGGACCCGTAACCGGATGTTCAGGCCTTGGTTGGGGCGGGACCGCGTTCAGAGATCACCTTGTCGATCAGGCCGTAGGCCCGCGCCTCCTCGCCGCCCAGGAAACGGTCCCGCTCGGTGTCTTCCGCGATCTTCTCGATCGGCTGTCCGGTGTGCTCGGCAAGTATCTGATTGAGCCGGTCGCGGATGTAGAGGATTTCCCGGGCGTGGATGTCGATGTCCGTCGCCTGACCCTGAAAGCCGCCCAGTGGCTGGTGGATCATCATCCGCGAGTGCGGCAGACAGAAGCGCTTGCCGGCCGCCCCGCCCGCCAGCAACAGGGCCCCCATGCTGGCGGCCTGGCCGACGCACATGGTGCTCACGTCCGGGCGCACGAAGCGCATGGTGTCGTAAATGGCCAGCCCCGCCGTGACCGACCCGCCCGGTGAGTTGATATAGAGGTGGATGTCCTTGTCGGGGTTCTCCGACTCCAGAAACAGGAGCTGGGCCACGATCAGGTTGGCCATGTGGTCCTCGACCCCGCCCACGAGAAAGATCACGCGCTCCTTCAGCAGGCGCGAGTAAATGTCGAACGATCGCTCTCCGCGAGCGGTCTGCTCGATCACGATCGGCACCAGGCCGAGCGCCTCAGGGCTCCAGCCGGTCGAGGTCGGGTAGTTGCTCATTGGATTTGCTCGCACCTGTGTCAATCGGCCTGGGCCGTCAATCCCCGGAAGCGGGGGCGGTCAGCTGCCCGAAGCTGATCGGCTCGTCCTCGACGGTCACTTGCCCCAGGACCCAGTCGACGACCTTGTCCTCGAGGACCAGTGACTCGACCGAGCTCAACCGCTTGCGGTCGCCGTAATAGTAACCGATCACCTCCTCGGGCCGTTCGTAGGTGGACGCCAGATCTTCGACGGCCGCACGGACCCGTTCCGGGTCCGCCTGAATTCCCTGCTCCCGGACGATCTCGGCGACGATCAGGCCCAGCGCCACGCGGCGCCTGGCAGAGTCCTCGAACAGATTGTCGGGCAGGCCCATTCCACCGCCGCGCACGCCCTGCCCCACTTGCTCCTTGAGGCTGCGAATCTCTTCCTTGATCAGGACCGCGGGCAGGTCTATTGCGTTCGCCTCCAGCAGAAGGTCCATGACGCCGCCCTTGATCCGGGCATCCACCCGCTGCCGAAGCTCCCGCTCCATGTTCGCCCTGACATCGGCGCGGAACCGCTCGACATCCCCATTCTCGATGCCGAAGGCTCGCGCGAATTCCTCGTCCACCTCCGGGAGCACGGGCTCTGCGACGCCCGCGACCGTAACCTCGAAGCGCACCGGCTTGCCGGCCAGATGCTTGGCCGGGTAATCGCCAGGAAATGCGAGATCCAGGGTCCGCTGCTCTCCCGCGCCGGCCCCGATCAGCCCGTCCTCGAAACCGGGGATCATCCGGCCGGACCCCAGCTCGAGCCGAACGTCCTCTCCCGAACCGCCCTCGAAAGGCTCGCCGTCCATCGTGCCGGTGAAGGAGACCGTCAGCTGATCGCCGGGTCGGCTCTCGCGATCGACCGGCGACCAGGTCTTGCGCTGGGTGCGCAGCCGCTCGATCATTGCCTCGAAATCGGCGTCCGTGACCTCGCTGACCGGACGTTTCACGATCCGTCCCGTCAGGGGCGCGAGCTCGATCTTTGGCAGCACCTCGAAGGTCGCCGTGTAGCCGTAACGCCTCGCCTCCGTGTCGATCTCCGGGTCGATGCGCGGCAGGCCGGCGGGCCGCAGCGCCTCCCGGGTCACGGCGTCGGAGAAGCTCGATTGCACCAGGTCGCCGAAGACCTCGTGCTGCACCTGCTCGCCGAAACGCTGCCGAAGGATCTTCATCGGGACCTTGCCCGGACGGAAGCCCGGAAGCCGGGCGGTACGGGCAATCTGCTGGAGCCGCTTGCCGACCTCGCTGTCCACCTGCTCCGGTGTGAGGTCGACCCTCATCCGCCGCTCCAGGCCCTCACCCGCTTCGACCGATACCTGCATGCTGTCGTCTCCCGCGCGCACCGCTATCCGGATGCGCTCCCCAGTTGGCCGCCGTGGACCGGGCATCGGCCCGGCCCCCAAAAACGAGGCAGTATAGCCCGCGCCTTACCGGCTATCCAAGCGCCGCTCTCTCAGGGCGCGGACACGCCGCGCTCATGCTCTCCGCCGCGGCGCAGCTCGCGCTTCAGAATCTTGCCGGCGGCGTTTCTCGGCAGGGCCGCATGAAGGATTACCCGCCGCGGAATCTCGTGCCGCCCCAGGTTCTGCCGGCACCAGCTCCGGATCTCGGCCGGCGTGGCTGTCGTGTCCGGCTTCAGGGCCACATGCGCCACCGGGACCTCGCCGTGCAGCGGCTCCGGGTCCCCGACCACGGCCGCCTCGGCTATCGACGGATGGCTGTAGAGGACCTCTTCGATGACCCGCGGGTAAACGTTCATCCCGTTGGTGATGATCAGGTCCTTGATCCGATCGACCAGGAAATAGTAGCCATCCTCGTCGCGATAGCCGAGGTCTCCGGTGCGGAACCAGTCGCCGTGGAAGCTCTCCCGCGTCGCGTCGGGCAGCCCGAAATAGCCTCTCATCACGTTCGGTCCGCGGACGCAGACCTCGCCGTGGGAGCCGTCGGAGACCTCCCGTCCGGCCTCGTCGAGGATGCGCATCTCGACCCCGGGCACCGGGAGCCCGACGGAGCCGGGTTTCCTGACCCCATGGACAGGGTTCACGCAAGTGACAGGTGAGCACTCGGTCGGGCCGTCCCCTTCCAGCACCGGGACGCCGAAGCGTGCCTCGAACGCCGACATCAGGGCCACCGGCATCGCCGCACCGCCGCTGACGCAGATCCTTACACCGCGCCACAGGGCAACGGCCGCATCGTCGAGCCGGAGCAGGGTCCCGTACATGCTCGGCACGCCGAGAAAGACGCTGGCCCCGTGCTCTTCGATCGCCCGGGAGACGAGCTTGGGCTCGAACCGAGCGAGCGGCACCAGCGCGAGACCGTTCATCAACGGCGTCAGCATGCCGACGGTGGCTGCGAACGCGTGGAACATCGGCAGCACGACCAGAACGCGATCCCCCTCATTGAACAGGAGGGCCTGCGCGACACTGTCGCAGTTGGACAGGAGGTTGCGGTGGGTCAGCATCGCACCCTTCGGCCGCCCGGTCGTGCCCGAGGTGTAGAGTATGGCGGCGACCTCGTCGCCCCGATCCGGGTCCAGTTCCGGGGGCGCCGGGGCGAGCGTGCGCGTCAGGGCGCCGAAATCCAGCGAGCGCCGGTCGGGGGTCTCCCCGATCCGAACCCGCCATTCGACTTGCGGTAGCCCCTCGAGCGCGGCCTCGGCCGCGGCGTCGAGCGCCTGATGGTGTATCAGTCCCCGCGCGCCGCTGTCGGCCAGGATGTAGGCGATCTCCCTCGGATTCAGCATCAGGTTCAGCGGCACGACGGTCGCGCCGACCTTGAGGATCCCGAGGTAGGCGATCACGAACTCGGCGCCGTTGACGCAGAGCAGGCCAACCCGGTCACCATCGCCGATGCCCGCGCTGGCGGCCGCCGCGGCGATGCCGTCCGATGCCCGATCGAGCGCCTGATAGCTCAGCCCGTCCCTGTCGTCATGGACACAGAGGGCTCCGCCGCGCTCCGCGGCGGTGCGTCGAAACCGCTTGCTGATATCCCGAGGCTCGGACTCCGATGTCATCGCTTACGGGGTCTCCATAGAGAGCAGCCGGCGGCGTGCCGGCTGCCGCTTGGGGTTCAGATGACCTTCGAAAAACCGACGGGGCCGGACTTGGCGGCCAGATAGGCATCGAAGGCCATGCAGATGTTGCGCACCAGCAGTCGGCCGCGCGGCAGGATCCGGATCCGTTCGGCGTCCAGCTCGAGCAGGCCATCCGCTGACATGGGCGCCAGCCGTTCCAGCGAGTCGGCGAAGTAGTCCGGGAAACTCAGCCCCCAGGTCGACTCCAAGGCGCCGACATCCAGCTCGAAATTGCAGATCAGGCGCGTGATGACATCGCGGCGGATCTCGTCGTCACGGCTAAGCTCGATGCCGCGAAACACCGCCAGGTGCCCGGCGTCGATGTCGGCGTAGTAGTCCTCGAGCCCTCGCCGATTCTGGGCATAGGTGTTGTCGACCTTGCCGATCGACGTGACCCCGACCCCGATCAGGTCGCAGTCGGCGTGCGTCGAATAGCCCTGGAAATTCCGGTACAGGGTGCCGGACTGTTGCGCCAGCGCCAGCTCGTCGTCGGGCCGCGCGAAGTGATCCATGCCGATGTAGACGTACCCGGCATCGGTCAGTCGCTGGATCGTCTCCTGAAGGATGTCCAGCTTGGCCCCGGGAGCCGGCAGGTCCGCCGCGTTGATGCGGCGCTGGGGCTTGAAGCGCTCCGGCAGATGGGCGTAATTGAATACCGAGAGCCGGTCCGGGGCGAATGTCAGGATCCTCTCCAACGTTCGGCCGAAGCTCTCGACCGTCTGGAATGGGAGCCCGTAGATCAAATCGATGCTGATCGAGCGGAAGCCCTCGGCGCGGGCCGACTCCAGCACCTCCAGGGTCTCGGCCTCGGTCTGGATGCGGTTTACCGCGGACTGGACCCGCGGCTCGAAATCCTGAACGCCCAGGCTCATCCGGTTGAAGCCGACGCTCCGCAACAGGCGGACCGTGGCGGCGTCCGCCTCCCGCGGGTCTATCTCGATCGAGTACTCGCCGATATCGTCGCCGGCCAGCACGAAGTGGTGCCGGGTCTGGTCCATCAGCACCGAGATCTGTTCGTGGCTTAGGAAGGTGGGCGTACCGCCCCCCCAGTGGAGCTGCTCCACGACCCGTGACGCGTCAAACAGCTCGCTCTGCAAAGCGAGCTCACGGGCCACGCGTTGGAGGTACGGCGGTGACAGCGACCGGTCCTTGGTGGCGATCTTGTTGCACGCGCAATAGAAGCAGACCGTGTCGCAGAACGGGATATGAAAGTACAGCGACAGGGGCCGCCCGCTCGAGTTGCTCCGCTCGCAGGCGGTCCGGTAGGCCCGTTCATCGAAAGACTCGTCGAACTCGACCGCGGTCGGATAGGAGGTGTAGCGCGGACCGCTCTGGTCGTAGCGGCGAATCAGGCCCAGATCGAAAGAGACACCCTGCTCCATCAGGCGTCTTCCCGGGCCGGGTGCGCTTTCGGGTCAATCATGTTCGTCTCCCAGATCCAGACCGCGGCGATGGGTCTCGTTGATCTGTTTCAACAAGGTATGAAATGGGATCTCCTCGGCGTACTTGCTCGCGAGATCCATGAACGGCAGGTCCTCCCGGCCGAAGGTGTAAGTCCCGTCCCCCATCGAGGCGAACAGGGCCTTGATGCCGTCCTCCAGCGGATCGAGAAACACCGGGAACTTCGCCATGTCCTCGATCTCGTACTCCAGACAGTCGCGCAAATCCCCGACCTCGAACACGGCCTGACGGACCCACTCGATATACTCGTCCACGGTCCTCGCTCGTCGCAGGCTCATGGGATCACCCCTCCTCGAAACGCCATTGGTGAAGCCCAAGCTGCTCCCGGGTCAGCAGCAGTACCCCCTCCCCGCCCCGTTCGAACTCGAGCCAGGTCCAGGGCACCTCGGGGAACCGCTGCTCGAGTCGAGGTGCCGAGGCCCCGAGCTCGATGATCAGGATGCCGTCGTCGCTCAAATGCGCGCCCGCCTGGCGCAGGATCCGGATCACGACCTCGAGCCCGTCCTCGCCGCCCAGAAGCCCCAGCTCGGGCTCCCGGCGATACTCCTCGGGCAGACTGTCGAGCTCCTCTCGGGAGACATAGGGTGGATTCGAGACAATGAGATCGTAGAGGTTGCCCTCGAGGGCGCCGAAGAGATCGGACTCAAGCACCCGAACCCGGTCTCCGAGGCCGTGACGTTCGACGTTGAGCCGGGCCACCTCCAGCGCGGGCGGAGAAACGTCGGCCAGGTCCACATCGGCATCCGGCAAATAATGCGCCGAGGCGATGCCGATGCAGCCGCTGCCGGCACACAGGTCCAGCACCCGGTGGAGGCGTTCGCCGTCGATCCAGGGGTCGAATCCGGCCTCGATGAGCTCCGCGATCGGCGAACGCGGCACCAGCACCTGCTGGCTGACAAAGAACTCCAACCCGGCAAACCAGGCGCGGCCGGTCAGATACGCGGCCGGCAGCCGCTCGGTTACCCGCCGCTCGATCAGGTTGCAGACCGCAACCCGCTCGGCGGGCGTGAGTCGGCAATCCCTGAAGTTCGCCGGCAGGTCCGGGTCCAGGTCGAGGGCACCGAGCACCAGCTGGGCCGCCTCGTCGAGCGCATTGTCGGTCCCGTGCCCGAAGAACAGGCCGGCGGCGTTGAATCGGCTTGCACCCCAGCGGATGAAATCCTGAATCGTGATCAGGCCGTCTGGCTGCTCTGCCATAAGGGTTCGGTTCTCAAGGTCCTGCTGGAAAAAGCGCCGAAGGGTTCCATCCCGGATACCTCGGCCTGGACACTTCGGCTCACCAGGCTCCCACATTACGAGGAGAATACCGCCACCTAGCGACGCGCTTGCCCGAGCATCAACCGCTGAGCCGAGCCGCATGTTCGGTAAAGCTTTGGAAGGATAGCATCCAAGCCCCGGCGGATTCAGTCCGGATTGCAGGGTTTGGGGCAGAAAATGGTTAGAGGGTTCCCAATGCGGCTGACGACCATGCTCTCCAGTCTCGGCTTTCAGGTGACCGCGGCGTTCGCGGCCCTGGTGCTCCTGTTCGCGATCGCAAGCGTCTATTACCTGGGTGCGTTCCAGCGGCAACTTGCCTATGACTCGGTGGTCGATATCGCCGGACGCCTGGAGCTGACCTCCCAGCAGATCCGGACCCAGGCGATGAACTACAAGCAGAACGCTCCGCGGGATTACCCGACCTACTATCGCGACGTCCGGCTCTACTACCAAGACCTGATGGTGGACGTCGAAACCTTCGACCAGGTGATCGACACCTTCATGAAGGGCGACTTTCGCGGCGAGATGCACGCCCTTCTGCCCTGGATCCGGCCACGCGTCGGCGCGGACGTCGACGCGGCCATCGCGGCGCTGGAGCGTGTCTGGGAGGCCTACCGTCGTGGCCTGTTCGAGGCCATCGGAGAGGACGACTCGGAACCCAGGCTAGAGTTCGCCGCCGAGCACATCATAGCCAGACACGCGGCGCTAGACGAGGCCAGCCGCGCCCTGACCACCTCACTGCGCGACTGGACCGCCAGCGAGTACCGTCGCCTGACCCAGGGCGCGATCTTGATGGCGGTCGCCGCCGTACTGGTGGTGGCGGTGCTGCTCGCCGTTCTCCACTACCGCGTGCTGGGCCCGCTGCGCGGGACCATCGCGGCCATCCAGCGGGTCTCGGACGGCGACTTCCGGCACCGGCTGCCAGTCGATGGGACGGCCGAGATCCGTGACCTGACGAGTAGCTTCAACCGGCTCTCGACGCGGCTGGACCTGCTCTATCGGCTGATCGACCGGCTCCAACGGGGAAACGACCTCGACGAGGTCATCGGATTTCTCGACGAGGAGTTTCGCGATCTGCTGGGCTTCGACTGGATCGGTGTCGTCTTCGTCGACGAAACCCGCTCGGTCGCGCGCGTCGAGACCAGCCGCCTCGACGGCAGAGCCGAGGCGGACAATAGGGCGCTCTACCGGTTCGAGGGGACGCTGCTGGAGGCCGCGCTGACGCACGAGGTACCGATGCACGTCGCCGATATGGAGCAGACCGCCCGCGACCATCCAGAATACGAGCTCCTGCGCCACCTGACGGCGATCGGACTGCGTGACGCGATCTTTCTGCCGGTGTCGACCCAGACCCAGACCCCGATTCCGGCGGTCATCGTCTTCGCCACCCGCGCACCGGGACGCTATGACGAGGCCCAGCGCCGCTTCCTGGGCAACATCGCGCATCTGATCACACACAGCTTCGGACGCACCGCAAGGCTCTCGGAGCAGGCCCGCCTCGCCGCCGTCGGGAGCTTCGCCTCGGGCATTGCCCATGAGCTCCGCACGCCGTTAACGACCGTCTGCATGGCCCTCGACCACATCGGCCGTCAACCGCTCGATGACCGAGTGAAAAAACGCGCCGAACTCGGCGCACAGGAAGCGGACCGCATGCGCCGCCTGCTCGAGGACATGTTGCTCTACGCCAAACCGCTGACGTTGGAGCTCGAGCCGCTTCAGGTCGCCGCTGTAATCCAGCGGTACATAAGGGGCTATACGACGGATCGGGACACGCACCCCGTCCTGCTCGACGCGGTCGAGCGCGACGCCTGGATTCTTGCGGATGCGGACCGGCTTCGCCAGATATTCGAGAACCTGACGAACAACGCGCGCGAGGCCGCCCCCGCCGGATCGCCGATCCGCTGGCGTGTGGAAAGCGTCGGGACAGGGTGCATCGCGATCAGCGTGCACAACGAGGGCGAGCCGATACCGGCGAGGCGTGCGGGCGCGCATGACGCAGCCGTTCTTCAGCACCAAGCCAAACGGCACAGGGCTAGGACTCGCCATCGTGCGCCGCCTGGTCGAACAGCACGGCGGTGAGCTGGAAGTCTGCCCGGAAACAGCTCCCGGCGCGACCCTACGTCTCACCTTCCCACGGATAGCGGGCACGCATCCCGGGCCGGAACGGGCCTAGACTTGCGACCCGCATCGACCGCCGGCCGAGCCACAAGCGAATGACACGCCAGCCTGGCATTCGGGCCGCTCGCGCGCCCATGCCCGGCATCGGACGCGCGGCGGCAGAGCTTTCCTAGGCGGCCCGCTTCTTGCGGTCGCTCCTCAGGCGGTCGTGAGCGGCCCTGGGGCGTCCGCGTGCCTTGCTGCCCCGCTCCACCAGGTCCTGAAGCGAGATGTCGCTCAGGAAGCTGAAGATCTCGTCGCTCAGCTGGTCCCAGAGCTGATGGGTCAGGCATTTCTGCCCGTCCCGGCAGTTCTCCCGCCCGCCGCACCGCGTGAACTCAACCCATTCGTCTACCGCGCAAATGATGTCGGCGATCGAGATCTCGTCGGACGGTTTGCCCAGATAGTAGCCGCCACCGGGCCCGCGTACCCCCCGTACCAGCTGCTTGCCGCGCAGAGCGGCGAACAGTTGCTCCAGATACGAGAGGGATATGCCCTGATTGACCGAGATGTCGGCCAACGTAACGGGGCCTGAATCGGAGTGCAGCGCCAGGTCGAGCATCGCCGTGACCGCGTATCTGCCTTTGGTTGATAATCTCATCGTTAGTCGCCTGCAAGTTAAGACCCAAGCCCGAACAAGGACTACAGGATTGCCGGACCACGTAGACTAAATTAGTCAACAATCACCACATTTCAACAGGGTGCCGCAAAAACTGTGCGGCAAGCCCGGTAGAAGGTGCGTGGAGCGGCGCCGCTACCCAGTCAGGTACAGGAATAGAGGACGTCGTCGCCTGCCTGAAGCGACAGCGGATCCGCCTGAGCCCCGAACCTGTGCCCCTGTTGCAGACAAAACACCAGCCATTTCGAGAGGAATATATTCGCCCGCCACTTCTGCGCGAGCGCCGGCGGACCGTAATGCGCGAGTATCGGCATGGCGGTCTGCCGTAGATCGAGGATCTCGACCTGGCGCGCGTCGTGATAGATGCGTAGGCGCGCGTCGGGCTCGGGACGCGGCTCGGAGACGCCGTGGTCCGGGAAATAGTAGGTCAGACGCAGCAAGGTCGTGTATCGGGACTGTTCCTGCACGTCCAAGTGCAGGTCCACCCCACGGCGCCGGGACCTCAGGACCCCTCGCGCATCGCGCAGGTTCGGGGCCAGGCGCATCAGGAGCGCGAAATTCTTCTCGCAAAGCTCCATCAGGCTGCCAACCGAGGGTCGCGGCACCAGGCGGCGCGGATCGAGGCAAAGGCGGCAGGCCTGCATACCAAGACTTAGAGAGCGGGAGCCGCCGCGGCCAAGGCACGGCCTGACGTCGTCAAGAGACTTCCGGCTGCGCCGCTCATCGAAGGGCCTTTCAGGCCTGAGCCGTCCGTTGCTGGGCGACCTGGCGCTTCACCTCGGCCATATCCAGGTCCTTGGCCTTTCCGAGCAGATCGCGGAAAGCACCCTCGGGCAGGGCGCCCGGCTGCGAGAAGATGATGATCTGATCGCGGAAGATCATCAGGGTGGGGATAGAGCGGATCTGAAAATGGGCCGCGATCTCCTGCTGCTCTTCCGTGTTGACCTTGGCGAAGACGATGTCGTCGTAGTCCGCCGAGACCTTGTCATAGACGGGCGCGAACGACCGGCAAGGGCCACACCAGGGCGCCCAGAAGTCCACGATCACGAAATCGTTGTCGGAGACCGCTTTCTCGAAGCTGTCTTTATCAAGCTCTACAACTGCCATACCGGTAACCTGTGCGGAAAGACTACGGCCGGATACTATCAGAATCGGCCGGGGAGACGGTGATCAAATGCTTTCCTGGTGTTTGACCCGCGCGCGACTCGAAATCGCGGTTTCCGAGCCGTCGATATGGTGCGCCAGGTATGGTGCACCAAACGAAAGAACCGGGCTCGTGCCCGGTTCCGTCGTGACCGCGGGAGGGTCCCCTCAGAGGGACTGGAGCTGGCTAATGATCTGGTCCCGGATCTGGTCGACCGATCCTATCCCGTGGATCTTGACGTACTTCGGCGCACCCTCGCCGCCCCGCTCGGCCCATTCGGAGTAATAGGCGATCAGCGGCTCGGTCTGATCGTGGTAGACCTTGAGCCGTGCCTTGACCGTGTCCTCCTTGTCGTCGTCACGCTGAATCAGCGGCTCGCCGGTCTCGTCGTCCTTGCCCTCCTCCTTCGGAGGATTGAACATGACGTGGTAGGTCCGGCCCGAGGCCAGGTGCACGCGCCGTCCCGACATGCGCTTGATGATCTCCTCGTCAGGCACGTCGATCTCCACCACCGCGTCGACGTAGACCGCGGCGTCCTTCAACGCGTCTGCCTGCGCCAGCGTGCGGGGGAAGCCGTCGAAGAGATAGCCATTCTTGCAGTCGTCCTCGGTGATGCGCTCCTTCACCATGCCCATGATGATGTCATCGGACACCAGTCCGCCTTCGTCCATGATCTTCTTCGCCGCCGCGCCGAGCTCGGTACCCTGCTTGACGTGGGCCCGCAGCATGTCGCCGGTCGAGATCTGCGGAATGCTGAAACGCTCCTTGATGAAGCCCGCCTGGGTACCTTTTCCGGCGCCGGGACCGCCAAGTAGGATCACTCGCATCGCTACGTCTCCTCGTCGAGTTGGAAGACTGGGCAGTGTGCCACAAGCCCGTCGCTTCCGGCCACTGCACAAAATCCATGCGTCGATACAGTGGGCTTATCGAGGGTAGCGAGATGCTGACCGGTTGCCACCCCGGTATTCGATCGGCACGCGATTCGAGGCCGCCCTGCGAATCGCCAGAATTGCGATCCAAGCCGAACCGGCCTCGGTCGTTCAGCGCCCGGCCAGCATCAGGCTCATCATCAGGCTGTTCAGACGCCCGACGAAGGCCGCCGGGTCGTCGAGCTGCCCGCCCTCGGCGAGCTGGGCCTGGTCGAGGAGTATCAGCCCGAGGTCGTCGAACCGGGCGCCGTCGGCCTCCGATTCGAGGCGCCTGACCAGCGGGTGACCCAGATTGACCTCGAGAATCGGCTGGGTTTGGGGCGCATCCTGGCCCACGGCCTTCAACACCCGCGCCAGGTTCGCGCTCATGTCGTGCTCGCCAACCACCAGACAGGCCGGCGAGTCCACCAGCCGGGAGCTCGGACGCACCTCGCGCACACGCTCCCCGAGGGCCTTCTTCAACCGTTCCAGCAGGTCCCCGTGCTCGGCTGCGGCCTTCTCCAGCGTCTCCTTCTCCTCCTTTTCGGCAAGCCCGCCGAGATCCAGGTCACCCTTGGTGACCGACTGCAGCGCCTTGCCCTTGTACTCGTTCAGATGACTGACCAACCACTCGTCGACCCGGTCGGAAAGCAAAAGCACCTCGACGCCCTTCTTCCGGAACACCTCCAGGTGAGGGCTGTGCCGTGCCGCCGCCGGGCTGTCGGCGGTGATGTAGTAGATCTTGTCCTGCCCCTCCTTCATCCGTTCGAGGTAGCCGTCGAGGGTCCGGTCCGGGGTGTCGCCCTCGCCGTGGGTGGTCGAGAAGCGCAGCAGCGCGGCGATCCGTTCCTGGTTCGCGCGGTCTTCTCCCGGACCCTCCTTGAGCACGCGGCCGAACTCGCCCCAGAACTCGGCGTACTTTTCGGGCTCGTCCTTCGCCAGGGTCTCGAGCAGCCCGAGCACTCGCTTGGCGTTGGCCTGGCGGATGGTGTCGATCTTCCGGTTGTGCTGCAGGATCTCGCGCGAGACGTTGAGCGGTAGGTCGTCGGAGTCCACGACGCCCTTGACGAACCGCAGATAGTGCGGCATCAGCTTGTCGGCCTCATCCATGATGAATACCCGCCGCACGTATAGCTTGACGCCGTGCTTCTGCTCCCGGTCCCAGAGGTCCCACGGGGCCCGCTTCGGCACGAACAGGAGGGCCGTGTACTCGTTGGTTCCCTCGACCCGGTTGTGGACGTGGGCCAGAGGGCCGTCGAAGTCGTGCGAAAGGTGCTTGTAGAAGTCCTGATACTCCTCCTCGGAGATATCGGACTTGTTGCGCATCCAGAGCGCCGTGCCGCGGTTGACCTGCTCGTAGTCGGGCGTAACGTCTTCTTTCTTGTCCTCTTCGTCGCCGTAGTGCTCTTTGCGCATCTCCACCGGAAGCGCGATATGGTCCGAGAACTTGCCGATGATGGACCGCAGACGCCAACCGTCCACAAACTCCTTCTCGTCGCCCTTCAGGTGCAGCACGACGTCCGTACCTCGAGTCGGCTTCTCGACCGTCTCGAGCGTGAAGCTTCCGCGGCCGTCCGATTCCCAGCGCACGCCATGCTCGGCACCCAACCCGGCGCGCCGCGAGACCAGCGTGACCTTGTCGGCAACAATGAAGGCGGAGTAGAAACCGACCCCGAACTGCCCGATCAGCTTGCTGTCCTTGGCCTGATCGCCGGACAGGCTCTCTACAAACCGCCGCGTGCCCGAGCTGGCAATACTGCCGATGGTGTCGACGACCTCCTGCCGGCTGAGCCCGATGCCATTGTCCGAGACGGTCAGGGTGCCGGCGTCCCGATCGACCTCGACACGTATACGGAGCTCCGGGTCACCCTCGTAGAGCCCGTCGTCGCTCAGGGCCTCGAAGCGGAGCTTCTCGGCGGCGTCGGAGGCGTTCGAGATCAGCTCGCGCAGAAAGATCTCCTTGTTCGAATACAGGGAGCGGATGACCAGGTCCAGCACCTGGCTGACCTCGGCCTTGAACTCCAGAGTCTCCTTATGCGCTTCTACGGTCATATCGCGTCTTTACCTGTGATGCGTGGTTGAACAGGGGCTGAAGGGGTTCGGCCAAACAACGCCGGGGAACGGCGGGGCGACAGGCCCCTGCTCATCCGCGCTAGGGCCGCACCCGCTTCAGCGGATACAATTTCTTTTTTTTGCCCGCCTGTTGGTTCGCGGACCGACTCGCCGGGCCGTTTATCGGGTGGCCAGCAGCAGAAGCCGCCGCGAACCGACGGCGCCCGGCACCAAATCAATGTAGGCAATCTCTCAACAACTCAAGGGGTTGAAGATGGAACCGAAAATCGTCGCAACTACGCCGTTCGAGGGACAGCGCCCAGGCACGTCAGGCCTGCGTAAAAAGGTGCGGGTGTTCCAGCAGCCCCACTACCTCGAGAACTTCGTGCAGGCCATCTTCGACACCCAGGCGGGACTTGCCGGGGGCGTGCTCGTGGTCGGCGGCGACGGCCGATTCTACAACCGCGAGGCCGTGCAGATCATCCTGCGTATGGCGGCGGCGAACGGCGTGCGACGGACAATCGTCGGCCGCAGCGGCATCCTGTCTACACCGGCCGCGTCCTGCGTGATACGAAAGCGCCAGGCTCAGGGCGGCATCGTCCTGTCTGCGAGCCACAACCCCGGCGGTCCGGACGCGGACTTCGGGATCAAGTTCAACGTCGCCTCCGGCGGGCCGGCGCCCGAGTCGGTCACGGAGGCGATCCATGAGCGGACCGGCACCATCGACAGCTACCGGACCCTCGACTCCTCCGATGTGGACCTCGACCGGATTGGCACGGCCGACTTGGGCCCGATGGGGGTCGAGATCATCGACCCGGTCGCCGACTACGCCGAGCTGATGGAGTCCCTGTTCGACTTCAACGCCATCCACCAGCTGTTCAATTCCGGCCAGTTCCGGATGTGCTTCGACGCCATGCACGCCGTGACCGGGCCCTATGCGGTCGAGATCATCGAGAACCGGCTCGGCGCACCCCAGGGGACTGTGATCAACGGCGTGCCGGAGGAGGACTTCGGCGGACACCACCCGGACCCCAACCTGGCCCATGCCCAGGAGCTTGTAGCGATGACCCAGGGTCTGGAGTCGCTGGACTTCGGCGCCGCGTCCGACGGCGACGGCGACCGCAACATGATCCTGGGCAAGGACTTCTTCGTCACGCCGAGCGACAGCCTGGCGGTGCTGGCGGCCAACGCCCATCTGGCCCCGGGCTACCGGACAGGGATCCGCGGGGTCGCGCGCTCGATGCCGACCAGCCAGGCCGCGGACCGGGTCGCCGAGCAGATCGGCGTCGAGTGCTTCGAGACCCCCACCGGCTGGAAATTCTTCGGCAACCTGCTCGACGCCGGACGCATCACCCTGTGCGGCGAGGAGAGCTTCGGCACCGGCTCGGATCACGTGCGCGAGAAGGATGGGCTGTGGGCGGTGCTGTTCTGGCTGAACCTGCTCGCGGTGCGCCAGCAATCGGTGGCGGATATCGTCCGCGACCACTGGCGCCGCTTCGGTCGCAACTTCTACACCCGGCACGATTTCGAGGGCGTCGACAGCACCGCGGCCGAGGGCCTGATGGATCACCTGCGTATCCTGTTGCCGGACCTGCCGGGACAGCGGCTCGGCGCCTACAGAGTCGAATACGCCGATGACTTCGCCTACACGGACCCGATCGACGGTAGCCGCTCGGAGCGTCAGGGTATCCGCATCGGCCTGGAAGGCGGCTCGCGGATCGTCTACCGCCTCTCCGGCACCGGCACCGAGGGGGCGACCCTTCGCGTGTATCTGGAGTTCTACGAGCCCGACCCGGAGCGCCACGATCAGGATACCCAGCAGGCCATGCAGCCGCTGATCCTTGTCGCCCGCGAGCTCGCGCAGATCGAGGCCCGCACCGGGCGTGGTGAGCCTGACGTGATCACCTGAGCTCGCGCAGCCGCGGGCGACCATTAGGAGGAGAGCGCCGCCCCCGAACGATTCCAGCGGTTTGGGTTACCCGCCTCCCCGGGCTTGCCGAGTCGCAGCGCTAGGTTTCATCGGGAGATGCGCGTGCCGCTCAGCAGGCCTAGCCGCTGCTGAAGGGGTCCGATCACGGGGGTGAGCTTGCGCCGCATCAGGCTACCGATGGCCGTGGAATCGCGCAGCACCGGACGGATCACGCCATAGCCGACACCGGCAAGGACCCTCATCGCCGCCACCTCGACGGCCAGCTCGGGCCAGCGCCCGAGACAGACGGCCACGTCCGGGTCGGGGCTCGCCGCCGTCGCGAACCTGGACGCCTCGTCGATCAGATTCTCGAGCGTCAGGTCGGGGTCCACCTCACCCCTCAGGTCGGAAAAGTAGTGGCTCAAGCACTCGAAGGCCGCGGTCACCACGTCCTGGCTCGGCGGCTTCGCGAGCACCGCCGCCACGGTCCCCAAGAAGGTCTGCCCGGCGCCCGAGTCGATGCGCTCGAACAATCGGGCGCACCGGTTCCCTCCAGCGGAGCAATCGGCGATACCGGACACGAGCGCCGGGTCGCGAGCGCGGCCCGGGCCGGGCTCCGGCAGGTCGTCCGGGAGCGCCTGCAGAAACCCGACCAGGTAGGCCTGCTTGCGGCCGGACTTCTTCCAAAGGTCGTCGCGCCTTGCGCTGTCGATCAGGCCCGGCTGCAGCACCAGGCGCACCGTCTCCATCGCCTTGTCGGCCTCGGTTTCGAACGGGAGGTACTCGACCAGGTAGTCGGCGAGTCGCGGTCCCATGGTGCCGCGCACGACGGCCGGGTTGCGCAGCATCAGGCGCGCGTTCTCGGCGTCCTCCATTGCCCACCAGGCCCTGCGCGCCAGCTCGTCGGTCAGCCCCGGCGAGCAGACGGCGGCGACGACCGCCTCGGGCTCGCCGAGCAATAGCAATTGCTCGAGGCTTTCGTCGCGCATCTGCCCCATGCGCGTCCAGCGTCTCAAGTACACCGGGTACCCCCCGGGGGATCCCATAACCTGGCCCGATATAAGCTCCTTGACCCGGCGCAAATACTGGTCGGGTCGGGCATTGGGGTTGAGCCGGACCGTGGCCTCGCCCTGCGGGCCGAGCCCGTGGACGGTCATCCGGCCCTCATCAATCCGGATCGCCTGCGGCTTGTTCGCGAGCAGCACGTTAAGGCGGAATGCGTCTTCGCTGCTGAGATCCATCGGCTGAAGGTCGGGCGTCGGTTTTCTTCGTTCTCAGGTCTCGGTCGGCGGCTTGAAGTTGGGGTCTTTGGGATTCAGGAAAATGAAGCGGAACTGGCCCGGCTCGATCTCCACATAGTCCATTGTCGCCTGATCGAGCAGGGGCACATGCTCGGGCGTCATGACCAGATCGATCCCCTCGGACGACATCCGGATGTCGTCCTCGGTCGGCTCGTCGAACCCCATCCGATAGTCGATCGACCCGTCGGGCTGGCGCTGAGCGGCGAGCCTCAGCGACATGCCGGCGGTCCCACCCTGATTCGCTGCTTCGAGAACCTGCGCGGCCGCTGCCGCCGTCAACTTGAACATCACTGATCCTTCCCGTTGGCGTCTTGTATGCAATCCCGCCAGTTTAACCCCTGACGGCCTCTTGTTTCGCGCCGGACCCGGGCCGCATGGCTGACGCGATGTGGGTGGTTCGGCGAACCGGACTCAGCCGCGGCAGCGCCTCACGTGGCTTAGGAACCGCCCGGTCCAACCGCAACCGCCGACGTCGCGCAAATGGCTGTAGCAGGCAAGCAGATTGCCCCGTACGACGCCGTCGTGCCGTCCGTCGACACCGGTGCCGCGCAACACCTCGTAGCCGTAGACCCAGGAAGGGTCCGGGGAGACGATGGCGGAGTGGTGAAACTCGTGGGCGCGGACCTCGACGGGAGCGCTCGGGCGCCTCGGCCAGGGAAACGCGGCCGTCTCCCGGAGTCTCACGTAACCGCGACCCTGCGGCCTTGGACGCATCTCCACCTCGGCGTCCAGCGCACCCACCATTGCGCCCGTCTCGGAGCCCCAGCGGATAGCCTTGCAGAGATACATCAGACCCCCGCACTCAGCGTACACCGGACCCCCACGGGCGATAAAATCGCCGATGGCCTGGCGCATCCCTCGGTTCTGCTCCAACTCCCGCATCCGAAATTCGGGAAAGCCGCCGCCGAGAAAGAGCCCGTCCACTGCCGGGGGCTCGGGGTCGCCCACCGGACTGAACGGGATCAACTCGGCACCGCCGGCCGCGAGCGCCCGCAGATCATCCGGGTAGTAGAAGCCGAACGCCGCATCGCGCGCGATCCCGATCCGCACCGCGTCCGCGCCGGTCCGCTCCGGAGGCCGCGCCGCCGGCGGGTCGGGCCGTGGGGCCCCCTCGGCAATCGCCAGCAGCCGGTCGAGATCCACCTGATCGGCGACCACGCGGCTTACGCGCTCGATCCAGGCCTCCGCCTCGTCGGTCTCGTTGCTCGGCATCAGCCCGAGGTGACGCTCCACGATCCCGACCGCGTTGTTGCGCTCCATCACGCCCAGCACCGGAACATCCGTGTAGTGCTCGACGGCCCTAACCAGATTGGCGGCATGCCGCGAGCCGCCCACGTTGTTCAGCACGACACCGGCGATCCGCAGCTCCGGGTCGAAACCCAGGTAGCCAAGCAGCAGCGGAGCGACACCGCGTGACATGCCGCGAGTATCCAGGACCAGGACCACCGGCGAGCGCAGCCGCTTGGCAAGCTCGGCGTTGCTGTTGTTGCCGTCGATGTCGACGCTGTCGAACAGCCCGACGTTGCCCTCGACCAGACCCAGATCCGCCGGTGCGAGCTCACGGGCGAACGCATCCGTGATTTCACCCGGCTCCATGGTGTGGAAGTCCAGGTTGTAGCAGGCGCGGCCCGCGGCCTGGCTCAGCCAGAGCGGATCGATATAGTCGGGTCCCTTTTTGAACGGCTGCACGACGAGCCCGCGAGCTCGCAATGCCCGACACAGTCCGATCGAAAGGGTCGTCTTTCCGGAAGACCTGTGGGTGGCGGAGATGTAGACGTGAGCCACGTCGTCCTGGCAAGCGCGCGCTGGCAAGGAGAGAACGCGGCGCTTTGCGCCGCGCCCGAGTCCGTTGGTGATCCCGGGTCAGGCCTTGACGTGCGGGTCCACTACCGAGTCGGCGAGCGACTCGGGAAGAAATTGCAGCACACGCACCCCAACCGCCGTGATCAACAGCGCCACGGCAACCCCGCCGACACCGAGCAGTATCTCGGGGATGCTCGGGGTATAGCTGGCCGCCAGTCCGCCGACCCCGTCGAAGAAACCGGACTCTACTATCACCTTCCCCGGGAACATCTGCATCGGATAGGCCTGACCGCCGATGATGATCACGTACAGGGTCGCCAGGCCGCCGACGATGACCAGACCGCACGCCGAGGCGATCCACGCCCGGTTCTTGCCTAGACTGGGATGGTAGAGGATGGCGAGCGGCGCCAGCGTGCCAAGGAGCACCCAACCGAACCAGAACATCGCGGTATAGATGCCGCCGTTCAGGAGCAGCCAGGTCTCCAGGTCGTAGTTCTGGGCACCGTAGATCTTGGTCAGATGATAGACAGCGGTGAAGTAAAGCACCGCGGCAACGAACACGCCGAGGAGGTTCTTCAGTCGTTGAAGCACCAGGTCGCCCAGTGGCCGCTGGTCCTTCGCGAACCCGAACATGAGCACCAGTATGTAGATGGACAGCCCGTAGGCGAAGGACAGGATCACGAACATCGGTGCAAGGATCGCCGTGTCGTAGGCTTGACGCGCGACCAGAAAGCCGAAGATCGAGCCGGTACCGGTCGTCAGCGCAAGCCGCCAGACGAATGCGAAAAGGCCCACGGGCTTCGTGTACTCATTGCCTTTGCGCTCCGCCATGGTCCAGAGATAAGCGACGACGATCACCAGGAAGCCTGTGTACAGAAAAATATTCCACGCGAAGATGGACCGGAAATTGAAAGTGGTCATGGCCACCACCAAGCGCTCGGGCCGTCCCAGATCCAGAACCAGCACCAATAGCCCGCCGATTAGCAGTGCCGCGGCCAGCAGACCGGACAATCGGGCCAGCGGCTTGTACGCCAGCTTCCCGAACACGGACCCGATGGAGGCGACATTCAGCGCTCCAGAAGCTGCGACGATCAGGAACACGGCGAAGATGTGCGGCGTCCCCCAGACGATCTGGTTCGACATGCCCGTGACCCAGTGTCCCTCGTGTTCCATGTAGAGGGCGGCGAGTCCGCCTATTCCGGCAACGACGGCGAGAATCGCGAGCAGTCCCCAGTAACGGGGCGGCTCGAGGCGCCACTCGCGATAAACGATTCGTTTCATGCTCTAGTACTCCTGCCCGCCCTCAGACAACGGTGTAGCGAACGCCGGTATTCAGCTGCAGATCCTCGCGGATCTGGCGGCTCGGCAGCGCGTCGAGGGCCTGAGACACCGGACTCTCGGGGTCCTTGAGGTCGCCGAACAGGATCGCCTTGTGGCCCTCGGCGGCACAGGCATCCGCGCACGCGGTTGAGATGTCGCCATGATCCAGTCGATGGACGCACAGGTTACAGCTCTCGACACAGCCCTTGCCGCGCGGCGCGCGGGTCAGCTTGACGTCGACCACCTGGTGGATAAACGAGCGCGCCTTGTACGGGCAGGCCATCATGCAGTAGCGGCAACCGATACAGGTGTGTCGATCCACCATCACAATGCCGTCCGCACGCTTGAACGAGGCTCCGGTCGGGCAGACGTCGACACAGGGCGGATGCTCGCAATGCTGGCACATCAGCGGCAGGTTGGTGACCTGGCCGGTCTGTTTGTCCTGAAGCTTGACCTTGCGGATCCATACCGATTTCTGGCCTGCCCATGTGGCCTCGTCCAAGCCCTCAGGTTTCTCCTGGAGGTCGAGCCCGTTCTCCTTGTCACAGGCCGACACGCAGGCGTCGCACCCATCGGCACACTTGGAGGTGTCAATCAGCATCCCCCAGCGCACCGCGTCGGTCACCGGCTCCGCGCGCGGCGCGGCCTGGGCGACCGTCTTCAGGATGACCCCGGGGACGACGACGGCCGCCGTCACGCCGGTAGCGGCGCCGAGAAAGGCCCGGCGCTTGCTGTCGATTCTCTCGTGCTCTTGGTTCATGGTCAGTCGCGCTCCCCCGGCAGACCCCCTTTCGGGTGCAGTGCAACCGCGCGGCCGACTGGCCCCCCCGCGCCCGCTATCTCGCCCCAGGTTTCGCCGTTAGGAACGGGCGAGTGACACCCGAAGCAGTTCAGGCTCACGGCCGCATAGCGATGGCAGGTGCTGCAGAACTGCCCCTCGTCCTGGATCGGCGTCGGCTGGTGCTCCGCCGTATAGCCCACATGGCAGGCCACGCAGTCCGCCAGGCTGTGCTTGGTGGACCTGACTCCCCCATGCACCGTCTCGTCGCGCTGATGTTCGATCAGCTCGAAGTGATTGCGGCGCATGTACTCGGTGGGCTCGACGCAGCTCTCGAGCCCCGCGGCCTTGGAGCTTGGGACCACGAAGCCATCGCCGCCGGCCTTGGCGGCCAGGGCAAACAACGCCCCGGCGAGACCTAACGCGACGAGGCCGGCTGTTACAACGGCTTTAGCCATCGACGCCTCCAGGGGCCTATTCGCCTAAACCCATCTTGATGTAACCCGTCGGACAGACATCGGCGCAGATGTGGCAGCCGATGCACCGGAAATAGTCGGTGTCGACGTAGCGCCCGGTGGTCCGGCTTGTCTTGTCGACGCGGAAGACGGCGTCCTGAGGGCAGAAGATGACGCAGTTGTCGCACTCGAAGCACATCCCGCAGCTCATGCAGCGTTTGCCCTCGTCGATCGCCTCGGCCTCGGACAGACCGATCACGCGCTCCTTGAAGTGCCCAAGGACCTCCTCGGCACTCGGCACCTCCTCCTTGCGCAGGTTGCGCGCGTGGTAGTTGAAGTGGCCGAGGAAAAGCTCGTCGTGCGGTATCACCTCGGCCCCGGAGCGATCCTCGTAGTTGTGGATCGCCCAGTTGCCGGTCGAGGTCCCGCGCAGGTCACCCTGAGCCGCGACACTGAAGGCCTCCGGTGCAAGATGGGCCTCGGTCATCTTTTCGAGCAGATTGAAGTGGTGCACATCCACCTTCGGGCGGCGCCGATGCTCGGCCTGCTTGACGTAATCGTCGATCGACTCGGCGGCAATCCAGGCCTGGCCAATGGCGGTGGTCAGCAGGTGCGGGCGGATGATGTCGCCAGCGACGAAGTGGCCGGGCTTGTCCGGAACCTGGTAGAACTTGTCGGAGTTGATCAGGCCGCGGCCATTGTCGAGGCCTTCGAGCCCCGTCAGGTCACCACCCTGGCCGATGGCGGAGACAATCAGATCCGCCTCGATGATGCGCTCGGTTCCATCCACCGGGATCGGACGCCCGTCTTCCAACGTGCAGTCGGCGACCTTCAGCGCCGTAGCGCGGCCGTCGGCTCCCTTGATCACTTCCACCGGCATGACGCCGTCGAGGACGGTCACGCCCTCGTACAGCGCATCGTGCACCTCGTGCTCGGCCGCGGTCATCTTGTCGCGGGTGAACAGCGAGGTAAGCGTAACCTCGGCGCCCTCGGCGGCCGCGGTCACAGCGGCATCGTGGGCGACATAGCCGTCGTGCACAACCGTCTCGGGCAGGTCGCTCTTGCCGGTCTTGGTGATGTGCCCGAGGCGCCGGGCCACCGAGACCACGTCGATGGAGGTGTCGCCGCCGCCGACGCAGACGACCTTCTCGGCGGTGACCTTCATCCGGCCCTCGTTGAAGGCCTTGAGGAACGCGACGCCGGAGACGCAGTTCGGGGTGTCCTTCCAGCCGGGGACGGGCAGACCTCGACCGCTCTGGCAGCCGATCGCCCAAAGGATCGCATCGTAATCCTTCTCCAGGTCCTCAACCTTTACGTCCACGCCAACGCGCGTCTTAAGCCGCACCTCGACCTGACCCATGTCGAGGATGCGCTGGATCTCCGCATCGAGCTTGTCCCGCGGGACGCGGTAGCCGGGAATACCGAACTTGAACATGCCGCCAAGCCCGTCGTTGGACTCGAAGATGGTGCAGGCGTGGCCCTTGCGGCGCAGCTGATAGGCGGCCGCAAGCCCCGCCGGTCCTCCGCCAATGATAGCGATGCGTTTTCCGGTGTCGGCCGGCGCCGGGTCATAGCTGTAGCCGTTCGCGATCGCGGTGTCGCCGATGAACTGCTCGACCGAGTTGATGCCGACGTAATCCTCGAGCTCGTTGCGGTTGCAGCCGTCCTGGCAGGGCGCCGGGCAGACCCGGCCCATCATCGATGGAAACGGATTGGCATCGGTGGCACGGCGGAACGCGTATTCCTGCCACGCCATACCTTCCGGCGGCTTCTCCATCTGCCGAACGATCTGCAGCCATCCCCGGATATCCTCACCCGAGGGACAGCTGCCCTGGCAAGGCGGGGTCTTGTGCACGTAGGTCGGGCACTTGTGCGAGGTGTCCTGGTTGAAGATCTTGTCGGTCCAGGCCTCCCACTCGTGTTGGCCGTCCTCGTAACGGCGCCAGGAGGGCTTGGTCTTCATCTCGTTGCTGGGAGTTGCCATCGGATACTCTCCTTACCAGTTGAACCCTTAGTTCGTATCAGTGTGCAGACCGGGGACCTTCGCGGGCGCCAGCCCGCAAGGTCTCTCGGGATCGGTTAATCGTCGTCAGACTCGGCCTCGTCGTCGTCAGATTCCTCGTCATCGGGCCCCGGGGTCAGGACGATGGCGTTCGACACCAGCTGGTGCACGCTGACGATCTGGTCCATGTCCATCCCGTAGTAGGGCAGCACCTTGGTAAACTGGCTCTTGCAGATGGCGCAGATCGCGGCCATGTGGGTCACGCCCTTCTCGGACATGACATTGTTCAGCGCCTCGACGCGCGGCTTGGCGCCCTTGACGCGCAGCTCCATCAGGTCATCGGTCAGCAAACCGCCGCCACCTCCGCAGCAGAAGGTGCGATCGCGGATCGTATCCTCGTCCATGTCGTAGTAGTGGTTGCAGACGGACCTGATGATCGCCCGCGGGATCTCGAACTGACCGCCGGGCGTGTCGCCCATCCGCGAGGCACGAGCGACGTTGCAGCTGTCGTGATAGGTCAGCACCATGTCGT
This sequence comes from uncultured Gammaproteobacteria bacterium, assembly GCA_963707135.1. Classification (GTDB taxonomy): domain Bacteria; phylum Pseudomonadota; class Gammaproteobacteria; order Chromatiales; family Chromatiaceae; genus JBGSTR01. Next base: position 201,108 of record CAVPOY010000001.1, on the reverse strand, counting down.
CGTTCTGCGACTTGTCGAAGTTCAGTCTGCCCTGCCGGATCAGGTCGTAGGTGAACTCGCAGATGTGCTGGGGCACCGGGTAGCGCGGGATCGAGGAAGTCCCAGGGACCCGCCAGGGTGTTCAGGAAGCTGTAGGCGACCCGCCAGGCGTGGCCGCACTCGCCGAAAACGATGCGCTTGACCTTGAGCTTGATGGCCGCCTCGCGGATGCGCTGGGCCACCCGCCGCATGTTCTCGTAGGAGCCGATGAACATGCCGAAGTTGGCGGCCTCGGAGGCGTGGGTGGACAGCGTCCAGGATACCCCGGCCTCGTGGAATACCTTGCCGTAGCCGATCAGACCGTCGACGTGCGGCTCGGCGAAGAAGTCCGCGGACGGCGTCACCAGCAGGATCTCGGCGCCTTCCTGGTCGAGCGGGTATTTGACCGCGACCCCGGTATCGTCGAGGACGTCCTCCTCGAGCCCCTCGAGGGTGTCTTCTAAAGCCGGTCCGGGCAGGCCGAGGTTATTCCCGATCTTGTAGACCTTGCCGATGATCTCGTTGCAGTACTTCTGTCCGACGCCGATGCTGTCCATGATCTCCCGAGCCGCCATGGAGATCTCAGCCGTGTCGATGCCATAGGGGCAGAACACCGAGCAACGGCGACACTGGGAACACTGATGGAAGTAGCTATACCACTCGTCCAGCACTTCCTGGGTGAAATCGGCTGCGCCGACCAATTTCGGGAATAGCTTCCCGGCCAGCGTGAAGTACCGCCGGTAGACCTTTCGCATAAGGTCCTGGCGGCCCACCGGCATGTTCTTGGGGTCCTTGGTACCGAGGTAATAGTGGCACTTGTCCGTGCAGGACCCGCACTTGACGCAGGAGTCCAAATAAACCCTAAGCGAGCGGTACTTGCCGAGCAGCTCGCCCATCTTGTCGATGGCCTTCGCCTGCCAGTCGTCCACCAGCTCGCCCGGGAATCCAAGAGGTGCCTGGAATTCCGGCTTCGAGACGAACGGAGCGCTGTGGGACATGGTGTCCGGCGTGACCGCCGGAACCTCGAGGTACTGGGTTAGCTCCGGGACGTCGAAAGCTGCCTTGGCCATGATTCAACCTCGTATTCGAACCGCTGCGTTCCCGCTCGATCGAGCTAGCTCTGCTCGAGCCGCTTCGCCCAGGGGGCGACATGACGACGCTCGCGCGGATCGTCGACCTGGTTGCGCGTGGGGCTGAAGAAGAGCCCGGGCGCATGGAGCAGCTTGCTGAAGGGGAAAATGATCATCAGCGCCAGCACCAACGTCAGGTGAGCGAGCAGCACCGGGTCAGCAGGCAGAGGCTGGGGCCTGAAGCTGTACAGGCTGATGAAGAAGCCCTTGACGGCGACTATGTCGGTGTGAACGACGAAGCTCATCAGCAGCCCGGTGCAGCCGATCAGGATCAGAAGGGCCAAGATGAGATGATCGGACGGCCCTGTGATGTAACGCACGCGGTCGACCAGGAAGCGCCGCGACCAGAGTCCGGCAAGACCGACGACCATCGCGATTCCGCCGTAGATACCAAACGGCTGTATCAGTTGAATCGGGAGCCAGACCGGCTCGATGAAGTAGCGAAGGTGGCGCAGCGTCACCAGGAACAGGCCGAAGTGGAAAACCCAGCCAAAGATCCAGGTCCACTTGTTGCCGCGGAACAGGCTCTCGAACAGCACGACCTCGCGGGCCATCCGGAACACCACGCCCGTGCGGGTCGTCGGTGCCGGCGTCGTCGGAATCTTCAGCGGTGCCGGGGTGCGTGCATACTGCACGACCTTGTAGGCGAGCCCCGCAACCAGAACGACGGCCGCGAAATAAAACAGGAAGGCGTAGAGACCCGTCAGAAACGACATGCTACCGCTACCTCAGTGGATCTGTTCAGCAACCGGGGGCTCGGCCGACGGCCTTGCCACCCGGTGACCGTGCGGTCAGACGCAGCCGGTCGGCTTCGGAAGGCCCGCGAAACGGCACGCCTGCTTGGCCGGACCGTAGGGGAACAGGCTGTAGAGGTACTTGCTGTTGCCCTTGTCCTTGCCCAGCTTCTTGCCGACCGCCTTGGTCAGCACGCGAACGGCCGGGGCGATCTGGTACTCCTCGTAGTACTCGCGCAGGAAGTTGATGATGTCCCAGTGCTCGTCGGTCAGCTCCAGTCCGTCCTGGGCGGCCATGACACCGGCGACGCCGGGGACCCAATCGTTCAGGTTGGCCAGATAGCCTTCCTCGTCCACCGCCAGCTGCTTGCCTTCGACTTCGATCGTGTCTGCCATTTTGAAACTCCCGTTGGTTTCAGTTGAGTAAGAAACTACAACCAGGCCTGGACCTTGGCGTACTCCGTGGAAAGGTCCACGAAACCCGCATAGTCCACGACGCTGATGCCTGTAATCACGCGCTCCTCCGAGAAGCCCCGGGCCTTGAGGTCCGGGCCGAGCACGTAGACCTTGAGATTGTCGAGCGCGCCTTTGACCTGGGCCTCGGCGCTGGTGCCAGTCAGGGCCGCGTAGACGCCGTCCTCGAACAGCAGCACGGCGGAGCCCGCCCGGGCGAACTTCAAGCAGGAATCCAGCGAATTCCGCTCGAACGGAGACTTGTTGACGGTATGCAGGATGCTCATCGAATTCCCCTTAGAAGCTGAAGACCACGTCGGACTCTTCCATCAGCTCCGCCACGCGAGCCGAATCGACCACCTCGACGATGTTCTCCACTTCCTCTTCCGTCTCGAAGTCCTCCCACGCGATCTCGACCAGATCCTCCTGGGTGAGGCCGCGCGCCTCCATGGACGCACGGTCGACGTAGATGTTCTTGACCTCGTAATCGCCGAGCGTGCGGTAGGTCGGCGAGAAGTTCTTCATCCCTATCCCGCTGGTGTCCTGGCGCTTTGTGAGCTGATAGACGCCATCGTCGACAAACATCACGCTGACCTCCTGGTCGAAGGCGGCGCCGATCAGAACGACCTCCAGCGACTCCCACGCGTAGATGGTTCCATAGGGGGCCTTCCTGTTCAGGTACATGAATTTCTTCACGATTTCCGACATGACTTTCCCCTCAGTCGCCGAAGACGACGAGGCGGTCGGATTGGATCGCCGCCTCGACCAGTTGGCCCAGTCCCGAAATACGGAACTGGGGATGGATGTTGGTGGCGTCCTTGCCGTTGCGGCTCGCCTCGCCCTCGTCCACGATGCCGCGGCGCTGAGCCGCGGCCACGCAGACCACCATATCGAGATCGTACTTCTCGCCCAGCTCCGCCCAGCGGTTGACGATATGCCGATCGTCCTGGGGCGGCGTCGTCAGACGCGTCGAGTTGTTGACGCCGTCGTGGTAGAAGAAGACACGGAAGATCTCGTGTCCTTTCTCCAGCGCCGCCTTGGCGAACTGGTACGCCGAGTCGGACGCCTGGTGCTGGTACGGTCCCTCGTTGATCTGAAGTGCGAACTTCATGACAACCTCGAATGGTTTATTTGGGCCAGCCCGCTATCAGAAGCGGATGTAGGAAGAGGCGTTGAAGCTCGCGCGCGCCCCTCTCCAGGTATCGATGTGATACTTGGTGAACGGCAGCTCGACCTCCTCGAAGAACCGTGGCCAACCGATACGCTCGATCCACTCGTTGACGCGCTCCCAGTCCCGAGCGCCTTCCTTGTAGGCCTTGAGGATGCGCTTGACGATGGCGGTCGCCTCGGGCCAGCGCGGCGGGTTGTTCGGGATGCCGGCCGCGACCAGCTTCTGGAAGGTCGGCTTGCCGCGGGCGTTGGAGTGATTGCCGCCGACCCAGATCGCCAGCTTGGAGTGCTCGGCATCGTTGATCTGCATGGGCGGGCACGGCGGGAAGCAGGCGCCGCAGCAGATGCACTTGCGCTCGTCGACCTCGAGGGACGGCTTGCCGTTGACCATGGCGGGACGAATGGCCGCCACCGGGCAGCGCGCCACGACGGACGGACGCTCGCAGACATTCGCCACCAGGTCATGGTTGATCTTCGGCGGCTTCGTGTGCTGGATATTGATGGCGATGTCGCCCTGACCGCCGCAGTTGATCTGGCAGCAGGAGGTCGTGATGTGCACCCGGTTGGGCATGTTGGCTTGCTTAAACTCGTCGATGAGCTCGTCCATCATCGACTTCACAACGCCCGAAGCATCGGTACCGGGAATGTCGCAGTGCAGCCAGCCCTGGGTGTGGGAGATCATGGCCACCGAGTTCTGGGTGCCACCGACGATGAAACCGGCGTCCTCCACGGCCTTGATCAGGGGCTCGACCTTGGAGGCATCGGCGACCAGGTATTCAAGGTTCGAACGCAGCGTGAAGTGAACGAACCCGTCGGCGAACTGGTCGCCAATGTCACAAAGCTTGCGCAGGGTGAAGACGTCCAGAATACGCTGGGTGCCGACCTTGACGGTCCAGATTTCGTCGCCACTATAGGCAACATGGCGCAGAACGCCCGGGCGCGGGTGCTCGTGATACTTCCACATGCCGAAGTTCTTTCGCATCACCGGATGCAGGTACTGCCACGGATCGGGACATCCGGACTCGATCGGCTCACGCATCGCTGCCATCGCCTTTCCTCCAATACTTAAAGACTTAAGGTAAAACGCCGGGAATCTCTCGTCGGTAACAGGCGCGGTATGGCCCGCGCCTGCCGTCGGGGCTTACTTGCCTGCCTCGGCCTGACGCTCGAACCAGGCCTCGGCCGCCTCGTCCCAGTCATCCATTCGGATGTAGGAGCTCTGGCGCGGGTGGCTCAGCATATTCGGGTCGGGCTCGATGCCGATGCCATCGAGGAAGTTGGCCAGACCGATACGCTCGATCATCTCGCCGCAACGCTCGTGCTCCAGACCGTTCTCGGCCCAGAAATCGATGATGGTCTCGGCGAGCTCGACCATGGACTCGTAGTCCTCCTCGGTCTCCAGCTTCTTGAACGGGACCACCACGGTGCCCATCAGATCGCCGATCTTCAGGGTCCGCTTTCCGCCGATCAGAATGGTGACGCCCTTGTCGTCGCCGGGATGCAGCGCCTTGGGCATGACGTTCAGGCAGTGCATGCAGCGCACGCAATCGCGGTTGTTGACGGTAAGGGTGTCGTCGTCGTTAAGCGACAGCGCCTGGGTCGGGCAACGCGTGATGACGTTGTCGATATAGTACTGACGGCCCTTGTCGGCGATATAGTTCTTCACCTCGGCCTGATCGACCTTCATGTCGTCGCGCCAAGTGCCGAGCACCGCGAAATCGGCGCGCTCGATGGCGTTCTGGCAGTCGTTAGCACAGCCGGAGACCTTGAACTTGAACTTGTAGGGCAGCGCCGGACGATGGACGTCGTCGGTGAAGTTGTTCACCAACATTCGGTGGGCCTTCAACTCGTTGGTGCAGGACATCTCGCAGCGGGCCGCGCCGACGCAGGACATGGCGGTGCGCACGCACGGGCCGGCGCCGCCGAGGTCCCAACCGTACTCGTTGATCTCGTCGAAGAAGTGCTGGGTGTTCGCCGTGTCGGTGCCGATAAACATGATGTTCCCGGTCTGACCGTGAAAGGTCACCAGACCCGACCCGAACTTCTCCCAGCTATCGGCCAGCTGACGCAGCATGCCGGTCGTGTAGTGGTTGCCCGCCGGGGGTTGGACACGCAGCGTATGGAACTCCTTGGACTCCGGGAAGGCCTTTCCAACCTCGGAGAAGCGCGGGATGATGCCGCCGCCGTAGCCGAAGACGGACACGGTGCCGCCCTTCCAGTAACCCTTACGGGTCTCGTATGAATGCTCCAACTGCCCGAGCAGGCTGTTGGTAACCTTATTGATCCGCTCGTCGGGGTGCTCGTCACGCAGACGCTTGATGCCGGAAATGAAGCTCGGCCAGGGACCGCTCTCCAGCTGGTCAAGCATCGGGGTATCGTATTTGTCGATCGCCATCGCGTTGTCTCTCCTAGTTGTCTAATTCAGGAAAGGGACCAAGTTAACCTGGTTTTGACTAAGCCGCGGGCCCACCCGTGAGCGCCGCGACATCATGAAGTCGCATCGAATTCGAATCGGAGACGGCGGGACCCACTGCTGCCACTGCTTCTGTTACACGGGAACCCAACGTCGCACGGTACTTTAAGCGAGCAGTCCGCGGCCGGCCTATTCCACGATCGGGAGGGCCGGTAACCGCCTATCTATCCCGTTCGGGATATGGACTGGTCGCGCGCCTCAGCGGGTGTCCTCCAGCCGGTCGCGACGCGTGCGTCTGCGTAAAGTGGCTGACGATGTTACGCACGGGTGACGCGTCAGTCAATGCTTACTAATATAAGCACTTCCTTAACGTCTGCGGGTAGATGACATGGGGAATCCCTTCGACCTCCGCGACGAGGCCAGCTATCTGGCCTGGCGCGAAACGAAGCTCGGCCCCTACCGGGCGCGGACCCCGAACATCGGTGTGGAGCTGCGGCGGCTCTCGAGTCCGACCAGGGCCGAGCGCGCCGAGCTGGCGCGGCGCGTCGCGGCCTTCAACATGGCGTTGGTCCGCGTCGATCCGGCCCAGATCAAGCCGGTCGACCTGTTGGCCTTCGGTCACGCGCTGGGGCTGCACCGAGCGGACTCGAACCTGTTTGCCGACGCAGACGCCCTGAGCCGCATCGAGACGGGCGGCCCCCGGGATCCGCGGGGCGATTATATTCCCTACACATCGAGGGCTTTGAGCTGGCACACCGACGGCTACTACAACCCAGAGACCCGGCAGGTGTGCGCCTGGACGTTGTTCTGTCTGCGCCCCGCGCGGGTCGGTGGCGAGAATCGCCTGCTCGATCACGAGATCGCCTACATCCTGTTGCGGGATGCGTCTCCTGACCACATCGTCGCCCTCGGCCACCCCGAGACCCTGCGAATTCCGGCGAATCTCGACCGGGGCGTCGTCATCCGGCCCGAAAGCGTCGGCCCGGTGTTCTCAGTTCTCAAAGGTCGTCTTCACATGCGCTACACGGCCCGTCAGCGTCACGCAATCTGGCGCGAAACGCCTGAGACGCGGGCGGCGCGCCAGGCCTTGGATCGCTTGTTTTCGGAAAGCCACGTCTACACATTCACCCACAGGCTGCAAGCCGGTGAGGGCCTCGTGAGCAATAACGTGCTGCACGACCGTTCCGGCTTCGACGACGACCAGGCCGTCGGGGGACGCACCCTCTACCGGGTTCGCTACCTCGACAGTATCGCCCTAGCGACAGCGGCTTGACCGCTGAGGTAGGCGCGCCGGGATCGAGGGTCGCCGGCCAACGCAGCCCGAACGATCGACCGAGCTCCAATGTCACCGGACCCGCCGAGCTCGGACCCACAAGATGACGAGGAGCAGTGCGGCGATCCATGTTCAAGCTTAGCGATATCCTGTTGGCCCACCAGGAGGTCGAGTCGTTCGACGAGCTCGTCCCCCTGGTCCAGTCCGTCGCGCGCTCCGGCGAGCGCTTCTTCCGGATGGACGTCAAGCCACCCTACCCGGACACCCCGGAGAACTGGGAAGATCGACTCGAGGCCGCGTTCAGCGGTCTGGTCCGGTAGCCCGCGGTGCCCAATTCAGCCGTGACTCCCTACGACATCCTGGCGACTCGAATCGCCGATACCGCCGCCGACTCGGTCATCAATCGCAGCGCCGAGACCGCCGCGCTGGAGTCCCATCTCCAGGCGCTGACCGAGCGCCTCGGCGACCTAGAGCGCCGTGGCGGCGCGAACTCGGAGCTGGCGGAGACCCGCCTGCAGATGGCGCGAACCCTGGTCAATCTGGAACGTGGCGCCGATGCCTGGCCGCTGGGACGCGCCGCATTCGATCGCTTTCTTGCAGACCAGGAGTTTGAGCTGGCCGCGGATGCCTGTGACGTTCTCTTTCAAGCCGATCAACCCGGGTCGATCGCCGCGCTGGGACAGGGTATCTGGCTGGCGGTCACCTGTCCGATCGACCCGGAGCTTACGATCGAGCTCCTGGGCCATGTCATTGACGAGACACCGGACGACGCGGACGGCGCTGCGGTCGCCGCCACCGCCGCGCTCTTCCTCGCGGACGTGCGTGCCGAGGGCAAGCACCGCGACGACCTGATGTTCTTCGCCACTCAGATGCTCGGCGCCGTGGCGCGCAGACACGGCGCCGTCGAGACGCCCGGCCAGCTCGACCAATGGATGGACCGGCTGGAGCTGAAAGAGCCGGAGAAGTTCCTGGTCCGGCTCCGCAACGTTGTCGACGTACTGGTGCAGGACGACTGGTGGTTCGACCGCGATGCGTTGCAGGACCGACTTCCGTTCGCCTGACAGCTGCTGCACCGAAATATATACCGAGACCCATCGATGTTCTGGAGTCAAGACGAGAGTCCCGAAACCACCACCCTCCCCGAGGACGTCGTGGACCTGATGTTCGCGCTGGACTGCAAGCGGTTGCCGGTCGACCATGCCTATGCCCTGAGCAGCGCCCTTGCAGAGGCCGTCCCCTGGATCGCCGACGAGCCGGGGCTCGCCGTGCACGAGGTCCATGTGGCCGCCTCCCAGAACGGGTGGGAACGTCCAGCCCACGGCACCGGCAGCCACCTGCAGCTCTCCCGCCGCACCAAGCTCACGGTGCGCGTCCCGGCGGAGCGAATCGAGCAGCTGCTCACCGATCTGCCGGGCACTCGACTCGAGCTCGACGGCTGCCCGCTGTGCGTAGGGCCCGGCAAGGTCCGGCCCCTTAGCCGGGAGACGACGCTGTTCGCCCGCTATGTCGTCGCCGACCCGGCCGCCGACGAGGAGACCTTCCTCACCGCCGCCGCGACCGAGCTCCGGCGCATGGGCATCCAGGTCCGCAAGGCCTTGTGCGGGCGGTCCGCCGCCCTCGCCGCCCCCGGCGGCGAAATCCACACCCGAAGCTTGATGCTCGCCGACCTCACCCAGGAGGAGTCATTTCGCCTGCAGCGACTCGGGCTGGGGCCCCATCGCCTGATGGGCTGCGGGGTGTTCATTCCGCACAAGGGCATTGACGCGGTGGCCAAAACCCGCTAGTTGCGGCGCGCGGAGGCCCTGCCTCGCCAGGTCTTCGGTGAAGGTGGGTGAGCCGGGGCGTGACTCGCGCATTACAAAATCATAAAATTCCCAAGCTTTGAACAGCTCGTGCCGCGCTGCACGACATACTTTGCCCGCACACAGACGACTAGGAGCAAGAGAATGGCCATTGAGGTTAGTGGCAAGACCATCGAGACAACCGACAGCGGTTATTTGGTAAACCATATGGATTGGGACGAGGACGTCGCCCGTAAGCTCGCCGAGATCGAGGGCATCGAGCTCACCGACAAGCACTGGGACGTCATCAACTACCTCCGAGACGAGTACATCAACAACGGTCAGAACCAGCCCATGGAGCGTGTCGTGCTCAAGGACATGGGAAAGAAGTGGGGCTCGAAGCCCTCGAGCAAGGACCTCTACGTGCTGTTCCCGCTCGCCCCGACCAAGCAGGGCACCAAGATCGCCGGCCTACCCGAGGTTCACCGCAAGGGCGGCTACTGAACGGGCGTTGCCCGCGCGCTGACGACAGGCCGGCTCTCCGCCGGCCTAGCCTTATCTAAACCGGATCGGCCGGGGCCGCTTTCCGGAACCTATCCGTCGCGCCGCCTCAATGGCCCCGGCCTCCTGTCCGCACCCGTGACAGCGCGTACGCGCGGAGGCAACCAGATAGACGGCGACCGCTGCACCAGTTCCCGTTATGATCTTACGGTTGTGCCCGGGCGCTGGACGTCAGACGCCCCGGCGCCCGCTTCGAGCAGCGCCCGGAAGGCCACACAAGGACCCATGCCCCTCCCCCCCGTCGCAATACCGCCCCCCGGGTCGATCAGGACCCGATGAATCGCTCGACGGCGAACGCGCACCGCTGGCTCCGCACCCCGACCGCGGCCCTCATGCTGGCGGCGGTGATCCTGGGGGCCGGCGCGACGCGAATCGTTGGACTCGATCGACTGCTGGTCTGGCATGACGAGGTGTTCACCCTGGTCCGGGTATTCGGCTACTCCCACATCGAGGTGCAGCGGGCCATCTTCAGCGCCCAGTTGCTGGAACCGTCCGACCTGCTCCGGTTTCAGCGGCCGGACCCGGGGCACGGCTGGGCCGACGCGCTCGCGGCCTTCAAGGAGCACCCCGAGCACGCGCCGCTCTACTATGTCCTGGGCAGGCTCGCCGCGGCGCTCCCAACAGACCCAGTCTCGTCCCTGCGCGGCATTTCCGCGGTCTTCGGCATTTTGCTGATTCCGGCCGCCTTCTGGCTTATGCGTGAACTCTTCGGCAAGGGCCCGGCCCCCTGGGTCTCGGCGTCGCTGGTGGCCTGCTCCCCGCTCCAGTTCCTCTACGCTCAGGAGGCAAGACAATACGCCCTGTGGACCCTCCTGGTGGTTGCCGCAAGCGCGGTTCTCCAGCGTGCGCTTCGGCGCGACCGCGCCTCGGATTGGTGGCTCTATGGGATATTGACGGGCCTGGGCTTGTACGCCCACCTGCTGTTTGCGGCGATGATTCCGATTCATGCCCTGTACGGCTTCCTGGCGCGTCCCGATGATCGCGCCCGTTTCGCCCTGCAAGCCCGGTGCTGGGCAGCCGCCGTGTCGGCGGCGCTGATCGGGTTCATTCCCTGGCTCTTGGTGCTCGCCACCGGCGCCGATGCCCTGGGTCAGAACACCGAATGGATGAAACGCCCGATCGGCCCGGAACGGGTGGCGACCACCTGGGCCGAGCACCTGGTGCGGATGTTCGTGGACCTGAATCCCGGGAACGTGGGCTGGTGGGCGTTGCTGATGCTCCCGATCGGCTGGGCGCTGGTGCGGTTCTTCCGACGCGCCCCGCGCCCAGCGGCCTGGATGCTGATGCTGACCGCCCTGGTCTACATCGGCATCGTCCTCGGACCTGATCTGCTGCTAGGCGGCAGCCGCTCCCAGCACGTCCGCTACGCGCTGCCCGGGGTGCTCGCGGCCCAATTGATGGTCGCCTGGACCCTCGGCTCGGCCATCGAGGCGTCTGGTTCCGGGACACGGAGCCTGGCCACCGGCGGGCTGGTCGCGGCACTCGGTCTCGGCGGCCTGTCCATCATTACGATCCAACGCTCCGATAGCTGGTGGAACAAGAGTTTCAGCTCCGGCAATGCCGAGGTCGCGGAGATCCTGAACGCGGGCGAGCGGCCCCTCGTTATCGCGAGCGACTTCGGCGTGGGCCCGGGAGAGCTGATTTCGCTCGCCTATCGGCTGGACGAGCGGGTACGCGTCTGGGGCGAGCGGGCAGGCATTCCCAACGTCCTGCCGAGCGGTTTCGGTGAGACCGTCGCCCTGATGCCCTCGATCGAGCTTCGCGCTCTCATAGAGCCGGATCGCGACCTGGTAGCCGCCGCCGGGACCTGGCAGTGGTTCAGGGCAAAGCCCCGGGCGAGCCGTGCCGGTGGCCCACCGGCCGGAGCGGCGCCGTGACCCGCTCCAGCGTCCTCATCACGCTGGTCATTGCGGTCCTGACGACCATGCTCTGGGCCCTGCTCAATCGGCCCTCGGACGAGCCGCCCTGGCCGGCGCGCATTCAGGGCTTTTCGTTCGCGCCGATGCGAGCCGACGACGACCCGACGGTGAAGAAGTTCCCGTCGATTCTCGACATCGACGAGGATCTCGCGCTGCTGCAGGGTGACGCGCACGCGGTACGCACCTACACGGTCGAGGACACGCTCGGGGCAATTCCCCGCCTCGCCGCCGCCCACGGGCTTAATGTCACGGTCGGCGCCTGGCTCAGCCCAGACCAGGAGGAGAACAAGAAAGAGGTCGACCGATTGCTGGAGATCCTGCGGGAAGGCCCGCGCAACATCGTCCGCGTGATGGTCGGCAACGAGACCATCCTTCGTCGCGACCTTTCGGTCTCGGACGTCATGGCCCATCTGGACCGTGTCCGTCGCAGCACCTGGATTCCGGTCAGCACCGCCGAGCCGTGGCATATCTGGCTCAAGTATCCGAAGCTCGCCGATCATGTCGATTTCATCACCATTCATCTCCTGCCCTACTGGGAGGGCGTGCCGATAGACAAGGCGATCGACTACGTGGTGAACCGCTACGACGAGGTAAAGGCGAACTTTCCGGATAAACAGGTTGTCATCGGCGAGGTGGGCTGGCCCAGCAACGGGCGCCGCAATCGCGGGGCTGATGCCTCGCTCGCGAACCAGACACGCTTCCTGCGCCGATTCCTCGCCCACGCGGAGGAGGAAGGCTACGTCTACTACATCATGGAGGCCTTCGATCAGCCCTGGAAGGCCAAGGTCGAGGGCCCGATCGGGACCTACTGGGGGGTCTACGACGCCAACCGCGACCCCAAGTTCGCCTTCACGCAGCCGGTCGTCCGCATTCCCCACTGGCAGGAGCTCGCCGCGCTGTCGGTCGTAATTGCCGTGCTCCTGCTGCTGCTCCTTTTCCGGGACAGCGCGACACTGTCGTCACACGGAAAAGGGTTCCTCGCGCTGGTGACCTACGCCATCTCGACGGCGGCCGTCTGGATCGTCTACGACTACACGCGCCAGTACATGACACCGGCGACCACGGCCGTCGGGATCATGCTGCTGATCGGCGGGCTCGGAGTCATCCTGTTGCTGGTCTCCGAGGCGCACGAATGGGCGGAATCGCTCTGGCTCCACCGCTGGCGCCGGGCGTTCCCCACCCGCCAGGTGCCGGACGACCAGCTGCCGTTCGTCTCGGTCCACGTGCCCGCCTACAACGAGCCGCCGGAATTGCTGTTCGAGACGCTCGATGCCCTGGCGGCGATGGACTATCCACGCTTCGAGGTCGTCGTCGTCGACAATAACACCAAGGACCCGTCGGTCTGGGAGCCCGTGCGCGAGCACTGCGCGCGGCTCGGCGAGCGATTCCGATTCTTTCACGAGGACCCGCTCGCCGGCTTCAAGGCCGGGGCGCTGAACTTCGCGCTCCGGGAGACCGATCCGGAGGCCGAGGTCGTCGCCGTTATCGACAGCGACTACGTCATCCAGCCGCGCTGGCTGCGCGACCTGGTTCCCGCCTTCTCCGACCCCGCAGTCGGCATCGTTCAAGCCCCGCAGGACTACCGCGACGGCAACCAGAACGCCTTCAAGGCAATGTGCCTCGCCGAGTACCGGGGCTTCTTCCATATCGGCATGGTCACGCGCAACGAGCGCAATGCCATCATCCAACATGGCACCATGACCATGATCCGCCGCGATGCCCTCGACGGCGTCGGGGGCTGGGCCGAATGGTCGATAACCGAGGACGCAGAGCTCGGACTGCGGCTATTCGAGGCCGGGTGGATGGCGCTGTATCTGCCCTGCACCTACGGGCGCGGCCTGATACCGGATACGTTCGCCGACTTCAAGAAGCAGCGCTTTCGCTGGGCCTACGGCGCGGTGCGCATCCTCCGGCACCACCGCCGGGAGCTCCTCGGGTTGCGCGAGACGAAACTCTCCACCGGCCAGCGCTACCACTTCGTGGCCGGCTGGCTGCCCTGGTTCGCGGATGGGTTCAACCTGTTGTTCAACTTCGCCGCGTTGGCCTGGTCGGTGGCGATGGTGCTGTTCCCGCTCCAGGTGATGCCGCCCTACGCGACCATCGCCGCAGTGCCGCTGGTGCTCTTCCTGTTCAAGGTTTCCAAGAGCTTCTTCCTGTACCGCCGCAGGGTTACGGCGACCCTGCGCCAGAGCCTGGCCGCCGGCATCGCGGGCCTGGCCCTATCCCACACCATCGCGCGCGCAATGTTTGCCGGTCTCGTCACCGGGAACCTGGGCTTTTTCCGGACTCCTAAGCTCGCCGACGCCCCCGCGGTGGTACGCGCCCTGGCGGACGCCCGCGAAGAGGCCCTGTTCGCCATCGCCTTCTGGCTCGCTGCCGCGCTGGTTTTGCTGCGCGACGACGGCTACATGCTCGACGTACGAATCTGGGCAACCGTTCTTTTCGTGCAATCGATCCCCTACTTCGCGTCGGTTCTCGTCTCACTCGCCAGCGCCTGGTCAAACCTCTCGGCCGAGCTGGTCGGTCCGATGGCGGAGATGGGCCGCGGCGACGCGGCGCCCGAGGAATCCTGACGCCCTTTCCCCTCATGGGCGCTGCTCACCGGCTCACCCAGGGGACGCCCGCCACGCCCCAGTACACCCTATTTTCCATTTTTGTACCGCACCCTATCGACTGTTCCAAGAAGCCGCCTCAGGTTACTGCGTGGCGTCGGCCCCCAGGGCGGTCGCGTCACAGGACATCGGGCCTACCTGAACGCCCCAGCGCTCAAGAGTTTTTCTCTATATTCTAAAGTCTGTTAAGAGTTTTTGCTCAGGCTGGTCCTAGTCACAGCCTACCGCCACATGCCTCGCAACGCCGATATAGGGTTTACCCTCTATAGGGTTTACCCTTATACTCTCTCTACCCCCCAAGCGACCGGCTGTTAACCCGTGAAAAAATAAGATCAGCGGGTGCGAGCCGTTTTTTGCGAGAAGGTTTACCCAATGAAAATGATCGTCTTGTCCGCTTCCCTCTTGGCTGCCCTGTTCCTGATCGGCGTGGACGCCCAAGCGGCCGGAGTCTCTCCCGGGCACACCCAGAAGGGCGTCGCCTCGTACTACCACAACAGTCTCCATGGTCGAAAGACCGCGAGCGGCCAGATTTACAACAAGAACAAGCTCAGTGCCGCCCACAAGACGCTCCCCCTGGGCACCAAGGTACGCGTCACCGACGTCAAGACCGGCAAGGAGATCGTAGTTCGCATCAACGACCGTGGCCCGTTCGTCAGGGGACGCGTGATCGACCTCTCCCGTAGCGCCGCGAAGGAGCTTGGCATCCTCCAGCGGGGCGTCGCCAAGGTAGAGGTCGAGGTCATCAGCATCCCCTCGCGCCGGGATTCCTGATCCCTGTAGCCGCGCCTCGGGCTATTCCCAGCGGAACAGACGCGCGGCGACGCCGAGGAACAGTGCTGCGAGACCTGTCAGCACCGTGACCGCCGGCAGGACCTCGGCGATCCCCGCGCCATCGATCATTACCTGTCGCGCCCCGTCGACCATATGGGTCAGCGGCGACAGGCGCGACAGGTACTGAGCCGCCGGGCTGGTCCCCTCCATCGAGAACCATACGCCAGACAGCAGTAACATCGGCCAGGTGAGCAGGTTCAGGATACCGTCCGCGAGCTCTTCGGTACGCAGTCGGGCGGCGACGATCAGTCCCAGACTGATCATGCACAGGGCGCCGGCGACATAGATCAGCAGCAGCGCCGCATAGGACCCGCGCATCGGGAAATCGAGGAACAGGGACGCGCCCAGGTAAACCAGCAGGCTCGCGCTCAGGACCACGGCGAGCCGCGACAGAATCTGAGCCGTCAGGAATTCGAACGGGCGCAGCGGCGTGGCCTTGAGTCGCCGAAGCACGCCGTTCTTACGATAGCGCACGATCACCCAGCCCACGCCCCAAAGGCTGGAGAACATGATGTTCATCGCCAGCACACCCGGAAGCACCCAGTCCACGTAGCTCAGCAGCTCGCCGCTGACCGTCCGGCGCTCCGGCCCCGCCCCAACCGCGCCGTAGGCACCCAACAGCAGTCGCTCGGCCAGGTACCCCTTGGCGGACTCCGGGTTCACCCAATAGGCCCCCGGCCATGCCCGAATGTCGAGCAGCAGGTCGAGCTGATGCCGCCGGACCTTGGCGATGCCCTTCTCGGATTCCGAGCTCGGGATGAAATCGACATGGGCCAAATCTAGGAATGGGCTCCCCGCGCCGGCCAGCTCACCATCAGCGGTGACCACGCCGACCTTGAGGAGATCCTCGGGCTCCCCGGTGAAAATGAAGGCGAACGCGAGCACCATCAGGATCGGCATGACGATGTTCCAGCCGAGCCCGGCACGGTCCCGGTAGAACTCCCTGTTGCGCGCGACCAGGATCGCGAGAATACGGCGCCACATATCAGGCCCGAAGCGTGTGACCGGTCAAGAGCAGGAACAGGTCCTCCAGGTTCGGCGTACCGACGCTCAGCTCGGTCAGCTCGGCACCCGCCCCCTCCAGTTCCGCAAGAACCGGGGCGACCCCATCGGCATAGAGCTCTATCTCGCCGTTCCGGACATCCGCGCCTGAGGGGTGGGGTTTTCCAGGCGGCCACGCCGAGACCGGAAGACGGACAACCACCGGCGGGAAGTGTTCCTGCACCAGCGCCTTCGGGCTGCCCTGGGCGATGATGCGGCCGTGGTCAATGATCGCAACCTCGTCGCAAAGCCGCTCGGCCTCCTCCATGTAGTGGGTAGTCAGAACGACTGTCTTGCCCCGCCGGCGAACGGTCTCGATCAGGCCCCAGAAGTTGCGGCGGGCTTGGGGATCGAGTCCGGTCGTCGGCTCGTCCAGGTACACCAGCTCGGGATCGTTCACCAAAGCGATGGCCAGCAGTAGCCGCTGGCGCTGTCCGCCGGACAAACGTCGGGTGTCCCGATCCAGCAGTTCGTCCAGGTTGCACAGCCGGGTCAGCTCCGCGCGGTCTGCCGTATGGCGATACAGGCTCGCGAACATGGTCAGCGACTCGCCAACCGTCTGGAAGTCCTGCAGCGCGGTGGCTTGGAACTGGATGCCGATGGCCTCGCGGTAGGCCCGCCCCAGCGTCTCACCCTTGAACAGAACCCTGCCCGACGAGGGCCGATGGATGCCCTCGAGCATCTCCAGCGTCGTCGTCTTGCCCGCTCCGTTCGGGCCCAGGAGGCCGAAACACTGTCCGGCACTCACCCGAAAGCTGATCCCGTCTACCGCTCGAACGCCGGGATAGGTCCGCACCAGGTCACGCGCTTCGATCAGAGGGTTCAAAGTCGGTGCTCGGTTGCGGCGGGAACTCAATAGTATCGGCGAACAATCCGAGAAAAACGGGCGCGTGCGATTCGTTTGGCTGGATGACCCCGAGGAAACGGCTCGCGGAGCCGCTTCTACCTCGCACCGGGGACTAGACGCCCCGCTCGAGCCCTCCACGACCGCGCTCCTCCTTGGCCACCACAACCGAGGTCCACAGACGCTGCAGTGCCGGATAGTCCGCCTCGCGGATGACCGTGGACAGGCTTTCCTGTTTCGTCTTGTCGAGCTCGGTCACCTTCTCCGCCTTGTTGTCGTCCAACAAAACGGCCAGCCCCTTGCGCCCAAGCCCTATTTCGCGCAGATGATCCCGAACGCGGTAATAGATCAGCTCTCGTTCCCCAGCGCGCGCGTCAATGAGAGCGAACGCGAAGGGGAACGCGAACGCCTCCTCCTCATCCTTCTTGAAAGGGCTGATGACTCGCAGTGAAAGCTGCGCGACAGACAACGAGTTTTCCCGATCCGGAAAGCAGTTTTTCATTATCAGACTAACGTGCTTCGCCTCAAGGAAATTGAGTCCGGTGTTGTCAAAATTGAGCTCCCCCTTTCCGTTCCGATCCGTGAGGAGCACGAGGTCGCCGCAGCACACCGTCCCCACCTCCAGATCGAGCCGGCGCCTGCAGAAGCGCTGAAAGCGAGCCCCATACATGCTCGCCGAGATGGCCCAGGTCACCCGCAGCATTCCGGCCCAGGACCAGTGGCGGAACAGGTTCATCCAGCCGCGGTTGTCAGGGTGTCCGTGCTGTTCCTCAAGGTTGAGATCGTGATATACGCGCTCCATGAGTTGAAGCAGGGAGTTACACAGATAAAACCCCGCTCGGATCTCCCAGGCGTTCTCCGGCAGCATCTGCGGAATCGGGGCGCGCTGCAGCGCCCGCCTGGGATCCGTCAGGTGCAACCACTCGGGGTAGATTTGCTGATCGAGGAAGCGCAGGCTCTCGTCACCGCGAATGCGTTCGAAGATCGCCTCTACCGCCTCCCCGTATTTGGAGAAGGAGGCACGAACCTCGGCGCTGGGCGGGTACCAGCGCTCGCTTAGCGCCGTGAAGAGCTCCTCCAGATCGGCCTCGCAATCGCTCTCCAAGGCGCGCTGCTCGCCGACTGCGTCGGCTAGCACGGAACCCGCCACATGATCGCCGAGCTTGCGATAGCTCTCGAACTGGGATTCGCTATACCACTGATCCGCGGTCGTCTCGTGGGGAAAGTCCGGGTGGTCCGCGGCGTACTGCAGGATGTCCGCCGGCGCGTCGCTGGCGAGTGAGCATTTCACATAGAGCAGGAAGCCCGGTGGTGCGCCTTTGTCGACCCGCTCGTAGTGGATGCGGCCAACCGCGCAATGGAACCGGCTACGCCCGGTGCTCGGATCGGGCCGGATCGCGCGCGGATCGATGTCGATGTCGATTCCCAGGTCGATCTGGACCTTGCGGACCGCGTTACCCAGGTCCTCGAAACTGCACTTGGGGTCGCATCCGGCATCGGAGGCGATAATGTAGCGGCAGCGGCGACGCACCAGTTCGTAGATGCCGAGATTCTCGAAGTGACCACCATCGCTCAGGTAGACATAGTCCGACTGATCGGTGGTCATCCCGAACAA
Organism: uncultured Gammaproteobacteria bacterium; assembly: GCA_963707135.1. GTDB lineage: Bacteria > Pseudomonadota > Gammaproteobacteria > Chromatiales > Chromatiaceae > JBGSTR01. Next base: position 182,713 of record CAVPOY010000001.1, on the reverse strand, counting down.
CTCTTGTATGAATAGGGGCAGAGCCAGCTTCGGACCTGCCCGCCGCCAGCGATCCTCGTAACGAGGATTCTGGAGCCACCAGCCGAGCCGCACGTTGAACACCGTCATCAGAAAAGCGGTCGCGGCACTGGTGTGATAGCCGGCGTTCGGACTCGCGGCGGCCCCGGAGATGGTTATCGGCACGCCCAGGGAGATCCAGCCGTCATCGTCGCGTACATAGTCCGCGGTGGGACGGAAACACGGGAGCGTCTTGCCGTCAGGCTCCTGTATCTCGTAACCACAGTGCATCGGCGTAAAGGTGAACGAGGCCGCCTTGCGCTCCTGCCAGGCCAGGTTCCGCGAGGAGGTGATATTCAGTGCCGTGTTGATAATCGGAAACGGCCGCTGCACTGAACGCAACCGCTCAGCGGGTAAGGGCGTTATGGGAGTAACGGTGTTTCTTTTTCCCAGTATGTAGCCTGCCAGTCCGTGAACTAGCTCTTTCGCGCGAATAGCTATCCCGGTCGTGGTTGAGCTCGGCGGCTGCGCCGGCAACTCTGTCTCAGAACAACCGTCCCCTCCCATCGCGAGAACAAGGTCCATGAGCTTGGGGGCGTCCGTCGGGTCGAGCCCGGTAAGCGGGTGCGGGCGACGTGTAAGGTTGCTCGCACCCATGTAGCAACGCTCGATGCGGTTTCGGTAGAACATATGAAAACCGAAGACGTTGATGTCCACTCGCCAGCTCAATAGAAGCGCTATCGCCAGCAATCCCAACGTCACACCGACCAATTCGCTCCAGTGCCCGCGAGCCAGTGAGGCGCTCTCGGCGAGGTAGCATGGCAGGCACTCGAATGCCGCGGGCTCAGGCTCGTACAGCCTGCCTTCCGTCACGCCGGACTCTGCCTTGAGATTAATCTCGTAGACGGGATGGCCCGGCACGGGTTGGCAGATCGCGTCCCTGGGCGATACGGTCTCCACTGACCACTGCCACCACATGGCGCGGTAGACGCCGTAGGACACGATCAACAGTACGCCGACGACAAAAACGTAGGGTGCGATCCGGGCCGCCAGCTCGGAAATCTTGCTGCCGCCACGGCCTCCCGTCGTCGACCCCGAGCCGGCGACGACACCGGCGATCGTCGTCAGAATCCAGGTTGCGCCTCCCAGCGCGGCGATCCAGTTGCTGACCAGCATCAGGGACAGCGGGCCAAAGAGCGAAGCCCCCGCGAACGCCGCCCAGATGACCCCGAAGCGCATCTGGTGGGCGCCATGGGTGCTCCAAAGCTCCCGTCCCGACTCACGCACGCGGCGCCCTGCGAGGCCCAGATGCAGAGTTATTGTGAAAAGGATGATGCCGAGGACAACCAGCGGACCCAGAAAAATGGCGGGTAGAGCGCTCGCGAATGGACCAGACGAATCGCCCACGAGCCTAGCCCAGAGGTAAAGCATTACGCCTAATCCCAGCGCCGCAAACAGCGCCCCCCAGGGAAAGAATATCTTCAGCTTACGGGCGTGGACATCCCTGTTCGAGTCGTTCTGGCGGCGCACGCCGAGCCGCCAGCCAAGCAACCAGCCAGCCAATGTGCCTACGCCGTATGCGCCGCCGAATGACGCGCTCCACCAGGCTCCGAGGGTAGACGGGTTATAGGTTATCAATACGCCCGCGAATACCGCGGCCGCCGCGAAGCAAATAAACAGAATTCGATAACGGCGTTTTGCAAGTCGGATGGCAGCAGCCGCTTTTTTCCGCTCCTCTAATTTGACTTTCTCCGTTATGTCGTTGTCATTAAGTCCAAGGTCTGCTCGCAGCGTCTCGTAGCCTGCGAGCATCGAACCGGCCAACAGCAACGCGGCGGCGAGTGCCAACCCACCCTCTATCCAACCCTTGGAAAAATGGGGCAACAAGGCGACCATTAACCAGGGCAGGATAAGCAACGAGGCGCCAAAGGCGACCAGCATCGTTTGGTTTAGCAGCAGATTGCGCAGATAGGTCGCCACCCCGCTCAGGGTGTCGGTGCTAAAGGCCCCCACGCGCGGTGTCAGGTAGTTGCTGAATTCACGCAGCCAGCGCACCTGGCGGGGTTCCGGCAGCCGCGACGAGCCCTCCCCGCACCTCTTGCCATCGCCAAGGCAGTCTTCTACGCCGAGAATGCCGTCCTGGTGCCGATGGACCCAGGTAGAAAGCCAGCCACCGATATAACCACCGCCGGACACGGTCGACAGATAATCGACGCGATGGAGGAGTCTCAGCTTTGCCAGGCGCTGGATGACGCCGAGATTGAAAGTCGCGCTGCGTATTCCGCCACCGGAGAACGCCAGCCCAAGCAGGTTGCTGTCGCGGGCTCGGTCGTACGCCGTCCGGCTCTGCTTCTCGTCCTTGTCCGTCTCCTTGTCTTGCAGAATTTTTTCCTGTTTCTCTAATTCCTCCCCGGCTTTCTTTCCGCCGAATTTGTTCCCGGTTGACGCGTCCCCACCGTTCACCGTGCCCCGCGGGCTACCAGGTTCGTCCTTGAATTTCCCCCTCGCTTTCGCTCTGGCTCCCTGAATGAGGGCTTTCTTCACGCAATCGCGAGCCGAATTGACTGCATCCAGCTCACGATCAAGCTGAGCTTCGAAGTCGATGCGAGCCGACGACGGAAACCTTTTCTTCCGCAACCATGCCGACAACATGTCGCCCCCTCATCACTGCCCGACTATTCGCGTTGACCGAAAAACGTTTTCAACAACACGGGAAATAATAGCAGGCGTTCGGCGCGCTACCGGACGGCTCACGGGCCACGCCGTCTCGGGTTGCTCCCGCGGCCCAACGCCAATGCTCAAAGGGTCTTCAGGTACTCGACCACGGCCGTCTTGTCCGCCTCCGCCAGCCCGGTGCCGAAGTCATGCCCCAGGTTTCCGTTCGAGCGCTCGCGGGTGTCGAACTTGGTGCCGGCGCGCTCCGCTTCCTCGCCATGGGTGACGAAGCCGACCTTGACCGGGTCGAAGAGGTCATAACCGCGCCAGAAGACCTGATGCCTCGCCGCCGGCGGGTCCAGCAAGTCTCGGATCGTGGGGACGGAGCCGTTGTGGAGATACGGGGCCTTGAGCCAGATTCCGTCGAGGAAGGGCGCGACATAGCCGATCAGGTGCTCCTCGACCAGTCCGCGGCGCTCCAACCCCATCTCCCGAACGACCTTGTTGGCGGCGACCGCGTAATCAGCGCCCCAGGTGCCCAGCCGCTCCCGGTCGGTGCCGATCTCCTCGACCGGGATCGGGGTCCCGGTGCGCTCGCTGGCGTGGCAGTAGGCACAGTTGGCTTCGAACAGGTTTTTTCCGGCGGTCGCGAGCTGCTCGTCGATGGGAAACGGATAGGCCGGGGCGGGCTTTGCGCCTAGGTATTGGTGCAGCCACTGGACTTGGCCGACGAAGTCGTCCTGGTCCTGGGGCTCGGCGCCCAGCAGGCCGAGCGCTGAATCCATGATGACCGAGTAGGCGTCGTGGCTGTCGCCGGACAGGTTCATGCGATGCCCCTTGTCGTGCTGGTATTTGTTCAGGTTCCACACAGAGGGCATGTCGGTGGGGCCGACGCTATCGTCCATCGCCACCTCGATCATGAAATACTTGGCGAGATTCATGGCGTCGTCGCGCCCGCATCACCATTCCAAAAAAATCGGGGCGGTATATCCAGGCGAACTGGTCCTCGCGCTCCAACAGGCGCTTTTGGGTGATGGGGATGATCAGGAAGCGGTACGCCAACCGATCGATCCAGTCCAACTCTGAACCGCGCGCAATTCTTGGCGAACAACAGGCGTCCTCGGTCGACTGTCCCCGGTCCGTTCTCGGCCTCGAACTCGTCGACCCAGTCGCCCAGGTCGCCCTGGCCCTTGGCCTTCCATAGATGTCTGGACGTGGCCTCGCTCGACAGCAGGAAGTTGACCACGTCCCGCGCGCGGTCTTCGATGGCACGGAAGTTCGGGCAGTCCCTTCGGCACTGACCGACATCGAAGGGCGTCTGTCCGAAGTTCCGCTGGTTGGGGTCGAGCTGGTAGATGTCGGTCAGGTGGTTGACCCAGCAGGCCTCGGAGCAGGAGCCGACATTGATGTAGACGCGCTGCACGGCGAGTAGATCACCCACCGAGTCCTCGCCCCCTTTTAGGATGTGGAATACGGTCTCGTTCTCCAGACCCCGCTTGCAGCACTGACCCGGCTTATCCGGTTCGCACCAGCACTCGCGGTCGCTCACGCCGGCCGGACAATCGGATGCCGCGCGCCAGCGCACGACAGACTCGTTCGCGAAAACCGGCCGCTCACGCACGTTGATCAGGGCGTTGATGGTGCCCGGGTTGTTCACCTGATCCGTGGGAACAGCCGCGGTGTCAACGGCGCCGGGCCGGGTATGGGAAAACACCCGCCACTGCAACGTGTCGGGGCCCATCCCGGACACCATGAGCTCCGAGATCCGGGTGTACTGGTTGCCGATGGCCCCGATCAGGTTGTCCCACTTGGGGTTGGCCGTGTCGGCGGGCGGGTTCAGCGGATCGAAGGCAATGTGGCAGGCGCCGCAGGCCTCACCGATCAGGAAGGGCGGCTCCACGGCCCCGTCCGAAAGCTTCTTCACCCCGTAATCGGAGCGCTACGGGTCGTCCGATACGCGCCGCGCGTATCCCTCCCAGGTGCCCACCTCGCCACCGTTGAGCGCCCGCCACTTTTCGGCGTCGAACCTGGGATTCGGGAACTTGCGCAGACCCATGGCACCGGTGGAGGTGCCGAACGCCAAGTGGCAGGGGTCTTCCCGCTGGTCGACCTGTCCTGCCCCCAAGGGGCGTCCTCGAAGTCGCAGGCCGGATCCTGGTACCCGTTGCGGCCGACATGCTGTAGCAGGACATCGTCGCCGTAACACCAGTTGAACCCGTAGGTTTTCGCCAGGTTCTTGGCGGTACACCCCTCGGAGCCGGGCCTGCAGCACCCAGGATTGTTGACCAGCCCCCAGATCTTGAAGCGTTCGTCCCGCTTGTCGGAGTGCAGCACGCGCCACCAGTCGATGAGGACGCCCATGCGCTGCTGAAAGACGTAAGTGTGGAAGCGGTCGTTTCCCGCGGTGGCCTTGTACCAGATCTCCCGACCGGCCCTTTTAGATGGCGTCAGGCCCTCGGCGCCGGCGTGAAAGCCTTCGTCGCTGTAAGTCAGACTTTCCGCTGACTGGCCGAGCGCCCACGGCGACAGCGCAAGCACCACCAAAAGGCTTACATTGACCAGCGTCGATTGCATGATGTATCCCTCCTTCGTGGCCGACCACCGCAGTGGCACGGGTCGGGCGGAAAGCATTCTATTGCGGTACTCGCGCAACAAGGCGCGAAAGGCTTCCCGTCGTGGTCGTAATTCCGACTGGATAGCTTTGGATTAAGGCTAGACGGACGGAGAAAAACTCCAAGTGATCTGGTGTACTTTTCTGCGATCGCGCTTCTAAGGCTTTTCTGATGCTGGCGTAGGAACGGCCAGGGTCAGACGGCGGGGCCGCCCTGGCCGGTACCGGTGGCGCACGAAGTTCGAACGGGCGTTCCTCGGGCTCGACGGGCTCGGTGGTTCCACTCGGCGTCGGCGCCGGCACGCCAGGTGACCCCGTTGCTTCGCCCAGCGCGCCTCGGCTTCGCTAAATGCGATCTCCCAGCGGCTGTCGTCATCCCCGTACTCGAACAGGATCCGGTCGTCCTCGGTCTTCTCCTGGTCCTCGACCGCTTTCTTGTCCATCCGGATGCTGATCTCGACACCGAGCAGCTCGGACAGGGTCCGATCCAGCCTTCCCGCCGCCGGCCCGGTGGCCGAACCCGGGCTCCGTAGCCTGCTCTGCCGCTGCCGATCCGGCCGATTCCTGTGCTCCTACCGAATCGGGGAGCAATACCTGTACGTCGCCGCGGCTCCAGCGCAACTCGCTCACGGGCTGCGTCGGCCCGGGTCGGTGCAGCAGATCCAGCCCAAACCAGAGCCCGTAGCCGCCCGGCAGTACGAGAAGCACAGTTTTCCGCGCCGCGAACAGCAGACGCTGCTCGGCGGACTGGACCTCGCCATCGTCCTCGGCAGGGAACTCCTCCGCCATCGCCCGGGCCCTCCTTGCTGGAACGGTCCAGGTCGTCGATGAAGATCACCATCTTCCGCCGCGTCAGGCGCTCGGTGCCGTCGCCGAGCTACCGCGCGAACCTGGCTCACGGTGCCTGGGCCGGGAACGTGGCGAGGAGAGCGGGCGCGCGCTGCCACCCGTGGATCGGATGATCCGCATCAACAGGTTCGAATCGTCAAGATTCAGAAATTTTGTTGGACCGCGTCCCTATCCGAACCCACATTCGGCGGCGCGGAATTACCCGTGTTTATTTCTAAGGATTGCAGAGATGAAGAAGCCTGTTTGGGTCTTCCTCGCGGTGCCACTGGCCGCTCCCACCGTTTTCGCCGCCGATGCGCCCGTGTGGCCGAGCGGGGTAGCGGCCAAAGACGACCCGGCGTTGATCGCGTTCTACGGCGCCCAATGCAACCAGTACGCGGATCGAAACGGTCTTACCGGCGAGCAGCGCGAAGCCTATTTGACCAAATGCGGAAGCGCGATGCAGAAGGTGTTTCCGGTGGGCTACGCCCCTGGAGGCGGCGGTGGCGGAGAGGGCTGATCAGGCCAACTAGCGCGAACCGCCGGCCTTTTCGACGCAGGCGACCGGACACGCCCGCATCCGCCCCTCACATCCCCCGATGGCCGACGGACATGTCGGCCATCGGCCCTTGGGATCCGCACACTGAGGTCCTGTCGGCTCAGGCGTCGAAAGTAGCCCAGACGGGACAGTGGTCCGAGGGTCTGTCCATGGCCCTTATTCGGTAATCGATCCCAGCATCAAGCAGCCGTTTCTTGAGGGGCGCTGTCACCAGCAAATGGTCGATGCGCAAGCCCCGCTTGGGCTCGCGCTCGAAGCCCCTTGAGCGGTAGTCGAACCAGCTGAAGCGGTCATCGACGTCGGGGTGAGCAACCCGGAACACGTCGTGCAGCCCCCAGTCCATCAGCGCCTGGAGCCACTCCCGCTCTTCCGGAAGAAAGCTGCATTTGCCGGTCCTGAGCCAGCGCTTCGCGTTGTCCTCACCGATGCCGATGTCCCGGTCCAGCGGTGCCACATTCATGTCCCCGAGCAGGACCAGGTTCTGGCGCGGCGAGAAACCCTCTCGCAAATAGCCCGCAAGTTCGGCGTAGAAGCGCTGCTTGCCCGGGAACTTGACCGGGTGGTCGCGGCTCTCGCCCTGTGGAAAGTAGCCATTGATCACGGTGACATCGCCGCCTCCGGGCAACGCGTAACGGCCGGTGATCGCGCGCCGTTGGGCATCGTCCGGGTCGCCCGGCAATCCTTTGGTCACCGCGAGCGGCTCCGACTTGCTGAGCAGCGCAACGCCGTAGTGCGATTTCTGGCCGTGGAACCGGGTCGCGAAACCCAGCCCCCGCACCATCTCCAGCGGGAATTCCGCATCGGCGACCTTGCACTCCTGGATGCCCAGTATGTCCGGGTCCAGCTCGGCCTTGAGCGCCTCGAGCTGATGCGGTCGGGCGCGTATGCCGTTGATATTGAAAGAAACGATCGTCAACACGTCAGCGGACCTCCACTGGCTTGAGTCCTAATAGGTCGCGCCGGTCGAAAAGGCGCGGAACGGGCCGTGCCCGCGATGCCCGCTGGGAGGCGATCGAATCCGGCCCAGCGGGAGGTGAACTTTACAGTTGATGACCAAGCAAGCAGCACCAGATTGGATTGTAACGTCCAGCCCTCGTGTGGCCGCTCTGACCCAAAACTTACAGGGAAGCGACCCCGACGCCTTCCCGCGAACGCTACCGCTACCGGAGAAGCCCATGAACCGCCGCAGCCTGCTCAGAGCCGCCGCAGCCACGCCACTTCTGATGTCGGCGGGCGTGGTCGCGGCCCTGTCCCCGACCCCGCGCCAGAGCCGCGGGCCCTTCTACCCCGACCGCCTGCCGCTGGACCGCGACAATGACCTGGTCCGAGTCGCGGGACAGGACCGGCTCGCCGCGGGCGAGATCGCCGATCTGACCGGCCGCGTATTGGACGGAGAAGGCAACCCGATTCGCGGCGCGCTGATCGAGATCTGGCAATGCGACGCGAATGGTCGATACCTGCATCGAGGCGATCGAGGCGGTCGCGCCAGGGACCCGGGCTTTCAGGGTTATGGCCGGTTCGAAACAGGGTCCGACGGGGGCTATCGATTCCGCACCATCAAGCCCGTGCCCTACCCCGGGCGCGCGCCCCACATCCATTTCGCGATCCGCGCCCCCGGGCACGAGCCGTTGGTCACCCAAATGTACGTGCAGGGCGCGCCGGAGAACGCCGACGACTGGCTGCTCGGTCAGGTAACCGATCCGGCCTCGCGGGCAGCGCTGCTGGTGCCCTTCGTCGCCGGCGAATCAAAGGACGCCGCGCTGGCGGCCCGATTCGACATCGTGCTGGCCTGACACACGGGTTCTGACCCACGGGATATCAGGTCCCCTCGGCGTACATCGGCCTGTCCTCTACCAGATTGAGCCAGCCCTTGACCACGCGATACAGGGTCCAGAGATAGACCAGCCCCCAGATCACCAACCCGACCAAGAGAAAGGCGGTAGCCCAGCCTATGACGATCCACAGGAACTGGAACCAGAAGGTCCGTATCTGCCATACGAAATGCGACTCGACCCAGCTGCCACGGGCGTCGTTCATCCTCAGGTAGTTGATGACCACCGCGATGATCGAGGTCACGCCGAACAGGAACGAAAGCGCCTGCAGCAGATAGACGCCGCTCGCGACTGATTTCAGACCGGCGTCTCCCCCGCCGCGGCCCGCATCCGCGCTCCAGCCTTCGCCCCGATCGTTCAACGGCCCCTGGTCCCTGCCCGCTCTACCATGGCCGGTAAGCAAGGCCCGGTATGGACTTGCGGTCGAAGACCTGCGGCAGCCGACGCATGAAGTCCCGAACCTCCTCCAGGGTCATATGCCGCCCGTAGGAAGCCCGGGCCGCATCGACCGGCAGCTCGACCCAGAAGCGGACCTCGTCCCGGGGCTCCAGTAGGATCTGCAGGGTGTTGTCCCACTGGTCAATGATGCCGAGATAGTCGTCCTCGGTCTGGAACCGCGGCAGCAGCTGCTCACGAATGACCTGGGCGCTCATCTCGACGGCGCTCGCCGACGAGACGGCCTCGCCGGTGCGATCGAACAGATAGAAGACTCGATAGTGCATGGTCGTTTAGGCGCGTTCCGAAGTGATGCTGACTCAAATGCCGTCCTGGCACTTGATCAGCTCGCGCTCCGAGAGGCGCGACTCTCGCGGCGCTCCATTTTCAACACCCTACATCCATGGAAGATGCGGGGCCATCCTTGGCCCGGACCGGAAGCGCAACAGATCAGCGTTGCCCTCAAGCCCGGGACACGGCTGACCATTCGGGGCACAGCGCGGACCCCGTGCTATCATCCGGCCGACCCAGACCCTCAACGCACACGCGCCGCGCCGGCGGCCCTCAGCGTGCCAGCGGTCCGGTATTGCGAGCACCCCGGAGGCATCTATGTCCGTGTTCAAGCTCAAGCTTCATTGGCAGATCCTGATTGCGCTCGCGCTGGCCGTCGTCGTCGGTCTGCTGGTCGGTACGGACGGCGCAATCTTCGGGGTCACCTTCTACTCCATCTTCGACTTCGTGGGCAAACTGTTCCTCAACGCCCTGAAGATGCTGATCGTGCCGCTGATCGTATCCTCCATCATCGTCGGCATCGCCGGTGTCGGCGGTTCCGAGAACCTGGGCCGGCTCGGCGGCAAGACACTCGGCTACTATGCCACAACCAGCCTGTTCGCGATCCTGGTCGGACTCCTGGTGGTGAATCTAATCCAACCCGGCGTCGTCGATGGGGATCCAAGGGACGTCTTTGGCTTCAGCGCCGACGCGGCCGGGTTGCAAGAGACGATCGGCGGCAAGGGCGCCGGCGATGTGGTCGACATCTTCCTGCGCATGATCCCGACCAACGTGGTCGAAGCGGCCAGCACCGGGCAAATGCTCGGTCTGATCTTCTTCTCCCTGCTCTACGGCTTCTTCCTGACCCGCATCGAGGAGGCCTACGCCGAGGCCCAGTTCAATTTCTGGCAGGGCATGTTCGAGATCATGATGCGGATCACCGATCTGATCATGCGCTTCGCGCCGCTGGGCGTCTTCGCATTGGTCTCAAAGACGGTGGCCAGCACTGGCATGGAGGCCTTCGGGCCGCTCGCCCTGTTCTTCTTCACGGTGCTGCTGGCGCTCGGGATCCACTTTCTGGTTACGCTTCCGTTGCTGCTCTACTTCGTCGGCGGCGTGAGCCCCCTACGGCACTATCAGGCCATGGGCGCCGCGCTTCTGACCGCGTTCTCCACCGCGTCCTCGTCAGCGACCCTGCCGATCACCATGGAGTGCGTCGAGAAAAACGCGGGCGTATCGAACAGCACGACCAGCTTCGTGCTGCCGCTCGGGGCCACCGTGAACATGGACGGAACCGCGCTCTACGAGTGCGTAGCCGCATTGTTCATCGCCCAGGCCTACGGGATCGAGCTCAGCGTCTCTACCCAGCTCACGATAGTCATTCTGGCGCTGCTGACCTCGATCGGGGTCGCGGGCATCCCGGCCGCGAGCCTGGTCGCGATCGCGATCATCCTGGGCGCGGTCGGACTCCCGCTCGAAGGCATCGGCCTGATCCTGGCCGTGGACCGCGTCCTCGATATGATGCGCACCGCGGTCAACGTCTTCAGCGACTCCTGCGGCGCCGTGATCATCGCCAAGAGCGAGGGCGAGGAAGGTATTCTGACCGGCGAGCCGCGGCCGACGAGCTTCTAGAGGGGCTTCCAGGCACGCGGGCGCTGGATATCGGCCCTAGGTTCGACCGCCCCTCGCGAACCGAGATCGCGGTTCGCGCCACCCTGACCTCATGGCCCTCACGGAGCGCCGTTTTATGTCACTGACTGGATGGACAAACCCACGGATTCTGGCGCTTGTTCTGGCGGTCGCCAGCCTAAGCATCTTGGCGCAATCCTCCGCGGAGGAGACCCAGCGGCAATCCCGACCCGCGGCCTATACGCCGGAGATCCGCTCAGCGGCCGCTTTGGTGGTCGACGAGAATGGGACCCGGCTCTACTCCAAAAACCCGACACGGGTGAAGCCGATCGCGTCGGTGACCAAGCTGATGACCGCAATGGTCGTTCTGGATTCGGGCGCGGCGCTCGATGAGACCATCCCGATCCTCGACCAGGATCGCGACCGCATGCGTTACAGCCGATCCCGGCTGCGCTGCGGTGAGGCTCGTCTCTCCCGTCGGGAGATGCTGACCGTCGCGCTGATGTCGTCGGACAACCGGGCGGCGGCGGCGCTGGGTCGCACCACCTTCTCCGACGGGACCCCGGGGTTCGTCCGGGCGATGAATCGCAAGGCCGAGTCGCTCGGCATGGCCAGCACCCGTTACGCGGACCCGACCGGGCTCGACGGCGGCAACCGCTCCAGCGCGGAGGACCTGCTGGCCCTGCTGCGGGCCGCCTCGGGCTATCCGCTGATCCGGGAGGCCACGACGCGCACCTCGCTCGTCGTGCACCCGTATGGCGAACGCGGTCCGCTGGAATACCGCAACACGAACCCGCTGGTGAAGAACGATCAGTGGCGGGTCGAGCTCAGCAAGACGGGCTACATCAACGAGGCCGGGCACTGTCTCGTGATGCAGGCGGAGATCTCCGGCCGACGGCTCTATATCGTCCTGCTCGACTCCGACGGCAAGCTCACGCCCGTGGGCGATTCGAACCGGTTGCGTAAGTGGATCGAAGCCGGGTTCAACAAGCCCGCGCCGGGCACGGATTGACGCATCGATGGCCGCCCGCTTCCGCCAGGCGTCTCAGCCATGAACGGAGGCTTCGCCGATTACCTCCTCTGCGACGCACTGATGCGGGGGATCGACCGCGAGGGTTATGAGACCCCGACACCGGTCCAGGAGCGGGTTATCCCGCTCGCGCTCGAGGGCGCTGACCTGCTGGTCTCGGCCGCGACCGGCTCCGGGAAGACCGCCGCCTTCCTGCTGCCGATGATGCAGCGGTTTTTGGACGCCCGCGCGGCGCCCGACGGCGGCACCCGGGGCTTGATCCTGGTGCCGACGCGGGAGCTGGCCCGCCAGATCCGGGACCACTTCATTCGCCTGGGTAGCTACACCCGGCTGACGCTCGGGGTGATCGTCGGCGGCGAGCCGAAGACGCGGCAGATCGCGGCGCTGCGCAAGAACCCCGATATCCTGGTCGCGACGCCGGGTCGTCTGCTCGAGCACCTGGGCGACGGCGAGGCACGGCTCGCAGACCTGGAGGTCCTGGTCCTCGACGAGGCCGACCGGATGCTCGACATGGGCTTCGCCGAGGACGTGCTGACCATAATCGGCCACAGTCCAACGGCCCGTCAGTCACTGCTGTTTTCGGCGACCCTGCATCACCGGGGTCTGAGCCGGATCACCGACCCACTGCTGCGGAATCCGAGCGTCCTGCTGGTGGACCCGGTGCGCGAGCCGCACCCGGACATCGAGCACCAGATCGTGCTCTGCGACGACCCGGCGCACAAGGAGCGGCTGCTGATCTGGCTGCTGGAGCACGAGACCTATACGAAGGCGCTGGTATTCACCAACACCCGGGGACGCGCCGTGGCCCTCGGTCCCACTCTGGTAGGCCGGCAGCTGCGCACCGGGGTGCTGCACGGCGAGCTCGACCAGCGGGAGCGCAACCGGGTCATGGGGCTGCTCCACGGCGGGCAGATCAAGATCCTGGTGGCCACCGATCTGGCGGCGCGCGGGCTCGACGTCCCCGGCATCGACCTGGTGATCAACCTCGATGTCCCCCGCAGCGGGGACGACTACCTGCACCGGACCGGACGCACGGGCCGGGCCGGTGAGCAGGGGGTCGCCGTGTCGCTGGTCGGCCCTCCCGAATGGAACCGGATGGAGGGCATAGCCCGATACCTTGGCCTGAGCCTGAGATCCCGTTCTATCGAGGGGTTAAAGGCCAGTTTTCAGGGCAAGCCGAAGCGCAAGGGACCGGGCAAGGAGAAGAACCCCCCGGCGAAGCAGCTTGCGGCCCGGGTGAAAGACCGGGCGCGAGACCGCAAGAACATCGGGAAACGGCGCAAACCTACGACGCGGGCGGGCACCGAGTCCGGATTCGCACCGCCAAAGAAGGCCTGAACCGTCGGAAGCTACCGGCGCTGCCGCCCTTTGCCCGGCCCGCCGCCGTAGGGCGCCCCGAATGTCTTCCGGCCCGGCTGCCCGGGTCCTGGCCGCTTGGGCCGATCCGTAGCGATCCCGGCGAGTCCCATCAGCGCCGTCCGCTCCTCATCGGTCAATGGGCGCCAGCTGCCCGGGAACAGGCGCCGGCCGAGCTCGACGTTGCCGTAACGCACCCGGATCAAGCGGCTGACCCGGCAACCGGCCGCCTCCCAGAGCCGGCGCACCTCCCGATTGCGGCCCTCGCGCAGCACCACGTGGAACCAGCGGTTGGCCCCCGACCCGCCGCGCTCCGAGATGGCGTCGAAACGCGCCAGCCCGTCGTCCAGCTCGATACCCGCGCTGAGACGCTCCAATGCGTCCGGCGGCACCTCGCCGAGGATGCGCACCGCATACTCGCGCTCGATCTCTCGCGAGGGGTGCATCAGGCGGTTTGCCAGCTCACCGTCGGTCGTGAACAGGATCAGCCCCGAGGTGTTGATATCCAGGCGCCCAACGGCGATCCACCGGCCCTCCTTAGGACGCGGCAGGCGCCGGAACACCGTCGGACGCTCCTCGGGGTCGCGGCGCGTGACCAGTTCGCCCTCGGGCTTGTGATAGGCGATGACCTCGGCCTGCTGCTCGCGGCGGCGGCGCAGTCTTAGCTCACGGCCATCGAGCCGGATCCGATCGGTGCCCGTGACCCGGTCACCGAGTTGGGCAAGTTCACCGTTGATGCGCAGCCGGCCCTCGCTGATCCAGGCTTCTATCTGACGGCGCGACCCGAGCCCCGCCTCGGCCAACACCTTTTGCAGGCGCTGCGGCTCCTCGTCCAGCGGGGCGGCCGAACGCGAGGCGCGGCGGTTGCCGGGAGGGCGTCCTGGGCGCATGGGGGAATCGCTCCGAATTCGGTGGACGCAGACCGGGGCTCGTGACTTGTTTCAGGCCGGCGCAACAGACCACCGGCCACGAGCGACCCGGCGCTCAGATCTCGGCGACGACCCGATCGTAGAAGGCCAGGAAGTCGTCTGGGGTGTCCCCGGCACGCCACTCGATGGCGGCGCGCGGGTGCTGGTTAAGCTGCCCGGTGATGTTATAGGGGACCAGTGGGCCCCATTCGATCTCCCGGCGCAGCGGCAGCATGTGGTTCTGGATCACGTCGATGATCGGACGCACGTCGAACTTCGGGTTCCTCAAGAAACCCAGCAGGAGCTCCGTATGGCAGTTTCCGGCACCCCGGCCGAAGCCGTAGATGGTCGAGTCGACGCGGTTGCAGCCGAGGATGATGGCCTCGATGGTGTTCGCGAACGCGAGCTGGAGGTTGTTGTGGGCATGGATGCCGATGTCCTTGCCCGTGCCCTCCAGCGCCGTCGCGTACTTGTTGTAGAGGCGGTCGATCTGCTCGCGGTACAGATAGCCGAAGCTGTCGACGATGACCATGGTGCTCGCCGGCGTCTCGGCGATCGCCTCCAGGACGGTGTCGATCTCGGTTTCGGTGATGTTGGATACCGCCATCAGGTTCGCCGTCGTCTCGTAGCCGAGGCCGTCGGCGTGGCGGATCATGTCGACCGCCTCGGAGACCTGGTGCGCATAGAACGCGACACGGATCATGTCGAGCGGGCTGTCTGAGGCCGGGACCAGGTCCGTCTCCCAGTCGCTCTTGCCGGCGTCGGCCATCGCCGCGAGCTTGAGGCCCGTCGCCTGGGAGTCGTGATCCCCGACGACCCGGCGGATATCCTCCTCGTCACAGTGACGCCAGGGACCGAACTTCTCCTTCGGGAACACCCGCTTCGAGTTCTTGTATCCGATCTCCATGTAGTCGATGCCCGCGTCCACGCACGCCCGGTAGACGGCGCCGACGAACTCGTCGCTCAGCCGGTGGGCGTTGATGAGCCCGCCGTCCCGAATCGTGCAGTCGAGCACCTTGAGTTCTGGCCGGTAGGTTATCCAGGGGGCCTTGTCGGACATCGGTCGGTCTCCGGTCGGTCTTGGCATGGTCGATTTTCGCCTAAACCGAGCATTTTGATCGTATCGGGGCTCGCGGGCAAACGCTTAACCACGCCCCGGCGCCCGCGCGCGTAGGCCGTGACTAACAAGGGCCAGTCGCCATCGATCGATTGCCTGATCTATCAGACCTTCGGACGCGGGACGCACCGCGGGGCGTGATCCTTGGATCCCTGAATTTGGTGCTTGCCCTACCATGGGCATTTTCCTGGAGGGCCACGGCCCTATATCCGAACGCTCGTCCACGTGACAATATCCCCGGCGGTCGCGGTTTTTTCGAACCCCCGGAGCGGAGCAGAACATGGCCAGTGGCGCATCCCCGACATCTGCACCGGCGCTGAGTATCGGTGCGGTCGCCATCTGCGCGGTCCTATGGTGGGTGATCTCCGACGGTGAGGCCTCGTCCTGGGTCATCGGCGTACCGAGCGTATTGGTCGCGGCCAGAGCGGCGACCCGGCTCGGCATTGGCGCTGGGGTCAGGTTTTCCGGATTGGGCCTAGTTCGGTTTGTCCCCTTTTTCTTGGTAGAGTCATTGCGCGGCGGAGTCGACGTCGCCCGGCGGACACTAGGACCCAGACTGCAGGTGCAACCGGATTTCCTCCAGTATCGCACTCGGCTCGAAGGCCCTTCCGCTCGGGTCTTCTTCATGGGCTGCATGAACCTGCTGCCCGGAACGCTGGCGGCTGACCTGGACGGCGACCGGGTCGAGGTGCATGTGCTCGCTACCGAGTCCGATCCGATCGACGAGGTGCGTCGACTGGAGGCGGCCGTGGCCCGCGTTTTCTCGCAGTCTTTGGGTGACGACGTATGACCGTGTTCCTTGCATGGGCGGCGGCCGCGATGATGATCAGCATACTGCTCGGCTTGATCCGGGTCCTGCGAGGCCCTTCACCGGCCGACCGCCTGATGGCCGCCCAGTTGATCGGCACGTCCGGCGTCGGGCTGCTGCTTCTGCTCGCGGAAGCGCTCGCTCGTCCGGCGTTGGTGGACGTGGCGCTGGTCCTGGCGCTGTTGGCCGGGACCGCCGTGGCGGCACTGACCGCGCAGACGACACGCGAGGGGGGCCGCTCGTGATCGAAGCCATCGCCGGGGCGCTCATCGGGGCCGGTCTTGTCTTTTTCGTGGCCGGAAGCATCGGGCTCCTGCGCCTACCCGACGTCTATTCCCGCCTTCATGCATTGACCAAGGCCGACAATCTGGGGCTAGGGCTGCTCGTCGCGGGCTTGCTTCTGCTCGTGCGCGAGCCCGAGGACGGCCTCAAGCTCACCCTAGTCTGGTTGCTGACGCTCGCCGCCAGCGCGGCGGGCGCGCATCTGATCGCACGGCAGGCGCGTCGAACCGGCAAGCACTGATGGAATCACCCGCCCTGTTGGTGCTCGACGTCCTCCTGGTGGCGGCGCTGATGGCGCTCGCCTGGGCGACCCTGGAGAGCCGGGACGCGCGGCGCGGCGTGGTGCTGTTCATCGCCTTCGGACTGGTGCTGGCCGTGGTCTGGGCCCGACTCGCCGCGCCCGACGTGGCACTCGCGGAGGCCGCCATCGGCGCCGGGCTCTCGGGTGCGTTGCTGCTCGCGGCGGTACGCGACGAGCCGACCGCGCGCGGCGCACCGTCCGACCCGCCCGTTGTTGAGCACCGACGGCCGCGGCCATTGGTTCGGGCGGGCACCTGGGCCGTTGGCCTGCTGTGCGCTGGGCTGGGTATCACGGTCGCCTGGGCCTTCGCGACCGCGCTGACGGACTCCGACCCTACCCGTCTCGCGGACATCGTCCTCGATCGGGTCGGGGAGAGCGGGGTCAGCAACCCGGTCACCGCCGTGCTGCTGAACTTCCGTGCCTACGATACCTTTCTGGAGCTCGCCGTCTTGCTCACCGCGCTGCTGGGAATAGTGGCCCTCGGTCCCGCGCGGGCGGGCTATCGGGCGGCGGGACCCGTTCTGGGCGGACTGGTCCACTGGCTGACCCCCGTCCTCATCCTCACCGGCGGCTACCTGCTGTGGGTCGGCGCCCACGCGCCCGGCGGCGCGTTCCAGGCCGGTGCCGTGCTCGCCGCCGCGGCAGTGTTGCTGCGGCTGTCCGGCCACCGTTCGGCGGGTTTACCGGTTGGGCTCGCGCTGCGGGCGACCAGCGTGGCCGGCGCCGCGATGTTCCTCGCGGTTGGCCTAGCCCTGATGATCGCCGGGCGCCCGTTTCTGGGGTTCCCGCTGCAGTGGGCCGGCCCGCTGATCCTTCTGATCGAGTCTGCGGCGACAGTCGCCATTGCCGCCGCGCTCGCCATCGCCTTCGTGGGAGGCAGGCCGGACGGCTGGTCGCACGAGCAAGCCCCCGGGGAGACGGCCCAATGCTGACCACCCAGCTACTGTATGGCATCGCCGGCGTCGGACTCCTGGCCCTCGGCCTGAGGGGGGCATTGGTTCAGGAGTCGCTGTTGCGCCGGGTGCTGGCCCTGAATCTGATGGGTACGGGCGTGTTTCTGATGCTGGTCGCGGTCGCCTATCGCGGAATGGCGGCGCCGCCCGATCCTGTGCCCCACGCCCTGGTGCTCACGGGCATCGTCGTCGCGGTCAGTGCGACCGCCCTGGCGTTGGCGTTGGGCCGGCGGTTGCGGGAATCCGACGAGCATGACTGATGCCCTGATCTGGGTCGTGGCGCTTCCGCTGGCCGGGGCTTTGCTCGCGGTGGCGGCGCCGGGCCGGGCGACGGCCATCGGTGTATCGACGGCGTTTGGCGCGGCGCTGGCCGGCGCCGCGGTGCTCTGGCAGGTCGCGCTCGCGGGGCCGTTCAGCTACGCGGTCGGCGGCTGGGCGCCGGGTCTGGGCATCGCGCTGCGGGCCGATGCGCTGAGCGCGTTGCTGCTGGTCATGACCGCTGCCGTGGCCCTGGCCGCGAGCGTCTATGCAACCGCCTACTTCCCGGGCGGCGCGGAGCGCGAGCGCTTCTGGCCGCTGTGGTTGCTGCTGTGGGCGGCGCTGAACGCCCTGTTGGTCGCCGGCGACCTGTTCAATATCTACGTCACCTTGGAGCTGGTCGGGCTGGCCGCGGTATCCCTGGCCGCGCTCGGCGGTAAGGCGGCCGCGCTGGAGGCGGCGCTGCGCTACCTGATGATCGGGCTGATAGGCTCCATGGCCTACCTGGCCGGGGTGGTCCTGATCTACACCGCCTATGGCACGCTCGACCTCGCCGCGCTGGCCGACGCGATCCACGCCGGGCCCGCGACCTGGACCGCCTTGGCGCTGATGAGCGCCGGGCTGCTGCTGAAAACCGCGCTGTTCCCGCTGCACTTCTGGCTGCCGCCGGCGCACGCCAACGCCCCGGCCCCGGTGAGCGCGGCCCTCTCGGCACTGGTGGTCAAGGCTGCCTTCTATCTGATCCTGCGGCTTTGGCTCGACCTCTTCGCCCCCGTGGTGGGCACCGGCGCGAGCACCCTGCTCGGGCTACTCGGGGCGGCCGCCGTCCTCTGGGGCTCGTGGCGGGCGCTACGCGCGGAACGGCTGAAGCTGATGGCCGCGTATTCCACGGTGGCCCAGCTCGGCTATCTGTTTCTGTTTTTCCCGCTGCTCGCCGGACTGCCCTCGGGCACGGTGCGGGACACGGTGTTCGGCGGTGCGGTCATCTTCGCCCTGTCGCACGGCCTCGCCAAGGGGGCGCTCTTTCTGGCCGCGGGCGTGATTCAGCAACGAGCCGGACACGACCGCATTCGCGAGCTGGACGGCAGCGCCCAGTCGCTCCCGGCCACCGTCTTCGCCATTGCCCTGGCCGGGGTCGCACTCATCGGGCTGCCGCCGAGCGGCGCCTTCCTCGGCAAGTGGCAGCTCCTCACGGGGGCCATCGCGACCGGACAGTGGCTCTGGGTGCCGGTGGTCCTGGCCGGTTCGCTGCTCGCGGCCGCTTATGTCTTCCGGGTGCTCGGGCACGTCTTCGGTAACCGGCTATCCGCTGCACGCGGCCTGACACTCGGTCGCCAGGAGATCCCTGCCCTCGCGCTGGGCGCTGGGGCGACATTGCTGCTGGGGCTGGGGTCAGCCCCGCTATGGACCCTTTTGGTGAACGGTATGAGCCTCTATGGAGCCGCCCGGTGAGCTTCGATACCTGGCTGCCCGCGCTGATTGTCCTGAGCTCTCTGGTGACCGGGGTGTTCATCTTTTTCCTCGGCGAAGACAGACATCGTCCTGCGCACGACGCTGAACCTGGTCGGCGCCGTCAGCCAAGCTCGTCCTGGTCGGCGTGATGATCTGGGGCGTGTTTCACGGCCATGTCTACGAGACCCGCTGGACGCTCGCCCCCGGGCTCGATCTGGTCCTGAACGCGGACGCGCTCTCGGTACTGTTCGTCACCCTCTCCACGGTGCTGTGGCTGCTGACCACCGTCTACGCCATCGGCTACCTGGAGAACGCACCGCACCGCAGCCGTTTCTTCGGCTTCTTCAGCCTGTGCGTCACCGCCACCGTAGGGCTCGCGCTGGCCGGGAACCTGTTCACCTTCGTGATCTTCTACGAGGCGCTGACCCTCGCCACCTATCCGCTGGTCGCCCACCGGGGCACCCCGGAGTCCATCCGCGGCGCGCGGATCTACCTCGCGTACACCATCGGCGGCGGCACGCTCTTGCTGCTCGGCGCCATCTGGCTGCGCACGCTGGCCGGGCCGCTCGATTTCGCCCAGGGCGGAATTCTCGGCGATATGCCCGGCGGACACGCACGATCAGCTGCGCTGGATCTTCCTGTTGTTGATCGCCGGGCTCGGGGTCAAGGCGGCCCTGGTTCCGCTGCATGGCTGGCTGCCACAGGCGATGGTCGCACCGGCGCCGGTCAGCGCGCTGCTGCACGCCGTGGCCGTGGTGAAGGCGGGTGCCTTCGGCATCGTGCGCGTGGTCTACGACGTCTACGGGGTGGAGTTTGCGCATGCGCTCGGACTGCTCGCCGGACTCGGTGCGGCGGCAGCGGTGACCATCGTCTACGGCTCGCTGCGAGCCTTGACCCAGGACAACCTGAAGAAGCGGCTCGCCTACTCCACCGTGAGTCAGGTGTCCTACATCGCCCTCGGGGCGGCCATCCTGGGGCCGCTGGCCACCATCGGCGGGGTGGTGCATCTGGTCCATCAGGGACTGATGAAGATCACGCTGTTCTTCGCCGCCGGCAACTACGCGGAGACCCTGGGCGTGCACAACGTCAGCGAGATGAACGGCGTGGGCCGAGCGCATGCCCGGCACCACGCTCGCCTTCACCATCGGGGCGCTGGGCATGATCGGCGTGCCGCCGATCGCCGGCTTCGTCAGCAAGTGGTACCTGGGGCTGGGGGCGGTCGCCGCCGGGGAATCGGGCTGGGTGCTGCCGGTGCTGATCGCGAGCAGCCTGCTCAACGCCGCCTATTTCCTGCCGATCCTCTACCGCGCCTGGTTCCTGGAGCCGGCCGGCCGCTTGGCCCGCAGAGCACATACCCGCGGCGCGGTTCGAGACCCTGGGCGCGCTGCTGTGGCCGCCGGTGGTGACGGCCTTGCCTCGCGCTCGCCGCCGGTCTGTTCGCCGCCGCGCCCTACAGTCCGCTGGAGTGGGCCGAGTTGATCGCCATCACGGGAGTACCGATCGTGAGCGCTTGGTCCTTGCCGATGCTCTGGCTGTTGCCGCTGATCGCCGCCGCGGTCGCGACGCATCCGGCGGCGCGGTGGGCCGCGGCGCTGGGAGCGTTGCCGGCGTTGGCGACCGGTCTGGCGCTGCCCGCCGGGACGCGGTGGGAGGCGACCTGGCTGCTGCTCGGTACCCGGTTGGGCATCGATGCCGCGAGCAAGTGGGTGCTCGTGCTCAGTGCGGCGCTGTGGCTCGCGGCAGCGCTCCAGGCCGCCTGGGCGCGGGCGGACGACGCGCGCGCGAGGCGATTGCGGCTGTTCCTGCTGTTGGCCATGTCCGGCAACTTCCTTCTGCTGGTCGGGCAGGACCTGGTGAGCTTCTACATGGGCTTCGTCGTCATGGGGCTCGCCGTTTACGGGCTCATCGCCCATCGCGGCGATCCGGCGGCGGCTCGCGCCGGGCGGGTCTATGTCGTGCTGGACGTGATCGCCCAGATCGCACTGTTCGAGGCGCTGTTGCTGATCGCCCGGCACACCGCGACCTTGACCCCCTCCCCCGAGCAGGTCGCGGGGCTGGACGGGGTGGCAACGGGTCTGCTTCTGCTCGGATTCGCCATCAAGGCAGGGCTGATCGGGGTCCACGTCTGGGTGCCGCTCGCGGCCCGGTCCGCCCCGGCGTCCGCCGGCGCCGTCGTGTTGGGCGCCTTCGTCATGGCGGCCGCAATAGGCTGGACGCGGTTCCTGCCCATCGGCCACGAGGTATTGTCCGACTGGGGCTTTGCGCTGGCCGTGGCCGGCGTCGCGACCATGCTCTACGTGCTACCCGTTGGGCTCGTCCAGACGGACCCGAAGACCGTGATCGGCTATACGAGCGTGGGGTTGAGCGGTGTCCTGGCGACGCTGCTGGCGGTCGCCCTGGCAGAACCGGCGAGGGCGGCGGCCTCGGTCGAGGCGCTGACCTTGTTTGCCGGTTATCAGGCCCTGTCGATTGCTGCCCTGTTGCTCGGCGTGGGACTCGCCCGGCGCGTGCCGGCAGCCCGCGCGGTCCCGCTACTGGCGATACCGGCCCTGATTTTGGCGGGGGCACCCTATACCTGGGGGGCGTTGGCGCACGTGCTTGCCGACGAGACGCTCCTCGGCGCCGGTGCGCCCTGGTCGAGTGTCGCCCGGCTGGCGGTCCTTGGCGGTTGGTTCGGTACCGGCCTGCTCACCTGGCGCGTCTTGGCGCTGGTCGGTTCCGAGCAGGGCAGGTCCGCGATTTCGGTGGCGGCAATCTCGCTTCCCTGGCTTGGCTTGATCGTGGTGCTGGTCGCGGCCCCATTCATGCTCGGCCGGCCGTTTCCGCCCTCCTCCGCGAGCTGGCCGGTACTGGCCGGCGCCCTGCTCGCGCTGCCGATTGCCCTGTGGCGCCCGAGTTGGCCGCGCCGGCTCGTGGGCCGCATCCCGCCCGGAGACCTGCTAGCGCCCTTGGCTCGTGCCTCGTCCTATATCTGGCACCGGACGCGGTCTTTCGCGAACAGCCTATTCGCCGCTGCACTCGCCGCTCTGAGCCGAGTCCCGATCCGCTTGGGCGTCAGCGACCCCGCCCGTGACAGCCAGGTCGAACGAAACCTGGCACTTTGGCCGGTGGCCGGCACGCTGCTTCTGGGGATAGCGACGGTTTTGCTCGTCTTGCTTGCGCTCTGATAGTGAGGACCGCCGCGCCCGGGCGGCGGCATCCCCGACTCTCGGGGGTGCCTATCGATCGATCGTATCGACCCCTAGACGAGGATTTTTCGCGGGTGTCGATGCCTTGGATAGGCGTGACGAAACCCAACCTTACTACTGGCGTTGAAGACCATCCTCGGCGTCATCGTTCACGAGGGTGTCCCCGCCACCGTCGCTTCGCCGGCGCAGGGCTGATTATGGCCGGGGCCAACCCACCGTGAGCCGTGGTCAAGGCTCCGGCGACCGGACCATCGAGACCTCGCGGACAGACGCCCGAAAAGACAGATCGTCCAAGGATGATTCAATAGATTGAGCCAATTGAAAATGCCGGGCCACCCTTGGCCCGGATGGGAAACGTACTAAAGCAGCGTTTCCCTGGGCCAAGACGAAATTATGGGATCGATCGATATGATATTTCGACAGTTGTTCGATCATGACTCGTCCACCTACACCTATCTCATTGCGAGCAGGCGCGGCGGCGAGGCCTTGTTGATAGACCCCGTGTTGGAGAACACCGCGCGCTATGTGAAGCTGATCGGCGAGCTCGGCGTCCGACTGGTCCTGGCCGTGGATACGCACATCCATGCGGATCATGTCACGGCGCTCGGCGCGCTCCGCGAACAAACGGACTGCGCGATCGCCATGGGGGAGATGGCCCGCGCGGAGTGCCTGTCCGAGAAGTTTCGCGACGGCGAGCGCCTGAGCGTAGACGGTCTCGCCCTGGAGGTTCTTTACACGCCGGGTCACACCGACGACAGCTATAGCCTCCTGCTCCCGGATCGCGTGTTCACCGGAGACACCCTGCTGATCCGCGGCACCGGCCGAACCGATTTTCAGAACGGCGACGCGGCGGCCCAGTACGACAGCCTGTTCGGCAAGCTCTTGAAGCTTCCCGACGATACGCTGGTCTACCCCGCCCATGACTACAATGGGATGACGGTAAGTACGATCGGCGAGGAACGACGCTGCAACCCGAGACTTCAGGTTACCGGTAAGCAAGCCTATGTCGAGCTGATGAACGCGCTTGTGCTGGACAACCCACGGCTGATGGACGTCGCCGTGCCGGCGAATCAGGCTTGCGGCGTCCGCTCCGCCAGCTGAGCCTTTCGCTCTACGCGAGACTCCAATAGGCTTGTTTCATGGGAGAACCAACCGTGTCCCTCGAGACCGAGAATTTGCGGAACAAGACCAGCGCGGGGCCGAAGCCGGGGTCTCCCCGGTCACCGGATGACTCCTGCCCGCGGTGCTCGTCAGGTCGGCTTCCGCGGCAACGATCACGCGACCGGGGTAGAAGACAGTGAAACGCTTCAAGAACATCCTTTATTTCGCGGACAGCCCCGCGGCGGACCGCGAAGGTCTCGGCCGCGCGGTCGCTTTGGCGCAGGCCAATCAGGCGCGTCTTACGGTGATGGACGTTACCCCTACGGTGTCGATCGACTGGGACATCGAGCAGCGTTACGGCATCAAGCTCAGCAAGACCCTGCAGGAGAGGCGTCTCAACGAGCTCGAGGTGCTGACCGAGCCCTACGCCGACGCGGGGATCATGATTTACACCAACGTAGTCGCGGGAACACCGTTCATCGAGGTGATTCGCGCCGTACAGCGCAGCGGATACGACCTTCTGGTCAAATCGGCGCGGCCGGCGGAAGGTCTCACTGACCAGTTCTTCGGCAGCAACGACATGCACCTGTTGCGCAAGTGTCCGTGTCCCGTCTGGATCGATCGCCCCGCGAGCGCGCGCCCCTACAAGAACCTGCTCGCGGCCGTCGATCCAACCGACCCAGGGGCGGCCGGATTAAACCGCCTCGTACTGGATCTGACCACGTCGGTGGCAGCATCGGAGGGGGCGAAGTTCGAGGTCGTGCACGCCTGGCAGCTGGAAGGTGAATCGCTGCTGCGCGGCAGCCTTGCGCGTATCCCGGAAAGCGAGGTCGAGTCACTCCTCATGGAGGCCGAGCAGACCCACCGCAGGTTGCTCGACGAGCTGCTGGAGCCCTACGGCCTCTCGGTACGGGATTCAAACGTCAGTCTCGTGAAGGGCGAGGCCGCGGCGATCATCGCGGCCCGGGCGTCGGAAACCAACACCGACCTCATCGTCATGGGCACCGTCGGGAGAACCGGCGTGCCGGGACTGTTCATCGGCAACACCGCGGAGGACGTCCTCAAGTCCACTTGCACGTCAGTGCTCGCCGTGAAACCCGAGGGCTTTGTGACACCGGTGGCGCTCTAACGACTCTGCCGCGGAGCGAGCCCGACCTGAATCACTTGAGGCATTTCCGGGAGAGTGCGACCCGGCGTTCGGGCAATCGCTTAGGTTGACCGCACGGTCCGCGGCGCACCGCGCGCCGGCAGACCGTGCTCGCCTGACGGGCGTTACTTGCCCGCCACCTTCTTGCCAGCGGAGGGAGCAGCCGCTTGCTTCGCCTCATGCTCGGCACGCATCCGCGCCGTCTCTTCGAGGATGTTGTTGACGGCCGTCTTCAGCGGCGCCCAGCCGTACCAGTGCATGTAGTCGTTGCTGGCATGGAAGGCGCCCTGGAAGGTCCGCTGGCGGTACTCGAGCATGATCAGGTAAAGCTCCTGCTCGACGTTGGTCTTGGCGTCGTAGTACTGGAGCAGATCGGGTGCGAAATCCCAGTTCTCCGGCTTCTCCAGGATGCCGTCCCGGTAGAGACCCTGAACCGCGGCGATGGCCTTCGCAAACTCGGCATCGGCGGCACGCAGGATCTCATCCGAGGCCTTCATGTGCATGTCCACGAAGCCCTTGGCGTGGCACTTGTTGCAGTTCTCCTTCATGGCCGTACGGATCTGGTTGAACTCCTCGGGTCCGCGCGCGGCGCGACCCTGAACCACGATCTCCACGAACCGTGCCGTCGGCTGGAAGTTGGAGTCCAGGATGCCGGCGGCCTGCAGGATCAGAGCGCGGTTCAGCACCCACTCCGGGTCATCATCCAGATCGATGTAGTTGCCCTCCGGAAGAGCCGCCGCCAGTGACTCGAGCGGCTCCTTGAGCGAGGGCGCCACATCGATCAGGGCCAGCACGTTGGCCTTGGTGGGGATGCGCAGGCCGAGGAAGCCCCAAGGGGTCACGACCTCGTGGTTGCCTTCCATCAGGTGGCAGTTCTGGCAGGTGGGTGCGCGGGCGTCTTCCTCGTGACCCTCGATGCCCCAGATGACACCGTGCTTGGCCGAGGTGTACATCTCCCACTGTGGATGGTCGAAGCCCATGTGGCAGTTGGAGCAGGCGCGGGGGTCCTTGGCCTCCGACTTCTTGAAGCTGTGCCTTGTGTGGCAAGCGTCGCATTGGGCGTTGCCATAGCGATAACCTGCCGCCTCCTTGCCCCCATCATGGGTCAGCTCTCCGGCGTTGCCGTCGGCGATGCCGATCAGGCCCTTCTCGCCGATCTTGTGGCAGCCGGAGCAACCGCGGTAACCCTGCTCGGTGATGGAGCCGGGCTGGCCGTGCCAGGCGATCTGGGACTTCATGCCGAACCAGCTCAGGTGGTGCTTGCCGGCGCTGTGCTGCTTGAATTGCTTCTTGTGGCACTCGCCGCAGACCTCGGCGGTGGGCATTTTCGCCTTCGCGAAGTCTTCCATGGTGTTGTGATCGGAGCCATGACAGTCATGGCAGCGGACCTCCTCGGAGGCCTTCTTGGGATTGGCGTGGGGGCTGTCGAGGTGCTGCTTGACGATGCCCGGATTGATGG
Source organism: uncultured Gammaproteobacteria bacterium (assembly GCA_963707135.1). GTDB lineage: Bacteria > Pseudomonadota > Gammaproteobacteria > Chromatiales > Chromatiaceae > JBGSTR01. The sequence goes on along the minus strand of CAVPOY010000001.1, from coordinate 156,537 downwards.
TCACATGGCACCCGGCGCAGTCCTTGTGGGTCTGCTGGTTGCTGTCCAGCGTCTTGACCGCGGCCTCCTCCGCGACGGTGGCGCCGCTCAGTCCGAACAGGAGCAGCGCTCCCGACAGCGCGTATAACAGAGATCGTTTCGATTGCATTCGCATTTTCTCCTCACCTCACCTACAGGTACCAGTGACAGGGGCCCGGCGGTTACCGCGACAACATCGGAGGAGAGTTCTCCTTGTCCCGCTCGCCCCTACGGAGAGAGGCCTGGGTGCCGGGAAACCCTTCCTGGCGTCCGTGTCTTCATGATCGCGGGAGACACCGACGCCCAAGAAGGATTCGAAGCCGTTCTTCCGGGCATTCCCCTAGGGTCATGCCAACCGCGCGCACGCGCCTCAGCAGGCCCTACGAGCCCCTTCAGGCGGCGGCCCGCCCGCGAGCTCGCGTTGCAACCTCGTGCGGGTACGAAGGAAAAACAGACAGCTCGGGGAAGATACGGCGTTTCCCCTGTTTTTCTTGTTCGCGTTGACCCGCCGTAAGCGGCGTCGAGCCGTCGGGTACTTTCGCCGCCCTGCCCCAGAGACCGCGGGATACACCCGATCGTCGCGGAAATAACCTCATCGTTACGCGTGCGCGAAGAGCCTGATACCAAGCGCCCAGAACCGCTTTGATACAGGTCAAGGTACCGGGATCGGCAGGACAAATAACCGTAGCCCGTGAATTGTTATCCAGCCGGACCCGACTTTTTTCTCCTGTCGGGACCGAAGTGGCGGTCGGGATCCGGTTTGGCGGGAAACGGTCGAGGCCAATGGCAGGTAGCAAAGCCGCGCGCCCTGAACTACTTTATGGGTACATAAGATACGTTGATCGGAACGGACTCGGCTGCCTCGTCTGGGCGGATCCGGGGCGATCGATACAACTGCGGCCGCACTGGCGACACCGCGGAGTCCATGTTCGCAAATCGGGAGGAACGAGAGATGAGAGCCAACCAATTTTCCGTGACCGTAGCGGCAGCCCTGTTCGGCCTCGGGGCAACGGCCGCCGACAATCTCGAGAAGCTGTCGGGAATGAAGTCGACCGGCGCCTCGCTTCGCATGCAGACGATCGACCAGGCCGGCGACACCGCCGATCGGCTACGAGCGAACCTGGATCGGATCAAGCTGCCACCGGGATTCAAAATCGCGCTCTACGCGGTCGTCCCCGACGCCCGGCACATGGCGGTCGCGCCTCAGGGAACGGTGACGTTCGTCGGCACCCGCAAGACCGACGTCTGGGCCGTCTCCGATCGCGATCACGACCGCGTGGCCGACGAGGTCAAACCCTTCGCGCCGTCGGTCGAGTTCACCATTCCCAACGGGGTGTGCTTCTCCAAAGACGGGTTCCTGTTCATCGCCGAGCAGAACCGGGTGCTGGTGTTTCCGGCCGCCGAGTTCTTCTTCGAGGGCCCGGACGTAGCGGCCGGCGTCGTCGTGCCCCAGGGCGAGCTGATCCCGCGCGGAGGAGCAGAGCTTCAACCACACCGCCCGGGTGTGTCGCATCGGCCCGGACGACAAGCTCTACATCTCGCTCGGCCAGCCCCTCAACGTCGCTCCGACCGACCGGCTGGATCTGTACGAGAAGCTCGGCATAGGCGGCATCATCCGCATGAACCGCGACGGGACCGATCGGGAGGTCTATCGCCACCGGGGTCCGAAACTCGGTGGGCATGGATTTCAACCCGGCCAACGGCGAGCTCTGGTTCACCGACAATCAGGTGGACGGCATGGGCGACGATATCCCGCCCGGGGAGCTCAATCGGATCACCGCCAACGGTCAGCGGTTCGGTCATCCCTGGTACGGCGGCGGCAGCGTGCGCACGAACGAGTACAAGGACTCGGAACCGCCGGCGGACATCCAGATGCCCGAGGTCGAGATGGACGCACACGCGGCCGATCTCGGAATGATCTTCTACACCGGCACCATGTTTCCCGCCAAGTACCGCGGCGGCATCTTCTCCGCCCAGCACGGCTCCTGGAACCGCACCACGCCCGTCGGGGCGCGCGTGATGTTCACCCGCCTCAACGACGAGGGCGGCGCCGCCGAGACCGAGGTATTCGCCGAGGGTTGGCTGGATCCGAAAACCGGCGAGTACTCCGGCCGGCCGGTGGATATCGCCATGCTCAAGGACGGCTCGATCCTGGTGTCGGACGACTTCGCCGGCGCCATCTACCGGATCTGGTACGAGGGCTGACGCCGGCTACAGGCGCGGGTGCCCGTCAACGGGGCGGGAGCCCGCGCCCGCGTTGAACCGGGCGCACGGGCGTGTCGACTCTTGAAATGAGCGGCTACCCTCTCGCGCCGATGCGAAAACCCCTTGCCCTACCCGTCCTCGCGGTCGTCCGCGCGGGGCTCTCCCCTCTCCAGTTTCCCTTCGGCGGCACTCCGTTCCCCGACGCCGAACGCCGCCATCTCTCCGGACCCGGTTTGATCGAACTCCCCCAGGTCGAGCTCGGCGCCGAGGAAATCCGGGTCGCGGATCTCGGCGAGCGGCGGCAGGTCGTTCAGCGAGCGCAGACCGAAGTAGTCCAGAAACCGGCGGGTGGTCGCGTAGAGCGCAGGACGGCCGGGCACGTCCCGATGTCCGACCACGCGCACCCATTCGCGCTCGGTCAGGGTCTTGACGATGTTGGTGCTGACGGCCACGCCGCGGATGTCCTCGATCTCGCCCCGCGTGATGGGCTGGCGGTAGGCGATCAGCGCGAGGGTCTCGAGCAGCGCCCGGGAGTAGCGCGCGGGCTTCTCGTCCCAGAGCCGGGCGACCCAGGGCGCCACCGCGGCCGTCACCTGGACACGGTAGCCGCCGGCCACCTGAGCAAGCGCGATCCCGCGGCCCTGGTAGTCGGTCTCGAGCTCCCTGATGACCGCCATCAGCGCATCCCTCGCCGGGCGCTCCTCCTCCGGGAACAGGGCCTGGAGCTGGTCGAGGGCCAGCGGGCCGCCGGCGGCGATCAGCGCCGCCTCGACGATCGCCTTAAGCGACGGATGGCTCACCGCGCCCCTCGACCTGCGGCTGGCGCAGGCGTACATGGATAGGCGCGAAGGCCTCGGACTGGACCAGCTCAAGCGTGGCGGACTTGATCAGCTCCAGCAGCGCCAGGAAAGTCACCACCACGCCGGCGCGCCCCTCGGTAACGTCGAAGAGTTCGGTGAACTGAACGAAGCTGCCGCCGCGCACCCGCTCCAGGACCAGCGACATGCGTTCGCGAAGCGACAGGGACTCCCGCTCGACCCGATGGCTGGTGAACAGGTCCGCTCGCGCCAGCACCCCGCGCAGCGCCAGCAGCACCTCACGCAGATCCACGTCCGGCGGCAACCGGTTGGCGTGGCCGGGCGGCACCTCGGCATGGGCCACGAACAGGTCGCGCTCCAGCCGTGGGAGCCCGTCCAGATCCTGGGCGGCCTGCTTGAACCGCTCGTACTCCTGCAGCCGGCGTATCAGCTCGGCGCGCGGGTCCTCGTCCTCGTCGACCTCGTTCGGCGGGCGCGGCAGGAGCATCCGGGATTTGATCTCGGCAAGCATCGCGGCCATCACCAGGTACTCGGCGGCCAGCTCCAGCTTGAGCTCCTTCATCAGGTCGACGTACTCCATGTACTGCTCGGTGATGGCGGCGATCGGGATGTCCAGGATGTCCAGGTTCTGCCGCCGGATCAGGTAAAGCAACAGGTCCAGCGGGCCCTCGAAGGCGTCGAGGAACACCTCCAGCGCATCGGGCGGGATGTAGAGATCCTGAGGCAGGGTCAGCAGGGGGGCGCCCTGGACCATTGCGAAGGGCATCTCCTGCTGGGTCGGGCGGTCGGCGCTGCCGGTGCTGGCCTCGGCGGTTTCCATCCGTGTCCGCGCCGGTCAGCCCATCACCATCGACATGGCGTACCGGACCTCTTCGAGGGTCTCATGGGCAACGTCGCGGGCGCGCTCGCAGCCCTCGTTGATGACGCTGCGCACCAGCTCGGGCTGCGCCGCGTACTCCCGCGCTCGCTCCTGGATTGGCCGCAGCTCAACCAGCACCGCGTCGATCACCGGCTGCTTGCATTCGATACAACCGATTCCGGCGGATCGGCACCCCTGCTGCACCCACTCCCGCTCCTGCTTGCCCGAGTAGACCAGATGAAACTGCCAGACCGGACACTTTTCGGGGTCGCCGGGGTCGGTGCGGCGAACCCGCGCGGGGTCCGTCGGCATGGTGCGCAGGGCCTTCTCGACCTCCGCCGGATCGTCGCGCAGCGCGATGGTGTTGCCGTAGGACTTCGACATCTTCTGCCCGTCGAGCCCCGGCATTTTCGAGGCCTTGGTGAGCAACGGCGTCGGCTCCGGCAGAATCACCCGTCCGCTGCCCTCGAGATAGCCGAAGAGCCGTTCCCGGTCCGCGATCGAGATGCTCGCCTGGTCGTCCAGCAGCGCGCGGGCGACCGCCAGCGCCTCGTCGTCGCCCCGCTCCTGATAACGACGCCGAAGCTTGTCGAAGAGCTTCGCGCTCTTCTTGCCCATCTTGCGCTTGGCCTCCTCGGCGCGCTCCTCGAAACCCGGCTCGCGGCCGTAGATATGGTTGAAGCGCCGGGCGATCTCCCGGGTCAGCTCCACGTGGGCCACCTGATCCTCCCCTACCGGCACCCGGCCCGCCTTGTAGATCAGGATGTCCGCGCTCTGCAGCAGCGGATAGCCCAGGAAACCGTACGTTGCAAGATCCCGCTCCTTGAGCCGTTCCTGCTGGTCCTTATAGCTCGGCACCCGCTCGAGCCAGCCCAGCGGGGTGATCATCGACAGCAGCAGGTGAAGCTCCGCGTGCTCGGGCACGCGGGACTGGATGAACAGCGTCGAGGAGCCCGGGCTGATGCCCACGGCCAGCCAGTCGATCACCATGTCCCAGGTACTGCCCGGGATCAGCGACGGCTCCTCGTAGTGGGTGGTCAGGGCGTGCCAGTCCGCGACGAAGAAAAAGCACTCGTACTCGTGCTGGAGGTCGAGCCAGTTCTTGAGCACGCCGTGGAAGTGGCCGAGGTGCAGCGGACCCGTGGGCCTCATGCCCGAGAGCACGCGCGCGTGTTGGGCGGAAATGGGAGTCAAGTCGATGGCCTCCGGCTATCGTGAGAAAAACAGCTCTTTGACGACGCCGGAACCGGGCAGCAGATCAACGGTCCCGATCACGACCGGCAGCAACACGCGACCAAGGAGTCCAGCGACCAGCAGACCCAGCAGGATGAACAACCCGTAGGGCTCGAGCCGAGCGTAGTAGGCCGACCACTTGGGCGGAAGCAGCGAGTTGAGCACCCGCCCGCCGTCCAGCGGCAGCAACGGCAACAGATTCAGCACCATCAGAAACACGTTGATCAGAACGCCAGCGGCGCCCATGTACACCAGCGGCAGGGCGACCCACTCGCTGGTCTGGAACAGGGCGATCCCGGTGTGGATCATGCCGCCCCAGAAGAGCGCCATCACCAGGTTGGCGAACGGACCCGCCGCCGCCACCAGGGCCATGTCGCGGCGGGGGTGGTGCAGGTTGCGCCAGTCGACCGGCACCGGTTTCGCCCAGCCGAACAGCACACCGCCCAGCAGAAAGGTCGCCGCAGGGACCAAGACCGTGCCAATCGGGTCGATGTGCTTGATCGGGTTGAAGGTGACCCGGCCTAGCATCAGCGCGGTCTTGTCCCCAAGACGACTCGCGACCCAGCCGTGCGCGGCCTCGTGCACCGTGATGGCGAAGAGCACCGGGATCACCAGTACGGCGAGTAGCCCGAGCTGGTGTTGTATCTGGTTCAGGGTTTCCATCGCGGCATTATACGGGGGTTGGCCGGACCCGCCGGTCATTCCTCGAACAGACTCGCGTCGCCCTTGCCCACCCGCGTCACCTGCGGCGGGTCCGTCGTCATATCGACCACGGTCGTGGCCTCGAGACCGCAGAACCCCCCGTCGATCACCAGGTCGACCTGCTTGTCGAGCAGTTCGCGCATCTCGTAAGGGTCCGTAAGCGGCAGGTCGTCGCCGGGGAGAATCATGGTCGTGCTCAGGATCGGCTGGTCGAGCTCCGAGAGCAGGGCGCGGCAGACCTCGTTGTCGGGAACGCGGATACCGATCGTCTTGCGCCGCGGGTGCATCAGGCGCCGCGGCACCTGCTTGGTGGCCTGATGGATGAACGTATAGGGCCCCGGGGTAAGGGCCTTCAACATGCGGAATGCCTGATTGTCTATCCGGGCGTAGGTCGTAATCTCGGACAGGTCCCGGCAAACCAGCGTGAAGTTGTGCTTGTCGTCGACCCGGCGAATGCGGCGGATCCGCTCCATCGCCGATTTCTCGCCGATCTGGCAGCCCAGCGCGTAGCAGGAATCGGTCGGGTAGACGATGACCCCCCCCTCGAGCAGGATTTCCACCGTCCGGCGAACGAGCCGAGGCTGCGGATTGTCCGGGTGAATCTGGAAGAACTGCGCCATCGCCGGCCTGTCCCGGGCCGGTCAGCCAACCGACGCCCGCCGCGCGTCGCGGTGTCGGGCGACGCAGGGCCAGTCGTGCCAGATCGGTGCGCAACCCTCCGGCAGATCGGGCAGACGGCCGAGCTCCACCCAGGGGTTCCCGGGCGTGTGGAAGTCGGAACCGGCGGAGGCCATAAGACGCTGTTCCCGGGCGTGGCGCGCAAACGTGAAGGCGTCCTCGCGGCTGTGGCTGCCGGACACCACCTCGACGCCCTCCCCACCGAGCTCCCTCAGCTCGCCGAGCAGGCGCTGAACCCGGGTTCGGGTGAACCCGTATCGCGCCGGGTGTGCGACCACCGCCTGGCCTCCGGCCGAGCGGATCCACCCAACCGCATCTTCGAGCGTCGCCCATTCGCCGGGGACATGCCCCGGCTTTCCCCTCAGCAGGAATCGCTTGAACACCGCCTGAACGTCTAAGGCAGCACCCCGGGCGACCAGAAACCGGGCGAAGTGTGTCCGGCTGATCAGCCGCCCGTTGGACAAGGCCTTGGCACCCTCGTAGGCCCCGTCGATACCCTGCTTCGCCAGTCGGCGGCCGATCTCTTCCGCGCGCCAGGCGCGGTACTTGGACAGTCCTGCCAGGCCCTTCCGCAGAGCCGGCTCCTTCCGATCCAGGCCCAGCCCGAGCACGTGGACGGTCCGGCCGCCCCAGGTCACCGAGATCTCGGCACCGGGCACCAGACAGACTCCGACCGCGCGCGCCGCCGTCTCGGCCTCGTCAAGCCCTTCGGTCGTATCGTGATCGGTCAGGGCGAGCACGTCGACCCCGGCCGCGGCCGCCCGGCGGACCAGGTCGGTCGGCGACAGGGTGCCGTCGGAGGCGGTGGAATGACTGTGCAGGTCGACCTTGGAATTCATCGGCGCATTCTAACGCAGTCACCGGCAGCGCACGCGGCAGACGGGACGCGGTCCTGTTGTTATCATCCCGGCATCATGCTGCCACCCGTCGACATCGCCTATATCGCCGACGAGCTCGACCGGCTGGGGGAAGAGATTCAGCGCGCGTCCGAGGAATCCGCTGCATCCTTGGAGCCGCACCCGGACATCCCGCTCACGGGCCTCCAGCAATTGCTCGACACGCTGCGCTCGGCCGAGGCCGAAACCCCGAATGCGTCCGCGCGCGCGCTGCGGACCCAAACCGGCGGCCAGCCGGAGGTCCTGCTCGATCACGGCCTGGACCTTCTCTCGCAGCTCGCCGGCGTCGCCGAGCGGCTGGACCTGCCCCAGACGGCCCGCGGCGTCGAGCGTCTGTCCCTGCCGCTGGCCTGCTGGCTGCTGCGCCGCGGCAGCGAGCTGCCGCACCCCGAGCAGGTAGTCAACGCGGCCGCCGCGCTGGCCAACAGCCTGCGGGAGCGCGATGACCTGGCCGGCCTGTACGCGTTGATGAGCGAGGTGGTCAACGGCGTCAGCCCGCAGGAGATCCACCGCGTCGACGACTCCAGCCCTGCTGCCCGCCCGTGGCGTGTCCTGCTGCTGAACCGGGCGATAGTCGCCACCCGCAGCCATCGACCGGCGCTGATGACCGAGGCCTTCGACGCGGTCATCGAGCACTTACCGGAAGACGCGCCCGAGTTTTTCCGGGAGGGAATGGGGCAGATGGAGGCCCTGAACTACCCCACGCCGGTTCGGGATGTCATGCAGCGTTACTACGAGCGCTGGTGCTCTGGCCAGCGGCTGCATTAGAGCCAGGCTCGCAAAGTATCGTCGGCGCCCGGGCGCGGGCCGCGCACGCCGGGGTCGACAAGCGGCCAGGAGCTAGGGATGCCGATCAAGAGCCATCCTGGCGCTTGAGCAACTCGTCATCCTTGGCCCGGACGGGAAACGCAATCGATCGGCGTTTCCCTAGGCCGGAATCAGGTGCTTCTGGATTCGGTACAGGAGCGTGTCCCGCGTGAGGCCCAGAAGCCGTGCGGCGCGGCTCTTGTTTCCGCCGGCCAGGGCGAGCGCCTGCCGGATCAGTTCCGCCTCGAGCCCATTGAGGTCGATCCCCTGGGGCGGAAGCTCGAAACCTTTGGTGGTGCCCTTCGACACGCCACCGCGCAGGATCTCCTGGGGCAGGTTCTCCGGGGTCACGTCGCGGCCCGGGTACAACAGGACGAGTCGCTCGCAGAGGTTCGCGAGCTCGCGCAGGTTGCCGGGCCAGGAGTAATGCCTGAGCTGGCGCTCCAGGCTCGCGCTGAGCCGTGGCGAGGCCAGACGGTGTCGCGCCGTCGCCCGCGTCAGGAAATGGGCGGTCAGCGCCGGGACGTCCGAAACCCGGTCACGCAGCGGGGGCACCTCGAGTGGAACCACGCACAGGCGCAGATAGAGGTCTCGCCGAAAGCCCCCGCGCTCCACCGCGGCTCCCAGGTCCACCGCCGATGCGGCAATTAGTCGCAGCCGCTGACCCGCTTCCAGGTTGTCCTGATCGGCGATGAAATGGAGCAGGCGCGCCTGGTCATCCGCGCCGAGCTCGTCGACCTCATCGAGGTAAAGGGTGGCCGATTTGCCCGCCAAGGCATCGACCCGATCCCCGAGCGCACCCGGGGGCGCGCCGGCGCAGGCGAAGGTCTCGAACGGGGCCCCCGCTCTCGGGCTCATGTCGTGAATTGCCCGCGCCATCATGGCCTTACCGCTTCCGGCCTCGCCGACCAGCAGAACCCCAACCTCTGTTCCCGCCACCATTCGCGCCGCATTCATCAGGCGCTGGAAAGCGGGTGAGATACCGACTAGATCTGCCATCAATGGCGCCTCCTCTCGTTAGCTCTGCGTCAAATCACGCACTGGAATGCGCGTGTACACCAATGCTCCATAATTTCCCCCTAGAAGCCAAGTGCAAAAAGCCCGAGAGCTATGACCGAGAGACCCGCGGCCGCCTGGAAGCGCCGGTCCTGGCCGAGTCGGTACAGGCGCCCGGCGAGCAACCCCGCCGCCAGAGACACCGGGACCGTTCCGAGGCCGAACAGCGCCATGTAGAGCGCCCCGGCGCCGGGAGCGCCCATCGCCGGGGCGCCGATCAGCATGCTGTAGACCAGCCCGCAGGGCAGCCACCCCCAGATGGCCCCGTAGAGCACGGCCCGATGCAGTGAGCGAACCGGCATCAGCCGACGCCCCCAGGGCTCGATGACGCGCCACAGCGGCATTCCGATGCGCTCGATGAAGGCGAACCGGGGAAACCAGCCCCCGATGTAGAGGCCGATGCCGACCACGACCACCGCCGCCAGCCAGCGCAGCCCGCCGTAGATCCAGGCCCTCTCGCCGTCCGCCATCAGGGCGGCGCCGAGCCAGCCGAACAGCGCCCCCGCGGCGGCGTAGCTCCCGACGCGTCCCAGGTTGTAGGCGACCAGAAAGGCGGTCAGCCGGTGGGACTGATTTCGGACCTCGGCGGGCAGCGAGTAGCTCAGAGCGCCGATGATCCCGCCGCACATGCCGAGGCAGTGCAGCGCGCTCATGAGCCCGACGACGAAGGCCAGCAGGTAGGCCGAGCTCACCGGCAACGTCCTCCTGACTCCGCCCGCCCGGACGGTCCGGTTGTAGGGGACGGGGAGATCGCGGGGCCTGTGGTACTGATAGGGTTCATTCGCTCGGTGATCTCACCCGGGGACTGGCCATCCAAGGGCTCGCGGACAGTCCCGCGGGACGGCCATGAGGCAAACCCGTACCGGTCGCATGCCGGACAATCATGGCGGGGTCGGGCCTGGCCATCAAGCAGACCAACCGCCAGCACCGCTGGCCCGGAGATCGTGTATTGTTCGGACAAGACTGAAATGCTGAATCACTGAGGTCCGACGCGTGGCATCACTGAACCTCGAGCACATTCGCCCGCTGCAGGAGCAGGTGCTGGGCCACCCCATCTACGCCGCCCTGGAGCATCCGGGGGACCTGCGGATCTTCATGAGTCATCACCTGTTCGCGGCCTGGGACTACATGTCGCTGGTCAAGTACCTTCAGGACCGTATCGCTCCGACTCGGGTCCCCTGGATGCCGACCGGCGATCCTGGGCCGCGCTCGCTGATCAATCGGCTGGTCGCCGACGAGGAATCCGGCGTCTTCGACGAGGCCGGCGCGCCGAGCGGCGGCCACTTCGAACTGTACTGCCGAGCGATGGACGAGGTGGGCGCCGACAAGGCGATGCCCCGGCGGTTTCTCGATCGGGTCGCCGAGCAGGGCGTCGACTCCGCACTCTATTCGGAGCTGGTCCCGCTGCCGGCGCGCTATTTCACCGAGACCAGCTTCTGCTTCATCCGCGAGGACAAGCCCCACATGGTTGCCTCGGCCCTGGCCTTTGGACGCGAAACCCTCGTTCCGGGGATGTTTCGCAATCTCCGGCAGGGCATTGGAATCGACAAGGACCAGGCGCCAGCCTTCCACGACTACCTCATCCGGCACCTGGGGCCGGAGGCCGACTACCGCGGCCCGCTTTCGCTGACGCTGGTCGAGGTCCTGTGTGGCGGCGACCCGAGGCTGATCGAGGAGGCGGAGACCAGCGCCGAGGAGGCGATCTGTGCCCGCCTGCGACTCTGGGACGGCACCCTTGAGGCGATCCGAAGCGCCCGCAAGGCGGAATCGACGGGCTAGACGGAGCCGCGATGAACGAGGAAAACGACGATCGCTTCGAGGACGCCCGCCAGCTCTGGGCCGGACGCTTTCAGGGTGTGCTCTCGACCCATTCCCAGGCCGAGCCGGGCTACCCGTTCGCCTCGGTGGTCCCCTATTGTCTAGACCGTGAGGGCCGGGCGCTGCTGCTTCTGAGCCACCTTGCCCAGCACACGAAGAACCTGATCGCCGATCCGCGCTGCGGAATATCCGTGGCCGAGGCGGCCGAGGGCGACGTGCAGCAGACCCTGCGCCTGAGCTGCCTGGCCGACTGCCGGGCCGTAGAGGGCACGGACACCGACGCCCATGGCCGCTGGTTCCGCTACTATCCGGACAGCCGCGTCTACTTCGAGCAGTTGAACTTCCGGCTCTACCGGCTGCAACCCAAGCGATTCCACTACAACGGCGGGTTCGCGGCGGCGCGCTGGCTAGGGACCGAGCGGGTGCTGCGCCCCTCCCCCTTCTCCGCCGACGAGGAAACCGGGGTGCTTGACGAGCTCGCGGGGCTGACGCCCTCGCTCGCGCCTCCCGCCCGATTGGCCGGCGTCGACCCTTGGGGACTGGACCTGCGCCACGCGGACAGGCTCGAGCGGATCCCGCTCCCGGGACCTCTCGATACACCCGAGGCACTGCGCGAAGTCCTGCTTGCCGACCGCCGCTGAGGCCCCCACAAGTCCACGCCAGCCGCCACGGCTTGATTACCCCACCCGGCAGCTCCATTCTCTTGCCTTACGACGGTTCTCAATTCTATTGGAGAGGTAACGGCAATGGCGGTTGTAGTAGACGTCCCCGTGGACGGTGAAGGTTTTCTGGTCAACCGTGACGATTGGAGCGAGGAGATCGCGGTAGAGCTCGCGAGGGGCGATGACTTCGAGATGACCGAGCAGGTCATGGGGCTCATCCGACAGGCCCGGGCCATGTACGACGATGACGGAGTGGTCCCCCCGATTCGCATCTTCGCGAAGAAGCAGAAGATAACCACGAAGGAGCTTTACGACATCTTCAAGAAGGGACCGATGAAGCTCATCTGCAAATGGGGCGGCCTACCGAAACCCACCGGTTGCGTGTGATGCGGTAGCTGGGGCGACGCGGTCCGCCGGAACGTACAGAGACTGGGCTGTACCGGGGTCGTCAGAACCGCGGAGACGCGCTCGGGCTCGCGATGTACAGCGTCACCAAAGAGATCCACTTCTGTTACGGGCACCGCCTGCTTGGCCATCGCGGCAAGTGCCGCGATCTGCACGGGCACAACGCGCGAGCCATCATCCGGCTGGAGTCCGAGTCGCTCGACGCCTTGGGCATGGTGGTCGATTTCAAGGATATCGGAGATTACGTCCGCTCCTGGCTCGAGGCCGAGATCGACCATAACATGCTGCTCTGCCGGGACGACCCCGTCCTGCCCCTGCTTGAGGCGGCCGGCGAGCGGGTTTTCATCATGGACTCTAACCCGACCGCCGAGAACCTGGCGCGGCTGATCTACGACCGGGTGGCCGGGGGAGGATTTCCCGTCGTCGAGGTCGCGGTCTTCGAGACCGAGTCCGCCTTCGCAAGCTACCGCCCGTAGCGACCTCGTCGCCCTCTCGGGCGAACCCGCCTTTGGTCCTTCGAACCCTGGTCGAGCGTCCGCCGGAGCGGGCAGTCAGTTACGGTATACTTCCGGCCTATTCGGATACTACCTCCGGGGGTCGGCGCGCCCGCACCCCGCGCCTCACCAACTCGACACTACAGGACCACCGATGTCTGAATACAACGCCGAGGACGTCCGCAACATTGCCCTGGCCGGCCATGCCGGCGCCGGTAAGACCACGCTGGTCGAGGCCTTGCTGGCCGCCACCGGGGTCATCAGCGCACCGGGCAGCGTCGCCAAGGGTACGACGGTCTGCGACTTCGACCCGCTCGAAAAAGAGCTTCAGCACTCGCTCGACTCCGCCGTCACCAGCTTCAACGCCCACGGCAAGCACGTGAATCTGATCGACACCCCCGGCTACCCGGACTTCCTCGGGCGCAGCCTATCGGTGCTGCCGGCGGTCGAGACCGCCGCGGTCGTGATCAACGCCCAGGCCGGGATCGAGCCCGTAACCCAGCGCGTGATGAGGGCCGCGGAAAACCGCAACCTTTGCCGGATCATCATCGTCAATCAAATCGATGCGGAGCACGCCAACCTGGGCGAGCTGACCGAGCAGATCCGTGAGGCCTTCGGTCCGGAATGTCTGCCGATTAACCTGCCGGCCGACGGCGGCCGTCGGGTGATCGACTGCTTCTTCCAACTCGGAGGGGAAGGCGCCGATTTCTCGTCCGTCGAGGAGGCCCACAATCAGATCATCGATCAGGTGGTCGAGGTCGACGAGGACTTGATGGAGATCTACCTCGAACAGGGCCAGGATCTCAAGCCCGAGCAGCTCCATGACCCCTTCGAGCAGGCGCTGCGCGAAGGTCACCTGATCCCCATCTGCTACTGCTCGGCCGAAACCGGGGCGGGCATCCCCGAGTTGATCAAGATCTTCGAACGCCTGATGCCCAACCCCTCGGAGGGAAACCCGCCGCCCTTTCTCAAGGGCGAAGGCGCCTCCATGGCGCCGGTCAGCGTGTCACCGGACCCGTCCAAGCACGTAATCGCCCACTGCTTCAAGATCGTCAACGACCCGTTCCGCGGCCGGCTCGGCATTTTTCGCATCCACCAGGGCCGGGTCACGCCCAACACCCAGCTCTACATCGGCGACGCTCGCAAGCCGTTCAAGGTCAACCACCTGTTCCGGCTGCATGGCAACGAGCAGATCGAGGTCGCCGAGGGTGTGCCGGGGGATATCCTCGCCGTGGCGCGCGTCGACGACATCCATTTCGATGCGGTGCTGCACGACTCCCACGACGAGGACCACCACCACCTGTCCAGCATGGAGTGCCCGGTCCCCCTGTTCGGTCTGGCGATTACGACCACCAAGCACGGCGACGAGCAGAAGCTGACCGACGCCCTGCACAAGCTGCGCTCCGAGGACCCCTGCTTTCATGTGGAGCACAATGCGGCGGCCAACGAGACCGTGATGCGCGGCCTCGGCGAGCTCCACCTTAAGGTGCTGCTGCGCCGTCTCTCCGAGCAGTACCACGTGGACGTGGAGACACATCCCCCGAGCATCCCCTACCGCGAGACCATCACGGCCAAGGCCGAGGGCCATCACCGCCACAAGAAGCAGACCGGGGGCGCGGGCCAGTTCGGCGAGGTCTTCCTGCGGGTCGAGCCGCTGGAACGGGGCAGCGGGTTCGAGTTCGTCGACGCGGTCGTCGGCGGCGTCATCCCCGGCAACTTCATCCCTTCGATCGAGAAGGGCGTTCGTCAGGTACTCCAGGACGGCGCGATCGCCGGCTACCCGCTGCAGGACGTCCGGGTCACCGTCTACGACGGCAAACACCACCCCGTCGATTCCAAGGACATCGCCTTCGCGACCGCCGGGCGCAAGGCGTTCATCAGCGCGGTGGAGAAGGCGCGGCCGGTGATTCTGGAGCCGATCGTTAAGATCCGCATCGTCGCGCAGGACAGCTGTATGGGCGACCTCGCCGGGGACCTCTCGGGCCGCCGGGGACGTATCAACGGCAGCGACTCCAAGAGCCGCGGACGCATCGTCATCGACGGCGAGGTGCCGCTGGCGGAATTGGACGGCTACGAGTCCCGCCTGAAGGCGATCACCGGCGGCGAGGGGACCTACGCAATCGAGCTCAGCCACTATTCGCCGGTCCCGGCGAACATCCAGAAGCAGCTGGCCGACGCCTTCGAGCACGCCGAGGACTAGGCCCGCAACGTCCCGGGACCTCTCCGGCCCCTACCCCGAAAAGCGTCGTAAGAGCCCTTACAGGGGCTCTTACGAAACCCCAACTTTCCAGAGCCCCTCCCGTAGACCGACCGGCGTCCCCACAATCCTCTTGCAAAGACCCCGCGCGGGAGCGGAACACGGGCGCCGCCACCGATCTGTCCGTGGCCGTTATCCGTGTATTGACCGCACGGATTCTCAGCATTGGCTTACGATCGCCCTGGTATACTCCCGGCCTCGCGCGCCCTGTGCTTCGACCGCCTCTCGGAAACCGCCATGAAGAACAAGCCCGACATCGATCCCCAAGAGACACAGGAATGGCTCGACGCGCTCGAGGCCGTGCTCGAGAAAGAGGGCGTCGACCGCGCTCATTTCCTGTTGGAGCGTTTGATCGACAAGGCGCGGCGCTCCGGCGCCTACCTGCCCTATAGCGCCAACACCGCATATCTCAACACCATCCCGGTGCAGGCCCAGGCGCGCTTCCCCGGGGACCGGGCCATGGAGCGGCGCATCCGCTCGTTCGTGCGCTGGAACGCGATGGCGATGGTGGTGCAGGCCAACCGTCTCTCCAGTGAGCTGGGGGGCCATATCGCGAGCTTTGCCTCCAGCGCGACCCTGTTCGACATCGGCTACAACCATTTTTTCCGAGCCCGTACCAAGGACCATGGCGGAGACCTGGTCTTCATCCAGGGTCACTCCGCCCCCGGCATCTATGCGCGCGCCTACCTGGAAGGCCGAATCACCGAGGAGCAGCTCTACAACTTCCGCCAGGAGGTGGACGGCAACGGGCTGTCCTCGTACCCGCACCCCTGGCTTATGCCCGGTTTCTGGCAGTTTCCGACGGTGTCGATGGGGCTGGGGCCGATCATGGCCATCTATCAGGCGCGTTTCATGCGTTATCTGAATGATCGGGGCGTGCTCAACACCGGCGGCCGAAAGGTCTGGGCCTTCCTCGGCGACGGCGAGATGGACGAGCCGGAGTCCCTCGGGGCCATATCGCTCGCGGCCCGCGAGCGGCTGGACAACCTGGTGTTCGTGGTCAACTGCAACCTTCAGCGCCTGGACGGCCCGGTGCGCGGCAACGGTAAGATCATCCAGGAGCTGGAGGCGGTCTTCCGCGGCTCCGGGTGGAACGTCATCAAGGTGGTCTGGGGCAGCTACTGGGACCCGCTGCTGGCCCGCGACAAGCAGGGCCTGCTGCTCAAGCGTATGGAAGAGTGCGTCGACGGCGACTACCAGGCCTACAAGGCGAAGGGGGGCCGCTACACCCGCGACCACTTTTTCGGCAAGTACCCGGAGCTTGCGGACATGGTCGCGACCATGACCGACGAGGACATCTGGCGCCTGAATCGGGGCGGTCACGACCCGATCAAGGTGTACGCGGCCTATGCCGCGGCGGCCAGCCACGAGGGGCAGCCCACGGTGATCCTGGCCAAGACCGTCAAGGGCTACGGCATGGGCATGGCCGGCGAGGGCATGAACATCACCCACTCCCAGAAGAAAATGGCCGAGGCGCACCTGAAGGCCTTCCGGGACCGCTTCAACATCCCGATCTCCGACGACCAGATCGGCGCGGCCCCTTTCTACAAGCCCCCGGCCGACAGCGCCGAGATCCAGTACATCCATCAGGTTCGCGAGCGGCTCGGCGGCTACCTGCCGGCGCGCCGCGACGACGCGGCGCCGCTGGAGACGCCAGAACTGGAGGCCTTTGGACCGCTGCTGGAGGGAAGCGGCGACAAGGAGATGTCCACCACAATGGCCCTGGTGCGGCTGATGACCATCATCATCCGCGACAAGCACATCGGCCGGTTCGTGGTCCCGATCGTACCGGACGAGGCGCGCACCTTCGGCATGGAGGGCATGTTCCGCCAGCTCGGCATATACGCCTCCCAAGGGCAGCTCTACGAGCCGGTGGACGCCGACCAGGTGATGTATTACCGGGAGGACAAGAAGGGCCAGATCCTCGAGGAAGGCATCAACGAGGCCGGCGCCATGTCGTCCTGGATTGCCGCGGCCACGGCCTACGCGAACCACGGCCAGAGCATGATCCCCTTCTACATCTTCTACTCGATGTTCGGCTTCCAGCGCGTCGGCGATCTGGTCTGGGCCGCCGGCGACATGCGCTCCCGCGGTTTCCTGATCGGCGGCACGGCGGGCCGAACCACGCTGGCCGGCGAAGGGCTGCAGCACCAGGATGGGCACAGCCACCTGGTCGCCGCGACCATCCCGAACTGCCGGTCCTACGACCCCGCCTACGCGTACGAGCTGGCGGTGATCGTTCAGGACGGACTGAGGCGGATGTACCGGGAGCGCGAGAACTGCTTCTACTACATCACGGCGATGAACGAGAACTATGTGCAGCCTGCGCTACCGGAGGGTAGCGAGGCCGGGATCCTGAAGGGCATGCACCGGGTCTACCGGGGCGAGGAGCGCGCACACCGCGTCCAGTTGCTCGGCGCCGGTACCATCCTGCGCGAGGTGCTGGCGGCGGCCGAGTTGTTGGAGAAGGACTTCGACGTCGGGGCATCGGTCTGGAGCGTCACCAGCTTCAACGAGCTGCGGCGCGAGGGCATCGACGTCGAGCGTTGGAACATGCTCCACCCCGAGCAGACGCCGCGCGAGTCGTTCGTCCAAACGCAGCTGCAGGACACCCGCGGGCCTGTCATCGCCGCGAGCGATTACATGCGCGCCTACGCGGATCAGATCCGGCCCTATGTCCCGCGCTGCTATCGGGTGCTCGGCACCGACGGTTTCGGCCGCAGCGACATGCGCAGCCAGCTGAGGAAGTTCTTCGAGGTCAACCGCTACTACGTCGCGGTCGCCGCCCTGAAGGCACTCGCGGACGACGGGGCGATCCCCGCGGAAACGGTCTCCACGGCCATTCGCAGGTACCGAATCGACCCGGAAAAGCCCAATCCGGTATCGGTCTGACGCACCCGGCACCACAGGCCCAGGAGGATAAAGCGTGGCATCCGTCGAAGACATCCTGCTGCCCGACATCGGGGACTTCTCCGACGTCGAGGTCATCGAGATCCTGGTCGCGCCCGGGGACCGGATCGAGCCCGAGCAGTCGCTGCTCACCCTGGAGAGCGACAAGGCGACCATGGAGATCCCTTCGCCGCGCGGCGGTCTGGTCCGGGAGCTCAAGGTCAAGGTCGGCGATAGGATCAGCGAGGGAACCGCGTTGTTGGCCCTGGAGACCGAGGCCGAGCCGCCTCGGGCGCCTGTCCAGGAACCCGCCGCCGGTCCGACCCCCCCGCCCGAGCCGGCCAGACCGCGTCCGGCGAGCGGGTCTGACGGTGAAATCGTCTCGGTGATCCTGCCCGACATCGGCGACTTCGCCGACGTGCCCGTGATCGAGGTCCTGGTCGCCGCCGGGGACCGGGTCGAGATCGACCAGTCCCTGCTGACGCTCGAGAGCGACAAGGCGACCATGGAGATCCCCTCGCCAAACGCCGGCGTCGTGGACCGGGTCGCCGTCAGCGTTGGAGACAGCCTGACCCAGGGCGATCTCATCCTTACGCTTCGTGCCGACCCGAGCCCCGGCGCCGCCGAGACGCACCCCGAGGTCGCCTCAGAGGAGACAGAGCCCCAGACGGCGCCGACCGCCATGCCCAAGGCGGAAAACGGGCAGCGGCGCCCCGGGGGAGGCCGAGCGCCGTCAGGTGCCGGTGCTGACTCGACCCGAAGACATGGCCGCCATGGGCAGCAAGCCGCACGCGAGCCCGGCCGTGCGCCGGTTCGCCCGCGAGCTCGGGGTGAACCTCGCCCTGGTCAAGGGATCCGGCCCGAAGAACCGGGTGCTGAAGAACGACGTCCAGGATTTCGTCAAGCAGACGCTCGCCAGGGGGGCCGTGGAGCCGAGCGGCACCCTCCCCTTCTCACTGCCCGCGGCACCCGAGATCGACTTCGCGCGGTTCGGCGAGATCGAGCTCAGCGACCTGCCCCGCATCAAGCGTATCAGCGGCCGGCACCTGCACCGCAGCTGGCTCTCGGTGCCCCACGTCACCCAGTTCGACGAGGCCGACATCACCGAGCTGGAGGGCTTCCGCAAGGCGCAGAAGGAGTCAGCCGCGGCCCGGGGCGTCAAGCTGACCTTCCTCCCCTTCCTGCTCAAGGCCACCGCCACCGCCCTGACCCAGATGCCGATCATCAAGGCATCTCTAAGCGCGAACGGTGAGCAACTGGTCCTCAAGCGCTACACCCACGTCGGCGTGGCGGTGGACACGCCGAACGGTCTGCTGGTCCCCGTGGTTCGCGACGTCGACCAAAAGGGCGTCATGGATCTCGCCCGCGAGCTCGCCGAGCTCAGCGCGAAGGCGCGCGACGGCAAGCTCCTGCCCGGTGACATGCAGGGCGGCTGCTTCTCGATCTCGAGCCTGGGAGGCATCGGCGGTACGGCCTTCACGCCAATCGTCAACGCCCCCGAGGTCGCGATCCTCGGTGTCTCCCGCTCCGAGATGCGGCCGGTCTGGAACGGCAAGGACTTCGTGCCCCGGCTGATGCTCCCGCTGTCGCTCTCCTACGACCACCGGGTCGTCGACGGCGCCGACGGGGCGCGCTTCACGACGCTACTCGCGAGCCTGCTGGCGGATATCCGGCGCCTGTTACTTTGACGCGGGCCGCCGCGTCGCTATCCAATGAAATGAATAGTCCCGCCCCCTTCGTCTAAACCGCACCCATGTACTAGGATTACACCGATTTTTTTCAGGGCCCCCGCCCGACACCAACGAGGAGAGGACCGAGAATGACCCAGACGATCCAGGTGAGCGTCCCCGACATCGGCGACTTCAAAGACGTGGAGATCATCGAGGTCCTGGTCGCCGCCGGCGATCTGGTTGAAAAGGACGCCTCCCTGATCACCCTCGAGAGCGATAAGGCCACGATGGAGATCCCGTCGCCGGGTAGCGGCACGGTCCGGGCGATCAAGGTCAAGGTCGGCGATCGGGTGAGCCGGGGCGACGAGATCCTGGTCCTCGAGTCCGCGGACGCCGCCGTGAACCCAACGGATAAGGGCGCGGACCCGGGCCCGGCAGCCATTGCGGCGCCCGCGAGCGAGGCGGCCGCCAGCATGGTCGACATGGCCGCCGAGGTGGTGGTGCTGGGAGCGGGACCCGGCGGCTACACGGCCGCGTTCCGGGCGGCGGACCTGGGCAAGCGCGTGATCCTGGTCGAGCGTTATCCGACCCTGGGGGGCGTCTGCCTGAACGTGGGCTGCATCCCCTCTAAGGCGCTGCTGCATACCGCCGCGATCCTGGAAGAGGTCAAGGCGATGGGTGCGATGGGCGTGACCTTCGGCTCGCCCGAGATCGATCTCGAGAAGATGCGCTCGGGCAAGGACGCGGTCGTCGCCCGTCTAACCGGCGGACTCGCGGCGCTCGCCAAGCAACGCAAGGTCGAGGTGGTCCAGGGAGTCGGACGCTTCGAGGCTCCGAATCGCATCGGAGTGGAGACCCGCGAGGGCCGCGTCGGCATCGCCTTCGATCACTGCATCATCGCCTGCGGCTCGAGCCCGATGAAGATCCCCGGCTTCCCCCACGACGATCCCCGGGTCATGGACTCCACCGACGCGTTGCAGATCGACGGCATCCCGGAGCGGATGCTGGTCGTCGGCGGCGGGATCATCGGCCTGGAGATGGCGAGCGTCTACAGCGCGCTCGGCAGCCGGATCGACGTCGTCGAGCTACAAAACCAGCTGATCCCGGGCTGCGACCCGGACCTGGTCAAGGCCCTGGTGAAGGTCATCGGCAAGCGCTACGCGCGGATCATGCTAGAGACCAAGGTCGCTAGCATGAGCGCAAGCTCGGAGGGCATTAAGGTGGTGCTCGACGGCAAGCACCCGGGCGAGGCCACCTACGACAAGGTCCTGATCGCCGTCGGGCGCCGGCCCAACGGCGCGCTGATCAGCGCCGAGGCCGCGGGCGTCAAGGTCGACGAACGCGGCTTCATCCCGGTGGACGCGCACATGCGCACCAATGTGCCCAACATCTTCGCCATCGGCGACGTCGTGGGCAATCCCATGCTGGCCCACAAGGCGACCCACGAGGCCAAGGTGGCGGCGGAGGTGATCGCCGGGCTCCCGTCCCTGTTCGATCCGATGACCATCCCGTCGGTGGCCTACACCGATCCGGAGGTCGCCTGGATGGGGCTGACCGAGACGGCAGCCAAGGCCGAAGGCATCGCCTATGAGAAGGGGGTCTTCCCCTGGGCCGCGAGTGGGCGAGCGCTGGGCATCCACCGCGACGAGGGCATGACCAAGCTGCTGTTCGACCCGGAGACCAAGCGGATCCTCGGCGCCGGGATCGTCGGCCCGAACGCCGGCGAGCTGATCGGCGAAACCGTGCTGGCCCTGGAGATGGGCGCCGACTACGAGGACATCGGGCTCACCATCCACCCGCACCCGACGCTCAACGAGAGCATCGGCCTGGCCGCCGAGATGGCCCACGGCTCGATCACGGATCTGATGCCGCCGAAGAAGCGCTGACGATGCCAAGGCCCCGTGGGGCCGAGGACCGGTTGACGGACCCGTCGGCGGACGTCCGAAGTAGAACTGGGATCTCACCAGGCGGGTGGCGGGAGACGTTGCCCGCATGCCGCCGCCTAGGGCGACTGGCCATGATTCCCGCCGGCCGCAGGGTATCGCACGCGGGAATGAATTGCGGTTCGTGTCAGTAATCTTCGATACCTGTTCGACCAATGGCGGTGCTGCTTTTTCGACTCAACGGCGTCCCGGACGACGAGGCGGCCGATGTCCGTCGCCTGCTGGTGGACAATGGGATCGAATGGCACGAGACTTCGGCCGGGTTGCTCGGCATCTCGATCGCGGGCATCTGGCTCTCGGACGCCTCGCGGTACCATCAGGCTCGCCAGCTTATCGACGCCTATGAGGCCAAGCGCGCCGAGGACTTGCGCGCCGAATACGACGAGCGGCGCGCGCAGGGTCAAGCCCAAACCTTGTTCGGCCTAGTCGGCGCCCACCCCGTCAGGGTGGCCCTGAGCATCCTTGGGGTCCTGGTCGTGCTCTATCTGTCGACCATCCCTTTCCTCGGCTTTGGCGGCTGACGGAGCGCTCGAAAGGCCGTCGACGGAGATCAGAACCATGCAGACGCCGGACCTCTCGGACTGGACGCACGATCACGTCTTCGGCGAAGGCAGCCATGCGGCCGAACGGGGCACCCGTGCGGTGATGTGGATCACCGCGGCGACGATGGTCATCGAGATCGTCGCCGGTTGGTGGTTCAACTCCATGGCCTTGCTCGCCGACGGGTTGCACATGAGCTCACACGCGGTCGCGATCGGCCTGAGCGCCTTCGCCTATGCAGCGGCCCGGCGCTACGCGAAGGACCCGCGTTTCGCCTTCGGCACCTGGAAGATCGAGATCCTGGGGGGCTTCGCGAGCGCCATTTTTCTGCTTGTCGTCGCGATGATGATGATCGTGGGATCCGTCGAACGCATCATCGCCCCCGCAGCCATCCACTACCGGGAGGCGATCGCTGTGGCGACCCTGGGGCTCGTCGTCAACGTCGTTTGCGCGCTCATCCTGGCGAGGGCGCACGATCATCCGCACCCCGGCACCGACGGCGACCACCATCACCACGGGCATCACCACGACGATCTGAATCTGAAGTCCGCCTATCTGCACGTGATCGCCGACGCGGCCACGTCGGTGCTCGCGATCATCGCGCTGGCCGGAGGCTGGTTTTTCGGCTGGTCCTGGCTGGATCCGGGGATGGGGATAGTCGGGGCCGTTCTGGTTGGGATCTGGGCGAAGAACCTGATCCGCGAGACCGGCAAGGTCCTGCTCGACCGGGAGATGGACCATCCGGTCGTCGAAGAGATTCGCGAGGCGGTGGAGAGCGGATCGGACCCGGAATTGACGCGCGTCGCCGACCTTCATGTCTGGCGAGTGGGACGGGCCGCCTATGCCTGCGCCCTAAGTCTTGTCACCCGGGACCCGACGCTGACGCCCGGCCGCATTCGCGAGAAGCTGGCGCAACACGAGGAGATCGCGCACACGACGATCGAGATTCACCAGCTCTCGTGACCTCTCCCGCCACGGCCGTGAAAACGGGTTCCCACGGCCGCGTATGGGCGGTCTTTATGCGGAGCGCTCGAAGGGTACGGGCTGGTAGCCTTCGACCAGGATGCCGGCGCGGTGCAGGTAGTCGAGCAGGACGTTGACCCCCTCGGCCACCGACAGTCCTCCGGTATCAACGTGAACCTCCGGGTTCTCCGGGGCCTCGTACGGACTATCGATGCCGGTGAACTGTTTGATCTCACCGCGCGCCGCCTTCGCGTAGAGCCCCTTCGGATCGCGCTCCCGGCAGACGTCCAGCGAGGCGTCGGCGAAAACCTCGACGAACTGCCCCTCGGGCAGCAGATCGCGCACGATCTGCCGGTCGCTCTGGAACGGTGAGATGAAGGCCGTCAGCACGATCAGGCCCGCGTCGGCCATGAGCTTCGACACCTCGCCGACGCGCCGAATATTCTCGCATCGATCCTCGTCACTGAAACCCAGATCGCGGCACAGGCCGTGGCGGACATTGTCGCCGTCGAGCAGATAGGTGTGGTAGCCCTGGTGGGTAAGGATCTGCTCCAGCGCACCGGCCAGCGTGGATTTACCGGAGGCACTCAGGCCCGTGAACCAGATGACGGCCGGCTTCTGGCCCTTCTGCTCCGACCGCGACTGCTGGTTCACGGGGTGATGATGCCAAACGATATTGTTGCTCACTAAGGTTTTCTCCCGGTTGTCGTTAATGGCGCCTTGCTGTTTCGGCGCACAGGTTCAGAAGGTTATATCCAAATCGTTTCAATTTCGCTGGGATCCGGCCTGCGGCACGAGCCGACATTGTTCGCGGGGTGTGCGCCCATCCTTGGCTGCCGCACCAAGCTGCTCTTTATCCCCGGCGGTTTCCTGGACCTGCCGGGGTCCGGTGCCGGTGCACTGAACCGGTGACGTTCAGCACGGGGTCACAATGGCCCGCAACGCGATTCCCGCTCAAGCGCCGGGGGTCTTGACGGTTCGTCGGGTCGATGAGCGGTCGCTCCCGGCGCGCACCCGGGGAGGACGGAAGGGCCAGACTGAAGACTCCCGGGGTCGGTCACCGCGCTCCGTTGACCCGGACGAACTCCCGCCGTCGAAAATGAGAACCGCGTCTCGAAGGTTTCTGCGGCTGCCTGTTTCCATTGCGGCGGGCGTCGGCGCGTCTTCCACCGATCGTCGGCCTGCGTTTCCAACACCCTTTAGTCGCCGTGGTTCCGGCGATTTACCTCGACGTTCAAGCTCGCGCTCCGACACTTGGTCTTCATTCAGCCCTAAGAGCGAATCCGCCGCGTCGTCATGATCCCGTTTTACGCAACTATTTCGAGCAGGAGGAAATCAGCTTTGACCCCAACGGTAGGTCCTGCCTGGAGACACCCGATTGTTTTGACTGTATCGCTGGTACTGGGCGGTGCCCCGGCGGCCACTTTGGCGGCGAGTCCGGCGGGACCCGACCTCCTGTGGGCCGAGGCCTCTGGAGGCACCGGGTTCGATCAACCCTCTGCAATAGCCGTTGATTCCGACGGCAGTAGCCTGGTCGCCGGCTATTTTCAGGAGATTGCGGTATTCGGACGCGACGGGCCCAATGAGACCGGGCTGGTGTCGGCGGGTCAGGAGGACGCCTTCATCGCAAAATACGATTCCCTTGGAACCCTGCAGTGGGTCACCCAGGCGGGCGGACCCGGAACGGGCCTGGACAGGGGAACCGACATCGCCGTCGACGCCGACGGCAACGCGGTTGTCACTGGCGCGTTTTCCGGCACGGCGAAGTTCGGCGCCGGGGAACAGGGCGGGACCTCGCTCGAGGCGGCGGGTGGCTATACCGACGCCTTCGTCGCAAAGCTCGACCCGGAAGGTGCCCTGCTCTGGGTCCGGGGCGCCGGCGGAACCGGTGACGACACCGGCGCGGCCGTCGCTGTCGATGGCGACGGAAACCTATACGTCACGGGATCGTTTCAGGGCGTCGCGTTATTCGGAGCCGGCGAGACGGCGGAGACGGTCCTCACGTCGGATGGCGACTTCGCCTTCGACGCCTTTCTTGCCAAGTACGACCCGTTTGGCACGCTCATCTGGGCGCGGCGCATCGGGGCGATGACCGACAACTTCGACGCGGACGTCAGTGTCGGTGCGGACGGCAGCAGCGTGGTGTTCGGAAGTTTTCAGGGCTTGGCGACGTTCGGCGAGGGGGAGGCCAACGAGACCACCCTGGATGCGGCCCGCGGCACGGCCATGTTCGTCGCAAAATACACCCCGAACGGGCTTCTCGCATGGGTTAAGCGAGCTGGCGCACCGCTGGACAAGTCTTACTGGAACCCTGGACTCGTCTCGCCGGCCGCCGGTGCACTGGACAAGGGCGGGAACAGCCTGGTGACCGGCCACATGGAGCGCAAGGTGGTCTTCGGCGAGGGTGAACCCACCGAGGTCACCGCGTTCGGCGGAGCCGGTAGCCTGTTCGTCGCCAAGTACGCCCCCGATGGCTCGCTTCTCTGGACCAAAAGGGTAAATGGAAACCTCTATGCCAACGACATCGCCGTCGACGAAAGGGGATTGAGCTTCGTCGTCGGCCAGTTCTCCGGCCAGCTGACGATTCGGGTTCGGGGGGTATGGCGCACGTTGAGGACACAGGGCCGCTCCGACGCCTTTGTCGTCCGATACTCACCGTCCGGGGTTCCGCTGGATGCGTGGGGGACCGGAGGCACCGGCGACAAATTCCTGCCTTCGATCGCGGTCGACGCCGCCGGCGACGTACTGATGTCCGGGTCGTTCGACGGCACGGCGACTTTTGGGGCCGGAACGCCCGGCGAGATATCGCTCGAATCGGCGGGTTGGACCGATATCTTCGTCAGTAGATGGAAGGGCACCGACCTCTGGCGTCGCAGGGCGCCGGCCTCCCGACGCTGACGCGTCCTAGTCGGGCGGCAAGCCGGGAGAGCCCGGCCGCTGCCGCCCGATCTGACGCGTCTGTCATCGGTAACCAGACCGGCGGCCATACTACGCCGCTAGGTGACCCGGGCTTCAGGATTTGGAGCCTGGGGGAGCGTCGATTCGGGGACCGGATCGGAGACCGCGAATTCGCGGCGGCGCCACACGAGATAGATCGCCGGGATCACGAATAGACTCAACAGCGGCGCGGTGATCATGCCCCCGACCATCGGCGCCGCAATACGACGCATGACCTCCGAGCCGGTACCCTGGCTGAGCATGATCGGCAACAGGCCCGCCATGATGGTCGCGACGGTCATGGCCTTGGGGCGGACGCGCATCACCGCGCCCTCCATGATCGCGGCCTTGAGATCGGAGACGTCGTTCAGCTTGCCCGCCTCCCGGTATTCGCGCAGTGCATTGTCGAGATACACCAGCATTACCACGCCGAACTCCGCCGCCACTCCGGCCAGGGCGATGAAACCCACCGCAACCGCCACCGAGAGGTTATAGCCCAGCAGGTCGATCAGCCAGAATCCTCCCACCAGCGCAAACGGCAACGAGAGCATGACCAGCAAGGCCTCGCCGGAGCGGCGGAAGGTGAGATACAGCAGCACGAAGATGATGATCAGGGTGAAGGGCACCACCTGGATCAGCTTTTCCTTGGCACGGAGCATGTACTCGTATTGGCCCGACCAGGTGATCGAATAGCCGGGCGGAAGCTGCACCGCGTCGCGCACCCGCGCCTGGGCCTCCGCCACGTAGCCGCCCACGTCCCGGCCACGGATGTCGATGAAGGTCCAGCCATTGAGACGCGCATTCTCGCTCTTGAGCATCGGTGGTCCGTCCATGATCTCGATCTCCGCGATCTGACCGAGCGGGACCTGCGCGCCGGTCGGAGTGACCAGCGGCAGCTCGCGGAGCTTCTGGACGTCGCTGCGTTGCTCGCGGGGGAAGCGCAGATTCACCGGATAGCGCTCCAACCCCTCGACCGTCTGGGTGATGTTGATCCCGCCCACCGCCGCGGCGACGATCTGGTTGATGTCGCTGATGTTCAGGCCGACACGCGCGGCCTGCAGCCGGTCCGGTCGAATCTCCACGTAACGCCCCCCGGCGACCCGCTCCGAGTAGGCCGAGGCGGTGCCGGGCACGGTCAAGACGGCGCGCTCGATTTCCTGACCGATGCGCTCGATCTCCTTCAGATCCGGACCCGCGACCTTCACGCCGACCGGGGTCTTGATACCGGTGGCGAGCATGTCGATTCGCGTCTTGATGGGCATGACCCAAGCGTTGGTAACGCCGGGGAAATCCACCGTTTGATCCAGCTCCTCGATCAGCCGGTCGATGGTCATGCCTTCACGCCACTCGCTCTCCGGCTTGAGCTGGATCACCGTCTCGATCATGGTCAAGGGTGCCGGATCGGTTGCGGTGTCCGCGCGGCCGATCTTGCCAAATACGCGCTTCACCTCCGGAACGCCCGCGATCAGCCGATCGGTCTGTTGCAAGAGCTCCTGCGCCTTACCGATCGACAGCCCCGGAAGCGTGGTTGGCATGTACATCAAGTCGCCCTCGTAGAGCTCGGGCATGAATTCCGAGCCGAGACCGGCCCCGAGTGCTTCAAGCGCGGGCACGCCTGTCGTGAGGGATTGCCAGCTCCGCGTCATATCCGCTTGCCAGTCCTCGATCCGCTGGAGCGCGCGCATTTGCGGTCCCTGCTCCGCCACCAGAGAGACCGCTTGCAAAGGCCATTTCAATGGCTCCAGAAACCCGGCGATGCCGTAGAGCGGAATGACCAGGCTCAGCACCACCAGGATCGAAGCGGCAATAGTCGTGCGCGGGGCCGCCAAAACTCCGCGCAGCAGTGGCCGATAGGTCCAGATGAGAAAGCGGTTCAGAGGGTTGGCGGACTCGCTGGGAATGCGCCCGCGAATGAAGTAGCCCATCAACACCGGCACCAGGGTTACCGCGAGACCCGCCGCGGCGGCCATCGCATAGGTCTTGGTATAGGCCAGTGGCGCGAACAGCCGCCCCTCCTGGGCCTCGAGCGTAAACACCGGCAGAAAGCTCAGGGTGATGATGAGGAGCGAAAAGAACAGCGCGGGGCCGACCTCAACAGCCGCGTCGGTGACCACCTGCCAGTGCGCTTGGCCGACCGGTGCGTGACCGTGTATCCGGCGGTAGCGCTCCAGGTGCTTGTGGGCGTTTTCGATCATAACGATCGCTGCGTCCACCATTGCGCCGATGGCAATGGCGATGCCGCCCAGGGACATGATGTTGGCGTTGATCCCCTGGTAACGCATGATCACGAAGGCCGCCAGGATGCCCAGCGGCAGGCTGACGATGGCGACGAATGCGGAGCGCAGATGGAACAGAAAAAGCAGGCACACCAACGCGACGACGACCAACTCCTCGATCAGCTTCTCCTTGAGGTTGTCCACCGCGTTTAGGATCAGCCCCGATCGATCGTAGGTCGTGACGATCTCCACCCCCGGCGGCAGACCCTGACGCAGCTCGTCGAGCTTTTTCTTCACCCCGGCGATGGTCGTCAGCGCATTCTCGCCGTAACGCATCACCACGATGCCCCCCGTGACCTCGCCCTCGCCGTCCAGGTCGGCCACCACGCGGCGCATCTCCGGGCCGATCTGCACCCGCGCCAAGTCCCGCAACAGAACCGGGGTGCCGGTCTCCGTCACGTCCACCGGGATGTTCTCGATGTCCTCCAGGCTTGAGATATAGCCGCGGCTGCGGACCATGTATTCCGCCTCTGCGAGCTCGATTACGGAGCCGCCAACCTCCTCGTTGGCATTGCGTATCGCCGCGCTCAGGCGGGCCAGGGGGATCCCGTAGGCCCTGAGCTTTTCCGGGTCGGCCACCACCTGGTACTGGCGCACCATGCCGCCCACCGTCGCCACCTCCGCGACCCCGGGGACGGTCTGCAGCTCGAATTTGAGGAACCAGTCCTGGAGGCTGCGCAGCTGCGCCAGATCGTGTTGGCCGGTGGGGTCGGTGAGCGCGTAGCTAAAGACCCAACCGACCCCCGTCGCGTCCGGCCCCAGGCGCGGGGAGACACCGGCCGGCAGGCGCGCAACCGCCTGGTTGAGATACTCCAGCACCCGCGAGCGGGCCCAATAGAGGTCGGTCCCGTCCTTGAAGATCACATAGACATAGGAATCGCCGAAAAAGGAGTATCCGCGCACCGTCTGTGCGCCCGGCACGGCCAACATGGTGGTGGTGATGGGATAGGTGACCTGGTCCTCCACCACGCGCGGCGACTGGCCGGGAAAGCTGGTGCGAATGATGACCTGGACGTCCGAGAGATCGGGTATCGCATCCAGGGGCGTCTGCTTGATCGATACCAACCCCCAGGCCCCGAGGAGCAGGGTGGCCAGCAGGACGAGAAACCGGTTGCGGATCGACCAGAGGATGACGTTTTTCATCGCCCTCGCCCTCCCGTCGATCCCGTCGAAGGAAGATCCTGATGACTCATCGGCGCGCTCCGGTCAGTGACCGCGATGCGCATCGGCATCGGCGGCGGCGGGCTCCTCGGGGGCTCCGGTTTCGGACATGCGCACGAAGCTCGCCTGGAGACTCGACTCGGAGTCGATCAGGAACTGCCCCGATACCACGATTTCCTCGCCCGGCTCCAGCCCGGAGAGGACTTCCACCTCACCCCCCGCATCCATGCCCGTGACCACGTCCACCGGCTGGAACCGCCCCTCGCCGAGTGCCCGGACGACCGTCGCGCGCTCGCCGGTCTCGATTAGCGCCTCGCGCGGGATCTTGATCACGTCCTTCTTCGGGCCGCCGTAGATCACCACCTCGGCGAACATGTTGGGCTTCAGCAGCAGCTCGGGATTGTCGAACACCAGGCGTACCCGCAGGGTTCGGGTCTTTGGGTCGAGGTCCGGGTAGAGATAATCGACCTTGCCGGTCCAGGTGCGCTCGGGATGCGCCGGCACGCTGATCTCCGCCTCCATGCCGGGCGCGATCCACGCCAGCTGGTGCTCGAACACGTCTACCATGACCCAGACCTTGGTCAGGTCGGCGATGGTAAACATCTCGCTCCCCGGGGTGACATACATGCCGTCGCGGGCAGTCATCCGGGTCACGATTCCATCCTCCGGCGCCAGCACGGGCACCGTGTTGCGCGTCTCGCGGGTGCGGGCGATGTCGAGGATCACGTCTTCCGGCACATCGAGCAGACGCAGCAGGTTGCGCGCCTTGTCCGGAGTGACGCGACGTGCCCCCTGGCCCTGCTGGTCCATGGCGATGAGGAAATCCACCTGGGCCGAAAGGATGTCCGGGGCGTAGAGTTGCGCCAACACCTGACCCTTTTGCACCGGCTCGCCCTCCGCGCGCAGCTCGAGCTTCTCGATCCATCCTTCGGCGCGCGAGTGCACGTGGGCGAGATGGGTCTCGTCGTATTCCACGCGCCCCACGGTTCGAACGTGCCGCCACAGGGTGCCGCGCTCGACGCGGGCGGTGCGCACGCCCATGCTCTGCACCACCGCGCTGCTCAAGGTCACCTCGGGGTGTTGTCCGATCTCAGCCTTGGCCTTCTTCTCGACCAGGGTCATCCCGCAAATCGGACAGCTTCCGGGCTTGTCCCGAACGATTTGTGGGTGCATCGGGCACACGTATCTAACGTCCATGTGCTTTGCCGCGTGCTCGAGCGGGGTGTCGTCCACCGCCGTGGCCAGGCTCTCGCCGGGGCTAGGCGCGTCGGCGTCGCACGCGGCCAGGATCAGAGGTAGCGCAATCAACAGGAGCGGACACCGCCATCGGCGCCCGTCCCGCGGCTGGCGGAAGGACAGTTCGGAGCGAAAAACCATGGTCGTCACCCTCGTCGCCGATAAATCAGGCGCCGTTTCGAACCCGGGGATGCGGTCCGGGGCGTAAGGCGCCCGGGGCCGTCACGCGTTGTTCAGGTGAGGTGGGAGATCGGTGGGCGATTAGCCCGATCGGGAAAGAACCGGTAGTAGTGCGCGGGGGGATGGGAGCAGAGCAGGGGGCGTACCGGAGCGGTCCGACCAACGGTCGGCGGCGGCGCAATCTGCAGCGCACCAATGGCCGCCGTCAAACGGCACTTGGCGCAGTCGGACGGCAACTGGGAACCCAGCGCACCACCGCCTTCATCGGCCGCCACGCCCAGATGACACGGCACGTCGCGTGCTCCGGCCCCGGCGTGCTTGCACGGCAGCCACATGCCGGCCGCCGCCTGCATCTGAAAAATCATCAGACCAGCCAGCACCAGCAGACCGGGTGCGCCACGCAACTTGTGCATGGCCGCAATATAGGGTCCAGCGGAAAAGGACGCAATGCGATCGACGCGTCATCCGGCCGCTCCCTTGGCCCATCCGGACCGGTCCCGCCGAAGGGTTGCTCGGCCAAGCGTGCACCGGAAACCCGCCCCTACCGCTTGGATCATCGGCGCCGCTATGCGGGCGATTCCCCGGATTTCTGAGACCTGGAGGGCCCGTGCTGTGGCATGCTAGGGGCGAGATGATTCAGAAGACATCGCTATCGAGAACCCGACCGTGACCCGATCCACACCCTCCCTCGCCATCCGCGCACTGTTGATCGTCGCCCTGCTCGCCGGGCTGGGCGGCTTTCTGTACATGGTTAAACTGATGCGCGACATGTCCGGCAACATGGGCCTCATCTCCGGCGAGATCGCTTCGATGGCCGCGGACATGCACCAAATGCGCACCGACATGTCGTCGCTCGCGCACGACGTCGCGGGCATCGGGGCCCAGGTGACGACGCTGCCGGAAATGGCCCGCGACATGCAGCAGATGCGCCTGAGCATCGACCGGATGTCGGGCATTGTCAGCCGCGGCGGCGAACAGCTCGAGCGTATGAACCCGATGGGGGTTATCCAGCAGATGGTTCCAGGGGCTACTCGTTGAGGACCAGGCCCCAGTCTCTGGCCGTCAGACGGTGAGTATGCGTCGCGCCAAAGGCAATCCACCGCGTGCTTCAGGCCACTGAAGCCCGTGCCTCACCCGTCCCCCGCTTCGGCGATCCGCCGCGCGACCTCCCGAAGGTTGTCGACGTAATCGGGCGAGAGTGGATCAATCGCGACGACCCGACCGCCGATGGCGTGCGCGATCTGCTCCGCCGATCTCCGATTGAACTGGGGCTGAACGAAGATGACCCGTATCCCTTCGCGCCTGGCCTGATCGATCAAGACCGCGATCCTTCGTGCCCCGGGCTCCTTGCCCTCGTTCTCGATGGGCACCTGCGTCAACCCATAGGTCTCGGCGAAGTACCCCCACGCCGGATGGTAGACCATGAACCATCGGCTTTTGGCGTTCGCGAGCAGGGTCCGGATCTCTCTGTCGAGCGCGGCAAGCTCGCGGGAGAAGGCATCGAGGTTTCTCGAGTATTCCTCGCCATGTTCCGGATCGAGCTCGGTCAGCGCATCGCGAATGTTCCGTGCCATGCGCGCCACGAGCGGGGGACTGGTCCAGATATGCGGATCCAGTTCCAGTTCACCGGATTTCGAGTCCCCGTGGCTGTGCTCGCCTTGCGCAAAGGTGCGCATGTCGATGCCTTCGCGCGCATCCAGAACCTGAAGGGCCGGATTCGCCGATAGTATCCGTTCCATCCAGGCATTCTCGAATGGAACGCCGGTACGGACGTAGAGTCGGGCTGACGCCAGCGCGCTAATCTGCTCGGGTGTCGGGTCGTAGGTTGCCGGGCTGTGGCCCGGTCTAACCAGCGCCCTCACCTCCACTTGATCCCCGCCGACCTTTTCGACGAAGGTCTTCTGCGGAAGCACACTGACGAACACCCGCAGAGGCTCGGCACCGCCCACGCCCGGAATCAACAGCGCACTTATCAGAAAAGTTCTCAGAATCATCAGATAATCACCTGACCCATATGGATTAGTTCCTCGGGCCAACAGGCGATTGTGGCCTTGGGACCCTGCTCTAACCGGCCCCGCGCCGATAGCCTCAGGTTTAAGCCAATCCTCGAACCAGACCCGGAACGGACTCGAAACAGGCGGCGCGACCGAATCGCCGACGGCGTCCCATGCAAGACACCGGCAACGCCTCGATCGCAGAAAAGCCTCAGAAAGGAAAAGCGCTGATCAAATGCCCGCGTGGCATCGCATCAGCGCCTCCGACGGACCGGTGCAGGAAAAGCCGGGGCCCGTCCTTCAACGTACCGACATGACAACCCCGGTCGACCGCTCCGCCCGCAGGTGCCCCAGCACCTTACGCACGTAACCCTGGGTCTCAGAGTACGGCGGGATCTGGTAGCCGTATTTTATTACGGCATTCTCGCCCGCGTTATAGCCCGCGAGGGCGAGTCGGAGATCCTGATCGAACATGTCGAGGAGATCGCGCAAATAGGCCGCGCCTCCCTTGACGTTTTGAATGGGGTCAAAGCTGTCGCGTACCCCGTAGCGGGCCGCGGTGCCCGGCATCAGCTGCATCAGTCCTTGTGCCCCCGCCCGAGAGACCGCCGTGTGGTCATACGCCGATTCGGTCCGGATGACCGCGTGAAGCAGGTCAGGTGGCAGGCCGTAGCGCCGCGCATTGGCGGCGATCAGCCCCTCGTACCGGGTCCGCCGCATCTCGAGCGACTTGCTCGGTGCCTCACTACGGGCCCTGCTGGGGCTCGGCAACTTGGGCTTCGTGGTGCTCGCATAGCGCTTGCGATTCTCGTCGACCAGCTTCTTGGACTCGCGCTTCCACTCCAGCTTGTATTTGCTCCCCTTGAGCGGCGCGTCGGTGAAGTAGATCTTTCCGGACTCGTCGACGTACTTGAACACATCGGCCCGTACCGCGCCGCTACCGATGAACGCGACGGCGAGCAACAGCGCAAGCTTTCGTTCGTGCATCGCTACCCCCCTTACAACGGGAGACCGTAACACCTTACGAACCGGTCCCCTTCTTGAACTCCCGTCTACGGCGACCCCACCCGGCCGCGCTGCCCAGAGTCCTAGTCCCAGGCCTCACACAGGCGCTTGCGATTAAGCGCCAGCCACTGCAGGGCGATCATAGCGGTCGCCGCCGTCAGCGGCCCTTGCCCGAGTTCGCAGATCACGTTATCGAGATCGCGAATTACCACGCGTGTGATCTCGCCCTCATCCCGAACCCCGGCAAGCTCCGGCAGCCCGGACGAATCGACCTCGCCGCAGAACAGCTCGACGCGTTCATCACTGAACCCGATGCTCGTGCGGCAGCATCCGATAGGGACCATACGGCCAATCCGGCACCCGGCCTCTTCAAAGGCCTCTCTACGCGCCGTTTCCTCGGCCGAATATCCGGACTCGATCACACCCCCCGGCGGCTCCTGCTGATAGAGATACTTCCCATCATCGACAGCGCCCACCCGCAACTGCTCGACCAGTACGACCCGGTTGCAGGCAACGTCGAAAGGCAACACCGCCGCCGAATACAAGCCCTCCACCCGCTCGCGGCAGATAACCGCTGAAAGATCGTCGCTCGCGGAGGGTATGCGCAGCCAGTATCGCGCAAGCTTCAGGAAGCCGTCGTACACCAGCTCCCGGTTAATGACAGCGACGCCGCGGACCATGCGCCAAAGAATAGCACCTCGCATGGAAAACGTGAACGGGAGCCCCAAAAAATGAACTTAAAGTGCGATAAAGGTATTTCTTATGCGATCATAGTTATGCACTATTTTTCAATATCTTATATTATTCATTGAATATTTTACATAAATTTTTCATAAGGTACAACTTTAATAAATTTTTTATTGCATTCCCGTCTCCACTGCCTATAATCCGAGCTACCAGTCCTAACGTCCAATGTCCGGGGGGAACATGAATCGACGTTACTTCTTGGGTCTTGCTTTGTCTGCCGTTGCCGCGCCTGCTTTCGCCAAAAGGACTTCCGAACGTCCGCGGGTGCTTTCCTTTCATCACATGCATACGGACGAACGGCTATCCGTTACCTATCGGATTGGCGATCGCTACCAGCGCTCCGCCCTGCAGAAGATCAACCATTTTCTGCGTGACTTCCGAACCGGTGAGTCGGTCGCCATCGATCCCCGTCTAATGGACCTGCTCTACGATGTACAACGGAACCTTGGTGATCTCGACGCCCGCTACGAGATACTCAGTGCCTACCGGTCTCCCTATACCAACTCCATGCTGAGACGCACGTCACGAGGCGTGGCGAAAAACAGCCTCCATATGACCGGAAAGGCGATCGATATTCGCTTCCCCGACCTTCCAACCCGTGAAATCCGTGACGCCGCGGTCGCTTTAAGCCGCGGTGGCGTCGGCTACTACCGGCGTTCCGACTTCGTCCACGTGGATACCGGAAAGGTACGGCGCTGGGGCGCCTAAGCGGCCCGATCCCTTCGGGCTTGCTGTATCGCTTGCGCGGGACTGGGGGGTCCCCGCAAGCGTTTTTTTTGAGTCCAGGCAACCCTGCCTTTCAAGGTTTGGAGCGCCGCGCCCCATCCCCTTGTTTGGCTTGGTTACCGGTCGCGTTGAGCCGAGCGGAGGATAAGCGGCGAGAACCGCCGAATTAACTGACCTGGATCAATGTAATCGATATTAGTCGGATTTGGTCCCCGAAGTTGGGAAGCGCGCCGCGCCGGAGCCTGAGTCACGCGCCGGGTTCCAGACTGCAGGTAAGCGCAGCCCAGGCCCCTTCAGGTTTGCGTCATAGAATTCGGAAGGTTACGGCGAGGTCGGGGACATCCACGTCCTGGACCGAAACGCGAAGCCGATCGTTGAGCGACGGTTGGCCCCGCGTTCGGACCCGGGCCTCCATCGCGAGCTCCGGCAACAGGACCGTGCTCTTACGTTCCTCGTTGGCCACCACGACCGCCTCGCCCTTCCAGCTCGAGTTTTCCCTAAGGTAGATCAGCTTCCAGTGCTGATTGGACAGCCGCTCTCCCCGGCGAATCGCGGCGGCCGCCGTTTCCGCCTCGGCAATACGCTCGACGACCGCTCCCGCCTCAATCGGATCGCGACCCGAGATCCAGGCGCGAATCTGCTGGTGGACGAGCAGGTCCGAATAGCGTCGCAGGGGACTGGTGGTCCGCGTGTAGAGGTCCAGCCCTAGCCCCGCATGGGTCCCCGGCTCCCCTATCAATCGGGTCGGCTTGAACGATCGGCGCCGGGCGTACATGGCCGCCAGGTCCGTCGCGCCCGCCGACCCCTCGGGCGGCACCTGGGTCGCAAACGGTACCGGGATCTCCCGCTCAAGGCAAAAACGCGCCGCGGCCTCCCCCGCCATCAACATGGCGTCGGTCACGAGCGAGCGGCTTGCGAGGCGCGGCAGCGGGCGCACGACCACTCGCCCGTCTACCAGACGGACGCTGACCTCGGGAAGATCGAGACTGGTCGCGCCGTTCGCCGCTCGCCGGTCGCGGAAGCGATCGGTAACTGCGCGCAGCGCCGCGAAAGGCGGTTCGTCCAGACGCGGCTCCACGGTCTCATAGCTTAGACGCGATGCACGGATCCAGGTACGGTGAACCTCGATATCCCGAATCGTCCCGTCCGCGTCGCAATGCATCGAAAACGAAAGGGCCGGCGACATCGACTGAAGCCCGAGGCCCAGGCGCTCGGTGACGGCGACCGGCAGCATGTTCACCACGCCTTCCGGCACATAGAGGTTCGAGCCGCGGGACCGCGCCTCCCTGTCCAGCGGGCTGTCCGGGTCGACCAGGGCGGCCACGTCCGCGACATGGACCCAGATCCGATCCCCGTCCAGACTCAGCGCATCGTCCGGATCGCGGTTCCCCTCGTCGTCGATCGCGTAGGCCGGAAGGTGCGTCAGATCGAGCCGGTCCTCGTCGACGAGGTCTGGAACCGGCATCTCCGGGTCGACGCCCGCAATGCCGCAGCGCGCCGGATAAGGGTTGTGCCGAGGCCCCCAGTAACCCATTTTCACCAGCGCGCGGTGGGCGTTCTCGGGCGTCGACGGGTGCCCGAGCGCCTCGAGCGTGCGGCTGTGCTCTATCCGCCCCAGCGCCAGCCGCTCGACCTCTCCGAGACGCTCGGCGTCCTCTGGTCCCGGACGGGCCTCCGCGATTCGATCCAGGAAGGCCCGCCAGTCGAGCTCCGCCGCCGCCCTCGCCTCCTGCTCCGCCCGATTCCGCTCAACCTCGTCGCGGGGTCGTGCGCGGATCGACTCGGGCGTTCCGTCGAAGCACAGTCCCTGGGTCACCCGCTGCCAGGCCGCCCAGGCGGTCGCCGGCGTGAAGGCGTCGAACGCGAGCTCGGTCAGGTCGCGCAGCGTGGTCTCCCCGCCCTCCAGCAGCTCCCAGGCCTCGTCCAGCTCGCCCTCCTGGGGAACCAGCTCGCTCAGGCTGCGCAGGGGCCCGGGGTGGAGCAGCTCGATATCCTTGGCCCGCACCCGCTTGGTCTGCCCGCGCTCGAGCTCGATCTCGATCTTTTCGCCCAAAGCGACCACGCGGGCGGGTCGGACCTTGTAGAGCACGAGACTATCCAGTGGCGGACTCGCTTGATGTGTCGCCAAGGCGCTTCAATCTCCTACGATGAACTGCTTGCGGAGTATCCGGACCCGTCGCCGCCGACGACTTCCGTTCCTCGTGCAGAAAGATCGGTCCTTTCGACCGGCCCGCCGCAATGGAGCCGCGGTTCGGAAGCCGACGCTATGGGACAGGCTGTCCGGGACCACGGCCATACGG
The DNA here is from genome assembly GCA_963707135.1 of uncultured Gammaproteobacteria bacterium. GTDB lineage: Bacteria > Pseudomonadota > Gammaproteobacteria > Chromatiales > Chromatiaceae > JBGSTR01. Next base: position 119,062 of record CAVPOY010000001.1, on the reverse strand, counting down.
AGGAAATCAACTCGGCCCGCGACCCGGTGAATCCATTGCGTATGATACCCACTTATCGATGCTTGCCGGCGCCGATCCACGGTGCCGCACCCCAGAGGCCGCACGCATGAGCTCACAATGGAGACAATTTCTCGCCGCGCGTTCCGCCACGGCCACTCCCGCTGGCGCGTCAACCTTCGACTGCGCCCTCTTCGATCTCTCGCATCTGGGCCTGATCCGGGTCCATGGCGGCGACGCGGTGACCTTCCTTCAGGGACAGCTCACCAACGACATCCGCGAGCTCTCCGAGACCCACACCCAGTTGAGCGGCCACTGCAGCCCTAAGGGCCGGCTGCTCGCGATCTTTCGCGTCATGCGCGTCGGTGACGACATACTGCTGCAGCTGCCCCGCGAGCTGTTGCCTCGCATCCTCGATCGGCTGCGGCTCTTCGTGCTGCGTTCGAACGTGAGTCTGTCGGATGCGAGCGAGGACCGGGTCCGCATCGGCCTGGCCGGCGAGTCCGCGCCGGAGCTCCTTACCCGACGCGGGCTCAGGGTACCCCGGCGCGAGAACGGGCTGGTTACGACCGACGAGGTCAACGTGGTGCATCTGCCGGGCCCGACCCCGCGGTTCGAGCTCATCGGCGGCTTCGAGGCCATCAGCGTGCTTTGGGAGGCGCTCGCCGAGAAGGCGGAACCCGGGACCCCCGACGCCTGGGCCCTGCACGACATTCGCGCCGGAATTCCGGCCGTCTACGAGGCCACCATCGACGCCTTCGTCCCGCAGATGGCGAACCTGCAGCTGATCGATGGCGTCAGCTTTACCAAGGGCTGTTACACGGGACAGGAGATCGTCGCCCGCATGCAGTACCTGGGCAAGCTCAAGCGGCGGATGTACATCGCCGAGGTGGACGCCGATGAGCCCCCTGCCCCCGGCGACCAGATCCACTCGGCTGCCAGCACGTCAGAACAGACCAGCGGCCGCGTGGTCGACGCCCGCGCCACGGGCGACGGACACTATGAGCTGCTGGCCGTGGTCGAGATCGATGCCGCCGAGGCCGGCGACGCCTGCCTCGACGAGGGGGGCCCCCCGCTTCGATTTCGGCCGCCGCCCTACGGGTTTTCGGCCGGCGCCTAGTTCTTGGCGCCTTGCGCCGGTGCCACGCCCTCACTTCTTCGGCGCGTGTGCCGGATCTACAAAATCAGCCGTGGTGGGACCGGTGCCCGTCACCTGCACGATGGTTTCGCCGTCCGGCGTGGATACGAAGTGCGGCAGCCTCGCCGGCTCCGTGTAGAAGCTCCCGGCCGGCAGAGGCTTGAGCTTCTCGGGATCGTAGACATCGCCCCAGCCGACGTACCAGGTGCCCGAGATCACCGTGTAGGCGCGGTCGTCCGGGTGGCTGTGGGCCTGCACCACGCGTCCCTGCGGAAACCTCACGCGATAGACGTAAGGCCCGGTCTGTTTCCCGTCGCCGACGATCTTCGCAAGACCGAGGCCCGGGACGCGCGGATTATCGACCCACTCGAGTTGGTCGGGCGCAAACATGACGGCCGATTCGGGCACGTCACCGGCGGCGGCCAGGAGCGGCAGGGCCGAAATAACACCGAGAGAAAAAGTCACGTGTGCAGTCTTCATGCTGGTCTCCTCGTGAAATCGACTCGTCTTGTGGAGTCCCCTGACGCGGGGCTTCACGAGGAGAAGTAAAGCATCGGGACCGTCCCATCTCCCGACGGGAAACCAACCTTTTTCCGCAGATTCACCGGCGGACTCGGGGACAAGGCATCGGCCCGCGGTCAGGATCTCATATAGGGCGGGACGTACTCTCCGATCTCCCCCGATTCCAGGAACGGCAGGGTCACCGTCCGGTAGTAGTCCTCACCGCGGGGGAACCAGCGCTCCCACGCCTCTGTCCATTCCGGCGGCATCTGCTCCGGCAGCCAGAAACGGTCGGGTATGGTCTCCGAGGGCGCCGGCTCGGCGGCAAGGTCGATGTCGGCGGTGATCACCCCCGCGCCATCGGCAAGGCCCATCCGCGCGAGCGCGTGTCCCGCCGCATCGGTAATCAGGGTCTCGCCGAGATAGACGGAGCGGTAGGGGACGTCGGGCAGCTCCGGGCTGTCGAAACCCTCGAAGGGTCCGGCATGGGAGGCGTGCACGACCGGCACGCCGAGCATTCTCGCCAGACGCCGCGGGGACTCCTGGAGCATCCCCAGGTTTACCGCCCGCAGCGGGTGGTCGGCGGGCGCCTCGTCCGGCAGGGTCCACCAGGTGGATCCGGCAAGCAGCATCCCAACCCTGCCCGACAGGCGCTTCGCGGTGCCAGAACGCACCATCTCCCAGCACAGCGCGACTCCGACCGGCCCGATGGGTGTTTCGAGAACACCGTCGTCTACGCCTCCCTCATAGAAGCAGGCCTCCCAGTAGGTAGGGAAGTCCTTGTCGTGGCGGTGGGTCGTCCCATCCGGGAACGCCAGCAGAAAGCTGTTGCGTACGCGATCACCCTCGCTCGCGAGAAACGAGCCGCCCACCACGGCGTTCCCCTCCCGCGCCATCCGCTTGAGCAGCCGCGCCGGTGCCCCATCCAGCGGGCGGATGGCCCTGACCATGTCCTCGTGGAAGGCCGCGGCCGAGCTGAACATCTCCGGCAGCAGGATCCACTCGGCGCCGCGTCGGATGGCCTCCCCGACCAGTCGCTCGGCCTGGACGAGGTTCGCCTCGACGTCCGCGAGCCTGGGCGTCATCTGGATCGCCGCCACTCTTAGCTTGCGGGGCGGAGCCGCGTCGATCCGTCCATCCCGGAGACCAGTGGCGGCGCTTAGCCTGCAACCACCAAGCAAGCAGGCCGGCGGCGACCCATGTCGCGAACTGCCGGCGCCGGACGGGTAAGTCCAACAGCGTCGGTTGCGAGGCGTCCACGTACCAAGGGGCATTCTTCATAGCGGATCTCCCAAGCTAAGCTTCCGGAAGGAACGTCGGCTAAAGGACCGGCGAGCGCTCCTCGCGGATGGCGCAAGCCGGGCAACCCTACCGGCCGAAGCACAGAAACAGGCGCCGCTGCTCCTCCCTGGCAAGCCGGAGCGCCTCGTCCAGCGGCTGGAAGGTCCAGCCGGCCGGCATGCCCGTCTCTGCCGCGGCCCACAAATAGGCGAGGAACAAGGACTAAACAGGCCGCCAGAGCAACCCCCGGCCTTCGATTCAGGTTCACGGCCATGACGGAGCTCTTCTCGGTCGCGGGACGGCGAAGCGAGCCGATTCGGCGGAAATGATAGGGGGAACCGGAAGGATCTTCCCGACAAAACGGCTAAGCTTTAGCGAACAATCGGCGACGAGCCCTATTTTGTCGTGACCACCACTTCCGAATGAACCGGGACCCGACACAAGAAACACGGCCGGATTCGGTTCCAGCCGAGGGCGACGCGGCGCACGCGGCCCCGATTCGGATCGGCGACTGGGAGGCCTATCCTGCGCTGAACAAGCTTCAGCGCGGCTCGCAGGCCACTCACCTCGAACCCCGGGCTATGGAGCTGCTGGTTTTCCTCGCCCGATACCCCGGGGACGTTCTGTCCCGGGACGAGCTGCTGTCTGGGGTCTGGCCGGGCCTCGTGGTGGGCGACGACGCGTTGACGCAGGCGATCATCAAGCTGCGCAAGGCACTCGGCGACGATCCGCGCGAGCCGAACTACATCCAAACCGTCCCCAAACGCGGCTATCGGCTGATCGCGCCGGTCAGCCCTGCGACCCCGATCGGCCACTCGTCGCCGACCTTGCGGAAAAAACAACAGCGCCGCTTGCTGCCGTTGGCCCTCGCGGGAGTGGCACTGATCGCGGCGGCCCTTTACCTGCTGCGAGATGACGTCGTTTCAGCCATCACCCACTCGCTGAACATCGCTCCCGCCCCGGTAATCGCGATCGCGGCGCATCCGACCGTTGCCGTGCTCCCGTTCCAAGTCATTGGCGAGGACCCGGATCAGGCCTACCTCGCGCGGGGCCTGGCCGCCGACCTGACCGCGGACCTGTCCAGCCTCTCCGGTCTCGCCGTGGTCGGCGGCGATGGCACATCAAGCCCTGGGCCGCCGGGTCCGCCCGTCGCCGCTCGGTACCAGGTCTGGGGCGGGGTCCGCCGCACGTCAGGGCACATACTGGTAGAGGTGCGACTAACGGACGCCGCTACTGGCCGGCAGCTCTGGGCCGAACGCTACGACCGGCAGTTCGCGGACCTGTTCGCCGTCCAGGACGAGATCGGAGAGCGGGTCGCGGAGACGCTGGCGGTGCGGGTCACCGATGCCGAACGGCGGCGGCTCGCCCAACGCTTCAGCCGCTCGGTGGATGCCTATGACCTTTTCCTGCGCGCTCAGGAGGGGCTCCTGGTCCGCGGGCAGCCGGAAAACGAGCGGGCACGGGCGCTGTACCGGCAGGCCGTCCGCTTGGACCCCACCTTCGCCCGGGCCTACGGGGGGCTGGCGCTGACCTACGCCGCCGACTACCGCAATCAGTGGGCCGAAGACGGCGACGCTGCCCTCCGCCGGGCGCTGGAGATGGCGCAGACCGCGATACAGATAGACCCGTCCCTTCCTGAGGTGCATTGGGTGATCGGATACGTGCGGGCGCAACAGCGTCGCCACGAAGAGGCCCTGGCGCACCTCGACAAGGCGCTCGGCCTTTCCCCCTCGTTCGCCGATGCGCTGGCTCTGAAAGGGGGCATCCACACCTACATCGGCGACCCAGCCGGCGCCGTTCCTCTGCTCAGGCGCGCCATGCGGCTCAGCCCCGAGGCCGGCTACCTCTACTTCCTCCTGCTAGGCCGCACCTATTTCTTTCTGGACGATACGGAGCAAGCACTGATCAACCTGCGCGAGGCCATCGCGCGCAATCCCGCGAGCCTCGAGGCCCGTGTCTATCTCGCCGCCGCGCTCGCGCGCGTGGGAGACCAGGACGCGGCGGAGTGGGAGGCGGAGGAGCTCCGGGCTATCCAGCCGGAATACACCACCCGGCGTTGGCTGGCGACCTACCCGATGACTGATGAGCCGCAAAGGGAACGGCTGGTGTCCGTGCTCGCAGGACTGGGCCTCTGAGCCGGTCAGGGGCATGGGCCCGTGGAGCGGACACCTCCCGACTTAGTCGAGCGCTAATCGGGCAGTCCAGCACGCCGTAGGTCGTTCAGGAGGCGTTCGCGGTAGTGTGGGTCCCGGATCGGCAGGGCCTGCTCGACGCGCGACGTTGAGACCTCGGGGTCAAGCGCCAGGATCTCGTCTCTCTCCCACCGCGCCTCCTCGATCCGGCCCGCCGAGGCGTAGGCGGCGGCGAGCCAGAGTCGCAAGAGCTGGTAGTTCGGGTTGATCTCGACCGCCGCCTCGAAATCCGCCAACGCCCTGTCGATTTGCTCGCTGGCATAGTAGAGCGCCCCTCGCACCAGCCTGTAGACCGATGGGATTCGGGGGTTGAGACGCACGGCCGACTCCATGCTTGCCAGTCCCTCGGCGGGTCGGCCGGCGAAATGCAGGATCCAGGCGAGCAGCGCATAGCCATCCGCATAACTGGGCTTGATGGAGATCGCGTGCTCGGCGCTCCGGATTGCGGCATCGTAGTCGCGCCGGAACAGCTCGATATACCCGGCGACGAACCAAATCTGGGGAACGGAGGGATCGAGTCTTCTCGCCTTTTCCGTGAGCCCCGCCGCCTGGGTCAGCGCGTCGCCCGGCGTCAGGTCCCAGCCGTCGACAACCTCGCGCGAGTACACCAGAGCCAGGCCGGCGTAAGCCCGGGCAAAGCCGGGGTCGATCGAGATGGCCCGCCCGTAGTGCTGTACCGCCAGTCGGCTGTCTTCGAGGGAACGCCTGCCATCGTAGTCGAGTCCCCGAAGGAACTCGTCATAGGCCTGCACGCTTGCCAGATGATTGCGGGTCCTCCGCGCCCTGTCCGCCGGCGCGATTTCAACCTCCAGCGCCGACACGATCCGGCCCGCGATCTCGTCCTGCAGCTCGAAGATGTCGTCGATCCGGCGATCGTAGCGTTCCCCCCACAGATTGGTCGCGTTCCTGCCGTCGGTCAGGCGAACGTTGATCCGGATCCTGTCCGCGGATCTCCGCACGCTGCCCATGAGCAGATAGTCGACACCGAGCTCCCGGGCGATGACGGTCGGGTCTTCCCCGCTGCCCTTATAGGCCAGCGCGGAGTCGCGTGCGATAACGCGCAGGCCGGAGAGCTTCGACAGGTCGGTGGTTAGGTCCTCCGTGATTCCCGCGGCAAAATAGTCCTGTTCCGGCGTGGCGCCGAGGTTCTCGAACGGCAGCACGGCGATACCGGGCTTCCGCTCCAGGTCGCCAACCTCGGCAATCGGCTTGGGCGGCGGATCGTCCGTAGCCGAAAGGAACCAGAGACCCGCCGTGACGAGCACCGCCAAGAGGGCCAGCAGACCGGCAATACGGTTTCGCCTGTAGGCGACCTCGGGACCCGGCGCCCGCGGTGCACCCGGGTTCACTTCCGCGATCAGCCGGTATCCCCTCTTGGAGACGGTCTCGATGTACCTGGGGTGTCTGGCCTCGTCCCCGAGGGCCTTTCGTAACTTGATGATGCTGCTGGTGACCGCGTCGGCGGTCACCACGACCCGCGGCCAGACCTCGGCCTCGAGCGCTTCGCGGGTAACCACGCTGCCGGGCATCGACGCCAGCAGACACAACACCTGCATCACCTTGGGCTCGAGCTTGACCACCTCATCGTCGCGGCAGATCTCGTTGGCGAAGGCGTCTACCCGCCAGTCCCCGACCCTGAAGGGTTGGTCCGGAATTGCGACCGACTCTTGCTCGGAGCTCATTCCCATGCGCTCGCCCGATCCGCGGCCAAAGGGCCTGGTTCAACGCCCAATTCGCGCCCTTCCTCACCCTGAAGAGGCTTACATGCAGCGTGCCAGCACCAATTTTTGACAGTAACGACTTGATTGTAGTTTGGTCGAGAAAAGATCGGAAAACCGTCGCCCCGTCTCCGTTGCGTCCCGCCGCGGCCTCCACAATGCTGGAGGCATCGGCAGATCACCACCAAAGTCAGGTCAGAGCAGTCGTCATGAATCGAAGATTCTTCCTTCAGGCGGCGATGTCCACGGGGCCGATCGCCATCGCGGCAAGGGCCGGGCTGTTGTGGCCGGTTTCGGTGCTGGCCGACGACTGGCCGGCGGACGCCTTCTATGCAACCAGCTTCGACGATGCGCTTTCCGCCCTGCTCGCGGGCGACTCCGTCGAGGAGAGCAAGCGCGTTCAGCTCGAGGCCAAGGCCATCGCCGAAGACGGCTCCAGTGTGCCGGTCGTGGTTCGTACCGACCTTCCGGGGCCGTTCACGATCACCCTGTTCTCGGTGGAGAATCCGACTCCGGCGGTTTGCCGATTCGATCTCACCGCCCGGCTGGACAGTCAGCTTTCCACCCGGGTCAAAATGGCGAAATCGGGCGATCTGGTCGCCGTCGTCACAAGCGGCGGCAAGCATTACAGCACCCGGCGCCATGTCCAGGTGGCCGCCGGCGGCTGCGGCTGATGCGCATCGGGGCATTGGGCAATTCAGGGTAATCGATGGAGATATCGACATGGCCACGAAGCAAAACGAGCACAAAATCCTGGCTCGGACGAAGGACGGCATGGCGGAGGTCAAGCTGCTTCTGCGGCATCCGATGGAGACCGGCAACCGCACCGACCCCAGGACGGGGGTCAAGGTGCCGCGTCACTTCATCCGAGATCTGGTCTGTGAGCACAATGGCGACGCCGTTCTGAGCACCCAGTGGAGCTGGGGTATGGCCCGCAACCCCTACCTGTCCTTCCGGATCCGCGACGCGAAGCCGGGCGACCGCGTGCTCTTCCGCTGGAGCGACGATCGAGGGGACGACAGACGCCCTCGAGACCATCGTGCAATAGAGGGCCCAATCGGCATGTGGGATCAAATCAACCCATGGTTGGCGGGTGGGGGCCTGGGCATCGGGATCGCCTTCGGTGTCGTCGCCCAGCGGTCCCGGTTCTGCGTGGTGTCGGCCTTCAGCAACCTCGCGCTGATGCGCGATTACCGGCAGCTGCACGCCTATCTGGCCGCGCTCGGCGTCGCCGTGCTCGGGACCTTCGCCCTGGAGTGGCTCGATCTGGTGGCCATCGCCGACACGGCCTACCGAAGGCCCTCCCTCAACTGGCTGGGCGCGCTCGGCGGCGGCCTGCTATTCGGCCTCGGCGCGATGCTGGCCGGGGGCTGCGCGTCGCGCACGCTGGTCCGGACCGCCGAGGGCAACCTCGGCGCACTGCTGGCGCTGATAACCTTTGGTCTCTCCGCGATGGCGGCCATGTTCGGCGTGCTGCAACCCGTTCTGGTCTGGGTAACCGCGCGGGCGATGCCGCTCGCGGCCGGTGACGCATCGCTCTCGGCGCTGCTGCATTGGCCCTTGTGGGTGCTGCCGCTAGGTCTAGGCGTCGCCTGTTTCGCGGGCGTGCTGTTCTTGGGCCGCTGGCGGGACCACAAGGGTGCCGTCGTGGGGGGGGCGGTCATCGGTCTGCTGGTAGTCGCCGGCTGGTGGGTCACCGGCGTGATCGGAGCCGACGATTTCGAACCGCGTCCGCCATCATCGCTCACCATGGCCGCTCCGCTGGCGCGAACCCTCACTTGGCTCACCATGGGACAGGCGACGGGGACGGCGTTCGCCATGGCGCTGGTGCCGGGCGTCCTGTTCGGCGCCCTGGCGGCCGCGGTTGCTTCCGGCGAGTTTCGCTGGGTCCCTCCGGCCGGTGAGCGCGTTGGCGCCTACCTGACCGGCGGCGCGCTGATGGGTGTCGGGGCGCAGCTTGCCGGCGGGTGCAACATCGGTCAGGGACTTACCGGAGCAGCCACGCTCTCGGCGACCTCCCTGCTGGCGGTCGCCGGTATCGTCGGCGGTATGTCGCTCGGAATGGCCTGGCTCAACCGCTCGTCGCGCTGACGGGCGGACACCGCCGCCGCGGCGCCAAAACATCGAAAGAGGCACGACACAACGCCGGGCTGCCGGCAAGGGAGCGAATCATGAATTCCCATTACCGCATCGGTTGGCTCTTGCTCGCTGTTGTTTTTCTTCATACGGGCCGATTCGCATCGGCGACCGGTGATCCGGGCGCGATGCTGTTCGACGACGGCGAGATCGTGACCCTGCAGTACCCAGACTGGTTCAAGCCGAGCTTCCTGGACCTGGGGGACGACCTAGCGGATGCCCAGGACAGCGGCAAGACCGGCTTGATGCTTTACTTCGGCTCCGAGGGCTGCGCCTATTGCAAGGCATTCGTCGAGCACACGCTCGCCGACCCGAAGCTCCAGGCCGATCTACGTGCGCGGTTCGACGCGATCGGCCTCGACATGTTCAGCGATCTCGAGATGACCGATTTCGCCGGTGAGCGCCTGAGGGTAAAGGACTTCGCCATCAGGGAGGGTGCCTCCGTGTCGCCTACCTTGCTGTTTTATGGTGCCGACGGCGAGCCCCTGCTACGCATCCGGGGCTACTACCCCCCGGCCCGCTTTCGTACGGTCCTCGACTATCTGGGCGGCGGCCACTACCGGACCGAGACCCTGCGCACCTTCGCCGCACGGCAGAAAACCGAGGGAACTCCGAGATCGGCCGAGCCAGAGGACAGCGCTCTGCTCGGAAATGGACCCCAGGTGCTCGACCACACCGGCGTACCGGCACGGAGGCCAATACTGGTTCTGTTCGAGGCGGAGGACTGCACGGAATGCCGACAGCTTCAATCGGAGGTGCTCTCCTACCCACCGGTACGCCAGCTTCTCGACCGCTACGAGACGGCTCGGTTCGACTGGTCAGACTCGGACACCCCGGTCGTCACCCCCGCCGGCGAGCGGTCGAACCCCGCGGCCTGGGCCGAGCGGCTGGGTATCGCACAGGTCCCCGCGCTGCTCTTCTTCGACGAATCGGGACAGGAGGTGTTTCGGCTCGAGTCGCTGGTATTGCGCCAACGCATGGAACGAGCCCTGCTCTACGTGCTCGAGAAGGCCTATCTGAACGGTACGACTTATCAGCAGTTTACTCGAGCCAAGACGATCGAGAAGCTCAAGAACGAGGCCTCGAACCGCACGGCGGGCGGCTGAGCGCGGGGTGCCGTCCCTGGCCCCGCCAGCCGCAATCGCGATCCTCGTCAGCCGTCTCGTAGCGGCGTCATCCTTGGCCTCGCTCGTTCGCTAGCCTGGGCTCCGCGACGCGTCTCCCAGTCGCGGATTGAATCTAAGCCTGCTGCCCGCCAACCGGAACGTCGGAGTGCCTCGCACCCTTTTTCGCTCCCGAACTGACCTGCCCGCCTCGATTCCCGGCAAGCTGGAGGCTGGCATCCGGCGTGTCGGAATGCCGGCTGCCCTTCTTGCTGCCCGCCGTGGCCTCGCCGCCGCAGTTGCCCACCGTCTGGAAGCCGGATTCCACGTCCTCGAGGTGCCGCGCGCCCTTCTTGCCGCCCGATGTCGTCTGCCCGCCCCGATTACCCGACAGCCGATCCATACCCTGGATACCGGCCTGATTTTTTATCGTGTCTCCGGGGCCCGCGCATTTGCGCCCCTGACATTTCGCGATAGCGGAATCCCTGTCAACCCGGCTCACGGTTCCGGAAGAAATAGTGATGGAGTCTACTTGTATGCCGGCCGTGTCGGCGCCCGCCAGCGCGCCTACAGGAATAAGTGCAACCAAGACAATCATTGGGAATGTGTTCATGCTGTGTGTCCTCGCTCTCGATCGGTTTCGAGGCTATGATCTTATTGGCGCGAGGCTCCCGATTTTGCGGCAGGTCTCTCAATACGTTGGGCATTCAATCCGCGACAGGTTGTGAATCAGTGATCTCTTGAGTTGGCTCGCAAATCAGGTACTTTTGACGAGAAACAGCGTCTCCTTCGCACGGCGATTGCGAAATATCAATGCGTTAACGGGCCATCTCGAAGCCGTAAAGGATCCCGCCCGAGCCGTTGACCAGCCCGGTCATTTGTCGGATCAATAGAGAATCCCGGGTCGCCGCTCATGTGGCATTCGTGGCGCGCTTTAGATAACGGTTTCTCCGCGGCGCGACCGGGCGTGCGGCGAATTCCCGGCGATTTCGCGTTGGAGGAAAATGGAATGCGACGGCTCTCAATAGGGCGGCCGTCTATTGCGAATGGCGAGACGCGAATCGACGCGAGGCTGTTGTTATTCGCCACCGCGTCGACCACCTCGCCGTCAGCGCACGGTCACTCCTGCGCCCGCATGTGCGGGAACAGCAGGACGTCGCGAATCGACGCGGAGTCGGTGAACAGCATCACCAGGCGGTCGATACCGATCCCCTCCCCGGCGGTCGGCGGCATGCCGTGCTCCAACGCACGGATGTAGTCGGCGTCGAAGTGCATCGCCTCCTGGTCGCCGGCGTCCTTCTCGGCAACCTGCTTGCGGAAGCGCTCGGCCTGGTCCTCGGCGTCGTTGAGCTCGGAGAAACCGTTGGCGATCTCGCGCCCGCCGATGAAGAGCTCGAACCGGTCGGTGACCGCCGGGTTGGCGTCGTTGCGGCGCGCCAGCGGCGACACCTCGGTGGGGTACTCGGTGATGAAGGTCGGGTCCTGCAGCCGGTGCTCGACGGTCTTCTCGAAGATCTCGACCTGGATCTTTCCCAGCCCCCAGGTCGCCTTGAGCGGGATGCCGAGCCGGTCGGCGGCCGACCGCGCGCGATCGATCTCGTCCAGATCCGCCGGCTCCAGGTCCGGGTTTAAGCTTAGTATCGATTCCCTCACGGTCAGCCGGGTGAATGGCCTTCCGAAGTCGAGGCGCTCGCCCTGGTAGCGGACCTCGGTGGTGCCGAGCACCTCGCTCGCCATGCCCCTCAGCATCGCCTCGGTGCGATCCATCAGGTCTTGGTAGTCGGCATAGGCCTCGTAGAACTCCAGCATGGTGAACTCGGGGTTGTGCCGCGTCGACAGGCCCTCGTTGCGGAAGTTGCGGTTGATCTCGTAGACCCTTTCGAAACCGCCGACCACCAGACGCTTCAGATAGAGCTCGGGTGCGATGCGCAGGAAGAGCTGCATGTCCAGCGCGTTGTGATGGGTGACGAAGGGTCGCGCCACGGCGCCGCCCGGGATGATCTGCATCATCGGCGTCTCGACCTCCAGGAAGCCCTGGCCGTCCAGATAACCGCGAATGAATTGCATGATCGCCGTGCGGGTCCGGAAGGTCTCGCGCGTCGACTCGTTCATGATCAGATCGAGGTAGCGCTGGCGGTAGCGGCTCTCCATATCCGTCAGGCCGTGAAACTTCTCGGGCAGCGGCCGCAGCGCCTTGGTCAGGAGCCGTATCGCATCGCACCGGACCGACAGTTCGCCGGTGCGGGTCTTGAAGAGCGTTCCCTCGGCGCCGACGATGTCGCCAAGGTCGAGATCCCGCTTGAACGCGCCGTAGTCGTCGGCGCCCAGGGCGTCGCGTTCGACGAAAAGCTGGATCCGACCGGACATGTCCTGCACGTGGGCGAAGCTCGCCTTGCCCATCACGCGCCGGCTCATCAGGCGTCCGGCCACCTTCACCCGCAGGCCGTGGGCATCCAGGGTGTCCGGGGGCGAGTCGCCATACTCCGCATGCAGCTCGCCGGCAACGACATTACGCCGGAAGTCGTTCGGGAAGGCGATCCCCTGCTCGCGCAGTTGCGAGAGCTTCGCGCGCCGAAGCGCGATCAGCTTGTTCTCGTCCGCATCCTGATCGCGCGCCGATTCGGGCGCCGGATCAGGCGCCGGTCGGTCGGTCATAACTGCTCTCCTGGACCTTACAGGCCGCTCTTCAGGCTCGCCTCAATGAAGGGATCGAGATTTCCGTCCAGCACGGACTGGGTGTTACCGATCTCGACCTGGGTGCGCAGGTCCTTGATTCTGGACTGATCCAGCACATAGGAACGGATCTGGTTCCCCCATCCGATGTCGGACTTGGTATCCTCGACCGCCTGCTGCTCCGCCCGACGCTTTTGCATCTCCAGCTCATAGAGCTTCGCCTTGAGCTGCTTCATCGCCTGATCCTTGTTCTTGTGCTGCGAGCGGTCGTTTTGGCACTGTGTCACGAGGCCGGTGGGGTTGTGGGTGATGCGCACGGCGGATTCGGTGCGGTTGACGTGCTGACCGCCGGCGCCGCTGGCCCGGTAGACGTCGATGCGCAGGTCCGCCGGGTTGATCTCGATCTGGACACTGTCGTCCACCTCCGGCGACACGAACACCGCCGCGAACGAGGTGTGGCGTCGGTTTCCCGAATCGAACGGTGATTTCCGCACCAGCCGGTGCACCCCGGTCTCGGTGCGCAGCCAGCCGTAGGCGTACTCGCCCTCGAACCGGATGGTGGCCGATTTGATCCCGGCGACCTCGCCAGGCGAGACCTCCATCAGCTCGGTCTTGAACCCGCGGCGCTCACCCCAGCGCAGATACATCCGCAGCAGCATCTCGGCCCAGTCCTGGGCCTCGGTGCCACCGGAGCCCGACTGGATATCGAGAAAGGCATTGCTGGCATCCATCTCGCCGGCGAACATCCGGCGGAATTCGAGCCCAGCCATATGCTCCTCGTGCCGCTGAAGGTCCCTCGCCAGATCATCCAGCGTCGCCTGGTCCTCCTCCTCGGCGGCCAAGGCCAGCAGGTCGTCGGCCTCGGCGAGCCCGGAGGAGAGCTCGTCGACGGTGAGCACGATCGCTTCCAGCGTCGCCCTCTCGCGACCCAGCGCCTGGGCGCGCTCCGGGTCGGCCCATACCTGCGGATCCTCCAGCTCCCGCAATACCTCGGTCAGACGGTCCTTGCGCTCGGCGTAGTCAAAGATACCCCCTGAGGGACTCCAGACGTCCCTTCAGGTCGTTGATCGCCCCAACGATGGGGTTGATGTCGAGCATGGGCCACTCCGTCGGAATAAACGTTGTAGTTTATCGGCAGGGGTCCTTTCGGCGCCACCATAACGACCAAGCGCCTTTCGATCGACGGCGCGGCGCAGTCGTCTATACTTCGGTCAGGTCAATCAACCGGCTCCGACCCCACTCATGGCACGTCTACCAAGATTCGTCCTCCCCGGTTACCCGCAGCACGTCATCCAGAGGGGCAACAACCGGCAGCAAATCCTTTTCGAGGAAGACGACTACTGGTTCCTCTGGGAGAAGATCGGCAACGCCGCCGAGAAATTCGGGTGCGACATCCACGCCTATGTACTGATGCCCAACCACTTCCATCTGTTGCTGACTTCCCGTGAGGAGGACGGTATCGGAAAGCTTATGCAGTATGTAGGCCGCTATTACGTCCAGTATTTCAACGGTCGTTACGACCGGACCGGCACGCTCTGGGAGGGGCGTTATCGGGCAACACTGCTCGATCCTTCCAGCTATCTGCTACCGGTAAGCCGCTACGTGGAGCTCAACCCGGTACGGGCCGGCCTGGTCAATGATCCGGCAGACTATGGCTGGTCAAGCCATGGGGCCAACGCGCTCGGAACGGACGACCCGCTGGTCACGCCGCATGCTGTGTACAAGCGTGGCGGGCGCAGCGCCAAGGCCCGCCGAGAGGCCTACGCGCAGGGGTTCGCGACTCCGATCGAGGAGGCCCTACTGACCGAGATCCGCGACGCGACCAACAAGGCCTGGGTGCTCGGCGATGCCGCTTTTTGCCGGGAGATCGAGGGAAAGCTGAACCGGCGCACCTCCCCCCGCCCGCGCGGCGGCGACCGTCGCTCGGAGGCCTACCGGCGCGCCACCGGTCGTCTGTGAGCCCCGCCCCGGCGCAGATTCATCACTCGCCCGAAGAGGACGAGCACCTCACGGACGAGCGGTGCCACCTACTCGAGTCCTGGAACCGCGACGCGGACCCGGCGGCTTCGGTCGCACGGGCCCGCGTCGAGCCGGGCATCACCACCCGATGGCATCGGCTGAACGGTATCGTCGAGCGCTATCTGATCCTGGCTGGCGAGGGACGCGTCGAGGTCCAGGGACTTGCACCCACCGTTGTCCGCCCCGGCGCGGTGATCTATATCCCCGCGGGCAGGGGGCAGCGCATTGCGAATGTCGGGACCGGAGACCTGGTGTTTCTCGCGATCTGTACGCCACGCTTCGTGCCCGAGGCGTACGAGGACATCGACCGAGTGCCGCGGGGCAGCCGGTAGCCCGCCCCGGGGCCTACCGTTCGCTGCCGGCTGGGCCGAGGCCTAGATCAACCGCTCAACCCGCGCTTTTCGTCGGCATCCGCTTTCGAAGCGGAAACCCGCCCGGGCTTGGATTCTGCGGTATCCTCGCCGGGCGGGCCATCGCCGCGCGCGATCTCATCGCGCACCGATTCGTTGCGGCCGATCTCTCGCCCGACGTAGTAGCCTAGCGCGGCGAGGCCCAGACCAAAGACAATGCGGACAAGCATCGGGATTCACCTTTTCGCAACCAGTCGCCTGTAGTCTCTCTTCTGGTGACCGCCCCACCCGTTTTCCACCCCTGACTGGCCCCAGGTAGCCTCAAGTAGCCCAAGGAGTATCGATGTCGGACCTCGCGCTTCAGGTCTGGGTGAGCTTCCTGCTCTGTGTCGCCGTGATCGGCGTGGCCGGCTACAAGCTCACCGATTACGGCGACGCGATCGCCGACAAGACAGGCATGGGCGGGACCTGGGTTGGACTGGTGCTGATTGCAACCGTCACGTCGCTCCCGGAGCTGGCGGCGGGAATCACCGCCGTCACGGTTGCCATGCTGCCGGACATCGCCGCCGGCGATGTGCTCGGCAGCTGCGTTTACAACCTGCTGATCTTGGCCATCATGGACCTGTTCAAGCGCGGTCCTCCGGTGCTGACCGTCGCCCGGCAGGAACACGTACTGTCCGCCGGTTTCGGGATCCTGCTGCTGGGCGTGGCGGCGCTCGGCCTGACTGCCGCCTCGTCCGGCGACACGCGGCTGATCGGGCATATCGGGTTCGCCACGCCGACCCTGATTCTCCTGTACTTCATCGCCATCCGCACCCTTTTCCGCTATCAGGAACGCGAGGTGGAGTCCTTTACCGAGCGCGAGCCGGACCGGTTTCCTGACCTTTCGCTGCACCAGATCGGGGTCCGCTATGCCATCGCGGCCCTGTTCGTGATTGCCGCCGGCATCTGGCTGCCCTTTGTGTCCGAGGACATCGCGACGGTAATGGGCTGGAACCAGTCCTTCACCGGCACCCTGTTCACGGCGATGAGCACCTCGCTACCGGAGCTGGTGGTGACGCTGTCCTGCCTGCGTATCGGCGCCATCGACCTCGCCGTCGGCAACGTCCTGGGCAGCAACCTGTTCAATCTGCTGATCCTGGCGATCGACGACCTGTTCTACACGCCGGGGCCGCTGCTGGACGCCGTCTCCCCCCTGCACCTGGTTTCCGCCATCACGGCCATGACCATGACCGGGGCCCTCATCGCCGGCGTCTTCTATCGGTCCAACCACCGCGTGTTCCGTATCGGCGGATGGACCAGTCTGCTACTGTTCGTCCTGTTCGCGATTAACTCCTGGATGATTTATAACCCCGGCGCGCATTGAAGACACCAGGCGTGCCTTGCGAGCCAACATCCACGGCGGCCCGATTCTATGACTATGCAGGACGAGTCCAGCCAGGGCGAGGACACGCAGCGCGCCATCGCCGATGTCTTCGACCTCTATGACCCGCCCCTGTGGTTGCTGACCGTGCAGGCCGGAGAGCACCGCGGCGGCCTCATCGCCACGTTCGCAGTGCGTGCATCCATCGTCCCCGACCTGCCCCGGATGGTCATAGGCATCGCGAAGCATCACCATAGTTGGGGACTCATCGAGTCAAGCCGTCGCTTCGCGCTTCACCTGCTGACGACCGACGGGCTCGACCTTGTCTGGCGCTTCGGACTGCAGACGGGACACGAGGTCGACAAGTTCCAAGACCTTGCCGTCGATCGTTCAGCCGACGGCAACCCGCGCTGTCTCGATGCCCTGTCCTGGCTCGACTGCCGCGTCGAGGACCGGATGGACATCGGCGACCGGACGCTCTACATCGCCGAAGTCGTCGGCGGCGGAGTGCTGACGCGGGGCCGGGCGCTGACCGTCGGCGACCTGCTGCGCACCGCGACCCCGGAGCGCCGGGCGGAGCTCGAACGCCTCTACCGCGCCGATCAGGCAGTCGACACCGCGGCGATCCTCGCCTGGCGCCGCGACCGGGGCATAAGCTGACGGCCCCCGGTCTGCCCGACGCGGCATCGGAGCCCAGACTCGTTCCGTTACTCTAAACCCGCCCTTGGGGCCTCGAACTCGGGGCGATCCGGGTACCGATCGCCCTCCGGCACGGCAAGACCGTTCCCTAGGCCCACGGGCGCTGGTAGGAGGAACCGGGCACCCTGTCGGGCCGACCTCATCGAGCTCGGGGTCACTACCCGCTACGCCTCTGATACGCGCGATCCACCCTTCGCGAGACCGTCGCCGGCCACTGAATCGGCTCAAGCGCACGGTCGGCCGGTGCCGGTTCTCAAGCGTTTGACCCGCTTAGGCTCTCCTGTTAATGTGCCGCGCCTGTGGCGGCGCAGACCTAAGGATCGGGGAATACGCCGCTGGCCGGATTCTCGGCAGCCGGGGCGGTTAGCTCAGTTGGTAGAGCACGGTGTTCACATCGCCGGGGTCACTGGTTCGAGCCCAGTACCGCCCACCAATTCGATGAGGGCCAGTCCTCCGCGGGGGCTGGCCCCTTTTCTCGGCGCTCGCCAGCGCCTTCCGTCCGCATCTACGCGCCGCTCGGGCAAGCCGCACTGTTCAACCGCCGCAGAACCGCTTAGTCTATTAGCGTTCTTGAATACGCTAATGGAGCTGCAGCCGTGCATCCCATCGATGGGCCGGGCGATTCGCCCGCCGCGCGTAATTCAACCGAAAGTGATAGCCAGCGCTTCCGGTACTCGGCCAGCCGGTTCGGGAGGCAACCCCTGGCCGGCCGGATCCTGGCCGTGCCGGCGCTGCTGGCCACACTCGCGTCGCTGGTCATAATGAATGCCGATGCATCGTCCTCCGAGAACCAGAGGATGCAGGCCCTGACGCTTGAGCTTGAGACTTCGCGGCCGGCAACACCCGGTTCAGGGTCGGTCACCCTGAGCGGAGAAGTACCGGACCTCGACGTTCCTCCGGTCCAGCCCACCGCGGACGCGATCTGGACCCATATCGCGCACAGGTTCAGGCTCGACCCCGGCGTGCCCCCGCCGGAGATCTATTTTCAGAGCTTCGACCAGGCCGTCCAGACACCGGAATGGACCGAGTGGCAAAAGCAGTGGACGCGGATTCACCCCGACATCTGGCGTGACTGGGTGCGCCTCACCCGCGACGGGTCGCAAACCGAGATCACGGACGAGTGGATCGGCTCGCACATCGAGGAGGTCTTCCCGTTTCCCAAGACATTCCTCGCGTTTCATTACGATGGCACGAACCGTATCCAGATGAACCCGGCGAGGACCTTCGGACCCTGGACCCAGGTGGACCCGAGTGGCGTTCGGCGCGATCTTTCCGGGCACGGCTACTACACCATGGGCCATGAGATGCTCCACTATGCGCTGGCGGCGAGGAGCGTCCTTCCGACCAGACTCCATCACTGCATCTTCATCCACGTGCCAGACGACAGCGACGAGAAGCCCCTTATCGAGGAGCTGGCGGACCACCTCGTCGACCAGGGGGTCACCGCCGCGATCGTCAGGCACGTTGGACTGCGCAATGAGCGATACTTCGACCCGTGCGGTTCGTTGTCCGGCTCGGAAATCAGCCAGGTCCAGGCTTTCCTCCAGGAGCTTAGGCAGTCCGCACAGGTGCCGCGCGCGTCCCCGCCGGAGGCGCGACGGGTGGCTGGATCCGATGGTCCGGACTGAGCATACGATGCGTATCTACCTGACCCAACACGGCCTGGCCGTCCCGAAGGAGACGGACCCGGAACGCCCCCTGAGCGACCAGGGGCGGCGCGACGTGCAACGTCTCTCCATCCTCCTGAAGCACGCCGGGGTTCACATCGGGCAGATCCTGCACAGCGGAAAACTACGCGCGGAGCAGACCGCCTCCGAGATCGCCGGCGGCATGGGCCTCAGCGCAACGCCCCGTCCCGCCGACGGGCTCGGCCCGAACGACCCCGTCGAGCCGATCCCCAAGCTGATCGCCGGCTGGGGCGGCGATACGCTGGTCGTCGGACACCTGCCATCTCTGGCGCGGCTCGCCTCCCTTCTGCTGACTGGCGATCCCGATCGGCCGCTGCTCGCGCTTCAGCCCGGCAGCATGGCCTGCCTGGAGTGCGACGCGGACGGCCTGTGGGTCTTGGTCTGGATGGTCCGACCGGAGCTGCTGGCGCCGGTCCGCGCTTGAGTCGCCCAGGCTCGCCCGGGAACCGGCATTCAGGCCGGGCTAGGCCCCCGCCTCCGACCGCCGCGCGGGCCGGGACCAGATGAACCACAACACCCCCGCAACGGCGAGCGCCATCAGCCCCTCCAGGACCCAGGGGATATCCCGGCTCCAGATCACCCAGCCCACCGACGGCACTATCATCAGCGTTGCCGCGTACTTGCCGACTGGCGGAATCACCTGCTCCGTCTCCCAGTCGCGCACGTACCGCCCGAAGCTCCGGTTCTCGACCAGCCAACGGTGAAGCCGCTCCGAGCCGCGCGAGAAAAAGAAGGCCGCGAGCAGCGCGAACGGCGCCGTCGGCAGCAGGGGCAGGAAAACCCCCAGAACCCCAAGCCCCAGCGCAAGGAACCCGCAGGCGATCATGACCCAGCGCCAAGCCTTTCTCAGCAACTTTAGATCTCTTCTGGCAGGCGGGTGGGGCGTCGACCGGCGATCATCAGCTTACCTTCCTGCATTCCCGGGCGACGAACGACTGGCGACACCGGCTGGCGGCAGTGATTGAACTGCCAAGCAATCTCCGATTCAATCGCGAGGCAGGTTCCGATGCGTCGACCGTGCCCGCCCCAGGAATAATTCGTCGCTGGGCTCCGAGGTGCCAGATTCCCAGCCGTTGACGGAATACGTCTCCGCTACAACAAGCCCGATGACCCGAAAATACGCCGATTGGAAACCCGGGCGAGGAGCACTCTCCGGCCCGCTGCGGGCGCACAAACAGCTGTTCATCGGGGGAGAGGCGAGCATCCGGCGCACGCTGCTGGTACGGGCGAGCATTGTGCTGCTGCTCCTCATAACCGTGGTGCTCGTTTTCTCACTCGATCGGTCCGGGCTCAGGGATGGGCTCGACGGGGAAGTCTCGCTGCTTGACGTTCTGTACTTCTCCATGGTCACCGTAACCACCGTAGGCTACGGAGACATCGTGCCGGTGACCCCCCAGGCCCGTCTGATCGACGCGATGCTGGTCACCCCAATCCGGCTCTTCATCTGGCTCATTTTTCTCGGCACGGCCTACCAGCTCGTGCTGCAGCGGTTCATCGAGGAGCTTCGCATGCAGAGACTCCAGGCAAGACTTCAGCATCACGTGGTCATCTGCGGATTCGGCCACAGCGGCCGGAGCGCGGCGCAGGAGATCGTTAAACGGGGAACGCCGCCGAGCTCGGTGCTCGTCATCGATCGCACCGCCGCGGTGCTAGACGACGCCGCGGAGCTGGGGCATGTTGGGCTACTCGGCGACGCGACCCAGGAGGAGATACTGCGCAAGGCCCGGTTGGACCAGGCCCAGGCGGTGCTGGTTTGCACGGGCCGGGACGACACCACCGTGCTGATTGTCCTGACCGTGCGACACCTCTGGCCGGACGTCCGCATCGTAGCGATGGTCCAGGAAGAGGAAAACGAAAAGCTCATCCGACACAGCGGCGCGAATGCCACCGTACTACCGTCCCGCATCGGCGGCATCCTGGTGGCAGACTCCATCGCGACCTCGGACCTGGCCGCGTATGTGCTCGACCTGATCAGCGTCGGAGGCCGCGTGACCCTGGTCGAGCGCGAGGCAACGCCTGGCGACCAGGGCAAGCACCCGCGCGAGATCTCCGACGGACTCGTGCTACGGGTACATCGGGGCGACGTCGTGTTCGGATTCTGGGAACCGGAAACGCGCATCCAGCGCGGCGACCGGCTGATTCTCATCGTCAAAGGGACAGAAACGTCGGCAAGCCGCTGAGCAATCCAGACGCCACGATCGACCTGCTGTGACTGACGTTCCATCTGCCGGTCCAGTTCGGCAGTCTGCTGCCTCGGCTCGGCGATGTCGGCCGCCAGCACCATTGCCGCAAGGTAGCTTCGGGTGCTGCCTGGCTCGGACAGGACGGTCAGCCGCGGTAAAGGCTTGCTCCGTCGAGAGAGTGTCAGGGATTCAGTTCTTCGGGCCAGGCATTGGCAGTTCGAGCTCCGGCGATGGATCGGCCTCCGGATGCATCTCCAGGGCGATCGGTGAGGTGCGCACCATGGGGACGAAATCGGTCTGATCCACAATCGGCGGAGGGGCCCTTCGGGTCATCCGGTAGAACCCGAACAACGCCAAGACGGCGGCAGGCGCAGCGGATACGGCCAGCAAGCCGACAGGGCCAGACAGCTCCATCGCGATACCCGCCGAGCAGGGGGCCGCACAGGGCTCCGAGCCCGCAAATCAGCAACAGGCCTCGGGTCGCCTCGAGCACTTGGCCCTGCTCGAGGTGATCGTTGGTGTGATCGACGCTGATCCCGTGGAGGGAGAACATCAGACCGCCATAGGTAAACCAAAATAGAGCAGTTGGTGACCGCAGAAATCGCGCAACCCATTGATCGTACTGATAGCTGTCCAACTGCGGAGCAGTTGAAGGTATCACCCGTTGGGTGACGGCTGGCCCCGAAAAATCTCAATCGCTACGGTTGGTTACCGTTATGAGGCCCAACGAACTGCCGGATTTAGGGTAAAGGCATAAGCGATCAGCCCAGAGCGGCCTTCGATCACCACGATGCCCGCAAGCACGGCCACGTGCACCGGCATATCGGCGTCGATCCGCTGCTCGTTGACCGGCGTCACCGCCACCGGGATCACGCCGACCGAGATCAGAATGGCCGCGAGGGCGAAAAGCGTCAGCGTGGACGAGTCGCCGGCCAAGAGCAGAAACGATCCGGCGGCGAACACGGAGAAGTAGCGGATGTGTCCGACGTCGCGGATCAGTCGCTGGGCTAGAATGGTCCCGGCGATCTAACCGGCGGAGTAGCAGGCCATGATCAGGCCGGTCTCGACATGCGTGAACGACGCTATGGTCGCCGGCACGCCCAGGAGGGTCCCGAGCAGCCCCACCCCCACCGGCAGGACTCCCATGCTACTCAGCAGGACCAGAATCGTTGGGGCCATCGACCACTGTTACGGATCATTACGCGTCACGAACGGGGCCGGGCGTGGGACCCTCCGCCACCTTAGACTGCACGGCGTTGCCGCGCTCCACTATCAGGATAAGCGCATCTAGCTCCCGGCGTTCGAATGTCGCTCGGGAGTCCCATAGTGGGTCGATGCTCACCAGCTCCACGTCTTGGACTGCACCGACGGACGCGGCGGTCATTACGTTCGGTGAAATCAGGGCTCAGAAGCCGAATCCGCGGACATTAAGGAAGCACAATAATCTCTAAAACATATTTTTGCATTGTAATTATAGAGTGATTTCTGTAGAAGCCGGGACATCTCACCTGGTTTCTAGCTCTACCGAATACAGACAGATTTTGGGGGCGCGTTGCAAGGCCGCAAACGGGACCGTCGCCCCGTCGACTGGCACCGGCATCGATCGGAAGTCGCGCGACGATAGCGTCGACAAGTCATCATTACGCGTTCCAAGGCGCGTTTTCTCGACCCAGCACAGCCTGCCCGACCTCCGGCGGAGCAGGCCGGGTCCGTCACCAATCCGACCTCGGTTCTAGGCTAACTCGGGATCAGAACATATGTTTTTTCTGTCGCTCTTGCGCGAACGGTAATCGTCAGGCGCCCCCGCATTCGTTAGGTCCCGAAGGTGTCGCAATCGCTTAGCCGCCCATTCTTGACGCCCCTCGCGAACCACTCGACCCGCTGCTTAGAGCTTCCGTGGGTGAAGGTGTGTGGAATAGCAAATCCACGCGCCTGCTTCTGCAACCGATCATCGCCGATGGAGGCGGCGGCGGTCAGGGCCTCTTCGAGATCGCCCTCCTCCAGAATATCGAATTGCTTGTGGGCATGATTTGCCCAGATACCCGCGTAGCAATCCGCCTGCAGTTCCAACCGCACCTGCAACTGATTCTTTTCGCCTTCCCCCAGGACCCGCTGCTGCGCCATCTGCACCTGGTCCAGGGTACCCTCCAGCTTCTGGATATGGTGGCCGATTTCATGCGCCAACACATAGGCATGGGCAAAATCGCCGCTCGACCCGTAATCCCTCTTCATATCCTCGAAGAAACCAAGGTCGACGTACACCTTCTCATCCTCGGGGCAATAAAACGGCCCCATGCGGGCACTGGCGGACCCACATCCGCTGACGGTCGAACCCCGGTAGAGCACCAGCGTCGGGGCGGGGTAGCGCCGCCCCGCCTGGGAGAACACCTCCGACCAGACGGCCTCTGTATCCGCGAGCACGGTCTTGATAAAGGCGGCCTGTTCATTATCGGCCTGCTCATCGACCGCCTTGTAGCCGCCACCGCCGGTAAACGAGGCCAGATTGAAAAAACCGCCAAAATAGGCCACGGCTCCGATACCCAACACGGCCAGGCCGAGCTTCGAGCGCAGTAGAGGTTTTATGACAGGCCAAAGGAAAAGGATGGTGCCGATAGACGGTCCGCCGCCGCCACCGCCCGCGCCTCCGCTGCTGCTCCTTCTGTCCTCGACATTCGAGCTTTGTCTTCTATCGCGCCATTTCATGGTCGTGCTTGCCCTTACGCTTAGGTGAGTCCAGTGCACCCCGAAGGGACACGCTGGCGAGCCTAGCCCAGAGGATTGTCGCCGACAAGGATTCATCCAAATCTGGAAACAGGGCGGCATGCACCGGCCGCGTCGCCGACCGGGTCCCATCCCGCGGCCGGGACAACCCTAGCGTGCGCCGAGATGGTTATGAGATGCGTTCCTTTGTCTTCAGAACGGACCTCACCCTAGGCCCGTGTCCACTGCGGACTCGCCGATGGAGTCACCGATGGCTTGCACTCCGCCGCATCCGATTTCCCCGGCGCGGGTCGGATAGGGGGGTTGCGGCTGGAACCGGTCGGAGAACAATGCCACCCTATGCCGATGAGCCGATCCCCGTTCATCACGCGACCTGGCTTCGAGGCATTGCAGGCCGAGTCGCGGGCGCTGTGGGACCGCCGGCGCGACGTGACCAAGGCGCTGGCCGCGGCCGCGGCGGAAGGCGATCGGTCCGAGAACGCCGAGTACATCTACCGCAAGAAGGAGCTTCGTGAAATCGACCGCCGCATCCGCTATCTACAGCGGCGCCTGCCCGAGCTCAAGGTGGTCGAGCAGTCGCCGGGCAACCGGGATCAGGTATTCTTCGGCGCGTGGGTGACGCTGGAGGGTCCGGATGGGGACGAGGTCACCTATCGCATCGTCGGCAGTGATGAATTCGACCCAAAGCGCAATTGGATCAGCGTCGACGCGCCGCTGGCCCGCGCGCTGCTCCGACGCCTGGTGGACGACACCGTGCTCGTGCAAACGCCGGCCGGCGAGGCGAGCTACTACATCGTCGCGGTTCGCTACGAAACCGGCGGGTGACCCGGCGGGTTAGGCAGCAACCGAACGATGTGGTGACAACGGAGAGGCATCCTTCGCGAACAAAGCCCCTCGATCGATACGGCCCGAACGGTTCACGGCATCCTACGCGGACCGTGCGGATTCGGGAGCGTCTTCCAGGTAGCGGCAGTAGGTCTCCCGCAGCGCCAGCGACCCGGCAAAGCCCACCAGCGACACCCCCGCCATGACCAGCACACCGGGACCGAAGCCCGCCAGGCTGGCCACAGCCCCACCCTGTGCCTGATCGATCGCCCAACCGACAAGTGGCTGGAGAATCGCGGTCCCGAGAAAGGCCCCGGTGTTGACGACGCTGGTGGCCATGCCCGACAGGGCGTGCCTGTTGACCTCCTTGGCACAGGCCCAGGTGAGGGTGAAGGCCGAGGCCCCGAGCCCCATGGCCAGGAAGAGCGGATAGCTCACGCTCGAGGGCAGCCGCCATCCGAGCGCGAGCGGCACCCAGCACGCAAGGTAGAGGCCGCCGGCAAGGAGCACGACCGGCTTGCGTCGGCCCAGCCGATCCGACACCGTGCCGATCAGGAACGCGCCGACGGCGAAGCCCGCCAGCATCAGGCTGGTGTGCGCCGTCGCGGCGCCCAGGTCCATGCCGTAACCGTCGCGGAGCAGCGGCACGGCCCACAGGCCCGCGAAGGTAAAGAAGGTGCCGCCGAAGCCGAGGTTGACGAAAAAGCCCGGCCAGGTATAGCGGTTCCGGAGCACCAGCAGCAGGCCGTCGTACCAATGCCCCTCGTGCGCGAGATGCGCCGCCTTGCCGTCAAGCTCGCGCATGCTCGGGAGGTCCGCATGACCCGGATGGTCCCGCACCAGCCACCAGGCGAGCGCGGCCAGCACCAGGGACAGGACGCCGACAATGACGAAAACCGTCCGCCAGGAGACGAATCCCAGGGCCCAGGCCAGGGGGCTGGCGGCCAGGACGGCACCGACGTTGCCGATCAGGATGGTTAGCCCGCTGAGCGAGCCGAAGTGCCGTTCCCTGAACCAGGCGGCATTCAGCTTGAGCATGGCGATGAAGGTCACCGACACACCGAGGCCCACCAGCAACCGCCCGACCGACGCCAGCGCAAGCGTCGGGGCCAGGCCGAACAGCACCGAGCCGATCCCGGCGACCGTGCCGCCCACGGCGACGATCCTGCGCGGCCCCAGGGTATCGACCAGCACCCCGGTCGGGATCTGCATCAGGGTATAGATATAGAAGTAGGTTGCCGCGAGCCCCCCGAGCGCGGCCGAGCTGGCGTCGAAGGTCCGCTGCAGATCGCCCGAGATGGCCGCCGGAGCGAATCGATGAAAGAAGGACAGGACATACAGCAGGCCCACGACGGTAAGCGTGGTCCAGCGGAGCCTCAGCAGATGCGCGTGTTGTTCGGGTCGGAGCATGGCGCAAGCAAATCCTCATCCGCCAGCGACGGGCGGCCCCCGCATCGACGCGCGCGGGACCGCCTTCGGCCTTGATCAGTGCCGGACCAGGTGCCTGCCCGCGCTGACGCAGCCGAGCGGGATAACGACCAGCGTCAGCAGCGTCGAGACCAGCACCCCGAACAGACAGCGAGATCGCCATGCCCTGGAAGATGGGATCGGTCAGGATCACGCTCGAGCCCGCCACCAGGGCGAAGGCCGTGATCAGGATCGGGCGTGTCCGGGCCTTACAGGCATTGATCACCGCCTCTTTGACCGGACGCCCCCGGGCGACCTCCTCGATCGAGAAATCGACCAACAGGATCGAGTTGCGCACGATGATTCCGGCCAGGGCGATGAAGCCGATCATCGAGGTGGCCGTGAAGTCCGCGCCCATCAGCCAGTGACCGGGCACGATGCCGAGCAGCGTCAGCGGGATCGGCGCCATGATCACGGCCGGGGTGACGAAGTTGCCGAACTCGGCCACGACGAGCATGTAGATCAGGACCAGCGCGACGCCGAACGCGAGCCCCATGTCGCGGAAGGTCTCGTAGGTCACGGTCCACTCCCCGCCCCATTCGAACCCGCTCTGACCGTTGTCCGGCGGCGGACCGGTGAACATCGTTCCGGACAAGGTCGCGCCGTCCGGCGTGCGGTAGTCCTGCAGCAGGTCCTCGATGGCCAGCATCGGATACAGCGGCGCGCCGAGCTTGCCGACCGCGTCCCCGACGACATACTCCACCGGTCGCAGGTCCTTGTGGTAGGCGACCGGGTCCTGGCCGACCTTCACGAAGCGCCCAAGCTCGGCCAGCGGCACCGTGCCCTCGGCCCCAGGGATCGGCAGGTCCGCCAGGCGCGCGAGCTGCGCCCGGATCGCCAGCGGCACCTCGACGATGATAAAGGTCGGCTCGAGCAGGCTCCCCCGCTTGACGTCCCCGACCCGGAAGTCGCCCAGGGCCATGTCCAGGTTCTTGATGACAGTGTCGACCGAGATCCCAAGCCGCACCGCCTTCTCGGCATCAACCTCGAATCGCAGGATCTCGTATGGCTCCTGCATGTAGTTGTCGACGTCCGCCAGGCTGTCCACCTGCTCGAAGAGCCGGGTCATGTCGGTGGCGACCTGCCGGCGCGTCTGTGCATCCGGCCCGTAGATCTCGGCGACGACCGATTGCAGCACCGGCGGCCCCGGGGGCATCTCAACCACGGTGATCCGCGCCCCGGCCTCGCGGGCGATCGGCGTCAGCAGCGCGCGCGCCTCGAGCGCGAGCTCGTGGCTGGTGCGGTCCCGCTCGTGCTTGTCGGTCAGCTGCACCTGGATCTCGCCCTGCCAGGCCCTGTCGCGCAGGTAGTAGTGACGCACCATGCCGTTGAAGTCGAACGGCTTCGCCGTGCCGGCATAGGTCTGGATGGCGACCACCTCGGGGATCTGCTGCACCGTCTCGGCCATCAGGCGCGCGGTATTGATAGTGCGCCCAAGCGCGGTGCCCTCCGGCATATCGAGCACGACGCTGAACTCCGGTTTGTTGTCGAACGGCAGCATCTTGAACGGCACCACGCGCAGGTAGAACAGAAGGCACGACAGGAAAAAGGCCCCGATCAGCGCGAGCAGGAATGCATAGCCAAGGGTCTTGCGCTCGATCAACGGCAGCAACAGGCGGCGGAAGACCCCATCCAGCGCCTCGGCGGTACGATGCTCCTTCCGCTCGGCCTTCTCGAGCGCCCGCAGGCTCGGCTTGATGCGCATCGCCAGCCAGGGCGTAAAGGCGAATGCCGCGAACAGCGAGAAGATCATGGCCGTCGACCCGAGCGCCGGGATCGGCTCCATGTAAGGTCCCATCATCCCGGACACGAAGCCCATCGGCAGCAGGGCGGCGACGACGGTGAAGGTGGCGATGATGGTCGGGTTGCCGACCTCGGCGACCGCCGCGACGGCAGTATCCGTGTCCGTCTCGCCCTTGATCAGCCACCGGCGGTAGATGTTCTCGACCACCACTATCGCGTCGTCCACCAGGATGCCGATCGCGAAAATCAGCGCGAACAGGCTGACCCGGTCGATGGTGTAGCCCATCAGCCAGGCGGAGAATACGGTCATCAGCAACACCACCGGGATCACCAGCGTGACGACGATCGCGGGCTTGATCCCCAGCGTCAGCAGCACCAGCACGGTTACCGCGCCGGTGGCGACAAAGAGCTTGAAGATCAGCTCGTTGACCTTGTCGTTCGCGGTCTGCCCATAGTTACGCGTAACCTCGATCTGCACGTTGTCGGGGATCAGCTGGCCCTTCAGGGACTCGACCTTCTCGAGGATGGCGTTGGCCACCGTTACGCCGTTGCTGCCCTCCTTCTTGGCCAGCGCGACGGTCACGGCGGGCATGCCATCGGCCTTGGCGTCACCCGGATAGCTGGGACCGGTGTAGTAGCTGACCTGCCGGTGGTATTCCTCCGGGGCCAGGCTGACCTGGGCCACGTCGCGCACATAGACCGGCGCGCCGCCGTAGGTCCCGACCATCAGACGCTCGACGTCGGTGGCCGAGGACAGGAAGGCGCCGGCATAGACCGTCATCTGCTGCTCCCCGGACTCGACCTCGCCGGTGCGCCGCTCGGCGTTGGCGGTCTGGATGGTCCCGGCGATCTGCTCCAGCGTCACCCCGTAGCCGTTGAGCCGCTGGGGCTCGACCTCGACCCGGATCTGCTCGGCGCGCCCGCCGACCACGAAGCCCTGGCCGACGTTCGGAATCTGGGACAGGTTCTGCAACAGCTTGAACCCCAGCGCCCTCAGGGCCGCGTCGTCGATCGCGTCCGACCACAGGGTTAGGGTCACCGCGGGCACGTCGTCGATCCCCTTGGGCCGGACCAGCGGCGGCAGCGCCCCGGGTGGCAGGGCCTGCTGGTTGGCCTGGAGCTTGTCGTGGACCTTGACCAGCGACGGGCCCATCTGCTCGCCGACCTCGAACTGGACCGTGATCATGCCCTGGTCGTGCTCGCTGGCCGAGTAGACATGGTCGACGCCCGGAATCTCGGAGAGCAGCCGCTCCAGCGGCTCGATCGCCAGGCTTCCGACCTGCTCCGTGGACGCCCCCGGGAACTGGACGAAAATGTCGATCATCGGGACCGAGATCTGCGGGTCCTCCTGGCGGGGGGTCGCCACCAGGCCGAGGAGCCCCATGCCGAGCATCGCGATGAACAGCAGTGGCGACAGCGGCGAATGGATAAACGCATGGGCGATTGCCCCGGCGACGCCCTGCCCGTGGGCTTCAGGGGGGGGTGCGACGGTCTGGTTGATTTCTTCGGACATGGACGGGACGCCTCCTCAAGGGGCGGGCGCTCGAGTGCGCGGGCGCCTTCAAGGCGCAATGCGACTCTCACGTCTCGTTATGGTCGGTTCTGGATCGAGCGGTCAGGAGCAACCGATTGCCCCGGGCACGCGCGAACGGCGCTGTCGGGTCAGGGCCTCGGGTGCGCCAGGATGCGTTCGCCGCCACTAAGGCCGGTGAGCACCGTTACCGAGTCGCCGAACTGCTCGCCGAGCCTCAGAAGGTGCAGGCGCGGCTCGTTCCGGTCGTCGAGCACGTAGACCATCGGCAGCCCACCCCTGTAGATCACCGAGGCGATCGGAATGATCGGCAGCGAGCCCTGATCCGAGCCCGGCTGCGGGATCAGGACCTCCGCATACATCCCCGCCTTGGCCCGTGCCCCCGGCTGAAGGTCGAGCTTGACGCGCACCGTGTGCCGGGTCGGGTCGGCCATAGGAAATATCTGGCTGACCCGCGCCATGACCACGGTCTGGTCTGTGTCATCCAGCTTCACCCGCGTCGTGAAGCCGGGCTGGAGCGGCCCGGAGAGCCGGGTCGGGACGTCCGCCTGTACCTGGAGCCGGCCCATGTCGGCGAAGCTCAGCAGCGGTTGACCCGGCTGCACCGTATCGCCCTTGTTCACGTGCTTGTCGGTGATGTAGCCGTCGAAGGGTGCGACGCTGCGGGTGTCCTGGAGCTTGGCCTCGATCTCGCGCAACTGGGCCTGGGCCGCCGTCAACGCACCGCGTGCCTGCTCGATCTGGGTGCCGTACTGGTGCAGCGTGGCATCGCGGCTGACCCCGGTCTCGCCCTTGTCCCCAAAGAACGGCATCGGCAGGGGCATCATCTGGCTCATCATGTTGCCCTGCTGCGGCGTCGGGTCCTTGCGCTCCCGGTAGAACTGGACCTCGGCATTGCGGTAAGCGGCCTCCGCATTGCTGATCTGGGCAATCGCCGCCTGGCGCTGGGCGCGTAGCGCCGCCTCGTCGAGGGCGGCCAGCACGGCGCCCTTGCGGAAGAAATCACCCTCGCTCCCGGCGATCATCTCGACGCTACCGGGCATCTGGGCGGTGAAGGTTATCTGCTCCGCCGGCACGATTGAGCCCCCGACCGTGGTATTGCCGCCGACCGAGCGCCGCTCGACGACGATCCAGGGCTGGGCTGCACCCGCCGGCGGAGGAATCACCTCGCCGGCCATCGAGGGGAAGGGCCCACCGGGCGGCCCGGGCGCCATGAACGGGGGCGGTTCGGCACCGACGACGGTCGATGCGGCGCACAGCGCCGACATCAGAACGAGCAGCAAGGGGGGGTGTTTGGCGTTCATCGTCCTCTGGGAGTCCTTATTGTGGCGAAGTGGGATGGGAGAGCGCCGCCTTGCGCGACACCCTCCCTCGGGGCCAGACGAGATTAGCACAGCCGCCGGACACGGCCGCAACCGTCTCAGGCCTTCCGAGCCGTCTGGTCCGCGTCCGCCAGGTCCTCGTAGCCGGTGACCATCGCGCGCAGGTACTCGTACCACGGGTGCCCCGTCGTAATGGCCAGATACAGATGGGCGATCAGGAACACCAGCAGCGCGAACGCCGCCGCCACGTGCACCCAGGCCACATAGGTCAGGGGCAGAAGCTCACCCAGCGCAGTGCCCTTCCAGGTCGTGTAGAACATCAGCAGAAGCCCTGAGATCCAGATCGCCGGTGCGATCAGGACCTTGAACCCCAGATAAGCGAGCCGCTGCAGCGGGTTGTGCTTGGCCGCGCGGCTGGTGACATAGGGCTTCGCCTCGCCGGAGAAGATCCCGTAGGCATAGTAGAGCACCATCGAGAACAGTCCTTTCGAGGTCGGCACGTATTGCCGCCACTCGCCGGTCGTCAGGTGCCAGAAGATGGCGAGCACCCATAGTCCGATCAGCGTCCAGGCCAGGATCTGGTGGTAGTCGTAGGCCGCCTCGAACCCGAAGACCCGATAGGTACCATGGATCTCGAAGCCGGTGAGCAGCAGACCGAATATCAGCAGCGCCTGGGTCCAGTGCCAGAAACGTTCGAAACCGGTGAAGATCTTTACCTTGCTCATCGAACGTCCCCCCTTAAGCCCGCTTCTTTCCGAAGAACAGTCGCACCAGACCGTGCAGCAGCACGCCGAGGAGCGTCGCGGCGACCAGGATCCACCCGATGCGCTCGATCCAGGGGTTGCTGTCGCGGCCGGGCATGTAGAAGCCGGTCAGATTCGCCAATCGCCCGTCCTTCGCATGGCAGTCGGCGCAGCCCAGTGCCTCGTCGGCGGGGGCCACCATGTGAGTGATCGGCCAGAACATCTCGGTCTCGATGAAACCATAGTCGCCGCTGAAGTCCGCGTCGGTCACGCCGGCGGCCTTGGCCTCGGCCATTCCGAAGGCCAGCGCCTTACCCCAGTCGAAGTTCTTCCAGAAGGCCGCCTCGTCCTTGCCGAACAGGTGCCCCGCGAGCAGGATGTCGTTGCCCGTGTCGTAGGGCTGCTTACCGCGCATGACCTTGAACGGCCAGATGCGGGCATTCGGGTCGGCGTAACCGCCTTTAAGGCTGTTGAGTTGGACGACCCCGGCCGTATCGATGGGGTCACCAACCATCGTGAAGCGCACCGAGCCGTCGAACCAGAAGTATTCGGGGACGACGTCTTCGGCAAACCTGAAGTCGCCCTTCATGCCGTCGTAGACCACATGGCCCTGCTCGTCCTTCTTGACCAGCGGCTTTCCGTCCGGCCCCTTCTCGCCCGCCGAGGACCAGTCCCACCAGACTTTGGTGGCCTTGCCGCCACGGGCGAAAGCAGGAATGTGGCAAGTCTGGCAGGCGACCTTGTCCACATGATCGTTGAGCTTGTTGTTGACCGTTCCGGGGTGCGGTTCGAGGCCGTGGCAGGACTCGCAGGACGCGCGGGTCTCCTTGACCCCGGGCACGGCGACGCCCACGGTGTCCTTTGCGCTCATCAGGTAGCGGCTGCCGGCCTGCTGATGATTGATGAAGGTGTGGCAGGTCGCACAGCTGTAGTTCAGCCCGTCGACGTCCATATGCACGTCGAGCGACTTGGCCGGCTTGGCGAGCGAGGTGTCCATGTCGCCGTGCTTGACCGCATCGCCGCCGCCGCCCGTGAAGTGGCAGGCCCCGCAGGTCGCCCGGCTGGTCTTTCCGACGTGCTGGGCGACGTTCGTCAGGTCGGGGGCCTTGATCACCTTGCCCATGAACGGCGTGTCTTCATAAGGCGGGTGGCCGGCCCCGGTCGGGAACTTGACGTAGGTCCCGGTGGTATCGTGGCAGACGAGGCAGTCGACGTTCTCTTTCGCGCTGAAGTCGAAGCTGCCGTCCTTCCATCCGTACCCGGCGTGACAACTGGTGCAGCGCGGGAAATTCGATACCAGGGTCCCGCAGAAGTTGTTGAGCACGTACTTCTTGCCGAGCTTCTGGCCGGTCTCGGGATGATCGTATTCCCAGGTCCAATGGATCGAGTCGTGGATCTGGGCAGCCGCCTCGGTGTGACAGCCGAGGCAGGCCTTGGTCACATCCGGTCCGGTCGCGAAGGCGACCTGCAGCTCCTCGAACTTGGTGTGATCCGCGGTCGATGCCTTTTTCGGGGCATCGGCCTGCGCGC
Organism: uncultured Gammaproteobacteria bacterium; assembly: GCA_963707135.1. Taxonomy (GTDB): domain Bacteria; phylum Pseudomonadota; class Gammaproteobacteria; order Chromatiales; family Chromatiaceae; genus JBGSTR01. Next base: position 86,139 of record CAVPOY010000001.1, on the reverse strand, counting down.
CGACTGCCAGCGCGAGCCCGATGACCGAGAGGCACCATCCGGTTGCGAGAAAGCGTTTCACGGGAACCCCCTGTTTGGTGCTTGGCGATGCGGCTCCGGCCTCGGGGCCGCCTGCTTTCAGAGCGAGCCCGAGGCGCGAGCCATGAGCCGGTCTAACCTACGCCAGATCGGTGGCTGTTTGCGCTGAGGTGGATCAAGGATCGGGGCGATCCATCGGCCGTGGGGCCTTTAGCGGTGCTGTAGCCTGTCGACGAGCCCTATCGCGCGGTCGAGGAACGCCGGAATCTCCTCGCCGGGCACCCGATCGAACAGCCGGTAGACCAGCCACTCGTCGCCGCGCCCCTCGATGAACCAGCCCGGATCCGAGACGAAGGCATCGATGACCCCGGGCGTGAAGACCCGCCGCATGGCCGCGCCATCCCGAGCGGCGAGCAGATACAGGGCGCGGAAATCGTCGCGTCCGTCGAACGTGACCGGTTGCAAGCGGAACCTTCCGGCGACGCGGCGCAAGGGCTGACCGGTCGGGCTCAGGTCGAAGTCCGGGAGCGGGCTCCCGGGACGCTTCAGCCAGGCGACGGTCTGCAGCCGGTTCTCGATCTGGCCCACGTCGGCTGTCGGCAGCTCCCGGCTGCCCTCCTCGCCCATGCCCGCCTGGTAACCGAAGCCGAACAGAGACACCTGATAACCGCCGCGCTCACCATCCAGCCTGTTCAGCACCAGCGGCTGACCCTGGGTGAACAGGTAGAATCCGGCCCGGTCGATGGACTCGGGCAGCCGGTGTTGGCCCCGGGTGAAGACGAACCCCAGCTCCGCCGCCACCTGCTCGAGCGCGCCGCGCCGCCGGCCCTCGAGGTAGATGGCCGCGATCACGATGACGACCGCTACCGCGGCGAACAGATAGAGCCCCACGCGCCGTCTCACGTCAGCGGGCCGGGGGTCATCGCGGGTCCTGCTTCCGCGCCTGCCGCCGGCGCGCGCGCTGCTGCCTGAGCCGGACAAGCGTCCAGATGGGCCCGGACGCCGCGTAGACGACAAACCCCAGAAACAGCACGATTGGCGGGTGCACGAGCACGACCGCGAACCCCAGCATAACCAGCACGGCGAGCACGAAGGGGACGCGCCCCTGAAGCTGGAGCTGTTTGAAGCTCAGATAGCGGAAGTTGCTGACCATCAGCAGCCCCGCGGCGGTGGTCAGGAAGGCCGCCAGCCAGGCGACATCGGCCCCCTGGATGTGCTGGTCCGCGCCAATCCAGACGCCGCCAGCGAGGATGGCGGCCGCGGACGGGCTAGGCAACCCCTGGAAGAAGCGCTTGTCGGCGGTGTCCGCCTGGGTGTTGAAGCGCGCCAGACGGAGCGCGGCGCCGGCCGTGTAGACGAAGGCCGCGAGCCAGCCGATCTTCCCGAGCCCGCCCAGCGCCCAGTGGTAGGCGACCAGCGCGGGCGCCACACCGAACGCGACCATGTCGGACAGGCTGTCGTACTCGGCCCCGAAGGCCGTCTGGGTATGGGTCATCCGCGCGACCCGGCCGTCGAAGCCGTCCAGCAGCATGGCCGCGAAAATCGCGAGCGAAGCGGCCTCGAACCGGTTCTGTGCCGCCGCCAGCACGGCGTAGAACCCGGCGAACAGGGCCGCGGTCGTGAACAGGTTCGGCAGCAGATAGATACCGCGGGGGCGCTTTCGCGCAACGGGAAGATCGTCCATCGAGCGTAACCAGACCAATGGTGGCAGTTTCGAGTATAGCCCCATGCCGATCCCGTCGAAACGCGTGAACGGCGCGGTCGTATTGCACCGGCATTCTGACATACACTTTCGTGCGGCGTCGGCCAGCGCGTCCCGGCGCACCCGCCACTTCGTCACGGGAGAGGACATGAGCCTGCTGCAATCCCGGCCCCCGCTGCCCAGCGACGACAAGCGCTGGAAGCTCGTCAACGCCACCATGCGCCGCAACGGATACGCCGGGGACTCGCTGATCGAGACCCTGCACAGCGTGCAGAGCGCCTTCGGTTTCCTCGACGAGACCGCGATGCAGTTCGTCGCCGGGTCCCTGGACCTGCCGCTGAGCAAGGTCTACGGGGTCGCGACCTTCTACCACCTGTTCATGCTCAAGCCCAAGGGGCGGCACGCCTGCGTGGTCTGCACCGGGACCGCCTGTTACATCAAGGGGGCCGGATCCCTGGTGGAGGGCATCGAGCAGCGCTACGGGGTCCGACCCGGAGAGACCACGCGCGACGACCGGTTGTCGGTGCTGACCGCTCGATGCGTCGGCGCCTGCGGCCTCGCGCCCGCCGCCGTCGTGGACGGAGAGGTGGTTGGCCGACAGGCCCCCGACCTCCTGATCGCCGCCCTCGAGGACCTCGACTGAGAGGAGCCGAATTGAGATGAACCTCGACGATCTCGCCGAAAAGGCGGAGAAATTCCGCGCGAACGACGCCGACATCACCCACGAGGTGCGCGTCTGCACGGCCGCGAGCTGCCTGTCCTCCGGCGCCCAGCCGGTGCTCGACGCCCTGAGCTCCCAATGCGCCGGGTCCGGCGCATGTAAGGTCAAAGAAGTCGGCTGTATGGGGCTCTGCTCGGCGGGACCGATGGTCGGCGTATCGGACCGAGATTCGGACCTGTCCGCGTCCGTCCTGTATCGCGACGTGACCCCGGAGGATGCCGCCGACATCCTGGCCAGCGTCGGCGGCGTGCCCGTCGAACGGCTGCGCAGCCCCACCGACCACCCCTTCTTCGCCCGCCAGCAGCGCATCGTGCTGGAGAACTCCGGCGTGATCGACCCGAACAGCTTCAAGGGCTACGTTGCCGCGGGCGGCTACGTCGGGCTGGTCCGGGCCTTGAGCGAGCTGACCCCGGCCGATGTCCTGCGCGAGGTCACGGCCAGCGGCCTGCGCGGCCGGGGCGGAGGCGGCTACCCGACCGGCCTCAAGTGGTCGACGGTGGCCAAGATGCCGAGCGACCAGAAGTACGTCATCTGCAACGCCGACGAGGGCGACCCCGGGGCCTTCATGGACCGGGCGGTGCTCGAGTCCGATCCCCATCGGGTCCTGGAAGGCATGGCCATCGCCGCCTACGCGATCGGCGCGAGCAAGGGCTATGTCTACGTGCGGGCCGAATACCCGCTCGCCGTCGAGCGCATGCAGACCGCGATCCGCAAGGCCAAGCGAGCCGGGTTCATGGGCACGCACGTCTGCGATACCCAGTTCGCGTTCGAGGTGGAGATCCGGCTCGGTGCCGGCGCCTTCGTCTGCGGCGAGGAGACGGCGCTCATGGCGTCCATCGAGGGCAACCGCGGCCAGCCGCGGCCGCGGCCGCCCTACCCGGCCCAGTCCGGCCTCTGGGGCTACCCGACCCTGATCAACAACGTGGAGACCTTCGCCAACGTGGCGCCGATCATCCGCGAGGGTGGCGACTGGTTTGCCGAGATCGGCACCGAGCGGTCCAAGGGGACCAAGGTGTTCGCGCTTGCGGGGACCATCCGCAACACCGGGATCATCGAGGTGCCCATGGGCACCACACTGCGCGACATCGTCGAGGACATCGGCGGCGGCATCCCCGAAGGGCGAGCGTTCAAGGCGGTCCAAACCGGCGGCCCGTCCGGCGGCTGCGTGCCGGAGGAGCACCTCGACACGCCGGTGGACTACGACAGCCTGCGCTCTCTCGGGACCATGATGGGGTCCGGGGGCATGATCATCATGGACGAGCGGTCGGATATGGTCGACGTCGCGCGCTACTTCATGGAATTTTGCATGACCGAGTCCTGCGGAAAGTGCATCCCCTGCCGAGCCGGCACGCAGCAGATGCACGGCCTGCTCGAGCAGATCGCCAACGCACGGGCGACACGCCGGGATCTGGCCCTTCTGGAGGAGTTGTGCGAGGTGGTCCAGGCCACGAGCCTGTGCGGACTGGGCCAGACCGCACCCAACCCGGTCCTCAGCACGCTGCGCCACTTCAGGTCAGAGTACGAGGCCCGACTGGTAGACTGAACGTCGGACGGCGCGGCCGCATTCGGCCCCGGATCCGACAGATCGCCCCGGTAAGATTTCACAGAGCTCAACAGGTAAGGTAGGCACCCATGCGCCAACCGGCTCCTCAACCCCAGGTGCGTGTCGTCACGCTCCGGGTCGACGACCAGGATCTGTCCGCCCGCGAGGACGAGACCATCATCGAGGTCTGCCGCGAGAACCGGATCCCGATCCCCAGCCTCTGCTACCTCGACGGTCTCTCGGTCTGGGGCGCGTGCCGGCTCTGCGTCGTCGAGGTCGAGGGATCGAACCGCTTGCTCGCGGCTTGCTCGACACGGGTGGCGGAAGGGATGCAGGTTCGCACCGACACCCCGAGGCTACGGCGCTACCGGCGCAGCATCGTCGAGTTGCTGTTCGCCGAGCGTAATCACGTCTGCTCGGTCTGTGTCTCCAACGGACACTGCGAGCTCCAGACGCTCGCGCAGACCTGCGGCGTGGATCACGTCCGCGTGCCCTATCGAAACGCCCCCTACGAGGTCGACAGCTCCCACGAGATGTTCCGGCTCGACCACAACCGCTGTGTGCTCTGCACCCGCTGCGTCCGGGTCTGCGAGGAGATCGAAGGCGCCCATACCTGGGACGTCATGGGCCGCGGCAGCGATTGCCGGGTAATCACCGACCTGGCACGCCCCTGGGGCGAGAGCGACACCTGCACCAGCTGCGGCAAGTGCGTTCAGGTCTGCCCGACCGGCGCGCTGGTCAAGCAAGGGACATCAGTCGGAGAGATGGTCAAGGATCAGCACTTTCTGCCGATTCTCTCGCGCCGGAGGCATTTCCAATGAGCACCGAGGGGCGAATCACCGTCGCGACGACCTGGCTCGACGGCTGCTCCGGCTGTCACATGTCCTTCCTCGACCTCGACGAAAGGCTCGTCGACCTGGCGCAGAAGCTCGATATCGTCTACAGCCCGCTGGTCGACGCCAAGACGCTCCCGGAGCGCGTGGACGTGGGTATCCTCGAGGGCTCGATCAGCTCCGAGGACGACGCGGCCAAGGCCCGCGAGTTTCGCAAGCACTGTAGGCTGCTGATCAGCCTGGGCGACTGCGCCGTCAACGGCAACGTCCCGGCCATGCGCAACCGTTTCAAGCTCGACGACGTGCTGGGCCGCGCCTTTCGGGAGAACGTCTCCCTGCAAGCGCAGATCCCGACCCGCGGGGTACCCGCCCTTCTGGAGCAGGTACGCCCGGTCCATGGCCTGGTGGACGTCGACGTCTTCGTCCCCGGCTGTCCGCCGTCGGCGGATGCGATCTGGTACGTCCTGAACGAGCTGATCGAGGGCCGCACACCGGATCCGAGTGAGGTGACCAAGTTTGGCGCCTGATACGGAAAGACACTAAGCCGGGAAGACCCCGCGCGGCGGTACCGGGCGGCCGGGACCACCGCTGGCGGGACGACATACCGCCGACCGGACACCAGACCGACCGACAGCCGCCAATGGCGGCCCGCTACCACCCTCGGGAGGAGACACTGACCATGAGCGACACGGACAAGGACACCGACACGGGGGTCATCGTGACCCTCCTCGAGCGGATGCGCACGCAGCGCCTGCCGCGAGCGCTCGACATCAAGGAGAAGGTCGATCGCGGCGAGAAGCTCGATGACTACGACATCGAGTTCCTCGAGCAGGTGTTCGCCGACGCCATTGACTTGAAGCCCCTGTGGGACCGCCATCCGGAGGTCCAGGAGATCGCGGGCCGGGTCGTCCATCTCTACCACGAGATCACGGCGAAGGCGCTGCAAAACGAGGGCGGTACGCCCGACTAAGAGCGGACGAAAGCAGGCCGCATCCAAAAATCTAACCCCGGGGAACAGCATCCATGAGCCGCACCGTCACCATCGAACCGGTCACCCGCATCGAGGGACACGCGCGCATCACGCTCCAGCTCGACGAGAGCGGCATCGTCGAGGACGCCAGGTTCCACCTCACCCAGTTCCGCGGATTCGAGAAGTTCTGCGAGGGCCGCCCGTACCGGGAGATGCCGGCGCTCACCGCGCGCACCTGCGGCATCTGCCCGGTCAGCCACTTGCTGGCGTCCAACAAGGCCTGTGACCACCTGCTCTCGGTCAGCATTCCTCCGACCGGCGAGAAGCTGCGGCGGATCATGAACCTCGCCCAGCTCACCCAGTCCCATGCCCTGTCGTTCTTCCATCTGTCCTCGCCGGACCTGCTGCTGGGCTGGGACTCGGACCCGGCGACCCGGAACATCTTCGGGGTCATGCGCCAGGACCCCGCGCTGGCCAGGGACGGTATCCGGCTGCGCCAGATCGGCCAGACCATCATCGAGACGCTCGGCGGAAAAAAGATCCATCCCACCTGGGTCGTGCCGGGCGGCGTCAACGAGCCCCTGACCCAGGACAAGCGCGATTCCATGCTGGGACTGATCCCGGAGGGGCTCGAGATTGCGAAGCGCACCTACGCCTTCTTCAAGACGCTGGTGCCCCGATTCAAGGACGAGGTCGGGCATTTCGGCAGCCAGCCGACGTTGTTCCTGAGCCTGGTAACACCCCGGGGCAACCTGGAGCACTACGACGGTTTCCTTCGCATCAAGGACGCCCAGGGGCGCATCGTCGAGGACATGGTGCCCCCGATCGAATACGAGCGGCTGATCGGCGAGGCGGTGGAGGACTTCAGCTACATGAAGTTTCCCTATTTCAGGCCGCTCGGCTACCCGAAGGGCATCTACAGAGTCGGCCCCCTCGCGAGGCTGAACAATGTCGATGCCTGCGGCACGCCCTATGCCGACGTGGCCCTGGCCGAGTTCCGGATGCTTCAGGAGTCCGGCCCCATCGCGAGCAGCTTCCACTACCACTATGCGCGGCTGGTGGAGATCATCTACGCGCTGGAGATGATGGAGCGCCTGCTCAAGGACCCGGCGATTCTCGACACCCGCGTCCGGGCCCGCGCCCGCAGCAACCGCTACGAGGGCATCGGCGTCGCGGAGGCGCCGCGCGGCACGCTGATGCACCATTACCGCATCGACGACGACGGTCTGATCACCTGGGTCAACCTGATCATCGCGACCGGCCACAACAATCTGGCCATGAACCAGAGCATCCGCCAGGTCGCCGACGCCTACGTGGACGGCAACAACCTGCAGGAAGGCATGCTCAACCGGGTGGAGGCCGTGATCCGCTGCTTCGACCCCTGCCTGTCCTGCGCCTCGCACGCCTTCGGACAGATGCCGCTCGCCATCGAGCTCGTTGACGCGGAAGGCCGGGTTGTCGATCGGCTGACACGCGGCTGATCGGACCCCGATCACCTTGGACGCGCAGGTACTGGTCATCGGCTACGGGAGCCCGATCCGTGGCGACGACGCCATCGGCCCCCTGGCCGCCGACCGCCTGGCGGGGGAGGCGCTCCCGGCCGGCGTCGAGGTCATCGCGCGCCACATCCTGACCGCCGAGCTGGTCCCGGAGATCGCGGCACGGGATCGGGTGATTTTCCTGGACGCCGCCGCGGGCGGCGTACCGGGCGCGGTTCGCTGCCGGCGTCTTCAACCGGACGGAAGCGCAGTCTCCACCATGGCCCATTTCCTGGACCCGCGTGAGCTGCTGGCCTGGTGCGAGGCGCTCTACGGACGGGTACCGGAGGCCTTTCTGATCACCACCTACGGCGCCTCGTTCGATTACTCGAGCTACAGCCTCAGCGAGACCGGGGAGCGCGCCCTCGCGCCGATGCTGGAGCGAGCGCGCGGGTTGCTCGAAGTCGCCGGCCTGCCCAATGGCTGCGCACAGCCACACCTCTTCTTGACGGACAACTAGGCTCACGCAGGGATTTCGCTGGGCCTCCCGCCCGCGACGCGGGACGCCCCGGGGCCCAGGCTCTCAGGTACCGTCCCGCGCCGGGACGAAGGCTCGCTCCACGGAGCCCCGGATACGCCCCGCAGACGCGTCGATCATGCCGGCGTGAACGGCCTTCATTAGCTCGGCGAGCTCGGCCCTCTGCCCGGCTAGGACGTCCAGTATCTCCGCGCGCATCTCGTCGCGGAACCGGACCTCGTCAATCTCGATGAAGGCCTTGTCGAAGGCCAACCAGGTCGCCGCGCCGGCGACGACCCCGCACAGGGCGGCCAGCGGCCCGCCTGGTGAGCAGATCGCGGCCGCCCCGGCCGCCGACAGCAGGATCGAGCCGCCCTTCTTCGCCGCCACCTTTCCGCCCAGGCTAACCGCAGCCTGGAAGCCCTTCTTGGCCGCGACCTTTCCGGCGACCGCGGCGCCGGTCTTTTTCGCCAGCAGCTTGGCCGTGACGGCGCCGGCGGCCACCCCGCCGCCGGCGGCCGCTGACGCCCGCATCCGGTCTCTATCCAGATCGGTGAATCCCGACAGATCCACCTCGCCGAGTCCGCAGAGTCCGGCGCTGGCGCCATCTAGGATCCGCGCGCCGACCTGCTCGGACAGCGCGCCCATGCGCGCCTCGGATTCCGCCTCGATGTCCCGGCTCGCCCCGTCCAGTCGCTCGGCGAATCCCGCGTCGCCGAACAGCCGCCGGTCGAGCTCGCCCGCCATCAGTTCGGCGAATCCTCCAGTAGCCAGCGCCGCCAGGCGCTCGTACTCCCCGAGCACGGTGAAGTACCAATCCAGATATCGGTCGACGCCCTGCTCAACGTCGGCGAAGAGCACGTCGAGCGTCTCGTCGACACGTTCGGCCGCGCGTTGAGTCGCCGACACCCGCCCTGCCTCTATCCGGGCATCGACATCGGACCGGATCGCGTCGATGGCACCGGTGTCCGGCCGGCACGGGTCAACCCGGGAAGCAAGCTCCCCCACCCCGTCCGCGAGCGCCGCCGGGTCGAGGTCCCGGAGCTTCCAGGTCGCGTAGAGATAGGGCACCGCCAGCACCAAAATGGTCAGAAAGAACGCCTTCGAGAAGGCCCCCTCCCCGGTCAGCGTCGCCAACCGCAGGCGCCGGCGCTCCTGCAACGCCAGGACACCGAGCTGAAGCCGGGTAAACCCGTAGGCGACGACGCCGGCTTGCAGCAGGAACAGGGCCCAAACCGCGAGCCTGAATCCCCGATCCGGCAGGCCCGGGATCAGCAACTCCGAGGCGTGCCAGGTGAGCCGATCCGCCGCCGAGAACGCGCCGACCAGCCACCCGGCCAGCGTGCAGCTTGCCCTCGCGGCCCCTTCCGTAAAGGCCCGCTCGGCCACCGCGTGCCAGGCCATGCCGCGGGTATCAGGGCCGCCGGCGACGAAAAAGTCGATGACCAGGAAGCCGGCCGTCAGCAGCGCGAGGTTGATCGCGGTGAGCGGCCAACGGCGCACGACCATGCTCAACCGCTCTTCCCTGACCTGCACCGCGACCCGGCGAGTCACCGGCCCAACGATCAGCGCAAGGACCAATGTGTCCGCGGCCAGCACCAGCCACTGTGCGGGTCCGAGCAGCGCCACAACGGCGACGAGCAGCACGGACCACAGGAGCGCGACGAACACCTGTAGCACCCGGGTGACGCGACCGCGCCAGAACCAGGCCCGGAGCCGGCTCTGCTCCGGGGCGATGCCGGCCAGCACCGCGCGCCTCTGAAACAGGGCGTATTCCTGCTGGTAGTGCCAGATTGGCCAGGCAATCAGCGCGATTACCAAGAACAGTCCCCAGCAGGGGACGTGCGGAAGGCCACGGGCGGCCAGGAACAGCAGAGTGCCGGTAACGGCCATCGCCGCCAGCCGCGATGCGGTCGAGGCGGGCGCTCCAGACGCGGGATCGGAAGGACTCATGACCGGCGTGCTGACAACAGGCGAGTTCAATCACGAGCGTACCACCGGAACGCGGCGGTTTGGACCCGACCGCCGGACTGCCGATTTCCTCTGTGCCCCTTCCCGCCTATCCTTAGCGTCTCAAGGGATACGAATTCGCCCATTGGAAACGCCCGATGATTGGTTTGGCTCTACTGGTGCTCGCCCTGGCGGTCGGCTTGGGGTACTTCCTCGTCAAGAACCCGCGGGACAAGCACGATCTCGAGATGTTGCTGCGGGAAACCCAAGCCGAGGACGAAGAGCGCGAGAGGACCCACATCAGCTAACGAGTTGGGCCTGACATCGCGGAGCTTTTTGGATGCGTGCTCGTTGGTTCGATTTGCGGATTCGCTCCGCTTCTGCCGAACAACAGGCGCCCGCGCACTCGCCGGCCGCAGTCGCCGGGGCTCTTGGGACTCGCCCGTCTTTGAGGGCGCGAACCGAAACCCAAGAGGTGCAAGATCATGGGCGAAGTTGTCCCTCTCCGCCGAGACTATCCGAACCCCTCGGACGACTCCGAACACCAACAGGCCCAGGACGGAGATGGCGGCGGGCCGCCGGAGATCATCGTGCGAGTCATCACAACGCCAAGGCGCTGCGCGCGACCTGCCGGGATTTCGTGGCGCTGTGCGGAGAGCTGGGGATGATCGGCGGCAAGCAAGAGGGCCTTGACGGCAGCTTCTTCTACGCCAGCGCCAGTGAGGCCAGCGTCAAGACCAAGACGCAGCTCGAATCGGAGCTCGCCGCCCTCAGCCGCGACATCGAGCGCTACCACCAAGAGCTCGACGGCCACGATGCCGACGATGCGGGCGCCGCGGAGAATGCCCGGGCAACTACGGCACAGCTCGAGGCGCTCAAGGCGCGTGCCGACCGGCGCCGTGAGCAGATCGAGCAGCACACCATGGCGGGCGAGACCCAGCGTGTACCCGTGTACTAACCATGCTCGTGCCCGAAATGCGGACAGCAAAAGCCCTCGGGCCACCGCAGTCTGGCGATTCGCTCAACATCGGGCATACTTCCGGGTCGAGAGGTGTGGAGAGCCATGCTGGCGGCTGGGGAACAGGAAGCTATCCGCGGCGAGCTTCGCCTGGGCTATCCAGAGCCCGACAGCCTCTCGCGTCTGTTCGGTGATCTCGAAGCGCACCGGCTGACCGGTCTTCTGCCGGACTACGCTCGCCCGTCCCAACACATAATCGCCGTGGGCGGACATCCCGGACCCGTAGCCGGACCAGATCACAGGCCCGGAGCTTGCTGTCGATGGCGAGATTGAACAGGGCCAACTCCCGCGTTCTCCCAGCCATCTGCAGGCGGGTGCGCAGCGCCCAGACCTCCTTGAGCTTCAGGGGCGGTTTCTGTCCCATCAGCTTGCCTTTGTTCCAAGGGTTGCGGCAAGGTGTCGCCGGTATGTCGACATTTCTCATCGTCTGTCTCCTCGTTTATTGTTGAGGAAGCAGACGCGTGCCCCCTACAGCGGCGGTCGCTCATCGACCCTCAGCCGCCACCCACTCCCCTTCAGCGGGCGGCGGCGCCACCTCTCAGTGGAGATGGCGGCTACCAGGATCAACGCTGGTCAAACTCGAAGTCGGGGTCCGGTTGAGCGATGAGGTCCCAGTCCGGCATCGGGCGTCTATCGACCCGGCGCTGACATCGCATTGCGGCCCGAGACCAACCCGAACACTATTCAACGAGGCAACTCGCATGAAACAATTTGTCTTAGTCTATCTGGGCGGCAATCAGCCGAACGACCCGGAGGAAGCCAGAAATCATTTCGACAAATACACGGGGTGGCTGGCGTCGCTCGGCGACGCCGTTGTCGTGCCTACAATTCCGTTGAAGGACACCACCACGGTGAGCTCCGACGGCACCGTGCAGGAAGGCGGCAGCAGTGCGATGTCCGGTTTCTCGATCATCAGAGCAAAATCGATGGAGGAAGCTCTCTCCAAGGCACAGGCGTGTCCCTTTCTGGAAATCGGTGGTTCGCTGGAGGTATCCGAGTTGATGGAAATGCCTGTTCAGTGACATTGGCTGGAAAGGCTTCCGGGCGGCGGGCGTTCCGCATTTTGGCAACGGCCGCGGCTCCGCCGGTCTCGCATTCGACCCAACGCTGCTATCGTTATACGGTTGACACCCGCCTGTCAGCGGCTGCTTGAGAGAATTGCCGATGGTTCGCGCCTACTCCAAACGCCTCCTGTCCCCGTATTCCGGACAGGTGCAAGTCGTCGAAGCCGGAAGTGTCCGGGCCATGACCATGGATGGCGAGTTTTGGGAGGTGCAGTTACGGCTCGCTCCAGATGAACAACAGAAGCGCGAGAGCGAGCTTCAGGGCCTACCCTTACGCCATCGCCATAACATCATCGGCACCATTGCCAAGGACGGCAGGCAGCGCTTGGGGTTGCCCACGGCGTATAAAACCGCAGAAATTTATCGGCAGCTTGAGGAGCTAGCGGACTGCCTCGCACGGATCAGCCTGCCGCTGCCGGCCGAGGACCGCTACGAATACTGGCTGCTGGATGAACGCGATCAGACGCCGATGGCGCTGATTTTCGCCTGCACCCAGGCCGACCAAATGGCACTGTACCCGAACCGTCCGGAGTGGTCGGCCCTGCCGGCGGTTCGCATGACGGTCGCCGCCACCATCGAGGAACAGAAAAACCGCGCGCCCCCGGTCAACTACCGGGTAGAGCGATTGGTCAACGAGCGCGCCGGCTGGAATCCACGCGCCCGCTGGTTTCAACGCGGCCCGGGCGATACCACCCGGTTTCCGCCGCTGCTGCTGACCGAGGACTGGGACAATGAGTTCGACCACCGGCTTTGTCAGCGCTACCTGCAGCGCCAGGCACCACGACTGTTGATGTTGCATGGTCTGGGCGACGATGACCGCCTGCGCATGGAGCGGGCCGCCCGTGACAATGCGCTGGAGGTCCAGCGCTTCTATCCGGCTTACCCCAAGGTGGCCGACGAGAAGCTGATGACGGCGATTCGCGTCGAAGCTCGCTTGCGCAGCACGACGGATGATTCGGTGACTTGTTGAATGCGGCTACCGGGCCTAACCGCTTTGTAGCAGCCTGAATCGGCACCGCGACAGCCGGTTCTCGAAATCCACCTGACCGGCGGCAAACCGGCACAGAAACTTTCCTCTGATTGAACACTATGGCCAGTCGACTCGTGCAAGCGCAGTTTCTCAAGGGCAAGCAGGAATTTGAGATCTTTGAAGACGTAGTGAACGTTCGCGCAAAAACTCTGTTCAAGGAAAAGGAAAAGAGTGTGTCGCTGCTGATTATCGATTCCGAGCCGGTGACCGAAGAGCCCTACCTGCATTTCCTAGACAGCGTAAGACGCGACCCTGTATTGACCTTGTATCTGAACAGACCGAATCCAAGCGAGTTCAACGCCTTTGTGGATGAGTTGAAGCAAAGAGTAATGGCCAAGAATGCGATCCGCGGACAGACAACGGCAGATGTCCGGTCACCGCTTGGCGGCAACAGCTACGACGAACCGCCGGACGACGTGGAGCCGCAGCGGATACGGGTTGCAAGGATTCAGACCAACATCAATGTCGAACGCGTCGACGGCGATATCCAGATGCTGCGGCAATACGTCAACGAATCCGAGGTCGAGCCCCTGATCACGGCCTTAGAAGCGCTCAAAACCGACCCGCAGAGTGAAGCGAACCAGATGCGCGTGGTAGAGGTATTCAATGGCCTGGGGCTATGGCAAGGCTCTGTTCTCACCTATGCGCCATACGTCGGCATCCTGCTCTCGGATGATGTATTCGGAGCTTCGTGAGCAAAAAGGGGCCACCGTTCAGCTGACGCCGATCAATAAGCGGATCATGTCAGCTACATTCGGCGATCACTCGCTTGGCGGCTGTCCGTTGGGGACCAATGCCAGTAAGTTGAGCCCCCCTCACCGGCAATGCCATTAAGTTAAGTGTATCGGCCCGGAGTGATCAGCCCTGCCCAATCAGCAATATGTAGCCGCCCCATGCAATTAACCCGGCACCGAGTGCCCTGGTTGGCCAGACACTCTCCGCGGGAAGGAGCTTCTCCGCGAGCACAACCAGCGTCAGCACGATGATCCAGACCAGGTTCATCACGCCGAGGACGAACAGCAGTAGCATGAGCATGGCGCAACAGCCGGTACAGTAGGCACCGTGACGCAGCCCCATGATGAAGGCGCCGCGCACACCGGGCCGCCATTCAGTCATAAGGAACCCCATTGGGGTGCGGCATTTGTTTAGGCACGCGTTCTTGAAGTCGGTGAACTGAAAAACGCCTGCAGCCACCAACAAGCCGCCGCTCAGCCATGCGCTGGCGCTCTCCATCATGGGCGTGACCAGGCGCAGCTCAAGCAGGCCCCATTGAGCCAAGGTGATCACCGCACTGAACACGGTCCAGACGGCCAGGTAGCCGCCGACGAAGGCGCTAGTGAGCGAGCCGACCGAGTGCCCTGACTGCCCCTCGGCGCTGCGGGCGAACATCCGCACCATAGGTGTGGCCGAGGGCAGCATCATCGCCGCCATCATGATGGCCCACATGACGAGGACGAGCACCAGGTCCATCGCGCCCCAATGCATCATGGCAGGCATGAACAGCTGGGCGGCGGGTTCGTCCATGTTGGCCATACCCCAGGCCATGTAGACCAGGTAGAGCCAGCTGGCGCCAGCGAGCGCCGCCAGCCCGAAGCGGACCTGTGAAGTCTCGGTGAACAATGTGCTATGCCTGATAGGCGAAGGGCGAGTAGTAGCCGTTACGCTCGCTGATGTCCATCGAGTGGCCGAAGTCGTCGTAGCGGCAACGGCTGGACTTGGACAACACCATCGGGACGTCGGGCACCACAGTGAAGGGGACGTTGTGAACCTCCACCAGGCGATCACCCTGGCCGGGAATGGCCTCGATCTCTGCCTCGGCGACATTCCCGATTCGCACACTGCGCTTCTTTCCCTCGGCGCGGTAATCGATTGGCGCCGCCTTGACGCCGAGCACCTCCCCGATAAGAGGACCCAGGGCGGCGAGGTGGCCACCTTCCTGTCCGGAGAAGATCTTGCCCAGCGCCTCAGCCTGCTCCTGGCTGGCACGTTCGTCTGTATACAGTGCCACCTGCCATTTCCCTTCCATCATGTGCCCGGGCGCGTAGGCGAACAGCGCAGTGTTCAGTCCGGCGAGATCCACCGCCCCGTACCGGCCCTCGTCGACATGCCACGCGACCACCACCTTGCACTCGCCTTCGGTGGGTGCGTTGGTGAAGTTGCAGGGACAGGCGATCTGGCAGTTACAGGCCTCGAAGTAAGTACCGCGAACGTGCCATTGTTCGGCCATGACTGTCCTCCTCTTCTTGCTGATGTAGGGGTCGGGAGGATCCACAGCAGCTGGGGGACTGCGCATCGATGGAGGGACGGCGGCCAACGCGCCCCTCTTTGATTCCCCTGAGGTCCACCCGTTTCCTCCCAGTGTAGACGGAGAACGGAAACAATCTCCGGGCTTTTTACAGGGAATATTCAGCGCCAGCGTCGCGCGTTCAGGTGACGATCGTGAATACTCGGCTTGGTCTGGGACTACTGCACAGATCAATCGGGCAGACCGGCGTCGCGTAGCCTGCCGATCAGTCGCTCGAGATCTTGCGGGTTCTGGTACGGTTGCGTCGCAGAGAATTCGGTAAGGCGAAAGGCCGGATCTAGACGTTTCACCCTGGCGGCGATCTCGCGTGCTTCGTCCAGACTGCCCTGCGCCACGCTCGCTGCCGCCAGAATCAGCATCGGATCAACATCGTCGTTCCGAAGTTGCAGCGAGGCTGTGGCGGCGGCGATTGCTTCGGCGTAACAGCCGCTGTCGTGGTAAGCGGCCGCGAGGACGGCCGGAAATTCCGCCGGATAGACCGGTGTAAGGCGCACCGCGTACTGTGCAAACTCGATCGCTTCTCGGGGACGCCCGAGAAAATTGAGGACGCTCGCCTTGATCGCATAGGCCCCGTTGCAGTTGGGTCTTGCCGCAACACCTTCGGTGGCCTGCGTCATTGCCTCCTCGTATTCATGGTTAGCAAGGTGCACCAAGGCCATCACCAGATGTGCATAACCCGTGGTGTCGCCGAGCTCGAGTGCTTTGCGGGCCAAATCCGCGGCGTGTTCCATTGCGGGAGAATGGACGACGACGCGTCCAAATCCCGCTTCGGCCCAGTAGGCGAGTGCCGCGCTGGCATAGCCGAGAGGCGACTCGGGTTCAAGCCGAATGACCTCCTCGAAGAGATGCTGTGCCTCCAGCACATCCTGCCGGCAGGTGCCGTGGTACAGGGCGTACCAGCCGCGGTAGGAGGCGTCCAAGGCGTTCGGATTAGTCAGGGCCTTGCGCATGAAGCGCGCGGCCTCGCCCTGCATCAGCTTGACGTCCATCGCGGTCACGATCTCCTCGGTGATCTCGTCCTGGATCGAGAACAGATCATCCAGCTTGCGGTCGAATCGCTCGCCCCAAAGACACTGACCGGTGGCCGCGTCAATGAGCTCCGCGTTGACCCGCACCCGCTCCCCGTGCCGCCGCACGCCCCCGGTCAACACGTAACGAACGCCGAAGGCACAGCCCAGCTCGGCAATACCCATGCCGTGAGATGCCTGTTCCAGCGGCGATCCGTCCTCGGCCAGGAACAACCCCGGGATCTTGGTCAGCGCGATGCGGATATCCTTCGTCAGGCCCTCGGCGAAGTAGTCCTGCTCTGCATCCTTGCTCATATCGGAGAAGGGCTTGATGAGGAGGGAGGGCTTGCCCGGTAGGGCCAGCGTCGAGCCTGACTTGGGTTGTCGGCTGGCAGTGGCTGTATCCGATAGGGCACCGAGCGAGACAGCACGGTAGGCGCGGATCGGGTCGGCGACCTGCTGTACCCGCTGTTCACCGATGAACTGGTAGTCGGCGTCCAACTGGTCTTCGACCCTGGCTCGCACCCGCTCGGAGATGCAGACGCCGCCCGGCACGGCGAGGGCCTCGAGACATCGCGCCACCTCGACCGCATCGCCGCGGAGCTCGCCGCCGTCATCGCTCAGATCGCCGCAATCAACGCCGATGCGGAAACGGATTTGGTCTTTACCGGTCTCGACGGTCCTTCTGTGCTGGATGTTCAGTGCACAGGTCAGAGCGTCGCCCGGCCCGTTGAAAAGCGCTAGCACTGAGCCCGCCCTCTGGCGTGCGACGTGACCACCATGCTCGCCGATCACCCTGCTGATGGTTCGGAGTTGGCTGTCTCGAACGATGCCCTGAGCCCCTTCGCCGACCGCCCTGCCCTGAACGCTGTCGGCATAGAACACGGCTGCAAAGCGATGCGACGGCGCTCGAGGTGACGCCGAAGCTCCCAACGTCGACAGCTCGGCAGCGGCTTCCAATTGCGCCCTCGGGGGACCGGGACCGGCCCTTCCGGATCGCGTCGAGCACCCGATTTGTCTCGGCACCGGGCTCGGCATCGAGCTCGCGGGCCAGGGCCGCGACGCAATCCTGGTACTGACGCAGTGCGTCGGATCGCCTTCCTTCGCGCGCGAGCAACACCATGAGGTCGCGGTGCGCCGACTCATTGGCCATGTCGATTCGCAGCAGGTGGTTCAACACCTCGATGGCCTCGCGGTCGCGACCCTGCTCGCGCAACAGGCCGGCCAGGCGATCAGCCACATCGACCGCCTGCTTGCGCAGCCGACCCCGCGCAATCTCCAACCAGTCCTGGTACTCCGGCTCGCGAGCGCTGTATCCGTCCAGCAGGTCACCGCGATACAGCTTGAGCGCCAGGTCGAGGTCATCCAGGTCGTCGGACCGCGTCAGCTCCTCGAATGTCGACGCATCGACCAGGCAGACCTTGGTGTTGAGCGCGATCCGGTCACCGGGACATTCGAGCAGGTCCGGGCAGAGCGTGCGGAGCTTCGACAAGGCCTGGCGCAGATTGTGGCGCGCGCGCTCTTCCCCGGTGCGCGCCCATAGCAGCGTCGCCAAATGGTCTCGGGACTGCGGACGGCCGCGCTCAATCGCCAGGTATGCAAGCAGCGCTTGCGCCTTGCGGTTGGGGAAATCAAGGCTCTCGCCCTCGCCCTCAAGCGCCTCAAAAGCGCCTAACACATGGAATCGCAGTCGATTACTCACAACGCCGAACTTTAGACGAAAAATAGACGCGGGTTAAACCGGCGCGCGCCGGGTGATTAGACGGGCGGGTCCGACCATGGAGCCATCGAAAGCAAACGGCGATTTCGGAGGCAACCATGGCAACCCTGCTCACGCAACGCCCAGGCAACACTGACCCGGTAGACGCTTCAGCTGTCAACCGCCGCGATATCAGCGGCTACGCGATCTTCAGCCATGGCCCTTCGGGCGAGGCGCACGCCCTTGCCCATCGCCTGACGGACACCGCACGGTGGCGTCTTGGCCACCGGTTGCTGGGTGAGTGGCTGAACACGCACAGGGGTCATGGCAGCGACTGGGTGCATCTGCAGTTCCACATGGCCATCTTCGAGCTCGCCCTGGGCGAGTGGGATTCCGCCCATCGGCGGTTCCTATCCGAGGTGCTGCCGATCGCGGCCAGCACCGCAGAGGCCCTGACCGATGCCCCAGCCCTGCTTTGGCGGCTCGCATTGTCCGGTCCGGAACCCGTGCTGCTGCCTTGGGAGCCGATTCGGCGGACCGCCTTGGCCCACATGCACGACACTCCGGATCCGTTCGTACAACTGCACCATCTGATGGCCCTGGCCGGTGCCAACGACACAGGCAGCATCGCGCTCTGGCTGCGAACGGACTCGAGGTTCGCCGCCACCAAAGAGCAGCGCGTGCTCAGGCGCTTCGCGCTTGCCATGGCGGCCCTGACCTCCGGTGCCTTTCTGCGCGCCGCTGATCTGCTGCATGCCGTTTTGCCCGACCTGCACGAGATCGGGGGCAGCCACGCACAGAACCAACTCTTCGGCCAGCTCGCCACCTGGGCAGAGCGGCAGGCCGGAAGCGCCGCGCCCATGCCCGTCTATCGACAGGCCGCGTAGGGCCTCAGTGATTACGACGCCCGGCGAGTGCTCGCCTGGCGTGGTAGCAGACCGCCGATCCGCTCGTACCGATAGATCGGTGATCAATCGGAAGGCGCTGTGACTGATACGTAGCCACGGCCTTCCATTAACCCAAAGCACGTTCAGTCGCCTTCAAGGCAAACAACCGCAAGAGGAAAAGACAATGTCTGACAGCAAGAAACTGGTCATCGTGGTCACCAATGGTTTTGACAATGAGCGCTCGTCCGTTGCCTGGAGCATCGCCAACGGCGGCGTGGGTATGGGCTTCGAAGTGACCATGTTCCTGGTCAGCTCCGGAGTGGACTGGGTCCGCAAGGGGGCCGGGGCAGCCGCGCAGTTGAACCCGTTCGACCCCAAGGTCGGTGAGATGATCCAGAACGTCGTGGACAGCGGCGCCAACATCTTCGTCTGCCCACCGTGCGCCAAGGTTCGCGGCTACGACACCTCGGATTTCATGGATGGCGTGCAGCTCGCCGGCTCTGCGGCAATGCTGGGTGTAGTCGCGGAAGGGGCCGCGACGCTGAGCTTCTGATCGCCATCGCGTCTAAACCACCCGGGCGCAAGACCACAGGACCTGATAACGCACATGCCGTTATCAGGTCCTTATCGGTGTGTCGGTGCCGGATGGTCTCTTGGCGACGTATTGGCCACAGGTTTCCGAGCCAATCCGCTCCGGAGCCAGACGGGGCAACTTGGAGTAATCGAAAGCGACAAATTGCAGTGGCGGAATGACCTGCCGTATTCCTGGAAGAGCTCGGAAACAAGGAAGATGGTCGGATCTCTCTTTCCCCCGATCAACAGACTCAACCTCGGCAAACGGGTCGTAACCCTTGACTGGCACCCAACTCGCCCCTGCGCGCGGCGCCAACCGTACGCTACCGCGCCCCCCTATCTCTGGGGCTCAACGGTCGGTCACAACGGCGAGTCCATGATCATCCAAGGATGGAAAAAGCCAGTCGCGATGAGCCACCCGTTTCAGTTGGGCGTAGCGAAAACCATACACCTCTCGGGAAAGGTGGTTGCGTTCCCAACGGGTCGTTGTCGCCCACTCCCGGGCAGCAAGTGGGCGTCCGCAATGCGCGTTCAAGAGACGCTCACCGTCTCCTGTTGCCGCCTACCGCGGGCTTGCCTCACGCACCTCGCTCTAGGTCCTACGTGCGCTGATCGCCGCGTTTCGAGCTCGAAACGCAGATCTGAGTCCGCAGAACCGCGTACCTTGAGCTTCGCCCCCCGCCCTGTAGCCGAGAAGGTCTGATTATGTAGGGGTTTTGATCAATTCTTAGGTGAGGTATATACATGCACTACAGAATTGATCAAAAACCCCCCTCTAATGCCTCCGCTTCAGGGGGCCGTCCCATCGATCCCAGTTCGTAGACCGCAGTTCGAAGTTCCGAGATCAACGTTCGCAGTTCGAAGATCCCAGTTCGAAGCTCCGAGATCGACGTCCCGAGACCCCAGATCTCAGATCGTAGATCGTAGATCGTCGTACTGACGGTGATGCACGTAGACCATCGAACGTTGGGGTACGAACGATGGACTCGGACTCCTGGTACACGAGTCACCGTAGGTAATGCGTACCCGGTGCTGCGGCGTGGGCTGAGCGGACAGATGAGCCGCTGCACGACGCGCTCGTTCCAGCCTTTCACGGCAACGCAGAGCTTTACAGGCAGCTCCGGGCTAACGCCATAATAACCCGCCACCATGAGCGCGGCAGCGCTCTTGGTGGTCGGGGTTGAGTATGATGTTGGGTGCCACGCAAGCTACTCAGGTGGACTCGCTGGAAGCGGTGCGCCGATCTGCTCCTTAAGGTCGATGAGCGGCTGCTGGTTCACCTTGAGGAATCCGTCCTGGGGTCGGTCGAGATCGACCACGAGGGTGATGACCGCACCAAGGACGAGGATCAGCACGACAGCGGAAAGGGGGCTGCGGCGCAGGGACAGGCCCGCGTTGTAGCCCACCATGCCCAGCGTCAGCATCGAACCGAGGAGGAGGAGGAGGAGGACTGTCTCGGGCACGCGTCCGTAGATGCCCACCGTGACGCGCGTCTCGTGCAAATCCATCGTCTCGTTCAGTGAATCGATGAAAAGGGCCAGAACGTCCGATTCGGGCGTGGTGCGGGCCAACTCCTCGGTGATCGACCAGAGCTGCGCATGGAGTTCGACCGATCGGGCCATTCTCACCCGGACGTCTGCCAGATCGTTGGTCTCGACGATGCGTAGGGAACATACTCGCGGAGCAGATCCCGGATCTCGCTCGAGGCCGGCTCTGGCAGGTAGCCGGCCCGGAGATACGTGGTGCCCACCGAGTTCGCCTCGGCCAGCACGAGCCCGCGGCGCGTGTCGAAGCGATCAGATGCCATCCCCATCGTGATCGCGAGGAGAAAACCCATAAGGGCGAGGAGCGAGCCCACGATCATAGCCGTGGGACCCTCCTTCTCGTCAGGCGTGTGGTTTTGCCACCAGCGCCCAAGGTGGTAACCGCCCTCGGACGTGATCAGTCGCAACGATCGTGAACGTTACGAAGACGCCGACGATGGGCAGTGAATCCAATAACTGGTGATATGGCATTGTTCCTCACTTTTGGCTGTCGCCAGGTTCAGGCGGTGTCACGAACAGCGGTCGGACTTCTCGTCTGAGAAGGACATCTGATCCTTCTCGAGTCGTGCCGCCCAACGACCAAACTCAGCCGCGCGCCCACTGCGCTTGCAGGAAAACCATTGCCCTTTCCCGCGTCGGCTGAAGTGCCGTGTTAGGGCGCGGAATACGCTTGAATTGCATGAACGCAGCTGCGTACTATGATGGCGCGAAAATCGGAAAAGGTGATGTGAACTGTCACATCTGGGTCCATATTCAGCATGGGCGTATCTCCATCATGAAAATGAAAACCCCGATATTGGCCATGCAGTCTAGCGCCTTAGTATCCTACCCGAGGCCACATAGTATTTTCTTGCTGCCGGGATCGTCGGTGCCCTCACCCGCGCCAGCACCGGGTCTACCACGGGATTGTGAACCGCAAAAGCGGGGGCGGCGCGGTTGCTGACCTAGGTCAATGTCAGCTTGTGGCCGAGTGTCGAGTCTCCGCCTAGTTCGTAGTTCTTCGTCCTGACCCAAAGCCCCACCAAAACCTCACGAAATTTTCAGAAAAATTTTTAAGCGTTAGGCGACCTCTCCCCCTCCTACACCGCTGGCTCAAGCCTACCCCACTTCGGATTTCGTCTCCCTCTCCCAAAAGGGACCCACCCCCAACATTCGCTGTCTGCGCTGTCTCCGCTGCGCTGAAGAGGGCTGGCGCCCTGTTGTGATTCGGAAGCGGAACGGCCGCCTCCGGCGCAACGAACGGAGATTCAAGTGGATACGACTGAACTGAAACACCTGCTGCAGAGCCTGGCCGACAAGCTTCGCGAGAACAACGGCAACGGGAATCTCGCCTATCGCATCGGCCTGATCGTCATCACCGCACTGCTGGCCTACCTGGGCCTTGAGTAGGAGTACCTGCCATGTCACGCGGCATCAACAAGGCGATCCTGATCGGCAATCTGGGATCAGACCCGGAGGTGCGAACGCTCCCCAGCGGTGACGCGGTTGCCAACGTGAGCCTCGCCACCGGCGAGAGCTGGACCGACAAGTCCACCGGGGAGCTTAAGGAGCGGACCGAGTGGCACCGGGTGGTGTTCTTCGGGAAGCTCGCCGAGATCGTCCAGCAGTACCTGCACACCGGCTCGCGCATCTACGTCGAAGGGCGACTGCGTACCCGTCAGTGGCAGACGTCCGAGGGCCACGAGCGCACCACCACCGAGGTGGTGGTTGACGCTCGCGGTTCGATGCAGATGCTCGATGGCCGTCCCGCCGAGGCGAGCCCCCCAGCCAGCCCGGAGCCGACACAGCGGCCGCCCGAGCCGACACTGACGGAGGAGGAGGACGACTTCCCCTTCTGATGCTACTAACCCCACGGGGGCAGGTACTGCCCCGTGGGCCTCATACCCCTCTGAAACCCCAATCAATCAAAGCTCTAGGAGCGCCTGAGAGCCTCCTAGAGGCCCTCCTGCGCGCCTGCTACAAGGAGATACCCCATGGCTACCAGATTGGCGCCGCTGTGGCGAGTTTGCGTCGTCTACGTTAACAAGCACGAGTGCGAGTCGTGGCCTCGGAGGCGGCGTGACAGCGTGTGCCGCCACGATGCAACTGGGAGTTCAGCAAAAACAGCAACAAATGGGAGTGTCATATGCGTTCCTGGCAATCCACAGGACTCCAACCATCAATTGGTTTGAGTAGACGACTACTTGCAATCCTTCTCTTTGTGATGGGCTTCGTTTCGCCACTTGCCGCGCAGGATACGTTCCTCTGGGATTTCAATGACGGCACCCCGTTCGATTCCAACGCCGGGGTCGGCGCGTTCATGTCGGTTACCGCGGGTAGCCAGACCATCACCATGACGACCGTCGACGTGCAGGCGCCGGTCTATGTGGACAACGGGAACGGCTTGGAGTGGGATGGGGTCACCTATGCTCTGGCGGCGACCAACATCCTTGGTAGTCTCAACTCGCTCGCGGTCAACAACCAAGGACCTAACCCGTTCTCCAACGAGTTTCAAGACTTCAACGAGGGCGAGTTTTGGAAAATGGAGTTTGATAAGAACGTCGAGCAACCGAGATCGACTTTTCGTCGCTCAACAACAACGACACCTTTGAGATTCTCGTCGAAGGTGACGGTTCGCCTACGATTTTCGACGCCGCGACGTCGCCACCAGGCGAAACCTACGCCCTGCCGCTTGGGCTCCGCGTAATCCCCGCCGGAACGGACCTGACATTCATGGCGGGGCTCGGCAGCGGGGTAACGGTAAGAATCCCCTACATCGCGGCGATCCCTCTCGACGACATTATCGAGTCGGTCGCTTCAGAGGCGCGGCCGAGAGCGTGCGGCACCGGGGATTCGGGCCAACCGGCCATGGCGGGCATCTCTACCGCGTCGTCAACGGCGATGCGGTTTCTATCAACGCTAGTTTTCCCGGAATTGGACTGGTTGTGGAGGACGGGTCGATCGACCTGGGCGACCGGCACGTCTGACGTAAGCTCCTTGGTAATTGAGGAGGGGAGCACGCTTTCCAACTCGGCCACGGGCGACATCACCTTGGGCGACGTGAATTCGCTGCCCACGATGACCAACAACGGCGTCGTCAACATTTCCGCGAGCGCGAGCGGCAACCTTTTTCTGGACTACGACATCAACGGTACGGGGGAGTTCAATTTCCAGAGCAACGGCGCTGATTCCGACCTCTGGCTCAGTGCGGCCGAAGGGTGGGGAGGCGTGATCCGGTTCAACGGAACCGGCGACAACGTGCGGCTCACCGAAGCGGAGGGCTTGTCCGGAGTGCTGGAGATGAACTCGACCGGGCTTGAACACCCTGATCTACAACAGCGGTGGCGACGGCGGCGACGTCGTTTTCAATCAGCCGGGAACGATCAAGGCCACCTCGGACACTAACCGTCTGCAAGGGCCTACCCGCTTGACGGCCAACGCCGACGTGCGGGTCGAGATGCTCGAACATCTCCAACGGAGATAACGAGCGCCGGTTCTTCATGGGCGCCGCGATGCGTGGCGCCGGCAACATCCATGTTGTGAGCACCGCAAGCGACCCCACCGACATCCCTAACAATATCACCGTCAACGAGTTCGAGTCGGGCCCCAGCACCACGGGGATCAACGCCAACCAACGTCATGGCTCGTTCTCGGGCGAAGTCACCACCGAGGGCTTCTTAAGCGTGGAGATGCGCACCAGCTACATCAAGGGTTCGTTCGATCTCTCTTCGAATGCGACGATGAAGGTGGGCCGGGCTATCACTTCGGGCGACGCGGTCGACTTTGTAACTCCTGAAACCGTGATGCTGGGCGACGTGCGGATCGGTAGCGGCGCCGGTCTGGTGGTTGGATTTGACGAGGTCCCGTCGGGGTCGACAACCGTGGCGGACACGATCTTCCAGCCCAACCTGCTGCGACTGACGGAGGCCGGCGATCGCACGGGATCGCTGGTGCTCGAGGACGCTTCCACGACCACGGTCCCGATCATCGGCTTACAGATGGGGTTCGGCTACGGCGCCATCCAGGCGGAGGGCGACGTGACGATTGACGGCGACCTGCAGGTGGTCATCAATCCGCCGCTGCCAGGCGGTCACCCGCTTGAAGCTGCTTTGTACGCGGCCACGATTGGCGACACCTTCGACATCGTCACTACGGCCCCGAGCGTTCCCAGCGGCGACTATGACCGCAATGGAATAGTCGATCAGGGCGACTACGACCTGTGGCGTATCACCTTTGGCAACATAGATAACCCGCTCGCCGATGGGAACAACGACGGCGTCGTAAACCTAGCGGACTACACTGTATGGCGCGACAACCTCGGTGCGGCGGGCGCCTTGGACGGCACGATCACAGGCACGTTCGATAGCCTCAGCATCGTCGACGACACCGGCGTGCTGGCCGTGGCCGGCGCGACGCTGCGGATCAATTACGTGTCTCAGAATCTTGTTCAACTGGAAGTCGTCGCCGCCGGCGCCCTCGCCGGATCCGCGGCGGTGCCCGAGCCGCACGCGCTCGCGATGCTCTTGCTTGGCGGGCTCGGCAGCGCGGCGTTTCGGCGGCGGCGAAAGTCTACTGACATCCTCTGCAATCACAGATAGGAATCGATTGCATGCGTACCACAAGGTCAGGCTTTACGCTCGTTGAACTGCTGGTGGTGATCGCCATCATCGGCATCCTCGTAGCGCTGCTCCTCCCAGCGGTCCAGGCCGCCCGCGAGGCCGCGCGGCGGGCAAGCTGCCAAAACAACCTCAAGCAGGCGAATCTGGCCGTGATGCTTTACGCGGACACCTATGGGAAGTTCCCGCCAGCCAGCTCGAGTATCAATCCGGGCAACTCCCAAATCCGCGAAGACTGGAGCTATATCGCACATACGCTGGAGTTCTTCGAGCAGGGCGCCCTGTACAATTCAATTGATAAGGATCACCAGTGGTACGATCCGGAGAACTATGCGCCGGCCGTCACGCCGTTGCCGGGGTTCCGGTGCCCCTCCCGAAGTTTGCTCGACGCGGTACTGCTCTACGATCCCGGCGGTCAAGGTGGAGGGCACGGATACCAAGAAGAATCGCTCTTGAGGGCCCACTATCGCGGCGTCATGGGCGCCAATTCCGTACTCGATGCTTCGCTGCCTTTCTTCTGCGAAAAGAACGACACCAGCCGCGGAAGCCCCTACACGATGCGCCTAGAAAAATCCGGCGGCGGGCGTTCGCTGCCAGAATGCTGGGGAGCGCAAGCCGGCTACACGGCAGACAACGGCGTTATTGTGCTTGAGAAGAAGATTACACCCGCGAAAATCGTGGACGGTACCAGCCACACCTTCGTGCTGGGGGAGGCGGCGTTTGGCGACGAGAGCACGCGGGTGCTCAACGAAACGCGGCCTTGGATCGTAGGCTTCGTGGGCATCTACAGCTACACGGCAAAGAACGTGACCTACCCGATCAACAGCGGCATCCGCGAAAAGCCCGGCCAAGGCCCGCCCCGCAATGACCTCGGTTTCGGTTCCGAACATCCCGGTGGTTGTTTTTTTGCATACGCGGACGGGTCGGTGCAGTTCATCAACGAGAACGTCCCTCTGCGACTGCTCTATGCGTACGCTTCGCGCAACGCTGGGGACTTCACTGATGAGAATAGCTTCTAGCAGGCAATCCGAGATGGCAGCAGAGGCAAGTAGGGCGTTGCGACCAGTTGGGCTGCTAGTCTGCCGCCCTGCTGGTAGGTTGCTCGGGCAACAGCCACCAGAAGCCGACCGCCCAGGTAACCGGCGTCGTCACGCTAGACGGCGTCCCGCTCACCGGCGGGTACATCACCGTCACCCCGGCCAGCGGCCGCGTCGCGAAGGCCACGATCGAGTCGGACGGGACCTTTGTGCTCAGCACCTACGGAGACGGAGACGGCGTCCAGCTAGGCACACACCCGGTGACCGTTTCGATGCCCGTCAGCGACGAAGGCCAGGACCCTGGCCGGTCGGCTGTCCGCATCCCCACGCGGTACTCGCGGGCGGCCACCAGTGGCCTGACGATCACGGTCGAGAAAGGCGAGGTGAACAGCGTCGAGCTTGACCTGAAGTCCGACTGATCCCGCCTCGCAGATCGCTGGCACTCGGCTGCACCGCCGAGCCAGATTACGAATCCCACCATGACGCCCTCCGCTCGCATGCCAGCACAAATCACCCCACACCAGCCGGTTATCCGGTTAGTCGCTAACTTAACTTACGGGCTGGCGATAGCCGCCGCCGCGTCTGCGCCGGCGCAGTCAGTTACAGTCACGTCGACCCAAGCCGGTTTGACGCCCCGGATTATCGGTGTGAACAGCGGGCATTTCATGCCTGGCAGCAATACAACCACATGGTGGAAGTACGCGAGCGTCAACGGCGGGCGGATCTTCACGACCCCCTCCAGGATCGAGCCCAGCGACGATCTGGGTGCCTGGGGCGACGGTGTGCGGACCGAGAGTCAGTTCTTGAGCCGAAGGGCGGCACTCAGGGCCGACCCGCTTGATGAGTCCTACATCAACTGGCCCTATTTTGAAGACAACTACGCCACTAACGACTCCGGAAACATCAACTACCAGTACGCTTACAGCCAGTTGTACAACAACGGCATTGAGGGCCTGGCGATGATTGGCCGCACCAGCGGTTCGTTCCCGTTCGATCCTGCCGGCACGAGTGAGGGTTGGAAAGATCGATGGGAGCACTGGCAGCACTTCTATGCACAAGCTTTCTACCTGGCTCGTCACTTCGACGTTGAACGCTACAGCATGTACAACGAACCCGACCACAGCAGCCAATCGGTAACCCAAGCCGATTATCTGGAACGCTTGGCCTTTGCCTCTGACGCCGTTCAATCGGCGATTGCCGACGTGAATGCGTTGTACGGCAAGGAACTGAATGCGCAAGTTCTGGCACCGGTACTAGCCGGCGCGAGCGGCGATTACGGTCCAAAGCCCGGGGGCGACCCACGCGACGACGTGACCGGCTGGGGCGAATTGGTGATCAACAACTTGCACACAAATTTCTTGGGAGAGTACGATCCCGATTTTCAGCTCGTGCACACCTACGCTTACCAGGAGTACAACCACGACGGCCCCCGGTTCGCGCAGGAACTTGCCAACACCCGACAATACGTGACCGCAGACGCACCCAACGATCAAGTCGGATACGCGCTCACCGAGTTTAACGTCCACACCGCTGGATTCTTCAGCACCATCCCTGAAACCCTCGACTCACCATCGAAGTTTTCGCGTCTGGGGTCGATCTTTGCGAACCTCGTAAACGAGCAGCCCGACGAACTGTACCTGTTCAAATTCAGCCAGACCGCCGACGGCGACTCCGTCAAGAAGAACGGAATCCACTACGTCAGCAACGTCGACGCCCCCTACAACATAGGGAGCGTGACCCGCGGCGGCGCCGTGCTGCGACTCTTCGCAAGGGCATTCGCGGGCGGCCAGCAACTGCATGACGCTCCGCAGTCGATCATCGAAGACCTGCACCTCGCGTCGAGTTACAACCCTGAACAAGATTTCTTCTACTTGCTTTCCGCCAACGAGGCCGCCCAGAGCCGCTCACTGACTGTCGACCTGTCTGCGTGGGGCATCGAGCCCGGCGCCGTGGTGCAAGTAGACGAGGTGAGCGAGGGCCGCCTGGCCGAGGTGACCCACCTGCTCACGGCGCCGGCCAACGGGACAATCAACCTCACGCAACCCGCCCAGAGCGTCCTGCTCTTCTCGGCGCCTCGCACGCAGCCTGACCGGCACTTAATCTTGTCGGCGACCGACGACGCGATGGTCAAGGCGGGGGGCAACAGCGGCGCCAACTACGGATCGAGCGACAACCTGGTTGTCAAGAACACGGTCGACACGCCGGGCGGCAGGAATGTGAGCTTCGTAAAATTCGACGTTAGCGAGGTTGGGGATTCTCTCGTCGAGAGGGCGGTTCTTCAGCTTCAAGGGGAGAATCTGGGCAGCGACGCATACGCGACGGCTCACGTGTACGCCGTAGCCAACGATAATTGGAGCGAGTTGCAAATCACTTGGGACTCGGCGCCGAATCTAGCGGACGCGGCGGGCGTTCTGGACAGCATTAGCGACAACTTTATCGAGGGGATCAATGACACCGCCGAATTCGTGGGTCACCTCACGGCGGATCAGAACCTGCAGTTGCTTTCGGTCGACGTGACCGACTTTGTCCGCGGGCATGCGGACGACCAGGTCACTTTTCTTATCGCTCGCGAGGTTCGGTTTGACGGCGAAGACGTCGGGGATCAGTTGAGCTATCTCCGCTTCGCCTCCAAGGAGCGCGCGGGGGACCTGGGTCCAAAACTGTGGCTTGACCTGCGCGATCTGGCTCTACCGGGCGACTACGACAACGACGGCGTGGTCGGGCTAGAAGACTACGAATTGTGGCGGTCGTCCTATGGTTCATCAACTGATCTGCGCGCCGACGGCAACCAGGACGGCGTCGTTAACCTAGCTGACTACACTGTATGGCGCAGCAACCTCGGTGCGGCGGGCGCCTTGGAAGGTTCGATCACAGGCACGAATGCAAGTGATGCGTCCTCCGCGGCCGTTCCCTCGCCCTCCGGCTTCACGATCGCGGTCACAGCACTCGTTTGCCAAGTCCTCGCGACACGGCTTGCGTTTATACGCTGAGACGCAACTCCCCAGAAACTCCACAGTCCGGAGCGACAGCTTTGAATTCACACCGCGTATTTCGGTCGCGCCTGCAAACGGCGTTGATGCTCTGCCTCGTCGGCTTGGCCGCGCAGAGCCTGCGTGCGGACGTGCTCGACGTCTACATCGCGGCCGGCCAGTCGAACATGGACGGGCGAGGGCAGGCTTCGGAACTCACCGGCGACCTGGAACAGTACAGCTCGCCGCTGCCCCAAACACTGATCAACTACACGAACCCGGCGGACCCGCACAACAGCGGCTCCGTGCTACGTGAGACCGGATGGGTCGCGCTCGCTCCAGGGTATGCCGTTCCCCCTGGTTTTTCCGGCAACCTGCCGTCCAGTAGGTTCGGCCCCGAGGTGTCCTTCGCGCATCAGATGACCAGCAGAACTACGGAGCGGCGGGTTGCAGTCATTAAAGTAGCCCGCGGCGGCACCAACCTTTTTGGGGATTGGGACCCGAGCGACGGGGTCAACGGCCCCAAGGGCTTCATGTTCGAGAGCTTTGAGGTGGCCGTCCCGAAAGCGTTGCAGAGTCTGAGCGACATGGGTCACTCCTTCGAGGTGCGCGGCATGATCTGGCATCAAGGAGAAGCCGACGGTAGTTTGAGCCAGGCAACATACGAAACTAATCTCACCGAGTTCATCAATGTCGTCCGTTCGAAACTCAGCTTGCCAAACCTGCCGTTTCTGATTGGTGAACTCGAGAGCGTCGATGGAGGACGCGAAGCGGTGCGAACTGCGCAGGCGAATGTGGCCGCGGCGATGGACTTTGTTGAATTCGTCCCGTCCGAGGGTCTCACCGTTTATGACGGCACTCACTTCACGGCAGCGAGCCAGATCGAGCTCGGCCTACGTTTCGCGACCGCCATGCAAAGCAGCATCTCCACGCCCTTGGGCGATTACAACCGTGACGGACTCGTTGACCAATCTGACTACTACGTGTGGAGGTCCGACTACGGTCTCACAACGCATGCCAGGTCCGATGGCAACAAAGATGGTGTGGTCAATGCGGCCGACTACACCGTGTGGCGGGACAATCTGGGAGCGACCAGCGAACCGGACCTTGCGGCCGAACCCACCGGGTCCGACGACTACCCTGAGGGCGTCGTCGACGCACTCGATTACGATGAGGGGCGAAGCAAATCCGGCGCGACTCAGCCCCCACAGGCCACGTCCGCAGAAACTTCGGTGCCGGAGCCATCGGCCTCAGTGCTGGTAGGGCTGCTGGCCATGGGACTGTTGAAGCGGCGAACGGATAGCTGAGACAAACCCAACGGGTAACAGTTGTCATGCACCAAGACCGTTGATGCTTCGGTTGTCGACACGAATGGCACTTAGATTTCCGTAACCCCTTTCCTCATCAAACGTTTCAGTTCCCAACGAGGCTTGGTCATCTTTTCTGCCTTCCGTGGATTCCGTCTTTCTCTTGCGTGGTTCGAATCGATCGGGACGGTTTGCTACGCGATGGGTGGCAACGGCTTCTAATAGCTGCCGGTAGAGCTTTTGGCGAAAGGCCACGCCTTTGTTGCCTTGAAAACTTATCAGCGGTCTGGAATGCTTCCAAGGTTTGCATGGTGCCTTTGAAACTGATTTCTCGGGGTTGGATCTCATGCTGATGCGCCGCCTGCGCCATGATGGTACGAATGAGGTTGTAAGCCAGGATGTGAGTCCAGATTTCCTTGCGAACAAGCTCCGGCGTCTTGCAACGCAACACATCCATTTGCAAACTGATTTTTATATCCCGAAGGTCGAGTTCCTGACTCCAGCGGCTCCGATATAGATCCGCCAGGTCTTCCTTGGTCGCTTGTTCAGGATCGAGCAACGTGGTGACGACAATGATCTCTTTCGTGCGAAACCCGGTTTGTTCTACACGAATGCGAACTTCTCGAATCTCCAGATAGTCTGGCAGGCTCTTGTAGGTCGTCCAATCGATGGAGCGAATCGGACTTGGCTTTGGCCAACGCACGACGTGATCATCTTTGCCCAACCGTTTGCCGCGTCGAAAGTCGGCCCGTCGGTGCGCCTTGTTCAGTCGGCTCACCGAATCGACACCACGCTTGTTGAGCGTCAACATCTCGTACCAAGTCGACATCAACGCGTCTGTCAGAAGGATGTCTCCTGGCGAGAGAACGTCCCACAGTCTTTCGAAGTAAGCTCAGCTCGCCTTGGCCTTTACCTGCATACCGGCAGATTCCCAGATCAAGCACCGCCCCACACGACAGAGACATGATCGTACAGATTCTGGCAATCGGGAAACCCAACCCAGGTGTCTGGTTGTAGACCTGAGGATAAGCGGCTTGATTCTCAGGCGTGTCGGGCATCGACACCGTCGTGCCATCAAACATGTAAACGGGTCGACCTTTCCACAACCAGGCGGGATCGGCTTTGTCGTCAAGTGTTTTTCCCACGAGACGAGCGACGCAAGAGAAGAACTTCTCAGGTAGACGCTTTCTGGCTTGGCAGTACGCGCCCGTTTCCGCAGAGCAAGGACGCTCTTGCCACGTGAGACGCGGTGAGCGATCAGGCGAGCAACGGCCGCACGACAGGAATGATCCTGGCTCAGCACTTGGCTCAAGAAAACCCACAGCGTCACCAGCGGCGAATAAATCCGGTCCAGCCAGACGACATCGAGTGCTTTCAATGCCTGCGTTATCGTTCCCTCGGACAACACATCCGTGAATGGCAACTCGCCGTCCTGCAGGAATTGTCTTTGCAGAAAACGCACTTGTTGGCGAAACCGTCCTTGGTTAGAAAACGACATCGTGAGGCCTCCTTGCCTGGGATGGGTGTGTGATAACTCCATCTAGAGCAAGCGAGGCCTTTTTCACCTATATCACTTCACGGCAACAGCTTACGTCAGAACTACGTGCCATTCGTTGTCGACACCGCTGCGGGATTGCTTCACTTGTCCTTGCCCGCGGCTGGACCACCCGACCGGAGTTGCGTCCTACGCTAACCTGCAGCGGGCTTCCTGGGGCGGGGACAGCTCTGCGAGTTCGCACATCCCCCGCGGCCGGCGTTAAGGGTTCGGCAGGCCATCGCGCCACTGCCCGCGGTGACCATTACCTCGGCGCTTTTCGGCCGGACCTGGGACGCCTCGGCCTGAAACGCCGGGGCACTGTCGCACTGGCCTGAATCTGCAACGATGCAGCTCAACTCTGTCAGTTTTGGTGTCTTGGCACCTGCCTCGGCTTCAAGGTCAGACGTACTGCACAGAAAGGTCTTCGTGCACTTCTATGTGACATGCCGGCGGACTATGCAGCCTGGCTAAATGATCTTCTTTGGCTTCACCGTCCAATCAACCTCTGAAAGAACTCTTGTGCCGCCTCGTCGATCCCGCGGGTGTCGAGGACGTGTTCGCCCCATCCCATCTGGGCGAGCACGTAATGCCCGATGCCTAGCTGCGCTACGGCAGCATATCCGCTGTAGACAAGTTGGCCGATGCCGAGTGCTGCCGCCAGCACGGCCTGGCCAATGGCGACGATGCCTGTCGAGGCCTGGCCCAGTCCGAAAACGACTCCGAGGGCAAGCTGCCCGACGGCGACGAGCCCCACGGCCATTTGCCCGATCGCAATCGCTCCGGTGGCCCGTCGGCCGATGGCAATCACGCCCACGGCGGGAATGCGGCGGCCCGTCTCCGGGCATTTTCCCCAGGTGATGTGCACGACCGGGATCTTGCCTGCTTTTGCGTTGGAGGCGTACTCAGCGAACAACGAGCCGTCGCTGTACATGTACCGTCGCCACGATCCGCGGGGCGTGTCGGTCCACGCGTACTCGATGTCCTGATGCAGCAGATTGCTGCTGGCGGTTGAAGGGCGGGCTTCCATGAAACGCTCCATCGAGGCGACGAGCAGGGTAGTCCTCGACTTCGGACCGGGCTCGAGGACGAGCCGGCTAACGCGAGGGCGAAGCTTGTCGGCTAGGTGCGAAGCAACCTACTTGGCGTTCCACCACCAATTCTTTTCGCCCGCGGCGGCTTGATCCTGGCGAACGGCGACGGTGAGTTTGTCGGAAGTCTCGGTGTGCTGAAGGACTTCGCCGGGCGAAATCTGCACACCGCCCGAGGCGCTGACCAGCCATTGTCCACCTTGCCGCACAAAGGTGGTTTGGGTCGCCACTTGTTTGGGGGCATTGAACTGGTCGACCTCGAACTTGCCGGCGAGCCACGGCATGTCGAGTCCCACCTGTTCGGCCATGCCTTCATGCACGATCAGCGTGGTGGCAACGGCCAGATCGATGGCGTTCCGCAACT
The DNA here is from genome assembly GCA_963707135.1 of uncultured Gammaproteobacteria bacterium. Lineage (GTDB taxonomy): Bacteria > Pseudomonadota > Gammaproteobacteria > Chromatiales > Chromatiaceae > JBGSTR01. Next base: position 52,383 of record CAVPOY010000001.1, on the reverse strand, counting down.
GCCCGAACGCCGAGTCGTGGTTGGCCAGTTCTTCGAATCGTTCCGTGAATCGGTCGGCCCACTGCTGGGCGGCGGGCCCAGCCTTGGCAGTGCGAGTTTTCTGGCCGGCGGCGTTCACGAAGTCTTCCTCCGTCAGGCATTTCACACCCTGGCCACGGATTTCCCAGGCCAGTCCGCCCTCGTCGCGGAGCAGAGGTTGGTAGTCGGGGGCCAGCCACCACCTGGGCAGCATGTTCTGTGTCACTTTGCCAGGTCGCTGCCCCAGGATTACCAGGTAGCTGGGGAACCCCTCGATTGGCGCCGGTTCGAAACCCATTGCCAACCGCTTCATGCGGAAGTCGGCGGCTACCATCGTGCGGGCGAAGTGCGACGTCGCTGGTACCCCTGTCACGGTAATTTTTTGGTACCCGAGTGCCTGGGCAATCATCTGGGCGGCCCGCTGCGGGCCGGTATTGGTGGTCAGCTGGCGCGTCACTTGCTGGACGCGAGCCAGGCCATCCTGCGTCGGGTCGATGGAGCAGCTCATCCCCGCGCCCGGCCTGGCCATGGCCGACCGCAGCGCGACCATGAAGTCGTCCAGAGCCAGAACTGGGCGACCAGACTGCTGCCCCACGACGTTTCCGATGCGATCGATCCGCCAACCTTCGGCCGGTCCGGCGATGACGACGTCGCGCAATTCGGGGTAGACCAGCACGTACCTGACGCGTTGGATGCCCGCCATCAGCATCACTTCGTCCGGCACGGGAATTCCGGCGGCGTGGTTTTCGGCGAGGATTTGTTCGATCTGGCGGAGCGACACGAACCGCAGCCCGGCCGGTTGTGCGATATCGCCAGGCACTTCGTCTAGCCCATTCTTCCACGCGGCGGCCAACTGGTCGGGATCGCCCAACTCGGGATTAGCGAGCACGCCCTCGGCGTCGATGGCGACACCCCCTACCGCGTTGCTGCGGATAAATCCGCCAGCCCAGGCAGACGGAGCCAGTACAATTAACACGGCGAGCGCGGCAAAAAAGCTACGTGGCACTCGTTGCATCTGATCTCTCCCGTTATCGCGAAAGTCGAAAGGGCTCGGCTGGCGTAGCAGGCGAACCGCCCAGTGTCGATACGTACAGAAGCCGCGGCGATCCACCACGTGCATCTTGGCTATGCAGAATAATCGCCAAGGACTGTCTTGGCTATTCCAAAATAATCGCTAAGTCACGGTGTCGCAAATAGTTTCGTCCATCCCCCGCCATGATTATGAGGTCGCTTGGCCCGAACACCAGTACCCGTCGTGCCAGCCGGCAGCTCAAACGGTCTGGCCGTCAGAGTCGAATCACCGTAAGTGGCTTCGAGCAGGGTATTTCGGTCCATTTAGGCTTGCTGAGCTTGGTATAGTAAGAATAGGCTGAAGTGTTCGCGTGGAGGATCAAACGGTCGATGCGGGAGCCTGTGCTTCGCCACCCAGTACCTGTGAAGGAGCAAACCACACAATTCGATGACCTCCTACCTGGTTATTCGCGAGGGTTCCAAATGGACCGACGTATTCCGGCTTGTCGAGGGCGAGTCGGTGACCATCGGACGCGCGCCGACCAATGCTATCGTGGTCAAGGACGAGCGTTGCAGCCGCAACCACGCCGAAATCTTCCAGGTGCAGCAGCAGTGGACCCTCCGCGACCTCGATAGCCGCAACGGTACGCAGGTGGACGGCGAGACCGTCACGTCGGACTATCACCTCCAGCCCGGCGACATTATTCGCATTGGCAATTCGCATCTGGCATTTGTCGATAACCTGTCCCATGCGTTTCCCGATCCGTCGAGCGTGCTGCGGGCGTCGCGGTCGGTTGAAGACGATGGTACCGAACAAGTGGTGAGCGACGACGACGAGAGTGTCTTCGAGCCGGTCGAGCCGACACAAATTACGCATCGTCGTTTGCAAAGCCGATTTCTCGAAGCCACCGCCGAGGAGGAGGAGCCATCGACTCCCAAAGTTGGCCGTGCGGCGACTAAGCTTTGCCGCCTGGCGTTCGAGCTGGCTAAGACGACTGACGTCGTCTCGCTGGCAAACTCGGCGCTCGCCGCGTTGTTCGAGAGCACGCAGATCGACGCAGGAGGCTTGTTGCTTCGCGGCCGCGATGCCCAAGGTCGGCGCACGCTAGATACCCTCGAAGTCATCGCCTCACGGAGCGAGTCGGCACACCGCTACCATCGCGTATAGCCAGTTCCTGGCGTCCACGGTGATGCGTGACGGACAAGGCGTGCTCGCCCGCAACGTGATGGACGACAGCCAGCTCGGCAGCCGCGACAGCCAGGGCGATATTCTCGCAACCAGCGTTATCTGTGCCCCGATCCGGCAGGAGGGGCAAGTGCTCGGTATCGTTGCACCTCTACTCGACCGACGCCGCCCGACCGCTCGACCCCGACGACCTGGAATTCACGCTGGCGGTGGCCGACACCGTGGCGATGGCGCTGGAAAACCTCGATCGGCGGCAGGAACTGGCCGAAAACTTGCATCCAGGTGCGGGACGAGAACGTCCAGCTTCGCGAGCAGCTGCGGCGTGCAAAGCGAGATCGTCGGCAGTAGCGAAGTCATGGCCCGCGTCGCCCAGCAAATCGCCCGCGCCGCACCAGCCGCGCCACCGTGCTGATCCGCGGCGAAAGCGGCGTCGGCAAGGAACTGGTCGCCCGGGCCGTCCACTTTTCGAGCCCCCGCAGCAAGGGGCCCTTCGTCTGCCTCAACTGCGCGGCGTTGTCCGAAACGCTGCTGGAGAGCGAACTGTTCGGCCACGAGAAGGGTGCCTTCACCGGTGCCACCGATCGCAAGATCGGCAAGTTCGAGGCAGCCCACAAAGGGACGCTGATGCTCGACGAAATCGGCGAGATGAGCCCCACAATTCAGGCCAAGTTCCTCCGCGTGCTCGAAGGTCATCCGTTCGAACGCGTGGGCGGCACCGAGGCCGATCAAGGTCGACGTGCGCGTGATCGCCGCCACCAATCGCGACCTGGAAAAAGACGTGGCCGAGGGCCGTTTCCGCCGCGACCTCTATTTCCGGCTGCATGTGCTCGAAATTGTCGTTCCGGCGTTGCGCAAGCGACCAGAGGATATCCCCGAGTTGGCCGAATATTTCCTGCATCGCTACAACGTCGAAACGGGCCGCAAAATTCGCGGCTTCACACCGCGGGCGATGGAGGAGTTGCAGCAGTACCGCTGGCCCGGCAACGTGCGCGAGATGAAAAACGTGATCGAGCGGGCAGTGGTGCTCGCGCGCGGCGAATTCATCGACCACGACGACCTGATCCTCTCGACGCTCAAGACCGCCGGAGACACCGAGACCGGCGAAAGCGCGTCGGGCGACAGTTTCGTGCCGTGCTCGCTCGCCGACATGGAACAGCAGCACATCCAGGCGACCCTCGACTCGACGGGATGGAACAAGAGTCGCGCGGCGTCGATTCTAGGCATCGAACGATCGACGCTCGACCGCAAGATACAGCGGTACGAACTCAAGCCGCCCGAGGCTGTGGCCAAACGGTGAGCGAGAAACCTACTTGGCGAACAGTTGCCGCTCGACGTCCGCAAATGCCTTGAACTCCAGCGCATTGCCACTAGGGTCACAGAAAAACATGGTCGACTGTTCGCCTGGTCCGCCAGCGAAACGTGTGGTTGGCTCGATTGCGAATTCCTGGCCGGCTGCAACCAGCCGATTGGCCAGAGCCCGCCAATCCTCCAGCGAGAGTACCACACCGAAATGTGGTACTGGAACCTGATGGGAGTCGACCGGGTTGTAGTGCTTCTCCGCCCGATACCCCGGCACCAAGTGTACCACGAACTGGTGGCCGTAGAGACTGAAATCGACCCAAGTGTCGCTACTGCGTCCTTCTGCGCACCCCAGTAGGCCGCCGTAAAACTCGCGTGCCGCGACGATGTCGGCCACGGGAATAGCAAGATGAAAAGGGGGCAGGTAACTACTCATCCGCGGCACGCATCCACGGCGCCATGGTTGGCTCGTGGTCGACCAGTTCTTCGGGTTGGAAGTACAGGGCGATTTCGCGCGCGGCCGCGTCAGGACCATCGGAACCGTGCACCAGGTTCATCTGCCGGCTGCTGCTGAAGTCGCCGCGGATGGTGCCAGCGGCTGCCTTCAGCCCGCTGGTGGCGCCGAGCATATCGCGGACAACCGTGATTGCTTCGAGTCCTTCCAGGACGGCCGCTACAATTGGGCCGCCGGTGATGAACGCCTCGAGCGTGGGGTACCAGCCCTTTTCGACGTGCTCGGCGTAGTGCTGCTTGGCGAGGTCCGGGGTGACCTGCATCAATTTCATGGCGACAAACGTCAGCCCCTTGTCTTCGAAGCGGGTGATGATGCGGCCCATCAGCCGCCGCTGGACACAGTCGGGTTTGAGCAGAATGAGCGTACGTTCCATGGGGGATGCTCTCGATTTAGAGGTGCTGTATGGTGGGGAAGCTGAGATTTTATGGTGCCTGCCGCTTTGGTTCAACGCCCGGCGGGCGAATGACGGGATGGCTGGTCGTAGGAACTGGTCGTCACTCGTGCTTCGCCGTTTGGGCCTGTGAGTCAGCTGCCCTTTCCACGAACCTTTCACCGATCGAAAGCCCTCCGCATGCCTCTCCTCGGTGCCCACATGTCGATTGCCGGCGGCTACCACAAAGCCGTCGAAGCCGCCCAGCCGCCGGGTGCGACTGCGTGCAACTGTTCACCAAGAACAACAACCAGTGGCGGGCAAAGACGATCGACCGACGATGAGGCCGACCGGTTTCAAGCGTCGCTCACCGAACTGGGCATCTCGCACCCGATAGCCCACGACTCGTACCTGATCAACCTGGCCAGCCCGGACGACGAGCTGTGGAAAAAGTCGATCGACGCCTTGGTGGTCGAGCTCGAGCGGGCCGAGAAGCTCGGCATTCCCTACGTGGTGGCCCACCCCGGCGCGTTCACCACCAGCAGCGAGAAGGCCGGCCTCCGGCGAATCGCTCGAGGCGCTCGACGAGGTGCACAAGCAAACCAAGGGCATTGCGGCCCAGGTGCCTGCTGGAAACCACCGCCGGGCAGGGGTCGAACCTTGGTTGGCGGTTCGAGCATCTGGCCGACGATCATCGACGAAGTGCGCGATCCGGACCGACTGGGCGTCTGCTTCGACACCTGCCACGTGTTCGCCGCCGGCTATCCGATGGAAACCAAGCAGGAGTACCTAGCCACCATGCGCGAGCTCGACCGTACGGTCGGTCGCTCAATCGGATCAAGGCGTTTCACCTCAACGACAGCGCCAAGCCGCTCGGCTCGCGGGTCGACCGCCACGCCCATATCGGCGAGGGCGAGATGGGCCTGGAACCGTTCCGCCACCTGATGAACGACCGTCGCTTCGCCAAAGTGCCGATGTACCTCGAAACGCCCAAGGGTACGAGCGAGGCCGGCGAGGATTTCGACGCGATGAACCTGCGAACGCTGCGGGGGCTGATCGCGAGGAAGTGAGCCTCCCCATGGCCCTCACCCATGGGTGATCGCCCGGGAGAGGGTGAACGACTCGCCCCTGCGGCTCATTACGGTATTTCGCGTCCGTGTGGGTCTTCGGCGGCATCGGGTAGGCGCTCGGCGAGTTGCTCGCGGAGTTCTGCTCCCAGGAAGTGTTCAACACGATGTGCTGGTTCGTGCACGTGGTCGAGTGGTAGGCCGAGTTCTTCCACCAGGTAGGTCTCCCACAAGCGGTGTGTCCGCACCAGCGTGCTCGCTTGCGTGCGGCCGCTCTCGGTAAGCTGCAGCCCGGCGGGCGATTCGAGAATCTGGCCCTTACGAATCAACTCCCGCAGTGCCCTTCGCGCCGCGAGCCCGCCGCCCACGGCGTCGATGGCGTTGACCCTGGCGAGTTTGCATGTTGGGTCGTGCTCTTCAACGCGGTAGAGCATAGCGAGGATGTCCTCGCGAACGATTCGCGCGGCCGTTTGGCGATTGAACCATGTCCGGGCCACCACGCCACTGGTGGGGGAAAAGATGGCCGCCAGCAAGTACAGCAATCCGGCGAGCACCGCCATCGTTCCCGGCGGCGAGATGTCGTAACGAACGGCGATCAACGAGCCCGCTACAGCGATCAGCAGTCCGAACACGCATGCCAGAATAACCAGTCGATGCAGGCGTTCAACGCACAGCTGCGCCGCTGCGGGCGGAATGATAAGCATCGCCACCACCAGAATCGACCCCACGACCTGAAACGAAGCCACAGCCGTCAACGCCACCAGCGCCATGAGCGTGTAGTGGACCGTCGGCGCCGAGATCCCCATGGCGGTGGCTAGCGACGAGTCGAACGTAGTCAGCTTGAGTTCTTTCCACATCAGCGTAATGACTACCAGGTTTACCAGCAGTACCGGCACAGCCACCAATACCTGCCGCGGAACCTCGACGCCCGCGACGGTGATGGTGTCGAGCAGCAGCGACACGAGCGAACCCTCGTAAACGCAGGCGGTATCGAGGTGCACTTTCGAGGCAAATAGTTTGAGCATCACTACCCCGAGCGCGAACAGCGAGGTAAACACCACACCCATCGCCGCGTCGGTCGATACGCGGCCGTATTCGTGCAGAGTCTGGGTGAGAAAGGTAGTCACCAAACCCGCCAGAACGGCGCCGGCGAACATTGGTGCGATGCTCAAAGTGCCCGAAAACAAGAACGCCAGCACTAAGCCCGGCAGCACCGCATGCGATAACGCGTCGCCCATCATGCTCATGCGTCGCAGTACAAGAAACGAACCGACCACCGCGCACGAGATGTTTACCAGCGCAGCCATCAGCATGACCTGCAACACCATCGGGAGCAGGTCGAGGGCAAACGGATTGTTGACGGCCAGGATCATGCTAATTGCTATGGTTACGCTCGGCCTCTTGCTGTCGTTACGTTCGTCGCAACCTCGGGGCTAACAAGACTACTTAGGCCTCGTCGGAAGTAACCTTATGCGGCGATCGTGGCACTTCCCCCGGCGCCACTGTTGGCAATCGGCCCTCGGCTTTCAGCAAACGTTCCAGGTGCTCGACCACTTCGTTGGGCAACAGGTGCTCGAGGGTGTCCGCGTCGTGATGCACTTGTTGGGGTGAGCGGTTCAAGTCCTCCATCATGTACAACTCCCAAAGTCGGTGCGCACGTACCAGGTGGGCTGCCGTCTGGTAGCCGGCCGGTGTAAATCGCAGCCGGGTGTCGTCGCGCTCTAGCAGGCCACCTTGCGTCGCGGCCAGCACTTGGGCGTTCAAGCCCGCCGCCGTCCAACTCACATGCTTCGCCAGCCGCTCGCCATCAATCCAAGGGCATTCCGCCTCGGGGGCGGGGCTCAGTTCGTAAACCGCGCGGAGCAAATGGTCGCGACCCACCCGGTACCGCAGCTTCCGCTCGCTCCACCAATGGGCGACCAGTCCCCGTTCGGGGGCGAATAAAAGCGAGAAGAGCAGGAGCGCGGCACCCGCCAGTACAATGAGCGGTCCAGGAGGCAAGCTGGCACCGGAGGCGACCGTCAACCAGCCGAGGCCTGCCTCGTCCAGCAAACCGGCGCGGCGAGCATGCAGCCGCCAAAGCCGGCCAGCGCACCCACGCCCGCCGCAATGGCCAGCAGCACGCCCAGACGATTTGTCCAGTACCGAGCCGCTGCCGCGGGCGTAATCAGCATGGCCGCCATCAACACGACGCCGCAGATCGGCAGACCCACAACGGTTACCACCGCTACGGCTGCCATAATTGCCAGGTCGAGCCAGAAGGTCGGCCAGCCTTGCGCGGCGGCGTATTCGGTGTCGAACGAAAGCAGTTTCAACTCCTTGTACAGCCCGAGCACAAAGAGCAGCATCGCGCCGGCGGTGATGCTGATGACCTTGATGTCGCCTGAGCGAAGGCTGGCGATCTCGCCGAATAGGTATGAATCGAGTCCGGCCTTGTTGCCCGCCGGGTTTGCCTGCAGGATGGTCAGCAGCACGATGCCCAGGCCAAAGAAGGTACTGAGCACAATGCCCAAGGCGGCGTCGGGGCTGGTGCGGGTATACTTGGCGATACCGGCCACACACGCGACGCCCAAGAGTCCCGTGGCCAGAGCGCCGAGGGAAAGTGGCAGTACGTCGCGGGTTTGCCAGATCATGAACACTGCGGCAATGCCGGGTAGCGCGGCGTGTGACAACATGTCGCCCACCAGCGCACGGCGCCTGAGCACGGCAAACGTACCTACAAACCCCGCCGCCGCCCCCAGCAGCGAAGCGCCCAGCGTCACCTTCCAGACGATCGACGTGGCGAAAACTAGGGTCATGGTAGATTAGCAAGCAACCGCTGTTTGACGCGAATGAGGGCGGTGTACATTGGAAAATCGTTGCGTCTGGAATTGCGGAGCAATCTATGATCGGAAACGCTCCATGTTTACGCTATTATAGGACAACTGCATGAGCGTCCGTGAGCGTCCATCCATGGTTCTTTCTGGCAACTCTAACCCGTAGTCGAACGTGCGAATAGTCCTTTGTTATCCCGTAGAATCCCAGCACATCGCCCAGATTCAGAGCGTCGCGCCCGATTGGGAGATAGTCGATGCCGGTCAGGAGCGGATTGCCGAACTCTTACCCACCGCCGATATCTACTGCGGCCATGCCAAGGTGCCCGTACCGTGGGAAGAGGTGGTGGCTGCTGGTCGGCTGCAGTGGATTCAATCTTCAGCCGCCGGCATGGACCATTGCCTGGTGCCGGCAGTGGTTGGCTCGGACACCCTTGTCACCAGTGCTTCGGGTGTATTGGCCAATCAGGTGGCCGACCACACGATGGCACTCCTCGCTGGTTCGCTCCGCTGCCTTCCGGTGTTCTTCGAGGCGGCCCAGAAGCGGGAGTTCATCCGCCGCCCGACGAAGGACTTGCATCACGCGACGATTGCCATTGTCGGTCTCGGCGGCAATGGCCGGCGGCTGGCCGAAGTATTGAGTGTGTTCCAAACCACGATCCTGGCAACGGACTGGTTTCCGGTGAATAAACCGCCGCACGTAGCCGAACTGCTTGCCGCGGACCGGCTCGACGAAATTCTCCCCCGCGCCGACGCGGTGATCCTGGCGTTGCCGCTGAACGATCAGACGCGCAACATGTTCGATGCGCGGCGGCTCGCGCTGATGAAGCCAGGCAGCGTGCTGGTGAACATGGCCCGCGGTCCGATTGTAGTTGAAGACGTTCTGGTCGAACGCGCTGGAGTCGGGCCACCTGTGGGGCGCGGGACTCGACGTGACCTACACCGAACCCTTGCCCGAGAGCAGTCGCCTGTGGGCGGCACCGAACCTGATCCTAACGCCCCACGTCGGCGGCCAGTGCAAAACGCGAATCGATGACATGACGAATTTCTTCTGCGACAACCTGGTGCGTTACCGCGCCGGCCAGCCACTCAAGAATGTGACGGACAAGGCATTGGGTTTTCCATTTCCGGCCGAAGTCGAGTGAGTAATTCAAACGGCAAGGGGGCGGCTTGTGCATGGCGGCTCTCAGTTCACGTTTCGAGTATTTTCCATGCCGAGTCAGCTTCTTGTTGCTGCGAGTGTCCTGCAGGTCTTGATAGTCAGCGCGATTGCCACGGCAGAAACACTCGACTCCGAAACACGTGGCGGTGGCCGACAAACCGCTTTTTGTCGACCCCGTCTTCGACGGCGCGGCCGATCCGGTGGTGAGCTGGAATCGCAAGGCAAAGTCGTGGTACATGTTGTACACCAGCCGGCGGGCAAACTTGCCAGATTCGCACCGCGGAGTGGAGTGGGTGCATGGCACACGGATCGGGATTGCCGAGTCCACCGACGGCGGCGAAGTTGGCAGTACGTCGGCACGGCGGACATCGATCTTGGCGGCGTCGACCAACCGCTCCAGCAAACCCACTGGGCGCCCGGCGTGGCATACCACGATGGGACGTACCACATGTACTTGACCTACGTGCCGGGGGTGTTCGCTGATTGGGGGCACCCACGGCAGATTGTGCACTTGACCAGCAGCGACCTGGTGCATTGGGAGAAGCAATCGACGCTCGACCTGGCCTCGGACAAGGTGATCGACGCGTCCGTGCTGCAACTGCCCGATGGCACGTGGCGGATGTGGTACAACGACGAGCCAACGGGCAAGGCTATCTTCTTCGCCGATTCGAACGACCTCTATCAGTGGCGGGACTGCGGCCGGGCGGTCGACGGACCGCCGGGCGAAGGTCCGGTGGTCTTTCGTTGGCACGATCGCTATTGGATGCTCGTCGATGAATGGCGGGGCCTCGCCGTTTATACCAGCGACGATGCGCTCCGTTGGACGCGGCAAGAAGGTGCCAATCTCTTGAGTGAGCCGGGCACAGGTGCTCAGGACGGCGCCATTGGTCAGCACGCCGATGTTGTTGTGAGCGGCGACCGGGCCTATCTGTTTTACTTCACCCACCCGGGCCGAATGCCAAGTGCCGAAAGCCGCGGGGTAGAGAGTCGCCGCAGCGTAGTTCAAGTTGCAGAACTCACGTTTGACGATGGTCGCATTCGCTGCAACCGGGACGCGCCAACCCGGATCAGATTGCGACCACCAGATTGACGCCGCGGCCGCAGTAGCGGTGAGGAGCTACGGGATTGGACTTCAGCTATCAGTAATCGCCCGTAATAGGAGACCGCCCTCTGCCACACGCCAGCAGTCGTCCAGTTTGCCTCTCTCCGAAAACGATGCTTCCGCAGCTTCCCTGCTAGGTTTTCTGTGTTGATCTACCGCATTCTCCCCAAACCCCCGTTTTTCAGCTAGACACTTTGCTGGCCCGCAAACTAAAATCGCAAGGATGCGGCGGATGACGCGACCCGCTTGTTTGGCGCAACGGAATGGCCAGTTGTCCGAGCAGTTCGGTCATCCAGTTATGCTGCCGCGAATTTTCGGGTGGAGCGACGCTACACATGGATTCTAGTACCACGATTCTCCAGTCCGCGAGGACTGTCGGGCTCGATCAGCGGCCGCCCAGCCAAGACGTCGAGGAGATTTTTCGCTCCTACTCCGACTTGATCCAGCGAAGCAAGTTGGGCTGGACCGAGCATTTGCGCCTCAAACGTCTCCTGGGAACCGGGGGGCAAGGGCAGGTCTACCTGAGCGAACGCCGCGGCTCAGACGGTTTTACGCTGCCGGTGGCACTTAAGTTCTTCTCGCCCGAGCGGTTCGAGTCCGAGCGCGACTACGTCGAAGCCATGCAGCGGATGGCCCTGGTTGGCTGTCGGGTGGCGAAGATTCAGCACGACAATCTCTTGGACGTGCAGAATTTCATCGAACGGAACCGCGTCCGAATTCTGGAGATGGAGTGGGTCGACGGCTACGACCTCGACATCCTGCTGACTCCCGCGATGCTCGAGCGGGCTCGACAGCGGGTGACCTGGGATCGTTGGGAATACATTAACAACGTGGTCGTAACCCGCGGACCGGTTCGACCACGACTGAAGGCTGGCATGGCCGTCGCCATCGTGCACGAGGTGCTTGCCGGTTTGGCAGCGCTGCACCGCGAAGATATCGTGCACGGCGACATCAAGCCCTCCAACATCATGATCAAGCGGACAGGCAATCCCAAGATCATCGATATTGGTTCGGCCGTCGAACTGACCGATCTCCCCCCGCAGCGAACCTGCACCCCGCAGTACGCAGCGCCGGAAATCCTGGAACGAGAAGCGGTCTCACCGCGCTCGGACCTGGCGAGTGTGGGGTACGTGTTGGTCGAAGTGCTCTCGGGCCGGCCGCTGTTCTCAGGCATCAAGGACTACGCGGCAATGCTCGAAGCGAAGCGGACTTTGCCGCAGCGACTTGATAAAATCGTTCCGCAGGAGGTCCGCGATAGCGAGTTGTTGATGTCCATTTGTCGTCGACTCACGTCGCCCGACCCGATGTTGCGGTACGAGAGTGCCGAAGAAGCGATTACCAGCGAAAATGGCTTGTCAGAGTTCGAGCGGACGCTGATTCGTGGCGATCTGGCGAGCGAGTACGAAAACGAAATGCGTGTCTGGCTGGAAGAACTCGATTGACGAGGTGGTTGACCTCCGCGAGTCGTGCCAGACGCCCCCAATCAAGGAGGTCTCTGCCCATGCGCCGCCAGCTTACGTTGGCTACCTTGGTTTTTGCCGGATGGCTGTCGACGGCCAGTGCTCAACTTGATCGCTATGGCGACGCCTCCGCACCGGTCACTCCAAGTACGGTTGAGGAGTTACCGTTCAGCAATCAGGGCTTTTCAGGCAGTTTCGACGCTGCCAGCACTCGCAGTGAACCGCCGCGAACGCTAGTCGACCAACCACCGCCCGTACGGCCCATGCAGCCGGTAGTTCCGACACCTCAAAGTCCGGCCACGATGGAGCCACGTAACCGCAGCTATGGTTCAACCGCCGGGACCTCTTCGTTATCGCCGCCGGTATCGAACGCGGATTACGCGGAGAGCCTGATGCGCGACGCCCTGAAGGCACCGCGGGGGACACAGCTCTCTGGCGCGGGAATCGCCCTGGCCGATGTGGTACGCGCTGCTGGCACGAGAAGTGAACAGTCGGAGTCGATTGCCGCCTACTGGGACCTGTGTAGCGCGGTTGCCGACTACTACTTGAGCTTGTACGAACAAGCGGAGCTCGAGCGTCTGGCAGCGCGGTCGGGCGGATCGACCACGCCGGTCCGCGAAGCACTGACCCGCATGACGGCCCGCCGCGATACAGCGCTTACGGCAGCCCGTGCCTCGCAGTTGCAACTGGCATCGTTGCTCGGTCGACGCCCGGGTGACCCGCTCCCGTTGCCGGGCGACATGCCGCTGTGCGCGAAGTACATCACGCGATACTCGCAGAGCTTCCCTGGTGATGGGCCGCAGGAAGCCGTTGAGCTCAATCGTCTTTTGCCGCTGCGGCATGCGGAGTTGTTGGGGGCGGCTGCTGCGGTGGGCGAAGCCGAAGACTGGTTCAAAGAGGTGACGCGCCTGCCAACAGCGACCAGGGAGCTGGCGTGGTAAAGGCCCTCGAACTCCTGGCGCTCAACCGGCGGGCGTTTGTGCAGATTGCCCGCGACTACAACAAGCGAATCGCGCGCTACACGGAGCTTGCCAGGCCGGGGCAATTGCGAACCGAACGGCTGGTGGCGATGTTGATCAAGACCGACTCGATAGCCAGTCGTGCTCCCCAAACCGTTGCTCCCAACGCGCGAACGCGATCGCAGGCCACGCCGCCCCCGACCTTCCGCGACTCGTTCGGGCAGCAAGTGGACACCGCGGTTCTGCCGGCCGGCGCAGTGGAGGATGCCAACGTGGTGGAGAAAGTGGCCCCGGGCGAAATCTCGGTGCTGCAGCGTAGAAACAGCGAGTGAATCAACGACGCCAAGTTGGGTCCGCGCACGCCGCAAGCGACCGCTCGCGACTTGGCCTTCCATGGTTTAGCCTATTAGGCATGGCCGCTGCCGCGACAACAAGATCCACGCGACCGCTCGCAACGCCCTTTTGGATTGGCAATCTCAAAATCGATCCGCCAATCCTGCAGGCGCCGATGGCTGGGTTCACGAACTACCCGTTTCGGCAAATCGTGCGCGAATTCGGTGGAGCGGGACTATTGGCGACCGAGATGGTCAACGCCAGAGGTTTCGTGTGGCTGGACGAGCAGGAGGCCACCCACCCCGATCGGCTATGGGGTGTGGTTGACGAACCGCGTCCACTTGCAGTGCAAATCTGGGACAACGACCCGCCGACACTTGCCAAGGTCGGGGCCCGGCTTGCGAGCGAATATGGCGTGAGCGTGGTGGACATCAATTTTGGCTGCCCTGTCCGACAGGTCACTCAGAAAGCACACAGCGGTTCGTACCTGTTGAGCCAACCGGAGCGGATGGGCCAGATTATCGAGCAGGTCGTGGCCGCGTGCCGGCCCACGCCGGTAACGGCAAAAATCCGACTCGGCTGTACCCGCGATCGCATTAACGCGGTCGACATCGCCCAAGTGGTCGAGGGCGCTGGTGCCGCGGCGCTCACCGTACACGGGCGAACGGCGGCCGACATGTTCAAGGGCGAGGCGGACTGGGATCGGATTTCAGCGATCAAGCCGCACTTGCAGCGCATTCCGCTGATCGGCAACGGCGATCTCGACTCTCCCGAAAAGGTGGTGGCTGCCTTCGAACGTTACGACGTCGACGGTGTGATGATCGCTCGGGCAAGTTTGAACAAGCCGTGGTTGTTTGCACACGCGGCGGCGGCACTCCGCGGCGAGCCGGTACCGCCCGAGCCAACGCTTGCTGAGCAGCGTGAATTGATGCTCTACCACTACCGCCTCGTGTGCGAACGTTTTGGCCCAGAAAAGGGCACCGTGCTGATGCGCAAATTCGCCTGCTGCTACGCCCAAGGTCGTCGGGGCGCGCCGACTTCCGCAAGCACGTGGCCAAGGTCATCACAAGGGAGGAATTCACCGGCGTGGTGGACCGCCATTTTCCGCACGACACCGACTGAGGCGACCTTCAATCGGCGTTTCGTGTATCGCGGGTGTCGATTTCTAGTGGGCCCTTGATGTCCTCCACGTCGATAGGCGGTAGCGTGAGAACTCGATACAAGCAGTAGCTTGCCAGTCCGATCACCATGCCGATCGAAGCGATCATAACGGCCCAACCGGCGGGGGTAATGGCAGACTCCTCGGTGGGGACGTCGGCAGCCGCCAGTAAGTTCAAAAGGGGCAGGCACCAATCGGCAAGATTCATGATTCACCTCCGCGAGGCTGCTGTTCGAGCGCTGCCAGACGACCATCGTCCTTCCAACGCTGGCCGGCAATATGAACCAGCAGCATCAAAAAGCCCATGATCACCGCGATGAACACCAGCGAACCAAGCGGCTGCCGGGCTGTTCCAAATCGTGGTAGCGTAGGATGGCAATTTATAGAAACAAAATAGAATGAAAATGGCCAGCAGGTAAACCGGGGTAACGTACTTGAGCAGGTATTGAATGAACCGTGGGATACGCATGTTCGCACCCTGGTGCGCTTCCTGCTCACCGCGGTCGATGCCAAGCACCCAACCATAGAGGATCGCCTGGATCATGGCGAGCACGAAGATCAGTACGCTCCCGACCCAGAAGTCAAACGTGTCGAGGGCGACCAGGTTCTTGGAGAAGTACATCACAAATCCGCAACCGAGTGCACTCACCAGACCCAACAGCGCGGCGGAGGCATGCCGTTTCAGCCCCAGCCCCTCTTCGAAAAAGGCGATGACAGGCTGCAACATCGAGACACTACTGGTAATCGCAGCGACGAATAACATGAAGAACCATAGAAAGCCGAACAGTTGCCCCGCGGGCATCATTGCAAAGACGTTCGGTAGTGCCACAAAACCCAAGGCGAACGTTGAATCCGTGTAAGCCGTTGCGGCCAGACCGAGGAACACGAACGCCGCAGGCAAAGTAATCAACCCCCCCAGGCAAACCTCGAAGAACTCATTCATGCTGCTGGACGTAAGCCCGCTGAGCACAACGTCGTCCTCGCGGCGAAGGTAACTGGCGTAGTTGATAATTATGCCGAACCCCACCGACAGGCTGAAGAAGATCTGGCCCGAAGCGGCCAGCCACGTCTGCGGGTCGGCGAGCTTCTCCGGATGGGGGTTCCACATAAACGCCAGGCCTCCCATCACCGACTGTTCAGGGCGACTTGGGTCCGGTGTGCCAAGTGTCAGCACTCGAACCAGTACAATGAGTGCGAGCACCGTCAATAGGGGCATCGCCACCCGGCAGAATACCTCGATGCCCCGGTTGATGCCTCGATAAATGAGTACGAAGTTGCCGAGAAATACGGCAACCAGCGACAAGAGCAGGATCAGGTTGGCGCCCTGCATCGAAACGCCGTTGCTCTGCGAGCCGACAAGCCGCGCGAAAAATGTCGAGAATGCAAAGGCACGACGATCTGTATCGGAGTTGATCAGTTTGTCGACCTTGCTGTCGACCTCCTGCTGGAACTCGGGCGAATCGATCGCCCGTTGGACTTCAGCCGTGGTTTGTCCGGCGGCAAAGAGTTCATCGCGCTTGGCCGCCGCCAGTTCCGCGGCTTTTAGATCGGCGGCGTGAAGATAGAACCGACCGACACGGCCTAACTCTTCTGCCGCTTCGGGCGAATCTGCGTCCGCCGCCGCAGTGATCGCTGCCTGATCGAGCTTCATGTCGCCGGTAAGGTAGTGCAGCGCGTAGCCGAAACACCACGCTTCGATCAGCACGTAATACATGTAAATGATCAGTGGAATCAGCAGGGCGACACCTCCGAAGTACTTAGCCCAGCGGTTGGGCCAAATAGCGGTGAAGACACCCGGTGCTGAATTGAAGCCCTTGGATCCGCCATAGCGGCCCATGGTCCATTCGGCCCAGCAGAGGGGAATTCCGAGCACGAGCAGCGATACGAAGTAGGGCAGCATGAAGGCGCCGCCGCCGTTCGCGGCCGCGTTGCCTGGGAACCGCAAAAAATTCCCCAGGCCCACGGCGGAGCCAGCGACGGCTAGGATCACCCCAATTCGGGTGCCCCAGCCATCGGTCGTTTTCTGGTTGTCAGCGGTGGACATCAATCAATCCCCTCGGCAGTAGGAGTCAGGTGGTCGTTGATACCCTCACCAACGGGGAGGGGTGGCGGTTGTTACAGTCAAGACTTTCGGAATCGCTCTTCTTCGCACAGGCCTTATAGTCGATAAGCCTTTGCATAGCAATACTTTACGAACATTTCTCTGTCATTCGCCTTATTTTTCGAAGCTACCCTTGTCAATAATAGCTAAGGCCTTAGTATTTAAGCAGAAACGCGACGACGCTCAGCTGCGACGCCATGTTAACCACTGTGGTACCAAGAATGCTTCCCTCGGTCACCGATTCCGACGAGTACGTCCTGAACTTGCTGCGTAAGCGTGGCGGGGCAGAGATTAGCGAATTGGGCCAGGCCCTGGGCGTAACGGCTACGGCGGTTCGCCAGCGGCTGGCGCGGCTGATGGACGACGGGCTGGTGTGTCGCGAGGAAGTCGTTCGCGGTGGTCGGGGACGTCCTAGTCACCGGTACCGACTTACCGAAAAAGGGACTCGGTCGAGTGGAAACAACTACGCCGAACTGGTCGACGTGTTATGGGCGGAGATTCGTTCGATTGAAAATCCTGACGTACGTGGCGGGCTGTTAAAGCGGATTGCCAAACAGCTTGCCGAGCGTGCGGGCGACCTGACGGGCGATACGCTGGAAGAGCGAATGCAAAAGCTCGCGGAGCTAATGCAGGAACGGCATATTCCGTTCGAAGTCGACAAGTCGGGTGCCTTGCCCGTGCTGACTGCAGTCGCGTGCCCTTACCCGGAGTTGGTGGAACAGGACAAGAGCATTTGTGCGATGGAGCGGATGTTGTTCTCCGAAGTGCTTGGAGAGACGATGCGTCTAACGGATTGCCGGCCGCACGGAGACAGTTGTTGCTCATTCGCACCGAGTAACGCGCCGCGATAGTCGGAAACGATCGACCTAGAACAGACAGACACCGCTTGCAAGTTTCCCAAATGTCCGAGTCATGGATTGAAGGTCGTCTTGAGGAAAACTTTGTGGTGATGACCGTGGAGCGCTTGACCTGACCGGGCAACATGATCGACGACCAACTTCCCATGACACGTCATACCGGCTACGTCACCGCTCTGGCGGACGCGGAGCCTTTGTTCGAGCATTAAGAGACTACTCGACCATTTAAGGATTACGAGCCAACCAAGAGACTACGATCTAACCAAATTCAAGCATTGATCCGCGTTCCAGCGGTCGCCTGATAGAAGGAGAAAGATGAGCGAGACTTTAAAAATCACCGACTTGTACGTAGCGGTAGAAGGAAAGCCGATTCTCAACGGCGTGAACCTCACTATCCGCCGTGGCGAAACCCATGCGCTGATGGGCCCGAATGGCTCGGGCAAGAGCACGCTGGGCAATGCCATCATGGGGCATCCGAGCTACGAGATGACCGGTGGGTCGATCGAAATCAGCGGCGAAGACATCCTCGATTGGGACGCCTCGGAACGGGCCCGCGCGGGCATCTTCATGGCGTTTCAGCGTCCGATGTCGATACCCGGCGTGAAGATGGCGGACTTCCTTCGGCACGCGGCCACCAACGTCCGCAACCCTAGACCGGAAGGAAGGCGAAGACCTGATTCCGATGCGGGAGTTTCGCAAGGAACTGAAGGAGAAAATGGGGCAGCTTCGGATGGACGAAGAATTTGCCCGGCGGTACGTAAACGACGGATTTTCCGGCGGCGAGATGAAGCGCGCCGAAATCCTGCAAATGGCCATGCTGCGGCCGAAGTTCGCGATTCTCGACGAAACGGACAGTGGCTTGGACGTCGACGCCGTGAAGCTGGCCAGTCAGAGTATCGCGGCTATTAGCCAGGAAACGGGGAAAGGTGCCGAAATGGGCATCCTGATCATCACCCACCACGACAAGCTGCTCGACCACAATGTGCCGGACTTCACCCACGTGATGTTGGGCGGAAAGATCGTCGAGACGGGTGGCGTGGAACTGGCACGCGAGTTGTACACCGATGGTTACGACCGTATTCGTGCCGCCTATCCAGAAGCGGCGGCCATTGAAGTCGAACAGAGCGAAGCGACCGCGGCGGTATAGCGCTACCCCACTTCGTCGGTCGTGGTTTGAATTGAACAGAACAGTCGAGGTACATCATGTCTACAAACGCTACCATGCCCACCTCGCCCCCGGCCGAAACGCCTGGCATTGGCGAGATCAATAAGTACGACTTTGTCACTTCTACTACACGGGGTGTTCAAAGCCCGCAAGGGTCTGGATCGCCGAGATCGTCGCGCAGATTTCGGAGATGAAGGGCGAGCCGGAGTGGATGCGCGAGTTCCGCCTCGACGCGCTCGAGATCTTCGAGTCGAAGCCGATGCCGAAGTGGGGCGGCGAGATCGGCGCTCGACTTTCAGGACATCTACTACTACCTGAAGCCGACCGATCACCAGGGCAAGACCTGGGACGACGTGCCCGAGGAGATCAAGGAGACCTTCGACAAGCTCGGCATTCCCGAGGCGGAGACGAAAGTTCCTGGCCGGCGTGAAGGCGCAGTTCGAGAGCGAAGTGGTCTACGGGTCGCTGCAAGAAGACCTCGGCAAGAAGGGCGTGATCTTCACCGATACCGACACCGCCGTGCGCGAACATCCCGAACTGCTGCGCGAGTACTTCGGCACGATCATCCCGCCGCACGACAACAAGTTCGCCGCGCTCAATTCGGCGGTCTGGTCGGGCGGTTCGTTCATTTACGTGCCGCCAGGGCGTGAAGATCGAGTTCCCGCTGCAGGCCTACTTCCGCATCAACGCCGAGAGCATGGGCCAGTTCGAGCGGACGCTGATCATCGTCGACGAAGGGTGCCGAGGTGCACTACGTCGAAGGCTGCACGGCTCCGATGTATACGACCGAGAGCCTGCACTCGGCCGTGGTCGAGATCGTCGTCAAGAAGAACGGCCGCTGCCGCTACACGACGATCCAGAACTGGGCCAACAACATCTACAACCTGGTGACCAAGCGGGCGATGGCGTACGAGAACTCGCTGATGGAGTGGATCGACGGCAACCTGGGCAGCCGGCTGACGATGAAGTACCCGGCCGTGTACATGATGGAGCCAGGCGCACGCGGCGAGATCCTGTCGATCGCTTTTGCTTCCAAGGGCCAGCATCAGGACGCCGGTGCCAAGGTGGTGCACTGTGCCCGCAACACCTCGAGCCGCATCATCTCCAAGAGCATCAGCAAGAACGGCGGCCGCAGCAGCTATCGTGGTCTGTGCAAGGTGGAAGACGGTGCGGTCGGCTCGAAGAGCAACGTCGTGTGCGACGCCCTGATTCTCGATCCCCAAAGCCGCAGCGACACCTATCCCTACATCGAAGTCGAAGAACAGGACGTTCAGATCGAGCACGAGGCGAGCGTCTCGCGGATCGGCGAAGAGCAGCTGTTCTACCTGATGAGTCGCGGCCTGACCGAGGCGGAAGCCAGCTCGATGATCGTCAGCGGGTTCATCGAGCCGCTGATCAAAGAACTGCCGATGGAGTACGCCGTCGAGATGAACCGCCTGATCGAACTGCAGATGGAAGGCAGCGTGGGCTAACGCGATGCTTGCAGAGCCTGCGATCTTTCACCCGCAAGGACGAGCGTTACGAGTTCGTGCGCAAGCGATGAACGACTATTTCAGACCGCGTATTTGGAATTGAGAGCCCGATGACGACTGCGATTGCAGCCACTGGATTTACGGATACGACGTTCGAGACATTTCTCGAGAATCGAGTTGGCGAGCCCGACTGGCTTGGCGGCTTGCGGCTTGGAGCCTGGCAGGCGTTCAAGGAGATGGACTGGCCCGCGCGGAACGACGAGGAATGGATGCGGACCGACATCCGTACGTTCCACCTGGATAAGTTCTCGTTGCCGGCGAGCCAGTCGACCGTCCCCGCTTTGGATCCCGGACTGCTGACGCACGACGTGAAGCTGGGCGGTCAGCTAGTGGGTTACAACAGCAGAGCAGCGACGGAGTCGCTCAGTAGTGATCTTGCCAAGCAGGGCGTGCTGTTTGGTAGCCTCGATCGCCTGGTTGCCGAACACGGCGACCTGCTGAGGCCCTACTTTGAGCGGCAAGTTGTTGATCCGCGGAAGGACAAATTCGCCGCATTGCATGCGGCGTGCTGGAGCGGCGGTACGCTGCTGTACGTGCCCAAGGGCGTTGCCATAGCCGAGCCGCTGCACGCCCTGGCAGCAATGGCGCGATGGCGGCGTCGATCTTTCGAAGACGCTCGTCATCCTCGACGAAGGGGCCGAGGCGACGCTTCTTACCGAAACGGCAAGCACCTCGCCAGTTGGCGGTGGACTGCACTGTGGCTCCATTGAATTGATTGTCGAGCCCAACGCCCACCTGCGCTACGTCAATCTCCAGAACTGGTCGACCGGTGTGTGGCACTTTGCCCACCAGCGGCCGCGTCGGTCGATCGTAACGCATCGCTGCAATGGACCATCGGTGCACTCGGTAGCAAATTAGCGAAGGTGAATCAGCACGTAGCACTTACCGGCCCGGATGCCAACGTGCAGGTCAACGGGGTCATGTTCACCGAGGGTCGGCAGCACCTGTCGTACAACACCCATCAGCATCACATGGCGCCCTACTGCCGCAGCGACTTGCTCTACAAGGCAGCACTGCAGGATCGTTCGCGGACGGTTTGGCGAGGCATGATCAAGGTTGACCTTGCGGCACAACGCACGGACGCCTATCAGCGCAACGACAACTTGATGCTGGCCCCCACGGCCCGTGCCGATTCGATTCCTGGTTTGGAGATCGAGGCCGACGACGTTCGGTGTACTCACGGCAGCACGTCCGGTCGAGTGGATGAGCAGCAAGTGTTCTACGCGATGAGTCGTGGGTATACTCGAACCGAGGCCATTCGCCTGATTGTGGCCGGCTTTTTTCAGCAGGTGTTTGATCGGATCACCATTGAGTCGGTACGAAACGCCTTGGGTGAAGCCATTGCTCGACGGGTCCAGGACCTCGATCAACAGGCAGCCCCCGAGGCGTAGGTAGCGACCCATGGACGACTTCTTGCCCGTAGCCTCGGTATCGGATTTTGCAGACCCCGATCGCCAGCTTGTCGAGTTGGACGATCGACTTGTGGTGGTGGTGCACGCGGGCGGAAAGTTCTATGCGCTCGACGACGTCTGCACCCACGACGGTGGCCCACTCAGCGACGGTGCTATCGACCCCGTTGGTTGCACGATCGCCTGCCCGCGACACGGGGCGAAGTTCGACCTGGCGACTGGCGATGCGAAGACCATGCCGGCCACGAAACCCACCGTCGCCCACGAAGTGAAGGTTGAAGGTGACCAGGTGTTCGTGCGGCTAACCGATTAGACGAGGGGAATGAACAATGGCAATTGCCGAAGACACGATTCGCGAAGCACTCAAGGAAGTGATCGACCCCGAACTGTTTGTCAACATCGTTGACCTCGGCTTGATCTACGACATCAAACAGCAGGATCGGGAGGGGGGCGGAAATCATGTCGAGGTGGACATGACGATGACGAGCCCTGCCTGTCCGGCCGGGCCGCAACTGGTCGCGCAATCAAAGGATGCCGTGGCCAAGCTCGACGGCGTGGACGACGTCGAGATAAAACTTGTCATGACGCCGCCATGGACGCCGGACCGTATGACTGAAGACGCCCGCGATCAGTTGGGCATCTTCTGATGCGAGCCGTCGCTTGCCTCGGTTCAGCGATGGAGGCCGAATGAGAGTCTTCGTCTACGAATGGGCCAGCTGTGGCGGGTACCTCGATCGACCCGACCAGCCGCGGAAATCGCTGCTCGACGAAGGGGCTGCTATGCTCCAGGCCCTGGTGGAGGACTTCGGCCGTGCGGGCGACGTTTCGGTGCTTACGCTGCTCGACGACCCCGACCTGGTTCCATGGGCGATGTCCGCGGCCGAGCGGGGCCAGCTGTTCGACGATTTGGCTTCAGCCGCCGATCGCACGGTCATCGTGGCGCCCGAGTTCGATGGCATTCTGTTGCGGCTGAGTCAGCGCGTGCTTGCCGCAGGCGGCCAGTTGCTGTCGCCGGTCCCGCCGTTCATCGAACTGGCGAGCGATAAGCAGTCCACTGCCGAGCAGTTGAACCGAGCTGGCGTGCGAGTGCCGAAAGGGTTGGTGCTAATGCCGGGCGAGCGGTGCCCGATGGGATTCGAATACCCGGCGGTGCTCAAGCCGATTGATGGTTGCGGATCGCTGGGCCTTTCCCTGGCGCACGAGAATATGTCGGTGCCCAGGGATGCAGGGGCCTATCGTTTGGAGACGCTTGCGGAGGGACTGCCGGTTAGCGTTGCCGTATTGTGTGGCCCTGCCCAGGCACTACCCCTGGAGCCGTGCCGGCAATATCTGGAGGACAACTTTAGCTACGGAGGTGGATGCCTCCCACTACGTACCGAGCACCGCCAGCGTGCCCAGAGCCTAGCCCTCGCGGCCGTAAAGGCGTTGCCGTCGACCACGGGATACGTAGGCGTCGACCTGGTGCTCGCCGACGCGGTGGACGGTTCGCAGGACACGGTAATCGAAGTCAACCCTCGCTTTACGACTTCGTATGTGGGGCTGCGAGCGGCCACCGAGGCCAATCTTGCGGAATGGTGCCTTGCTGTGTCGAATGGCGATCGAACGGAGTCGCCTTCATTCGATCACGCGGTGCAATGGGATTCCGCAGGGAATGTGCAGCTTGGACAAAACGATGCGTTGGCTGGGAGTTGATGTCGGCGGTGCGAACATCAAGGTGTCGGACGCTGGCGGCTTTGCCAGGTCGTTGCCATTTGAGCTTTGGCGATACGGCGACGAACTCGCGTCGACACTGCGAAAGGCACTCGCGTCGGCCCCGAAATGGGATGCTCTGGCGGCAACCATGACTGGCGAGCTTGCCGACTGCTACGAAACCAAGTCGGCGGGAGTCCGGCACATTACCGGGGCACTCGCCGCAGTCGCAGGACCGCGTCCGCTGGCCATCTACGGAGTCGACGGGGAGTTTCATACGGCGGTTGAAACGCTCGACGACCCGCTCATGGCTGCGGCCAGCAACTGGCATGCGCTGGCACGCTTTGCCGCCAAATGGCTCCCCGATCGCACAGGGGTGGTGATCGACGTCGGATCGACGACATCGGATTTTATTCCCGTTGTCGATGGGCAGGTCGCTACCGCGTCCAAGACGGACACCGGCCGTTTACAAGCCGGCGAACTGGTTTACACGGGGGTCGGTCGCACACCAGTGTGTGCGCTCGTCGGTAGCTTGCCTTATCACGGTTCAGATTGTCCTGTGGCTGCAGAGTTATTTGCGACGACGGCCGACGTTTATCGACTACTAGGTCTCACGAACACGCCCGACTCGATTGCTGCCGACGGACGTCCGTTTACCCGCCGGCATTGTGTCGACCGCCTCGCACGCCAGGTATGTGCCGACCGTGATACGTTTAGCGAGTCCGACGCCCGCGCTGCAGCCGAATGGGTGCACGAACGCCAACTGGAACTGCTGGAAGGGGGACTGAGTCGCGTATGCCAATCGCTTGCCGCCGACCGGTGTGCGGCAATCGTATCCGGCAGCGGCGAGTTCCTGGCGAAGCGACTCGCAATACGCAACACACGGATAGAGAGCGTATTGGCATTAAGCGACATCGTAGGGGAAGAGCAAAGCCACTCGGCGGCGGCGACGGCGGTGGCGTGGTTAGCGGCCAAGGAGTGTCCTGATGGGGCGTTGTGATGTGGAAGTCGTCAAAGTCGGCGGCAGTCTGATCGGACGGCAAGATTTCGTGCCAGCACTTCGCACGTGGTTGCGTGGCCGGGTCGTGTCCGACCCTAATTGCCATTTGGTTCTGGTCGTGGGGGGGGGCCCACTGGTCGACGCGCTGCGGGTTCTGGATCACGCTCGGCCTCTGGCCACGGCCGACGCCCACTGGCGGGCGGTGGAACTGATGGAGGTAACCGGCCGCGTGGTGGCCGCGTGGTTTTCGGAATTCGTCGTCGCGGACACCTTCGCCGATTTGACGGCTCGCTGCACCCGCCCAGGCGTAACACTGTGGCTGCCCTTGGACTTCCTTCAGAACGACGAACCAACGCTGGGTGGCACCGTACTGGAAATGGGTTGGCATGTAACCAGCGACTCGATTGCGGCGCGTATGGCGATTTGCCTCGCAGCCCCCCGGCTGCGGCTGTTGAAATCCCGTCTGGCAGTCGGTCGGGAAGCTAGGAACTGGGCGGTTGCGGCTGAGGGCGGGCTTGTGGACGCGTTTTTCCGCGCCTGGGCCCACAGATCGGCTCGGTAATTTGCGAGGCGCTCCCCAGCGTTGAGGGCGGCCCTAGTCAGCTCCCGGAGGCTGAACGCAGCACTTCAGTTCATTGACACTAGGTGATGGCGGCTAGTACCATGTAGGTTTCTCACGGAACGCACCCGCCTGGCGGGTCATAGCCGACCAGGCACACGGACGCTGACCTTCCATGTTCGGCGTAAAGATCGACAGGCGGCGCACCCAGACTGTCGGCGGAACGACCCATAAGGTCAGGAGTTGGACGCGTGACGAGTCCGCAAGTTACTCGATGTAAAACCAGGCAGATCACCTCTTCGACGCTGCTGTGCCAGTTGTTGAAGCTAATTGTGGGCATGGCAGCAATCGCCCCTCTGTCGCCACATCAGGCGTACGGCTTCACCAAGGAAAGTCGCGAAGTGCGGGCGATGGTGGATAAGGGTAAGAAGTTTCTTGAGGAAAGGGGCAAAGAGTCGCGAGTAGGTGGACGGTGCTTGATTGCACTTGTGTTCATCAAAGAGGGAGAGAAGGATCACCGCTTGGTAAAAGAAGCGCTCGACGCGTGTCGCGAATCAGCGGCCCAGGGCGATGCCGGCGATGTGTATACCAACGGGCTGGCGATTATTTTCCTCAGCGACCTCGACGCCAAGGCGCACAAGAGCACCCTCCAGTTCTTTCTGGCTGCCATGCAGCGTCGACAGAAGCAGCACGGCGGCTGGGGTTACGATGGTCGGACAACGGGCGATACGTCGCAATCTCAATACGGATGCCTGGGTTCCTGGGAAGCGTTCCAGAAAGGAGTCCCCATCAACACCGGCTCGATCGATGGGGTCGCACGCTGGCTTATCAATACACAAGATCCAAGCGGTGCCTGGGGCTATCAAGGTAAAGTCGGATCGCCCGATAACCTGGTCGAACAGTCGGAAATCACCTGTTCGACGGTTTCCGCGGCAATGGGAAGTCTGCTCATCTGCGCCGACCTCGTGGGTATCCTCAAACCGGGCGCCGCAGAAGAGTCGGAAGACAACGTGCTGCCAGCAGCGGTTCAAGTCACCAGTAGTCGCGACAAGAACCGCCCTCGGCTGGGAGGCTCGTCCATTAACCGGCAGCAACTCTTGACTGCGGTGAAGCGTGGCGACGCTTGGATGGACAAGAACTACGAAGTCGAAATCGAGCGCTATACGTCTTACTACCTCTACGCCCTGGAACGTTACAAATCGCTCCAGGCGATACTCGAAGGCACCGAAGAATATGAGCCCGAATGGTACGACAATGGAGTGAAGTACTTACAGCGTACCCAGGATGCGGACGGATCGTGGTCGACGGGGTGCGGCCCCGAATGCGATACGGCATTTTCGATTCTGTTTCTGATTCGATCCATGGAAACAGCCCTTGGCAGCCTGGGCGAAGGTGCCGCGGTAGCAGGGCGGGGATTGCCTACCGACATTAGCAGGCTCAAGGTCCGTGGCGGCAAACTAGTGGTGGAGCAGGCGAAGACCGAAATCGATTCGCTGCTTGGCGATTTAGATGACGCCAAACTCGCCGACCTCGACGCGGTAATCAGTGGGTCGAGCGAACTGGTGATTGGTGAGGTGGATGAGAAGAGCGTGCGCCGATTGAAGCAGCTAGTGCGAAGTGGCGAGCCTGCCGCACGGATCGTGGCCGTGAAGGCCCTCGCGCAGACCGGCGACTTCGATCACGTTCCCACGCTGCTGTACGCCCTGGCCGACCCCGACCCCCGGTTAGCGATCGAGGCCCGCGACGGGCTGCGATTCATCAGTCGTCGTTTCGAGGGATTCGGCCTGAAGGACAAATTCTCGCGGCAGGAACAGTTGGAAGCCGTCGACAAGTGGGTCAAGTGGTACGCGGGGGTACGTCCCGACGTGCCAGTCGTTTTGCAATAACCTAACCGGTTTTCCCTGGTCATCCGTTGAACCCAAAATATACTGGGAATCGCCAAGTTTCCCCCGTTTAACGAGAGCCCGATTGATGAGCACTATGGCCGATGGCAAATCGAATCCAGCCGTTGCTGGACCACGCTATCGGTTGAGCGTCAATGCCTACGACCGAGTGTCGAGCCTCCTGGTGGCGCTATTGGTGCTCATCGGCACCACTGTCGTGGTGATGCTCATTGTGTTTTTGTTCCGTCGGTTCAGTCCGGACGTAGTTCCGCCCACTTTGGAGCGGATTTACAAACCCCGTGGTGAACCGCCGAAGGGCTACGAAGACGACATCGAGCCACCAGGCCTGGAGGATGCCCCAAAGGATTTGCCACCGCAATTGCAGGATACGCTCAAGGAGTTGACCAACGCCATCAGCAGCAAGACCGCCATGTTGGCCAACGAGAGCTTCTCGGCGGACGAGGCAGCTGGTTATGGTACCGGGAAAGGCAACAAGAACTACGACGGCGATGGTTCGGGGGAGGGCGGCAACGACCCTCCCAAGGAGTTGCGTTATGAGGCGTCGAGCGACCTCGACTACGCCCAGATGATCGACTCTTTCGGTGGCGAGTTGGCGGTGCTCGATACGCGCGAGAACAAGGTGTACTACGCAAAGAATCTGGCGCAAGCGAAACCGACCACTCGCGAGGGACCGCCTGGCGACGACAAGCGATTCTATTTTCGTGCGACCGGCCCGCCGCTCGCGCCCATCGAAGTGAAGCTTGCCCGCAAGGCAAACATCATGCGCCCGAATGCGTACATCGTGGTGTTCTATCCGGACGAAGTGGCGCAGCAGCTTTACGCGATGGAAGACGCCATGATGCGGAAGAACGGATACAAAGCGCTCGAAGAGATTGACCGAACCGTGTTTCGCGTCAATAAGGAGGGGCGTAAGTATGAATTCACAGTGGAAGACCAAACTTACTTCTAGTACTAGCCAACGTGAGAGCAGATGGACGTCCTGTTTAATGTTGTCGGCATTGTAGTTTACATTGCCCTTGGACTACTGGCCTTGTGGGGAGCCTTTTGCGCCGTGATGGTATGGCGCCGCGTAGGACAGGTGCGGTTCAGCGACGAAGAAGAACAGGATGAATTCCTCACCGAACTCGAAGGCTCGCTCAACCAGGCCAACTACGCTGCCGCGGCCAACCTTTGCGAAGACGACCGGCGGGCCCTGCCGCAACTGGCGTTGTACGCTATCGAGCACCGGGAGCTAGGCATCGCGAAAGTGCAGCGGCGTCTATGGGAGCGATTCCAGCAGGACGTACTGGCGGACATCGAGCACCGGCTGAGTTGGGTCGCCACGGTGGTCAAGAGCGCCGATGGTGGGGCTGTTTGGCACCGTGCTCGGAATGATGGGGGCGTTTCGTGGCATTGCCGAGGGAGGTTCGGACGTCGATCCGACGGCGATGGCCGGTAACATCATGCTGGCTCTGATTACCACCGCCTGTGGACTCGCCATCGCCGTGCCGCTGTTGATTGTGACGAACAGCATCGTGGTCCGCATTCGCAAGATGGAGGAACTGGTGGGCATCGGCATCGGTCGGCTTACCGAATCGCTCAAGGTCGCATTCGCAAGATCGAAATAGACGTAGACACACTAGGTCTCAAAGGCCGGCTGATTGCCGGGTATTCAATTCATGTCCATTAACGACAAACTCGATTCGGTCATTCTGAAACGCCAGGAAGGATCGGTGGTCCTCGGCGGTGAGGAGGACGAAGAATTTCTTCGTCCCCTTCGTCCCAAACGGGACGAGGAGGATCTGGACATGGATATTACTCCGATGATCGACATCACGTTCCTGTTGTTGATATTCTTCCTCGTGTCGTCCCGACCCGATCAGACCACGGCGATCCATTTGCCCAAGGCGAAGCATGGCGACGCGGTGAGCCAGCGGTACTCCACGGTAATTTCGGTTGGAGAGGGGGGACTCGATCAAGCGCCCGTGTTCCGCGGCGACGGCAAGTTTGCAGACAAACAGCTGTCCGCTGACCCCGAGGCACGTACCGAGGAAATCGGCCAGCATATTCAAGCGGGAGTTGCCGAGGGGAAGACCGACGTTGTCATCAAGGCGGACCGCGGCGTCGCCTGTCGCGACATCGACGGTGTGCTGAAAGCCATTTCGAGAGTGGACGGAATCAAGATCTATTTGGGCGTGCTCGAATCGCACTCCGACTAGAAAAGTAACGGAAGCATCCCTGCCAACCGACGGATCACCAAACCCATCGCCGATAGTTTTCGGCCGACAATAGCGAGGACTAGCCAAAGCTGGCGTGCCACTATGCCGACCGACTTGATAGAATCCGAACCCGATGCGTTCGCGGCTCCACCGCCCAAGAAGCGAACGGACGACGAACTCGACATGACGCCCATGGTGGACGTCACGTTCTTGCTCTTGATTTTTTTTATGGTGACGGCCGCCTTTGCGTTGCAGAAGGTGCTGGAAGTCCCGCCGGTTAGCGATGAAGAGGACGTGTCGGTAACGCCCGTCGAGGATATCGAAAAAGACTCCATCGTGGTGCGAATCGATGCGGACAACGTCTTCTGGATCGGTGCCCCAAAGTGGATTGAAGAGCAGAAGGCGCAGTCGTCGCTCGATATGCGAGCGAAGGTTCGCGAGGCGCGGCAGGGAGGCGGCGGCAACAAGGGACCGAACAAGATGATCGTTCGGGCGCACGAGGAAGCCGTATACGAGAAGTTGGTCGATGCAATCGATGCGGGATCGGCCGCTGGAATTAATAACGTGAGTGTCTCGATCGACGAGGACCATGAGTTCTAGCGGCCACCAACCGTGCCCTGCTCCGTGGCGCCCCGTTCACCACTTTCAACGAGTACTCGCTTAGCTCAAACGAGGGATCAACCGATTAGATGACCGCCGCCGAATTCATCGACGCCCTGGAAGCCAAGCAGGTTTTGTCTGCGGGAATGGCGGAGAAACTGCGAAAGAAGGTTTCTTCGACCACCAGCAAGCCGTTGACAGCCAAGTCGCTCGCGCAATTTTTGATCGAGAAAGGGCATCTTTCCAAGCAGGATGTCATGCAAGCCCTGGCGGCGGGTGGGGAGATCGAGACGCCTCCCGAGCCCAAACCCTCCAGTGCCGGCGCGGCGACCGGTGTCGATCTGCCAATGGACCAGTTGCAGGACTTGAGCAGTTCGGCCGAATGGTCGCTCGACGAGACAGGAGGAGGTTTTGCCGAGCCCGAGCAGCCAACTGCTACCGCGGGTGCCGGTGGCAAAAAGAAGCGCAAGAAGAAGGCAAAAAAGGGCAACGAGTGGGACTCGCCTTTGCTCATCATTGGCGGAAGCTCGTTGGTGCTTCTGCTGATTATCGGTGGACTCGTATGGTTTATCATGTTTGCCGAGAATGCCGACAACATTCTCGCCGAGGCCCGCAAAGGAATGCAGGAAGGCTCCTATGGTAACGCGATCGCGAACTACGAGAAGTTTGTGGAGAACTTCGAAGGCAATGCGGAGTACAGTGCTGCGCGAGTGGAACTGGCGATGGCGCGGATTCGCCAGACGCTGGAGACCGGCAACAACGAGATCGCCTTTGTGACAGCTGAGAAGGAGTTGCGAGCGATTGCTGATGAACAGGCCTTCAACGTGGCCGAGGAAGATCTGAGCGGGCTATTGCCAAGGATTGCGCGGGTCTTGCCGACCAGGCCGAAGCGAGTGAGGACGTCGAAAAGACCAACGCGCTATTCGAAAAGGCATCGACGGCGCTCGGCATGGCCAACAACACCAAGTACATTCCCAAGTCTCGCCGCGACAGCACCGAGCTGGAGGAAATTCGCGAAACACTGGACCGCATCCAACGCCGCCAGCAGTCGCTCGCCGATTTGGAAGCGACACTCGCGGTGATCGATTCGTCCATCGCCGCTGGCGACACCGGGGCTGCATTTGCCGCGCAGGAGGAACTGGTCGGCAAGCATCCCTCTCTCATCGGTAACGCACAACTTGCCGAGGCATTGCAGAAGATCTCCGCTGCCGAGCAGCAGAGTATCAAGTACGTCGAAGAACCAATCGAGGCGTCCAGTTCGGAAGCAGATTCGGCCGTCGTAGCCACGCTGGCCGTGGCCAATCGTCATGCAACGCAGGAGGCACGACCAGCGGTGTCTTCTGCTCGCAAGTGGACGGAGTCGCCTATGGACTCGACGCGGCCACTGGCGAGCTTGTTTGGCGACGTTACACGGGGCCCGCACTTACGCCAATCGATCCCGTGAGCGTTGGAAGCGACCTGTTGCTGGTAGAGTGGTCCGGTGGAGATGGCGACCAATCGCAACAAGCCCTGACCCGGGTCGAGGGGGCATCGGGCAAACTGGTGTGGCGTCTCGAATTGGAGGATCAAGTGACAGCCCCCGTCGTGATGGGGAAGCAAGTCTTGCTGGCTGGCGAATCAGGTAAACTACACGTGATCGACCTCCAAACCGGCACGCGTACCGGCTTCGTGCAGTTTGCTCAGCCACTACGGACGCCGCCAACACTCAACCCGCGAGCGGGTGTAATTTACCTGCCCGGCGACCATTCCAGCGTGTACACGCTTTCGGCGCGCAACTTTACCTGTTTGGGCGTCCACTACACGAATCATGCTCGGCAGTCGGTGGTCGCACCGGTGGCTATCGCGTTGGACAAGGTGGTGCTGGTCGAGAACGATGGCGCTCAGACCAGTCAGCTACGATTGTATGCGTTGAACTCGGACGGTGCGTTGACTGAAATGCTGACCAACCAGCGACTTGTTGGTCGGGTGGTGACCCAGCCCCTGATTGAGGGCCGCCGCATCACGGTGTTTACTGATCGAGGGCAAGTTGGCGTGTACGAGGTAAGCGTAGGTCCCGATGGCGAGCCACTAACCGTGCTGGCCACTCGCGCCGAACGTTCCGCCCAACCTTTCTTGCGATACGGAAAGGTCGTGGATGGTCACATTTGGTTGGCTGAGAACGCGTTGACGAAGTACGCAGTATCGCCAACGGGCAATCGACTTTCGGTGGTACCACTGACGAACGATTACAATCAGTCGCAGTTTGTAGGTCCCCTCGATTCTCGCGACGGCGTGTTGTTCCACACGCGTGCTCGTCGCGGACGGGCAGGCTTTACGGTGACCGCTTGCAGCACGAAGGATGGCACTCCTTACTGGTCCACCGATTTGGGCACGGCGCCCGCCGGCGAACCACTTTCCAGTAGTTCGCCTGTAGCGTTGCTGGAGGCCGACGCCAATGGAAATGTATTTCGCTTCGATCCCGTTGCGATGCGTAGCCGTATTCAGAGTACGCCCCTCCCGCGGCCAACCGAAAGTGGCGATTCGGTGGTATTTGATAGCATGCCCTAATGGCAGGCGGCGCGGCCGTATTTGCATCGTCGGATGTCGACGAAGCATTGCTCTATTCGCCCAGCGGCAACAAGCCCCTGACGATTGCCAGGTTGCCGGCCCCACTTGCATGTCGTCCGACGGCATTTGGCGACGGCTGGATTGCACCTCTGACAATTGGCCAAGTGTTTTATCTCGATGGCAAGTCGGGCGAGCCACTTGCCGCCCCATTTCAGCCGACGCTCGAATCGGGGCGTTCGATCGATTGGAAACCGGCTGCAGTCGTCGATGGCGAGCGGTTGATCGTTACAGACGGTGTGTCGAAGGTATACTTGCTCGAGGTTCGTCGAAACGACTCGCCTGTACTTGCGGCGACGGCAGAAGCCAATCTGACCCTCGCACCACTCGCCAGCGGATTCGTGCCGGTGGGCCAGGTAGCGATTGCATTAGCCGAAAACGGTCAACTGGCAGTTCATCAATTGCCCGGCTTGGACGCGGGTGTATCGCTTGACCCTGGCGGGCGCGTCGTTTGGGGCCCCTACGCTGCGGGTGATTGGGCGGTACTCGCCACCACCAGCAAACTTGTTGCCATCGACGGCCAGGGGGCCATTGCCTGGCAGGTGCCGCTGACCGTTGCGAGCTTCGCTGCGCGCCGCTGGTCGATGGCGGCGCCATGATCGTGGCGTCGCAATCCGGCTCCCTGGTGAAGTTCAATCTCTCCGATGGAAGCGAGGTCGGACGCGCGAACGTTGGCGAGCCGTTGGCTTCTGGGCCGGTCAAGCTGAACAACCGCCTGGTCGTGGCTGGTCGCGATTCGTCGTTGCTCGTTGCGCAAGGGCCGTAGCTCCAGGACGTTTCAACAACATTACCTGTGTTTGTTATTTGTAAGAATGCGCTTCGCTTGATGTCTATCACGTTGTCGACAACTCGTATCCATGGGTTCCTGCCTTCAGCGCTTATTGCGTTGGCCACCGGCGTTTGCGTAACAGCCGTCGGGCAGGATTCGGATCTGGGCCCGCTCTACATGCAACCGCCCTTCGATCGGGTGGTGCTCAAGAGCGGCGATAAAGTGGACGTCCAGAAGCTGCGTTTCCGCGACGGTTCGCGCCGCGTACCGAATCCCTTACCAGCCGCCGGCGAGCTGCCGGTCCGCCCGCTAGCCGCCCAAAATGCAGCAGCCGAGTATTCGATACCTTGGACAGCAATCGTACGCATCGACTTGTTCGAAGACTTGATTATGCAAGAGGCATCGCGACTTGCCGGCGAAGAAAAATTCGACGAGGCGTTCCCCTACTTCTCGCACTTGCTACGCCGTGCACCAGACACCCGGGGGCTCAACGAGGCGGTCAATCGATACCTGCAGCAGAATGCCTTGGCAGCCTACCAGGCCGGTGAGTTCGATCGCGCCTGGCCATCCTCGGCAGCCTGTACGAGCGCGACCCTCGTGCACCCGGAATCGCGGGTGCCGTGAACACGGTAGCGGGGAAGATCATTGAACAGTACCTGCAGGATCGCAATTACAAATCGGCCCGGATGACACTGGATGTCGCGTCACAAACGTTTCGAGGGCTGCAACTCTCGGTGATCGATAGCTGGCGGGAGCGGTTCCAGCGGGCAGCTGCCAGCCAGCTTGCCGAGGCGGAACGATTGATCGACGCCAAGGATTACCGTGCCGCGCGGCAAGCCATCAGCCAGGCGGTAGGTGTCTGGCCGGAGTTGGCTGGAGTGACGGAGCTCCAAGCACGTTTACAGCGTGAGCATCCCATCGTCTCGGTGGGCGTTGTGGAACCGTCGCCACGTTCCCCGGTCAACCGACTCGATAGCCAAGCCTCCGCACGGTCGGCAACGCTCGTAGCTCCTACGGCGATGGAGATCCGTGAGTATACGAGCGAAGGTGGCGGTTACCGCACGTCGATCGGGCAGTACGAATTGGATCCGTCAGGTCTCGAACTGACGATTCAACTGGCCGATCCGCCGGCCGGCGAGCCGCTGGCTTCCAGCTTGGCGGCTTCGGCCCTGGCACGGCAGATACTCGAAGCAACGAACCCGCAAAGCACTAGCTATAGTGAGGTACTGGCGGAGGTCGTCGGCGAGGTTACGGTTGAGTATCCGCAGCAGGTGCGGATTACTTTCCGCCGACCGCATGTGCGTCCCGAATCGTTGTTCGATTTGCCCATGTCGCCGGCATTGGCATTGATGGGCGACCGGGGCGTCTTTAGGATTGCCGAATACAACGACAGCCTGGTTCGTTTCGCCGCGGACCCGAATCATCGCGGAGCGATTGCCGAGGTACATGAAATCCGATTTGAAGACGACGAGCAAGCCGTTACCGCCTTGGTACAAGGGGTGGTGGATGTTCTCGACCGCGTCCCGCCATGGCAGGTATCGCCGTTGCGTGCCGCCGAAGGGATCGTGGTCGACAACTACCTGCTTCCTACCATCCATGCCTTGGTTCCAACCAGGCGCTCGCCACTGACCCAACAGCGAGAGTTTCGTCGGGCGCTGTGCTATGGAATTGACCGCGAAGGGATTGTCAACGAGGTACTTCTGGCGGGCAGCGCGAGGCCCGGCTTCCAAACAATTAGCGGTCCCTTTCCGGCAGGCATTGAACTGAGCGACCCGATTCGCTATGGATACAATGGCCAAGTCAAGCCTCGGGTCTACGATCCATATATGGCGATCGTGCTGTCGACGGCGGCGTGGAGCAATGTTCAAAAGGCCGATGGCATTGAGGACCCTGGCGACACCCCCCTCCCCACCCTCTTGCTAGGGCATACTGCCGATCCAGTGGCACGGACGTCGTGTATCGAAATCGGCAAGAATCTGAACGCCCTAGGGATTCCGATCGAATTGAAGGAACTGACGGCCGAACAGATGCTCGCAGCGGAAGATTTCGTGGACTTAAAGTACGTCGAGTTGAGCGTCTGGGAACCAGTGGTCGATGCGCGTCGCTTGCTCGGCGCGGAAGGCGTACTTGGCGGTGCAAGCGACTTCATGATGCTCTCACTGGATCGGCTCGATGCGGCCTCCAATTGGAATGACGTTCGGAGCCGACTGTATGAAATCCACGACGTGGCAAGCACCGACCTGCCACTCATCCCGTTATGGCAAACGGTCAACTACTTTGCGTACCGCAAAGAGCTAATCGGTATATCACGTCATCCTGTTCGATTGTTCCAAGACATTGGTAATTGGCAGATCGAGTTTCGTCCGGAGCGACTTTGATTTTCCAGCGTAGCCAACCTAAATCGCTTGCGATGTTTTGCTGCAAGTTGGCGGCAGCCGCACTTTGCGGCTGCATGCTGCTGGCTGCGCCTACTGGCATTGGTGCGACAGTCGACCGCTACTGGGAGGTTTCGCCCTATCGCGTGCAAGTCCTCTTGCGATACGACGTTTCGTCCGTATGGCAATCGAGACTCGAGTCGCAACTTCCCGAGTACCTTCGCCAACGCGTCCAGGTGGCCTATGGGCCGTTGTGGAAGCTGTTTGTCGACCAGGCCGACGACGATCTGCCCAGCGGGACTGAGGGGCAGCTCATCGACTTGCCAGACGACCAGCTTGCCGCCACACGGCGAGATTTCGACAAGCTGATTGCTGTTGCCATCGTTGAAGGCCCGTTGGGCTACGATGTGGCAGCTCAGGAATACGACTGCTTGCTCGAAACGTGGGGCCCGGTGCGAGGTGGCGAAACACGCGACGGGGCCGCTATTCGCGAACTGGTGTTTGCGATGGTTCAACAGGCGTTTACGCCCATGGCGACGTTTCGCGTTGTTCGCGAGGCACCCGATCAAGTCGAATTGCAATTTCGCGGCGGCAACCTTTCACGCGCTGCCGCAAGCCAGCCGCTGGTGGTGGACGAAGGCCAGGTATTTCGGCCAATACTCCGGCGTGTTGATCGCGATGGGCAGCCTGTCGAAAACGGCATTCAGCAAGTGCCTTGGACCTATTTTCTGACGAATGCTTCGGACGGAGAGTCGTTGACCGCTTCGATCGTCAGCCACACCGCTTCGCCATTGGGCATTCGCCAGCGCGGACGGGTGGATCAAATTGCTGCCATGGTACGGCCAGGCGACAGTGACACGCGTCTGCGCCTTCATGCTCGTGATGACGAGGGGCAGCCGTTGGCCGGCTTCCAAGTTTACCAGCGAGACGTCGACGCCGAAGACCAGACCTACATTGGCAAGACGAGCGACGACGGGACAATACGGATTGCCGGCGGGAAGACGCCAATTCAAATCGTATTCGTGCAAAGTGGCGGTCAATGGATCGCCAAGATTCCTGTCGTCCCTACGGCCGACGGTTTAGTTCAAGCCCCCTTGGTCGACGATCGAAAGCGACTGGAAGCGGAAGCGAAGCTGGTAGGCATCAGGGAAGAGTTGATCGACCTGGTCGCCCGACGAAGCATTCTCGCGGCCCGGACAAGGGCCAAGATCAAGGCCAACGATCTCAAGGCCGCCAACAACCTGGTCCGCGAACTTGAGGGAATGCCGACTGCCACCGAGTTCGAGCAGCAACGCATTCGACAGCAGGAACGGCTAATCGAAAGTGACGATCCCAGGATCCAACAACGGATTGAGAAGCTGTTTAACGATACGCGCGACGTGCTGGCCGAATTCCTTCCACCTGGACTCGTCCAGGAACTGAAGCGTGATATTGCCGCCGCGGGGACTACCGCACAGCAATGAGTGAGGTGTTGACGGCGGACTGCGTGCGATAGCCATCGCGCGAAAGCAAATCGAGTTCTCCTGTGGTGTTGTTTGGATGGACATAATGATGCTATTTCTTGGTTGCTCAACGGATGGTTGGTCACGACGGTGGCTGCGCTCGGCTGCGGTCGCCCTGTTGCATGCCTGCATGCTCGGCACGCTGCTCCACGCCGACGAGCGTCTTCCAAACCTGGTCGTAATCTTCATCGACGACATGGGGTACGCCGACATTGGTGCTTTCGGAGCCGAGGCCTATGCTACGCCCAATCTCGACCGCATGGCGGCCGAGGGGAGCGTGTTGACGGACTTTCATGCCGCTACCGCGGTCTGCAGTGCTTCGCGAGCCGCCTTGCTGACGGGTTGCTATCCGGAACGCGTTGGGATTCTTGGAGCCTTGGGCCCAGATGCACGTGTGGGGCTCAATCCCGACGAAGTAACGATTGCCGAGTTGTGTAAATCGCACGGCTACGCGACGGCAATTTTTGGAAAGTGGCACCTTGGCGACAAGCCACCATTCCTGCCCAACAAGCATGGATTTGACGAGTGGTTCGGCCTGCCGTATTCGAACGACATGTGGCCTTTACACCCGAGCGTCGTCAAGCTTCCGAGGGCCGCCGCAGATCGCAAGCGGGGCTATCCGCCATTATCTCTCTATGAAGGGACACGGATCATCGATGCGGAAGTGACGGCCGAAGAGCAGGCGCAGCTTACTACCCAGTACACCGAGCACGCCGTCGACTTCATCGCACGCAACAAGGATAAGCCCTTCTTTCTTTACCTTCCCCATTCGATGGTGCATGTTCCGCTGTTTGTGTCCGACAAGTTTCAAGGGAAGAGTGGGGCAGGGCTGTTTGGCGATGTTGTGATGGAGATCGACTGGTCCGTGGGCGAGGTGCTTGACGCGCTCAAGGTTCATGGCGTTGACGAGAACACCCTCGTTGTCTTTACTTCCGACAATGGACCTTGGCTCAGTTATGGCGATCACGCCGGCTCCGCGGAGCCGCTGCGCGAAGGAAAAGGCACCATGTTCGAAGGTGGGTACCGAGTGCCTTGCCTCGCAAGGTGGCCGGGACGAATCCCGGCAGGATTGTCATGCAATGAGTTGGCCACCACCATGGACCTGCTACCGACGTTCGCATACCTCCTTGGCGACAGCGACAGCTCAACCAGCCCGATCGATGGTAAGAACATCTGGCCTCTGCTATCCGGTCAAGCAGACGCGACCAGCCCCCACGACGCGTTCTACTGTTACTACGGAGGTGAACTTCGGGCGGTGCGCGACCGTCGATACAAGCTTCACTTTCCACATGCCTACCAGACCTTGGCGGGACGTCCTGGTGGATCCGGAGGACGCCCTGCCAGCTACAAGCAGGCCCGCATTGGTTTGGAGTTGTTCGATTTGAAAAACGATCCAGGCGAAACCACCAACATTGCCGACGCCCATCCTGAGGTTGTCGCCCGTCTATCCAGGCATGCGGACTTGGCCCGGGAAGATCTGGGAGACAAGCTTACCAACAGGGCCGCCACCGGATCCCGGCCACCAGGGCGGTTGCCCTAAGCCCGGTTGCCCTAAAGCTCAACTCCAGATTCCTGCAACATTTCTGCCCACCTTGGTTCAGGTGTTCCATTTCCGAAGCGAACCCCGTGCCGTCCTGCCTCCGGCTTCGAACAGCACGTGTGAGGCTCGGAAATCGCACAGTGGTGGTGCTCAATCGCTCACCGTCTTGCATTCATCTGGCGGGCCTTCCCGAGGCTGTCGCAGTATGGAGTCTGCAAACTGGCTCCCTCAGTTAGGCTAAAGGGGATAGTCGGTACGTGAATTGCAGAGGTTAGGCGAACGAGGATGTCCGACGGTCCTTGCCGAAGGGGCAACCCACACCTAGCGTCGCCATTTTGTCGCTCACCAGCGACGCACCGGGTGCCGAGAAACCCGACGAGGTAAGCACACAGCATCGCGACGACACATACCGACCTGGTTTGATGGTTCGATACGCGTTGTCGAAACTCGCACAAGGATCTATCGTGTCCGCTGACGATCCACTTGTATTTGCGGTGAATGCGAGCCGTGCGTTTGGTAAACGGGTCGGTGAAGT
This sequence comes from uncultured Gammaproteobacteria bacterium, assembly GCA_963707135.1. GTDB lineage: Bacteria > Pseudomonadota > Gammaproteobacteria > Chromatiales > Chromatiaceae > JBGSTR01. Next base: position 13,591 of record CAVPOY010000001.1, on the reverse strand, counting down.
TCTGGGAATTGAGTTGAGTGAGCACGAAGAGCGCGAGTTTGAAGATGGTGAGCACAAGATTCGCTCGCTGTGCAACGTACGGAACCGCGATGTGTTCGTGATTCAATCGCTCTACAGCGACGACGCTCAATCGGTTAACGACAAGTTGTGCCGATTGTTGTTCTTCCTTGGGTCACTTCGCGATGCCTCAGCAGGTCGGTTGACGGCCGTTATTCCGTACCTGTGCTACGCCCGCAAGGACCAGAAGTCGAAACCTCGTGATCCAGTCGCGAGCCGTTACGTGGCCGGCATGCTGGAATCGGTCGGCACCCAACGTGTGGTGACGATGGACGTCCACAACCTGGCAGCCTATCAGAACGCATTTCGCTCGGCGATCGCCGAGCAAGTGGAAGCGGCTTCCTTGTTTCGGAGCTACGTTGTCTCGCGATTCGAGGGGACGGCACTTGACGACCTGGTGATTGCTTCGCCCGATGAAGGCGGCATCAAGCGGGTGGACGCGTTTCGCCGCGGCATCGAGACCGTGACCGGCGTGTCGCCTGGCCGCGCGTTCATTGAAAAGTACCGTAGTTCTGGCGTCGTCAGTGGTGGAACTGTGGTCGGCGAGGTGGAAGGAAAGACCGTTGTATTTCTCGACGACATGATTGCCGGAGGCACCACATTGATTCGTCGCTGCCGAGGCTTGTGTCAAGAAGGGAGCGATCCGTGTCATCGGACTGGCAACCCACGGCTTGTTCGCGGGCCGGGCACGGCAGAAGCTGGCAGATTCGCAATTGGAATCGGTGGTGGTCACCAACACGGTTGAAAGCTCGATTGACCTTGGTTCTCGCTCACATAGAGATATTGAAGTGCTTGACGTTGCTCCGTTGTTCGCCGCGGCCATCAAGCGAATCCTCCAAGGCGGCTCACTGGTCGAATTGAACGAGTTGCAAGACTGGACTCCCGCCGCGCCTGCCGAGTACAGCCAGACGAGGGATCCTCCATCAAGCCGCGATACCTATCTTGAACTCCTGCCGCAGTTGCCGATTGCTTTCGACTCACGCCACATCGGCGGAAATCGTTAGGTAACGGATTGCCTTGGCTCGCCATTGCAGATGGTTGTTGATAACCGGATCGTCGAGATGTCGGATTGCGACGGCGGCTCGAGTAAAGGCATGTCGCCGTTGATAGAAATCGAGTAGTTCAGGCGGAACACGGTCGGCGCAGAAATCACAATAGTGTTGCCATATCAGCCGGCTGACGGTGTTCGCCCCCAGCATGTCGCATTCCAGCGTCAGGAACGAAAGATCGTCGGCCGCGTCCAGCATCCTTAAATCGGCATTGAACTCGAGACAGTCGATCACCACCGGAAGCGGCTCAAGGCAAACATGCTCGGGCCGCAAGTCGCCGTGACCATCAACAATGCGTCCTTGTCGCGTTCGGCCCTCGAGCGTCCCGGCATGCCGGTCGACGAATGCAAGTAGAGACTCAGCGCTTTGCGCGATCAAGCCTTGCGGAAGATCGTAGTGCGATCGATGCAACGTGCGTAAGGAATCTTCGATAAATCCCTGCAATCGGTGGCAATAGTCTAGGGGGTCAATCCGGCATGGAGGAGCGGCACGGTAATATCGGCAGAGCTTTCTGCATAGACTCTCGATTGCATAATTCGCCACGCGGCTCGAAGCGATCAGTACATCGAGCATCAAGCGATGTGGTAGGCGTCTCATCTGAACTAGCCAATCAACCACCAAATCGGTGGAGCCGATTCTTAGAGTACCGTCGCAAGTGCATCCTAAGGGCACCACCGCCAAGTAGACCGATTCGGCCAGACGACGGTTGAGCGACAGTTCCAACTCGCAATCGCGGTGTCTTTTCTCGACTGTGCTGAAATCCAGATACTCATTGCAGGCCGGCTTCTTCAATTTGTAAGCAAACTTGCCGGCCAAAAACACCCATGCCATATGAGTCTCTTTCACGACCACCGATCGGACGCTGTGCGAATAGCTCGGCGGTAGACGCAGAAAATCAACCTTCTGGTCGGTCGTCAGTGGCGAAGTACCAGTGCTCACATTCTGCCACCCTGTGACACGAGTGAAAGAACCACAGCCGGGCAAGGCCGCTCATCCAATGGGACCTTACCTAGCAAAGGTGATGCCAACACGTTGATTCGGCAACGGCTCCCGCTCGTGGCAGTCTGTTAAACCATCCCGCAAAGGAGCGAAATCAGGCTCCGGAGGCGGACGAAAGGTGAGCAGATGTGACAGCTGGATTGCCAGGATAGCACACTGAGGTTGCACTGGGAGATGGATTTGTTATCTCTTGATTTGGCACTGAGTTTGCATGCTAACTGGTGTGAGCTTCGCGTTAGCGGATTCGCATTCTGCACCGATCCTTGCCCCTGCTTAGCAAGGAGAGTTGGGGTGTGTGGAAACGAAGCGGTGGCTAATTGCCACCGAGTGCGAGGAGACCCATGAGCGTCACACCTCTTCAAGATGAGTACGATGTAGAAGTCGGTTGCTGCTGCCTGCCCGGTGTGTTGACAGTGCCGGCTGCAAGGGCGGGGCTAGTGCTTTTTGCACACGGCAGCGGTAGCAGCAGGTTCAGCGTGCGGAACCGGCATGTCGCCGAGCAGCTACAGCAAGCTGGCATGGCAACATTACTATTTGATTTGCTCCTGCCAAGCGAAGAGAAGAATCGCCAGAACGTCTTTGACGTGCAGCTATTGGCAGGAAGGCTGAGCGATGCGCTGCAGTGGGCTCGTGAACAACACGAGATCCAGGGGCTCACAATCGGGCTCTTTGGCGCAAGCACCGGCGCCGCAGCCGCACTTGTCGCCGCGGCCCAGCAACCGGAGTTAGTGTCCGCTGTCGTATCACGTGGTGGGCGGCCGGACTTGGCTGGACAGTATCTGCGCGGTGTTCGAGCACCAACGTTGCTTATCGTTGGCGAACGAGATTACTCCGTGCTCGAGCTGAACCAGCTCGCCATTGAACAATTGTATTGCGATAAGCAGTTGCAGATCGTACCCCATGCGACTCATTTGTTTACGGAACCAGGAACACTCGATGTGGTTGCGAGTTTGGCGGCAGCTTGGTTCGTTCAGTACCTGAGCAAGCGGGTGGTATGATGATTGGCATATTTCGTGACCGGGAGGAGGCAGGCCGGAAACTGGGCGAAGAACTCGCCTTGCTGTCGCTACATGACCCGTTGGTGCTTGGCATACCGAGGGGCGGTGTTGTGACAGCAGCCGCGATCGCTCGTTTGGTTGGTGGGGAGCTCGACGTCGTGCTTGCCCACAAGATTGGTCACCCGAACCAACCCGAGTTGGCGATTGGAGCCGTGGGCGAAGACGGGCAGGTGACCTTCAGCAGTCCGCGAAGGTCGATACCTGGCGTGGCAACGAGTTACGTGGAGGACGAGCGGCGTCGACAAATTGCGGAAATCGACCGTCGTCGCCGGCTGTTTCGCAGCGGGCGGGCTGCAGCTCCAATAAATGGTCGGTCGGTGATTCTCACGGACGACGGCGTTGCTACGGGGTCAACCATGTTTGCCGCCATCGACGTTGTGCGAAGTCACGATCCACGCGAACTGATCGTCGCGGTTCCGGTGGCGCCCGCCGACACGGCCGAGCGACTTCGCGACAGATGCGATCGGTTTATCTGCCTCCAAAGCCCCGAAGTGTTTTGGGCTGTTGGCGAGTTCTACGCGTCATTCCGTCCTGTGTCAGACGACCGTGTGGTCGAGATACTGTGCGCGTTCAACCCTTCCCGTGCAAACCCCTGAGGGTTTGGCACGGGAGAGAGTCTTCCATAGAAATAGGTGCTTTGTCCGATGAATCAAGCCGTATGTACTCACGATCCGCCGGCAAGAGCGGCCGATGCAGATCGGGCCTGTCCGATTTGTGGCGGTGAGTTGGTGGAGGTTCACTGCGTGACCCGCTGTCGGCGCTGCCATGCCGTGTACGAAACTTGTGGTGAGGGAATGCCACCAGTACCGTCGAAACTCTCATCAACAGGCGTAAAGCCAGCGAAACACGGCGAAAACGGCACTGCTGGTGCAACAGGCAGTGAACATTTTTCCCGGGGTTTCGAGCCGTTTCGGGAGGGTGCGTCTCCACCCCCCGTGCCACCCTGAGCTCGAGCGACATGCTCAGCCGTGACGGTGCGATAGCTGGCTTCGGCTATCTCCTCGGTGTGTCCCAACCAAGCGGCCGCGACATGCGAGGGGAAACGATCCGCCAGGTCGCTTGCACAACTTGCTCTCATGTTGTGCCAAAGGCGAGGCCGCTGCTTTAGTCTAGCCTTCTGGGTGAACCGCTCGAGTGCGGAGCGCATGGTGCACTTGTTGCGGTGCAGCTCGATGCAGTGCACCGCCCCCCATCGGCCTGTAGCAAGGTCTCCTCCAGGTAAAGCTTCAGCTCTGCGAATATCGGCGTCAGCAGCGTTGGCCTGCCAAACCTTTTCGACTTCGGTTGGGTTACCTTCATGTAGGTGTATGCGGGTAGGTCATAAGCAGTGTAGATGTCGAGCCCCTCACCACCCGCCATTAACCGGCATTCCCCAGATAGTTCAGCCGGGAACCGCTCCCGGCACAATTGGCGTTTTTTGTAACCGCTGCGTCCCCCCCGTGTCTAGCGCGTGGCGATTTTTTCAGGTTTTTCTCATCCCTGGCGGGTGAGAAGAGCCTCAAAGGCCGTGTTTGGGCGTCAATGACACTCGAATCCGCACTTCAGCGCGCAACTTCTCCTGAAATGGTGACTTACAGCGGGCGAGTTGGGTTAAACACACGACATGGCGACTCCCGGCGGCGGCATTGCCAACCGTGCGATACGGTCGAGGATCGCCGCGAACATCCGCCGTGGTACGGCCACCTCAGCCAACTGGAAGGTGACGTACTTCGAGTGCCGAACCACCTTGGCCCCGGTCTTCACCAGCTTCTCGCGGAGCGTGGTCAGTGACCAGTGGTCAATTTCCTTGGGGAGTGCCAGCCTCCGCAAGAAGTTCGCCACGTTGTATGCCAGCGCGAACAACTGTAGCCGCGTCTGGTTGTCCTTGAACGTGCGGCAGGAGAGCTTCGTCCACTTCACCGCGTTCTTGCCCTCCTTGATCCACTGCTCCGCCGTGCCGCGGCCGTTGTAGAACTTCACCACGTTCTTCGAGTGCTTGGTCAGGTTGGTGACGATAAAACCGACGCGTGGGAACAATTCACCCGCGTGCCACTCGACCTTGGCGACCACCCGCCTTTCGCGCTGCCACGACTTCGCCTGATAACGAAAACTGTGGTAGAAGACCTTCGGCTTCTGCGAGGGACGTCCTACCGGTCGAGTGAGCAGATGCTCGATTTCCCGCTCCAGCACGGCGTTGGCCTTGATGCGGATCGCGTACTGGTAGCCCTCGTCCTCCAACAGCCGCAGCAGCTTCGGCAGGGCAAACGCCGCATCGCCCCGGAAGAACTTGGGAATCTCCAGGTGGCGGTATCGCTCGATCACCGGCAGCAACACGCGTCGCCAGAACTTCGCGCTGGCATTGTTGCCACGGCGAAGCATGGCATACTCCAGGTCGCCAAACTGGTTGAACAGGAACAGCGGATGGTAGCAGGTGCACTCGAAGTGGCCGTTGTAAGCCGTTCCTTCCTGGTCCCCGTAGGTCTCGCTCACCGAGCTATCCATATCGAGGATGAGTTGTTTGAGAGGCTGTCGCTGGTGGACCTTGTCGATCCACTGGCCCGAGAGATGCATCAGCGCGGTGAGATTGGCCTTGGTGCTGAGGATCTCGGTTTCAAACCGGCCCACCTCGCTGGCTGAGGCGGCTTTCCTGTCCGGATGACTCGCTCTTCCGCCCACGACGTGCCGCATGGCCGGATCGACACACAACCGCTCGGCGTCATTCACGTCTTCATAGCCCGCCAAGCGGCTGTAGATCGACTGCCGCAAAAGGGGCACGAGCAGATGTTGCTTGTTTGTGCCCGAGCGTGAATCAGTCAGCACGCCTTCGCCCATTTCAGTGAGCCCGAGGGCTTCATCCAGTTCGCGGTAGGCCAGCAGTCCGGCATCACTGGTGACCTTGCTGCCGCAGAACCTGAGCTTCAACCGACTGTCAAAACCGACCCGCAATTCGTCGTTTTGGGCGTCACCCATGGGGTTCTCCTGCCACGTTGGCATGAAATGCACGAATGTCCTTGTTTTCAAGGACTTAGCGCAAATCGTGTGCCAAGGCATTGGGAGTCATCAGGGGAATCCGGGATTAATGCACTATCCGAGGACTGCGCTGCAGCACCTCTTGAGGCAAAGTGCCGGGCCACGAATCGGCACTACAACAACACGGCAGACCGAATGCGACGGGTCGGATCGGCTGCGATGGTGCATGTTCCGGCCGTTTTGCGGAACGAGGCCAAATGGAGTGTCAGTTGCGCGTGAGCCCCCTTTAACACCTCAGGATTTTGACGTAAGCTGTTACGGTCATTGAATTTGCCGGAGTGGCGGAATTGGCAGACGCGCTGGATTCAAAATCCAGTGCCCGCAAGGGCGTGTGGGTTCGAGTCCCACCTCCGGTACTACTATCTTTTCTAGGCTTTTCTGGCTTACTTCCAACCGTGGCGGCTGACTGAGTGGTTGGCCGTTCTACGCCCGGTTCTACGCCCGCAGCGTAAAGTAGGGCTTTAGAATGGCGACGAAACCCAACAAACCCTATGCAGACTTCCCCTGTACGCCCACAACGGCGGAGTCTGGGCAAAGAAGATTCGGCGGCAAGGTTCACTACTTCGGGCCTTGGAGCGATCCGCAAGGAGCCCAGACGCATACCTAGAACAACGTGACTATCTGTTGGCTGGCAGGTGGGCACCCGAGAACGTTACGGTTGAAACCGCCGGGACGATTTCCTCGGCGAGAAGCTACGCAACGTCGAACGGTCGACTCAGCCCGAAGTCACTTTCGACGAATACGAAGCCGTTTGCGAGATCATCAACGGCCATTTTGGGCGAGCCGTGGCCGAACACCTAACGAAAGAAGATTTCGAGGGGTTACGGAAGCGACTTGCGAAGAGGCAACGCGGAAGGCAACGCTTAGTTCCGTTACGCTGAAGCGATGATTGACGATTGCCCGTATGGTCTTTGCTGAGTTGCCCGCAGCTAAGAAGGCTTTGAAGTCGCCACTGCAGCGGACAATCAGGGCAGCCGGTCGCGATAAGGGCGAGCGGCTTTATCCGGCCAGTGACATTCGCAAAATGGTGGCCAATGCGGAAGCCGAGATTAAGGCAATGATTCTACTCGGCATCAATCGCGGTTTTGGTCCGAAGGATCGTTTCACGCCGCCAGCCATATCGAATGGTTGGCACAATTTCCCGCGTCCAAAAACTAAAGTTGAGCGGCGTTGCCCGCTATGGCCAGAGACAAACAAAGAGTGCTTGAAGAAGCGAATACCCAGGCAATGAAACGTGAGCAGGAAGTCCTCATTCTCAGCTTTCAATCAGATGTTTGGTTTGATTTCGATTCAGCAGTCTTAAAGCCCGGTGCGTACAAAGAGATTGACAGAGTTGCAGCAATCCTCAACCGCTACCCTGAAACTTCTATCCGGGTGGAAGGCCACACCGACAGCACTGGAAGTGAAAACTACAATCTTGAACTATCCGAGAGGCGGGCGATGGCAGTGACAAATGCACTCCTCGCCAAAAATGTAGACTCCTCACGCATCAATACGATCGGGTTCGGTGAAGGAAACCCCATTGCAGACAATAATGAGCAGGGGGGGAGACAGCTGAACCGACGGGTAGAAATAGTAATTGTTCCTCCTGCTGAACAGGCCTAAGAAGTTATGGTATCATAAACATATTTCCAGTGCTTAAAGACTACAGTTAGTTACTCTCACCGTTGACATTTGCCTTCCATCGGGAACAGGCAGAAACCATCTAAGGCTTCTGCCTGTTCCATTATTCCACGGGAGGGGGATCACCCCCCTCGTTGGCATGCTCCCACTGCCACTCCGAAAGGTGCAAACCATATCATGCTCATTTATTGGCACGGAAAAGTGCTTTAGAACAACTGTCTTTTAGTCGATTAGTATAGGGATGAGCGAGTGCTACGGCTTTTGTCCCAACGTCAATACGGTATGAAAAGGTTATTGCCATGGTAAGCAAATTTAAAAAACACAGGCCGTTTCTTCTCTATGGATTACTTCTAACTCTCACAACCACGTTCCTACCCACGAGGGGACAATGCGACGATACTGGTCCTGTCCCGTATGATTGGGCCAGCGGAGACCCCCTGCCCCTTTGGATGGCAAGTACCTATCCCACGGATCCAACTGCGGACATCCCCTGGTCATGCGGATACTCTGGAGTGGACGAGATTCAGTGTGCCTTCAACAACGCCCGCGAAACTGAAAATACCCAGCTCGGTACAGCACTCCCCATGGTTACACTGCCGGTTCAGGCAGCATGGGACGCCATGGATGAGGGAGAAAAAGCCCTGTGGTTAATAAATCGGGAGAGGAGTGATCGGGACATTGATCCCTTGGAACAAATAGAAACTAACGTCACCGATGTAGCCCAGACCTATGCAGACTATCTCCTGGAAAATGATCTCTGGGGACACTATGAAGATGGGCGTTCACCCTGGGAGCGCCTGCATGACAACCCTGAGATTGGTACCTGTCATGACAATTTATCCGTTGCTGAAAATCTGGCCGTTTTTGTTTCTACCGGGAGCATTCCGCTCCCCGTTGAACGATCCGTATATATGTGGATGTACGATGACGCTGGTTCATCCTGGGGCCACCGGCACGCACTATTGTGGTATCCTTATACTGACAACAGCGGTTTGCCGGGGGTGGAGGGCTTTCTGGGGATCGGGCGGGCAAGCGGCGGGCCCTATCAGGGACCATTTGATCGTGAATGGCCATCTGCCGAAATGATCGTTATGAATGTATTCGATCCCTGCGCAACGTGGGAGCACACCTCAACCACAACCTCACTCCCATCATCATCCTCAACAACCTCACCTGCCTCATCTTCCTCGACAACATCTCTTACATCTTCCTCCACGACGACATCAATGGATCTGAGCACATCCACCTCCTCTTTTTCAACGAGCACTATTATTCCACCCGGAATAACAACTACGACGACTACTACAGATGCCCTTTCCACTACAACTCCTGCTACTACGACGAGTTCATCAGGGTGTTCCATAGAAATAGAACCGCAGTCCGAACAAGTTGTGTCGAAGCAGTCTTTAGGATTTACTGTACTTTCCCATGGTGATTGCAATGATGCTGACTATGAATGGTCGGTGGAAAGCACGATCGGGAGCAGCTGCGACCACTATGGCAATTACACGGCCGGAACCAATCCCGACAGGCTCATCCCCGCAGCCGATACCATACTGGTGGTTGATCATGCTAACGATGCCCTTACCGCTGAGGCGTCTGTTACCGTCCATTACGGTTGTCCTTCACAATACCTCTACGGCCAGTTCTCAGAAGAAGTATTGCTTCTGAGGTGGTTTCGTGATCATGTATTACACACAACACCGGAGGGGAAACAGCTTATCAGGTTGTACTATCACTGGAGTCCTCTCCTCCTTAACGCTATGGAGGAGGATGCCGAACTACGGGAGGAAGTGAGGGAAGTCATTGATCATCTTGTGGGGCTGCTCAGAGCAGACATGAAGGGGATCATGCGATTGGAGTCAGACAGGTAACAAATCCAGGGGTTTATTCCCTTCTCACGAACCGGCTAAGCATCTGTACTTTTTTCGGAATCCTGAAAAAACCCCAACCTGTGCCACAGCACTGTTCTCTTCCTCCAACCAGTAGTTCTTATTGGGTAAGCTGAGCCACTTTGGAGAAAGCCCCAGCGACAGGGAGGGTGCGGCAAGAAACACAATGAATAGCAAAAGGTCTTTCTAAACAGTGTAAAATATTTGAATGAGACCTTCATATTTGCGAGACAAGCTTCTGGCCCTGTATTTCTGCAACCAATACTTATCTCCCCGTAAAACGCCATCAGCACCGAGTTCATCAGCAATTTTTGCCTCACGGTTTCCCCTGATATACCCTTCCGATCCCCCGGCAGGAAGATAGATGGTAAGGGGAAATAAGGCGTCCGATGATGGGCTGGTCAATCTGGCAGCAACCTCCTCAAGAACCGTTTTATCCAACTCGACTGTGTGAGCACCTTCCTCGAATAGGGGCTTTTCAAGCAGTTCGGCTAACGATTTTCTCTTTTTAATAATTCCCCGGTTAACAGAGGAAAGTTCTGTTTTCAGCAAATTGGTGAGGGCATCATCTTCGTTGGTCATGGCTTATCCTTTCACATTTTTCAACTCACACGATCTACCCTGACTGTATCTTATTTTCCACCCCTGCTGAACCTTTTTTGATACAGGCTACATAACGATCCGCTTCACGGGTAGGTTTTGGAATGCGGTAACCATCAACACAGGTGAGGACAATTGCAATACAGGTTTTCAGGGAAATATTAGTTCCCGGGGAAACAAAAACAGGCTTTACCCGTTTCCTGGTTCTCAAGACGACTCCAAGGGTCTCACTTCCATCCACGAGCGGGGAATAAGAACCCACATCCGTCCCCGGCTCGTCAAAAGTGCCAACAAGACGGGACTTGGCACATCCTATGGTTGGTTTATTGAGCACTATACCCATATGCGTTGCAATCCCCATTCGCCTGAAGTGTGCTAATCCCTGTCCATCAAACAATAGCACGTCCGGTTCTGTCTCAAGAGATGCAAAGGCCTTAAGCAGTATCGGCGCCTCCCGAAAGGCCAGCAAGCCGGGGACATAGGGAAAGGATATCTCCCCCTTTACTCCTCTCCGCTCAATCTCTTCAAGGTCAGGAAAACTATAGGCGATAACACCCCCATACCCTTCATTCTTCTGTTTATCAAAAGCAACATCTGCACCTGCTATTACCCGAACCGTATCAAACGTATCATACAGTTTAATCTGTGCACGCAACTCCCCTTGAATCTGCACTGCGTCCCTGGTGCTTACCTTCCAGGGATGCAGGTTTAAATACTTCATATCCTATTGACCCCTTCTGAAAAGCATTACCCGTCTCTTTTTACTTATATGCCGAAGACAGCACTTTTGCAAACGCTTTTAGACGGTACACCGTGGCAGCATTTTTGACGACTTTTTAAGGGATCATCAATTTTGATAGACAAATGAAGCTTCTTCTATTATGCTATGATTCCCACAGGCAGAAAAGAGAATGCTCATCCCGCGGAAATCCACCCTGGGAATCAATCATGAAACAAGGGAGAGCCCTATGGAAAAAAATTTTTATGACTTCACTGATCAGGAAAGCTGGAGAGTGTTTCGGATAATGGGTGAATTTGTTGAAGGGTTCGAAGAACTTGCACACATTGGCAAGGCAGTATCCATATTCGGATCTGCCCGAACTTCCCCTCAAGACCCCTATTATAACAAAGCACGAGAAACTTCCAGGCTTCTCGCTGAATCAGGGTATGCGATCATAACGGGGGCGGGACCTGGTATCATGGAGGCTGCAAACAGGGGAGCCAAGGAGGGTGGCGGACTCTCCATCGGCTTAAATATCGAGATCCCTACAGAACAGCAGTCCAACAGGTATGTTGAAAAACTCTTGTCCTTCCGTTACTTTTTTTGCAGAAAAGTTATGTTCGTAAAATACGCACATGCCTTTGTCATCTTTCCCGGGGGTTTTGGCACCGTAGATGAATTCTTAGAGTCCATCACCCTCATTCAAACCCAGAGGGCTTCCCGCTTTCCCGTCATTCTCGTTGGAGGTGACTATTGGAAAGGACTCATTGACTGGATGAAGGGAACAGTGCTTAAGGCACATAACATCTCTCAAGGCGATGTGGACATCTTCCAGGTCATTGATGAGCCCCGGGAAATCGTCAGGGCCGTCAAGGGAGATACGGGTGTTGCCTGTTAGAATGGTCTTTTCATTTGACGAAACAGGTAATTATATACTAGAGTTAGCGACAGGTGCACGTAAGCATTATCAATCCATATAATTCTATTTTCATTACAACAGTACATCAGAAGGAGGATGATTATGACCCAACTCACCAGAAGAGACTTCGGCAAAAATGCCTTCATGTTGTCATGCCTGACGGCATTGGGATTACCCCGTGCAGCACATGCCGCAACAGCAGGGGACTTCCTGGACAAAGTGAAAAATGACCCTTTTATCCAAAGGGATGACATCCAGTATGCCATTAAGTCCTACTACCAGACCTATAATTGTACCACACCCTACCCCCACAAGTTCAATGAGGTCATTACGAAATGGCACCTGAGAAGCCTTCAGTTCTGCATTGACCACAAGATTGAAAAAGACCACGTTGATCACTATGTCGCCACCATGACCCCCATCCTTAAGAGAGTGCAGTCACGGGTGGGCACGAATGGCCCCGATGCCGCCCTGAACGGCATGTTTGAAGGAACCACCTGCGCCTATCAGCTCTTTGAGCACATTGATGTAAAGGAAGGCGAGCGCACTTTCCCCTGCCCCTATAAATACCTGCTGGAGCAGTGTAAACAATTTCTCGGCACCTTCACTATAAACTGGGAAGATGTTTGCGGCAAATGGTGTACTCCCGTCTGGAATGGTTTTGCAAAAGAAATTGGAGTTGCCATCACCATAAACACGGGGGAAACCTGCAGCGTTAAACTGAAAGCTTAGGAACACTACATACAGAAAGGAGTATACCATGGCTGACCATGTTGCACAAAAGACTTCACCTACAGCGTCCACACAGGCTGCACCTGCTCACCGGGTAAGCCGCAGAAACTTCGCCAAGAAGGCTGTCACCACCGCGGGAATTCTCACTGCCCTTCCTCTGCTCGTAGTCCCCAAGGCTGCTGAGGCCTGGATGGACGGAACATTTAAGGAACGTGACGACCTCGCGGATGCATTCAAAGTGCTGGTAAAAACCTACAGCGACACAAAGCCCTATCCCCACAAGTTTAATGACGCACTCGTTAAAGCCCAGCTGAGTGACATAGATTTTATCGTGGGAAAAGGTCTCCACAAGGAATTCGCCCAGCACTATGTGGATACCCTGGGTGTGCTGATCAACAAATATATCAAAACCGGGGTTGAGAAATTCGGCAAGGATATCTTCCTGTGGGGGATTTTCGAACGACACCAGCTGTTCCTACCAGCTCTATGAACACATTGATATTGCCGACGGACAGCGGTCATTCCCCTGCCCCTTCAAGCCGATCCTGGATATAATTCAGAAAGGTATGGGAACCTACCGTATTACCTGGGATGACGTCCACACTAAATGGTGCTCTCTGGTATGGAACGGGTTTGCGGAGGTTGCGGGGGTGCAGATTAAGATCCTGCCGGGTGAAACATGTACGGTCAAAGTGGTCTAAACAGTTTCACCGGGGTAGTTTCTTGCAAGTGCTGTCGTTTTATACCCCCCTACCCCTCGGGGGCACCACGAAACATGAAAGTTGCTATTTTCCCTCTCCCCTGGGGGACTGTATCATAATCCTCCAGGGTCATTGCCTGACTGAGCTCGGCCAAGCCGAGTGACCGAAAGGAGACGTGGCAATCTCTGTTGTTCAACATTTTATTAGATTGCTTCGGCCGTTTCACTCCCT